>JACKPL010000001.1 GCA_024233545.1 bacterium
AGAAGAAATCCGCAAAATGTTCAATGGACATCTTGCTGTGACACGTACCGCATTAAGCACAAAAGTTATGCTTTTCGATGAACAGAAACACGATATAAACGATATTCTTGATACAGGGCTTCTTGCCGCAGAATATGAAGTAATTCAAAAACCCATCGCTCACAGTTATGTAAAAGAAAAAACACTCGAAACCTTACTGCGACAATACGAACAGGCGTTGCTTAATGATGAACCTGATGTTGTACTTGGCGGAATGATGACCGAAATATTAGCTGAATCAATCCTTTATGATTCAGTCAATATTCGCGATATTTTGATTTTTGAGGGCAACGACCATTTTAAACGGGCTGTCAACCATATCATTCGTGTTCAGCCCCAACAATCGGTTTCTGTGACTTTTCGTGTCGGCGGAGACGAATACGGCAAGATTGTTTGGAATGCGGCTTTAAAACAATTGAAAATTTTCCGGTTCGATGGAAATAATGTGGGCGGCACTAGCCGGCAGTGGTGCATTGGTATTGGTGATAAACTCATTGAGGAGTCTCTCAGGATTATTTCCGAAACCAAAAACATTGAAACAGACTTATTTGACAACGCACAGGCATTTTTTAACGATATGCGCCAACGTCCGTATACGCTGAGCGAAAAAGAATACGCCCTTATGCTTCAGCGCAAACAAGAGGGAATGGATATCCTCATCATCGACGAGAAAGAAGATTCAGTACGGTTTGCCGATTTCTGGCAATATAGTTCCAGTGAATTTCAAACGATTACTGCTCAAAAAGCCGCGGTAATTCTACGGTTTAGAAATGGAAATTCGCAATTAGTTAAATTTCCTGATATCAGCTTGCCGTATCCAATCGAAAAGGCTTCTGAAGAGTTTCGTATAGAAAATATCAGCCCGCAAGGCCAACGGATAACGTTTCTCCATGAAAACTTGCAAGCTGACCCATCGAATATCGAAGAACGGTTTACGCCGGTGAACTTCAATATGATACATTTTAAAGTGCGCAAAACAGAAGACGGATTCGCACTTCGTCTCGACGACCCGTCCATCGGAGAGCCCTTCGAAGTGCAAATTACTCAGCAGGATGTTGAACAGTCAAAAACCATCGATCTGACAGTTCCCGGATACGAAGACTCCATTAAAGTGCAGTTCAGTTATGATTTCTTGCGGAAAAATATACAAGTTTCAGGCAGAATTCTTGCCATTGATTCGGAACAGTTCCGAGAACTGCGAGATAAAACACTTCCCTCTCGAGGCGAAAAGTTTACGGAAAAAGACGGCGGGCTGGCGGTTCAGGTAACATCTCGTCCCATAATCAGCGCCGGTTTAGTGACGGTTGATGTGGGCAAAATAGATGATCGGTATCTCGACCGTGACGTTGCCGTTGTTCAAGGGCGTGCCGATAATGCCGCCGACCATGCCAAAGAAACAGTCAAACTCCAGCAAGTACTCGGACAGGATATCGGCGGCACATGGTTTCTCGAAGCAAAACGTTTGGATGGCGCCGATAAGATTATGGAGTCATTTGCAGAACTTACTCCCACCGCAATCGATATGTACAGTGCCGGTTTTGTTATCAACCGCGCATTGCAGGATGCTCAAGCCCGTCAGCCGGAACAAAACCTCAGGATAGTGCGCAATGAGTTTTATCAGCTTATTACTTCCAATGATAGAGTATTTATTAAACGAGGCTTGAATCAGCGCATCGATACTCTTCAGAGTTTAAAATTTAAGCGGTACAGCGGGCACCCTTTAACGATGGACGATAAGACCATAATTATGGATATCCTCGACCGCATCGGATCCACTCTCTATGAGGATCAGGAAGATTTTGTGTTGGCGCGCAATGCTATTGCGTTGTGGGCGACAAATGTTTCCGGAGACGAATTTTTACGTACCGTTGCCCTTGAAAACCTGCGCCGGCTTAATAGCCAACTGATTGTGATTACTGAAGGAACCCACATTGGGAGGCCGCGCGATATAAAACGTACAGAATGGGCTTTTGCGGTCAACCCTAATTATTATGATACAGAAAGCGAATTTTACAAAAGATGGCAAGAAGAAGCCACTGGCGCAATTGGAAATATTATTGCAATCCTAAGAAAAACCAGCATTGTCAAAGATTCCCTTTTCATACTGCACGGGCTCGGCCCGGTCGCTGACCGTGATATCAAAGATATTCAAATGGAATATTTAAGTTCTACTGCCGATGTTGAGTCGCACATTATTACGGTTTCGTTTACCGATTCAACCATTGAACCGCTTCAATTTGTTTTGAACAGAAAAATAACCGCGCTGGAAGGTTCATATATCGACATTGAGCGGAGAGGAATAAATCAATTGATAGCGCATGGCATTGGCGCAGAGAATAATCCCGTTCCGCAAATCGGCGTTGTAGTCACTGCCGCTCAACCGAGTGATACCGCGGAATATTATTTTACTGAAGGGCTGAATGTCGGTATTCCGTTTGCCGGGGTCGGAGAAGGCGATACGTACAAAGGGCTTGTACGGCAAACCGTCGGCGAACCGTCTTTGTATTATGTTACCCGTTTAACCGGATTGATTAACACCGTATCCCGCTCGTTCTTCACGCATTATCTTAATACTGATGCACGATGGTTTTATTCTGATATCAAGCCGGAAAATATCATGGTTCTTACTAATGAAGATGGTAGTGAAACAGCAGTTTTTAGCGATATGAATAAACGGTTTGTTATTGAATCAGACGAGGCAGACGCGTTTCAAGTTCTCGTTGCTTTAAAAAATATGCTCTTTGATCAAATGCTTGGTGAACTCGAAGAAGGAAATGAAGTCGAAAAAACATTGGCTCAACTCAATGACGGCGATATACATGAAACGCTCTTTAATTCAATACTGGACGGAATATATAGCCTTGATTTAGTTGCAGCGCGCGAATTTACCGCTATCGCTATGCAGGGCGTAATGATGATCCTTTTGGAGCATAGTGGCAAATCACCCGATACGGTAATCGATTTTCCTTCAGGGAGAATGACTCTTTCCGAACTTGCGCTTCTTAGAGAAATGCTGTTAAGTAAATTCCATTCAACAACAGCATCCGTTACAGTTGGAGCCGGAAGTATTTCACCTGAAACTATAACAAATCTTGCACAACTGGGTGTCTCGCATCCCGTAACTCCTTATCAGTTTTTTGGCAGGAGCAGTGCTGTTCTCGATATGATAAACCGCGGCAATGTTGCCAACGATGTGCTTAGAAATGTCAATATTGCCAATATCGGCATCCGTGCCGCTAGCAATGAACCGATTGTTCATCGGACGATCAATGCCGCAGTGGATAATGGGTTGCTGGTTTTGCATGGCGAACTTCGAGGAAAATCCATTTTTCTTGTTGGCGGCAATAATCTTATGGAGCTGGCTCCCGGCCAGACAGGCCATGGGGGCATTAAACGCAATGCGGTATATATTGCGCGCGGTTCTGTGGTAAATCCTCAAACAGGAGAACTCGATACTGTTCGCCTCGTTCAACTTGCCGAACACGAGTCTATTGAAATTCAGCTATGGCAGGAAAAAGCCATCGAAATATACCGAAGCGGAGAGTTCAGGGATTTACTCGAAGCAGGGTTTTTACAAATCGGGCAAGACCAGCGTGACTTAATTCAGCGTGACAAAGATACGCCGGAAATGCTCGATATCGACCAAACAATTTTATCGCTTGAAGACAAAAGGGAACAATGGCACGCATATCAAAATGAGTTGTATAAAAATCATCAGGAATCATTGAAAAATTGGGATACCCTTACTGCAACGCAGAGGGAAACCGTCTGGCAAGAGTTGTCGCCATGGATGCGGCGTGAACTGCGGAAAATAGTAAGAGCATGGATACAAGCGCACCCGTCAGATGCGCAGAATACTGCGGTTCAGTTTCATGCATTAGCTGAGCAGATTGCTCCTGCAGAATTTTTCTTCGAATCGGAACCTGATATAGAAGTTCCTGATGCAAAACAGTCCCCTGTTTTGCAGGTTGTACCCTCTTCTGTTACGTTTGAGACTTTATTGTCGCAATTATATTTAACTGATATTAACAATGATGCAGGAATCGCGGCGATTGTTCGGCAATTTCAAGTTGCGTTAAAAGGTTTTTCTAATACGCAAATGGCACAGGCTGTCAAAGTGATTGACAACCAGATACGGATTATCGACCGTTTTGCAGAGCAAAAAGGGGGTATCGCACCACTTAAAGAACTCAGTACCGCTCTCCATGAAAGGGTGAGTTCGGATGTTGTATCGTTCAATCAGGAAGCAGTAAGAGAAATTGCTCAATCGCTTAACCGGCGTAAGAATCTTAATCCGGCTCAGCTTAACGATTTGCGGAATATACTCGGCAGATCGAATGTTATGACGTTATTTGATAATATGCTTTTTGTCCGGCGCTTGATAAATAACCCTGAATTGCTCGATTCCATTGAACCGGAATTGTTGAATAAAATTGCTGTAGCTTTGAATTTGTTTCTTGTCTCAAAAGTTGCTTCAGCGCTTCATTTAGGTAAAACGGAAAAATTCGATTCTATTCAAGAAAGTTTAACGGCAATACGCCGAATCTTTCCTGTGTTGGCGAACAATATGGTACAGCGCGGTGATTTTGAAATGGTTTTTCAACTGACAAACGCGCTGAATACCGCTGAATCTTCTTTACCCACGATCGAACTCGAGTCCGCCGATGGGCTTAAGGCATCGGAAATCCGTAGTATATTATCAGGCTATAAAAGAATTCTTAACTTATTAGTCAACACTAATATTGCGGATATCGGTTTGCAGGCGTCTCCGCATGTTGTCGTCAATCAGCGTATACGGCAAGCATTTTCTTCTGAAGACGGGTATGAGTATAAAGGTGTTGTGCACGGCAAAAAAGTGTATGTTCTTAAAGGGCTTGATACCATTGACGGGCGCCAGCGCGGGCATGCCGGTTTAGCGCTTAATTCGATATACATAGCGGAAAATGCTTATTCGGAAGAATTGGTCATGCACGAGATCGCCGAACTCAATCTATGGCAGAAAAAGGCTTTAGCTCTTTATAATGATGATTCTGACAATGTGCGGTCCGGGCGCATAATTGATATAAATAAAACATGGGATGAGGATATGCCCAACAGTTTAACACAGCAGGAGCGCGAACAAATCCGTGACTTTCTGCGAAATAAGTGGATTCCTGAAAATTTAGATGTGGCAATTCAGCTTGCTCGGGAGTTTCATGATGAAGCTAATCGCTTATCGCCAGTTCAACCCAATGCGGAAGTTATAGACGACAAAATAATATTGCGGGATGCAATTCAGGAACTCTTCAGAGACAAAAACAGGCCATTTGAAGATTTACTGTCATTCGGCGCGGCACGGTTTGGTGCTCAGCCCATAGAAAGCCTGCCGCTAACGGAATGGATTGACCCCGGACTGCTCAGTTGGTTTAAGATGCTCAACCAAGGGCGTTCTCCAGCTGTGCTGGTGTCGGTGGAAACGACAGACACCACTGCCGCTCGAGATCAGGAGATACAACGCTTAACAGCTCAGCTTGACCAGATTCCGGATGACGAATACGTTGCATTGATGATTTTTACTAATCAGAACGGCAAAAAGAACCATCGCATTTTTATCGACAGGGCAGGATACATCAAAGAAAACGGCGTATTTTCGTTTTATTATCCGGGTATAATGCGAAGCATGTACGGAAGCAGTATCAATATCTCGGAATTCTATCTCGATTTCAGTTATAATCCGCAAGCTCAGGCGATTCACCTCGATGTTATGAATGTCGGAAGAGAATACAGTAATACGCTTCAAGGCAAAGGATTGGCGGAACGGACATTTCAAAACATTGTAACAATAGTAAGAAATTATTATCCCGGTATGATTGTTGCCGATGCGATCAGCGGGAGAGTGTCGCAGTGGCTACGCGAATACTTCGATACGAAAAAAGCCACAAAACAAGATTATGATGAACGAATTGCACCGGTTTTCGGACAGTATACATTCGATCCGATTCTTGAAGACAATCTGCCGGCTATCCCCATTCCAACCCCTCTTCCTTCAGATGGGCTGGTAATCGGCACTATTGCTCCTCTTACCCCTGCAGAAACTGCGCGCCAGCCTCTTGCGCGCATCGTCAGTAATCAAGGAGAAACGTTTGTGTTTCTCGAACAACTCGCGCACCGCGACCGCGCAGTATATGCCGGTTTAGCAAGCGGCGAAGTTTTTGCGGTGTCTGCGTCTGAAGCGGCGCATCAATTAACAAAACTCCGTTTGTTCCGGTTGTATGGTTCACAGGTGCTCGGTTTAGATTATGTGCAGATTGCATCTAATGACCTAGCGCGGTGGGTAATGGATAACTTTAATGCGGATGGTTCTGTAAATCCTGTTTTCTCACAGTTGAACGAACAAATAGAACGTCTTGCCCAACAAGCACAGCGAGCAATTGCGCAAACCGGGCTTGATACGGTCGATCCGGCTGAATTAAGTTTAACTCAAATCGACCAGATTTCCGATGCGGTTAATACGGTGATTGCGCAAAGCGAATTCAGTCAATTATATGATATGCCATCTGTTATAAGCCCTCAGCAATTAGATACTGCTATCAGCGATTTAATTATGATGCCCGATACTCAGCCGGATCAAAAACTGCTCCACATCCTCGGTATTCTTCACCCGTTGCGTATCCAGCATCAATTTGATGATAATGCGGAAGACATTATACTCCTGCTTAAAGATTTATACACTCTTCAGTATTCAACCCGCGGTCAATTTGTAAATATTCGCAGTGAACTTGCATGGTGGGCAGAAAATAGCGTTAACGAACGGGTTCTGCAGTATGCGCAAGCTCTCTTTAGGAACTTTGATCAAACATTACAGCGGTTTGCCGGTTTTACCCTCGATGCCGCAAAAATTAAAGACGGGCACAATGTATCTCAGTCGCCCTACACCACAGATTATTTTGTCGAATCAATGATAGTAGACAGCGTAACGGGGCAACCGGTAAACAGAGGCGAAGTAACCAAAGAACAAATAGATGCCGGGCAATATACGGTAGAAAGCCTGAGCATAGGGCAAGAAATTTTTTCTGATTTACAGCAGATTCTAAGCAAGACTGATAGTATTCCGCGTAATTTATTTGTACTGCATGGCATTTCCGTTACTCCTGAGCAAATCGAGGAAGTCAGGGTGCGTTTTCTTGGACAAGGTTCCTATAAAGAAGCGCATCAAATTGATGTTGACATCACAGGAGTTGGCACACGCAGTTTTGTTATTTTAAAACACCAATTATCCAGTCCAAGCGATACATTTTCAGGAAACGCACTGCAACGGGAAATGCAAACGTTTGCTCTGCTTAATCCTGTTGACCGAGAGACAATAACCCCTCAACTCGGTCAAATTGTATCCAATAGCCAGCTGAGACAGCAGGTTCCGGATTTAAAAGTTACTGCATACTTTAATACAGTATCATTGGCACAAGGAGAAGAAGCGCTTACTCGCGACGGGCTTAAAGGTTATTTAATTCAACGCGGCAAGGAGTCGGATGCGGATTATGTCAAACGAATGGATGCCGCTATTGCCGCTATTGCCGCTATATATCATCAGACTTACATCAATTCGGATCAGCAATGGATTAACGGCGACCTCAACTTTGAAAATATTTTTCTGGGGGAACAAGCCGGAAGAACGCATGCGCAAATCATTGATATGGGCGAACGAGCCCTTATTCGTGCGGCGTTTGACCCATTGGTATTCATGATTATTTTATTGCAAGACGGCATCGCAAATGATTTATCAGGAAAAAGCAAAGAGCTCTATTCAAAAAACTTTACCTTAGATCGTGTCCTTGACCGTATCGTTGAAGCAATTCTCGATCAAGGGATTGTTTCCGGTACACAGTATCTTGCGCGGGCACAACAGCAACTAAGCGCGTTTCTTGAATCAACCCGTGATACGAATTTTAATTATCGCGTAGGGTATTTTGAATTGAACGTAAAAGAACTGATCACCCTTAACCAATATCTAAAAAGTGTTTTGCGCAATCAGCGGTTTGTTACGGCTATCGATACATGGAATGTAGACCAATCTATAGCGGGTGAAAATGTTGTGCTTGAAGGTGTGGCAAATACTGCGCTGGATGAACAAATTCAAACAGAATTTGGTGTTCAAGAAACCATTGTTTCTCCACAGCCTCCCATCACTTTTAACACAGGGGATAGTACATCGGATGAAAATATGACGGCTGTTCTTTCATCACAGTTTAACCCGTTTTTCTTTCAGCAACTTGGCGTAGATGCAAACCAAGTGCGTGCCGGCCCTCGCATTGTTTTACCCGATTCGCCACTGCCGGTTTCCATTTTTTATTCGGATTCCATTGGTGATAGCGATATGGCGCTGTTCGCCGGAATTGCGGCAAATAGTATTCTGGCGGTTGATGTGCCGACAATGGCTGTTCAGCTGGCAAAATTGCGGTTGTGGCAATTATTCGCCGGCAATTTTCTCAACCTTTCTCCAGATCAAATAGCACAAGGCGAATTGGATAACTGGTTTAAAAACAATATCGGCGTCGATGGTTTACAAAGCCCGTTTCTTAAAGCAGTATCGAACACAATCGATTCAATAGCACAAACCGCCGTACAAAAAATCGCAGATGCAGGATTAAGTTCGGTAGCCGTTGCCGACTTATCCATCGCTCAACAGGAGCAGATATCACGCATTGTCAGCCTCATTGTTCAGAACAGTTCTCTTCTATCAATTATCTCTAAACAGATTCCGCTTTCTCCTATCCAGATTTCCGAGATTCAAGCGCGAATACAATCTCCCGAAACAGCGGCGGCAGAAAAAACCGAACTTGCGTTACGTGTTTTGCGCTCTATCCGCTCAAGAGTCAGCGAAGCAGGTATGGAAGATACTGCAAAAACGCTTTTGCGGTCTATTGCCTCGATACGTTATGAAAACGACAAGCAATTCCATATGATTCGCCGCGAATTAGTGTGGTGGGAAAGCAACAGCACAAATGCCGGCTTATCCCGATTAGCGGCAGAATTATTCGATACTTTTGACGCAACAGTGCATTTCCCCGGTTTTTTCCTTAACAGCGCTCTAGTGCAAGATATTAAGCCGGAACAAGAATCGGATTATTTCGGAAAAGGCCCCTTTACCGTTACGGAATTTCATGAGGATTTCAGTACAGGGGTATTCAGAAATATTCCCGTACAAAAAAATCTCGGGCCGGAACTATTTAATGAAATCCGGCGCGTCTTGACGGAAACGGATATTATACCGCGCAACCTTTTTACACTCTATGGAATAAAAAATATCCGTCCGGAAGATATTACTTCTATTTCTATTAGTTATCTTGGGATGGGATATTTTAAAGAAGCGCATAGAATCAATGTTGAGGTTTCTATTGAAGGAGTGGGCAGAACCTCGTTTGTGCTTATTAAACCACGCACTATACCTAAACGAGCTCTTGAGTTTTCAGAAAAAGAATTTACTAAAGAAATGAAACGGCTCATTTTATCCAATGGAGAAGACGCGGCAATCGCCGATGTGCCACTAGTGGGAGAACTCAAAAAGCAAAATGACTTAACTCAAGAAGTTTCCGGTTTGCGGCATATTAAGTTTTTCTCGACGGTTTCGCTTGTTGATGGTGTTCAGCTTGTGGATGAATCCGGACAATCAGGAGCGCTTTTCGTTAAAGATTCAGAAACTCCTGAACAGTATAAAGCGCGCATTGAATCAATAGTGAATGCGTTTATAGAGAATTATTTCAATTTATACGAAAATGCCGATGAAGCTATTATTGTTGATGACTCTAACCCTGCAAATTATATTGTCACGCAACGACAAGACGGCTCCTATCATGTGAATCTTATAGATGTGGGCGTTACGACGTCGGTGAAAAACACATTTGACCCGATAGCATTTTTAACCTTTTTTATAGTTAACCATCTCCCTACAAAACTTTCAGCCGAATCTTCAGGACTGTACAAAACGGTGTTTACCCACGAACATGTCGTAAACCTGATTATTAACGGTATACTCAAGCGAGGCGTATTCGATGGGTTGACATATTTAATGTCCGCCCGAGAAAGCATACAGGATGTGCGTAAAGATAGTCCAGAATATGTCTATCTTGTAGGCAATTATCCCGTTAGCGGAGTAGTGCTCGATTTAATTGCAACGAAGATTTCAAACCTATTACCGCCAAAACAGCAGGCAACTTCGGGCAAAGTACTGCAGTTTCCTGCTCAAGGCACTCAAGAGGAAGACCTATTTGCAGATGAATTTTTCCAAGATCGGCTTGCCGCCGATTTTACACCGCCCAAAGGAATTGAGCCAAAAGATACATCGGATGATAACAAAAACCTTGCGCGGCGCGGAGTACAAGACAGAGTCGATGCCGTACTGAAACAAAATATTGAAGCAGGGAATGCAGTAAGAGTGCAGTTACGCTCTCTTGTTCAAGGCACAGAAACTCAGCCGGCGCACCAGCCCGAAGAATTTGTTAAAAATATTTTCTTTGTGCGCCGGACAATTGATGGGCGAACAATTGATATCCCAGTCGATTCGTATACCCTTGTAGACCGGTTGTCCAAACTGTTCGGTGAAATAAACGCAGATGCAAAAGAAAACTTACGGCTTCAAATTGCATCCGATTTTGGGCGGGCAAGGTTACAAAAAGCGCTTACGCTTGCCTTTGAAATCCTTCAAAATTCCAAATATTCAGGGCAGTTTGCTCCGTTTTCATTAACAGTCCTAATGGATTGGGACGATATTTTTTATTCGGGGAAAGCCCTTGCTCATGTAGGTACAGAACGGCGTACGGTATACCTCAACCTCAATACGCTCCTTCACATTGCGGAACTTGATTTTAACGTACAGCCGAAAGCAAAGTATGCATTACAAGCGGTTATCGAACACGAATACCGCGATTACATCAGGAGTTTGCTCAATAAACCCAGAACGCAATTAACTCAGGAAGAACATGAAATACTCCTTTCGAACGATCAGTTCTGGCTTGACGTTGTTCAAACCTACGGAGAACCGGACAAGAACACTGATTCGTCGCATCGCGATGATATCGGTGCCATAGACCCCATTTATTTCGAGGGAGAGAAAATAACGTTTAAAGACGTAGAAAATGTTTGGACATCAATCGAACAGGCGGCGCAGTCTGCACAACATAGCGGCACCAAGCAGTCAGAATACGGTTTAGTCGATACATTCCGTATCAGCGCCAAGGATATGCCGGTATTCGAAATCAGTGCGACTGCCCTCGAACAGCTCGGCGTAACAACGCCCGGTGCATTCCTCTCATTATTGAGTAAGGCGATTGCACTTGAGAAGAAGAAGGTGAAAACTGTTTTCCCCAATCCTTCTCTCCGTATTCAGATTGATTCTATCCCTGAATTTGTAAGAAAATATCTTGCGCCGCATGGAATCGATATTCGCAAAGTCGCTCCGCGCATATTGGAAGAACCGCTTGGTTTTATCAGAGATATACCCCGCGTTAAGACGCTAATCGATGCCGCGATGCGTGCCAAAGAAGCTGAAAGCCAAGGTGCGGTTGTCGGAAGCGAAATAGGCATTCCCGACTATCAACAACTCAAAGGGATACTTGAAAAAGGGCTCCCGTCGGACTTTTTCATGGTATCGCCGGTTTTCAACGAGAAGCCGAGTCTGATTCAAGAAGTTATTCAGCATGCGCATAGTGAGAAATACCTGAACCGGCTTGTTATTATTGACGACGCATCATCCATGGAAGGCACTCGTGAAGCGCTGATGATGCTTAATGACCGGTTTACCATCAAAGACCTTGAACTTCACCGGTTCCAGCTCGAGCAAGACTTGATTTATCAAAAATTGACTGAAGCTCAGAAAGAAGGGTTGAAGCGGCGCATTAAGGCGGCGAAAGAAGCAATCGAGTATCGCAGAAATCCTTCTAATCCAGTATATAGTTTCCATTTGGTACTGCGTGAAAAGAACGGCAGGCGTACAGGCGCCATTCAGGAAACCATTCTCGGTTTGTATGCGATGAATCTTGTCGGCGATTATGCCGCAGGGTTCCCTGAAAAACTGTTTATCATGGATGGCGATTCCTATATTCGCGGCAGAAACGTCATCCAACATCTCAAAGATGCCGCAAACCTCGTTGGGCAGGTAGATACCGACGGAAAACGAATCATTGCCACCATCCTGCCTGTTTCTGTAAGTTACGGGTTGCCTGATTTTCGCTCGTTCTGGAAAGTACTTGATTATATCCGGTTTGCGTTTATCAGGTCATTAAGCGCACATGGAGCTAAATCAGTTCCGGGAGGAGGCGGGGGATATTCTACTCCATACCTTATCCGGGCAATTTCACAACACTCAGGGATATTTGAAACGGATGATGCGGAACTGTCCGCTATTTTACGGGCGAATCAAGGAACAAAATTTAAATTTTTTGCGCGCAAAACAATGCGTGTCATCACTGATATGCCGGAGACGTTGTCTGCACAATTTAAACAGGCTCGCAGATGGTCTGGGGGAATGCTGATTCTGCTCAGAAAATATCGGGACAATATGCCGAAAATATTTGGGCAAGCTCCGTGGGCTGTGCTCATTGCTGGACTTACCATATTAGGAATTTTTGCTACTCTCGGTTATTTAATGGGGTCGGTTCTTTTCACCACAAGTTTTGCATTTTCAACACTGATTGATCTTTTTACTCCGCTTATGCCTATTTTCGGTGTGTTTACCTCAATGATAATTGGGGCAGTATTAGCGTGGGGCAAAGGGCAAACCAGGCAGGAAAAGATGATGGTTGTTTTGTTGTCGCCTTTGTTGGCAGTTGGTTTTGTCGGATTGAGTGTTTTCCCGTTGTTTGCCGAAGCTATTGAAACTGTCAAGTCGCTTGCATTTGAATTATTGGGATATGTGGGAAATAGACTGAAAAAATTCATTCCGGAAACAGTCCGTACTGCTTTTGTTGGGTTGCGCAATTGGATTGGCGATGCCGCCAGTGCATTTTCGTACAAGAAAAATCCGTTTGCACCGGCATATTATGTAGGGGCAGGAACATTGTTTACCGGTATCGTATCTGGTATTGTTGCATCGGTTATGAACAGTGGGTTTTCGCCGGAATTCGTTGTTATGGCATCGACGGCAACAGCGATCCTCTCTTCGCTCGGTACATTCAAACTGATGCAGGCGCTTGGTTTTAAACAGGCGTCAGCTCCTGACATTGAAGAGAAAGCAATCGCCGGGGCACCGACGCGAGCTTTTATTCCTGCCGATATACGAAGCGACAGCCGCCGGACACGCCCCACCGATACCAGTTTGGCGCGCAAGGAAGTAAATGAGCAAGACGTGCATCAGGAAATCCAAGACAAAATAAACGGTGGACGAGCTGTACGGTTACGATATCCCGATATCGCGTTGATAAATGAATTTCCCGGTGTTAATACCCGCGGGTTTGTCTTAGATACGATTCAAAGCGGATTCGGATTTACTGATGAGCAAAACCCACCTGTTCGGCGTGCATTGCAGGATTTCTTATCGGAAGGAACGCGGTATAGCGATTTTCAGAACGGCATGGCAGTTCTTCAGGATGTTATTGATGATATGGTCGGTTTGAAAGCTGGCGTTTTGCGCACAGACCGCAACCGGTTTTATGCAAAACTGTTTCATTCCGTTACTGTTTTGTTTGGGCACGAAGGCGATTTCGGGTCGGGCTCTGTCCTTGCTCATGGTGGGAGAACGGGAGGCGTACTTGAAATGGGCGAGCGCGGTACGATATATATCCATTCAAAAGTATTTGAACATATCAGTTCACTTGCGCGCGATGACCGCCAATATGCACAAGCATTGCTCCGCGCATTATTCGAACATGAATTGCGCGATATTCTTCGTGAAGAGCATTTTGAAGATATCGGTGTTGTCGATCCAGTGCCCGACCCGCGCAATCCGGGACAGTTTATCGATTTTGAACAGCTGAATGTTTTCTGGTCGAAGATAGAACTTGCATTGATACACGATCGGTATAAAGAATTATCGGTTCAAACAATTACAGCGGCGAATGCGGAACAGATAGGGCAAGAGCTTAAAAAGCTTTCCACATTCATTCATTCCCGACAAGCGCACAAAGAATTTTTTGACCAAGCGCTCTTAGAACAAACGGTTAGTATGGCGGATCAATTGTTCGTTCAACTTGGCGAATACTATACAGAATACCTCATTGACTTTTTCCGTTCGGCACTCAGCACTGACCTCAGTACTCCTGATGCCGCCCAATCATTAGAAAGAGCGGCACAGCAGGAAATTCGCCATATTCTCGGGATCATCCATCCCGACAGGGTTGCTAATATTAGCGAGTCGACCAAGAGAAACGCTGATCTTTATCCAGGCACGTTTAGTTCATCTCAAATGAAACAGCTTCGTACGGCATTGGGTAAATTAACCTCTGCTGAGCAGGCGAATCCAGCCGAGTTTGTATCGCTTATGAAACAGGTGTTTACCGGTGAAAAATTGGGTATTCGCCTCCTCACTGAAAATGCGGTTGTTATGCAGGTACGCATTGAAGGAGAGCAGGCCCGTCTTTCTAAACAACATGCGGTGATGCGCAACCAGCTTGCTCGTTTCCAAAGGGTATTAGCCAAAGCGCTTAACGATATTCATCGTGTGCCGGGGCAATTGCCTTTAGGGCAGTCTATTTCCCGTTTGGAACAGTTGCGGGAAAAAACAGAACATTTTATCCGGAATAATGCCGGAGAATCAATCAGCGGGCTTGTTGAAGAATTTAACATTGTTATGGATACAGTCCGGCAATTAAGTTCTGCGCGTCTGACTGTTTTGCAGACACAGTTAGCGCAACCGAAAATTGTTTCTGCTGAAAATGAAGTGATCTCTGCGCAAAAAGAGCTTGTTAAATTAAATCACGGCCGTATGGAAGCGGTATTGTCTGTCTTAGAAATGTTTCTGCCGTCAGCTTCCGAAGAGGAACAAACGCCGGTGTTGAGCGGATTATATGACATTGCTCGGTTTCAACATGAGTTATGGGGCAACCGCGAACTAATCGATTTACTCAATCAATTTGCAGAAAAGAAACAGCAGTTGAGCCAAGATAGTCTGCTAGGGCGTGATGTAACCCGTTTGCAACGCGAAGTATCGAGCCTTTCTGTTCAGCTTGGCGAAAAAACACGGGCGTTTCTCGCTACTCTTACACAGCGGTATGAACAGCTCGGATTCAAAGACTTCCGTTCCCAGCTCAGTAATATGGACGGAAATGTAGATATGATCGAGACATACAGAACATATGATCCGTTTAGGTTTGATGCTGTAATCGAATCATTCGGAAAAATCATAAGCCGGCCGTTTTTCCGGCAGGAAAAAGAATTATATGATGCGTTTTCTACACGGATTTCTGCAGTGAATCAGCGGATTGAAGCCGCTCAGAAAGCGTTGGATAGCCAAACAAGAACTATTCGGCAGAAACTTGAGTATTTGAATAAACAGCATAATAAAATAGATGAATATGTTAGCGGAATGACGCGTTTTGCACGCTCAATACAACTCGAACACGATAGAGCCCAGTTCAGTATTCGCAATGAACTGAATGAAGCGCGATTGGTCAAACAGCGCGGCGAATCACCGCTTGACCGAATTGAATTGAAACTTAGAGAATATGCCGTACTGAATGAAACATTTCAAACTGAAGGATTGTTCAATGCCCGGGCTCAGTCGTTATCGGGTCAGGAACTAAAAGATATGGTGTTTGCGCTGATTCCGTTGCGTTCAGCGCTTACCGGAGCAGAGTTGCCTGCAACGGTTCGAGAATCGATTGTTGCGTCTCGGCAGAAAACGTATGCTGAACTTTTGAAGTACGTTATGCCAGTTTTGGATGCACGTATTAACGAGATTGGCCGTTCCCGCCGTGTGTTTGCTGATGTGCGCGTCTCATTAGCCAATGCTTATTTTCAACTTGCCCGAACCCTTCAGGAAGTGAACATCCATGACGAGAGCCAGATGCGCGAAATCCAAAATGCCATGAGTTTATTCGAATTTATTCCTTCGCCTCTTGTGAGAAACGGCAGTGTTGCGTTTAAGGATATCGATTGGTTCAGATTGCTGAACAATGCCGATTTTCGCGAAATAGCCCAAAGCCAAGGAATAAGCATTTCCGTATGGACTCGCGAAGACGAACAACTGATGAATCGGCTTGAACAAAGCCAAAATGAGGTTGATGTCAATGTCATCAGCAATCTTGCGGTAACAAAATTTGATATCGAAAATGCATCGAATGTACCTATTCAAGGGAAAACAATCCCTGCTTTGATACTTCCTGCACAAATGACTTCAGGCGGTTTCCAAAGGTTGGCAAACTTATTTAGCGGTGTAATGGAAGAACTCGGCATTCCTCAAGGAGATTATTTCCAACGCAATGATATGCTCGGCCCGTATAATGCTCTTATGCGTAATGATGCGTTATTGAGCCTCTTACAACAGTTCGGCAGGCTTAATGAAGAAGACCGCCGTATCGCAATGCAGTTCATTAAAGTTGTTTTTAGCGATGGTATCGTAAAACTTGCACAGTCAGTAATTGATTATCAGGTTCAGCAACTTGAGAACGAACAGGCTAACCTTGAAAAAATAAAAGCGGCAGTCGTCCGCCAAATAGACGAGCTTACCCGTCCACCGTTAGCACAACGTGTCGCACAAGGAGTAACACGGTTCTTGCCGTTCGGAAAACAACGTTCAGACGCGAAACGATTGTTAGAAGGTAAAAAAGAACCGCAGATATTGGCGTTGCCGTCTCCCTCTGCCGATCAGAAGACTGATCAGGAGTTGGAGGAGTTTATTGAAAACCGGCTTGCCGCGGCATTTAAGCTTCCCAAAGATAAAAAACCGCCTATGGGGCCGCTAAAAGCAGTTGGCGATGAAGATGCAGAGCAAGTCGATTCTGCCATTATTCAGCAATGGGTGCAGGAATCCGAACGTGCTCAACTTCAAAATATTACTGTTAATGACGCAAATGGACAGGCGTATACAATCCCCGCATTTTTTATTGAATCCAATCTGTTGCCGGAATCAATGAATGCGTTTCATATAAAGCGCGACGGCAAGCCTCTCATTATTGTTACCCGATCGGCGGCTGAGATTATTCCATATTTCGAAGAGGCAGTGTTTCATGAAATGAAAGAAGCCATATGGATTCAGCAACTGAGTTTAGGGAAGGCGGACATCCGTCCCGATTTGATGAATTCCGTTGCAGTGATGGCACATATTGCGGCAAATGCCGAGCAGGTAATGGCGTTTGGCGTAATACGCGATGTTCTCGGTAATGTAACCTATCAGCTTACACCCTATCATGCCGCTCAAATCGAGGCATTGCGCGTTCAGAGCAATACAGAGAAACTAACCGGTTTGCTTAATGAGGATAGGCAGTATCAGAATAATCTGGTTGAAAATCTGTTTGATGTACAAACACGCGGGTATATTGAAAATTACGAGCGTCATTTTAAGGCCGCTGTGTTCCTTGCCCTGCAGAGCATTTCTTTCGAAAAATCAGAAAAACAGTCAATTGAAAAACATATTACTAATGAACAATTTAAACCGCTCGACCTTAAAGACCTCAGCCACGATTCAATTGTCATGGGTAACGCCGATAACGATCTTGTCCTTAAAATCGCTCGGGAAGAAACAAGCGTGTTCGGGTCCCTGAAGTTTGATAACCATGCTGTAACAGGACTCGCCTTAGAAGTATTAGGCGACCTTATCCCTTCGACATTAGACATATCCGGAATGGGTATTAACGTTGATGGGCAGGCGGTTCAGATCGGATATATTCAGCAGAGGATGAAATATACCGTACAAGAAGCGTTGCGTATCCTTGACGAACAGAACGACACTGCTCAAATGCGTGCCTTGATCGACAAAGTATTCACTTTGTGGGAAACCATGTGGCAGAGAGGTGTAGTCGATGTCGATTTGATGTTTTTTAGGAATATGGGGCTCAACAGTCTTGAGGAACTTGATGTTAAACTCTTTGATTTTGGTAAATTAACCACCGAAAGAATGCAGATTTTTAGAATACAAAGCGGATTTTCTGAAGAAGATATTTTTAATTCATACGCTTCGGTGTTGCCTGCTTCTATTATGCCGTACATCCGCCAGCGCGGGAATACGTTGGCTGATACGGACAACATAATGCTTTTTGCAAAAAAATGGCGGTCGATGCCTCCAGTTGTGGCGTCAAAAGTGGACTTCATTGAACTGCCGGCATTTACCGGTCAGGATATACAAACTATTTTAGGTATGTTAGGAGAAAATGAATACATTGCTGATTTCAGCCAGCTCCAAAATGACCTTGCCGAGATTTTACAGCGAAAGAACACGACACATAAAGATGTTCCTATAGATGTTATTGCCGCCGAAGTGTTTGGAAAATCATTACAGGTGAGGGTTGATTCGGTATTAAACGATCCGTTTGAAAACCGAATTGCGGCAGATTTCTATATTCCTGAAGATCGCATACCCCCAAGCGGTGCGCTAAAAGCAGTCGGCGACGAGGATGCAGAACAAATCGATCCAGCACTTCGTTCACAATGGATTGATTTTGCTCGGTTACAAGTGCCGGCGGTTCGGAATGTGGCGGGCTTGAACGGGAATCAGTATGCCATCGAAGCAATTTACCTTGAATTGGATACCCTGCCGGTTGGAGTGAATGCCTACCATATTCAGGAAACAGGTTTTCCTCTGATTATTGTAACTCGCCCAGGTATTGAACAAACGGAATATGCTGGCGAAGCGGCATTCCACGAATACAGAGAAGCCGCATGGATTTCTGCATTTATGGCCGGCAATACGAAAATTACTCCTATCGGCTTTGAGCAGATAGCGGGTATCAGCCATATATTAGCCGCCGCAGATCAAGTGAAAGCATTTGGCGTAAAGCAAAATGTTGATGGAACGGTGAGTTATCAGCTGACGCCATATCATCAAGCACAAATTGCAGAACTTGTCCGAACGGGAAATAGACAAAAACTGCTACAGCTTTTTGACGAAGACCGTTCCGGACATTATGAATTGATTGAAAATTATCTTGATGAGGAATCGCGCGCTATCAGCGAACGATATGAACTGCTTTTCAAAACGGCGGTCAGTTTAGCTTTAGGCGCTTTGAGCGATCCGCAGAATATGCTGAATGATGCAGAAGTACGCAGTATACTCGATGTATTGTCGTTTTACGGGTATACAGGCGATATGCGCAACCTCCATGCGGATATAGTACGTATTTGGCGGGCGAAAGCCTCTCATCCCACAATTCCAGTCAAGGCAATGGCGGTAGCGGTTTTCGGTGTACCCGCATCACATGAAATGACCATTGACCAGTCTGATATAAAAAGCGGAATTGACCTGCTTGCAAACGCTTTTGACGGTATAACACAATTTACCGACAATGATATACGCCAGTTGGTTCAATTACGGGCGGAATCGGCGATGCGGTTGTACCCGACTCAATCGGGGCGCATTGCGGAATTTGCACGGACATTGCCCAAATTTGAAGAAACGCTCACTGCCGCTCACAATCTAGGGCAGTTTATGGATGTGCTGGTGAATCAGCTTGACCGTGATCGAACCGCACCTGTATTACCGCTTTATCTTGCGCGCGACGGCGACATATTCTACTTATACCAGCAGGTTTTAAATCCAGCGCAACAGGGAGAGCTATTGCCCGCCGGAAGAACATTTCTTGATGAATTGACTGAAGACGTCCGTTCAAGTACGCAAATGTTAATTTACGCTATTGAACAGTATCTTTTTGCACAGTATCCCGACCGTGACCCAAATGGAACATTTCAGCATCAAGGCGAAGAAATACTGGAACATTTCCAAACGCTTTACGGTATTTTAATCAAGGGGCCGGCCGACCGTCCTGTCGAGGAGGTTCTTGCAGAATTGAATCAACTCGGTTTCTTTTCGCAACCGGCTAAAATTCTGGATACGGTCACCAATCGAGAAGTAGTTCAAATGCCGATCGATCGGGTTAAAGAGTTGCGTTTTGTTTTCCGGCAGGCGCAGGAACGAATTGCGCCGATCATTTTCGAATATGCTCAGCTAAACCGTATTCAGCCGAAAGCAGTTCGTCTTATCGATATCGGGCATACTGGTACGGCTAACTTGCTCTTTGCGGGTATGATTCACGCACAATTTCCTTCTATTGAAATTCTCTCATACCTTTTTGATACGAGTAAATTCAAAGCCGGCCCGGGGTGGGCATATATTCAGGATAAAGACCATCTCAGCGATTCTATTGAAAATATCGGTAAGGTAGAAGAATATTTCGCAACAGAAAATAATCGGGTACTCTATAATCCGGGCCCGATCTATTACGATTACAGAATGGGTGTCGGAAATCTATTGGATTTTCACGGAGCAAGCCATATGGAAGGATTTCTTGCTCAACTGATTATGGTTCGCGAGGCAAAGAAGCAAGCAGGCGTGATAATTTCTCAGCCGGCACCTCAGCCGGTCACTTTTGAGTCAATCCTGAACGACATTGCCGGAAACGGCGTAACCTACACACAATCCGAGCTGGAAACAATTCTAGCCGGTTCTGCTCAGAATATATCTTCTGAACAGCAGGCAGATATTGTTATGCTTAACACAGTATCTCGCGGTATTGAAGTGCCGCAATCGGAAATAGATGCATTTAGTTTACGAACCGACCCGATGGCGTTGACGATTCAGTTCATATACCGTATGGTGAATGGTGAATTTATTGCGTTGCCGCAACGTGATGTTGATTCAGTGCGGCAATTTACGGGTGACGAAACGTTTACCAACCTTATTAAACAGTATCATCAACGATCGTTGGATCAACTGTACCGTGCGGTAGTTTTTGATCTCGACGGCACCATACTTGACCAGAATGGCACAATCCCTCCGCGATTGAAAGAACAAATCAAAGCACTTCTCGAAGAAGGCGTGCCGGTTATTATTGTTACCGCTCGCAACCGTGAATTGGGGTTGGATGCTGTCCGCGATATTGTTCACGGTAACCTTTATTTATTTGTTGAAAACGGTGCATATGGGTTCAGGACTACCGAACGGGACCGCGTACTTTATCCTTCGGCGTACGAGGACCAATCGGCACAAGATTTTCTCAGGCAGTTGAAAGAACTATTTCAAAATGAACTGGGCATAGACCAGAAAAATATTTTTACGGACAATAGAATGCATTCATTCGTTATAAACGATATGGACAGTGCATCGTTCAGAGATTTGCTTGCTTTGCATCCCGATGTTGAGCGGCATCTCAATCTGCATGGGATTTCGGTAACGCAATTCCAGAGCGGTATGTTGCAGGTTTCACTGGCGAGTAAAGGGGCGGCTCTTGAATTCCTGCAGACCGAATTGAATATTCCGGTTAATCAAATGGCAAAATTCGGCGACAGTGCCAGAGAGTCTGAACCGGATTACGATATGTTGCTTCGTGCTGGCGGATTTACTGTCGGTTATGGGGAAAATCCTTTCCTCCTGAAAGGAGAATCGGTTTTTGCATTGCGCAATGCTGATCAATTGAGCGATTTGATTTCAGGTTTGGACGCACCGGTTGGACCGCAAGCAGTCAGTGCGTTTTTGTCTCGTTTAAAGTTTGAAGGAGAACTCGAGCGGTCTTCCGCGCAAGCTAAAATTGTATTACTGCGCTTAACTGAAGAGCAACGGGCAATGGTACAAGGTGTTCTCCGATTTATGGAAATCTCCAATCTTGAGAAAAACCAAGAAAATGTTGTCGGGCTGATTATGAATTTTGCCAATTTAATGGTTTCTCTTGAAACCCCCGAAGAAGTGCGCAGTATCATCGGCCTGATAGCCCAAAACATGGGAACCGATTATGCCGGGTTAGAAAGCATGTTTCTTGACGTCTCTTCCATGGCTCCCCATACGTTGATTCCGCGCGATGTGCCGGCATATAAGGAGCTTCTCAGTATGCATCACAGGAGCCAATTCAACAGTCAGCAGTTATTTGAGGATTTTGACGAGCTTGCGCAGAGAATAAGCGTTGTGTTTGATGCGGGCGTACGGTTGTCCGATGAACAATCTGGCGAATTTGTGAATATGCTCATCAACTCCTTCTCGAAAATACGGCTTTCACGTTATGTGGACGGCGATTTTACCCGGTCGATCTTCTATATTGAAGAGCTCATCGGTTCTGTATCGTCCAAAATTGGGCGCTCTCTTTCGCTGTCGTCATTTATGGCGTTGTTTCAGCAATCAACCGGCGAGGATTTAGCAGAAATAGTTGCAGGTATCCCGTTTATGTTCGATACGGCTTTAGTAACGCCCGTTGTACGCCTAGCGGCAGAATTTAATGATGATATTCCTTCAGATAGTTTCAGTACAGCGCAAGCAATTATTGCGAATGTGCTTAATGGTATCTATATTCCTGAACAACTTTTCGATGCCGAATTATTCCGGGATGATGTAACGGCGTTACAAGAACTGTTCGCAAACAATCCGCTTCAAATCAACGCTATTCTAACATACATGGCGCATCTTATACGTACTGAACACCGGTCGGATTTAGAAGTTTTTGCAGAAATTTTCAATAGCCGTTACCCTTCAAGTTTTCAATCTATAATCGATCAGATTGATGCTGTTGCGGAAACATTGAATAGTGCGAATGTACCGTTTATATCCGCACTTGCCGCAAGCGATTCACAAACTATCCAAACCGCAGAAACGCAAGAGATTGAGGATGAATTCGACTTCGGTGCCCTTGATTTTCTTATTGCGGAACCGGGCGAAGATGACGATACTGACAAAAGCCTTGCACGAACATATGTGCAGAATTTAGTCGATGAAACTATCAGGAAGAATATTGTTGCCGGCAATGCAGTGCGTATCGACTTGGATTCGACAGAAACTTTTTCTGCCCATGATGCGGTGAACCGGTTGTTCAAACAATCCGTTGATGGGCGGCTTATTGATTTACCTGCATTGCAGGTTGCTCGAAACCTTCAGGAAACACTCTTTTTCGATTTACCTCAAACTGCAAAAGAAAACCTCGTGAGCCAATTGGAAAATCCACTTGTGCGCGATCAGCTGTATACTGCATTGGAATTTGCGCTTAAAATTCAGAAACGTACGCCGTATCGGGATATAACGAAGGGGTTTACATTGACGCTTCTTATGGATTGGGACGGTGTTTTTTATACTGGTGATGCTCTTGCCCATGTGGGGCGCCAGCAAAAAACGGTGTATCTCGGTCTAAATACGTTATTGCATGTAACGCGGATGTCGCCGGAGAAACGGGTTAAAGCAGAAGCTATATTGCAAGCAATCCTTGAACATGAAATACGCGATTGGGCGCGAAGCGAAATACTCAATGCTGAAGTTACCGCTCCGATAGAAGGTGTTTCACCCGATTCAATTATTATTCCTCAGATTACTTCTGATTGGTTTGTTCAATGGAGACAGGAAGTTAAGGATTCTGCCGAACCCCTCAAATTACGTGCGCATCAGGAAGATATCGGCAGTATTGATCCGGTATATTTTCAGAATAAAAGAATTTCATTTGATGATGTTAATGCCTTTTGGAATGAGCTTCAATCTCAACCTCGCGCAACGCGCATACAGCGAACGGTTGAAGAGAAAGAAATGGAATTTTGGGCAATTAAACCGCGGTTATTGCCGCCGTTCTATATTTCGTCGCATGCATTGCGGCAGGTTGGCGCGCTTACTGCGGCGGAGTTCATCGATATACTTTATAAAGCGGCGGTACAGCGAGGGGTTGTTTTATCGGATTTGTTTCCGGAAGAATTAAACGAAGAAATAATCGTTACCGATTTAGATACGTTTATGGCTGGTTCCGGGTTAGATGCTCGCGGCGTCAATATCCTGAGCGTTGCGCCTGCTGTGCCAATTGACCAGCTCGACCAGTATGCGCCTGTTGTAAACATTAGTGATGAAGAGCAATTGCGTGCGATCGTCCCCCATTTGCCGGCAGATTACTTTATTGTATCTCCGATGTACAACCTATTAACAAACCGCGATAACCCGAATCTCATTAACGATGTTATTCAGCATGCTCATGAAAGAGGGTATCTTGATAAACTTATTGTTTTAGACGATCATTCCACCGACGGTACTCGCGAACGTTTAATGATGCTTAACAGCAGGATTACCGGCGAACAAATATCCGCAGAATTGTCACAGGTCATTCAGCAGATAGAGCGAGGCGGTTTGTCTGATGCCGATGCGGCTCAGTTGGAAAAATTAAAAACACATCTTGAATATGCGATGCAATACCGAAGTAATCCTGATAACCCGACGTATGGCTTCAATATGGTGCTTCGTGCTGAAAATGGGCGCCGGTCAGGTGCAATACGCGATGCAATTGAAGGGTTATATGCTCTTGCAGGACAGGCTGATTCGTTCCCTGAACGAGTAATGATTGTCGACGGCGATTCGTTCATTGAGGGAGCGGATGTCCCGGCACTGCTTAACGAAGCGGCATCAATTGTCGGGAGTGTTGATGAAAACGGGCGGCGCACGATCGGTGTTGCTTTGCCGTTATCGACTCATTTCGGAACGTTCCCGTTGCTGAAGTCCGGTTTGATGCAGAAACTGAATTATGCCTATTTTACATGGATTCGAGCCGTAAACTCAATTTCCGTATCGTCTATTGCCGGCGGTGGCGGCGTCTATTCACTGCCATATTTGTTGAGGGCATTCAAAAAGCATTCGGGAATATTCGAAACCGATGATATTGAGTTGTCCACAACATTGCTTGGCAACCAGAATGTTAAATTCAAAACTTTTGCGCGCCAAGATTTTAGAGTAGTGACCGATGCCCCCGAAACGCTTACTGAACGATGGCAGCGCAGTAAACGTTGGCATGGCGGTATTTTTCAAGTTGTACGCAAGTATGACCGGTCGAAAATTTCAGATGTCCTTTGGAAATTTGTTAAAGGCAATATGCTGGTATACACATTTTTAACCATTGTGTACCCCAGTTTTGTCATTGCGCCTCTTGTGCAAATGATGGGTAATCCAAGCATAGACCTTTTTGTGTCATTATCGGGTTTCTTGTTGGGGAGCGCACTGGTACTGTTTGCGTTGCCGATAGCAATTTTCAGCAAAGATACAACATTGCGGGAACGGCTGTTTGCAATCGGTATGACGCCGATTTTAGGGTTAAACTTTGTTTTCTTCAATATGGTTCCTACCTTTTTTGAATATTTGCTTACGGTATGGGCTGTGGGTATTCGGCCGGGCATAAAAACAGTAGATCAATGGGTAGCACAACCCGTTGTTGCGGGATTAAAATTTATTGCAGGATTGCCGTTGCGTGTGGTTTCAACTGTTTCAAATGCCGTACTTGATTCTCTCGGGAATATGATGGTGAAGAATCCGAGTATTTTTAATGTTCAGATGAGCTTATTAGGCGGGGGATTAGGCGCTTTAATAGGCGGATGGGTCAATGATATTGCACATCTGGGGTTAGGGCAGGATATAATGTCTGTTTATGGTGTTCTAGGGTTAGGCATAGGATATATGACATCGTTAGCCGTGTATTACCGAAGGTATTTAAGAGATTTGCCGTTAAGCAATGCTTCATTTATTATCGCTTTATTGACCGGCATCCCCACCGATACAAAGATAGAAAACCAACAGAAACCCGCTCAAACCGATCAGGAAAAAAACCTTGCCCGCAAAGATATTAAACCGCTTGAACTCAACGAAGAAATCAGGCAGAGCATTTTAAATGGACGGGCAATACGCCTTACTCCTGATCTTATTCAGCAAGTTGCGCAGGGGAGGCTTAGCCTTGATGATGTTATCGATACCATTCCCACGATGTTTGAACTTGATAATCCGGGCATTGCACAACGGTTTGCACGGCAACGGTTGAGTAAAGAATCTGAATTTGATTCGTTCCGTGACGGTATGCAGATTCTTGATGAAGTATTCGAGGATATGCTTGGAACAGTTTCTGAAGAGCCATCCGAGCGGCAGAAAATGTATCAGGAATTACTGCGTTCTGTAACAGTACTATTCGGTGAAGAAGAAGCATTCGGGACATTCAAAGCATTGGGGCATGCAGGCGGTACTCATCAGACAGTTTACATTCATGAACGTCTCTTGCGTATTATCAGCGGTATGCAAGGTGCCCAGCGTTCATATGGCAAGGCTCTGTTGCAGGCTGTTCTTGAGCATGAATTACGTGATATCGAGCGCAAGGCACATAAAAATGATATTGGTATGGTAGATACTGTGCCTGACCCTCTCAATTCCGGTCAAATTATTACGTTTAATAAACTTGAAGTTTTCTGGTCTGACCTTGAATTGCTTGCACTGCGCGAACAGCTTGAAAAGTATGACAATATTGCTCAATTGCCAGATTTTCTTGTTAAAGATGTTTCTAATATCCTCAAAGAGTTTTCACGGTTTAGGCTCAAAAGGAGTGCTATTGAAAAACAGCTCAATCAAGATAATCTTGCTAGTACCGTGCGTATTGCAGGCACGTTATTCGACCAGTTGATAGAACATTCAAATAACCGGCTCCTCGATTTTTATGTAAATGTACTGACTATGGACCTTACTCCTGAACAGGTGCAGTCTCTTGTTTTACAAGAAGATAATCTAATTAAAGAAATTCTGCTCTATACTCACCATGACCATTTTGCCGGTATTAGCGACGAAGTATATGCTCGTGCACAGGAGTTCTTTAAAAAGATTTATACACAGGATTATAAAAACCTTCAGGATACCCTTGCAGGGCTCACCCCTGCGACGAGAGTAAACCCTGAACGGTATATCGAACTCGTTAAAAAAGTGTTCGGGGCTTCCGTTCTCGGTGATAAATTATCCCAAGATGCGCTGAATGCCTATCTCGAATCGGTACGTAGCGATTACAACCGTATCAACGGAGCTCTTACCGCAATGGATACACAAATAGCACGGCTTGAAAAACTCGCTGATACAACTGCCGCAGTATTAAACCGTTTAAGCGATACGGTGGTTAATGCACAGTCCCAAGAACGGTTTGGGATGATTGAACAGCGGATTCGTGCATTCAGGCAACGAGAATCAGGGCAACCGCTTGCACCGGTAGTTCAGGAATATACTATGCTTGTGCTGGAAATTCTTTCACGGGCGAAGGAACGTCTATCGGAAGTACGCGGCAGGCTACAGGCTCAAGAACAGGTTAAATCACGCATTTTAACTGATATTGCGGCTCAACAGCGTATCATTGATGCCAACTATGAAACGATACGTTCTCTGGCAACTGAAGTACTGGGGTTGATGCTTGATTCACGCAATACCACGCCGCGGGCAACATTGATACGCAACAGTGTTGATGATGTCAGCGTATTCCAGCGGCAACTAAAACGCAACCAAGCACTTAATACTGCTATAGAAGAATATGAAGATACTCAAAAACGCCTTAAAACTGCGCCGGTTGGGTCTGCTCTTGAACGACAGCTCCTTGCTGAACTCGATATTCTGGAAGCAGAGGTTTTCGATGGTATTGATGGGTTTGTAAAGGGACTTATTGAAAACTACAGCCAACTCGGGTTCAACGACTTTATACGTCACTTACAGGCAATGTTGGCATCTTCGGATGTGTTTTTTGAATATAAGAACCACAATCCTTTTAAGCGGTATACCGATTTTATTATGGAAAATTTCAATACTGTTATGCAGGATGGTCAGTATGACGTTGTCAAAGAGCGGTTGGTTGGAACTGCTCGAAATATCAAAAAGGCACAAAAAGAAATAGCACGCTTAAAAGGCGAAGGAGAACTCGTTTTCGAAGCGGGAGTCGTAACCCTTTCCGATGTGGAAGACAGAATAGCGAACATAGAAAATCTCGTACGGAGCCGTTCGGAATGGTTCGAAAAAGTGCAGGGTGTCCTCAACCGGCTTATTGACGAATCGAAAAAAATCCGGCAAGAGTACGAGCGGAATCGGTATACGGTTCTCAAAGAAATTAAAGAGATACCGCAAGCTGATTTACGTACCGTTACGGTGAGCTCGATTCTTCAGCAAAGAGCGGTAGAATTAGTTGTTACCATTCAAGCGTTGCAAAGCACTATGTATATGCTTACAGATGGTTCTCGCCAAGATACGGCTGTTTATGATGGAACCGCATTGGCTGATATGGGTATGGCAATCGCCGCTAAAGGAACCGCGGCGACAGATAAACCTGCCGAGCAACGCAAAATACAGCAGGCGCGCGAAAGAAACCAAGAACGCATCTTAAACGATGTTCTTGAATATATTGAAAATCAAATCAAAGAAGTAGACAAACAAATCCGGTTGTTTGCACAAATTAACCTGAATATTTCATCGGCATATATTACTTTATGGCGTGCAATGGAAGAATGGCAGTTTATTTCTGATCAGTCATTGAACAGTGTTCGTGAAGCACGCGATGCGCTGAGCCTTTTCCAATATCGTCCAACGCGTATTGCCGGCAATGCGCAAGGCTTGTTGACGGGTATCGTATGGGAAACACTTATTCGAAATGACCGCTTTTTGGCTTTTCTCGAGCAGAGAGGTGTTGTCGCCAACGTTATTACCGAAAAAGAAACACGCCGATTGGAAGAATTACGCCGTTTAGCAGAAACTGAAATCGAAGCATTCCTTGAAGCAACCGAATTGCAGGAACTGCAGGGTATGATCGCACGCATTTCTGAATATGCGGTTCAAAATGTTGTTGTTCCGGCGGTTGTGTATCCGAAGAGCCTTACAATGGAACAGTTGAGGGAGATTATTTCTCAGTTTCAAAATTTCCTTATTGAATCGCGTTTAGCGGCAGGGCGTCCGATTGAACGAGCCGACATTTTAGGCATTTATTCATATCTCATGGAAGAAGACAACCTCATCGCGATTATTGCACGCGCGCGAGAGTATACAGAAGAAACACGCCGTCAAGCGCTTACTGTCTTACGGCTGGTATTCAGCGAGACAATCGTCAAAATGTTTGCCGCAGTAGTTGATTATAAACTTGAAGAACTCAATCAGCAGAGGAAAGATTTAAGTATTGCTTTAGAACGCAAAAGAGCAGAAATGCAAGCGCTTGTCCCGGAAAAACAAACCGTAACATCTAAAATCGGCTCGAAGATTAGAAATTTATTTGGAATAGGCAGTAAACCGGTTGAAACGCAAACGCCTGCGTTGGAAGATGTATCCCAGCCTAAAGCGTTGCCGCTTATTTCTGAAACCGCAGGAGAAGAAGAACCGATTGATATGAAAATTGCCGCGGCACAAAAACAAGTAAAAAAACCTGAGGATAAGGACGATAAAAAACCGCTCGGCCCGCTTAAAGATATCGGCGATGAAGATGCGGAAACCATACCTTTAGGAGATATCGAGGTAATCAAGCATCGCCTTGATGCTTTAGGCATCAATGTTGAAGAACGCCCAATAAACAACTATCTGGAACGTTTTCAGGTTGATGCGGCAAATATGTCTGCAGAAATACGTGACGGGTTAACGAAAGTCAGTGCGAGAATACTTGCGAACGATCCTATTGTCGACCGCATTTTACCGGCGTCGATGTCAGCATTTCACTTTATAGACGATAATAACAACCTTGTTATTTTGATTCGTTCCGATTTGGCGCAAAATACGAATTTAATGGAGGAAGCGGTTTTTCACGAAGCGCGCGAAGCGTATTGGAGTAAACGATTGATGCCCCAAGAAGGCGTTGTGTCGGATGAAATGATGGAGGAGATCAATAGAAATGCTCATCGCCTTGCCGCGGCGGAACAGGCTTTGACGTTTGGTTCTACGGATGCCCTGAGCGGTTTCATTGAAGCGCAGTTGCAGAAACTCGCCGCGCGGCCTGCAGATTTACGGCGGCTAATTATGGAAGACCGGCAACCGCACAATGCGTTGATTGTTTTCGTGTTGTCACAATTATATGAGAATGTTGATAAAGGGTTTGGTTCGGTATTAGGCGAAAAAGTTGCAGAATATGAATCGCTGGTTAAGCGGCATGCATCATCCCTCTATATGGAACAGATGCTTCGGACTGTCGGGTTTAATGTTCTGACGCGTATGGCAAACAGCAATAGAATTGTTTTGCCGGACGGGTTTTCTCATAATAATGTGCGCATTGCGAAAAGCGACGATGAAAAATTTCAGGAGCTGTCTTCATTTGATGCCTTCGATCAAAAACAGAAATTGGCATTTCGTGTGAACGTAGATTTGGCAGACGGGAAAAGCCATACGTTTATTATTCGTGCAATCGACCCTCGTCGTGACGAGGATAATATGCGTGATGTATTTTATGCGTTTGACCTTTTCAATATGGCAGATGGAATAAATTTTTATTCCAACATTCAACAGGAGGGGTATCGGTCGCTTATTGCATTTGAAGAAGTAGGCGATATTAAACTAAAAGATATGCAGTTCGCCTCTGTGGATACATCGGCCTTTGCCGCATTAGTTGGTGGGGCGTTGGCTAAATCATTTGTTTTCGGCACTACTGAGTGGTCTATGGATAATCTGAATATAAAAATTGAGAATGGTGTGCCTACGGCTGTCAGCACTACTGATTTTGTTCGAGGATTGCAATCGAAAGAGGTGATTCCGTTTCTTGTACGGCAGATTGAACAGCTTAATATGCATTTCATTGAAGCCGCAATGGTTGGCAAACCTCAACGTGACCGAAAAGAAATTGAGTTAAAAATAAAACGCCATGTTATCACTGCTGTGATAAAAGGATTCTGGAATGAGCTGAACCGTATTCAGTCATATTACAGCAGTATATCCGATAAACAGCGCATCATAAACCATCCTATTTTATCTCAGAACGAAAATTGGCAGGCGTTCATTGCCCGATTGACGTCTACAGTAGCGGACCCACTGGTGGTTGTCAACGCATTGGTGACGGAAATCAATGCGCAGTCATCTGATTTAAAACTGAATCCGGCGGATGTTGTGGGCGAGTTACGTCAGCCGGCAGAAGCATCTGTTCAGCCGCCTGCGGAAGCTGTTCGCAAACAAAGCACTGCAACGTCGTTTTATTATGAAGATGTGCGTTCGTATATTCTGCTTTATTCCGATTTGCCGATACATCAGTTGCTGGCACAATTGAATGATACTAACGTTTCGTTTGATGAATTTGCAGGTCAATTATATGAAAGTTTAAAGGAACAGTATGGTATCGGCGATCCGGCATCGGTAGAAAAATCACTGGTGTTGAACATTCAGGGCGATATTACAAAATATATTCGAGCAGAGCTTGCGAAACGCGGAGTCAAACAAAGTTTGCCTGCCGTACAGGATATTACTCATCAGATTATTGAGAATGCGGTCTCATCTGCCGGCGGTATAACACAACTAATTGAACAACGTTCGCCGCGAGGGTTGAAGGAAAAATTGACGCAGGCGGCCAGAGAGTCGATTGAAGAAAAAATTGTTCAACTCAAAAAAACCGACCCGCAAACAAGCGCATTGCTTGAACGTGTTTATGGAAAAATAAAAGATGCGCCGATTGTTGTGCTTCCGTCTCGGGACGGTTCATATGGTATCAGCACAAATTTAGAAGGATATCAGTTTGCTTCACTTGAACAACGGGGAGGCGCAACGGTAATCTTTATGGGTGAAGGTGTGTATGACGCGCTTTTAACCGGTGGGTTTGAAGAGGCGCTTATTCATCTTGCCGCGCGTGATTATTTCCGCAATGCTCCGGAATCGGCTGGCTGGGATGCGGGAGAACTATTCACGCAGGCATCGCGATTGCGCAATGTATTTGGCGATACACTGCCGGGCATGTATCATGATTTGATGCAGAAAGGCCTAAACAATCAAAAATATAAACCTCTTATCGACCATCTCATGGCAGTAAGCGGGCTCGCAGGGCGTTCGCTTTCGCCAGCGACGATCAATGAAATCATCACGAATCTTGGAGAATCGTTTGAACTCGACGTTGAAATGGCAAAGGTCAATGTTCCTATTCGGGCAGATTTTAAAATGAGCGATGATTTTATCCAAACCGCAGTGGGTGTAATACGCATTGCGATGGCGAAACCGGATATATATCTTTTCCCGAAGGATTTAATCATCGGCAAGCTGTCTCCGTCGAACTTCATGCTTAAAAAGACATTCAAACAGTTCAAAAAGGAAAACGAAAAGTATGAAGGGCGGCAGGCATTATTTGTTGCTGTATCGCTTGATGGAGAAAAAACCGGCGAGTTCAAACGCGAACTCGACACGAAAATTCTTCCGAGAGAGGGTGTTGCCAGTAGCCAACTATTTGATTTTATCGCAACGGTTGATTCAATGGATGGCCTTGTTGAGCTGATCGGAGCTGAGTACCCCGATCTAAGCCCGAGCGATATGCTCAACAGAATTCGAATTCTTGATGTTCCCAAAGGGAAGTTATCGTCATATGCCGCAAACAACGGATACCGGTATCAGGAAATTGACCCTCAAGATTCAATGAAATCTATGCATAATACCAATAAATCTGTTTTTATGATTGATCTGCTCCGTGCATTCGGCAGTAAACAATTGCCCAAAGATATCCGAATTATCGATATCCGCGAATTTGTGGCGTTGGATAATGGGCATAAAGAAGCGTTAGGTGATTTGATACCGGCATTTGTTGAATTCATTCGCCGCGCCGAACAGTTACCGGCTGAAAAAAGCACCTACAGCAACCTTACGGAAGTTTTCTATACGGCGGTATATTCGGGGCTTGATGCGCCTACCCGTGAGAAATTTAAAGAGAGGAATACGGTCATAAAAGAGTTGACTGTAAAAAATCTCATTTCTGTTGAAGCTCGTATGGATAACCTGCCTGCAGTATTTCTCAATTTCATCGCCCCGGGTATGGTTGCGGGAAGTGAGATAACATATCTCAAAGATAAGTTGCGGGAACAGATTAACCTTTATAAAATCAATAAAACATTTGAGCGCGTGGCGGTAGGCGATCCGGCAAATAAAGATGTGAAATATACGACTATGGAACGGTTAATGCAACTTCAAGGTGTGGGCGGTTTTGCAATTACACAAGATTTCACTAAATATCTTCAAGTAGATGTCGAATCTCGCGAAATTGCTGAAGATGTAATGCAGATTATCAATCAAAGTGCACAGATTGACGAAGCGGCATAAGTGCGGTTAGAGCAGTGTAGCGCTTGCTTTTCCCATCGATGTTTTCTCGAGGGGGAAGAGCGTATCCATTTCATCGGACGTACAAATGTTGTCTTCTTTACTCATGCGGATTTGGTCGCAGGTTACTTCCGGTTTCTCTTTAATTTTTTCCATGAGCGATGCGATGACATACATCATCGGGCGCGGAAGGTGAACACACCGTTTTACGTGCCCTGATGTAACCATGCAGATGCATTCGGCTATTTGCTGAAGTGTTAGTACTTCTGGGCCGCCAAGCTGGATAGTTTTGTTGCGAGCAGTTCCTGTCAATCCTTTATAGATGCATTCTACTAAATCCATAATATAAATCGGCTGCATTTTATTCTGGCCGCTTCCGATCAGCGGAATGAATGAAAGTTTCTGTGTCAATCCGGCGAATCGTGCAATGAGTTTGCTGTTTCTATGCCCGTATAGTTTGCCGAATACTAATGAAGGCTGTAGAATGAGGTACGGAATGCCGCTTTGAATAATCTGTTGTTCTGCAAGAGCTTTTGTGCGGTGGTATTCGCCTGCCGCTTTCAGAGATGTTCCCAGTGCACTGACATAGACAATTGTTTTAATCTGTGCTTTTTGTGCCGCTTTAATCACCGTAGCGGTAATGTCCTTGTGTAAGTTCTCCATGGTCATATTTTTAGGTGCGTAAATACTCCCTACCAAATGCACCAGCAAATCGGTGCCTTTTAGTGCGGCGCAGACAGATGATTCATCGAAAAAATCCACCATTGTATAGGGAATGCCTGCGTTTTTTAATTCGGTTAAGTCGGTATTAGAGGTGTTTTGCTTAATAAGACCGACGCATTTTTCTCCCTTATCTTTCAAATAACGTGCTAAATGTATGCCGATGTATCCCGAAACGCCGGTTATTGCTATCATCTGTTTTGTTCTCCATATTCAATTGTAATGTATAGGGATATTTATAGAGATGGAACAGGGGAATGTCAATAATTTTATTCCGGAGTAGCCACGGCGTTTTCAGGAGGCGTTACGAATGCGATTGCGGAGATGACGGTGAGTTCCGGTTCAGGTTGGTTGGTTCGGATAAAAATACGCAATGTGTGCAAGCCGGGTTCTTTTAATGCCGCATTGAATGTTACGGTAAGAGTATGTGTTTCTCCGGCGGGAATGGAGCGGGTGTCTGTTTTTGCTGATAGGCAGATACAGCTTGTTCGAATAGCTTTAAGCTCAAGCGGTTGGTCGCCGGTATTTTGAATAAAGATTGACATGGTTCGTACTTCTCCGAACCGGATGGTTTCAAAATTTATCGTTTCATTCGATACGGAGAGTTGCGGTGCGGCAAATAGTTTGAGGGAAATAAGCATAAATAATAAGGGGAAAAACAGGTACCGTTTACTCACTGTTTTTCTCCGTAAGAGCCGCAATGCTTCGAAACCCGATACTGCGAGCGGTGTCCATCACATAGACTACCACCTTATACGGGACATTTTCGTCTGCTCTCATAATGAGGTTTGTTTCCCCTTTTTTCATAAATACGCCGGTGAGTTCTCTGTTCAGTTCGTCGTAGGCGATTTCTTCAGAATCAATGTAAATCGTGCCGTTACGGTCAATAGTTACGATGGTTTCATCGGACTCTTTCAGTTCGGCTGTTGCCGCGCTGGGAAGTGTTACATCGATTGCTTGATTTTCTCGAAAGGTAGAAGAAACCATAAAAAAAATCAATAATAGAAAGAGCACGTCAATCAACGGCGTTAAATTTATTCCGAGATGTTTCTTGCGCTGTACAGGTTCTGAGAACATATTCCACCTTTATTAGAAAGGGTATAGTTGGCTTTTATTCAATGTTAATGCCATAAATTTTTCCGTACAGGGTCGTTATTTGCCGGTCAATTTCTCCGGTTAACGCCTCAACTTTTCGGGAAAGGAGCGTATAAGCGGCGAGTGTGGGAATCGCTACAGACAAACCGGCAACGGTTGTGATGAGCGCTTTCGATATCCCGCCTGAAAGAGCTTCCGCCTGTCCGATTCCTCCTTGAGAAATGGTAGAAAAAATTTCTATCATGCCGAGTACTGTTCCAAGTAGCCCCATAAGCGGTGTGATGGCGGCGATAAGTTCGAGCAGGAATAGCCCGCGGTCTAACCCTTTTGTTTCTTGACGGCCTGATATTTTCACCAAATCCGCCGCGGTTTCATGCGCTAAATGGTCGTTGGTCAATAACTTTTTTGTGATGATAGAAAAAGGTGTTTTTAACTTTGTGCAGAGTGCAAGAATCGGTCCCTTGTTCGATACTGTAAAATGGTCGATATGCGTTATCAGTGTTTGCGGAATAATCTTTGATTTTCTAAGCGCGATAATCCGTTCGATAACAACAGTGACTGCAAGAATCGAACAGAACATTATAGGTATCATGATGAACCCGCCCTGTTCGATCATAGTAAATAACGAACTCATGGTAAGTGCCTCCCGTATGAATTACCGGATATCATATCCGAAAGTTGTTAACATCCAAAGCTCTTTTTTGCCGGTTTTTTGAATATATTCTTCGGGTAGAGGCTCAAACTGTGCCGATTGATGGATCGCTTCAAGGCAGTCTGTTCCGAAAAACTGGTTCCCGAATTGTTCGAGTATTTTGCTGTACACAACATTGCCGTTTTGATCCAGCTTAAAAACAACAATGGCGCCGCTTGAAAACATTTCCGTCTGATAAAATTTTGTAAGACGCATTTTCCATTCAGGCGCAATCTTTTTCTTAATTCCGGCAATGTATTCACCCATGGAATGTTTTCGTATATTGAACTGTATTTGGTCACGAATTGCGGCAAATGAATCTTTATCGCCTGAGTAATTATGAATAAGTTCGTCGAGAATGCCGTCTGCAGATTGCCCGGGCGGAGATGGCGCTGTTTCCATGGGAACCGTTTGGTCCGGTTGTTGTAGCGCCGGTTCTTGTTTCAAAAAAACCGTTTCATCAGGCGGTTGTGTCGTTTCTGTATCATTTTCCAAGACTGTTTCTTGAGAGGGTTCCGGCTTATGAATGATTACTTCGCCGGAGGTTGTTTCTAACGGTTCGGTTTTTGAAGCCTGCTTTTCGATTTGTTCCGGCTGTTCTGAAATATCAGCCGGAGCAGGTTGCTGAAAAGGTGGAGCTGAAGGTTGAGGCATCGGCGTATTTTGTCCGGTATGTTCAGCTGTTTTAAGCGACTCTGTTCCCCTATCATCAGGAATAGCCGGCTGATTTGGAGCGTCGTTTGTATCTGCAGGTTCTGTCGGCTGTGCCGCTCTATTGCTTTCGTCTGAGACAAGATGAGTCGGCTGTTCCGGTTCCTTTGGTGAATCTTTGCGGGATTCAGTAAATTTCAATTGCAAAGGGGGGCGTTGCAATTCAGGTAACGGTATGCGTTGAGATGGGTGATGAAAAAAAGTCTCTGTCCCTTCAAAAGAGTTATATGAAGGATGATTGATGCAAGAAACGAGAAAAAATAAACAGAATAATACGGTTTTCATGTTCCTCTGAACACAAATTTTAAGTGAGGTTATGAAATAATACAAAAATTATGAATATAAATATAGAATAACATGACTGTATTCAGTTTAAAAGAGGATTATTACATTGACAGGAATCTATAGCGGTATATAGAATTGACGACATTGCATAATGACACACCACAAGGAGACAATAAGATGGAAAAAAGCATAGCTGAAATTGCCGGCCTGCTTCAAGCAGAGTTAGAAGGTGACCCTAATTTAACCATATCCGGTTTAGCTGAAATTGACACTGCTCAGTCCGGGCATATCGTATTTGCTGAAAATGAAGCATGGTTTGCGCGCGCCGAAGCTTCGGAGGCAAGCGCAATTATAATTCCCCGCGACATTAAACGAGGCAAAAAGACCGTTCTAAAAATAGATAAACCCAAAATGGCGTTCGGCATGCTGATGCATATATATGCGCCGCCGCTCAATTTCAGCAAAGGAATACATCCCACTGCTGTTATTGGAACTAATGCCGTACTGGATGACAATGTTTCGATTCAGCCTTATGCGGTTGTAGATAACGGTGCAGTAATCGGTAAGGGAACGGTTATCGGCGCTCATTGTTATGTTGGGCAAAATGCGGTTATCGGTGAGAAATGCATTTTGCATGCGCATTCTGTGGTATATGCACGTATGCGGCTTGGAAACAAAGTTATTCTTCATTCCGGAGTCATTGTCGGTCCTGATGGGTTTGGGTATGTCGAGCACAACAAAAAACGGGTAAAAGTGCCGCAAATCGGTATTGTGGTTATTGGCGACGATGTGGAAATCGGTTCCAATACGACAATCGATCGGGCAACATTAGGAGAAACACGCATTGGTGCCGGTACAAAAATCGATAATCTGGTTCAGATTGCACATAATGATTTAATAGGAGAGAATTGTATTTTTTGTGCTCAATCAGGTGTTTCGGGCAGTACAAAAGTGGGTAATAACGTTATCGTAGCAGGGCAAGCGGGATTAGGAGACCACGTAACGATTGAAGATAACGTTGTAGTCGGCGCACAAGCGGGAATTCCTTCCAATAAACTTATTCGCGGCAATCAGATGGTATTCGGTGCACCCGCACGCAATGCTGATGATATGAAAAAACAGATGGGCGCTCAATTAAGGTTGCCTAAACTCGTTGAAAAAGTCAAACAACTCGAAGAACAAATACAGCGCATGGAAACCTTGCTTGAAAAAATACCGTCTGATAGATAAGTTCAACCGGTATACGGATTATATTGTTTTTCTTCCCCGATGGTTGTTCCGCCGCCGTGTCCGGGATAGACAGTCAAAAAATCATGCATGGTGAACAGTTTATTTTTTATACTGGAAATAAGCTGTTGGAAGTTTCCGCCGGGAAGGTCTGTTCTGCCGATAGACCGCTGAAAGAGTGTATCGCCGGCAAACAGGTATTCATCAGTATAAAAACAAACGCCGCCGGGAGTATGGCCAGGGGTATGCAGTGCTTTCAGAGTATATTTTCCAAACGAAAACAAGTCGCCTTCATGGATAAACGTATCAGGCAATGGAACGTCGCTGATCCTGATACCATATAACCCTGCTTGTTGCCGGGCAGTAGCGACCAGCGGAAGATCGTCCGGATGGATAGCAATAGGGATATCTTTAAGGGCTTCTTTGAGCGGGGCAAGCCCGCCGCAGTGGTCAAAATGCCCATGTGTGAGTAGGATAAATTTTATTGTCAACGACAAATCTTTTATCAAGGTTTTCAACTGGTTGGTATCAAACGCTGGATCAATGACAATTCCTTCGTGCGTTTGTTCGCAACAGAGAACGTAGCAGTTTGTGTCAAATGGCCCGCTTGTTATCATCCTAATTATCATTTTATTTTATATCCTCCTCTTCAATACAGAAAATATCACTATGCTGTTTTTTGAACTTTTGAGTTCGAACGTTATCTGTTTTTATAGTCTTTTTATACGTAATGCGCAATAGGATTTACCATCTGCTTGAAAATAATAAATTTTTTTATAAAACCCGAAAATATTTTATATAAATATATAAAGATATTGACTTATGTATAAATAGGATTTATTATTGTTTAAGGTTTTGTTTGCCCATAAAAATTCCAGTGCAGGAGGAGTGAGTTATGAAAAAAAATTGAAGTCGTTGACCTCTACGGGATAGATTACAGCAAAATGACAGATAAAATTAACGAAGTTATGCAGGTTTTGCAAAACAGCGGGAAAAAAATTGTCGATTTTCGCGTTCTCGGTTCCGCACTTAATAAGTGTGCAGTATTCCTTATGTATGAAGATTAACAACATTTCTCAATAAACTCAAAAAGCCGCCCTCTTTTAAGGGTGGCTTTTTTTATAAGTGTTCGTCCGACGATACTGTAACTCCAGTTACCACGATTATTAATTCACTGTGTTTCCCTCAGATTTTGGTTCGATTTAGGTTAAATTTATTCAAAGAATTCCGATATAAATTCTGTGTAACTGCGCATGCAGAGGAATAAATGCAGTTAATGCCCAAATAGGAATTTTTTTGAGATGCTGTGCGCTAACAAAAACATGGCTACAACAGTATGTTTCTTGATCATCCTTCAGATGGCAATCTGCTGGTTGAGTGTGGATATATTTGGAGAAAATACAGAACAGCATGAGAACGTGCAAGTTATATCTCGTTCGATTCTTGCGGTTTTTGATTCTGCTGAAGAACCGACAGCCGATGCAACGCGAATTCATAAAAAGCTTGAAGTATTCCTCAATCATCAGGGATGCGTAGTTGAGTACCATGACATTGCGGCAGGACTGCCTTCGGATGAAACGATGTGCCGTTACCGGGGAATAATCACATGGTTTGGCGATAATACAATGCGGAGTCCGGAAAATTACCTCAAATGGCTTGCAAAACAAATAGATAATAATATCAAAGTTGTTATCTTGGAATTTCTCGGCGCATCAATTGGACAAGATGGGCGGGTTGTAGACCGTAGCCTTATCGATGAGATATATAAAAAATTCGGTGTCGAATATAAAGATGATACAACCGATGAAATAGTAAAAATAGAGCTGGTCTATAAAGACTCAGAAGTAATAGAATTTGAGCGCAAATTAGATTTCGAATTAGATTTATACACTCATTTTTCACAGATAGACAATGCAAACAAAAATTATCTTGTTTTAAAAAGAAACGATATCCCCGATAGCGAATCCCCCGTCGTGTTCACCTGTAAAGCAGGGGGAATCGTATCTCCTACGTATGTGTATTATCGTTCGGAGGAAAATTTTAAAACAAAGTTAAGAATCAATCCCTTTATGTTCTTTTCCGAGGCTTTTCAGTTAAAAGGAATGCCGGCGCCAGATGTAACGACTCGAAACGGATGCCGTATCGTTTTTTCTCATATTGACGGCGATGCATTTATTAGCCTCTGCCGTTTTGATACCACGCGATTATGTTCGGAAGTTATCTATGATGAAATATTGTGCAACTACGTCATTCCTATCTCTGTGTCAGTTGTAGTCGGCGAATTGATAACGGGAAGAGAACTGCCATGGATTAAAGGCGAAAAAGACCTTAATCAAATAGCCCGCATGATATATTCTCTGCCGCATATCCAGCCGGCATCCCATACGTATACCCATCCGTTGGATTGGAGCAGGAAAATCGTTGCGATACATATTCCCGGTTATTCAGAAAAAATTTCTTCAGAAACCCATCACATTTTGGAAGAATCAAGTTACGAAAGCCTCACTATGGAATTGAGTGTAGCGAATGTTGGCGATGAGGAATTTGCACAAAAAGAACTGGTTGATTCGATCGAATATATAAATACAGAATTGCTGAGCGGAACTGAAAAATATTGCAGTCTCGTTTTTTGGTCGGGTAATTGCCTGCCTCAAAGCTTCGTTCATGATGTTGTCAGGGAAAAAAATATCCGTTCTATTAACGGCGGCGACCCTGTTTTTGATGAAGTGTATGATTCGTATTCGCAATTGTGCCCGTTGTACCGTCCGTTAGCAGGAGGCAGACAGGTTTATACTGCGGCATGTAACGAGAACATATACACCGGTTTATGGAGCGGGCCGTTCTATGGATACGCAAGTGTGATTGACACGTTTCAGCATACTGAATCGCCTGTCCGGATAAAACCGATTAACATATATTACCATTTTTACAGCGGAGAACGTATGGCTTCTCTTAATGCTCTGCAAAAAGTATATGATTATGCACTAGAACAAGAAAGCTATCCGATATACACGTCAGAATACATTGATTCTGTCTATGATTGGATCGATACAAGACTATACGTCCTTCAAGACGGGACAGGCTATCGAATTGTCAATAGCGGCAAATGCCGGACAGTGCGTATTGACCATGAGAAGCGTTTCCCTGACTTATCGCGTTCATCCGGCGTAATCGGTTTTCTTTTCTATCAAGATTCTCTCTATGTTCATCTAGATGATTCAGGCAGTTATGAGCTGTGGCTGAGTTCTGCAAAACCGACGCAACCGTACCTTGTAAAATCAACCGCTGAAATAAAAAATTATATCTTTGAAAAAAATTCGGTTTCTTTTGATGTATATGGTTTCGGTGCAGTATATTGTGTGTTTAAAAATCTTGTGCCGAACAGCATATATGTTCTTGAGACAACAGGCGAGCCGATCCGAATCGAAACAGATTCGGATGGTACGCTTGATGTAATTTTACCGGAAAACCCTTCTATTAAAGAAGAGTATCATGTACGCATTACACTTCAGGATGGCGAACGCTCATGAGAATAGACACTTGGAAAGTAATGCTCTTTTTTCTTACCATTCTTATTATCGCATATAGAATTTATCCCACCCATATGGAAATGGCAACGTATTTTGAACGAAGTTTTATGTACCGGCAGGCATTGGAACAAATCACTGAACAAATTCGTGTTGCCCCCTCGATAGTCTCGTATAGCGAAGCGGCAAGGCTGAACGAACATATGGGAAACGTCGAAGAAGCAATAAATATTCATTATGAAGTGTTGAAGAATGAACCGATGAACAGAGACTCCCATGTCAACCTCATTCGCATGTATAAATGGAATCGTGATTACAGAGCGGTAACACATGAATACGAGCGGTATTGTTCTTTGCTTGAAGAGCAAAATGACGGAACGCCCCAAATCAGTCTTTACAAAAAAGAGGTATATAGCGATTTACAAGCAATATATTCGTATAACGGCGAGTATAAAAAATTGATAGAAGTTGTTGAGAAGCAGAACGCATTAAACCCGCATATTCCTGAATATTATGTTTATTTAATGAATCTCTACATGCGGGCGCGCGACCGCCAAAAAGCAATGGATATTGCTCTCAAAGCCTATGAGCGGTTTCCTGATGACCCGGTGGTTCTGCAGGATACTGTCTTTGTATGCATGTCATATGGAGATTTGCAAACCGCGCGGATAATACAGGAAAAAATCGTTTCAGCTTATCCGAAAGAAAAAAACTTTTGGCTTGCGTTGCTCAGCATAATCCATAAACAACGCGATTCCGATGGATTAGAGAATACATACCTGCGCATGATAGAACAATTCCCCAAAGATTATGCCCTCAAAGAGGGTGTGGCGTATCTTTATTATGAACAAGGCGATTTGCTTCATGCATCGAAAATATATATCAGCCTTCTCGAAGAATATCCCGAAAAAACCGAGTATATGAAACAGCTCGGCGAAATTTTCTCTACATTGAACAATACCGATTCAGCAATAATGTATTTTAAACAATTCTTACAGTTTGATCCTCAAGACATTTCGATTATTGAACGGTTGATTTCTCTCTTCATTCAGAAGAAAGAGTTTGCGCAAGCCGACACATATATAGAGCAATACCGTGCTTCTGCTCCTCAAACTGTAGGAACCCTTACTGCTCTCGCTGATTTTTATGAATGGACGTCACAACCCCTAAAAGCGGCACAGTGTTACGAAATACTCATTGCTGAAAGTCCGGAAAATAGCGAATTTTTAATTCGAGCCGCTCATAATTATGAATGGGCACAGCAGTATGAAAAGGCAATACCGTTTATAGAGGAAGCGATACGTATTTTTCCCGGTGAACTGAATCATAAAATTACCGCACTCAATTTGTATGTGAATACAGGCAATAGCGAAAAAGCAGTCCACTATGCTCAAACTCTCATTGAACGCGACCCTGATAATATTTCGCGTTATGAAGCGTTATTGGCACGGTTTTATGTAGAGAAAAAGAATTTCGAGCAGGCGTATCCTTACCTTCAAAACCTCTATCTGAGAAATCCAAGCGATACGATACTCGCGGAGGAATTTGCATGGGTGTGCGAGTCGCTCAAAAAAGATTCACAAGCGATAGAGGTATACGAAAAATTGTTACAGTCCGGTACAGTTAAAAGAGAATGGATTGTTCCGCTGTTCAATTTATATATCACCCAAAACAGAATCGACGACATCCTTGATTTATATGAAAAACAGAAATCAGTAGTCTATAACGACCGCTCAGCGTTGCTTCTTGTTGCTCAGGCTTTTATTGAACAGAAAAACTATGATGCATCTCTTGAGATTCTGCAAAAAATTACCGCTGAACAGCCTACATTGGAAGAAATACGCAGAATAGGGACTATTTTCTATTTGAAAAAAGATTATGATCAAGCAGAACAGGTTTTTATCGAGCTTCTCGAACAGTATCCCGACGATCCTGATATCCTGCAAACTCTTGTATCAATTTATTCGGAAGAAGGGAATTATCATAACGCTGTTCAGCTGATGGAACGGTATGTATCGAAACATATCAGTTATGAAGCGTTCTATACTCTTGCAGGACTCTATGAACAGAAAGGCGATGTGAGTTCTGCACAAAAGTATTATCAGAAAACACTTGATGCGCTTGCTGTAATTCCTCAAACGGTAAAAACTATTAAAATGTCTGCGTTTTGTTTTCAAAAGACCGGCAAATATGAACGTGCGGCGGCTTATTACGAAGATGCGATCCGGCAGGATAAATCCGATGTGCTCTTTTTCCGCGATTACATTGCGTATCTTGTCTTCGATAGAATGATGTATGCTCATGCCATTGCGATGGTTCTCTCTTCGCCGTCCGATGTCCAGAATGATACGGTGGTAGCACGGTATTGTGCGCAAGCACACATTGGGTTAAAACAGTTTGACTTCGCAGAAACGATCATTTCAGATTTATTAAAACAGAGTCCGAATGATCCCGACCTGCTCATGGAAATGGCATTTATCATGCAGAGCAAAGGAAGATGGGATAATGCGCTGAAAATATATCAAGACGTTATGCGGACACGAAACGGACGCGCAAAAGAAGCGGAAAAGGAAGCCCGCTCGTTGCTCAGAACGTATGCGCCTCAAGTTAGAACCGGTTATCTGCTGATTGAAGAAATCAATAAGGATACCACTGCTTTTTATTCGCAGTCTCAAGCGTATTTACTGCATAATCTTCTCGTTAGGGCAGGGTTTTCTCATTACCTTTTAAAAGATAAAACGAATATTGCTATTGGTAAAATCAAAGAAAATCTCACAGAATGGGGTATAGAGTTCGAGTACCTCATAAATCCCGATTGGTCGATACAATTCGGCCCGTTTGTTATTACCAATAGCCCGCAGGATATTTATTCGGCCACCTTTGGAATACAATACAATAATCACAAAGATTTATATGCCCGCTTAACCTATTCGCATGATGATAAATTGCTTGACCCTCGTTCCGCAGTGCCTTATGGAGGACGGTCGGATCATGTTGACTTTAACCTGAGTTGGGATTTCAACGAAGTTGTTAAATTTTTGTTTGAAGGTGTTCATAACCAGTATAGGTTTTCCGATAATGTCCGGCAATTCGGTGTATCACGTTCACCGGGTACGCGCGATCATTTCATTGCGGGGATAGACATAGCATTCCTGCATGACCCGCGCATTGCTTTTCAATACCGTTATATCTGGGATGACACCCGCATCGACAGAGATTTCGCCGCATTATTCCCCATCAGCGCTAAAACGCGTGGGCATGCGTTTCAGATTCATGGCGAACAGTATGTGACCGAAAAAATTTTCGTTCATGGCACATTTCTTGTTGGACATGATGACGAACGAGACTTGTTCCTTGAAGACTTGGCGTCCTACGGGTATGAATTCGGCGGTGTCTTTCAAGTAACCGATTACTTTGAACTGGGCGGATACTATCAGTTCCGCTTCGAAAAAGGTTCCGACAGCCGATCCGGCCGAACTCATTATGCCGATGTGCACGGCGTCATACACTTCTAACCTGTCCGTTACACCAATTGTACAACACATCATAATAAAAGCGGAGTAACTCTGCCATGAATGCTTCTATAAATCCGACGATTCCACAAAGATGGATTGTGTGTATGCTTGTTCTGTTTTTATACAGTGGCTGTGAATATTCCCGTCATTCTCAGCGGGTAACAGTAAACGTAACCGAGCAGTTTGCCCTTGCTGTATTGCCGTTCAACAACCAAACAAACCAAATGGGTGCAGGAAAAATAGTGACAGAACTGTTTACAACTGAATTGATAACACAACGCAATGTTACATTATCTCCACAGGAAAAGGCAGAATCGCTTCTTTCAGATCAAACTGCTACGGCGGATGAGATTTTTTACCGCTATCAGTTGAAAGAACTCAGAGAAAAATTATCTGCCGCCGCTGTCGTTAAAGGAACAGTAACCGAGTTTGTGTATAAAAAAGGAATTCGCGAACGGCCGGTTGTGGGATTAGACATAAAAATAATCAGTTTGCAGGACGGAAACATTCTTTGGGCTGGCAGTTATACTCGTGAAGAGTTGAGTTTTCTCTTTTATGAAGGTTCTTTAAATAGCACTGCACAGCGGATGTGCCGAAAAATAGCCGGAACAATCAGCCGGTCTTTCAAGTTTAAAGAGGTGAAAAATGAATAAAAAAGTATTGATAATCGACAATGACCGCGATCTTACAGCGGTATTACGGTCATCATTAGAATTCATCGACTGTGAAGTGATAACTGCAGAAAATGTGGCGGAAGCAAGCAGAATACTTCGAGACCAACCTCCCGATATCGTTATAGCCGAGATATTGTTTCCGCATTTAAATGTGCTCGATTTGGTATATCAGCTCAGCGATATAGGAGTGCCGATGATTATTACCGGTATAAAATCATTAGACTGTGAAGAACGGAAAAGAGTCTTCTGTAATCAAGTGCCGTTCTTCCAAAAACCGATATTGCCCAATATTCTTGTGGAAAAGGTACAGCAATTATTGAATGAAAAGCATATTTCGCACAGCAATTAGTGAAACTGTAGGCGCTTTAGGGCTCTTGCTATTGGCAAACTGGCTTGGATGGAAATCTCAACTTGGGTTTTACCAGATCGAGCCGAATCCGATGTGTATTGTCGTCCTTCTTATGGCGGCTCGGTACGGATCGTTTGCGGGCTTTTTCTCCGCGGGATGTTCCGGGCTTGTGCTCGGTATAGCCATTACCCTCAAGTCCGGCCAAAACGGATTTTATGACCCGTATCTTATTAAATACGGTTTTTTGTTTTTCCTGATCGGTTATGTGATCGGAGAAATCAGGCAGAAGTATATCCGCTATGAAAAACGTTTAGAAGGATCGCTTGATAAACAGCGGTCTGTCTATCAGGAATTGGAAGAAGAAAAACGGCGGATTGAAAGAATAAATAAAGAAATGGAATCGCGTATTCTCGATGATGTCTCGTCATTTGCAAGCCTCTACGAAACGACAAAACATTTACAGTCATTCGACCTCGAACATATTTATCAGGCGTTTCTTGATATCCTTGTTCAGTATCTTGAGGTAGAGGCATGTTCGCTGTTTCTGCTCGAAGGGGATAACCTCATTCTAAAACAATCGCGCGGAGGCGAACAGGTTGAGACAATTCCTATTATGTTTGATGATGGTATTATTGCACGGTGTGTCAAACAGAAACATGCTATGAGTATTAAAGACATGCTGATTGCAGGCAATGATTATGCTTTTTCGCTTAATGAATCCATTATGGCGGCTCCGTTGGTTACCGCTTCAGGCGATGTGCTGGGAGCTATTTCAATTGAACGGCTTCCTTTTATGCGTATTACCGGTTCATCGATGAAAATATTTTCCATGTTGGCAGAGTGGGTGAGCAGTGATATCGAAAATGCTTTATATTTTCAGGAAGTAAAAAAGAAAAATATTCTCGATGAAGTATTGAATATCTATACCTATGACTACCTGATTCATCGCCTTATGCAGGAATTTCACCGGGCCGAGCGATATAAAATCCCACTCTCAGTCGTTCTGATTCAAGTCAAAGAATTGGAAAAAATGGATTTGCTAAAACAATCAAAAATACTCAAATTCCTTGCCGCAGGTTTAAATAAATGTTTGCGGCTGACCGATATCGTAACCCAATACAACGATTCAATTCCATTTTGTATTATTCTTACCACAACAGATTATGATCAGGCGAAATTAGCTATGAACAGGATACTCGGTATGTTTAAAGGAATCGGAATAGACACTATCAATAGCGGGTTGCCGCTGGAACTCGAATACGGCATCGGTTCTTATGAGAGCTCTCTAAAATCGCATGAACAGTTAATGGAAAACGCTGAAAAAGATATGAAAAAATGCACGGCAAGTTTACGTTTATCGAATTAGCAATTGTGATCGGTTCGTGCATTAGCGCGGCTGTAATCCATGCGCATGTATTGAAAGAAATGCTTGCTTTAGAGCCATTGCTTCCGCTATGGGCATATTCGGTATTATATTTCCTAGGACCGGCAATTTTGGCAGGAGGCTTTATGCTTTTAAAGAGAAAAGAACGTTCATTGTTTTCAGTGCTGTCTCTTTTTTTCGGTGTGCTCCTGCCGTTAGCGGGAGTTCTAAGCGTAACCGCTATTTTCTTTTACCGAATGTTGGGCGACAGAACGAAAGAATTGTTCTATGAAGATACCCAAGAACAGTATGAAGACGTTTTTGAAGATGAAGAAATTATTCGCAAAGCGATAAAAGAAAATGAAGAAGAAACATTGCGCCGGCAAATTGACGCTGAGTCGTTTAGCGATATTTTAATGTCCAAAAACGGGAACTTGAAACGCGACGCAATAGAAAAATTAGCAATGCGGGATAATAAAGAGTCAATATACCTCTTAAAAAGAACATTGGTTAAAGACCCCGATGCGGAAATGCGGTTTTTTGCAGGTAACGCATTAAAAAAAGTCGAAGAAGGATTCCAAAACCAAATTCAAGCATTGAATGACAATATTCAGCAAAACCCTGCAGGGTTTGAAAATTATTTCAAACTTGCACGGTTGTATTTACGGTTATTCCGTGCCGAATTGTCCGGTGACAGCATTCAGCATTTCTGCCTGTTGCAAGCGACGGATGCGATTACTTCCGCGCTCGATATTGAACCAAATAACATTGAAGCGTTGATAGAAGCAGGAAAAATTAAAATTGCTCAGCGAGCATACAAAGAAGCATTGGAATACTTGGAGAAAGCGGAAAAAATCGAACCCACTAGCTGGCAAGTATTGATTTGGCGATGCGAAGCGGATTTCTTTCTGGGCAATTTTCAGGCGATAAAAAAAGCCTGCAAAGTTATAGTGCAGGAAAATCCGCCGTGGAAACTGGTTAACAACGTAACACATTTTTGGTTGAACAATGCCTAAGAGTATAAAAGAAACGCTTAAAGAACAGCTTCTCAGTCCCAATGACCATGTAAGAGATACGGTGTTGGAATCTCTCATGAAAGGGTATACCAGCGAAGCGCGAGATGTTCTTGACCAAATAATATACGGCAATGACACGATTCTCAAAATATATCTCTGCAGGTATATCAGTAAATATGCTCATACACGTAAAGGATTGCTGATACTTCAAGAATTGATGAAAAATAAAAATGAAAGCTTGCGCAAAGAGGCAGAAGAAGCATTTGATAAAATTGAATCAATGGAAAAACGAGCGGTCTGTTTGCAAATGCTCCAATCGGATTTGGAATGGGTTGTTGATTTTGCCGTTGACCAAGTTCAAAAGTACCATTACAGGGCGGCAATTGAGCATTTAATGAGGATTTATGATGCCATCGGCGACGATACTTCCGAAGAGGATGTATCGCGTAAAATAAAAATTATCCGCGTATTGCGCCAGATGCGCCGGACAGAATCAATTAAAACGCTCTTTAAAATGAGTGAGACTGACAACGAAAAAATTTTATATGAAGTTATTTATACGCTCGGGCTATTTTCACGGCATATAAAACCGTTTCGTTTTTTATCGTATATGCGGCATAAGTCAGCGACAATCCGAAAGGTTACGGTATGGGTTTTGAACCGGTATAAGTCAAAAAAAATCCGGCGTGACCTGATCGATCATTTCTTCCTTGAAAAAAACCCTTTTGTTAAAAATGAAATCATCGATGGATTGTCAGGGTTCAATGATTACAAAATTGCGCGTGCGTTGCTTCACATGGCGGTTCATGGCGAATCGAATGTGAGGCTCTTAGCGGAAAGCGCGCTGTATAGATTATCGAAGAAAATGAAATATGCGCTTTTCAAACAGTATAAATCTCATAAAAATGTGAAAGTCAGAGTATGTGTAACGTTAAACTCATCCCAATGCGAAGGGCGTAAAATGCATCGCCTGCTCTGTTCAATCTTGACCGATGATGAAAGCCCTCATGTTCGTGCGGCGGCGGCAGAGTCGTTAAGCATGAGGGCAAACCGTTCGGTTGTGCAAAATCTGTATAACGCTTTTATGTCGGATTCTGATGAATTGGTACGGTATACCGCACTCATGGGATTAACACGGCTTTGGAATCATGACGATGAAAATGATATCCGGAATGTTCTCGAATTGTCCGAAGATGACGATACCCAAGCAATTATCATTGCACTCAGGTTTATTCAGAAAAAAATATTACGCGAAAACTGGAGCATTTCAACATCGATTGCGGATCGTGCCTTGTTTCGCGTAAGCTCAAAAAATCCGCAAATTCGATATCTTAGTATGGAGATTCTTTGCCTTGTCAGAGACAAACGAGCGCTGATTCCTCTCGTTGAATGCTATATGAATGCTGAAATGCCTGCGGAAAAACAGATGATTTTGACAGCTGTCGAAAAGATAATTTATGATGACCCCATGGTTCTTTTCGGGTTTCTTATTCAAGCGCGCCGAAGAAAACCGGTATTCTGCGCTATCCTTGAAATAATGAGCAAAGTTACGTTAAATAAAAACTATCATTACGAAATCGTTCTTCAGCTTGCCATGTTGTTTTTGCGCGAGCAGGTAAAAGCGCTGAAAGTAAAAATAGTAAGTGCATTTTTTACTATTTTTCAAGCGGTCTATCATACTATTCCCGAATTAGCGGAAGTCGGCAATGAACATTGGATTCAGGTCATTTTGCGCTGTGCTAAGTATGCGCGTGAAGAAGAGTTAGCCATCTTCGGAGCAGATATTTTCCTGAAAAATATTAACCATTCCGATTGTGCGGTTCAAAAAATTGTGATTATTATGCTTGGCATATTGGAGGAAGAAAGAGCAATCAAAGATTTAACCGAAATCTCTCTTTCGCATAAATCGCCTGTTATTAGGCAACTTGCACGGGAGTCATTGGCAAAGATAATATCAGTGGGGAATGCGGCATGAGCAGGTCAAGCGATGTCTGTTTAATTTTGGAAGGGACATATCCGTATGTTGCGGGAGGTGTCTCATCGTGGGTGCATCAGTTGATTACGGCAATGCATGATATTCGTTTCTCCCTGCTGATAATCATGCCGTCGAGGGATTATATCCGCGAAATGAAATATTCTGTCCCTCCCAATCTTGTTGAAATACGCCATGTGTTTATTCACGATTACGAAACATCTGTCCCGTCGCCGTGGAAAGTAAGAAAAAGAAAAAAAGATATATTCAAACAACTCGAGAATGTTATTGTCAAAAGCTTAAAAGGCAACATCGAAGATTATCCTGATTTAATCCGTCTCTTTATACCGGGGCCAAACGGTAAACAGATTCTTAACTTAAACGACCTTATTTATTCCACCGATTCATGGCAGATGCTGGTTAATCTTTACAAACATTATGATCTTTCCGTTTCGTTTATCGATTATTTCTGGACATATCGGTTTACGGTGCTTCCTCTTATACAATTATTCAATGTAGACATTCCCAATGCGCCGATATACCATGCTATTTCAACAGGATACGCCGGAATACTCGGCGCGGCGGCAAGCATATGCAATAAAAGCGTACTTTTGATTACCGAACACGGCATCTATTCCAAAGAACGGAAAATTGAAATCGCCCAAGCAACATGGATATACGATGAACGCGAGGAAAGCATTCGCCCTCAAGAAGAATTAAGCTATTTTAAGAAATGGTGGATTACGTTTTTTGAACTTCTTTCACGGGTTTCTTATGAATATGCCAGCGAAATTATCACGTTGTTCGGAGGCAACCAGTTGGAGCAAATCAAATGCGGCGCTGATGAATCGAAGTTGTCAATTATTCCCAACGGCATCGATATGAATAAATTTTTCCCCATAGAACGGCATATCGATGAAAATGACGATCATTTTGTCATTGGGTTTGTCGGCAGAGTAGTGCCTATCAAAGATGTGAAAACATTTATAAAATCAATAAAAGTTGTGCTCGATTATTTGCCCAATATTCAAGTGCTGATCATCGGGCCGACCGATGAAGATGAAGACTATTTTGAAGAATGTGTTCAGTTATGCGATATGCTGTTCCTTGATAAGGTTATCAAATTTACCGGCAAAGTAAACATAGCTGAGTATTATCCGAAAATTGATTTGGTCGTTTTAACAAGCGAAAGCGAAGCACAGCCTTTAGTAATCCTTGAAGCCAATGCAATGGGAATTCCTGTTGTTGCCTCGGATGTCGGAGCCTGTGAGGAACTCTGTTTCGGAAGAACCCTCGAAGACCAAGCATTAGGTGTGTCAGGATACATCACCGGTGTGAGCGATCCTGATGACACTGCGGCGGCAATTGTCGAAATTTTATCGAATCCCGATCTCTACAATTCTATGAGCAAATCCGGCATAGAGAGAGTGCGTAAATTTTACGGGCAAAATGATTTATTTGCCCAATACCTTAATTTGTACGAAAAATATATGTATTGGTAGGAAGAAACTATGGCAGGAATAGGGTTCAGGTTACAAAAATTACTCAAAGAAGACACCTATACAGGATTTTTGAAGGGATACCTGTATTCCGCTATCATATCTTCAGGCCCAATGTTGTCGTCAATTATTTGTATCGGGCTGTTAGGCGTATTCAGTATTTCCGTACTCAACACGGAAGATTATATGGTGTTCCGTACGACGATTGTCTATGTATTTGCCTGTTCGCTCATTTTTACCGGAATTTTCCAGATGGTCTCTACCCGTTATCTGGCAGACCGGATTTATTCGGATGAACCTCATGCGCTCATTCCCTGTTGTGTGGGGTTATTGTCTATTACATTCGTTTGTCAAACTATAATCGGCAGTGTAATGTTTTATCACGTGATACCGAAATGGCAATATGTAACATTATCTACCTCTCTGTATGTTACCATCAGTTGCTTGTGGAATGCGATGATGTTTGTCAGCGCTACTAGAAATTATAATTTAATAACCATCGGATTTCTGCTCGGTTCGGTAATCAGCCTATTTGCCGGGCAGTGGATGGGAGTGAAATATGGGATTAACGGTTATTTATTCGGATTTACGCTCGGGCAGTTTACGATTGTGGTTTTCCTATTAAGCAGTTTTTTCCGCGAATATGATTTTTTCAAAACAATCGATTTTAATTTTTTACTCTATTTCAGAAAATTCCCCGACCTCTTTATAGCAGGGCTTATTACAAATATTGCAATATGGATTGATAAAGTGCTCTTCTGGTTCTCATCTTATGGAGAAACGGTAAAAGGGTTCTTCCACACGTTTCCTGCGTATGACGGCGCTTTTTTTATTGCGTACCTGAGCATTGTGCCTGCGTTGTCCGTATTTCTTGTCAGAGTAGAAACAAGTTTCTATCAGCGGTACCGCTCATTCTACCGGAATATCATGAACAAAGCTTCTTTAACGGCTATCGAATCGTCAAAACGGCAGTTGGTTGACGACCTCAAAGAGAGTGTAAGCGTTCTGCTGAAAGTTCAAGGATTTATCACTGCACTTTTTATCATCGGTGTAATCAATGTTATGAAGATTGCAAAGTTAGCGTGGATGCAAGTGGTTATTTTGAAAATCGGTGTTTTGTCGGCATTTCTTTTGATCATTTTTCAATTTCTCTTAATTATCATGTATTATTTTGAATTCCGGCGGGAAGCGGCTCTGTTAATAGTACTCTTTTGTATTCTTAACCTTACCGCAACGGCAATAACAATTAACATAGGGTTCCAGTCGTTCGGATACGGATTTTTCTGTGCCGCGTTTATCAGTTTATTGTGCGGCTATTTTGTACTCAATTATAAAATAAAAAACCTTGAATATTTAACGTTTACCTTCCAGCCCGTACATAAAGTATCCGATTAACCATCCGAAATCATTCCTATCAATACGTGAAGCCGCGAAGCCGCAGAGTGTCAGCCGGTATTAGTATGCAATTGTGTTACCGAAATGACACACAAAGCAATTTTTTTTACTCAAACTGCTTGAGAAAAATAAAAAAATGTCGATACCTAATGAGGAAAAGAAGCACTGTATGTGCAAAGAGATAACCGAATGCAAAAAATCCGGATTTAACAGAAAATGGGCCGTGACGTACTGGTCGACATTTTAATAGCAATACAGAAAATTGATGCCCGGCAGGCGGAAATTGTCTATGCTGAATCACAAAAAACAGGCAAATCGATAAAAACGACGCTTATCGATAAAGGGTTTGCCGCACCGCTTGAAATCGCCAAGGCGTTGGCGTATCAATTCGGGATGGAGGTTATTCAGCTCAATACCTTCGACCCTGCCCCATCGGTTCTCGAAAAAATCCCGCGCGAAATGGCATATAAATATAAAATTCTTCCTGTAGAATATGACAACGATATTCTCAAAATTGCGTTGTCTGATCCGCTGGCGCTGGATTTAATAGAAAACCTTCGGTTTGAGCTCAATTGCATGGTTGAAGGAATCGTTGCCCTTGAAGACGATATCCTGAGGGCAATAGAAAAATATTACGGTGCGGAAGAAGAAAAAATCGATCATCTGCTGAGAGATATCCAAGAAGACAGCGAAATTACCATCAATGAGCGCGATGCGGGCATGAGCGGTTCCGCGGGGGACGACTCTGACGGCAATGAAGATGCGCCGGTCATAAAATTGGTTAATCTTATTATTACCGAGGCATTTCGCAAAAATGCCAGCGATATCCACCTCGAACCGATGGAACGCACGTTTCGTATCCGGTACCGTATTGACGGTGTTCTCCATGAAATACCCGGGCCGCCGAAACGTTTGCAGGGTGCGGTTATCTCACGCATAAAGATCATGGCAAACCTCGATATGGCAGAAAAACGGCTTCCGCAAGACGGAAGAATCAAAATCCGCGTTTCAAAAGACAAGGTCATCGACTTGCGTGTTTCCACATTGCCGGCAAACCACGGAGAAAGCGTGGTGCTTCGTATTCTCGATAAAAGCGGGTTAAGCCTTGGATTAACCGAAACCGGCATGTTCACTGATGATGAAAAAACAATTAACGATATTATCAGCATGCCGAACGGCATTCTTCTTATTACCGGTCCTACAGGAAGCGGTAAAACGACCACATTGTACTCTTGTTTACATTCTCTTAACCAGCCTAACCGGAAAATTATTACGGTAGAGGACCCGGTAGAATATCAATTGCCGGGAGTGAATCAAGTACAAGTCCGATCGGATATCGGGTTGACATTTGCGCAGGTTTTACGGTCATGTTTGAGGCAAGCGCCTAATATTATCATGGTCGGTGAAATCCGCGATCTTGAAACTGCCGAGATCGCTGTCAATGCATCGCTTACTGGACACCTCGTATTCAGTACGCTCCATACAAACGATGCACCCGGGGCAATAACGCGTTTAATCGATCAAGGGGTCAAACCGTTTCTTGTGGCTTCGGCAATTCGAGGAATCCTCGCCCAGCGGTTGGTGCGTAAAATATGTGAAAACTGTAAAGAAGACTATGAACCTACTATGCGCGAACTTGAATTGCTTGGTATTGATTCGAGTGATGCGGCGAATATCCGGTTATATCGCGGTGCCGGTTGTGCAAAATGCTCTAATTCCGGCTATAAAGGGCGGTGCGGCATTTTCGAGATTCTCGTTATGAACGATGAAATACAGCGTATGGTATATGCGCGCGATTCGAGTTCAATCATTCGATCAAAAGCACGCGAAATGGGCATGCGCACTCTGCGCGAAGACGGGCTGAGAAAAGTACTCAGCGGAATGACCTCTCTCGAAGAAATATTGCGAATTACCCAAGGATACGAAGATTAAAAATAACAAACGAGGGAACTATGGAAATTCAGGAATTACTCGAAATAGCAATCGAAGAAGATGCATCCGATATTCACCTTACGGTTGGCAAACCGCCGACACTGCGCATTGACGGCAGGCTCGTAAGCCTCGACGGGCGGGTATTGGAATCGGATGATACAAAAAATTATATGAAAAGCATAACATCCGATGCGCATCAACAGTTGATCCGCGAAGTCGGCGGTACCGATTTCGGGTTTGCTTACGGCGATATGGCACGGTTCAGGGTCAGCGTTTTTAAGCAAAAAGGTTCATTCGGTATGGTTTTGCGCCTTATCCCGTCGCGTTTGCGTTCACTGGATGATATCGGATTGCCGTCCATGGTAAAAGAGCACCTGTTTAAACCGCGAGGGCTTATCCTCATTACCGGCCCGACCGGTTCAGGCAAAACATCGACTTTGGCAACCATGATTGATGTAATCAACAATGAATCGGATTCACACATTTTAACAATTGAAGACCCCATAGAGTATTACCACACCCATAAGCGCGGTGTTGTGAATCAGCGCGAAATAGGCGTTGACGTTCAATCATTCTCCGAGGCGCTTAAGCGCGGGTTGCGGCAGGACCCCGATGTTATTCTTGTGGGAGAAATGCGCGACCTCGAAACAATGGAAGCCGCTATTACCGCCGCAGAAACCGGTCATTTGGTGTTTGCTACGCTTCATACAACCGGCGCGGCACAGACTATCGACCGAATCATTGATGCGTTTCCCACAAACCAGCAGGAACAAATACGAAGCCAGCTGTCGGTATCGGTAGAAATGGTTATTTCTCAACAATTGATGCCGACATTGTCCGGCAAAGGGCGAATCGCCGCATTTGAACTGCTCGTTACCACGCCGTCAATCCAGAACCTGATCCGCGAAAACAAAACATACCGTATTACTTCAGACCTGCAAACCGGCGGAAAGTTCGGTATGCAGACTTTGGATATGTGCTTGCTTAAATTGTTCAGCGAAGAGAAGATCAGCTATGAGAGCATGATTAACAAATGTAACGACCAAGAATGGATTTATACAAAGCTGAGCGCTCAGTACGGAGTAAAAAAATAATGGGAATTGTGCAGGATCAGTTACTTGGGCATATACTTCTCGAACGGAATATGGTAACGCAAGGCCAGCTTGCCGAAACGATCGAACAGCAGGAACGCTCAGGCAAACCGCTTGTCAAAGAACTCATTGATTTTGGGTTTGTTACACAGAATCAAGTTTTAGAAGCGATCAGCGAACAGCTCAACATGGACGTAATCGCGTTGAATGAACTCGATATACCGCAATCTGTTATTGATAAAATCAACGCATCATGTGCGCGGATGTATCAGATTATTCCCGTTAAGTTCGCTGATAATACATTGACTGTAGCAATGGCTGATCCGCTCAACCCGAATATTCTCGACGAACTGAATTTTATTCTTGATTGCGATGTGCGCGGCGCAATAAGCAACCCGCAGGAAATAGAAGATGCGCTCGATAAATATTACGGGCAGGAAAACGCCGAAGACAGCATAACGTCTTTGATCGACAGTTATGAAGACGGTGAGGTCGATCTTGAAAATGCCCTTGAAGAAAACCGGTCGGATATTTCAAACGTAGCAGAGCTTGCAAATGAAGCGCCGGTCATAAAACTGCTCAATTTGGTGCTTATCCAAGCAATTAAAGACAAAGCAAGCGATGTGCATTTCGAGCCGTTTGAAAACGAATTTAAAATCCGGTATCGAGTAGACGGAACATTATATGAAATGATTCCGCCGCCGAAACATCTAGCAATGGCGGTAATATCGCGAATCAAAGTACTCGCAAATTTGAATGTGGCGGAACGGCGCCTTCCGCAGGATGGGCGCATACAGCTCAATGTCGGAGGAAAAAATATCGATTTGCGCGTTTCTTCTCTGCCGACCGTTTTCGGCGAAAGCGTGGTGATGCGGGTACTCGACCGCAGTAACGTTTCGCTTGACATTGACAAGATCGGCATGCAGGAAGAAATCAAAAAGAAAGTGATAGAAATTGTCGATAAACCCAACGGCATTTTTATTGTAACCGGCCCGACCGGATCAGGCAAAACAACTACTTTGTATTCGTGTTTGCGCCATATCAATAAAATCGACTCAAAAGTAATAACAACCGAAGACCCCATCGAATATGACCTCGAAGGCATTATTCAAGTGCCGATAAAAGATTCTATCGGATTAACATTCTCCGCTTGTTTGCGGTCAATACTGCGCCAAGACCCCGATAAAGTAATGGTGGGAGAAATTCGCGATGTTGAAACTGCGCAAATTGCCATAGAAGCGTCACTTACCGGGCATCTTGTTTTATCCACGCTTCATACAAACGATGCTCCCGGCAGTATAACACGCCTCATTGATATGGGAATAGAACCGTTTCTGCTCACCTCGACTCTTGAAGGCGTTCTTGCGCAACGGCTGGTACGGCGTATATGCGAAGGATGCAAAGAAGAATATTCGCCGTCAGTTGAGATTTTACAGGCATTGCCGGAAGAATTGCGCGGCCAGCCGTTTTATTACGGCAAAGGGTGCAAACAATGCAATAAAACCGGTTACAAAGGGCGTACGGGCATTTATGAACTGATGGTCATTACCGATGCTGTTCGCGCTCAAATTTTGGAGAAAGCGCCGCAATCGGTATTGAAGGCTAAAGCCCGTGAAGCAGGCATGCAAACACTCCGCGAAAGCGGATTATATAAAGCTTTGCAAGGCTTGACAACTCTCGAAGAAGTGTTTAGAGAAACATAATACGAGGAGACAGGTGTATGTCTAAATTTAAATATGTTGCCATGAACAATCAGGGCAAAGAAGTAACAGGGCTTATCGAATCGGACAATACCGTTTCGGCGATCAGCAAACTGCGCGAACAAGGTTTGTTTCCCACACGTGTTACGTTGGATAAAAGTTCAAATCGAACCGGTGGAACTCAAAAAAAGTCAATTTTATCTGCTGACATTACTCTTTTTAGCCCGAAAAGGGTAAAAGGGAGCCTTTTGGCAATGTTTACACGCCAATTGGCGACGCTTATTGATGCCGGTTTGCCTCTTTTGCGCAGTTTAAACGTGTTGCGTGACCAGCAGAAACCGGGAGCATTGAAAAACTCCCTCGACGATATTGCGGCATCTGTTGAAGGAGGTTCAACTTTCTCCGAAGCGATGGCAAAATGGCCTAAAATATTTACTCCATTGTATGTCAACATGATAAAAGCTGGAGAAGCAGGCGGTGTGCTCGAAGTTGTCCTGAACCGTCTTGCCGAGTTTGCCGAAAAAAGCGAAAAATTGAAGAAAAAAGTCAAGTCTGCCATGGTATACCCTGCATTTGTTATCAGTGTTGCTATCGCGGTATTGACATTTCTTATTACGTTTATTGTGCCGAAATTTGCCGAAATGTTTTACGATCTTGAACTTGAATTGCCGTGGATGACTTCGTTTCTTATTCAAATAAGCGATTTGTTTAAGGAACAGTGGTATGTCCCCATACTATTTATTGTAACGGTGATTACTTCGTTGAAGATTATCCGAAAGCGGAAGCAGGGAAAATATGTTATCGATAAAATCATGCTTTATTTTCCTATAATCGGGCAATTGATCAGCAAAATCGCTATAGCGCGGTTTACGCGAACGCTCGGAACGCTGATTACCAGCGGTGTGCCTATTTTACAGGCTCTGCTTATTGTCAAAGACACTGCGGGAAATGAAGTAATATGCCGCGCGGTGGAAAAAGTGCACGACAGCATCCGTGAAGGCGAATCGATTGTCGAACCGTTGAGGGCGAGCAAGGTATTTTCTCCAATGGTGATTAGTATGATCGAAGTTGGCGAAGAAACCGGCGCTCTTGCAGAAATGCTTATAAAAATTGCAGATAATTATGATGAAGATGTCGATGCCGCTGTTGAAGGGTTGACATCGCTTCTTGAGCCGTTCCTCATTGTGTTTCTCGCGTTGGTAGTCGGTTTTATCGTTATTGCGATGTTTTTACCGCTTATTTCATTATTACAGCAGTTGTAATTTATAATGAGGAGTTCTATGGACGTCAAACTGCGGGTTTTTTTTAATATTTTTCTTTTCGGGATTATTGTCTCTCTTGTATGTTGGCTGGGCTATTTCAGCCTTGCCCGGTATCAATCGCGCAAAGAAATTATAGCTGGTCTTAATTCTATACGAATGGCGCTCTCTGCGGAAGAAATGGTAAGCCATATAAAATCTATTTGCGCATCAGCACCGTTCATCGAAGGGTATCATTTTTTCGAGCGCGAAGAAGATATTGGAGACGCTATCGGCAAGAATGCCGTTTTTAAAAATTATGTTGTATTTCCTCTCAAACGGCAAGACGTTGTTCTGGTAATTACATTTGCATCGTTCCTTGAACTCTTTTTTACCCCCGAATCAGTGCTGGCGTTTCTGTTTATCATTCTTATAGTGTTGTCATTGTCGTTGGCAACGTATGGATTCATATCATGGTATATCTTAAATCCCATAGAGGAAATTTCACGGACATCTCACGATATCCTTGACGGGTTGCCGCCGCATGGCGTCACTTTTTTCAGCAGAAACGATTCTGTCGGAAAACTGGGGCAGACATTTAATCAATTATTGCTTGCGCTTGAGCAAAAAAAACCGGTACCGCCTCGCAAAACCAAAGATACCGAACACCAGTCGTTATCATTAACCGAACGTTTGACTGCCACCGGCCGGTTAGCGGCAGGAATAGCGCATGAGATAAACAATCCGCTGGGCGGGATGATCAATGCGGCGCGTACGCTGTCACGCCGCGATATTGATGACGACAAACGAGCCGAGTATTTGTCGATTATTATAGATGGCCTTGCGCGCATACAAGAAACAATTCGGAAAATCCGGCATTTTCAATTTTCAAATAACATGATACAAGCTAAACCGGTTGATTTGCCGGAAGTTATTGACCGTTCAATTGCGTTTATACAACACCGGCTTGATGAAAAAAATATCGTGGTGGTAAAGGAATCGCTTGAAAATATTCCTAAAATAATGGGGAATTTCGGTGATTTACAGCAGGCGTTTCTCAATATTCTCAAAAATGCTATGGAAGCAATCGATAAAGAGGGCGTAATACAAATCAGCGCGATAAAAGGGACTAACGCAGTCGAACTGCTTATCGCTGACAGCGGATGCGGCATGACTGAAAAGGAAGTGAGCCAAGCATTTGATGTGTTTTACACGACAAAAAGTTCTATGCAGGGTTCGGGATTGGGTTTGTCAATTGTCTATAATATCATCCGAAACCACGAAGGAACGATAACGCTGTCGAGCGAAAAAGGCGCTGGAACAGTAGTTAAAATAATGCTTCCGTTTCATCTAGAGCTTTCAAAGGTAGCAAATGGATAACAGAGTACTTATAGTTGACGATGAACACTCTATAGTAACGACGCTTCGCGATGACCTTACCCATGCAGGGTATGCGGTTGATACCGCTCAAACAATACAGCATGCAGAAAATTTGCTCACCTCTAATGATTATTTCTGTGTAATAACCGACATTCGGCTTCCTGACGGAAATGGATTGGCATTTATGGAACGAGCTAAGGCATCGTCTCCTTGCATAAATACCGTTGTTATTACCGGATATGGGTCAATCGAATCTGCGGTGAGCGCGATGAAACACGGCGCCTTCGATTTTGTGCTAAAACCTTTTTATAATGAAGAAATTATAAATATTTTGGATAAATTGTCCGAAATCGATTCTCTAAAACAAGAGAATACTCTTCTGCGCCGTCAAATACATACCCATTCATCATTGAAAAAAATTATCGGAAAAAGCAAAAAAATGCAGGACGTTTTATCGCTGATAAGTACGGTATCTTTAAGCGACGCCAGTATTCTGATAACCGGAGAGAGCGGGACAGGCAAAGAAATTGCTGCAGGCGCTATACATGAGTTGAGCCCCCGCAGTTCACGGGCGTTTATCAAAATGAATTGCGCTGTTTTTACGCCCTCACTGCTCGAAGATGAATTGTTCGGACACGAGAAAGGAGCATTCACGGGTGCCGTGAACCGCAAAGCCGGCAGGTTTGAATTGGCAAACGGCGGGAGCATTTTTCTCGATGATATTGACGATATGGACTTAAATACACAGGTAAAATTGCTTCGCGTCCTGCAGGAGCGGGAATTTGAACGAGTCGGAGGAACGAATACAATCAAAGTAGATGTCCGGATCATAGCGTCGTCGAAAACCGACTTGCGCACTCTGGTTGAAAAAGGTGCTTTTCGCGAAGACCTTTTTTACCGGCTCAATGTGGTTTCGGTTAAATTACCGCCGTTACGGGAACGCAAAGAAGATATACCGTTACTGATAGACCATTTTGTGCAAATGTACGCAAAAAATAAGCGGGTTGTGTTCGATAACAATGCGTTGGATACTTTGATTGAATATGAATGGCCGGGGAATATCCGCGAACTTGAAAATACCATCGAAGGGGTTTTGGCTGTTGCAGGCGTTGCTGATGTGTTATCGCCGGCATTATTGCCTGATGCAATTTGCCATGCGCATGGCGGCAAACCTGTTGCCGAACCGCATGAAACCGAAGAATTGAGCGAATATGTCAGAGAATGTGAAAGGGTGCATATCTGCCGTATATTGAATAACGTGAACGGCAGTAAAACAGAAGCCGCAAGAATACTGGGGATAAGCCGTAAATCATTATGGCAGAAGATAAAAAAGCTAAATTTGTGAACTATTTTTCGTGTTACCGAATGGTAACAAAAAGCAAAGAGAATCCTAAAAGGTAACATATCGGTACTATTTTTTCTTGGCTTTGAACGCAAAAATAATATGAAAAAGTGGTATGTTACGTGCTTACAAAATTGGTGGTTTAGAAAAAGTAGGGAGAATATATGCGCGCCGGGTCAAAAGGATTTACCCTAATAGAACTTATGGCAGTAGCAATCATTTTGCTTATCCTCGTAGGGTTAGGAGTGCCTGCAATACGGTATCATTATGGAAAATCAAAAAAGAATAAAGCGATTGCTCAGCTTTTACGGCTTGAAACAGCATTGGAAAATTATAAAAACGATTTAGGCGCATATCCTGTTGTCTTGACAGAAGCCGAATATTTCGGCGATAGCGGTTCGGATAAAAATAAACGAAGCGTACTCATTCAAGCATTGAGCGGGTTTGACAAAAATAAGAATAAACTTGCGCAATATTGGAATGATTCTGATTGGCACGGGCCGTATTTAGAGTTTACTGCAAAAGAACTGGATGCCAGCGGACAATTTATCGATCCATGGAAACAGCCGTATCTTTTTGATGGAACGGCAGGTGGGCGAGCGCTCAAAAATCTTCAATCGTTTGATATTGTGTCGCGCGGCGAAGATAAACAATGGGATAGTTCAAATGCCGGCAATCCGCTCAATGATGACAATATTGTCAATTGGACAGGCGATTTTACTGCTCAATAAAACAGGAGATTATATATGAAATCAAATCGCGGGTTTACCTTGCTGGAGTTATTGACGGTTATCGGGATCATTGCCATGATCGCCGGTTTTCTGTTTCCAACCATTGGTAAAGTAAAACATCAGGCGCGGGTGTCGCGCGCGAAGGCAATGATTGAGACAGTTGCCATGGCATTGCATGCATATCGGACTGACTGGGGGGTGTACGGCCCAACCGAAAACGAACTCAATGATGATGGTACGCTCTATGCCATGTTAACCACCGGCAAAAAAAACGGCCCGTATCTCGAATTGAAAGGCAAAGATATTACCACTGTCGGCAGTGTGAAGAAAATTACCGATCCGTGGAACGGGATTTATGAGGTGTTTGTCGACACGGATGGAGGAAGCAATGCGGTGCCGGCAAACAATTCATACAGCTTTGATATCTCGACGACAACCCCTGCCGGTGACGAAATAAATAACTGGGATTAAACAATGAACACATTTGAGCGCGGCATATCGTTACTTGAAGTTCTCGTTACTATTACGATTATGGTAATCATGGCGGCTTTGACTATTCCGATGATGACGCAGTTTGGAGAAAATTTGAGTTTGGCATCATCATGCAGACAGGTTTCCAATATGCTTCGCCTTGCTCAACGGTATGCTATAAATTACAACGCTGTCTATCGAGTGGATATTTCTCCGCTCAATAATTGGGCGGCGGTCTACTCAAATGATTCCGGCGGAACAGTGGTTGGAAAAATCTATTATCCTCCTTCACTGATACGGCTTGCGACAACGACTGTCAACGGAATCACAGCGGCAGATTTGGTGTCGGATTCATCGATTGTCTTTTATCCGCGCGGCAGTGCCAGCACATCGGCATATATTCATGTTGTCCGTGCCAACTCGGTATTCGGCGGAGTCAAAGATTCGTTCGATGTCACGATAAGCGATCCCGTATCATATTATCAATCAGGGTTTAATTATGAAGATGTTTCGGCGGATGAAAAAGAACGCTGTTATACAGTGCAGGTTTATGCAAATACCGGCAGAGTAAAACTGCATAGAAATGGTGTGGGGGGGCCATGGGAATGAAAGTGCGGTGTTCTGTTTGCTTATCAAAAAAGTGGTTTGAGTGCGGGTTTACCCTTTTGGAAATATCTGCGGCGATTGCCATCCTTGTTGTGGGTATTCTGAGTATTCTTGCGCTCTATCCCGTTGGGCTGGTAACCGGCAAACGAGCTGAAGATAAGTTTGTCGCGTCCGGATACGTTCAGGAACTGCTGTCGGAATTGGAAATAATGAACGACAGCAACCCGCCGTTTGTGGCCAGCGGAACATTTAAATTCCAGCGAAAATTTCATAACGACGAATATTTTTATATTTATCGAACTGAAGATATAAGCGGTGTTGCCATACCCGGTGAAACGGTGTTATATCCGGCAAATATGTTTTACGTACGGGTGGCGATTTATACCAGCGACCGGTTTGCAGGCGGAACAGAAACAAATCCCGCAACGCCGACGGGCAAAGCAATAAAAACGTTCAGTACGTTTATGATGAAGGAATAATCGATGCGGCATACTACCCATAACAAGGGATTTTCATTACTCGAACTCATGATAGCGGTCAGCATCATGACGGCGCTCGTTGCAATGCTGGTGACTATTTTCAATACTTCCATGCGGGTATGGAGTGCTAGCGATTCAAAAGTAGAAATCCGGCAGAATGCCCGGGCACTGTTCGATCGTCTTTCCACCGATATCAGTTCGATTTCCATCGATGCGGCAAACAGCATAAATTGTATTGTCATGGCGGATGCGATTTATTTCGTTTCACGCGCTATATACCGTAACGGCTCAACACAATTGACCGGATACCAGGAATGCGGGGTCTTTTACCCAGAACCGGACGGCAATGATACGGATTTTACCGATGATGCGGTCAAGTACGTGTCACGTCATTCATTAAGCGGCAGTTCGTTTGCTTTTGAAGATAGCTTTACTACTCTATTGGGATTGGATTCTCAGGAATTGGCAGGTTATGTTGTCGGGTTTACGGTGGAATGCTGGAACCATCTTGACAACTCGTGGCTGGATTGGCAAAACTGGCCCGGAGCTCCCTCGAATCCTGCGTGGAATGTGCTTAATCCCGTTACGTCGAACGATCCCGATGCATTCGATTATGTATCATCCGATCCGTCAAATAAGGGGATAATGCCGCGCAAACTGCGGGTAACCGTCAATTTTGTTCAGCCTGATACAGCGGAGTGGATAAATATGCTCAATTCGGCTAGCTTCAACAGTTATGTCTCAGGATACAGCGGATCGAATCGGCAGAAAGCAATCGGTAAATTGACCGACCAAGGGTTTGTTGCAGAATATTCTTTCACCATCGTGTTGCCCGAAACGTAAACCGGCGAGGTAATTCTATGAAACTGTCTCATATGGGTACACAAAACAGCGGCATGGCGTTGGTGGTCACCCTGCTTTTTTTGGCGTTGCTTTCTATGATAACGACAACGTTCATTGCCAACATGAATACCGACAGTAAAATTGTGTCGAATCTTGATGTGGATACATCTGCAAAGTATATTGCTAAAGCGGGTTATTATCATGCATTGAGCGTTCTCAAAGCTGACGGAGATTTCATCAACGCCGATGCTAGTTTTGAAGACTATGATTGGCGCAACGATATCAACCCTGCATCCAGCGATGATTGGGGCGCTTTGTTTACCGGTTCGGACGTTGACCTTGCTGAGACAATTACCCGCTCGACTGGGCAAATAAGCGCCGGTACGCCGGATGCCCGCTGGATATATCTTCATGCGAAGCCGGGTGATATCAATTCGCCGGTTATCGGACGGTATGCGGTATTGATTCAGGATGAAAACGCACGGCTAAACATCAATACAGTAGGCGCTCAGTATGATGCTGTCGAAGCAACTCAACAAGGCGCGGCAGTGGATGAAATCGATTTGGAAGATTTATTCGAACAGTTGGGAACGATTAGCAATGGGCTTGCTTCAACAATTGTGTCGTCGCCTCTTAAACCCTATTCGTCTATTGAAGATTTATATAAAATCAGCGGAATTGGACAAGCTCAGCTTGAGATTCTCGGCCGGTATCTTTCTCTTAATTCATCCGACCATGAGATGTTTTATGAAAGTTCTGGAATTCCTGATTATTATAATCCTCGTATTCAGATGAATTATGAAACCCGCATTGATGCACTTGCCGGTGATTTTTTTCATCATCTCCTATGGAGCGATCCGGTGAAAGAGATTCTTGCGGCAATCAATCTAATGGATTACCGTGATTCAGATCATGTGCCGATGTCTTTTTCTGAAGAAGAACTTGCTCAGGACATGAACGGCGATTCGACCATTAGTTCCGCCACGGTTGCCTACGGAGTTGAAGGAATTCAAATCAACGAAGTACTCTGCGATGCGTGGGCTGAAGTCGAAGTAACTAATGCGTCATTTATTACCCTTGCATCGGGAACATTTACCGTAGGCGGGACATACGCAATCGGAACATCAACAGATTTTACTTCCATTGCGTCGGCTACGTTTGAAGTGCCGTGGGAAAACGGAGTTTATACCGTTAATGTGTATTCTCATTCCGAAGCTCCGAGCGATGATATTTTCTGCAGAGTCGAAGGTGTCGGGTACGATACTGTCCCGTCCGGCAGTTTCAAAGATTTTGCTATTACGGTTTCCGATGGTTCAATCACTATTGAGGTAGAAGACCCGTTGCAATTGGAAAGCGGTGTTCCTGCAGGAACACAGATTCCCAGCAAATTCTATAAAATAGAAATAAAAGCAGGCGACTATATCGAAATAGTCAATATCAGCAGAGAACCGATTACGCTTGAGAGCGGCTGGCAGATAGTTTGTGATAACGGTACGCCGCTGGTGTCTGCTGATGACCGAACCTATCATTTGGCGGCAGATGTAACGCTTAACGGCGTATCATATACCTCAGCAGTTGATCCGAAAACGGTGTCGTATAATTATCTCATTCTGACCAACAGCGAACGCGCATTGGACATTATTTTCGGAACGACTGTCGACGGAGTATGGGATGGCGGCGGAACAGTTGCGATACCGCTCGATTCATCGAATAATCCGACATTTTCTTTGCTTGATGCCGGAGACGATTCCATCATCATTCGTGATTCTGCCGGAAGCGTGATTGATGTGATTTCTGCAAATTCGCCGAATACTTTTTCTGTTGAAGGATATAAAATTCCAGGTGGGCTTACTGTCGGTATAAGCCGTGAGAAGGTATCGCCGGATTATGACCGGATTATCGGAGGAGCGGCGGTTTGGCAAAATGCTTCAACACCGGCAAATACAGCGGGATATACCGGCACCCCCGGTAGCGCCAATGCAGGAAATAATTACTATTCCACGGTGAAAGACAGTGCAGTGATCAATCCGTTTTTTCTCTATGATATGCCGAAAAATGAATTTATCAATAACCCGTCGAGTGCGCTTATATCGTTGAATGCACGCCTTGCGCTGGTTGCGCGCCGCATGGGATTTGTATCGTATGAAACGCTTGCCGAAGATTATTTGCGTAAAACAAACTGGTCGCTCAATAACATTAGCGGCAACAATTATCTAGGGTTGTCATCAGGGGCTGTTTCCGGTTCGAAAATAACATGGAAATATAATGCGGGCGTATCGCCGGTGAATGACGGAGAATACCGCATTTTCCTTGAAGGGCTCAACAGCGATGAGGTGCATGCAGTGTATGGAACTTATTTTGATACGGGTTCCAATTCGATAGTATCTAAACAAATTTCAACGACGTTTAATGATGACCGGTTTGCGTGCTTAAATGGTGTGTATGCAAGTGGAAAAGACGACCTTTTGCCGTTTAAAGTATCGCAAGGATTGTTAGTGATACAGGATAATGCTGATCCTTCTACCCCAGTAACAGAAAATTCATTAGACCGGCTTGTGTTACAGCCATCGGGATTTATTCCCTTTATTCATGGGAAAATCAATCTCAATACAGCAGATGTATACACGCTTGCCGCCATACCGGGGGTAGACTCGGCTCTTGCGTCGAATATTGTCAATTATTCATATGGCGGAGCGTTTACCGATCTTCGTGAGTTGATGAGTGTCTCAGGTATGACATTTTCTCAGTTCTGTAAAATGTTTAATTTAGTTACTGTTCGGTCAAGCGGTTTTCAGGTGATTGTCCGCGGGCAGGCTATCCGCGATGCGAATAACAACGGTGTCTTTGATGACGGCGATGTTGTTCTGGGCGAAAAACAATGTTTTGCATCTGTTGTCAGAACAGTGGAAAAAAATGATAACGAACAGCCTTCAGCGATAACGTTTTTGCCCCGATATTTTTATTGGGACGAATAATAGAGTTGTCATGCAGTCCCTCTATTCATAATGATAAGTCCTTGCCGTTTAGTTAACGCTATTGCGCAACATATCTATGGAAAGCAGTTTTGGGATCGAGATCGGTACGAATATTTTATTGACACTTGCAAGAGATAGGGCATAAGATTATGCTGGTAAATCGATGATTTTAATAAGGAGGGGAAAAATGTTAAAACGTATTTCAATAATGTGTGTACTAGCGGTGACGCTGTTCTGCAATGCCGGATGCGTATCGGAATGGGTTAATCAAGCGATAGGAAAAGCACTTGAAGACCCTGAACCGCTTGTAACGCCGGAGAACCCTGATGAACCGCTCTTTGATCCGGAATCTGAACAATTGATAGAGCATTCGACTAACGAGGATATAAAAGATCGGTTTCAAAACGTACAATAGTACTTCTAAAACGATCTAATTTTACTATAAGCCCCTTTTGCCTTAAAAAGGAACAAGGGGCTTTTTGTTAATTAAAATGTGTCATTAGAACGAAACACCGACGGCATTACGGACACGGTCGAGGGTATTTTGTGCAATTTCTCGTGCACGCACTGCTCCGTCGCGGAGTACGTCTTTTATATAAGATATATCATTTTCGAGAGCGGACCGTTTTTCTCTAAACGGCTCAAATTCTGCTTGGATTTTTTCGAACAGCGCATCTTTGGCTTCTTTATAGCTCATCCCGCCTTCCAAATACCGCTGTTTCATCATATTCTTTTCGTCTTCGGAAGCGAATAACGAATAGAGCGCAAACACTGAGCATGTGGAAGGGTCTTTTGGCTCCTCAACCGGAGTGGAATCGGTTTTAATGCGCATTACTTTTTTTCGCAAAACTTTTTCGTCTTCGAATAATTCGATTGTGTTGCCGTATGACTTGCTCATTTTCTGTCCGTCTATGCCGGGCACAAGCGCGTAGTTGTCTATGGTGTATTCATTGGGGATAACAAGCGTTTCTCTGTAAGTAAGGTTGAACTTAGTAGCTATGTCGCGGGTAACTTCGATGTGCTGTTTCTGGTCTTTTCCTACGGGAACTATTTCGGCGTCATACGCAAGGATGTCAGCCGCCATGAGCACAGGATAGGCAAATAAACCGTGGTTCGGCGTCAGCCCGCGGGCTATTTTGTCCTTATACGAATGACAGCGTTCGAGTAATCCCATGGGAGTGAGCGTTGTAAGTATCCATGTCAGTTCAAAGATTTGAGGTATATCCGACTGCTTGAAGAAAATAGTTTTTGCCGGGTCAAGCCCGATTGCCAAGTAATCCTTAGCAACGTCAAGGATATTGTTGTGGAGGACGGAAGCATCTTGAACAGTGGTAAGCGCATGGTAATCAGCGATAAAATAGAGTGCGCGGTTGTTATCCTGCAATGCTATATGATGTTTCATCGCGCCGAAATAATTGCCCAGATGAACTTTTCCCGATGGTTGAATGCCTGAAAGAATACGTTTCCCTTTCACAAATCTGCTCCTTACTGCGGAAGATGAAGGTTTACCTATGTGTCTGTTCAAGTTCGCTTCCGTAGACATCAATGAGAGCGCCTGGGTCTTCGATTGCATTGAGCTTTGGAGATTCGTCAAGGGAATCAAACGAGAATTGAGCGCTGTTTGATGTGGTGATATCTCTTAGAGTATCTTGCTTTATATATTCGTCGACTTTAACATCCGGCGGATTGATTTTCGGCTGTAATTCCTCAGTATCCGCCAAGATGGGCAAATCTTCCGATGGCGCATCAATTGCATCTTCTGCCCAAAGCGCTGTACTGCAGAGTAAAAAAGCTATGCCGTAGATTATTTTTTTCATTTTTTCATCATCCCTTTTCTATGGTTTGTGTCAAAACGGTATTAAACCATTATTTAAGGTAATTTTCAAAAGAATATTACGCGTTTTCTCTCATCGGTATTCAAATAAAAAGTAGCCGCTAAAAAGAGAAAATTAGTGTGTAATAGCGGATGTTATTCCGGTTGTTTTTTTTCTGCTTGATAACAAAGCCGTAAATTTTCTTTAATTTGAGCATCATTCGGATATACGTTCAGCATATTTTCATATGTTTCGATTGCGCGGGCGATGTTGCCGATGTGAAAGTAAACATATCCGAGGTTAAACATTCCTTCATAGGTAATTTTCAGCTGTGCCAGCCGCTCAAGGTAATATTTTGACTGGTTAAAATCGCCTTTCTTCATATAAAGGCGCGCAATAGCTATATACGACCCTTCATAGGAAGGATTGAGTTCCATTTCCTGAATAAACTCAGCCGCCGCTAATTCAATTTTACCCATTTTTTCATAAACGTTGCCTATGTTGAAGTGGGTAAAATGGCCGCCTGAACCATGAGCAAGGTTACGTTGGTAACAGCGTAATGCTTTCTCATAGTCCCCGAGGTCCATGTATACGTTGCCGAGGTTATTGTAATCTTGGTTCAGTGAAGGGGAATATTCGGAAAAAGGGATGAGAGAAAGCCCAAAAAGCGCTATGCCGGGGATCATAACTTCAGCCAGTTGTTTCCATTTTTTTGCAGAAATGAAATGGTAAGTGCGTTCAATTCCAATTGAAGCGGTTAAAATGAAAAAAGTAATAGAAGGAAGGCGGTAGCGGGATGTAACAAAAAAGAACGCGGTGGTAAAAAAGGTAACGCATAAATAAAGAAACGGTATGTATGTTGACCGTTTGAATGGCAGTAACGCAGTAATTCCTGCGGCGAAAAATAATAAAATAATGTTCAGCCGGATCGGGAGTGCTGTAAGCGTATCGGAAAATTTTTTAAAGAAGTAAAAACTGTGATGGTTAGATACTTCAAATTGGTTAATCATGAGCATTATTTTTTTTAAGAATAAAACGATGAATTCTAAAGGATGATGTACAGCGAATGCTATGCCTTTTTCAAACCAGAAACGAGAAACTTGACCGGGTGTGAGGGGTTTCTGAAGTGTTTGCTCAGCAACTTCTTTTGAGCTCACATATAACCGATGGTCCCACAACCCTGATTCTTTCGGCAAATGAAACATGCCGTTAGCTCCGTGGTGGTTTCCGATATAAAAATTGACGCCGCCATTGCTTGTAAGGAGCATGAATTCGCGGTTGAGCATATAATTAGTAATTGTACACGGCAGAATTGTTGCGCAAACCCATAATGCAAGAAAACCGATGCGGCACAGCGCTTTTTACGCGATGGTTCCGTAAAGAAAATCCATAGTGGTGGAAAAAGGGCATAGCATAATTATATCCGGCTTGCCAAGAGCAGACAGCCCTAATAGAATTCCTGTGGCGGCGAGAAAACGTTTCTTGGTGCGTTGTGCGTAGAGTACCAGCATAAGACAGGAAAGATTAAGTGTAAAGAGGACTAAGGGAATCATCATTAAATCCCCTTCGAAATAGATAAATAATGGATAAACCGCCATAAGAAACGCCGCAATGCATGCCGCGCCGTAACCAGCAATTGCGAGCACGATATAATAACCGATGATACAGTTCATGACTCCTGTAAGCATTTGCACAATGCGCGGGCCGGCAAGGCTTTTTAACGGCGCATACGTTGCGGCAAGAAAATAGGGGTACACCGGACTGCTGTGAAACGATACTTCTTCGGGAAACAGTGTGCCGGCTAGAATCTCTTGTGCGCGGTCGAAATAAATTTTTGCATCGCCGACAGGGTTTTCAAAAAAAGGAATCCGCGAAATTTCAATGAAATATGTTGTCCTCAAAATACAGGCGATGACAATACATACCATCAGCCAATGGCATCTGAGGAATAGAAGAATTTTTTTCATCGATAATCCGATTGTACGTCATGAACTTTGAGCAAAGTCAGCTGCCTTCTTTTCAGCACATCTCCAATAAGGTAAAAAGAACCGCAAATGAGCAATACATCAGCAGAACTATTATTGCGGTTATTGAGAAAGATATCAAGTGTTTGTTCTGCGGAATACGAATCATGTACAGGGCATTTGGTGTATAAACGGAACGTTTTTGCAAGTTCCAATGCTGAAAGTTTGCGTTCGGAAACCGGTTCTGTGCAAAAAATGACGTTGGCGATCGGAGCAATAATCCGGCAAATGGAATCATAGTCTTTATCGCGGAGGACTCCAATAAGCAGTGCAATTTTTTTGTTGGGAAAAACGGTGAGGATCGTTTCTTTTAATTCAGCTATTCCTGCAGGGTTATGAGCAACGTCGACGATAATGGGCGGATCGGAACAGATTCGTTCGAACCTTCCGTTCAATTTAACTTTCATTAAGCCTTTTCTGATAAAGGTTTGAGCAGAACCGTAAAGTTTGCCGGAATCATGGCGCGAAAAAAAAGTGAGCGCCGCATGTATCGCCAAAGCGATGTTCTTACGCTGGTACGGCGCCGTGAGGTTCGTCGAAATGTTTGCCCATCGCTCGCACCCGCCTTCAAAATCAAATTCCTGCTTTATCGACGACGAAGCGGCAGGATGAATACATGATTCGGAAATTGCCTGCATGACAGCGTTTTGCCGTGAGCATACCTCTTGAAATATTTCTAATACGGCGCGATCATTTGATGCAGTCAAGAAATGTGAATTCGGTTTGATGATTCCTGCTTTATCGCGGGCAATCTTATCAACGGTATCGCCGAGAAAACGGCAATGGTCGAGAGCGACGTTGGTGATTATGGATATTACGGAATTAACGGCATTTGTGGCGTCGTATGTTCCTCCCATCCCTGTCTCCCACAAAACAATGTCAACTGCCTGATTATGAAAATAATCGATCGCCATAATAGTTACTGCTTCGAAAAAAGTGGGTGTGTATCCATTGCGGGTAACTTCTTCTATGCTATTTTTTATACGGCTGGTGTAGCGGGCAAATTGAGACGGCGAGATCACTCGGTTATTGATTTTTAACCGTTCGCGCAATGAAACCAGATGCGGAGAGGTAAATACCCCTGTTTTCAAGCCAGCGGCAGTAAATATAGCGTTAAGCAGAGCTGTTACCGAACCTTTTCCATTAGTGCCGGCTATATGGATGAATACCAATTCGTTTTGCGGGTTGTTTATTGTTGCCAAAAGGCGGCGTGTATTCTCCAAACCGAGTTTTGTTCCGCGTACTCGCAAGTCATAGAGGTACTGTTCAGCGTGTATGTAGTCCATGTAAAAAGCTATATGTACGGGTGTTACGGTTTTCCAACCGGTTTAGATTCAATAGTTATTTTTTGTGTATGCGGTTGATCGGAACTCTTTTTTCTGCCGTTTTTTTCTATGGTGATTTTTGCAGATGGCGTTCCATGCGATTTAACCGGATGCGCTGTTTTGATAACAGGTGATTTTTTATCGCCAAATGATTGCTGGGTATCGGATGGCTTAACGGCAGGCGTTTGTTTCTCCGGTTGTTCAGGTTTTGATCCGTTAAGAGTGTCATGCATGAGGAAATTCAGAATAAATCCGAGTGTGTTGCGCATATCTTTTCTTTCGATGATCATGTCAATCATGCCGTGTTCAAGTAAAAATTCGGATTTTTGAAATCCATCGGGCAGGTCTTGTTTGATTGTTTGCTGAATAACGCGCGGGCCGGCAAAGCCGATGAGGGCTTTCGGTTCTGCGATGATAATATCGCCGAGCGTAGCAAAACTTGCAGTTGTACCGCCGGTTGTCGGGTGGGTGAGAATCGAAATAAACGGTAAATTTGCGGTGCGCAACCGGCCGAGAGCGGCGCTTGTTTTTGCCATTTGCATGAGGCTCAATGTTGATTCCTGCATACGCGCTCCGCCTGATGAACTGAGAATGATAACAGGCAGTTTATTATCGACGGCATATTCAATAATTCGCGTAATTTTTTCTCCGACAACGGATCCCATGCTTCCGCCCATGTAGGCAAAGTCCATGATTCCCAATCCGACATCAATTGAATGAATTTTTCCTGTTCCGGTAATAACTGCGTCTTTTAAACCCGTGCTTGCTTGCGCTTCTTTCTGGCGTTTTGCATAGGGTTTTGAGTCGATGAAATTAAGGGGGTCTCCTGATTGCAGGTTCTCAAACATCTCGGTGAAGGTGCCTTCGTCTACCAATGATTTTATCCGCTGTTTGGAGCCAAGCGGATAGAGGAAACTGCATTTTGGGCATGCCATAAGATTCTCTTCAATTTCTTTCTTATGTACTATGGCTTCGCAGTTCTTGCATTTAATCCATAAACCTTGTGGAATATCTTTCTTTTTACCAAATATTTTAAGATAATTAGGCCTGCTGAATAAAGACATCGAACTCCTCCCTTCGGAAATCCGAAGTTGAAAAAAGAATTGTTTGGGCAATTGTTAAATTCTCGTTATTATAATTGACAAACTGAAAATAAGTCAATAAAAAGTATCTGTTAAAACGCCATAATATATGTTGTCAATGATTGTTCCTATAATAAAAAATAGTTACTTGTAATCGGGATTAAACATGAAAATCCATATCAATGCTCGTTCCGGATTAGGTGATTCGGTATATTTTCTATCTGTTTTGCAGTCGATTGTTCAAACAAACAAAGAACTATGTCTGTCGTTATTCTGCTGGAATGCCGGAGTCGAATTATTTGGAATGCTTGAACCTAAGCCTGCCATCATAAATGCTAACGATATAGTGTCTGTATTGGGAAAAACTCATTATAAACATGATACAGCGGGCGTATCGGTTTTCGATACTATCGGGCATGTCGACTATTACATCGATTTACAGCCGTCGGAACGGTACCGAGCGGAAGTTCTTGCGGTTGATGCAAAGGTTAAAATTGCCGTCAACCCCGAACCGTCATGCGAATCACTGTATGGACACTGTTTTAAAACACATGAAGGCGAACATATTCTTCAAACATACCGCCGGATGGCATCTGCCCTTTTTTCAATAATGGACTATATCGAGCCCGGCAGATTTGTTGTATCTAACGAAATGTCTCATAAGATTGATAAAAGCATCGCATTGTTACAGCGCGGTGCAGACCGCCCTATTGTCTGCATTCATCCGGGTGCAAAGGATTTGTTTAAATTGTGGGATGTGCGCCGGTGGGGCGCCGTAGTCAACTGGCTGGTCGATACGTATAACTTTCTGCCTGTCATCATAGGGTCATCACTGCGGTTTGCGGGGCGGTTGCCGATTCTGGACATCCCATCAGCAGAAGCGATTCAGCGATTATCATATGACCGGTCGTTTAATTTTGCGGGCAATACTGACAGCGTAGAGTGTTTAATTGCTTTAATACAACGGTGCCAGTTGTATGTAGGGCTTGATACCGGCCCGACACATATTGCCGCGGCGTGTAGTGTGCCGACGGTGGAATTGTTTAAAATTCAGACGCCTCATCAGTTTTCAACATGGCGTATTCAGGGTAATAATACGTGTGTTATTCCTGCTGACAGCATGGATAGGCTGACTGATACTCAGGTCATTTCTACAGTATCTCAATGGGATATATTTAAAACGCATTTTTCTCCAATTACGCGTCGGGGTTAAAAAGCCGAATATGTCCCAATGAAGGCAGAGTCCTTCGAACCCGTTCGGTAAACGCAGGGTCAATTTGAGCGTAAATTATTGAGGGGGAAGTATCCGATGCGCACGCTATGACTGTTCCCCACGGATCAACAATCGCAGACCTTCCGTAACTTTGGTTTCCGTCGTATTTCGTGCCGCATTGGTTTGGTGCAAGGATATAGACACCGTTTTCGATTGCCCGTGCTTGGAGCAACGGAATCCAATGGTCTTTGCCGGTTATCAGGCTGAAGTTCGACGGAACTGCTACAATAGTGCTTCCCATATGGGCTAAATAGCGGTACAATTCGGGGAACCGTACATCGTAGCAGATGCTCATGCCGATTACGCCGAATGGTGTTTTGATGGCGGTTATGTTTTCGCCGGGCAAGGTGTATGAGGATTCATTGAATTCTTGGGAATTCCCTAATGCCGCGTCGAAAAGATGTATTTTTCGGTAAGAAGCGATGACATTTCCCTGCGGATTGATCATGATAGAAGTATTATATATTTTGTTCTGAGTTGTTTTTTCAGGAAAAGAACCGGCGAGAATGTAGAGGGAGTTCTGTTGCGCACAAGTTCTCACCGCCTCAATCTCAGGAGATTGAAGCGTAAACGAGATGGTTTTGTCCTGTCCGATGTAGAGCATATTTTCGGGCAAAACAACAAGTTCGGCATTGTTATGAGCGGCGCGCTCAATACAGTCAATAACTAATGAGAGATTATCGGAAACAATTTGCTGTGAATCGATTTGAACAATGCCGACGGTATGCATAATGAAGTTTCCTCTGAATTAGAATAATTTTTAGGTTGATTTTTTATAGTTGATACTATATCATATCATTCATTTTCTAATAAACGTTAAATTTTCAAGGGAGAAAACCTTATGTCTAAAATCTGTGGAGTATGCGGAAAAGGGCCGCAAGCCGGACGAACCATAGCGCGGCGCGGGTTGGCAAAAAAGAAAGGCGGCGTAGGTAAAAATATTACCGGCGTGACCAAAAGGCGTTTTTTGCCGAATTTACAGAGTATCAAAGTCTTATTGAATAACGGCACCATTAAGCGTATGAAAGTATGCGCTTCCTGTATACGAGGCGGGAAAATCGCTAAACCATAATTGTATAGTGTTATTTAAAAGCGCTTTTTTACCCAGTGTGAAAAAGCGCTTTTTCGTGTGTCGGCATAGAATATGTATCTATTTGATATATAGAAATTTGTGCCATATAATAAATCATATCAAAAGAGCAAATCCTTTTTGAAAGAACCTTCTGTTTCAATCCTTGGTATTCCTTCTAAAAAAATAAAGTAAAATGTTTATACGAAATGCCGATATTTTCTCTGAAAGCAGAAACTATTTCTGCATGAAAAGATAAAACATGAATCAGGCGTAGTATTAAAATGGTCAATACCTCTGGAAATGTGCTTGTTGTAGATGATGACAAATTGATATGCAATCTGCTTCAAGATGTCTTGATGCGAAACAATGTATCTACCATGACAGCGCTCAATGGGGAAGAGGCGCTGAGCATTATCAATTCGTCTCATAGTATTGATATGGTTCTTACTGATGTGAACATGCCGGGTATGACCGGTTTAACGTTGATGCAAAGGATTAAAGGGATATCTCCCGATCTTCCCGTCGTCGTAATGACCGGTTTCGGTACTGAGCAGATTGCAGTAAAGGCATTGCTCGCAGGGGCATATAATTTTTGCCGTAAACCTTTTGATATAAACGAAATTACCACAATCGTTAAGAAAGGTTTGGATTTACGGCGAAATTCAATGCGGGAGAAAGAAGTTATTCCTTTCCTTAAAGTTCAGCTCCATTTCGAAATTCCCAGCGATATCGGGTTTGTACGCAGTATTGTAAACCACATTCAAAGAGAATGCGGCAGGCTTGGATTCCCGGAAGATGTGTTCTTGATGAGAGTAAAACTTGCACTCGACGAAGCGCTAGCAAACGCTATCAAGCACGGCAATAAAAATGACTTTTCAAAGGCGGTTGGTATAAAAGCAGAAATTTCTACAAAAAAAATAACCATAGAAATTACAGACCAGGGTTCGGGGTTCGACATTTCACGGGTGCCTGATCCGCTTGACCCCAAAAACCTGCTTGTTGAAGGCGGAAGAGGGCTACTCCTTATGGGGCTCTATATGGACAGCCTCGAATTTAATGAAAATGGCACTAAAGTAAAAATGACAAAAAATGCTCAATCGTAGCAATACCTGTTTCACAAAAAGTAAATGGAGGAATAAATAATGGAAATTACAACGAGAGAAAATGTAGAAATCTCAATCGTTGCTCTCAATGGCGAGTTGGATAACGAAAGCGCAGAATTATTGCGGGAAAATGTTGAGCAATTGATCAATGAAGGGAAAGTAAATATTATTCTTAATTTTGAAAATTTGAGTTACAGCAATAGTGCAGGTTTACGGGAATTGATTGCACTCTATAAACTGGCAAACTCGAAAGGCGGCGACCTCAAATTGTGCTGTCTTCAGGCCCAGATTGAGGATTTGTTCAGTTTTACAAACCTGAAAAAAATATTCAGTATTTATCAGGATGAAAATGAAGCAATTGCCAGCTTCTAAAAGCCGTTCGCAGTATCCCTGTAGAAACATACGCGTTTCAGCACAACTAACAAGGTGATAGAATGGCAGACGCTCAGTTTGATTCTCAAGTTTTTAATGAGCAAAAAACGACACAGTTCGCAGTCAATATATCAAAAGACCGTTTTACTGCAACGCTGGATGTCTATCCGAAGGATGGAATGCCCTTTGATGTATCTCCATTTGAGCTCAAACAAATACTTAAAAAAAACGGGGTGGTTAATGGCGTTCAGATAAATGCGTTAGGTGAAATTTCCCGCCAGCTTGCACAATCAGGTGAAAACATTCAGGATGCAGTAGTTGCAAAAGGCATAATGCCTATAGACGGCAAAGACCATCGAATTGAATATGTTGTGGATACTATTTCAAAATCAATAGGCAAACGAAATGAAGACGGTTCAATTGATTATCGCCAGCGGGAATCGATTGTAAAAGTCATCAAAGGGCAAATTATTGCGTACTACCATGAAGCTACTAACGGGCTGGACGGTATGACTGTTGATGGAAAGGTAGTGCGTGCCCAAGTCGGGAAAAGCAAAAAAGTTGAACTTGAAAATGTTGAATATGTTGAACATGAAAAATTGTTCAAAGCCATGGAAGACGGACAGTTGATGGCTCGTGAAACCAGCATCAAAGTTCAAACTGTCCAGACAATAGAAGGCGATGTTGATTTTGATTCGGGATGTGTCGATTTTCCCGGTACGGTCATTATTAAAGGATGTGTCCTTCCCAATTTTTATGTTAAAGCCCGCGGAGATATTTTAGTCAATAAAACGATTACCGATGCGCACATCGAGTCAATCGGCGATGTAAAGGTACGTGAGGGGATATGCGGTTCGCATAAATGCATCATTGAGTGCGGCGGAAGCGTATATACAAATTATGTCCAGAATTCTTGTATCATTTGCCGTAACGATGTAATTATCAAAAAAGCATCATACTTTAGCCATATCATGGCAGAAAAAAAGATAGCTATCGGCAGTCAGGTATTGGGCGGTTCCCTTTCTGCCGAAAAAGAAATTGAAATTAAAGATGTCGGTTCAAATACCGGCGGAGAAACACTCCTTGAAGCAGGCATGTATATAAGCAGTAAAAATAAATTGAAACAGCTCAATGAACAGATTGAATTTTGCGAAACGAACCGAGAGAAAATCGAGCGTTTAATTGGCGGCGATATATGCAGTAAATCTCGTGAAGAGCTAAAACTTCTGTTTGGTGAAAATTTCGCAGAAATTGAAAAAGTCCTTGATCTTATGGGACAACTTGAAGTTCAAAAAAAAGAACTGTATGATGAACGGAAAAAAATTCTTAACAAAGCATCTGTTCCGTATCCTGCGTATATAAAAATTCGCGGAACGGCATATCCCGGAACAAAAATCGTTCTAAAGGGTTTGAAATATACTGTAGAAGAAGAAATGAAGTTTGTCCGGTTTTATATCGATGAAAAAGAAAACAGGCTTAAGTGGACTTCTTTATAAAAAATAGTTTTCTCGAACAAGAAGAAATACTGTGTATTGTGCGAATGCGGCCTGATAGAAATAGCGAACTGAAAACAATGGTGCGTTACGGAGCTTTCGTATGAAATTTATTGTAATTGACGATTCTTCGACAATGCGTCGAATCATATGCAATACCCTCGAACGGTTGGGGTATGACGATGTCATAGAGGCGGAAAACGGGCTTGAAGCATTAGGAAAATTACGCGATATCGACGTCATTTTTACCGATTGGAACATGCCGGAAATGGATGGGCTTACTTTTGTCAAAAGCGTCCGCGCGAGCCAATCATTCAGTACCATACCGATCATAATGATAACTACCGAATCAGGCAAACCGGATATCATCGAAGCTTTAGAAGCAGGGGTAAATAATTATATCGTAAAACCATTCACTCCTGAAATACTTAGAGAAAAAATTGAAAAAGTATTGCGAAAGTAACCTATTGTGAATGTTGAATATATCAATCCATTTATTAAATCTACTATAAATGCCCTTTCTACCATGGCGTTTGTTAATCCTCAGCGAAGCAAACTCTACATTAAAACAGATTTTGAACAAACCAGCGATATTTCAGGAACCATTGGATTAGCGGGTGAAGCAACTGGATTTGTAACAATCAATTTTCCCGAAAAAATAGCGCTGACGATTGTTAGCAATATGCTTGGCGAACAAATGAAAAATATTACTCCCGTCGTAAAAGATGCCGTTGGAGAAATTGCGAACATGATTGCTGGAGGCGCAAAAGGAGAACTGATAGAAAAAGGGTATTCTTTCAAAATTTCTTTGCCGGTAGTGAGTATCGGGAAAAACCATTACACAAATTATGCAAAAGAAAATCCCTGCATCGTTATTCCCTTTATTATTCCTGAAGGAGAATTCACGGTCGACGTTGTTTTATCAAGAACAGTGAATATAGCGTGATGCATTCACTAGGAAAAAAAGGGTTGTTTTCGGTAAATTTATACCCGGTTATCTGCAAGAGCAAAAAAACAAATAATATTCGAGCAGAAACAAAGAGGAAAAAATAAGTATGAAAATTGCTCAATTTGAAATAAATAGAGTTTATTCACTATAAGGATAATTGATAAATGCTGAAAATCATTGTGGCCATATGTGTTATGCTTCTGCTCGAAGGCTGTAAAACAGTGCAGACATATTATGAAATGACAGACACAACATATGTGTCGTCAAATTATTATATCAATCCGCATCTAGAGAATATCATGGTTAAAAGAGTTTTGTTTGCGCCTCTTAAGAATGAAACACTCTATCGGGAAGAGGTAGAAGCATTGGAAAAAACATTCGCAGAACAGTGGAGCGCAATTCATCGATTTGAAGTTATTCCGGCAATGGGTGAGGTACGAAAAAATCTGCAGGAAGTTGCTTTGCGCGATAAGGGACGCTTCTATAAACTGCTTCTCTATGATATTGGAGAACGGTATAATATCGATGCAATAATTTTTACTACAATCACCAGTTTTTTTCCGTATGAACCATGTAAATTAGGCGTCAATGCACAAATGATTCACACTCGGTCAGGTGATGTCCTGTGGGCAATCGATGAGCAATATGATGGAAACCAGCGTGATGTAGGAAACTTAGCAAAAGAATATTATTATGAGAAACTTCAATTTTCCCATCCGCTTACTGATTGGAAAATTATGCTTGTTTCGATGAAATACTTTTCTCAAATGATCGGCAATCATATTGCCGAGACACTTCTCGAAAAAGAAAGAAACCTGCGAATTGATGAATCTCTCTTAAAAACGGCGACCGCTCTTGAGCTTCCCTGATCCTAAAAATGTGTTAAAAACCTGAGAACGCAAGGAATCCTCCATCGACGGGAATAGCTGTGCCTGATACAAAGCTCGATTCATCCGATGCAAGAAATGTTGCGGCTCCGCATAATTCTTCCACAGCACCTAATCGTCTCATTGGAGTATGGCGGATTATATTTTCGACTCGCTTCGGGTCACTTAATGCTTTTTTATTCAGTTCTGTTGGGAACACGCCGGGCAAAAGTGCGTTTACACGCACACCGCGCGAACACCATTCGGAAGAGAGGCATTGTGTAAGCATGGCAACTCCCGATTTACTGACGCAGTACGGCATTGTTTGAGATAATGCTACCGCCGACCCAAGCGATCCAATGTTGATAATACTCCCTTTTTCTCGTGAAAGCATGGCGCGTCCAACAATTTGATTTGCGATGAAGGTTCCGGTGAGGTTTGTGTTTATTACAGTGTGCCATTCTTCTAGTGAAATATCTTCTGCAGGTTTTTTGATATATATGCCGGCAACACAGGCAAGCACATCAATACGTTTTTTTTCTCCGATAATGTGAGTGCATGTGCGTTCGACTTGCTCTGCAGAGGTTATATCGGTTGTGAGCGGTTCGTCCCAGCAGTTTCCCATTGCCTTCAATTCGTTAATTGTTGCGGAGACTTTCTCCATTGAGCGGCTGGTTGTAATGACTGTTGCTCCTTCTTTAACAAAACCGATTGACAATGCTTTGCCGATTCCACTCGTTCCGCCAATTACCAAGATAACTTTTTCAGATAAACGATGTGCCATTGAAGCCCCTTTCGCGGTTGCGAAAAAATATCGGTGAATGTTTCATAATGAAACAAGGTATTGTGCAGATTCTCTTGCAGAGAGAGGGGAGGAAAATATAGTTTTTGATATCTCACGAGACGGCCATGTTAGTGTAACGCGAGCTTGGTCTATGTTTTTACAATACCGCAAAAGTATGTTGCTCGCAAGCAGAATGTCTGTTTCATCAGCAGGATTTATTAGGACAGCGGTCGGCCCGTTAATATCTGGTGGAAAAAGGAGGATATCATGTGCAGATGCGTGTGATTCGAGCAGGGTATTTTCCGTTTCGTTTCTGCCGACGATCAGTTTGTCTCCATGAGGCAGTCGAAAATGACGCCCGATTTTGAGCAAATTCATATCGCGCTCGTTTGCGTTAGGGGAATGTTCTAAAAGCTCGCGCAATTTACTGCTGAACCCTGAATACGTTAACAGGCATCCTCCTGCCGGCGATTCCCATTCCGTTAAACCGTATTTTTCTGCTAACTTGATTTGCGGTTTGCGTGAACGCCCTTCAAAGGCATAGAGTTTTGTACGGTCGATCAACCCCTTTTCTTCCATAGGGGTGATAGGCAGTAATTGTGCACTCAAAGGGCGTATGATGTACTCTTTGTATCCAGATTCGTTTGCTACAAGCTCCAGAGCTTGGCGTGTTTGCGATTTAGGGCGTTGCCCGAGCACTTCGCCGGTAAAGATGAAATCTGCTCCGATTTCTTTCATCAGGCGCCCTGCTGTCCGTAACATGAGCGTGTGGCAATCGATGCAGGGGTTCATGTTTTTCCCATAGCCGTATTTCGGTTTCTTAACGAGTGGCAAGTGGTTATGGGTAATATTCAATGCACTGAATGATATGCCAAGCATTTCAGACACTTTCCTTCCCTTTTTTGCGCTGAAGAAAGGAGTTTCATACGAAACGCCGTGAACCGTAATTCCCTGATCTTGTAGTACTCGAACGGCAAGCATGCTGTCTAACCCGCCGGACAATAATCCTATTCCAGTAGTCATGTCAGATAATCCTTATTTTAATGTATATAAATATATAAGCCTAGCGTTCAAATTTTACAAGAGAAGAAAACATAAATATCTTGTACTTTGTAACTTTTATCTTGTCTGAAAATGTAGTGTTGGAGTAATGTGTAGATGAATATTTATGTGAGGCACCATACCATGAATGAAAAAGAAATACTTGATTTTATTGCCGAATCTGGTCAATTGAAGCGTGTGAAGCGGAGCGGATGGTGGGTTGCAGGCGTTGCAGACCCCGAATCTGTCGCTGACCATTCATTCAGAACCGGCATTGTCGGTCACATCTTAGCTCGATTAGAGAACGTTGATCCGTACAAAGTTATGCTGATGACGCTTTATAACGATATCCATGAAACACGTGTGAACGACCTGCATAAAATCGGACACCGTTATATTGATTTCAAATTAGTTGAAAAAGCGGTTCAAAAAGAGCAACTTAACACAGAAAAAGGGTTTAAAAAAGAAATCGCACATGCACTCGATGAACTCCATGCGCAAGTATCTCCTGAAAGCATTGTTGCCCGTGATGCAGATATACTCGAATGCATCATTCAAGGAAAAGAATATTACGATTTCGGGGTTTCGCAGGCAAGCGAATGGTTTAATGAAAAATATTCACTGCTTAAAACAGCGTCTGCAAAAAAATTGTATGAATATATTATAACAAACTGGCATTCTGCCGAATGGCGCCGCAACCTAAAACGATTCGATAGATAACTACCGTGAGAACGATAAAAGAAATTCGCCGGCTTCTTTCAGATACGTCATACAGGGCGGAAATGCAGTCTTGTATCGCTGAAGGGAAAAAAATAGTTGCGGATTTCTTGAGGCATCCTCAAAGCGTTGCATATTGTGTTATCGACTCTGGACGGTATTCGTCCGATGATCAGCTTAAAGATATTCTCAAGCGAGTGTATGAACAAGAAATACCTGTTTCTTTTGTGGAAAGTAAAACATTGATGCGCATGTCGACGCTCAAAACGAACCAAGGAATTCTTGCTGAAATTCGCATTCCGCGCCATGATCTCGCTCTAGTGCTTAAAAATGAACAACTACTCCTCGTAGTAGGAGATGCTATTCAAGACCCAAGCAATGTTGGTGTTCTAGTACGAAATGCGTTGGCATTTAATAGCCAAGCAGTCATTTTTACATCCGGTTCGGCGGATGTATATGCACCCAAAGGTTTGCGTGCCGCAAGCGGCAGTGTGTTGGATATACCAATTTTTTATATGACATGCGATGATTTAATGGAATTGAAAAAAAAATCGGTCTATTTTATGGCCGCATCGCTCGATGGAGCACGGGCGATCAAGTCCATAACTTCCATACCATCACATACTGCTGTTGTATTCGGCAATGAAGGTTCGGGTGTAAATCAATTTCTTATCCGCCGGTCCGACACTACTTTTTACATTCCCATAAATGAGCGGATCAATTCCCTTAACATTACGTCTGCGGCGGCTGTGGCTCTTTATCATATCGAGTCGCTACGGTACACAGCTCCTCCTCAATGATAAAAAAGGGAATCATTATGAATTCCGGTACGCCATGCATATGATTTACTGTTCAATCACGGATTCCGTTTCCTTTACCCAGCGCCCCTCTTTCCAATTTTTTTGCTGGGTGGCATACATATAATACCCGAGCCATAGCTGTGCCGGGTTTTGTATGGCAGGGTCTGATAAGGTTTTCATGAAATAAAGGAATCCTTCAATGAGTTCGTCGTATTTGGCGGTTGTATTTTCCATAATCATTCCTTGAAGCTGGTCAATCCGCGGCAACCATACAATGCCGTACAAATCGATATCGCGAGGAAGATTGTATTGATGTTCAATATCGGACCATTGAAGTTTTCCTCCAACCTCTTGATAAATAATAGGGCAGATTAAGTCCCGCGCTCCTACGTACCACCAATCACCCGATTCCGGCCGCCAGTTGACTTGCAGGTCTTTTGATTTTCGGCACATTCGAACATATTCCCGCGTAAACATATGGTGTCCCTCCTTTGTTCGATTAGATAAATTATAGTCTAATGATTTAATCATTAGCAAGACAATTATGCTCTTGCTAAGCATTAAAATGCATTTATATTTAACTTTATAATCATAATTTATCGCCACGAATCCATAATATAACCGGTATTGTTACATTGCGGATGTTTACGACAAGCTTTTTTGCAAAAAAATCTTTATCGCTAATCAAAACTTTTTTTTCTCTATTATAAAATAGGTTGTGAAAAGTATTGAGCTCACCATATACATGTGCTTCTTCCATAATTGCGTAATGTGCGCCGCATATGCATAATCGATATTCGTTAATAATCTGATGAATTATTTTGCATGCAGTAGTGCAAAAAGGGCATTCAATCATCTCTTTCGAATATTTTTTCATATACATCATTTGCGTTTTTTTGCTTTTCACCTTTCGATAAATACAGTGACTATTTATAGACAACAAATAAAGATATTTTGCGAATTAAAAAATAGGTAAAATCCTTTAAAAGTATATAAATACTTATGAATAGGGATGATATGATTGAATAAAAAATGCAGGCTGGAATGAAAAAATTTCATCAATTTTTTCAAATTTTTTTTATTGTTCCATAAGTATCTTTATATAAACAGATTACATTTGTTTTGCTTGGTTAATTTGTTTTAATATACCGATGAAATCAATATCTTGTGCTTTATAAAATTTTTTTTGAATATCCGGCTACTATATGTAGTCTATTTCTACGTTAGTATAATGAGTATACAGATTTGTTCTGCAAGAAAGTCTTTTGATAGTGTTTTTGTTTAAGTAACTATACAAAATGTTGTGTGATTCAGCTTTTTAAAAGAAAAAAACAAAAAATATTTGAAAACTTTCAGATGGAGTATTAGTATTCCATATAGCGTATTTGGGTATAAACTTTATTATCAGCGGAGAGGAAAACAATGAAAAATCTAAAAGTGAGTATTGCGAGTTTGATTGTCAGCTTATTATCGTCCACCGTAATGGCGGAGACATTTCTATTGGATGATTTTGAGTCTCCCGGGAACACTTTATTTTCGAAAGAAGGCGTATATAAAAGAGATCCAAGCGATGCTAAAAAAGGGTCAACAACCAAAGAAGCGTTTAGCGGTGAAAAGTCTTTGTACATCGCATACAAAAAAGAAGCTGAAGGTTTTTGCGGATATTATATTCACCTTAAAGCTAATAATCGTTTTTTTGATGGCTCCAAATACACAAAAATTACTTTTATGGTTAAGGGAAAAGAAGGCGGCGAAAAATTTCAGTTAGGATTAGCTGATAAAGCATGGTTTGAGATTGATGATTCGGTTAAATCACCTAATATCGGCGAATTTTTACCTGCTAAAAACAAAGATGCCGGGTTAACGACAGAATGGCAAAAAGCGGAAATACCGCTCCAAACATTTGTTGATATACGAAGCGGTGATTTCGATTTAACTCAGCTTGGTGCTATGGCATTTTGCTTTGAGCCCGCTTGTTTTGAAGATGGTACAGGAAAAGGGGTTATTTACATTGACGACATTTCATTTGAATAAGATGTTGTCTGAGAGGTGCATGGAATGATCAGTTGCTTTGGGTTCAGGCAATTTTATAGAGTTGTGTTCGGCGTCGGTATTGCAATAGTATTTGCATCATCCGGATGTGCCGAAAAAGAAACAACACCGGTTTCAAGCGATGTGCAAACAGGGGTGTCGCTAACCGTTTATAATTCAAATTTAGCGTTGGTCAAAGACACGCGCTCTGTTGATATTCAGCCGGATGTTTCCTGTATTCAGTTCATGGATGTCGCGAGCCAGATAATTCCTACCTCTGTACATGTTAAATCTCTTACCGAGCCATCAGCGTTGACCGTGCTAGAGCAGAATTATGAGTTTGACCTGATGAGCCCGCAGAAGCTTATGGATAAATATGTAGGAAAAGAAGTCAAACTTATTTTTAAAAGCGAAATTGACGGAAGAGAAGAAGAACGAACAGCAATCCTCCTGAGCAATAACCAAAGCCCTGTGTATAAAATTGATAATGAAATACACCTTGGCTTTCCGGGAAGAGTTATTCTACCGAAAATTCCCGATAACCTTCTTGCTCAACCCACATTAGTGTGGATGGTGAAAAATTCTGGGTCGGAGAACCATGCGGTGGAAGTATCATATCTAACGGGAGGAGTGTCTTGGAAATGCGATTATGTTCTGGTTATTTCCCTCGATGAAAAGATGATGGACTTAACGTCTTGGATATCAATCGATAATCGGAGTGGAACAACCTATAATGAAGCAAATGTTCAGCTTGTTGCTGGAGATGTGATGCGTGTTCAGCCGCCTATGGTCAACGACGAGAGAATGTATATGATGGAAGCGGCGGCGGCACCGCGCCAAAAGCAGTTTTCCGAAGAAACTTTTTTTGAATACCACCTGTATACTCTTGATCGGCAATCAACGATTAAGGATAACCAGATCAAGCAGATCACGTTGTTTGAAACAACAGGCGTTCCGTTGAAAAAAGTCTATAAAATGTTTGGACAGAGGTATTACTACACATCTTCATACGGCAATTCTAGTAATGAAGTGCCGGTTGAAGTGGTAATTGAGTTTTCAAATACAAAAGAGAATAGCCTCGGTATTCCGCTACCAAAAGGAGTGATACGGACGTATAAGGCTGATAGCAGAGGATGTATTCAGTTTACTGGCGAAAATACCATAAACCATACACCCAAAGATGAAACAGTATCTTTAAAAATTGGCGATGCGTTTGATATTAAAGCAGAACGGAAACAGCTCGATTATCGCAAAATCCGCGCTGATTTGCATCAGGTGCAATGGGAAATTACCGTTAAGAATCATAAGGATGAAGATATCACGTTAATTGCAGAAGAAAGTTTGCCCGGCGATTGGAAAATTATTGAAACTTCAGCTGAATATGAAAAAGTTGAAGCGAATATTATCCATTTTTCAATTCCGGTTAAAGCTAATGGGGAAGCACAAGTCGTTTATACCGTCCAGATCAAATATTAATCCTCATAAATTTTCTTTCCCAGCAATACTGCAACACAATGCAGTGAGAGTTTAAAAGGGAATTGTTTTATGTCAGTTAAGATTGGTGTAATTGGCGGAAGCGGGTTATACAACATTGATGGTATAAAAGAAGTTCGTCAAAGGGCTATTGAGACGCCATTCGGTGCTCCGTCAGCGCCCTATGTAATTGGCGTTCTTGAAGGAGTTGAGCTTGCATTTCTTCCTCGACACGGTATTGGACATCTTTTTTTGCCTTCGGAAATCAATTACCGTGCAAATATCTATGGATTCAAGCTTTTAGGCGTGGAACATCTCGTTTCGGTAAGTGCTGTGGGAAGCCTGAAAGAGCATATCCGTCCGATGGACATCGTTGTTCCCGACCAGTTTGTCGACCGTACACAAGGGATGAGAAATGCCACGTTTTTCGGAAACGGCATTGTGGGGCATGTAAGTTTTGGGTTTCCGGTGTGTCCGAAAATTGCGGAAATTCTCTGCAATACCGCTGTTCAGCTGGATATACCGGTACATAAAAAAGGTACCTATATCAATATTGAAGGGCCGGCATTTTCTACGTTTGCGGAATCAAATTTGTACCGTAGTTGGGGTATGGATATCATTGGAATGACAAACCTTACAGAAGCCAAACTTGCTCGGGAAGCCGGTATCGGATTTGCAACGCTTGCGATGGTAACAGATTATGATTGCTGGCATGACGATTATGGAGAAGTTTCTGTTGAATCGGTTGTTGCGAATTTAAAAAAGAATATCGAGAATGCAAAAAAAATTATACGATATGCGCTCCCTCGGCTAGTGAATCAATTTGACGGTACTCCTATCCCCTCTATCCGAAATGCTATATTGACTGATCGGCACGCAATAAATACTGAGACAGCGGAAAAAATAAAAACGATCATTGGAGACTATTTGTAATTATTGTATGGATTCAGAGTCCAACACCTCTCATATAACGCTGAAAGGCATTTTCCACCGCATCGTATATACAAACGATGAAAATAATTATTCCGTAATTCGATTTATTGAAGAAGGCGTTTCGCAACCGGTAACGGTTGTCGGCATAATGCCGGGTGTTGTCCAAGGACAGCATGCTGTTATTAAGGGAGAGTGGATATATTCTCAGCGGTTTGGGCAACAGTTTAAAGTGATATCATGGCACGAATGCCAACCTTCCACCCGCGACGGTATTGAGCGTTTTCTCGGTTCAGGCTTGATTGAGGGGATTGGGCATGAGATGGCGAGAAGAATTGTGTCAAAATTTGGCGAACACACATTAGATATCATTGACTCTCAACCGGGTCGTTTACGAGAAATTGCCGGTATTGGGCAAAAGCGGATAAAAATGATTGCCGATGGCTGGAAGAAGCACCAGAATACCCGGCATATTCTTATTGGGCTGAACAGTTTAGGGTTGTCTCCCTCTTTAGCTTTGCGCATCTTCAACAGATATAAAGATGAATCATTAAAAATACTTGAATCAAATCCTTATCGGCTTGCCTACGAGATGCACGGAATAGGGTTTCATACTGCCGATGAAATTGCGCTTAAATCAGGTAATCCACCCGATTCACCTGAGAGAATTCAGGCGGCAGTATATTATTTTCTCTACAATTATTCCGAAGAGGGCGATGTCTATACGCCGCTTGAAAAAATTGTTCAAAAAGTATCGAGAGAACTGAATGTTCCATTCGAAAGCGTTGCAAAAACGATAGGAGTTATGGAACGTGCCCAGAAAATTGTCATAGAGCGTGATCGAACAGATGTTCCGGTGTATGTGAAAATGCTGTATGACTGTGAAGTATCGATAGCCGGGCGAGTGCGTCAGATGATGTGTCAGGAGGCATCTCATGCAATTGAGATGCCTAATACGCTGTTGACTGAAATTGCTCGGAATCAAGAGATATACATTGATGATGAACTAAGGTCTCTCCTTCCCAAGCTTCTTGCCAAACAGATTATGATTATAACGGGTGGCCCCGGTACCGGCAAAACGACTTTGGTTCAACTGATCCTCGGAATAATGCAATTTGCCGGATTATCATCGTGTTTGGCGGCTCCTACCGGCCGAGCGGCAAAACGCCTTACCGAAACGACCGGTTTAGAGGCAGTAACAATACATCGTCTGATGGAATATGTGCCTCAACACGATTATTTTCAGCGCACTGCCAATTTTCCCCTTGATGCAGATGTGGTTATCGTCGATGAAGCTTCAATGATTGATCTGGAACTGATGCATCACCTCATAATTGCGATAAAGGATGGTGCGCGGTTAATTCTTGTAGGCGATAAAGACCAGCTCCCTTCTGTCGGGCCGGGTGCAGTGCTTCATCATTTGCTTGAAGTTGAAAATATTCCAAAACTTGTTTTAACACGCATATACCGGCAATCGGAGAACAGTATGATTGTGCACAACGCACATCGTATAAATCACGGTCAAAATATTATTCTTAAAGAAGAAGCGGATGATTTTTATTTTGTTGAAAAAGAGAATCCTGATGAAATACTGGCAATCATTAAAAAACTTCTTACTGAAAGAATTCCATCAAAATTCGGCATGCATCCGATGAGAGATGTCCAAGTACTTTCTCCCATGCGGAAAGGAGTGTTGGGCATTGATAATTTGAATGCGGTTTTACAGCAGTTGCTTAATCCTTCTCGTGAATCTGTCTCATACGGGAATATAGTATTTAAATCTGGTGATAAAGTAATGCAGGTACGCAACAATTATGATATCGACATATATAACGGAGATATTGGCTACATTCAAAGTGTTGATGCTGAGACAGGGCAAATGGCCATAGACTTTTTCGGGCGAACCGTATTATACGAGCGTGCATGGCTTGAACAGCTTGCTACAGCGTACGCAATTTCAATTCATAAATCGCAAGGAAGCGAATATCCTGCAGTTGTCATACCTCTTCAGGAACAGCACTCTATTATGTTACAGCGGAATTTGCTCTATACCGCTGTAACACGCGCAAAACGATTAGTGGTTATCGTCGGGACGAAATCCGCCCTTAAACAGTGTTTGTGCAATTCACGAATACGAGAACGGAATTCTCTGCTTGCGGTTCGGTGCGGAGGGAATACTATCTGTGGTTAGTAGTATGCTATCTAATGATGAAATAGCAGAAAGCAAAAATTTTTAATAAACTTTTTATTCAGCAAAGTGTCTATTATTTTGGTATAGTTTGTTTGTACATTAAAAATCTGTATTCAAAGAAATATGATGCATAATGTTGAAATTTACTGAATTTTTATCACGGGTAACGTCTAAAAAAATAAAGGATATATATTTCCATATTCCTCTCTATGATCCTTTGGCGGCAGAAGATGAACCTGAATGTTTTGTAATTGAATTGGAGGATGGGCAAGTGATTACCTTTAAATATCTGATTTATGAAGGGGATGAGTCGCTTGAACTCGATGGAGAGCGTGTAATCCCCTATAGAGCAGTAGAAACCGATGAACAACACTGTAAAACTGATGAAGGAGGTGAATAATGGTTGCATCACCTTTACAATATTCTACCGAACAGTACCGCGATTTGCTCGATAAGAATGGGTATAGTTTAGTATACGTTGGGCGAGACGGGTTTAATTCTGGAGTCGTATGCATTATTTTTGATGCAAAAAATATCGATTGGAACGATTATAACGAACGTAAGAACAAGCGGAAAATTCTTGTGGTAAATGAACATGAATTTATCCGAAACCACAAGGAAATTATCGAAACAATTGCATAAATTGACAATCAGCATTCTATTGGAATAGCACTGATACTGTAGATGAAAGTGCATGATGACGATATGCGGTATTCGAACAAAAATTATCTAGTCAAAATTTATTTTTCATGCTACTATACCTAAAAATTTTTTATCGGCGCCCATAGCTCAATTGGATAGAGTGTTGGACTACGAATCCAAAGGTTGCAGGTTCGACTCCTGCTGGGCGCATTCTCTTCTGTGCTCCGTATAGGAGTATCGTGAATATATATTCAATTATCGTGCCGAATAATAGTGGGGATTATGGATGTTTCCGAATGAAACATTATCGTTCGGTTTTACGCAAATCTTTTGGGAGCTCAACGAAGAATATTGTGCCGTGGGGTTGGTTGTTTTCCAGCCAAATAGAGCCTTGATGAAGATTGACCAGTTCTTTGGCAATCGGCAGTCCGAGCCCTGTCCCTTCTTGCTGTTCTTCAAGTATCCGAACGTACCGGTCGAAAATCTTTGATGAGTATTCTTGAGGGATACCGTTACCGGTATCTGAGACCGATGCACGTACCGTTTCCCCGTTATCAGATACCGCAATGCCTATAACGCCCTGTTCCGAATTATATTTTATGGCATTGCTTAAAAGATTGCTGAATACCTGATATAACTTGTCTTGGTCACCCCATATCAGATCAATTTTTTTTGGGAATTCCGTGTGGATTGTAAGATTGGCTTTACTGATGATCGGAGAAAAAGAGAGAACCAGTTCTTGTAAAAGTTTAGCAAGATCGATTTGCTCTCTTTTCAACCGTATTGTACCGGATTCTATCTTAGAAAGATCAAGAAGGTCGGTGACTAATCGAATAAGCCGCTGGACGCTGTTCTTGCCGAGTTTGAGTATATTTTTCTGGTCGGTGCTCAATGTTCCTTCAATACTGCCATTGAGGATCAACTCGATTGATTGAGTAATAACGGACAATGGATTTTTGAATTCATGCGAGACGTCGGAGACAAAATTTGATTTTATTTCGTTTATTTTCTCTAATTGCTTATTTTTCTCTTCGAGTTCTTTATATAAGGCATGTATTTCTGCCCGCATTTTCTCATAAGCCCAAGAGCGAGTTTCAACTTCTTGGTTAAGATATTCATTTTTTTTCTTGAGAAGCGTTATTTCTTCTTCCAAAAGAGTGAGATGCTGGTTGGAAGAATGTGGACTTTTCCTTAAATAAGCACTATTGACGCTTTGCGGATGTGCAATACGATTCCCAACGTTGTTGTTTGCTGAGTTTTCTGGAATGGTGAATGCCGCACTATTCATATTGAGCCGCTCAATACTTTGCATAAGATGGGAATAATCAGCACTTTTCGCCAAACAATCATCAGCACCGGCATGTTTGGCGCGCAGTGTATCGATTGCTTCAATACATCCTGTCATGAGAATTATTTTTGAGTTAAGGGAGTGTCCTGAAGTCCGTATCTGCTGGCAAATGTCAAATCCGTCGTAATCAGGGAGAATGGTATCCAAAATAATGAGGTCCGGTTTTTCGCAAAAAGCTTTCATCATGCCTTCTTGTCCGTTGGATGCAATAATAATATCGTCAAAACCACCTTTTTTTAAGCATTTGGCGATGCATTTCTGATCTTGAGTATTATCATCAACGACAAGTATTTTTGGCATCATGATTAAACAGTACTGTTGCAATAGTTAATTTATCATTAAAAATGCAGAGAGCATTATTTCATTACTTGTATTATTATGTTTTTCGGCAGAACATTTGAAACCTTAAATTTTAATAAAAATGATAATGAATACCAATGGAAATATTAAAAGTGTATACAACGCAAAAGCCATGCTCCTTATAAAACAGTATGAAAACTGTCTTTTTTGGGAGGAAGGATATTAACTATCTGCCAATAATAATTGAAAGCCTCAATTTTTTTTGTGAATTCTTCGTATCCGATTGGTTTAGAAATAAAACTGCATGCTCCGGTTGCATAGCTTTTGGCGATGTCTTCCTCTTGCTGAGAAGTAGTAAGGATTACGACGGGAATATATTTGAATTCTTCGTTCCGTTTTAAGTTCTCAAGAACTTGAAACCCGTTAACTTTCGGCATATTTATATCTAGCAGGATAAGATCAGGCAATGGAAATGCTGTTCTATCTTGATAGTGTCCTTGCAGAAAGATATAATCAAGCGCTTCTTGCCCGTCGCGCACGACAAAAAGCCGATTAGCTAGCCGTGACTTTTTGAAGGTGCGAATTGTAATCTTTATGTCGGCTTCATTATCTTCAACGAGTAAAATGTCGATCGGTTTTTGATGTTGGTTATTTTCAGGGTATTCAAACATAGTGTAATCTCCTGTACCGTGTAATGTTTAGAAATGAAGTTAGTGTGCCGGATCAAGGCGTTTCGAAATAGTAAAGAAGAATGTTGCTCCTTTATCAATCTCCGACTCAACCCGGACATTTCCTTTATGCTCATCAATGATCTTTTTTACAATATTGAGTCCGACACCTGTCCCTTCATATTGGTCTGACGGATGCAAGCGTTTAAACAGTTCGAATATGTGCCTGTTGTATTTGGGATCGATACCTATTCCGTTATCCTTAATAGAGAATTCATGATAGTCAGGTTTATCAGTATACCCTATTTCAATTACGGGTGGAGTTCTTTTGCTGGAAAACTTTATGGCGTTTTTTAATAAATTGGAAAACACCAGTTCCAGTTTAATTGGATCGCCATAGATGTGTGGTAATGTGGATAGTATGTTTATTTCAACATTGTATTGTTTTATGTCAAACTCAAGCATTTTTTGAACAACAAGAAACATGTTCTGTATATCGATGGTTTTGAAAGGGTTATTGAGCCGTGATATTCGTGATAATGTTAAGAGATCGTCGAGGAGTGTATTCATGCGGTCGGCGCCTTTGCATATCTCATCAATGTACTCCTGTGCTTCAGACGGCAGAGTGCTTTTATAGTCTTCAACAAGAAACGAGCCAAAACTTTTTATTGCTCTGAGAGGTGCGCGCAGGTCATGGCTGACCACATAGGTAAAGTTATCTAATTCTTTATTGATTTTTTGGAGCTCGTCGGCACGCTGGCGTTCAAAATCTGCTATTGCCGCTTTAGCGGCTAAGTCGCGTTCACGTTTAATCGAGCCGGATAATTTTCTCACTAATTCACCTTCGCGTTTATAGAGGTTTAATAAGCTCATTCCAATACCGAATAATGGAAAGAAACAGCTGATGAGCCTTAAAATGTGTGCCGTATCAAAAGAAATATCCGAATGATATTTCGAAAAAATCATATAAATCAAGGCATTTAACCCTGTTATCAGTGATGCTATGATGCTCCATACAAAAGGAGTGTGGTGTTTTGCATGAGAGTACAGCTTAATATATAAAAAAATTCCCACTATATTGAGTGCGGCACTCACCCAAAGGAGTGTGTAACGAATGTTCTCGTTTTGCTCTGCTGATGTTGAAAATGAAAAAAATAAGGGCAACAGCGTAGCGACAGCCGCTATTAAAAAAAGCGCAGTATTAAGAAAAAATACTTTTTTAAGTTTATTATTGGGGGAAATGGAGTCCTTAAAGAATAGTACTCCAACGATTAGACTTGCAGTGAATAGGAGACGGCCGGCAATATATGTATCCGGCAAATCAATACCTTGAAAAAAAGAATTAACTCCTAATGATTTATCTATGATGTATAAACCTTGTATGATGTTTTCACTTCCGAGCAAAGTGAATCCAGCGGAAAGGCACAGAAAAAAAACTCTATTTAAAGCAAGGTAATAGAGCACCATAAAACCGGCGACAGAAAACGCAATAGACGCCGCCCACAATTCTAACAGCCCATGAATAATATCGTTGCTGATCGTATTTGAATAATACGCAAAAGGATAAAAAATGGGAGGGATAACAAAAATAAAACCCCAAATTATCCAGCTTTTTCGTGAGATTTTTTGATGCTTAGCATGCGTATGCGGCATACGGTTTTCCCTTCTCTGTATAAAGAATGTGAAAAGGTTTGGATAAGTAATGATTTATGCCGTGTTTCTAAAAAATGAACCGCTGGATATTATAATAATAGTTATCACTTTATAACTATTATCCTAATAACAAAAAGTTAGCAATAGAAAAGAGACATTTATTCTAAGGATTGCCGGTTGATAAGAATAAGTATTCTTATATTTAAGGTTACATATTTTTAAAATATGCCGAAAGTAAAAAGAGAATAACAGTATACTAATTACTTGTTTAGGATAGAAACTATGTCTAAAATAAAAATTCTACTCATTGACGATGACAGCGATTTATTAACCCTGATGCAAATCAATTTGGCGCACTCAGGTTTTGAAGTATATACTGCATCACACGGGCAGAATGGGCTTTCGTTAGTTAAATCTATCATACCTGATCTCATTGTGAGCGATATTGTTATGCCCGAAGTAAACGGATATGCGTTTATTAGAGAAATCAAATCGGACGATGATTATTCCCATATACCGGTTATCGCAATATCCGGGCGGGATAACTTTAGAGACATTATTCTGCTTGAAGGGGCTGATATATTCTTACCCAAACCCTTCTCTTTTGAGCAGTTGCTCAATACAATCGTTGGACTCATGAAAATATAACTTTTCTTGCTAATTATTGAGGCTGAATAGAACGATATTAAGCGCCATTTTCAGCGCTTCTTCGCGCAATTGAGGCGGATCGTCATGGACGCCTTCGCTTTCCAATCCGTCTCCGATGTCCGTATTGAAAGAATAGAATACCGCAAGCCTGCCGTTAAGAAAAATACCGTATCCGTGAGGCGGGCCGCCGTCATGTTCATGTATTTTAGGCAGTCCGTGTTGAAACGGATAGTACGTATGGTATATTAGATGTGAAAATGGCAGTTCTACGAGAGGGGAATCGGGAAAGACTTTTGCTATTTCACGCCGAAAAGATTCATCCATGCCGTAATTATCGTCTGCCCAGAGGAAACCGCCCCGTTCGAAATATGCCCTCAGCATTTTTACTTCTGCGGGAGAGAAACTGATGTTCCCGTGTCCGGTAAGATACAAAAAAGGATGATCATAGAGCGTTTGATCCGATGGTTTGACAACAGATTCTTCTGCTGAAACATGCAATCCTAGTCGGTCACGAACCGCTTTGAGCAAATTTGGCAATGACGAAGGATCGCTGTACCAGTCTCCGCCTCCGTCATAGTGAATGCGCCCGATGGTAAAATCGTATATTTTGATTTCTTCGCTGTATAAAACAGATGTAAATAGGAGCTTGATAAACGATATCAAAAAAACAGTAGCAATAATCATCATGAAAGCCCTTTCTTGATGCGGATATACCATTCGCTCGCCATAAGCCCCACAAGGAACAGTAAGATAACCGGATAGTCGATAACCAGCCGGGTAATTTCCATACGTTCATAGCCGCGAGATGCTGATCGTTCAGCAATGAATGCTTCAAATTGTGATAAAGTGAAGAATGCCCCGCCCGATTTTTCTGCGATTTCCCTCAGAGTATCTTTTTGAGCGGTAATAAACCGGAATTCTTCGGTCGGCTGATGGACAATACAATAAGATGTTGCATGAGATACTTCTCCGGCGGGTGTTGTTCCCTCCAGTTCGATAAAATGTTTGCCGGGCAACGATGGGAAATAGGTGTATGATACTGTTCCGGCAGTATCCAGCAGAGGAAGAAATTCAGCGGCAGTTTTACTGCCGTCCGGTTGAGTAATGGTACCGGAAACAGTTCCTTCCACCGTCGGCTCATAGAGCGCGTTAAGCATAGTTACCTGTAACGGCACTTTCTCACCGAGAGAGTAGTTGAGGCGGGGAAGGTGCACGTGCATAAATGCGTCGTCGGATGGCGCCGCTATCCATCCGATTATACTTTTTATAAGAGGCAGTATGGTACTGCTGTTATTTTGCGCCGCTAAATCCCATTTGTAAATGCCGCGTCCGGTAAATGCAATTACTTTGCCGTTCCCTGCTTTTGATGAAATAAGCAGTGGATATTCTTTCCCTTGCGAGGTGCGGATTTTGAGGTGTACTTCAGCAGTTAACTTAAGAGAATCTACGCTGTTAAATCCGTCAAGGGGAGGGAACTGAGAAAAATCAATTTTTTTTATAAATTGTGAAAACGGAGAACGGTTTTGGATTGATGGCGGGCTGAACGCTTTAATAGGCTGTGTCCTAAAGTCGCCTGAGTTCAGCTGGAATGGCAGGAGCGAGAACAATCCGGATTGAGTGCCTGAACCGAATGTGTCAGGGCCGCCGAGGAAAAATATACCGCCTCCTTTAGCGGTGACAAATTGAATAAGCTGTTGAGTGTCGGTGTGTGCCAGGATTGCAAGCGGCATATTGCAAAAAATAATTCCGTCAATAGTGTCAAGGTGTGAAAAAAGATCATTTGATGGAATTGTTTTATGTGTTGAAAGAGAAAAAAATTCTTTTTTGGCGGTACCTATGACATTATATATTTCGAGTTCAATATTTTCGAGCGATGCGATTGCCCGGAGTATGAATCCCATATCCCAAGACGGTTGTCCTGCGACGAGTATCTTAAATATATTTTTATTTACGATGGTTCCTGTTTGAACCTGATTATTGTGGAGGTATGGTTCTGTTATTTCGGTTGTTGAAATCGAACCGGTTATAATCAGCGGCCCCAATTTTTTCGGTGTATATGAGAAAGAATAATAATCGGCAAATGGCGCGGTAATTGTTTTTATCCCTATAATTTCATTGTTTTCATCAGATAAAGTTAACGTTGCCGGAAGATTGGGATGAATTTTATGTCCGCTGACATGAACGGTAATTGCAGTTTTTTGATTGATTTCAAGAGGCGAAGAAATGTCGATGGAATCAACGGCGATATCTGTCTGCTCTTCTACAGAACCAGCCAATACGGTATTGATCGGAGATGGAAATGTAAGGCCGGTTATCTTATCGGTGGCTCGTCCGTCTGAAAAAAGATATACGTCCGGCAAGCTTTCATCCGTTTGACGGAAAAAATCGGTGAGAGAACTATAAAGAGGGCTTGACGTATCTTCGGCGGACAAGGTGTCGATACTCGTTGCGGAGAGAGTATTGCCTGTGCGAAATACTCTAATATGCGAAAAGTCTTTGCGTGCAGATAAGCCGGCAAGTGTTTGACGAACGGCATCGATGCGGTGTGCAGTTCCGTTGTGCTCATCGGCAATCGACATGCTCTGTGAGGTATCGACAATGCAGTTTATCCAGTGCGGCTTTTCACGAAGCAGAGAGAATGTAATTGTCGGGTTAGCCATAAGCCACACGAGTAGCCCCAAAACGCACCATCGAAGAAAAAGAAGCAATGAAAATGTCTTGCGTGACACTCTGTTATATACAAGCAGATAAATGAATCCGCTGGCGAACAGTATGATAAAAAGAAAAAACAGGTAAAATATGTGCATATTATCCCTTTTATCCGCCTGTATTTGCGATAATGAGTTCGAGCAATGATGCGGCGATGCATAAGAAAGCCAAGAGCTGAAGAGCGCCTAATTTTCCCCAACCAAGGTTCTTTTCGGAGTGTTCTTCTAAAAGCGAAAAAACAGGAGGGTTGTCAGGAAACCGCTCTTGGATTGCTGAGCTGTTTAACGGATGCAAATCTCCTTCTGCCGCAGGAATATTAAACGCAAAGAGCGATTCCTCAGCATCTTTCTGCAGAGTATAAAAGCCCGGCGCTGGAACTGGAAATGTGTCAATGCGGTATTTGCCGCTCATAAATACACTGTGAAGGGTATACGATTCTCCATTGTGCTGGTTCCAAAAAACGGAGAACGGTTTATCATCTTCGATGTTTATTTTGCTTCCGATGTTTCGGGTAAAATATGAAGGCGGATGCGAAGAGAGCGTCAAGCTGTAATCGATGAGAGTATGAAGCAAAGGAAGAAAAATATTCGATAGTACAAGGTTGGACGTTATGCCGGCGGCATCAGTATAAAGAATAAAAAAACGCCCTGAATAAAAGTTTAGTTCTTCCATAAACGGCGTATCTTTAAGCGTGGTAAGCAAAGGTATCCTTTGAGAAATATCGGATAAAAACAACGAACCTGAATGAGGCGAACATGTAATATCCTCGAATGCCTCGCGTCCCATCAGTGTATATGAAGCAAATAGTGGGTGCGCAAAGTTTATGCTTCCGATTGATGTAGAAGGATGGTGAACAGAAACATTGTCCGGCTGATAAAAAACGGTTATGGCAGTTCCGTTAGCGGCGATCCGCTTTATCCAGTCTGGGGGCGATGTGTTGGGCGCTGATGCGCAATAAAACACAATGTCAGTCGCGTTAATAGATACTGCCGGCGCCTGATCGGTACTGATACGGTAAATGGGCGGGACGGCAGATGCGCCGCTGTCGGAAAAATAAAGGTGTAATGCATTTTCCAAATATAAGGCTGAGGTGTCGTCTCCGGCAATAAACAGACGGGGCATCGGATAAACCGGAATAACTGCAAAAAGACGGTTATCAATCGAAAAATCAGGGTAGTTGAAAGAAAAACAAGCTTTTAAAAATTTTTTGTCCAACGGTGCTTTGTACTGCAAAACAATGTTTGATGTGCTGTTAGGCGCAGATTTTTCATATGTGTTGGCAACAGATTCGTTATCAATGCTGAATGTGCATATGTACTCAATCGGTTCATCAGAACCGAAGTTTTGTATAACCGGATTGATGGAGCTCCGTTTGCTTTGTATCGTAATTGACGGAGTATCGCTTATTCCGATCCATCCGATTCCTCCAGCCCCCGCTAACGTATCTGGGGATACAAACCGGAGTGTGTGTGTCCGGTGAAGGTAAATCGGATCGGTATTTACCCAGTTCGATTTCTGATTATCAGTGTACAGAAAAATGTTTTTAGGTGAATCCGGCAAGTTTTTCAAAAAAATGTCTGCCGCCTGAATTGAACGGTGTATATCAAATTTATAAGGCACGGGGGCGGTATTTTTTAAAGCGTTCAAGAGACGTTCGGGAATCCCGCGCGATTCTACAATCATTAGGTTGCCGAATTCGTTCATTGTTATGAATGCACAAGGAGTGTCACGATTAAAGGAAAGAATGTCCTGTTCAATCTGTACTTGAGATTCCTTGAATGGAGATGATTGTTCAAAGGGTACGCTCATGCTCAACGAGTTATCCAATATGAATACTGTTGGCAGTTCTGTATGGGCTCCGCCGGTTGCCGATGCGTGCCGCACTATCGGGCGCGCCATAAACACAATCAGTAAAAAAATACACGCAATGCGCAGGATAAGAAGCAGAAGGTTGAGGATTTTAAAAAAAGCCACATTGCGAATCTGGGATTCCATTAAAAAAGAAAAATAAGGAAATGCCACGGAGATAGTACGGCGGCGTTTCCACAGATTAAGCAAAAAAGGAACCGCACAGAGCGGAATAAACCAAAAATACCAGAAATTGAGAAAAAACATCAATAACGTTTCCTTTTTGCGATGAATCGTAATACGGTGTCTTCAAGAGAATTATCAGTCATGATTCGGTGATAGTCGATGCCTTCGTGAATACAGTTTTGCTCATATGCTTCAATGAATGATTGAATGCGTGATGAATAATTTTTTCGTATTCTGTCAGGCAATGTGGTCAGGTTGTCTTGCCGTTCGGGATGAGTAAATTGCACTGTGCCTTTGTACGGCAGAGTCAATTCATCGGGATGCACAAGATGCAGTACAATTATTTCGTGCTTCATTGTATGCAGATACCGCAAATGGCTGAGTACATTCTGTTGCCGGTCTATTAAATCGGAGATAATAATAATCAGCCCGCGCCGTTTTATTTTGTTTGCTAAGTAATGAAGCGCTTTTGCAATGCCGGTTGATCCTGAACATGTGGATTGTTCAAGCATGGTTACGATGTAATGAAGATGGTCCATCGTATTGCGCGGCGGTATGTAAGCGCCTATTTTATGGGTAAAAGTGAGCAGTCCGACCGAATCGCGCTGAGCTAGCATCAGGTAACTCAGGGCAACGGTTAAAAATTTGCCGAATTCCGATTTGTTATTCATTTCAGTGCCGAAATTCATTGAGCCGCTCATGTCGAGCAGTATATATGTTTTAAGGTTAGTGTCTTCGTCAAATTGTTTGATAAAAAATTTATTGGTTTTAGCGTATAACTTCCAGTCGATATAGCGGATATCGTCACCCGGGTAGTATGATTTATGTTCTGCGAATTCTACGCTGAACCCTTTAAAGGGGCTTCTATGTTTTCCTGATACAGTTCCTTCTACTACAAGCCGTGCTTTGAGTTCCAACCCTTGAAGTTGAGCAAGAATTGATGGGTTAAGATACTTGTGCAAGGTCACAGTTCCTCACTGAATGGAGTAGTTTTGCGATCAATTCGTTTTTGCTGATTCCTTCTGCTTCGGCATGAAAGGTAGTGATAATCCGGTGACGCAATACGAGTGGAGCTAATGCATCAATATCGTCAAAAGATACGGCATACCTTCCTGATAAAATGGTGCGGGCTTTACTGCCGAGGACAAGATACTGGCATGCACGGGGCCCGGCTCCCCATTGAATGTATTTTTTTACGAAATCCGGCGCAAACCGAGAATCGGGGCGAGTCATCGAGACAAGCATTACTGCATATCGTATAACCTCATCAGCGGCGGGAACCTGCTTGACTAATTCCTGTAATGAAAGAGTGTCGGCGGCGTTCAAGACCGGTTCGATTGGTGATATTACCGGCGAAGTTGTTCGTCGGACGATCTCCATTTCTTCAAGCATCGACGGATAATCAATGATGATGTTCAGCATAAACCGGTCGAGCTGTGCTTCCGGCAATGGATAGGTTCCTTCCTGTTCGATAGGATTTTGCGTTGCCAACACAAAAAAAGGTTTTTCAAGCTGATATGTATTGCCTTGAGCAGTTACTTCGTATTCCTGCATTGCCTGCAAAAGAGCGGCTTGCGTTTTTGGAGGGGTACGGTTTATTTCATCTGCGAGAATAATGTTTGCAAAAATCGGGCCGCGGATAAACTTGAACTCTTTCATGCCGGTTTTTGCATTTTCGACAATCACGTCCGTGCCGGTTATGTCTGACGGCATAAGGTCGGGGTAAACTGTATTCGTTGAAAGTGCAGGTTGAGAATGTTTGACAACGTACGAATCAGGAGTGTCTTTGCCAGCCCGGGCACACCTTCAAGGAGAACGTGCCCGCCGGAGTATAAAGCCCACATCATTTGTTCGACGATATGTGTTTGCCCGACAATAACTTTTTTTATTTCTGATTCAATACGTGTGTACGAGCGAGCAACTTTCTCTATTGCATCTTCAGGTGTATTTGGTGAATGCGGTGTTTTTTTTGATTCCACAGGCGAAGCCCTCCAGCATTGCGGTTACTATATACCGAATAGTATGGTATCATAAACCGTATCGGTTTGTCATCAGCAAGCAGTTTCTTTTTATTTGGCGTATTAGTTCGAATGCAGTATGATTAAGTTCGGTTGAAAAAATAAACGGGAGAATACTCATGTCCGATTTAGTATCAAAAACATGCAAACCATGCGAAGGAGGTGTGACTCCTTTAAACGATGATTCCGTGCGTGCGCTCTTACCGAGCCTTAATAACTGGAACACGAACGGAACGGCAATTTTTAAGGAATTTTCATTCAAAAGTTATTATCAGACAATTGCTTTTGTTAATGCGGTTGCGTGGATGGCACATAAAGAAAACCATCATCCTAATTTAAGTGTAGGCTTTAAACAGTGTGTGGTTCAGTATACGACTCACGCAATCAACGGTTTATCGGAAAACGACTTCATCTGCGCCGCTAAGGTTGATGCGCTGGTTTCGTAACGGTATTGCAATTATTTCCGGCGGCTAAGAAGAAAGAAACCGACTCCGATAAACCCAACAGCAGGTATGAGGAGATTGATATAATTTTTAAAATATTCGAGGTATAGATGCTTATTGCCGAGCCCATACGTGAAAAGGATTTTTAAGTTAACCAATATCAATGCGGCGGCAATGCTAAATGATGTTATCGCAATAAATAACCGTTCATTCTTAGACATATATTGCTCCGTCAATGTTACGCTGTTTTTTATTATTATTTCGACAATTGAGTATAAAAGCAAATAGTATTTTTAGTTATGTTTTTCTTTTTTCTTTTTTCGCGGCTGGAAAGAGTACATTATTCAAAATGAGACGGTAACCCGGTGAATTCTTAAAAAAAATAAGGTTTGTCGGCGCTTCTCCTACCTCATGTGCGTAATCTTCGGGATCGTGTCCTCCATAGAAGGAGAACGTCCCTTTTCCTACTGTTCCGTGAATATATTTTGCTTTGTTTTCCCCTTTGACTTCTCCCATAATTACAACATTCTTCTTGATTTTTGTTTTATCAAAACACGTTGTTTGACCAAGAAACCCTTTTATTAAACGCCGGTGGCATTGGGTGAGCATGGCCGGGATAGGGTCATACTTCGCGGCAAACTCAAATAAGACAAAATCTTCTTTCAGATGAGCGTTTTTATAGTTTTCTTGACTCACGTCAATATCGGAATATTCATATATTTCAGGGCGGGTAACAAGCGAGAAGTTTTCAAATGCGAGGCAATTGCCGAAATTGAGTTTTTTCTGATAATTAAGTTCAATCGGCGTTCCGTCAATTTCAGGGGGAACAATATCAATGTCGAGTGCGGCAAGAGAAATGTCAAGGGTATCGGTAGCCGCGCACATGGCGAACAAGAAACCTCCTTTATCGACATAACTCCTTATAACGGATGCGACGTTATTTTTAAGTTCCGGAATTGTTGCAAACCCAAACCGTTGCGCCATTTTTTGATTGGTTTCCTGCATGGTCAAATACCATGGAGCGTTGCGGTATACTGCATAAAATTTGCCTAACTGCCCGGTAAAATCTTCATGATGCAAATGAAGCCAGTCAAATTTCTCAAGAACGCCCGATAATACTTCGGCATCCCAGATTGTTGTGAAATCAATTTCCGCATAAGTGAGCGCTAAGACAACAGCATCGTCCCATGGTTGAGCTGTCGAAGGAGAATAGACGGCGATCCTCGGCGCTTTTTCCAGCAATACGATATCCATGTTATTATGAGCAATTTCATCTTCGATTTGAGCGGTTTTCCCGGCTGATACCGATTCATATGCCACTCCCATGATGTTAGCGTGCGAAACAACTCGGGGATCGTCAGGAAATAAAAATGAACCTCCTCGGTAATTGAGAAGCCATTTGACAGTCATTCCTTGTTCGGGTTTAACCGCCCAATAGGCCAACCCGTATGCCTTGAGATGATCGGTTTGCTCATCGTCCATGGGAACGAGCATCTCTCCGTTGCCTGAAGAGAATGAGCTCACTATCGCAGATATAAGCACGAATATACTGGACAGATATCGAAACATAATAGGATGTGTCCCTTTTATTTAATTTCTTCTTTTATGGTTTTAGACTCCATATCACGGAGAATGTTTCGGATAATATCCGCGTCATATGTATTAGGGTGCGAATAGAGAATCTTTTTATACCCGCTTGTTTTTTCTTCAGAAGCAAACGGCTCTTCAAGCATTTTACACATTAAGTATGGAATGAGAGGGGTATCAGGGAATTGATCGGTAAGCGATTGGATTTGTACACGGGCAGTATCATATTCATGTAAAAAAATAGAGGTGTCAAAGAGCCTAAAGCGGAGTTCAGGAATAAATATCTCATACGGATATTCGTTTACGAGGGCAGAGAATTGCTGTGAGGCAGTGGTAAAATCTTTTTTCCAATATGAGAATTCGGCTTGTATCCATTGTGAAAGAACAGCATCATTTCCATAACAGAGCGAAATCATTTTCCTGAAGTACAAAGCACGGTTTGAGGCGTCCGTGTTAGGATATAGTAGTATGAGTTCTTCCAATAGCCCTGTTGCGGTTTCAGAGTGGTTGTCAAAAAGATGGGTCAGCGCTATCGAGAGGCGTGCTTCATGATAGAACTCGCTGTTTGCAGAAATACGCTCATATTCGGCGCGTGCTTGGGAAAACTGTTTGTTTGCAAAAGAGATATCCCCTTTGATTCGAAAGTATTCAGGAGTAAACTGCATTATTTTATTCAGATGGTTGGCGGCGGTATCGAAATCACCGGCATGCACATAGATTTCTGCCCAGATGAGCGGATCGATGAAATCAGGGTGTCGATGAAGCAGTTCGAGCGCGGTGAATGGGTTTCCAAGCCGGCATTGCAAATGAGCTTGTTTGTTCAATATCGTTTTATAGTGAGGTGACACTGATGGCACAAGCATCAAAATATCGTATGCCTCCTGCACATACCCTTCACTCTCAAGGCGCGAACTTAGTGTGAACACGTCGGACTCTTTACGCGGGTTAAGGCTGAAATAGCTTTTGAAATACGCAATGGCACGTTGAATATCGGAGGATTCCAAACAGAAAACAGAGAGACAATAGTACACAGCGCTTCGATGAAGTTCCGTCAGAGAAGAATCGGCGTTAATGTGTGTTTCAAGTGCGGATATAAGTGAATTGAACATGGTGCGGTCATAGAATAAATCGGAAAGGGAGTCATATAAATTGTGAGGAGGAATGATGTCGTTGGTTTGGGTGTAAACAATTTCTTCTGCGGCAGAAGCAAAATCGTGTTGGGACAGATAAAATTTGATTATTTCTTGCGATGCGGATGATTTATCATATGCAGAATGTTTTCCGAGCATATAAATGTGTTTTGCATCTTCGGCAAACCCGTATCGTTCAAACATTTTGCCGACATAAAAGTACGTATTGAAATCATGTTTTGGGCTGACTTCCAGAAATTTATAAAGATAGTTTTTTGTCATGGCTTCGTTATTTTGCTTGAATGAAATGTCTGCGAGTTTCTGATACCATGCAAGGGTTGTCCCGTAAGTATTCACAAGTGTGGTGTAGATTTGGTGTGCGGGTTCCAAATTTCCGGTGGAATAGAGGAGATCGGCTTTGTATTCGAGGGCTTTCTGCTCTGATACGGGAGCAAGGGTTTGGATTGCCGTTTCAACGGCTCCTGAGGCGGCATAAAGGTGTGCAAGCACATACCGTTGGTCATCCGACATATTAGCGGGAAAGAGCGTTTTAAGCTCTGAAATATCGGCAGAATTGAATGTGCCGTTTTGTGCTAGTGGAACAAGTTTCTGCAATACCGTATCGGTGCTGTAAGGATACCGCAGTAGGAGTTTTACTGTGATATCTTTTGCCCGTTCGTAGTCTTTTAATTCAAGAGCGGCGGCAAACGCGGCGTTAAGCAAATCATACTTAAATTCGATGTCAGCGCCATATTTACTGAACAAGTGTGCGAAAAGGATATTCCGTTCATTAAGGAAGTGTACGGTTTCAAGCATTTGCCGCAATACGGGCGAACGGTATTGCGTGTTTTCGAGCATTTCAGAAAAAAGGTCGTATGACTCTTGATAGTATCCTGCTTTCTGAAGTTTTTGAGCAAGGGTATATTTTTCTTGGGTACCGGGCCATTGCCGGTATATTTGACGATATATTTCAACTGTTTCTGTTGTCCTATTTTGTGATTCAAGCATTGATGCGTAATGAGTTAAGAGGAGTTTTTGATGTTGGTCATTCGGGATGCGCCGTATCAACTGCCCGAAAATATCGGTTTGCTGCTGATCGCTTCGAAGCCGGTTTATGGTGTAACTAAACTGGTTGAGCACAGTGGTTCGATGCTGTGTTGGCGTAAACGGGTTATGCTGAATCACAAAAAATGCTATGGCCGCTTCTGCGAGACGATTATTTTTTAAGAGAGTGAGCGCATGTTCAAGGTGTGTTTCCGTATCAGAGCCTTGAAATTGGTAGGTTGGGGTAGTATCTTCAGCCGCACTGTCTATTGAACATACGGATGTTTCTATAACGAAATAAGCAAAAATAATACAAAAGAGTAGAGATAAGCGCATGTTTTAATGGTATCACGGAAAAATAAGATATGCACATAGTTTTTTTTGAGAGAAATAAATTACAGCATGAATATAAAGTATCGATACAATACGGTTAATTATTCAATTTTGTAATAAAATATTTGTATCTGTGTTTTTAATTAAAGAATCAGTAAAAAAATCATATGTAACCGGTTATTAGTAATTTTCTTGCAACAAAAAAATGTTGCAAACTATGGTAGCTATAATGTATATTATTATTTAGTGGTTATTACTTAGAACTGATTGAATAGTAATAAGTTGTGTTTTTTTTGTGGATATGCATTGTTTTTTGTATTGAAGTGATAAAATCGTATAGGTTTAAGCACAGTGAAGGAGTATAAAATGACAAAGAGAGATTTAGTTGTCAGGATAGCCAATGAGACTGGCTTAACTCAACAGAGCGTTCATTCCGTGATTCAAAGGACATTGGAACTTATTACCACAAAATTGCAGGATGGCGATAGTGTCGAGTTGCGTAACTTCGGTGTCTTTAAAGTTACCGAACGCCGTGCGCGCCGTGGAATAAACCCTAATTTCCCAGAACAGAAAATAGAGATACCGGCAAAGCGTGTTGTCGTGTTCAAGCAGGGCAAAAAAATGAAGTCCAAAGTTGGCGAATAGTGAAATAATCAATCTTTTTATTTAAAATTAAGGTGGATCGGGTGTTTAAACCCGTACAAGAGCAATAAAAGTAGTATCGCGCTAAAAACTCATTGATTAAAGAGTGTGTTTTACAGTATCTTTTAATCATGCTATACGCTGTGTTTGCTGTTAAAACGAATACAAAGTTACTTCAGTAAGGCAAAAATCGGGCAAACACACGCAAATACGTGATGAGAAGAGAACTTTAACGCAACGGTATCCGCTATCAATGGGGATCTCACATAAGAAACAAAAATATATTAAGCGGTTTGCTGGGGTTAAATCAGCTGTTCAGCTTGCCCGCGAAACAGGCTTGTCGCTAGATACCGTGTCGAAAATCCTAAAAGACTACGGATATGATAGCTATTCTTCAAGTGCTGTTCCTGCTTCTGAGCCCAAAAAAACATTGAATCTTCACAGCATATTATTTTCTATTCTAATAACGACAGTGATTCTTGTCCCGCTCTTTTTCCTTCCGGGGCTCTACGACATGTACAGTTTGCCGAAAATGGCAGTGTTGTATGTAGTATATCCATTGTGTATAGTTTTATGGTTTGTTGATATATGCTTGAAGAAAAAAGTCTCTTTGTATCGTATTTTTACCTTTCCGTTCGCTCCGCTTATTCTGTTTTTTATATGGGCGGTGTTATCATTATTCCGATGCATCAACTATTATGAAGCAGTGATTCATTTACAAAAATGGTTATGCATGGGAGTGTTCTTTTGGGTTACTCTTCACGTCATGAGGGAACCCCGTCAATTACGGGTGGTTGCCGTTGGTATTATGCTCAGCAGTGTTGCGGTGGCGGTAATCGGGATATTCCAGTTTTTTGGCGTTAACCCCGAGTTTCTATACCAAGCGGCTGTGCCGGGGGCGACATTCGGGAATAAAAATTTCGCCGCTCAATATATTGTTGCGACAATACCCTTTTCGCTTTTTGCGGCATATGCATACCGAGGCAAAGGGTTTTCAAAAGTATGCAGTTTCACTTTTTTTATCTTAGTTTATTTTCTCTTGCTTACACGTACCCGAGGCGCGTGGGTGTCGAGCACTGCTGGATTGGGTATTGGTACAGTATTGTGCATAGTATGCCTTATTAAACGGAAAAGTGAGTTTGGTATTAGAATTGAGTGGAAAAAAATGCTTTTTCACCACATTTTACCGGGAGCCTTCGTTACCGGTATTCTCATTGTTTCTGCGCTTATGCCGGCGGGTGCCGGACAAACAGCCGGTTCAAAACGAACGGTTAATATTGGAGAAGAACTCAGGTCGATTACTGCAACAGAAAAAGGTTCGGCAAGCTGGCGTTTGACTGCGTGGAAAAACACATTATACATGATTAAAAGCAACCCTTTATTTGGTGTAGGTATAGGCAATTGGCAGTTCCACTACCCGTTGTACGCTCGAAAAGGTGCGGTTGACAAAGATTTTAATGAAGAAAGGCAGGCAAAGCGCGCTCATAATGATTATTTGCAGATAACCGCAGAGTTAGGTTTTCCAGGAATTGTGCTGTTCCTGTGGTTTATGGGTAATATTGTGTACATCGGATTACGCTTGATGTTCATAGAACGAAATTTTCTGCTTGCGTTCATGGGAATCGTAGGCGTCACTTCGCTTTTGTCTCTTATGGGGCATGCGATATTTGATTTTCCGTTTGATGAGTCTCTGCCGCCATTTTTTACAGCGGTTGTTTCGGCAATGGTTGTATATGCTTATATGAACAGTTCTCAGAAGATAGAAAAAAAAGTTTCTTTCATAAACAGTTCTGTCGGTTTGCCGCTGGTTGTTTTTGCGGTGTTGTCAATTTTTAATATTGTCTGGATGTACAGGATGTGTTGGGCGGATTATTTTTTTCTCGAAGGCAAACGATACAACAAAGGCAAATATTTTGAAAAGAGCCTTATCCCTTTACGTAAATCGCTAAAACTCAATCCTTATAATTTCCGAACGTATTCTTTAATGGGAAGATCGCTTAACGAATTACAGCGTTATGCCGAATCAGTGGATATCAATACCCGTGCCCTTGAACTGCATCCGTATTATATTAACTGTATGAACAATTTGGGCAACGCGTTACGAGGAACGCACAAGGTCGATGAAGCAATTGCCGTCTATTACCGTGCTCTTGAATTATACCCTAATTTCGCCGAGGCTTATAACAACCTTGGGATCGCCTATAAAGAGAAAAAGGATGTTCCTAAAGCACGCGAATCGTATCTCAAGGCTATAGAACTCGATCCTTCATATTCAAAAGCATATAATAATCTCGGCAATATTTTACTTAATAACAATCAGATTGACGAAGCGGTGAAATACTATGAAAAAGCCATAGAAATAGAACCGGATTTACCGGATGTATACAACAATTACGGGCTTGCGTTAATCAAACAAGGCGAATTCGAGAAAGCGATAGAAAATTTTGATATATGCATAAAGCACAATAGCCGGCTTCCCGATCCGCATAACAATAAAGGTACTGCACTGCGTAAATTAGGGCGTTTGGATGATGCCATAGATCAGTTTACCAAAGCGGTCCAAATGAATTACAGTTATTTGCCTGCCCATAACAATCTTGCAGAAACAAAAATTGAACAGGGAAAATGGGAAGAAGCGGCGGAGCATTATGAAGCGATTCTGAAAATTGATCCTAGCTTGATGGGGCTCTATCAAAAATTGTCTCAAGTATATATGGAGTTGTATGCGAAAAACAAATTGCCTGAGTGGCTTGATAACGCAATAGACTGTATGAAACGGGCAATAGGCAGTGAGCCGGGCAATGCAAATTCCTATACGGTACTTGGCAAAATTTATATGGATAGCGGGCAGTACGAACTCGCGTTGGAGCAATTTAAAAAAACGCTTGAACTTTCTCCCGAAAAAGCGGAGTCGTACTATAACCTTGGGGTTATGTATCATCATATGCAGCAGTATAATCAGGCGCTGTCATATTATCAGCATGCATTATTAAAGAACCCTGATTTTGTATTCCTGTATTTCGAGATGGGCAAATTATTTGAGAAGATTGATGACTTTGATCAGGCGCTTAAAGCCTATCGCGTATTTTTAGAAAAATGGAAAGGCGATGAGCAGTATATACAGCGAGTACGCGAAAGAATCGAAAACATAATGCAAGTGAAAAAATAACCACTGTTGAACATAAAAAGGAGTATTGACATGCGGTTTGAAGGCAATCGTTCTGTGAGTAAAGCGTATAAAGAAGCGGTCGTTGTTCCTCTGTTTGAGAATGCGGTAACCCGTTTGAGCTGGATTGGCGAGTTCGATTCGGCTCTTCACAAAGATATTGCACATGTTATCAGCAAAGGTGATTTTAAAGGCAAACAATCTGCAATGCTGACATTATACCGCCCTGAAGCGAATTTTAAGCGCGTTGTCCTTGTCGGGGCTGGCAAAAAAAGAGAATTCAACCTCGAAAAACTTCGCAAGTTAGTTGCTTCGGTTGATACTGCTGTCCAGCAGTTTAATGTACGCGGGTATACAATGCTTATCGAACCGTTGTTGCCTTTGTCTGCCAGTGATTATATCGTTGGAAAAGCATGTGCTGAAGCTATTGTGTTGTCACGGTTCGAATTTGATGCATTTAAAAGCAAACAGGAAAAAACAAAAAAAGACCTGAATGTAGTGTTTTGGGGAGCGCCGCGCGGAGATTTCAATAAAGGGATTCAAGATGGCGTCACGATCGGAGCAAATGTGAATTTTGTTAGGGAGATTGTGAACACTCCTTCCAATACCTTGACACCGGCCGTTTTAGCGGAAAAAGCACAAGCTATTGCGCGCGAATTGCCTGGTTTGTCGTGTACGGTATTTGACAAGAATAAAATTGAAGAACTGGGTATGAATGGTATTATTAGCGTTGCGAAAGGAAGTATCTGCGAACCAAAGTTCATTATACTTGAGTATGATGGAGCTCAAGGCAAACAAGGCCGTCCGATTGTTGCCGTGGGCAAAGGCGTTACCTTTGATACAGGGGGTATCTCTCTTAAACCATGCAACGGTATGGAAAAAATGAAATACGATATGGGAGGAGCTGGCGCTGTTATAGGATTTATGAAATCGGCGGTTGAACTTAAACTCCCTTATCATCTTGTCGGGATTATTCCGACGGTGGAAAATATGCCGAGTGCATCAGCGTATAAACCGGGCGATGTGATTACAATGGCATCGGGGAAAACGGTTGAAGTCCTTTCAACTGATGCTGAAGGACGCTTGATTTTGGCAGATGCCCTTGATTATGCTGTAAAAAATTACAACCCCTCCGCGCTTTTTGATCTTGCAACACTCACAGGAGCATGCATGGTGGCTTTAGGCAATAAAGCGGTTGCTCTGATGGGTAATAACAGGGGAATAATGCGCAAAGCCCAACAATATGCCGAAAATTCCGGAGAACGTGTTTGGGAGTTGCCGTTATGGGATGATTACAGTGAAATGATAAAAAGCGATGTGGCTGATATAAAAAATACCGGCGGGCCGGGTGCCGGAACTATTACTGCCGGCGCATTTTTGAAAGAATTTGTCGGTAATACCCCATGGATACATATGGACATTGCAAGCACCGCGTGGATGGATACAACGGAACGCGGTTATCTCTGCAAAGGCGCTACCGGGGTTGGGGTAAGGCTATTATGTGAAATAATACGAAACTGGAATAAATAAGTAAAGATAAGCAGAATATAAACTAAAAAGCCGTTCAAGAATTCTTGAACGGCTTTTTAGTTTACAAAAAAACTTACGCCGCCTTATACGTTGACTACAGAATTTACACCGCCGTAGGGGCTGTGCTCTATTGCTTCATTGTTCTGGTCATGTATCCATTCGCCGTCTATGATAAAACGATACTGATATTTCCCTTGCGGCAGTAAGAGTGTTTTATGCCAAACACCGTTCTTTTTGCGTGTTTCCATTTGAATTTGATTGGGTTTCCACTCGTTAAAGTCTCCCACCAGTTCTACATGGTTTGCATGTGGTGCAAAACATGTAAATTCCACTCCGCGGGAAGTAAGGCGAGGAGAGTGAGCTTGCGATTGTTCGGTTGGATTTTCAGGTACTAGTTCATTATCCACGATTTCTTTTGCGAGCGCATCGTAGTCAAAAAAACCGAGGCTACTTGTATCAAACCGGCAAATCGGTTTTCCTGCTCGCGCGGCCTCTTTCAAGCGTACTGAAGCATGTATTTTAGTGGAAAACATACGTTCGCCAAAATGACGTTTAATTTCTTCAATAATTTCCCATGAAAATTTTGTTCGGCGGTCAAATATTGTGGTTAATGCTCGATACGAGATTTTATGTTCACATTGCTCCTGCATCAGTTCGATGGTGCCTAGCAGGCGTCCTAATCCCTGCATGGAAAAAGAACTTGGCTCAATGGGGATGATTGCTTCGGTGCTTGCCATTAAGGCGTTAAATGTCAGCAACCCCATGCTGGGCGGGCAGTCAATAATTATAAAATCATAATTATTTTTTATCGGTTCGATAAGAGCCGCCAAAACTTTTTCACGGCCTTCATTTCCTGATAAAAACTGTTCTGCGGCGCTGAGGGTTATTCGGGAAGGGGCAAGATAGAGATTTATAAAAGGTTCTCTAATAATATTTTGTATGGCGGTTTTCCCGCAGAGCGCGTCGTAAATATTTTCTCCGACATCGGCATCCTCAATACCCAGCGCAAGTGTGGCATTGCTTTGAGGGTCAAGATCAATGAGTAACACTCGCTTATGGTGGAGCGCCAGACAATCGCTCAGGTTTACCGCGGTGGTTGTTTTACCGCATCCACCCTTTTGATTAACGATTGATATTACCCTCATATGATCCCTCCTTAGTTAATATGATTAAAAAAGAACGTGCTCAAAATAATCAGAAAGAAGAGTATAAATGACTTGATTTGTGTAAGGAACGCATTAGTGAATAGTTCATGTACTTTATTATAATCGTAATACGATTCACAAATTTGTCAATTAAAAATTGCATAAATATTTATAATTTTTTTTTAGATTGTGTCTTTGATTTGTAATATCCTTATTATGACAAGTTTATGTTTTTTACTAATAAAAAAGGTTGTGTTTTCTTAAAATTGGGTTCTGCAATATTTTGTACTTTTTTTATATGAAAGGCTCATGAATTTCGATCTAAAAAATGGCAAAAGTATCTGATGCCATGCTGTATGCTGATGAGTGGCTCAAAAGCAATCCAGCATAGAAGGCGTAAGTGAGATAAACAATAGTGCTAAAAAAGTTTGGGGGCACTTTTATTGTTTGCGTGAGAGCGGAAGGTATTCGGGCAATGAAGCATCCATAGAATTCAACAGTTTCTTGATTTTCCGCCGAGCACGGCATAACCGTATCCCGATATTTGCTTTTGAACAATTAAGAATTTCACTTGCTTCTTGATAGGAATACCCGTAGATTTCGCAGATAAGGAGAACTTCTCGGTATTTTAAAGGAAGCGTATCTATGGCTTTGTCTATTGCTTGGCTGAGTTCGTTCAATTCTGCAAGGGTATCGGGGTTATCAGCTTTATCGGGGATAAGTTCTATCAACTCGGTTTCTTCTTGATTCTTGCCTATCCGTTTATTCAGGGTAAGGCTGATAATACTGCGCCTTCTTTGATTCCGTAATTCATTTTTACTTAGGTTTGTGGCAATTTTGAATATCCATGAAGATACCTTGCCTTCAGGGCGATAGGTGTCGAGGTGGCGGTAGACTTGCAGAAAGGTTTCTTGAGTAATTTCTTCTGCTTTTTGAAAATCATTGACGACACGGTTTACGTAATTGAGTATCTTTTTCAGATAACGCGCATGGAACTCGTCAAATGCGCCTAAATCGGTGTCTTTAGCTTTCAGCACCAATTCTTCATCGGTATAGATATCATATTTGCTGCCATTAGTATGCATAGGCACCATTGCGGAAGAGTCATATATAATTATAGTTATTGCAATTTTACTGTTTTTAAATGAATTCTACTATAATATATCACATATTTTGAAATATGCAAGGGGATAGTATGAAAAGAAAAGAAGCCTCTTTTTTTGATAAGCACTAATAATGAGGAATATACGTAATAATAAAAGAAAAATTTAATGCTTTCGCGAATATGCCGGAATGACGTGTTTTGCTACAAGGCGTCTAGTTTTTTTCTGAAAGCAGTTGTTTTATTGATTGTTCTAGCTCTTGGAATTCAACAAAACCGACGTGCTTTTGGCGTATGTCTCCTTTGCGGTCGATTATAAATGAGGTAGGAATTGCATTGATCTTTCCATAGCTGTCGCTCAGTGTATTGTCACCGATTGCGACTAGATAGGGCATTTTCATGGATTCGACAAAAGCTTTCACGGTTTCAGGCCCGCTTTCATCAAGCGAAATACCGATAACTTCAAGCCCTTGATGATTGTATTTTGAATGTAAATCTTTGAGTGCGGGAATCATTTTGCGGCATGGGGGGCACCACGTTGCCCAAAAATCAATAAGCACAACTTTGCCAGATAAACTGCTCAATGAAACCGGTGTGCCGTCTAATGCGGTAAGGGTAAAATCAGGAGCGGCTCCCATTGATTCCATTTTTTTTGCTTCCGGTTCGGGCGAAGATTGGAGTTGCTGGATGGTTTCTGGCGCCGTTGAGTTACTCGGTTTGCTGCTTATTTTTTGCGTGTCTTTAGACTGGTTTTGAGGCGTCTCCGTTGATTTCTTATCTTCTTTTTTCCCACAGCCGGCAATCAAAACAGCACAGAGAATACATACAGAAATACGAATATATGTTTGCATTGTTGTTACTCCTTAATGTAACTATTTATTTTGAATGAGCGTTTTTTTGTGTGTTCGAATAAGAATAATATTACGGATGTAAACGAAAAATCCAAACGCCTGTCCAATAATGAAAACAGGGTCTTTACGGAAAAGCGCATATGTCAGGAGAAGGATAGTTCCACCGAGGCTTAAGTACCAAAAGATTGTGGGAATAACACTTTGCTTTTTCTTTTCAGAAATAATCCACTGAATCAAAAAACGAGAGAAAAAAAGGGCTTGCCCGGTAAATCCGATAATTAACATAATGCTCATTCCTGATTTCATCAACAGAATATCCTTAAAAAAATAATAGCGAAGGTTCTGCCAAATACGGAATGCAGTTTCACTTTTTATCATGGTACTGCTGATTATACCATCGTACGGCAATGCCATTAAAAAATTTTTTCATGTCTCTAAACTTAAACTATTATGATTGGAATTGTCTACTGATATTTTAAAAAAATAGAGGCAGAAATGATATTCTTTGCAATCAAAATGCAAATCCCTTGTGTTGCTAAAGAGAAAAAGGTAAGATTACAGCAAACTAAATGATAGGCGAACATGTGCCGAAAAGGAGAAAAGCGAGTGCGTTGCCCATTTTGTTCCTTTATGGAAAATAGAGTTGTGGATTCTCGGTTGTCACAAGATGGGCGGGCAATTCGTCGCAGACGCGAATGCTTGAATTGCCACCGCCGGTTTACAACGTATGAAACGTTGGAGAGGCCGAATATTCAGGTGATCAAAAAAGACGGGCGCCGAGAGCCGTTCGATAAACAAAAAGTACTGACCGGTTTAATGAAGGCATGTGAAAAACGGCCTATCAGCCTCGAAAAAATTGAAAGCATTGCAGACGAACTAGAGCGATATATAGAAAATAAAAACCTTAGGGAAATTTCTACAAATGAAATAGGCGAACAACTTATGGAGCATTTGCAGGGGTTGGACGAAGTCGCTTTTGTCCGTTTTGCTTCCGTATACCGCCAATTTAAAGACGTGACGCAATTTATGAACCAAATCGTATCCCTATTATCGGAGAAAAAAGAGTCAATTTCTTCTCAAACAACGATTCAGAATGATATCTCTCGCACCTAAAGAAAACGAAATTACGGCAGTTCTTCCGTTATTGGCTCAGGTTCTTCGGATTGTTCCTGAATGACCTTTGTTAAGTCGATCAATTGTGCATTCCGCTTTACAATTTCAAACCACTCTTGAAAGATCATGAATTTTTTCTGGTAAGCAAGCTGTTGTTTTAACTCAGGGTATTTAGTTTCATATGTTTGTTCATCGGGCAGTTCAAAAGAAAGCGGTGTTGCTATCATAATGCCGGAACTTGTTTCAAGCGGCCGGCTCATTTCGTTGACTTTAAGCGAGAACAATTCTTGTGTTAACTTTTCAGCATATCCAAGGTTCGGATCGGGGTTATTGCGAGGGAATCCAGTACTGGTTACAACAGTATAACCTGCTTCTTCGGCACATTGTGCAAACGATTTATCCGGCGCGTTTTTTTGTGCCGCTGTTATTGCATCTAATGCTTTTTGTGCATCGGCTAGCGCTTTGGTTGTTGCAGTATCGCGGCGGTAATCACGCAGGATGCGCTCTTTGATCGAAGAAAATTCAGGCAGTGCACCGGTGCGTTTTTCAATGGGAGCAAGAAGATAATAACCGCTTTCTGTTTGCACGATATCGCCTATCTGGAACAAATCCAGCGCGAACGCTTGGTCATGATATTCGCGCGAGTTGCCAACTATCGGAATATTATAAAATTGAGAAAAATAACCGGTTTCTTGTACCGGCAATTGTAGTGATTGCGCTGTTTCAACCAGTGTTTTAAGGTCTTCGCTTTTGTAGTAACATTCTTCTATTTGTTCGCGTGCAAGAGCTGATGCTTTTTCACGTTGCAATGTCTCTAATATTTTTGTCTTAGCTTCTTCAAATGTCTGCTGGCTTTCTTCTTGAATTTCTTCAGCTTTTATAATATGGAATCCAAAATTAGTGCGGACAAGTTCCGGATATATTTCACCGGCTGTCAGAGAGAATGCGGCATCCTCAAAGGGTTTTACCATTTGCCCTTTGGCGAAAAATCCTAAATCTCCGCCGTTCGGTGCAGTCGGGCCTTCGGAATTTTCCTGAGCCAACGCGGCAAAATCTTCGCCGGCGATCGCGCGCTCAAACACTGCTTGAGCCCTCTCACGGATTTTCTGCACTTGATCTTCCGGGGTGTCATTGGCAACTTTGAATAAAATGTGCCGCGCATGGACTTTATGTTCGGTTATGTATTCTGATGTATGTTCGTCATAATATTCAAGCGCATCATTGTCGTTTACAGTGACGGATGGCAAAAACTGATCGATTGCCGCATAGACAAAACGGGTATTGACCTCGTCAGGCTTCTTGTATGCATCTTCATGTTCGCCGAAGTATGCGATCAAAACTTCATCGTTTGTATCGATACTCTCGTAATAATCGCGGAACTGGAACAAAATATATGAGAGGGTGATTTTTTCATTTTCCTGAATGAAATTGTCTCGAATTTCAACATCGGTTACCTTTGTTCCGCTAACAATAATATCGCGCAGTTTATCGATGGTTATTGCATTGCGTATTTCGCGTTCGTAATTTTCAGGAGAGATGCCGTTTCTTCGTAATGCCTCGATATAGAACACTTTGTCGAATTTACCGTTTCGTTGAAATATGCGGTGTATTCGCGTCGCAACTTCCGTATCACTGGTTATAAGGTTGTATTTACGTGCTTCGTCGAGCAGGATAAGGCGGTTCCATGTGGTGTCATTGAGCTCATCCGGCGTTGGCGTCTGTTCGCTCATATATGCTTCCCAAAGCGCCGCGGTATATGCTGAGCGGTATTCTTTGTAAGATACTTTTCTTCCGTTGATTTCACCGATATGTGTTTTTTCGGGAGTCCGGAACAAACTGCCGATTCCGAAAATCGTAAATCCCGGAATTATCGCAAGTAAAATGATTACAAAAATAATCTTCATTTTTTTTCTTAAAATTGTGAGCATACGTCAGTCCTCGCACCTCTATTCTAATGGTCTAAAATTTCTATTATTGTTGCTATGGCAAGTGTAAGTACATATAGGAGAAGGATGGCAAGAGATATTTCAGCCTTATACTGCTGTAAAAAGTCTTTTGCCTGTTGAATAAAAGATTGATCTTGAACCGCGGAAGGTGTTTCTTCCTTATCCGGGGCAGATTCGCCGTGTGAAGAAGGAGTATCCGGTTCAGCGGATTTCTGCGGTTGTTCAAGAGCATCGGGAGCTGATGCAAGGCTATCGCTTGATAATGTGTCTTGCGGTTCTTTCTGAGACGGTACTTCCTTTGTTTTTTCCGTCATTTCAGCGCCTTTTTTTTCAGGCTGATTATCAGAAGCAGGTTTTTCGTCTGCCATCGGGCCATATCCTTAATTGTACATGGTTCATTTTAATAGTAAATACTCTAAATGATGAGGAAGTTTCCGTCAAGTATCTTTTCATCGCGATTATTTGAAATATATCTCGGTGAAACTAATAGATAAATTTAGATAAAACTCTAACGATACCGTTTTACCGGTTGTAAACAAAGGATATTTCCTCGATTCCTTCGTAACTTTCTTGACGAATGTGCAGGAGTTTGTCAATATAGGTAGAGCATAGTTCAAAGCAAATCTTTACCATGAGGTGTATCCATGCCATCCGCCGAAGAATATATTAAGCGTGCCGGCAATATAGCAGACCAAGGGCTTCACAAAGAGATTACTGATCAGTATATGACGATAAACTTCAAAAGTGAGATTATTGAACAAATCGAACAGAACCTGAAGAACGCTATCGAACTTGAAACTAATAATCCGGAATACCATTATTGGGCGGCGTGTACAAAAATAGCGCGCGCTCAAGGGAAAACCGGTTTGGAGCTTGTGCGCCAATTAGCGGAACTCTATCCCGACAACGTAGAATTTGAAGGAGTCGGCAAACATCCGGAACAATGGTTTTCTCCGTTTTATTATCCTTCATGGCACGAAGACCAGAAAGAACTTCCGCCCGATATGCAGGACATTCCTTCCGGCGGTATGTCGCTGGTATCGCTCCGCGATACGTGCCGGCGTGTGGTTTCTTTCTTTCGGTTTATCGAAAACGATTCGCTCAAACCGTCCATAATAAAAAAAGCGAATCCTGATATTGCATTGAACTATATGGAAACGCCGTTTGGGCGCGTAGTCGGCGCATATGTATTGCTGTCGCTTGGCAACGGGGAAATTCATGTAAGCGAAACAATCGTTAATGTAGATTCATGCCCGTCGAGCCTGCAAGATATGAGTAATGCAGGGTATTGGTTCATGCGCCTGCTGGCTCAACAGCAGTATACCTTTATAATCTTTTTTAATTCAGAATATAATATTCTGTTTAACCGCAAATTGTATTTCAAAAGTGTTCATAAGAGAACATTCACGGAGATTCGAGAAAAAATAGAGGCCGCAGAACCAATAACCCAGTGGGATCAGTTAAAGTTTCAAAAAGCACAAAAATATTACATCGAAAATTGTTCTTTAGATGATATCATTGAGAACTCGTGTTTATAACCAGTAAAAGTGCATTTTACGGAGATAATGCAACGTATGAAATCAATTTCAATAGTAATGCCTGCATACAATGAAGAAGCGATTATTGAAAGATCGGTGCGGAATTTTTATAACGAAATACTCAGAAATAACCCTGATTGTGAGTTTATCGTCGTTGATGACTGGAGTACGGACAATACCCCGATAATACTGAAAAATCTCCAGAAAGAAATCCGTGAGCTGATTGTGGTAAAGACTCCGGTCAATTCAGGGCACGGGATTGCATTGCGTACCGGTTTCAACATTGCATCTAAAGAGTACGTGTTTCACACCGACAGTGATTATCAGCATGACCCCAAAGATTTCTGGAAACTCCATCCTTATATCGAACAGTACGATTTCGTATTCGGCGTCAGGCAGAATCGGCAAGACCCGCTTCACCGGAAAATAATTTCACGTATGGTACTGATTCTTAACCGCTTGTTGTTTGGGGCAAAATTACGTGACGCCAACTGTCCGTTTCGGCTTTATAAACGAGAAACCCTTAAGCGAATACTCAATTGGGTGAATACCGCTGATTTTGCTCCCTCTATACAAATTGCACTTACTGCATCATATTTCGGAGTGGGAATAAAAGAAATTCCGGTTAACCACTATCCGAGAAAAACAGGGACAGTTTCTATTTTTGGGTTTAAGCTTTTAAAAGCCTGTATGCGAAGTTTAAAGCAGATGGTTGCACTTCGATGGAGACTGCGCGGCAAAAAAAATGCACAGCACACTGCCGTAAAATCCTAGGCATATAAGATAAAGAAAGTATTCCGATGACTGACTTTTCGAATCATAAACGATATATTATGCAACCTGATGACCTCAATATCATCGTTGAGATGTGTAAGCTGATGAATACCGCTATGCATTATGAGATGCTCTTGCAGACGATTATCGATTATTGTACGCGCGTAATGCAGGTGGAAGGAGCGTCGGTTTTATTGTATGACGACAAGCAGGATAAACTCATTTTTCATGCCGCTACCGGCAGTAAATCGGAAACATTGAAAAAAGTGATCCTGAATACCGATGAAGGAATTGCGGGTTGGGTATTCAAACACAAAGAATCCATGTACAGCAACGACCTTGAACACGACGCGCGTTTCAGTGCTCGTGTCGATAAGTTTACCCGGTTTAGGACACATTCATTGATGGCTACGCCGTTATTGCTAGAGAATTCAGTAATCGGTGTTTTCGAATTGGTAAATAAAAATGCCCCCGGCGGTTTTACTGAGCGCGATCTTATGCTGTGTGAAGGGATGGCGGCTCATGTCGCTCTTGCCGTAGAACGTGTACATCTGATTAGTGAAAATATTTCTGTCAGCCGTCTTGCCGCGATTGGCGAAACAGTAGCAGGGCTTGCGCATTATATAAAGAATATTCTAACCGGTTTGGAAGGCGGCGCACATTTAATCCGTGCGGCATTAAAAGAAAAAGACCATGCCACCGTAGAAAAAGTATGGCCGATGGCGGAACGCAATATTGACCGCATTTCTATGCTTGCCCTAGACATGCTGGAGTTTTCAAAAAAACGCGAACCATACTATACTCGCCAGAGTGTTGCTTCAGTTTTGAATGATATAATACAGCTGTTTGAAGCCCGAGCAAAAACGAATAACGTGAAAATTGAAACAGATTATGATACGTCAATACCGGATTGCTATTTCGATTCTCAGCGTATGCACCGTTGTTTGCTGGACTTAGTAGGCAATAGTTTTGATGCCTGCAAAAAAATAAGCAACCCCTCTATTCGTTTAAAGACTCGCCGTCCTGATGCTCATACAGTGTCTATTGAGGTTGTTGATAATGGATCAGGCATGACGCAGGAAATAATCGATAAGATTCTCATGTCAAAATTCTTCAGTACCAAAGGCTCACAAGGAACAGGATTGGGAATTCCTGTTGTACGAAAAATTATTCAGGAACATAATGGTACGCTGGAAATACATTCCGAACCGGGTAAGGGAAGTACCTTTATCATTTCGATCCCATTATATATAGACAATCCATACAAGCGTCTCAATAATCAATAGCTATCTTCCATGCAAAAAAAATTTGCGCCTGCAAAAAAAATATGCGGTTTTGAGGATGCGTAATGCCTATAGTATGGCAACACCCTAAATCCATTCTTAGTTCAAATTAAATGATCGTTTCCACTCAGGGATGCTTGGCATATTTATTGCAAAGAATTCTCCCGATTTTGGAAAATACTCAAGGAGGAACATAGATGATTAACTACTATGCAATCTTGCAAGTCGATCCTCGCGCAGACCGCGCGGTCATCCAATCGGCATATAGAACATTGATGAAAGATTTACGGAAGCATCCTGATTTCGGAGGGGATATTAAAGAAGCCCAATTGATCAATGAAGCATATGAGCACCTGAGCGATCCGGCTAAAAAACGGGTTTTTGATAACCGAATGCGGTATTGGCAATCAAAAAACAGTTCATCCCACCGTATAAAATATGTGCGGTGCGAAGAGTGCAATACGCTTAATCGCGTAGCGGACGGCACTCAGAATCGAACCGGAAGCGCAAGGTGCGGCAAGTGCCGGTCTGGATTATTTACTGGTGTCAGGCGAGAACCGTCCTATCCCGATCGTCTGCAGAAATTGATTCAAAACCTTGAAGCACGAAAGTGGGTTCGAATGCCTCACGGTGATTCGTTTTATGATTATTCTGTTCAAAGCACTTTTTTTCTTAAAAACTTCATTTATATAAAACATATTCAAACGCTTTCTCCGCAGAATATACGGCAGTTTATAGATGAATTTTGCCGTACCCTGTCACGGGCGATATCGCCTGTCGGGCATTATTTTGTGATTCTTGCTGATAAGGTTGAATACAGCGCTTGTATCCTTCAGGAACTCAAACGCCGAGCGGGTATGCTGAGCGGTTGGTCGTTCGGTGTGATTGTTCCCGTTGATATAGCGCGGGAAACTGTTTTTTTATCGCATATAAACGCGCACCGCCATCCGCAGGATATACTGTGCCTAAATGAGTATATTTTTGATTATTCGGAAAAGAATTTCTAGAGAGATTGGGCTGACTGCCACTTAGCAAGGTTTATGCAGGATGAATCAGTTTGCTTGAACTTTTCCGATTCCTGTTTGCGCTTGTACAGATGGAGCGCCATAATTTTTTCTTTCAGGTCAAAGGCGGCATCGCTGACATCAAACATCATATACTGCCCGCCGGTTTTAAGGTGCTCGATGATTTCGTGGTCATTAAAGCAAATGTAAAACGCGTTCAATCCATCAGTCAAGATGCGGACATTATGCCTGCCGTCTAATGCGGCATGGAACGGTTTTTCTAATCCGTGGTGTTTACGCAGGTATTCTATTGCTTTGCGTATTTTGTTAAACGCCATCCCGCGCAGTTTCAATTCGGATACTGCTTGCAGAACGAGTATGTCGAGAAGAGTGTATTTTCTGCGCGCCCTTTTTCTTTTTGCATTAGTAATACTGGGTGAGAAGATGCCGATTCGATCGTAATACGCAAGGCAGTGCCGTTTAATATGTGTCAGGCGTTCGACATCTAATACTGAATATTCTTCTTGGTAAACGAACAAAAATCACCTCGATATTATCGATATCTATTGTGAAAATACCGCTTCGTCAGCGTAATGTTAAGGGTATGTAAAGAGAGTGAAAAAGTCAATAGAAAACTCTAGCGGAATGCAGATGTTTTTTTTATAATTTGAGCTAATTTTATTGGTATCATAAAAAAGTTCTGGCAAAAAAAATCGATATCTCATACATTTTTATTTTTAGTAAAAACCATATGAAGCAACAGTGTTCAAAATGAGTGCATTTTATGAAAAAAATACTATGGCGTATATTATGCGGACTACTTTTTATTAACGTTCTCCCTCAGGCAGTAGTGGCGGACAACATCATACATACTGTTAAAAAAGGGGAATCGCTTTGGAAAATTTCTCGGGCATATCAAGTACCGATAAAAGAATTGATTAAAGAAAATAATCTGGATAGCTCCGCCCCGTTGCAAATAGGGCAAAAAATTACTATTCCGAATGGGGAAAACACAGTTCTGCCAGTTAGCACGGCGCCGGTGCAGAGCCAAGGATTTTATCATACGGTTGCGAAAGGGGATACGTTATGGGAACTTTCGCACCGGTATAAAGTGCCGGTTGATACAATCCTTCAAGTGAATAATATTACGTCGCCTCAGAAACTTTTTGTCGGGAAACAAGTATTTATACCGATAGTCCAGCCGGCAATAACCCGTGCCCAGCCGAATGAAAAATTTCTCGATTATGTCTATTCATTGGTTGTGGATGGACAAACCGGCACACTGAGGAATTGGCAGTATATCCTGATTCATCACAGCGCTACCGATATGGGAAATGCACGGTCATTTGATAATTATCATAGGTATAAACGCCGCATGGCGAATGGATTGGCATATCATTTTGTTATTACGAACGGCAATAAAGGCCCTGACGGCAATATTGAGGTGGGGCCTCGCTGGAAAAACCAAATAAATGGCGGCCATGTTAAATCGGATTTTTATAACAATGTCGGTATCGGCATTTGTCTTGTGGGAAATTTTGAGGAATATGCTCCTACGGGAAAACAATTTGCGTCGCTTGTTGCATTGGTAGAAGTGCTTCAGTCGGTTTGCGGTATTCCTGATGAAAATGTGTTGGGGCATCGGCACATAAAAGAAGGGCGGACGTTGTGTCCGGGCAGTTTGTTTCCTTTCCATGAACTTCAACAGATGATTCACGAGAAAAAAGTCTATTTGAAACGGTAATTTTTTAGGGCAGTTCTTTTGCGATTAAAGGAATTACTTTTTTGCTGAATTCCACAACTCTTTGTTCCGTTTGATGATAAGGCGGTTCTTCATCGGGAGGTATAGGTGCGGAAATTCTGATTAAAGCGCAACTGCTTTTTCTATATACCAACTGCATTGCGGCGGCAAAGAACTGCTGAAGCAGGTAATTTGACGATGAAAATTTCCCCGATTTATACCAGTAAAGATACATCGATTTTTGGTGTCCTGATGTTACAATAAGGCGTTGAGCGTCGAAGTTATTTTTGATTTCCGAATCAAAACGGATTTCCTTTTTCTCTTCAACGATATTTCCGCCTCCTGACAAGCATAATTCAGGCGGATGAGCTACTTTGCGGTTATTTTCTGAAAAAATGATACATAAATAAAGAGGGTTTTCGAATTCGCCGTGACGGCGGTATTCGCGGAACAACACATCTTCTGTCTCAAGTATGTCCAGCGTATGTTGGTCCATAATAATTTCACGGCTGTTCATACCGTCGATTGTTTTGGGTATGTTCTGGGCAAAATGCTTGCCGTAAAATGTTACGTTATAATAAAAGCCGAACCATATGACGGCGGTTGAGATCAACAAAAATATGATTGTGGTAATTAAGCGTTTGTTGTTCATGATGTTTGTTCTTTCAATGGGTGAGATGCAATTACCTTTTCAATGCCGAACATGATGCAGAATGCCACGACAAAAACGCCGAGCCCCGACATATCATGAAATTTTCCCGTGGCGGTTTCAACGCTGAACCATTCTGCCACGTAGCACAAAGCCATAATACGTATTACATTAGAGGCAATTGCACAAGGAAATGCCATAATCCAAAGAAAATATTTTTTCCATAACGGCAGTTTGCAAATGTAGGCAAACAGCGTTCCGAATGCCAGCAGAGATATGAGAGACCGCAAGCCGCTACATACATCGCCGACGGTCATAACCCCTTCGTTGATAAATATTCGGCTTCCGTCCTGAACAACCAATATGCCGGTCAGGTCAACAGCCCAGACAGCGATAGCAGTGGCGAAAAATTTTAATTTGAGGTTAATTACTGCAATCCATGCTTCGGGAATCGGCACCATAAAAAATAAATAAAGAATAGGAAAAAAGAATAGTTTCCGCAATGGCGCTCCGAAAAGGTATTCAGTCAATCCATAGAGCACTGCCAAAAACGATATCCCTCCAAGAAAATAAAAACGCCACATAGCTGATAAGAACAGCAGAAAAAAACCGGCAAGCAAGAAAATTATTCTTCCGCCTTGAGGTTTTTTTATGGCTTCAGATATTTCAGCGCGCTTTTTCCAAAGCAGGAAAAGGCTGATAAACGGTATCAGAAACCCGTGACTGTAATACGTGTCTGTTGCCGTCCACCGATGGTACATCCAACCCCATATGGGCACGTAAGCGATGCCTATAAGAAACAGCAATAATATCAAACGCATATAATCTTTCTGATTCATAGTATTTAAATATCTTTTTATAATTGTTTAAAGATTTACTATGCTTGCAGTTTATCACATCATGTTATTCAAGGCAATAAAATGCATACTGTTAGTTCATTTAATAATTATCGTACAGAACATGTATATAACTTAGTTTAAAATCTCTGCCGAAATTCAGAATAAAAATGTATTGTGTGCCAGTGATTATCAGTCACATTTTTTTCCATCGCAGAAGAGAGGACGGATGCACCATTGAAACACTAGTGCGGCACATATTCCTGCCGCACAAGGAGAAAGAACGTACACCGTGAGAAACCCGCCGTGATTGTCGGGGAAAGCGGCGGTTTTCCAGCCGGCAAGCCAAGCAAAAAGGCGCGGCGATAAATCGCGGGCGGGATTAAGCCCTGCTTGGGTAAACGGCGCTATAATGCTGATAATGGCAGTAACGGTTAACCCGATATAAAATGGCGCCATTGCGTCGTCGGGTTTGCCAAGATTGCATTTGTCAGTGAAGCAAAAAATAAGGAGAACGAGTAAAAATGTGCCGGTAAACTCAGCGCCGCAGGCGAGTAGGTGGCTTACTTGAGCCGCTGGTTCCGCCGCAGGGTTAGGATAAAATTCTCCGAATATCATGGCGGTTTTTACCGATTCAGCCGATCCGCGCACAATGCCGTGCATTTGCTCGAAATGAGCAATAGACGGCCCAAGGAGCAGGTACAAACATGCCGCCGCCAAAAAAGCGCCGCCGAATTGGCCGGCGAAATGTAAAGGCAATTTTCCTGCCGGCATTCTGCGGGCTACAACCATGGCAATACTTACTGCAGGGTTAAGGTGTGCCGCAGACATATGGCGTGTTGCATATATACCGAATGTTACTGCCAGTCCCCATATAAACGCCACTTCAAAGAGACTGGTGTGAGCTTTGAAAAGCACTGCGGCGGCAACAGAGCCGCATCCGAAAAAAACTAATATGAACGTGCCGAGTAACTCGCCGAAAAAATCGCAGGGTTTTCCCATACTGTAACTCTCTCTTAATTGAAACATTTGTTCTAAAGGCGGAGAATATCATTGCACGCCGGTTTTTTCTAGCAAAAAGTTAAGAAGGCTGTTACGGCTTTTTTGCAGGCGGCGCTGTTGTTGCTGGAGATGGATCGGTTATTTTTCCTTTTTCTAAAACCATCATATGAAAAATCAACGAACTTATTGGCGCGACAAAAACCACCAGCGCTATCCAACACCATTTTACCGCAGGGCGAGGAAATTGTGCGGTACAGGCTTTGTAGATGTAATAGATGTATATGAAACCGATGGTCAATAAAAATAAGAGTAATGTCAACCCATGCAGGATAGGAGACCGCTGGATGTATTCAGAAGGGATAGTAAAGTAGTTAATGAAACAAAGTGCGCATGCTATCCATAAAATTCGCATTGTAATCAGCATAACTGTTTACTCCTTTATAGTTAGTATGAATTATCGGACGTATCCCATGGATGTTTACCAATCTCTTTCTGCAAAATCGGAAAAGAACCGTCCGCGCGGCCCGTCGTTGTCCAGTGTAGCAAGCCAAACGGCGGTTTTAGCGCCTTCGTCTGCGGTTCCGGGAGCATCCTGTCCGCCCATATCGGTTTTTACCCATCCCGGCGACATGCTGTTAATAATGATGTTGTCGTCTTTTACCAGCGATGCCATGATGCGGGTAAGCGCGTTAATACCGGTTTTTGACATACGGTATGCAGGGAATTGGCCGGTATTCATTCCATGGAGCAATCCGAGTTCGCTGGAAATGTTGACGATGCGCCCGTAGCCGTTTTCGCGCATCAGAGGTATACATTTTTGACAAAGCATAAGCGGGCCGATAACATTGGTACGGTATGTGGCTATTACCATTTCCGGATCGACGGTAAGTCCGGTGAACTGCTGGTCTATAAAGATACCGGCGTTATTGACAAGGATATCAAGCCTGCCGAATTCTTTCTTAATAAAATTAAGGGCGGTGTCTATACTTTCGATATCAGTCACATCAAGCTGGTGAAAGAGTACGCCTATGCCCTCGGCTCGCAGTTTTTGAACTGCCGCTTGCCCTCGGCTGATAGCGCGTGCCGTTAAAATAACAAGCATATCTTTTTGCGCAAGCTGTTTGCAGATTTCAAATCCGACTCCTTTGTTTCCACCGGTACCAAGTGCAATTTTTTTTGTAGTCATGCCATTCTTCACTCCTTAAAAAACTGGGGGTAATATGATTTCCTTCTATGCAGGCATTAGACAGTTGCGTATTGCATTAGCGGATTATGTGCAAAGCGGATGATTTCGTTTGCGGCAATGGATGGAGCATCGTAATGTTCGAGAATAGTTTTGAATCTAATAGCATTATTTGCGAATGACTGGCCGGATACCATATTTATATAAGCATTTTTAAGTGTTTCAGGAGTGCATGTTTTTTCATTAAACTGTAATCCGAGCCCTTCAGCCTGAATCCGGTCGAGGTTCCATTGCTGGTCGTTATGCGTTGCGATTCCGATAATGGGTTTTCCATAAGACAATGCTTGGTACAGTGTGCCGTGCCCGCCATGGCATACGACAAGCTGGGCATTTTTATATGCTTGGCGTGCCGATAAATAATCCATCAAAATAAAATTGTTCGGAACAGGATGTGTCACCGGTTGTTTGCCGGTTGTCATTACTATAGGGATGTCAAGAGATTCGAATGCTTTAAAAAGCAAGCTGATCAGCCGCGGTGTTGCAGTGCTTCCCAACGTAATATAGATAAATGGTTTGTCGGGGACGTGCGGATTATCCGGTACGGGAAGCGATGTGTCGCCGGCATACAACGGGCCGATATACTTAAAATGTTCCGGCAAATTGAGTGTGGGGAACAGTTCGGGTATATCCGGCATCAGGTTCAAATCGCCGCACATCTCATGGTTGAGGTTTTTGAGCGGCGAAATACCAAGCTGGTTGCGCATCTTCATGAATGGTTTGCCTCGTTTGACGAGCACTTTTTCTTTAAGCCATGGGCCGAGCAGTTCGCACATTTTTTTTCCGATGAATTTCCTGATGTGGAGTTGTTCGGGAATTGACCTGCGGAGCCCGTAATACGGTGTCCATAGGGTATTGATAATGCTGACAAAAGGTATGCCGCAGTATTCAGCGCTGATTTTCAATGTCCAGCGGAAATCGCCGACTACCACTTTTGGATTGACAGTGCGCAGGCACTCAACTTCGGAGAAAATCGACCGCACAATCAACATCTGATCATAATATTTCATCATAGAGGCGCGCGTGGCTTTCATCGTATGGTCGGGGTCATTCGTGAATACCGGATGAATAGTAAACCCTTGAGAATGGAGGAGTTTAATATATCTGCCGCTGGCGGCAAAAACGACTTTTTCTCCCATTGAACGAAGGACACGGGCAATTTCTATGCATCGGAGAAGATGTGAAAGAAAATTGCCGTCGGTGATAAAAAGAATCGGCTTTGAATTCATGGTTTCCTCGGAATGCCGTATTTTTGGATAAAAATGAACTTCAGCATTTTAATTTATTACTAATGTATGATACCGTAAATGCGGCGGCATATAAAGAAAATATCATCGAAATTTTTTATTAACAATAGTTCTGGGTCGGAATCACGGCATGCATAAAAAAATGTCTGCGAATCGCGCGCAGGAAAAACGACAGGCAAAAGAAGCTGAACACCGGCAAGCGTGGGCACATTATCAAAGCGGTGTGCATTCAGTCGGTTTATTTCGGTATGTGCATCTCGGGTTGTGGTATTTCCTTCGTGCAATAGGGTTATATAAGCGCGGTATTTTAAATGCGCTGGATATCCGCATCAAAGAACATACTGTGAAGTTGTCTCGTTTGCCGCGCCAATTCGATGGGTACCGGATACTTCATATTTCCGATCTTCATATAGGCGGTATTCCGGGGTTGACTGAACGAATATGCACACTGCTTGAAACGATTTCTGCCGATGCATGCGTATTTACCGGCGATTACGGATTTGCTTTTTATGATCCGCCGGAAAAGCTTGTGCGCCATATGAGGGCAATCATCCGGTCGATTCGCGTCAACGACGGAATGTTCGGCGTGTTGGGAAACCATGATTCAAGCGATCTTCTGCCTGTTCTTGAAGAATTAGGGGTAAAAATACTCATGAACCAGACGGCCGCTATCCGTCGCGGAATGGCGCAATTGTGGTTTATCGGATTGGACGACTGCCATCATTTTCAAGCGCATGACCTTGACTATGCTCTGCAAGAGGCAAACATTTTGTCCGGCGAATGTAAAATTTTCCTGATTCATTCACCGGAGTTTATTCCGCAGGCATCCGAAGCAGGCATGGATTTCTATTTATGCGGCCATTGCCATGGCGGGCAAATACGTGTTCCTGCGTTGGGAGCACTTATCAATAATGCGCGTTGTAAACGTGCATATACAGACGGGCATTGGCGGTATAACAGGATGGCTGGGTTTACGCATCGCGGGACGGGAACATCTTGTGTCCCTGTTCGGTTTAATTGTCCGCCGGAAATGGTAGTGCATACACTGCGATGCGGAGAAAATTAACGGTGATAAACAGGCAGTTTGCTCTCCGGCATTTCTTTGAGAGTAGGATATAACCGGTCTTTATCGGATAAAATCGGCTGTTGACAGTGCCAATCAATGGCGAGTTCGGGCGAATCCCACCGGATACCGAAGTCGTCTTCGGGAACATAGTAGCCGGTGCATTTATAGAGGACGTCCGCAGTTTGGCTAATGACATAAAAACCGTGTGCGAATCCGCTGGGTATCCATAACTGCCGCTTATTTGTGCTGTTGAGCAGTACTCCGATCCATTTTCCAAATGTAGGCGATCCTCGGCGTATATCGACCGCCACGTCAAATATTTCTCCGGTAAGTGCGGTAACCAATTTGCCTTGAGGATGTTTAAGCTGATAATGAAGCCCGCGCAAGACATTTTGTTTCGAGTGGGAATGGTTATCCTGTACGAATGGTTGGTTAATGCCGTTTTCGCAATAAGAATTGTTGCGATACGTTTCCGCAAAAAAACCGCGGTGGTCTTTATAGATATCCGGTTCGATAATAATAACTTCAGGAATGGATGTCCGAATAAATGTGTGTCCCATGTGAAAACTCCTTGGATGTTAAAAGAAAGTGAACTATAGCACGAAATGCGGTGGTGTGCAAGCACGAGGTTTTTCACAGGGCAGGCACAGTAAAAAATAATCTTGCAAAGCACAACCGTATCTTAAATAATAAATGGAAAAATGCAAAGGAAACATGAGTAAAACAACAGAGCGTTTTAAACAGCTTTTTACTCCCGCGATGCTCGATTATTTATTGGTTTTCGGCATATATTCCATTTTATTTTTCTATTCGGTTTTGTGTATTCCTGAAATTGTATTCCCTCCTTCCGGAACCGATCCGTTCTCAAATTGGATTTTAGCGGAGGTAATTTCCCAGAAAGGGATTTTGCTTAAAGGGATGCCGGCATATTTTTTTACTCCTCTTTACGCATATCTCGGCTATTTTCTGCGGTTGTTTTTTTCAGATGTAGCGTTCTTTTTTGCTGTGTGGATAGCATTTCAGATCGGCATATTTCTTGTTTCAGCACTGTATTTTCGCCGGTTGGTTAGAGCAGTTATCTCACCTCGATGTGAAAGAATCGGTTTTTTTCTCTATGTATTCTATCCGCCGTTCATTTTTCATGCGCTTCTTCCGGTGAAAGATATCCTTATTGTATCGTGTGCGGTTATGTTTTTTTATCATTTTCTTCGGGCAGTTGAACTTAAAAAAAACAAACCGCTGATTTTTGCAGGTTTGTTTCTTGGCATATGCATCAATTTTCGCGGAAATTTTGCGGTGCTTTTGGTTGTGTGTATGATCTTTCTTATACGCAAATCAGGGATTACGAGAGGCATTCTCTTGTGCGTTGCCGCCGCGGCGCCGGTTCTGCCGTTTACAGCACGGAATATTTTTGTCGCGCATGATTATGTATTGACCAGTTCTGTGGGCGGTATACATATATATATGGGATTTAACGAGAAGGCGCGCGGAACATATACGTTTCTCGAAAATATACGCCCTTCGACTTTTGGGCATTTCTATGATTCGAAAAAGATTGCAGAACAAGCAACCGGCACTGCTATGAACGGTTCGGAGGTTAACCGGTTCTGGAAACATAAAACGGCAGAATACATCAGAGCAAATCCGTACAGCGCAGTACGTTTGCTGGGCAAGAAAATTGCACTGCTCTTTAACCGAATTGAATTTGCCAATAATTTCAGCTTCGACTATTTCAAAGAAGAATACTTTTTGTTCAGGTTCTTAAATGTGCCGTATGATTTCGGAGTGCTTATGATAACGGGAGTGATTGGGTTGTTATTTGTGCGGTTTAAATATAAATGGCTGTTTGTCTCTTCGTTTGTTGCAGTGTCTTGTTCGATGCTTACGATATTTATCGCAGGGCGATACCGGTTGCCGCTCGCATTTTTCTTAATGGTATTCTCTTTGGCATGGATAAATGCATTTCTTGCAAAAACGCTTAAGTTGACCAGAGAGATAGTGGTTATCGGGATACTTACTGCATGTATTTCGTATCAGATTCCTCCACAAATACGCGGGTTCGATTCTGGTGCAAAGCAAAAACATATCTATGCGCGCCGGCAAAAACAGAAGTATCTAAAACTCGGTTCAAAAAACTATATGGAGCATTATTATTTAGAAAAGCAAAAGTATGTGGCGGAATTTACCGATGAAAATATCCTTGAAAACCACACCGTTTCTTCCGGTCTTTCTTCAAAATAGATGAAAATTTATCTTTGGCGCTATTGCTTATTTATCGAAGTATAATATGCTTGGAAATGAGCAGAAAAAAAACGCTAAATGGTTCTTAACTTGCTTTTTTAACAAAGCTTGACTACAATCGTGCTTCGTTTACCTAGAAAGGGAAAAAGGAGCAGTAGTACTTTAAATGAATCCGCCGTTGGTAGAGAAGTATATGTATTTGGCATTGGATGAAGCGCGCAAGAATTTTATTACGCTTTCCGGCGGCCCTTTCGGTGCGTGCATTGTTAAAAACGGGCATGTGCTGGCAGTTGCGCGCAATACCGTATTGGAAAATGATGCAACCTGCCATGCGGAAATCAATGCAATCCGGATTGCCTCAAAAGAACTCGGAAGCTTCGACCTGTCCGGTTCAGTTATTTACTCGACAACAGAACCGTGCCCGATGTGTTTCACCGCGATCCATTGGGCGCATATCGATGCCATTGTTTATGGGACGAGCATTCAGGATGCGCAAAAGCTCGGGTTTAATGAACTGCCGATATCGAATAACACATTGAAAGAACTCGGCAAATCATCGGTATGCATCGTTTCCTCATTCATGTTTGAAGAATGCCTCCAGCTGTTTAATGACTGGAGCTGTCTTAAGGGGAAACAAATTTATTGATCCATTTTATTTATTATTTTTCACTCTTATTGGCGGCTTTATTTTTTTAAGGATATTTATAACACTAAAGATAGTGCATATTGGGATATGAATTTTTTGAAGAATACATGGTTTTTTTGTAAAACAACCGTAAAAAAAATACTTTTTTCAATAGTTTAAAGCTTGAGATTGTCGATATCTAAAAAACGATATGAATGGTGTTTCTTTAAAGTATAGATAGAAAATTCTTACCGCACCAGCGTCTTTTAGGAAAAATAAAGAATACTTATATACAATCTGTAATATAGCAGGAAATGCTTTTTTGAACTGTGTTGAATTGGAAAAGTTATTTTGATATAATAATGCAATGATAAATATACTTCTTTCATATTTGAAAAATAGTCAAAGGTAACCATATAACTAATATTTAGGAGAGAGACAAAATGAAGAGACTTGTCTTACGTATGTGGTCGGTTCTAGCGATAGCGCTTTTTGCATCAGGATTACTGTTGCATGATTCGTTTGCTGAAACGTTGGATCAGGTGAAAATCCCCGCACAATGGGGAAAAGTACGCTCGTCATTTGAAGGTACCGATGGTCGGTTAGTCATTCATATTCAAGATGCGCACTGCGTCTATGAAGCACAAAAAAACATGATGGAAATTATCAAGGCGCTTGTCAAAGATTACGACGTTGAACTGGTCGCTATCGAAGGTGCTGAAGGTTTGATCGGCAATGATGACATTACCGCGTTCCCTGATAAGAATATCCGCAAGAACGTAGCGGATTATTTTATGAAAACCGGTAAAATCAACGGCCCTGAATATGCACTCATCGAAGATGATGTGTCATTTGTTCTGCGTGGTGTTGATAACCGGGCAATGTATCTTGATAATTTTAATCAATATCTTGAAACATTGCCGGTACGCGAAAATGCGATACGGTTTTTCGAAGATTTATTGGAACTATATACTCAAGCAAGTGAAAAAGTTTTTTCTCCGCAATTGCAGGAGTTCTTTAATAATACTGCCGCCTATCAATCAGGTTCGCAGACATTGGCAGAATATTGTGCATATTTATTGGAACACCTCAACGGGATTGGCGTCAAAGAGAATGAATACCCTAATTTTAACTTGATTGCCCGTGCGATAGAAATTGAGAAAAAAATCGATTTTCAGCAGATCAATACAGAACAAAAAAGTATTTTAGACAAATTATCGCAGAAACTGCCCCGTGAAAAAGCAAGCGAACTGCTCTCTTATAACCTTCGCTATAAATTGAATCAGCTGTCACCGTATGATTATTTTACTATAGTAGAAAAGCAAGCGGAAGAAGCCGGAGTTTCTTTGGCTGAATTTTATAATCTTTCCTTATATACGGCATATTTGAAAATCCATCATCGCCTTGATGCAAATGCAGTTACAGAAGAAATAGTGCAAATTAAAGACCGTGTGCGCGATGAATTATTCAGTTCTGATGAAGAACGGGCGTTCAGTAAAATGTACGATCTTGTGTACCGGCTCAAGCAATTTTCGGCGTTGAACCTTTCATCGAAAGAACTTGCTTCTTTGCGGACTAATAAAGACCTCGAAAAAGTAGTCGAACTATATTCGTTTATTGAGCCCTACGCAACCCGTTTCAATATCCCTCTTACCGCTGTTTCCCGCGCGTCTGCAGGAATTATTGCTCAAAGCGTACCGCAAATTGATAATTTCTTCGCGATTGCACGCACCCGTGACCACGCATTAGTGGAAAATACATTGACTGAAATGGATATGGAAGCGGTTGATGTCGTTGTATTGGTAGCGGGTGGTTTTCATACTCAAGGGATAGAAGAGACGCTTGAAGAGAATGATGTTTCCTATATTACTGTTGTCCCGCATATCACTGGAGAGGTTGACCATTCGGTTTATTTGAAGTTAATGTTCGGACAGCAAAGCGAATATGAGCTTGCGTTGCGCAATGCGCTCGGGTTTCTTGCGTATCAAAGCCTTCTGTCAAAGATTCCGTTTGTCGATGTTGCGGCTCAGGAAGTGTTCACAAAAGAATTTCAATTGTTTTCACTCGTTGGGCTTGCCGATGCATCGGTTGAAGGCAATGAAGAACTCCAACGCCAGTTAGACGAACAGCCTGCAATTGCGCGGCAAGCATTTCTCGAAGGGCTCAAACGCACATTGGGAGACTATTCAGCGCGCCTTGACGGCATCGAGATTTTAGACATTGCCGTACTTGTTACCGGCGAACGGTTTTACAAGGTAAAAATAAATGATAGCACGTTGACGTTCAGGGTTGCAACTCAAGGGCAGGTTCCCAGCACAGTTGCATTTTCCGCACAGGTTCTGCAAGACCTTGAAAAGATTGTTGAGAGAAACAAGCTGGGCGACAAAGCCGCCGCAGGGAATATTTCTATTCAGCCTGTTCAAGGAGAAGGGTTTGACCGTGTCTCGTCATATGCCGCTTCGAATAGTCTTGTCGGCGCATTCACTATAAATAAAGGTACGCTTGAGTCGTTAGGCGCCGATGTTGTCGATGATGTTTTTAACAGAATTTATTCAGCGTTTACTGCTGGGCAAGCTGGCGGCGTTGTTCTCCGCGTTTTGGCGAATGAAATCAATCAGTCGCCTCTGATGCAAGGGAAGGCACCTATTACCGATATTCAGCTGGAAAATTTTATCCGCTTGTTGGATCCCGCCGCAGTGCGTACTGTTGAGTCAACTGCATTGGGAACAGGAACGGTTGTTGATTTTAATTCTCCGGCATTGCTTATGGCGGCAAGTTTAAATGCGTCTCAAGGACAGCTCCGGCGTGTTGCAGATTTGCCGGGCTACCAAGGGCTTGTCGATAGCGGAAAAATTCATGAATCATGGAATAATAAAGAAATTTATGTTGAACAAACTCCCGGCGGTGCAATTGCAAATGTGCCGGTATTGAAATACCTTGTTAGCGCTCTTGCGCTTCCTGTGCAGGATTCGCGTTTTCTGCAGTATGAATTAAATGAGATTGAAGGGACGAATTACGTTAAGTTTGTTGTTCGTGCAGGAAATGTCCGGCCTCAAACACCTGAAGAAATGTTTCCTCAGATTGTCAATCTGCGTGCTTTGGTTGACGAGTCAAGTCCGGTAAAACAAGTACAGCGTGTTCCTGTCGGCAGGGCATTTGTGAAAATCGACGGCGCAACGGGCGCAGTTGCAGTCGTAGGGATTGACCCAATAACAAATATTCCGAGCGATATTTTGGCAATACCTGTTCAAACAATACAAGAAAAATTTGCCGAATTTATTGCTGGGCAAGAAGCAGTTGCCCAGCCGGGTTCGCAACTTGAACGGCAAGTACAAGCATTGCGTGGTATTCAAGAAAGGCTTAATGAAAGCCCTGTGGCAGTGATAGCCGCGTTCCAAGCATCGCCTGCCTTCTTTGCTTCTTTTATCGATGAAGTTGCGAGAACCGCACATAGCTATCAAATTGATGGTGCACCTGCGCCGTTTTTAGTTGAAGGCGTTTTGATTGCTCAAGACGGCATAATCGCTTCCGAACCGTTGACTGTGGGATATGCGAAGCAAAATGCGTCAGATGTTTTCGCAACGGTTCTTGGCGGCGATATTGCCGAAGCCCGTGCAGTCTATGCTGAGCTTGCCGATGCGCTCAATCGCCTACCCGTCGGTGTCAGAGAACAAATGTCAGCTGACGAGTTGTATGATTTCTTTGTTCAAGCGTTCGGTGAAATAGACGAAAACTGTGCCGCGTGTGCCGTGGCTAGCGCTGTGACCGATCCCAATTCACGGTTTGCCGGATTGCTTCGTGATGCAAACCCTGAGCTCCAACAGCAGACAACCGATAGAACGTTTACCGCGGCGCTTATTTATGCAATCGACAAAATTTCCAAAGGCAAATTGCCGCAAACAAATGAAAACGGACAGATATTAAGCAGTATGTTTGCTGTTGCAAAAGGAATTGAGGCAATCACGAAAATCAGCCCTGTTCCCGGCCAACCGGTGTTAGCGCCTACTGGAATGAGCTTTGGTACGTCGGCAGAACAGCAGATTACTAATATTGCCAATATGCTCCAAGCGGGCGATTCACTGATATTGGTTGTCAGGGAACCGGGTAAAGATGCACACTTTATTCATGTTGTTGCCGCAGGGCAGAGCGCTGTCCAAGTTTTCGATAACCTCCAGCCTGAAGGACAACAAACACGTGAAATCGACGCTAAAGCATTCTTTAGCGAATACGGCCCCATACTTGTCGGATTAGGAATAAGCCTCACACCAAGTGTTGCAGTTGATACTGTTGCAGTCGCCCGCCAAACTGAAGATGAACTAGGCGACTATACAGCAGGCATAACTGCACGTACGGCTGAAGGCGTCAAGCGTCTTTCCGATGAAGAAATGTTGCAAATTGAATGCGCATGCGGCATTGCAACTGCCAAAAGAATGACAGATGTCCGCATTGCTGAAGGGATTCAAGAAGGGCGCGGCTTTGATAATTATGGCGTTCTTGCAAAATTCGCTTTGAAAGAAAGCGACCTCAAAGCGCTCGGTTTTAGAAATTATTCGGAAGCGGTTTTCGGCGGATATTTAAATCGTATCCAAGAGAAACTCGATTCTGTAGGCGGCAATGCTGACTGGTCGGTTAGCCGCGTTCAGACTGAAGACGGTACTCGGTTGTTGGTTCTTCAAGCATCGTCGCGCGGTATCGGTCCTGAAACTGCCAATGAAGACCAGATCGATAAAGAAATCAATGATAAATTCAAAGTTATTCTCGAAACATTTTTCCCCGGAAAAAATATTCGGGTCGACGTAGATGTTAAAAACGACCGGTATACCATCCAGTATGCAGATGCCGAAAAACCGTTTGTTCTTGTTTCCCCGCAAAGTAGAGAGATAATTGCCGATACAGCAATAGTGAATCATCTTGAAACTGTAATAGGGGAACTTGACCAAGGGTTAGCCGCCGGCGATACGATAAGCGACCCGCGGAATGTCAATGTGACCTTCGAAATTCCGAGTGGCATTGCGTCTCCTGAACAAAACAGTATTGCGAAAAACCTGATTAGCGAACTGCTTAATGGTTACGTTGTAAACGCATACAGAGCAGAAAATCAGATCGAAGAAGCTGTAAGTGTAGATTTAACCCAAATTCCCGATTCGTTTGTTGTGGAACAACTCGGAAATGCGCTACAAGCGCTTAAAGAAAATCCGTCGAAGTTCATTGAACCCTCGATGCATACAGTTCTTGCACATACCCGCTATAAAACCAAAGGCGGTGACCGGCGAGAAAATGCGCACCATGCGGTTACCAAAAGAAGATTTGACGGGATACCCACTGAAATTGCTGTTTCGGTCGGTTTTAACGGAGACTTCGAAACATTTAAAGTTTTTAAAAATATCCTTATCAATAAATATGGAGAATCTTTCGAAAGTACTGCTGATACAGAAGTAATTGCTAAACTGCTTGTTTGGATGAGCCGTGACCGCGATGAGGCTGGCAACATTACACGCACAGTGCCGGGCGAAATCGCCATGATGCGCTTTTTCAGATTAGCAGAAACGGTCGAAGCATTGCTCAATGCAAGCGCCATATTAAAAAATAGAGAAGGATATTCGCAGGCGTTTCGTGATAACCTTACCAAGAAACTGCAGGCAATAGGAGTAGATGTCGAAAATGGACTGCTCAAAGACCATGAAGGCAACAAACAATACGATCGTGAAAAAACGTCTCCTTACCTGCTCATCGAAACGATTTATGCCGCAATCGATAGACCGTGGATATTCGACGATGCAGTGATAGCGCAAGACGGCTTCTTCGGCAAGAAAAATTTCTTTGCGATTTCAGAAGAGATGCGTAAAAGTTTCCGCATTAAAGCCGCGGCTACACAGGCATTAAAAGCGTATCCGTCAATCACAGATGAAATTACCGGATTGATATACTGGATAGCCGAAGGCAAACTGCCTAAGGAAGTTGAAGAATCGACACAAAACCTTCGCGGCCCAGAAAAAACGCGTGCCCAGCAAATCGCGCTCGAGCAAGCACTTGAAAAGGCGAGAGGCGTTGCTGTTGAATCTGCGGATCAGCTCGTTAACTTTGCCGAAGGGCTGAAACACCGACCGCGTGAAGAATGGGACGAGGCGATTAGAGATTTCAAATCATTTGTCGAAAATGCCGATAAAGCGGCAAACTATTTTACTTTAACCGGTACAAACAGTTCAATTTCATTAAATATCAGTACAGGGCAAGACCCGCACGCGATTTTATCCGGCAGGTTCGCTCCCAAATCGACCAACAATTACCTTGGCGTTTCTGACGGGCAAGTATTTCTTGCTTCAGAGATACGTGCGCTTGGCCCGATTATCGGTAAAGTCCAAGAAAAACATGCGGCAATGACTAATCCAGACAATCCTGATGAAGTGTGGCTGTCTCTAGCTCGCGGTACTGTTAATGTTGTACCTGCTAATCCCTACGGCATTATGTGGGTAGACCAGGATAAAATTGATGGAAGGAATGAAGCGGAAACCGGAAGTGAAATCCGTGTTCTTAATGCGCTTACCGGTGAAGTTTCCCGTGCCAAACCTAAATTGGTAGACGTTAAATGGAACGTCTATGAGAATGAGAAAGTCCGCAATCTTTCATCAATGTTTATCGAGTCATCACTGCAGGCTGTTACGATGCGGTGGACGTTAGATGCACTAACAAAGCAAGTTGATGGGAAATACACTTTTGATGAAACAGGGATTCGTGAAATCTCACTCGAAAATTTACAAAAACCTTTCATCGGCGGAGCAAGCGGCACGTCATACAATGCGTTGGTGCTTGGCATAGCAGAAGCGCGTGAAAGAGGGCTTGATTTCCTAAAGATGGCAATCGATGCTGATATTATTAAATCGTCAAATCCGGCAGTCTTTATTGAGAACGTAGCTAATTTCCTCATTGTCTCTCAATCCGGAGAAACCGGTGTGTCGGTGCAGAATGCACGCAGGGCTATCGAAGCGGGAGCGTTGGTTGCGGTCGTTACTAACCGCCGCGGAAGTACTTTGGACATTATTGCCGGTACAAGCCTTGGAACATGGGTCACAGAAAGTGTCGACGAAGCCGCCGTTGCGGCAACCGGTTCAAATACCTCGCAGATATTGGCGGCCCGCGTTTTTGCTCTCTATCTTTCGCGGGAATTGGGCATTATCAATGATGATGATGTCGATGCATACATTCGCGATTCGTATGATACGATTTCTCAAATGCAAGGCGTTATTGACCGCGCTCAATCCGACACAGGCGAAGTAGCTCAAGCCGTTGAAAAACTTTCAGAATATTTAAGCCGGTTTGGCGTAGCGTTCGGCGATTATAACGCTTTTGCAAACAATAACCTTTGGGTTGGCGGTACTGGCGTTGGTTTTGAAGTCGGCATGGAAGGCGAAACAAAATTAGTCGAAACACTCCGTAAAACGTTTAGGGCATATCCATTGGATAGTATGTATGCGGCTGGAGTTCAGCAGACGCCGAATTTTATTGCTCCTGAATCAGCGATTGAAAATAAAGCAAAATCAATTGAGGATATGGTTGAAATCTATGTTCAAACGCAAGACGGCATTAACCGTGTTGCGCTTTTTGCAGAAGATTTAGCATTGAGCGACGAAGATGTTAAATTGACCGAAGAAGTGGTGTTTTTCGGCGGCGGCCAGCATGCGCATACCTTATCCCATTTGCAAAATATTTACTTTCCGATAAATGAAGTGATTATGGAAAGCAGATTATTTGCTAAAGGAGATGCCGGAATAGCAAAAGACGCATTGATTGTTGCGTTGGCTCCTTCATCGCCTGAAGAATTTGATATGTTGAAAAAACTCATAACTGCCGGGCACAAAGTCATCCTTATCGGTGAAGGGACACTTCGGGCACAAGTGCCGGGTGCCGGTATCATCGAAACAGTCGGCCCTGATGCAATAACGTCAGAATGGGTTGCGGCTGATTTATTCATGAAACATTTTTCTACCATACGCCGTGCACGTGATTTTTCCACCGACGGCAGTGTGTCAAAACAGATCGACCAGCTCAAAGTTCAAGCAGAAGGAATACGATCTCTTGCACAGTCGTTTGCAGACGAAAATAGCCCGAATTCAATCAACGCACGCCGTTTGGTTTCGGAAGTGCGCCGTAAGGGATGGAACAACATTGAAGCCATGGCTATGGGTAAGGTCAATGAATTGTCAGCTACCGAAGACCTTGCCGCTAAATTAACGAGGGCGACAGGCAATCAAGTTGTTGCAAAAGAAGCGGCTCTTGCAAAACATGGGTATTATGCTCCCGTTCATCCCGGAGGAATTACATGGGCATATTGGCCGAATCAAGTTGCGAACTATTACAGCAACCTTGAAAAAGGGCTTGACGAAATTATACCGCGCCAAAACTATCCTTATCCGCTTATGACACATAATGAGAATTATCCGATCGGTACTATGGTAGTTATAACTCAGCAGGACCAGTCAAACCAGATGATTCGCCTTTTAAGCGATCAAGAGTATGCCGCACTGGAAGCAAATACGAGGGCAGGAAAAGAAGACCTCATTCGCCGTCCGAACATCGTTTTCACGACGCCTAACGGTGGCGCCCTTGAAAGTTATGTCATGAATGAATACATTGCGGATGCGCTGTATAACGGATACCGTGCTGATTTAGATGCGAAAACCAACAATGCAGATAATCCGCGTGGAAACGTGTTTATCAATTTGCAGTTCCCAATCCGCGATGACAATAAAACGCCGGAAGAACTGCAAGCAATAAAAATGCGTGAACTCGCTAAAATTAAGGAATTCAAAGAAAGATTCCCAGATGGATTTGTCTTAACTATTGCTCCTCAAAGCGAAATAGATGCAGGGCGCGCTCTTGGAGCTGGGTTGCGTGTTGAGGATTATTCCGATTCGATAATTACCTTGCCTAAGGCTGATAGCACCATGGCATTGGCAGTACAGCATTTCCTCTCGTATAAGTTAACGCAGGCACGGTTTGTAGAGCCGCTCAAAGCGTTGAATGAATTTTATCGGTATCTTCAAACAAAAACAGATATAATCAACGAAGGGCGTGGCCCGGGCGAACAACAAACACCGGATGAGTTCTTTACGGAATATGCAATGGCGCGGGACGCAACGATTCAATCAAAAATGCTACGCATTATTGAAGGAACGGAATATGGTGATCCGAACAGTTACAAGTATCTCGAAAATATGATGTTTTTCATTTTCAATAATGTAAACCTTGATCCGGTTATTAGCTTTGGTACTGCGGGTATTTCCCCTGAAGTTGCATTCCGGTTTAATCTCGACCTTATAAAAGGGTTGGCAAAGGTAGTCACGAACGACAGCATGCGCCTTGGCAACTTTATCCCCGGCACCGAACTTTCTATTCCGATTCAGGGGCAAACTACCGATTCAATTGAATACAACGCATCTGCGCTAGCTTCGCAAATTATGGAACGTGTCCGTTACGGAGGCAATTTGGAAAGTATTCTCGATGCGTTTAACGGAATAACTCCTGAGGGGACCGTTTCCGGTGATACAGCGGCAGGGTTTGCAGAAGAATTAAAACGTGTTCTTGCCTTGGACACAGCGCCGGCATATGCACGAGGACTTTTTGATGCGGCCGTTGAAGAAAAAAGAACGCAATTAGGAGCTGTCGCTTTAACGAACGAGCAGTTACAAGATGTTGCCGTTAATACCTACCTTAACCTCCTGCCTCTGGTACGGGAAATGGTAAGCATTATACGAACACGCGGTACTGCTGAAGTAAACCGATTATTAGATGAGATATTTGAACAACACGATACCGCACAACTGAAAGCTGAACGGATATTCCGGTTATTCTTCCAAAACATAGTAACGCCGCAATTAGGGAATGCGTTGTCTGTTTTGAAAACATCGTATCCGGGGCTTCAGACTGCCGACATTGAGATTACCATAGCCGGAGAACGCCTCGGGTTGCGCAAAGAGATTGAAGGGGCGAAACCGCGGTTAATTCTGGATGCGAACGCGTTTCGTACTCCTGCGTTGGCATTGACCACTCTCGAACATGAAATATGGCACCAATTCATTGAGCCTGAGATTGTTGGCGCAATGAAGAAGACGATTCAGGAAATCAATGCTGAAACCGCTGAAGGCGCAGAGAGGACTGCGGCCCGGCTTCGAGAGGATTTTGTTGAATTGATGATTGTTAATAATGAAATATCACGCATTGAAAAGGCTAATCTGGAATTATTTGATAGCGTTGTTTCGCAGTTATTTGACGTAAACAACCGTATCGATGACCGACAGTATTTCCAGAAGGCATTAAATAGCATCCGCACATTTGAACGAGCTGTCAATACATCTGATACGATACAGCAACTCCTTGAAGCCGTTCGTAATGTCAGTCCTCAAATCGGAGAATTTCTCGAAGCTTATATAGGGCAAGCACAAGGTGCAATGAACTTTGATTTCCGCGGAAAGCAGGAATTGAGCAAGGTCCTCAGAGTCTTGGCATTACGCGAATATGTAAACGAAAAATACGGCAACCAGACATTAAACAGTTTGAGCATTAAAGATTTGGTAACTCTGTTCGATCGTTCTTCCGAAGCGCTATTCCCTCCGGGAGCGTTAAAGCCGTTTGCCCTGATAGGGCGTGACGAACAGGGCAATCTTGTCCCCATCAATGCACGAGGCGATATCACTGCAGAAGTTACTCGTACCCGTGTTGTTTCGGATATCGGTGTAGAGAGGCCGTTGGTCAGTCTAGTGAATTTCGATTTAATTGTCAGTTCTGACAAACAAGGATTGATCACTCAAGACAATACTCAAGGGCTTCTTGCAGATACTGATTCCGTTGACCTTGCTGATAAGATTAAAGCCCTTAAACAAGGCCCGAACGGACAGCAAAAAACACTCATTGTGTATTCACTTGACGTGAATCAGGAAGTAATCCGCCGAAAACTTTCATTACTTGGGTTAACCGTTGAAACCGCTCTTGATACCGCTGCCACATCCGATGCGGACATAATTGTGGTTGGGCGTAATGATATTGATGCATTGACTGCATCCAATCAGCGCGGGTCATTAAGTGCAGTAGATCGGTTCAATAGGGTTCTGGACATTGTCGAATCTACAATTTATGCAGGAAATGAAGCGGTAAATAGAGTCGACTTTAACGTGCTGGAAAGGAATGAAGAAATTGTCGGTGCGGCAATTGATCAGGGATTAACATTGGGTGTATCCACTCTTGCAACAACGTTCGACACAATTGAAGACGCGCCGGAAGGAACTACCGTTGAGCTCGGTCAAGACCGTATCAACTTCCTCGAAGTGCTTGGCCCTGATGCAATGATTCCCGATGAATTTATCATCAATGTCGTCTCTGAAAAAGTCAGGCCGGAAATATATGCGTGGTTTATTAAGAATCAAGCAATTAAGAGGCTTGAGAGTTATCAGGCATATTTACAGACACAAGTAGCACAAGCAACTGCTGATCAACCGAACATCGACAGACAGCGTCTTGAGTTACTGAGCCAAATCGGGCAATTATTGCGTGAACTTCAAGTTGCGCAAGAGCTTGACCGCATTAAAGTACTTGTCGCAGAAGAACGCCAGTTGTTCGGTCAAATAGGTGACTTCTTGCAGGCAAGCGGGTTGCAGAATCTTTTACAAGCATTCGTTGCGCTAGCTGACAATGTGAGTGTAACAGTTGCGGAATTGAACGAATTTCGCGGTGTGCAGTTTACTCTAGGTGGCGAAGCCAGCGGGATAGGATTCAAACTGCCGCAACGTCAAATTGATAATGAACTCGGTAATAGTTTGGGCAACCAGTTAAAAATGCAGAGGCTTTACGAAGAGTCCGCATAAGCATCCGCCTGATTATTGGTCAGGCATGCAAAGTTTTCCGGAAAGGCGCTGTTTTTACAGCGCCTTTTCTTTTTCTATGATGGCATTGCTGTTAAACGATTAAAAAATAACAGAAAAGAATGACGAGAACAGTGCACTTTTATCGGGAATAATACTTATATTGAACTAATTTAACCATCAGCAAAAATGTATTAAATAGGCGGAACCATAGAGTATCGGTTGTTTCTATTGAAACGCAGTTTACGCTGAATATAGACATGATCTTAATTTCATAGTTTCCATGACCATAATAGAATCAATTATCATGATTCTTTATCGGGCGGTTCCTGATAATGAAGCGTTGTTTGCTGATGTATCGTCGAATCAGCGTTCTGTTCAGGGATATCCGGGCTGGCAATTTTCCTTGGAAGTGATTCAATTTGTTGGGGAACAGGCACTTCAATATTTGAAGAGGCGCCGAGTTCATTGAATTTTCTTACTCCGGGCAAAACAGACCGTTCCAGCGAGCCGACGGCATTATTATAGTGCGTAATAGCGCTGGAAAGCCCGCGCTGAATTTTTCCGAAATGCGACGCAAAAGTTTGAAACCGTTTATAGAGTTCTTTCCCAATATTTCGTATTTCCAGTGCGTTTTTGGTAAGTTGTTCCTGGCGCCATCCGTAAGAAACCGCCTTAAGAAGCGCGATGAGGGTTGTCGGGGTTGCGAGAATTACATGGTGGTCACGTATGCCGAATTCGATAAGCCCGGGTTCTTGCTCGAGAGCGGCGCTGAAAAACGATTCGCCGGGGAGAAACATAACGACAAATTCCGGTGTGGGCTCTATCCATTCCCAATATGATTTTTTGCCTAATTTTGTTAAGTGGTCTTTAATATGCTGAGCATGTCGTTTGAGATGGGTTAAACGGTCTGCATCGTCTTTTGATTCAAGCGCGTCGAGATAAGCTTCGAGCGGCGCTTTGGAATCGACGATAATATTTTTCCCGTTGGGCAGTTTGATAATCATATCCGGGCGGATTCTATTTTCGCCTGCCTGAACATTATCTTGCGTCACAAAGTCGCAATATTCTATCATTCCGGCGATTTCGACTACTTTTTTAAGCTGGATTTCTCCCCAGTTTCCGCGTACGGTAGGGGTGCGTAATGCTTTCACTAAATTAGATGTTTCGCTTTGAAGCAGTTTTTGTGTGTCGGCAAGAGATTTAAGATGCGTATCTAAAGAGGAATATGCAGAAGTCCGCTTTTCTTCGATATCCTGAACTTTCTGGTCGTATTTTTCTAAAGATTCTTTCAGAGGTTTTACAAGGTTTTGTATTGCGGTTTGCCGCTTTTCCAAATCGGCATGAGCGGATTCCTGAAATTTTTCCAAAGTTGATTTTGCTAATTCGACAAATGATTTATTGTTGTTTTGCAGGGCATCTGCGGACAAGGCTTTGAACACGGTGGTGAGTTTAGCTTCAGCTTCGTTTAGGAGCCTGAGTTTTTCTTCGGCATTGTTTTGTTCATTATGTAGCTTTTCTTTGAGGATTGATTCATTGATTCGTGCCTGATTCAACTCATTATGCAATTGTGTGTTTTGTTCGGAGAGCACTGCCGCTTGATGTTTTTTTTCCGAAACTGTTTTATGCAGGAATGCGCATATTATTCCTAACCCGGAAATGCCGATAAGAAGTGTTACTGTTAACCATATTCCATCCATGAAGAAAGTGCTCCGGTATTTATTCGTTGTCTGATAATTCAAGTTTGAGGCGATTGATTCGTTTGTGTGTTTCTATCACATAATCGTTATATTCATCCGGTGCGCTGTTGATAAAATCAGTGTATGCTTTTAGAGCGGCTTCGTATTTTCCTTGAATTTCATATAATAATCCGAGATTTGCGAAGGCGTCCGGAAATGCGGGCATAATCGAGAGTGCATGGGTGAGATTTTTTTCTGCTTCGTCATACTTTTCAAGTTTCATGAATACTAGTCCGCAGTAATTAAATGCGTAAGCATTTTTAGGGTCTATTTGGATTACTGCATTAAAATCGTGTAGCGCTTTTTCAGTGTTGTTTGAATACAAATATGCCATTCCGCGATAGTTCAGCGCCTCGCTGTCGGTGGGTACCATAACCAGTGCGGCGGTAAGGTCGGCAATGGCTTCATCGTATGATTCGAGTTCATAATAGACCATTCCTCTATTGATGAACGCCAAATGGTTTTTAGGATTAAGGCGAATTACTTTGCTGTAACTGGACAAAGCGGCGTTAAAATTGCCTTGATTGAAATAAATGATTCCAATGTTGTTGTGTGCATCTTCATTTGAAGTGTCGATTTCGAGAATACGGTTAAAATCCCGTAGTGCATTTTCATAGTCGCCGGAGTTCATAGCGAGCAACCCGCGCATATTGAGAGAGTTGATGTCGGAAGGGGTGTGTTCGAGGACGGTATTGAAGTCGCCGACAGCCTGTTCCGGTTGATTTGTTTCATAATACAGTACACCTCTTTTGTGATATGTGGGCAAATATAAAGGGTCAAGGGTTATTGCCCGGTTGAAGTCGGCAAGCGCATAATCCTGCTGTCCGTCGCGCATGTATGCTGTTCCGCGCTGGGTGTAGATGGCGGCATTTTCTCCGTCTAGTTTTATGAGGCGGGAGTAGTCATGAATGGCTTTATTGTAGTTTTCTTGGAGCATAAGAGCATCAGCACGGTTTTTGTATGCAAGAGAAAAATGCGAGTTGATAATAAGAGCACTGGTAAAGTCATCAACGGCTTCTTTGAGCATATTGTGTTGTAAGTAGGCGTAGCCTCGATTATTGAACGCGTCGTAATCCTGATCATTGAGTGCAATGATTTGAGTGAATGCTTCGATTGCTTGTTGGTTGTTGCCGAGATTGAGCAATGCTACGCCACGGTTGTTGATTGCTTCTGTCAGTAAAGGATCAATCTCAATTGCGCGGTCGAAGTCTTTGAGTGCCTCAGTAAAATTGCCTTGTGCCATCTGCGCGAAACCGCGATGGTTGCACGCTGGCGCATGAAGGGGGAATATTGACAAAGCCCGTGAGAAATCGTCAATTGCTTGAGCATATTTTTGTTGAAGTGAATACGCTATTCCGCGCGTAACATATGCTTCTGCATAATCTGGTTGAAACGAGATGGCCTTGTTGAACTGTTCTATTGCTTTATCGTATTGTTGGCTACTGAGAAAATCTTTACCGGTTTTGACAAAATTTTCAGGGTCGGTTTCATTTATTAAAGAGGGGCTGGGGGGAGATGCAAATACGTATCCACCAAATAATAATAAGATAAAAAAAACACATTTTTTCATAGAGCTTCTCTAAAATTTATTGCGAATATAACCATCTATAAATCAGTTCTTTAATGGAATTTGCCCGAGATTGGTCGATGTTTTGGAGAATATAGTAATGCTCGAGCGTTTTTTCTCGGTTCCCGCTAAAGAAATATGCGGTACATAAATTATTGTGAATCAAAGGATTATTCGGATCGAGCGCCAGCGCTTTTTCAAGGTATATGATGCTTTTGGGGTAATTTTCACTATGCGCATAAACTGTGCCGAGCCGAATATACGTATCGGTGATATCAAAGAGAGGATAAGCGGCAGTATTTGCATTTTTCAATGCTTCATCATAAGCCGTTAATGCCGGAGGGTAGAGTTTTTCCGCTTGATATAGTTCGCCTCGAATTTTATATCCTTCAGGGACTTGGGGGTTGCAGTCGATGTATTCGGTAATGATACGGTGCGCTTGATTAAATTTTTCCAACCGGAGATAAACTCGTGCAAGTTCAAAAGTAATTTCTTCTTTTTCTGCGGAGTGAGTCGATAATTTGTATGCATTTTGGAGCGGCCTCACGGCTTTTTTGTCTCGGTCAAGCGCACAATATGATTGTGCGGTAATGAGAAAAAGTGAAGCGGTGGGGTTACATTTTTTTAACCCGCGTTTAGCAATATGTAATGCGTCTTCGGGTTGTCCTAATATAAGATATATTTGCGCGCATTTTACATAGGAGTCGCTTTCGTTAGGATAATGTTTTGAATAGTCGCTCAGGAGTGTGAGGTAGCGGCGCAGGAGTGCTCTGTCGGAAGCCGCCGTATGGATATTGAGGCTGATGGGGTTTGTTTTGTTAAATTGCGCTAGATTTTCATATGCCGCGTCGGGAGTGGACAGCGTTTCAGTATGCCGATTTGTAGAACATCCTGCTATTAACAAAATAATAATACATAAGTAAACTGAATGCGTTTGCATAATCCCTAATTGTTATTATTGCTTACACTGCCTATAGAACTATACTAAACTTTGTGATAATACAATAACTCAACAGGCAGTTTTTTTCATTAGAAACTTTTAAAAGAATATTTATAATAAGAAATATTCTTGATTTTTATTTGTTTTTGCCGTTATTTCTTATAAATAAGTACAGTTACTATTTTTAATAATGCGGTGTAATACAAAAAGCAGAAAAATATGCATGAGCAAGTCATAATTTTAACGCACTATCCACATCCCGGCAAAGTGAAAACACACCTTATCCCGTCAGTAGGCGCCGCTGTAGCGGCTGAATTGCATCGCAAAATGACAGAGCATATCTTGGATACAGTACTCAAAATGAGAAAATCTCGGCGAATTGGAGTTATTATCGGATATAGCGGTACAGATGATGAAACAATGCGGGAATGGCTCGGAGAGAATTTCGCATATCATCCTCAGCCTGAAGGAACATTAAACGATAAACTGTCATACTTTCTAGAAGTGTATGGCAGGCAACAGTTTTCCACATTAATTATTGAAAATGATTGCCCTGATTTGTCGGTACAGGTTTTGACAGAGGCATTTGAAACGCTTAAAACCCATGATATGGTTTTCGGTCCGACGCATGATGGCGGTTATTACTTAATTGGGATGAAACAGTATATACAGGAGGTTTTAACCGATAATGCTTGGCAAACGCATGGCGTTTTCAAGAAGATTATGGAAATAGTTCGGCAAACCGATATTTCGTGCGCATGCCTGAAACAGCTCCATAATGTTGGGCATCCTGACAATTTATTCCTCTGCGAACAGTATCTTAGCGTCAGAAAACAATCCGATTCCGAAGACAGCCGAAACGAATAAATGTATAGGGTGAATCATTGTTTCCTTCTGTACAGTTTGAGTGTACCAATCTCTTTATCTAAAGAATACTGTTTTTTTATATACTGTAACAATTCCGGATATGCTTCCAGAGGGTGTGTGCCGAATCCCAGATAGTTGAGCGGTGCTGTATCAATGATGTATTGAGGTTGATTCGCCAATAGGTCGGAGAACAACTCCTGCCAGAATCTTTGAGTGGCAGTATCGCGTTTAACACCTTTCAAAAAAGGCGACACATCGCCGACAAGATAGTTGCATATTACATATCGAGATGCGCACCTCCTGCGGGATAGCGCATAAACTTCGGGCGCAAATCCCCAGACAAACAGCGTATCGGACGGTTTTGTGTGCGCATTGAGATAATACGATGCCATGCGCAGGGTTTCACCGGATGATTCAGGGAGCAAGAGGTACGAATAGAGACGTTTTGTGCCGAATGGAAAGCCGGTATAAAAAAACAGCGGGTAGGCAATCATTCCGGTAAATAAAATCACGGAGCATCCGGTAAGGATAATGCGGGCGCAAAACGGATGAATCTCAACAGAACAGCATTGTTTTATTATTCCCGTCCAGAAAAAAGCGCATAATCCGGCAATGGCAGGATACACCATATAAAAATAATGCCCGGAGAAACGGAATCCGGCGGAAAGAGAAATAAACGAAACGATGCTCCACGCTATCCAGAAAACAGCGGTTTTATGCGAATCGTTTTTTGATATGTGCTTCCTGAAGAGAGAAATGCAGAATATACAGAATTGTAGTAGCGCTATCGCATAGAAAAGCGCTTTTCTATCCCAGTGGGTTGAGTATTCGAGCAGGTTAAGCGTTTTTTTAAAGCCGAATATAAAACCATTGACTATATCAATATCGCCGGTAAAAAATGAGGCGTTTGCGCCGAAAATATTGTAAAACAACATATCAAATCCGAGATGTTTGCCGAAAAATAATACACAGGGAACCAAACCGGCGATAAACCCTCCGATGATGACGCTAAGTTCAAAAAAAGTTCGTTTTATCGAAAATATGGATTGAGTTAATAGACGATAACTATGAAAACCGCATAATAAAGTTCCCGTCAAGATTCCTTGCGGCTTGAACAAAAAGCCGAATGCGCACAGTATACCGGAAATGAACAGTCCGATTTTATTCGATTCCGATTTAAGAAAAATCAGTAGTGATAAACAGGAAAAAAACATGAGGAATATTTCTGTGTTTGCGGCAAAAAAGTTTGCTGGCGAAAACGATAAAACAGGCAAAAGCAGATAGAAGACAAAGCCAAGGAATGCAGTTAATGTACCTGAAAAAATGCGCATTGCAAAATAAAGCACTATGCTTGTGGCAATGACGGTAAGACAGGCGCATATGTGTACAAACGTATAGGAATGCGCACCGAATACAGAGGCAAAAGAGGCGTATAAAAGAAAAATACCGGGCGGCTTATTGTCTCGGTAGGCAAAATCACCGTCGAGGAACCGAAGCGCAGTTTCACCGTAAAATGCTTCGTCGACAATCAGAGGCGGATCGTAAAAATACGGTTGCCATAGTGAATATATGAAAAAGCAGAATAGTCCAACTCCCAATAGTGTGCATATTCTCTTAAGAAATATTTTAGCTATTTTATTCTTAAAGAAAACTGCTTTTAACCGATTCACCATGGTTTCCTATCTGTAATCGCTTGGTGGTGACGGGGAAAAACTATATCACACGGAAGCGTTTTCTTAGAAAATAGTATTGAATCGGTGTCAAAGTAAAGCGGTTTTTTCTAATGACGATAATTAGTTCACCGGCAAGTGATATAAAAAGGAATACTATGAATATGGGAAAAATACTAATTTCAGGTGAATATATAAGTGCTGTTTTACTGATGATTCTTTTTAGCAGTGGTGTTTTGCGAGCATCCGGAGACCAAATTACCGAGGTTCCTTCTATCGATTATCGTACGGAAATGCGTTCATTTGTGCAGAAAATTAGTTCATATGCCCGGTCGCAAAACTCGCGGTTTCTTATTATTCCTCAAAACGGGGAAGAACTGCTTACCGCCGACGGAATGCCAACCGGCGCAGTAATCAGCGAATATGTGCATGCTATTGATGGAATTGGGCGCGAAGACCTTATGTTCGGATACGAAGGAGATGACCGTGCTACTCCGGCAGAGGAAGAAGCGTATATGCAATCGTTTCTTTCTGTTGCACATAAAAACGGATTGTCCGTATTGGTAACGGATTATTGTTCCACAACGGCGTTCGTTGATAAATCGTATGCCGGAAATGCCGCGCGAGGCTACATATCGTTTGCCGCCGACAGCAGAGCGCTTGATACAGTGCCTCAGTACCCTGAACAACCATATAAGGCGCATTCTGAAGACGTTAAATTGCTGAATAATGCACATAATTTTCTCTATATCATAAATCCTCAAAGGTTTGAGTCGAGACAGCAATTTATTGCGGCGATACAGCGTACCGATTTTGATGTGGTTTTCGTCGACCTCTTTTTTAACGACGAGATGCCGTTGACTGCTGAAGAAGTAGCATCGCTCAAACGCAAGCATAACGGAGGCGAACGCATCGTTGTCTGTTATATGAGTATCGGCGAAGCTGAAACATACCGTTATTACTGGCGCCCTGAATGGATTGATAATCCGCCGGCTTGGCTGGATGAAGAGAACCCTCATTGGGAAGGAAATTATAAAGTGCGGTATTGGCAGACGGAATGGCAGAAAGTCATTGTTGGCGATGCTTCATCGTATTTACAGAAAATTCTCGATGCACAATTCGATGGCGTCTATTTGGATATAATCGATGCATTTTGGTACTACGAAAATAAAAATCAGCACTGATCAAAAGCATAGTGTTTTCGGACAGCTTTTTTGATGTGCCATCTGCATTTCATCCCTTTAGGAAAAATAACATAGGCACCGGCTCCAAAATGGAACTGTTCGCCTTGTTCGTTTGTCACCGTTACATTTCCTTCAAGAATCAAGCAGGTTTCTTTAGCGCTGTATTCCCATGGAAATGAACTCGGTTCTTTTTCCCAGACCGGCCATGATTGAGCGGTTTCTTTTTCTTTAGGCGTCGGCATACGAATTTCCGGTTTCATTACGGTTCTCCTTTGTAGAAATAATTAGTAAAGTTATACTCATTATATAAAAATAAAAAAAATACTTGTATCTTTTTTGAGAAAAGAATACTTTAAATAGAAATCGTTTCTATTAAGAGAAGGCAGTACGGAAATAAAAAATGGATATCAGTATTGATTCGTGCATAGCTCAATTGCGGAGAAATACACTTAAAGTTACGCCGCGGCGGTTAGCGGTTATTACCATGCTCTTGGCGGAGCGGAGATATTTTTCGCCATATGAAGTCTATGAGCGTTTGCTCAACACAGACTGCAGTAGTGGACTGCCGTCGGTTTATCGGATTTTACAGGAATTTTCTGCAATCGGCTTAGTAACGGAAATAGAACGTTCCGACCGCCAACAGTATTATTTCCTATGTAAAGAGTCTTCGGGCGCTCATCATCATCATTTTATTTGCCGGATATGTTGTCGTGTAGAACCGATCAAGAAGTGTTTTTTTGATTCGGTAAAAAAACACATTGAAACAGAACTCGATGCTCAGGTTGAGTCCCATATTTTTCAATTGGAAGGGATATGTGCTTCGTGCAGAAACCACTAAGAAATTATGCCTTATTTATTGTCATTGTATTCAGCGCTGTATTGTTGTGTCAAGAAGCCCTGCATGATGAACGGAATCACGCCGACTCATATTCAGAATGCTTTGTTTGTGTGTGGAAAAACGTTATCAGTCATGGATTACCGTCCGTTTTCCTTTTCTTCATAGCGTTGGCATTTATCGGATACAATTCATATGTTTGCCATACGGTAAATTCTCTCTATTGTGACTCCTTCTTTTTTTCTCGGGCGCCGCCCCAAAAAAATAGCATGATAACAGCCTGCTTCTTTTAAGTCCTTTGAAAAACCCGTTTTATGGCGGCGTTTTTAAAAAGCGTTTGAGGCTGTTCGTAATTCAAAGTATATCTACAGAGTATTTTCCGAAATCAGTGTTAAATATTCGGGCATAGTATTATGTTTCGAAGTATTCAGCATTATAGAAATGTTCAATAGTATATTATAGAAATGTTCAATAGTATTTAGGGGGATATAAAAAAGTAATGCGCACACTACTTTTGTTTATATGTATTTGTGCAGTTTCTGCACGAAGTATTTTTGCCGCCGAAACGGCCGATGTAGCGGCATTGCAACAGCAATTCATGGATTTACAGCGACAGTTTACGGATATGAAAACGTATTACGATACTAAAATTGCACACATGCAACAGCGTATCGACGAATTGGAATCAGATAATGTCGATGCGGCGCCGCAAACTGCTTCTGTGTTCAAAACGTATTCCGGAAACCTGCCTTCACAGCTTCCGGATATCAGTGTGGTTGGCGTAACGTCGGGAATGTGGAGCGATAAAACGGATTTAGAAGATAACCATGATATCGTTATAAAAGAAATTGAAATGGCTTTCCAAGGATACGTATATCCATGGGCGAGATACGATGTGTTTCTTGCTGTTGAACGGGAAGAAGCCGAATACCATACGCATATAGAGGAAGCATTCGCGACGTTTTTTGAGGTTCCATTCCCGTATATTGGTTCGGTGCCCGGTTTCGGCGCGGTGGTTGGCAAAAAATTTATTGATATCGGCAATGTCAATCCTGTTCATAGCCATGAATGGACGTTTATAACCCGTCCCGCTGTTCACGAAGTCTTCTTCGGTGAAGAAGGGCTTAACGGTACTGGCGTGATGCTGAGTTATACTCTTCCGCTTCCTTTTTTCCTTCAACTGGATGTCGGCGCAATCCATATCGATGGGCATGAACACGATAATGATGCCGAACACTATTCGCTCGGCATAGTAGACGAAACGTATTGGGGGCGTCTCTGGACATCACTGGAAACCACACGAAATACAGAACTGGAAACGGGCATCAGTTATGTTAAGGGTGAAGGCGGCGAAAAAGACGAAATGAAAGACCGCGTGCAGGTTGTCGGCGCTGATATGACTTTCCGGTTTTTCGGCGAAGAAGCAAGTATGATTACGTTCATGAACGAAGTATATTATATGCGGCGCGATATTCCTGACGACAACATTCATCGGTCAGGTTTTTTCAATTATCTTGAGTATAAAGTAAATAAAACATGGAGTTTCGGCATGCGCCATGATTGGGTTGAAACACCGTTCGAAGAACGCGAAACACTCAACTACCTCTCATTTATCGCGCAGTACTCGTTCAGCGATATGTTCAAGCTGAAAAGCGAGTATCAGTATGATTTAGAAGAAAACAATAACACGTTCTGGCTCGAACTGGTAACCGGGCTTGGCCCGCATTCACATGGAATGCGATAAAAACGAAAAAGGCTGATGAATATGAAGATAAAAATCATAGGGATTGTTATTTTAGCATCTTTTCAAATAATTGCATTCACGGCAGGCGTGAAAGCAAAACAATTAACGGTTATTGCAACCACTGCCGAACTCGGCAGTATCGCGGAATTCGTTGGGGGCGATTTTGTAAAAGTTACTCATTTGACCGATGGAAGGGATTATCCGCATGCGGTTGTGCCGCGCCCTTCATGGATAACCAAAGTGCGTAAGGCGGACATGATTATTATCAACGGAATGGATATGGATATGTGGGCGGCATCGTTGATCGAAGCATCGCGCAATCCGGCGCTTTTTTATGAAGCAGACGGGTATCTTGATATATCAAAAAGCATTCCGGAGCGGCTTGAGGTTCCGACAACTCCCAAAATTGATATGTCAATGGGAGATGTTCATCCGCAAGGCAACCCTCACTACATGCTTGATCCATTAAATGCAAAACTCGCGGCGCGCGCGATTTCCGACAGGATGGCGTATCTTTTGCCGGAAAAAAGAGAATACTTTGAGGCAAATGCACAACAGTTTAATGCGCGTATCGATGAAAAAATGCAGGAATGGAATGAAAAGGTTCATAGAATACCAAATAAAAAACTGGTAACATACCATAAATTGTGGGCGTATTTTGCCAATCGGTTCGGATTGGAAATTGTGGCGGAACTTGAACCGAAACCAGGAATTCCTCCTTCTGTCCGCCATCTTCAGGATGTCATTTCGATCATTGGGAAGGAGCGCCCTCGCATTATTCTTATGGCGTCGTATTTTGACGATAAACCCGCGCAATTTGTGGCGGAACGAACCGGTGTCAAAGTTGTCGAGGTACCGGTCTCATTATACGCCGAAAAACATGTTACCAATTATTTTGAGTTAATCGACCATATCGTTGAGCAGTTGCTTTTAGGAGCGGGAGAATAATGTATGGATGCAGTCATAGAGCTTCAAGCATTGGCGGCCGGGTATGACAAGAAGGCAGTTTTTTCTAATCTCGACTTGAAGATTTTTTCAGGCGAATGCTTGGGGCTCTTCGGTCCAAATGGATCGGGTAAAACGACATTTCTTAAGGCTTTGATGGGGCTTTATCCTCCGTTGCGAGGGACACGGTCAATTCAGCAATCGGTACGGTTCGGATATTGTATGCAGAGGCAGGCGATTGACATGCTCTTCCCATTTACAGTATTTGAAGTAGCGATGATGGCGCGGACAAAACAAATCGGCCCTTTGAGAAGGCCGTCGCATGGAGACCGCCAGATTGTTATGGGAGCATTGGAAACAGCTGGAATACGCCATTTGTCGGAACGCCCGTTTAACCGGTTGTCGGGAGGCGAACAACAGCGCGTAATCATTGCGCGTGCGCTGAGCATAGAACCGACATGCCTTATTCTTGATGAACCGACAACATACCTTGATGTGAAGGTGAAAAAGGAGTTAATCTCTTTAATACGGAATATCAAAGCGGCAAAACAACTTACGGTCATTTTTGTGAGCCATGAACTTAATGAAGTGCTCAACATCGCCGACCGTTTTCTCTTTATGAACGGAACAGGCGATGTTACCGTGTGTGATAAAGAATCATTGACTGAAACTTTACTGTCAGATATTTTCCAAATAAAAATCTCGTTGACAAATGAAAATGGCAAAATTGCCATTTATTGAGGAGAGTGCATATGTGGGAAGTTGTACAAGAACCGTTTTTTCAGATGGCGCTTCTAAACGCTTTGCTGACCGGTTGTTTGTGCGGGTATCTTGGCGTGTTTGTCGTACTTAAGAGGGTAGTATTTGTATCGGTAGCGCTGTCACAGATGGCGGCGTTGGGCGTAGCGGTTGGGTTTTTCATGGGGATTTACCCGCGTGTATCTGCTATGGCATTCACCATGCTGGGCATTATTCTGCTTGCGATGCCGTATTCCGAAAAAAACACATCGCGCGAGAGCATCCTAGGTTACATTTATGCGATGGCGGCGGTAACTGCTGTTGTACTTATAGCAAAAAATCCTATCGGCGAAGCACATGGTTTGGACTTAGTGTGCGGTAACGTGCTGTATACAACACAAAAAGACCTTATCATGCTCATCGTTATTGTATTGGCTGTAGTGGTACTGCATCTCTTTTATTTCAAGGAATTTATTTTCGTCAGTTTTGACCGTGATACTGCACAAACAACTGGCATCAAGCCGGGGGTATTCGAGTTTTTGCTCTATATATCGTTTGGCTTGATTATCAGCGTATCGATGCAGACATCAGGCGTGATGTTTATTTTTGCGTCTCTAGTAATACCTGCGATGATCGGACTGTGTGTGGCGCGGCATATATTCAGGGTATTTTTTTCGGCTGTTGTTTCTGCGGCAGTGTGTGTAACGGCAGGCTTTTACGTTTCGTATGTCTGTGATCTTCCCTCGAGTTCGACAATAGTACTCTTTTATGGGGTGCTGTTTTTGAGTGTTAAGGGAATCACATTCCTCGCAAAGAAATAAAAAGGAGGCACATATGGTGCCTCCTTTTTTAATATAAATCTCGAGAACCAATTATTTTTTGAATCTTTTAATTCCGATACTGAGAATAGCTGAGCCGAGCAAAATCAACGATGCCGGTTCGGGTATTGCGATCGGAGCGGTGTCTAAAATAGCGTAATCAAATACAATATATGGTTCGTTAGGTGCTACAATTTCTACAAGGACAATTCCGTCGAGCATACTAGCCCACGGTACAACAGTGTATGTTCCCCAAATTGCTCCGTCTTTAGGAGTACCGGGGTAATTTGAATTGCCCGGAAGTGTAACAAATTGCCCGTCGACTTCAGCGTGCATCGGGATGACATCAAAATCGCCGTAAACGAAGCTCACGTAATGATCTTTGCCGTAATCGGGATCGATGGGGTTTGGGAGACTGAACGTAAACCGGAAAAACGCGACGTCTGCAAGCCCGGGGCGTCCTGCAAAACTGGTTGATAAAGTAACGTCAGTCCATTGAGCTCCTTCAGTGTCTGCGGCTTCTGCAACAGACCGATTATCGTAATCATCTCCTTGTCCGGTTGCAACGATGTTATTAGTGTTTAAATCTGGAAGAAGGTCTAATGGGCCAAGCGTTCCGTTGCCGTCTTTATCGGCTGGGCCGCCGTCAGAACCGGTTAAGCCTGCAACAGATCCATCCCATCCGAAACTGTCAATATCGCCAATTATTTGAGTAATTGCGTGTGATGAAGAAGTGTACAACACTAATCCCATAACTGCCAAACTGAGAAATTTTGCTTTTATCATTGAAAAATCCTCCCAATAAAAAGTGAAAACGACGGTCAAATGCAAAATACACTTAATTATATGCAATTCAATGCGTTATAGCAATATTTTTTTTAATTGTTTCTAAGTGCTGGTATAAACGCTGATATAAAAAAGCTGAATAAACGCGGAAAACTTTTTTATTCTTTTTTGTTCTTTTCTTTTATCGTTTGCCACATTGGAATGAAATTGTACGTTGGATAAAATTCTGACCGGAATGCTCCCCACGCATTTTTTTCAATAGCCAGGTTGACTGTCCTAAGTTGAGCAGGAGGAACTTTTAGTGTTATTACATGCCCGATGCCCATCACGATGTGCCAATTGACAATTTCCACTCCTTCTGGGGGAAATTCCTTCCAGAATCCGGTGTTTTCAAGATGTTCGTTGATTTGGTCAAGTGTTTTTGATTGGTCATGCCGTAATATAATCGTAAGCAATAATGTTTCAGGTTCGGCATACGATTGGCTCGCCATAATCGCGATTGCAAAAAACAAATGGAGAATTATTGCTGTACATTTGAGTAACTTCATATAAATCCTTTTTGTTATTCTTGGAGTAATTCAAGCACAGTTATAATTTCTGCGGGTTCGGCTCTTTTGCTGTAATCTGTATTGACAAACGTGTAAACGATAGTTCCTTCGCTATCCACAATAAAAGTTGCAGGAACAGGAAGTGTATTTAACGTGTCACCATTTACTGTTTCCAAGTCTATGCCGAAATCTTTGTAAGTATTTTTTAATTTTTCAGGCAGAGTAAACGTTATGCCGAATGAACCGGCGACAGTATTGCCTTTATCGGAAAGGACTTCAAATTCCAGTGTGTTTTTTGTTGCGGTATCCAAAGTGTCATCAGGTTGTTCTGGGCTTATTGCGACAAGCGTTGCGCCGAGTTCTTTAATGCGCGGCAACGATTGTTGCAAGGCTCTGAGCGATAGGTTACAATAGGGGCACCATCCTCCGCGGTAGAACGTGATAACCACAGGGCCGTCTTTAAGTTTTTCCTGAATCGAAAAAAGCTCACCTTTAGCGTTAGGCAGTTCAAAAAAGGGAACGGTGTCGCCTTTCTGCAGGCAGGTTTGTGGTATGTTCTTGCCGGATATTTCTTCTGCCGCCTGCCGCATAATCTCGGCGGACTCAGGAGTAATCCGTGATTGAGATTCAGCGGCAAACGCGTCAAGCTGTTCTTGTAATGATTGCGGGATATCAGAAGGCGTGTTGCCGGTTTCTGCTCTGGTAGTGCTTACCGCAGTGCAGATGAAAAAGAGTAAGTAAATTGAGCGGTATTTATACATTTTGGACTCCTTAGAGAAATAATTTAATTAAAGAATGGAAGCATTTTCTGTATAATGAATATAATAGAAAGTGAACATTTATTACATGTAGTGACACTAAGTAAAAGCAACGTAATGATACAACAAATAAAATGGAGATACAATGAAAACAAATTCAATTATAAAGGTTATTTTAGCCGGTGTTATCGGAGGAGGAATTGTGCTGTATTTGTTCACGAATACCACCGACGCTGAAGGCGAACCGGAAATAGCCAGAGAAGAAGAAATGAGAGACTCTACTGAGGAGAAAATATCCATGGATCCAAATAGCTGTAAATCACCCGAGGAATGGCGGAAAGAATTGGAACCGGAACAATTTCATGTGACTCGAGAAAAAGGGACGGAACGTCCATTTACCGGTAAATATTGGAGCAACAAAGCAGACGGAAAATATACCTGTGTTTGTTGCGGAAATGTACTTTTCGATTCTAAAACCAAATACGATTCAGGTACCGGCTGGCCTAGCTTTTATGCACCGGTATCGGAAGATACGGTTGCGTTACATGATGATTACAGTTTTTCGTCTCACCGGATAGAAGTCGTTTGCTCAAAGTGCAATGCACATCTCGGGCATGTCTTTGACGACGGCCCGGCGCCAACGAACAAACGCTATTGCATAAATTCAGCATCGCTCAATTTTATTAAAGAAAAATAGACGGTTTATCGGTGTAAATAACGTTCCTTATTCATGCAGTGAAAATGATATGGGCTTGTTGTCGACATATACAGATGATTTGTCAAGAAACTGGTGTTTTTCCATAGAATTATTGGCATATTTTCGAGCCGCCGAAGAAGTAACCAAAAATCGGCAGACAGTTTTTTTGATTGGTAGTGGGGGTGTAGTGTTGGTTTGAACCGGAACAATGAAACTGAGGCTGTATCCGTAAAAGAGCCCGCGGTTATCGATTTTTGATAGAGGTTTTATGATTTTTGAGACTATCCGGTCAAATACTGCGGCACACAGTTTTTCGTTTGAAAACTGGTCAAAGAGAAATGGTTGAACAGCACTAAACCGAAATGTCAAATACTGCTGTTCTTCGCTTTGTATCAACTGGATAGAACTTGTTTGAAGAGACACGTCCGATAAATACCCTTCAAGAAGCAGAGTGTCAAGAATATTGATTACTTGTTCTTTTGTTGCCTGTCCTTCGCGCGATTCGGGGAAATCGTCTGCAAAAAAGTCAGCTGATGCTATATAATTAACCGTACGAATGGTTTTAATGTCTGTAAGAGTAACTTTTTTTACAGAAAACCCCAGTTCGTCATTTGATGTTATAAGCAACGAACCTTTTTGCGGCGCATATCCTTCCTTTTCGACAGTATAATCAAGATATGACGTAAATTTGTGTTCAGTGCTGTGAGAACCGTAAATGGCAGGGACATCAACATAGGCTGTTGCCATTCCGTCAGCGGCAGTGGCTTTATGAATCAGCGGCAATGGGTTTTCACTGGCAGATTGCAGTAAAAAAGTGATTGCGGCTCCTTCGACAGGGGAACCGCCTTGATTCAAAACCTGAATAGTATATTTATGGCGCGCAGATTTTTGGAGCGGTTCTTCACTGTTAATGCCGCTGAGATGTGCTAGTGTGATTACAGCGGCCATGAAAACAATCGGTTTCCTGTTCATGTTATACTCCTTGTGCAAGTATGTTCGCTGTTTTTAAGCGGTTCGATATTGCGAAAATAAAGTCTGTTGATGTGCAAGAATATGTGTCTCTTATACTATTTTATAAAGATATAATCTTCCATAGTTTTTTTCTTAGCTATATTTAATTATGTAATTATATCCGTCTTTAAGTCTTTCTTAATGAGCAACCTACTTATAAGTAAGTGTGTAACTTTATTAAATGAGTATAAATAAAAAAACTTACGTATATTTGCATAACTATGAAGCCTGTGCTATAATAGTATTGAAAGTTCAAAAGCGCCTTACAGATTGATTATGTCATATTCCCTCCGACATCTTTAATTCTTGACCGGATTACTATTTCTCATGCGCCCAGTGTTTAAGAGGTAACCAGTTTCTGAGGAGAAAAATACAATGGATGCATTATCAGGTGAAACAGTAATTAGAATGCTTGTGTGTTTTCTTGTTCCGCAACCTAAACCCGTTGTTGAAAATGGATCATTAGTACCGTATGCTAATGATGCGGTGAACGCACGTTCACTGCTTACTTTTTTGCATCGCTATAAGATCAATCCGAAGTGCGGCATTTGCCCATGCCGATAGAGTGTTTTCCGTCGCAGTATAACATGTGAAGTGAAGTTTAAAAAGAATGATATTTGTTTTCATGTTTATTCTTCTCACAGGAGAAGTGTGTTCGGAAAGAAGGTACAATAAATAAAACCACTTATATAAGGAGCAACCGGATGAAACTGCATAACACTTTTCTTTTAAAATCGTTATGTATTATCTATTGTATGATGGCGGGGATAACGGCAAATGAGGCGCATTCCTATGTCGCAAAAGATGTTCATAAATGGGATGACATTCAGTCATTGCTTAAGGGAGATTATAAATATGATAAAACAGATGTGCTTGTGAATACAGTATATCGGCTGACACGTTTTTACAGCAGTGCAAATAAGCATAGGGGAATATTCGGCACGGGTTGGACAGCAAATGTTGAAGCTTCATATTATATTACCGATTGCGGCATCACCGTATTACGCACAGCTAATACCGAATATTCCCTTTATCCGCTTGCGGAATACGATGTTTCCACAGATGATGAAATCCGCAAAGGATGGTTTTCAGTATGTGTTGAGGGAATTATATATACTTTTGATTCGATCCGCCGTTTAATTCGGATTAAAGAAATATCCTCTGATACTTTTGTGGATATCGCGTATGATGCGTTAGCACGTATTGAAACCCTTTCCGATAAATACGAGCGGGCTATTACGTTCTTTTATAATTCCGAAAGAATGATCGGGCACATATGCGATCCTTATGGACGAACGGTATCGTATACGTATGATAAAGCAGGGAATTTAGTGTGCATACGAGGAGCGGAAATCGATACGGAAATATATGTCTATGACGCACAAAACCGGCTTATCTCAATCGGCTCAAAATATGAGTCTTTCCTGACAAATATTGGATATTCGGAATCCGGTAAACTTGCCTTTATCAAGAATGACGGCGGCAGTGAAACATTCGATTACAGAAAAATTACCGAAGGGGAACTTAAAGTAGTCCGGCATGAACCAAAAGGAGTCCGTAAAGAAATTTTTTATCGGGCGGCAGATGCGGCATTTTATGTTGAGGTGTGCGGAGAAATACGAAAAAACACTGCTCGGAAAAGACAAAGAACACTTAACTCTTCAACCAGTATTTCGGCTCAGGTAGATGTTGAATACGATGACTGCAAGAATCTTATAAAGCAAACCGATGATTTGGGGCGATGTACGTTTGTAAAATATGATTTTTGGAATAATCCGATCGAAATACAAAAACCTAATGGAAATACTATTTACTTTTTTTATGATGCCGACAAAAGGCTGGTTCGTATAGAAGATGTCAACGATCATACGGCAGTACAATAAACGGTTATTTATACCAGATGCCAACGATCTTGTATGCTTGTGCAATCTGGGATGCGTTAATCCGTACATCCTTTGCTTTTTCTGCGAGGGGCTGAAGCAAGATTCCCTCATGGGTAATCCGGTATAAACAGAGATAAAATGAGCCGTTTTCAAGCAGTACAAACGCATAGTCGCCGTTGGTCGGTTTCTGGAGAAATGAATACAAAATAGTTTGGCCCGGAAGTATCGCCGGACGAAATGCCGAGCTGGTTACTTTTGTCGCAAAAATACCCGGTGAAATGGTGAACGAATCGCGGCTCGACTTTTTCTCGAAACACTTTTTAATGTCATCGGGAGATGTAAGTTCTGTTACTATCGGGATAGTAAGCTGGTTGGGGCGTGAAGAATTTTTTGCGGCGCCGGCAGAATGTGGTTCCTGATTGGGAAGCGCCACGTTGAGCGAGGGGAGAAAATAAATATAATCATGATTCATATTGTCAATTATTTTGATACTTTTCGTTTGAGGAAAATAGTACCATATTTTTATCGATTCCATACCGAAAACACATGATAAATAGAGCGAATGAAGCATTGCGTGTTCGGATAACACATGGTTAAACTGCTCGACCGCGTTTTGATAAAGGTCTATATTTTTAAAAGCGGTGGGGTTTGGAAATTCGGGAAATTCAGGAAAAACAAAATTTTTCGAGTAATATTTTTCAAGGCATTCGATCCATTCTTGGAAATAATGAGGTTTCGGGGGTGCTGATGCAAAAAAGCCGATTTCTTTTCGTTCTTTTTCAATATCGAGAGCAGGATGATGAAGCGCAAGGTATTTTGCCGCACGGTCTGCGCGAAAAAGTTTTTCTCCCACATAGATAGTGTAATAGAAAAAAACGAATGTTATTTCCTCCTCCATTTTTCCGAATGGATGGTAAGAGAATATTTCTTCCACAAGATTCATTGTTGAACAACAGTTGAGCAGTTGGTTTCTCAGTGCAGGGTATGATGGAGCGGGTTTCTCATGTTTCTTTGCAGTATCAGGTTCTTTTTCGGAGTGTGCACGGTCAATGAGTTCTTCAGGGTCGTAGTGCAGGGCGGCGGCGATTTTTCGCACGATGTGGTCGGTTGGAATTATGTTCTGTTCGCTTGAATTCGTTAAGTCGTATGGTTGTGCGAGCTGAAGCTTTTCAGAAAGGTCTGAGTAGTTCATGTCGCCTTTGAGTTCTTTTATAAATGGCCAGAAATTCATGAGCGCACGCATCCCGTTTTGTAGCAGTAAATAGTAAATCCTACCTAAAATTTCGGAATATGAAGTTTCTTCTTTAGATTTATAATCTACATAATATAAAAATATAGGTTGGAGCAAATGACTGCAGTGCAGGCACTATAAGGCGGGCTGTTGAGAAACTGCAGTGTGTTTCAAAGCGGTTCTTAATGCAAAAAAACGGTGTGTCCAATAATATCCGAGTGCGCATCCTGTACCTCCTGAAATAACGTCGGTTATATCACAGAACCGAGTGGCGATAGCACAATGAGGCAGTTCGCATATGAGCGCAACAATGCATCCTGCCGAAAAAATACGAAATAATGAAAGATGTTTATTGCGAGCAAGATAACATCCTATCGGCAGAAAAAGTAATATCTGTGCGATCAAATCGGCAATGCTTGACATGGATATGGTGACAAAATAACTGGCAAACGGTATGATAGAGTACCATGATATATTCGAACTGAACGTATCAGCCAGCCGGAATGGGAAAAAATAATTGAATATAAAAAAGATGGTGTAATTAAAAGTAAAAAAAAGCCGCATAGCTCGAAACCGTGTTGTGTTTGGGCGGAACTTTTTGAACCACAGGAGCCCGTGAAAGATTCCGGCTGAGCCGAAAACAAAATTTGACACGCTCGTTCCGCGTGAAACTATAAATAGCTGAACGGCTTCAACAGAGGCAACAGCAAATAGTCCTCCGATTGCGGCATACAGTATCTGTTTCCCGCTGAAACTGCGGGGCAGAAAAGCAGAACAAAACATATATGGCCCGACAGTAAAAAAAATAAAGTTGTTGCCAGATGACTGCATCGCATCCCATTGCAGAAACAATTCTGTGTGTGATAGAGAAAATTTGACGGCGTCTTTTATATCGCCAAGGTCGAGAGTAAAATCGAAAGGCATAAGCTGGTAAAATAAAATGCCGAAAAATATACTATATGCATAAAGCATAGGAAGCGGTTTTTTAAGCAGGGATATTAAAAAAGGTTTTATCGATTTTCCAAATCTATTATGATACACACAAGAAAATATGCTTCCGATGAGAGCGCCCAGTGTATTATTGCAAACATCGGTAACACTTGAAACGCGAATCACGGTAAACAACTGAAACAGTTCAAGGAGAGCGCTGAGGACGAATCCCAACAGAATAACGCGAAGGATGAGCAGAATATTCCCGATCCGTCCGTGCAGTGCGCCGGCAGTAAGAAAACCGAACGGCATAAAAAGCGCGATATTGCTTGCGAGATCGGTAAGCGATGTGCGCCTCCCATTGATAAAGTACGGTATCCATCGGATATCATGGAAACGATGCTGTACTTCGGCAAATGAAAAATGCAGGTGGAATGGGACGAGGCAAGCATAGATGAGGAACAATGTAAAACATACAGCGGTATTTTTATAAAGAGTATTGGTTTTTAAATCCATAAATCTGTCCAGAGAGTTGAAATGCGTAATGACAGCCATATTATAAACGGGTTATCTATTGATGTAGAGGATTATTTTCACGTATCGAACTTTACTGAGCAATTTCCTTTAGAACGGTGGGATTCGCTTGAATTACGTGTTGAAAACAATACGCGGCGTTTGCTGGAATTATTCGAACGCCACTCTGCCCGCGCAACATTTTTTGTACTCGGATGGGTTGCTGAAAAATGTCCCGGATTAGTAAAAAAAATTGCGGAGAAAGGGCATGAAATTGCCTGCCACAGCAATCTGCACCGCCTTGTCTACGATCTGACCGATAAAGAATTTAAAGAAGATTTGATTACAGCAAAAAAAATACTCGAAGACCAATCCGGAAAAGCGGTTGCCGGGTTTCGTGCGCCGAGTTACTCCATAACCCGCCGTAACCTGCATGCATTGGATATTCTGCTCGAGTGCGGGTTTACCTATGACAGCAGTATTTTCCCTGTTCATCATCATCGCTACGGCATACCGGATTTCGAACGGTTTCCCACACAGGTGGTTACTGTCAAAGGCGGGCGTATCAATGAATATCCCATATCGACATTGCGCATCGGGCGGAATAATATTCCGGTGGGCGGCGGTGCGTATGCGCGCATTTTTCCTTTGTGGTTCCTGATGGCGGCGTATAAGAGAATTAACAAAGTGGAAAACAAACCGTTTATCTTCTATCTTCATCCATGGGAAATCGACCCTGCACAACCGCGGGTTCCGTGTTCGCGGTTAACGCGAATCAGGCATTATACCAATATTTCAACGATGGAAAGACGGCTTGAAAAAATCCTTAGCGGCTTCAATTTTGTGCCGCTTATCGAATTGCCGGTGGTCGGCACGACAACACTGTAACAAAAAGGTGACTGGTGAATATTCTTTCCATATCGACGATGTTTCCGAATAAAAACGAACCGTTTTTCGGTATTTTTGTCAAACGCCGGCTTGAAGCATTGTCGAAGATAGCAAACCTCACTATTGTGTCTCCTCAACCGCGGTTTCCGGGTTTATCGTTTTTTAAACATTACCGCCATCGGAAAGGAATACCGTACTGCGAACGGCTGAACGGCCGTACTGTGGTATATTATCCGCGGTTCTTATCGTTTCCTATTATATTAAAACCGCTTGACGGTATTTTTTTGTTCATAACCTTATTCTTTTTTTTGCTGAAACTGCGAAAGCAAAAGGCAAAGATCGATATATTGGATGCGCATCTTGCTTTTCCCGAAGGGTTTGCATGCGTGTTGCTGGGGAAACTGTTTAAACTTCCTGTTACTATTACATTGCGAGGGCATGATGTAAATTACCTACCGCGGTATCCGGTTCGCAAACGCCAGGTTGTCTATGCGTTAAAACGCGCGAACCGTGTGTTTGCTGTGGCAAACGCTTTGCGGTTACAAGCAGGAGATTTAGGTGTTGACGTCAAAAAAATCGTTGCCGCCACAAACGGCGTTGAAACAGAATTGTTCTATCCCATTGATAAACAGCTGGTTCGCGAAAAACTGGGGCTTCCGCCGGATAAAAAAATCATTTTATCCATAGGATACCTTGTGCCGCGCAAAGGGTTTGACCTGATAATCGATGCCCTTAATATTCTTCATGTACTCTATAATATGACGGATACTATGCTGATTATCCTTGGCGGGCAGGGGGGGGAAGCCTATGTAAAACCTGCGCTTGAAGAGCAGATATGCAGGTATAAATTGCACAATGATGTGCTGTTTATTGATCCCAAACGGAATGAGGAATTATTCGAATGGTATAACAGCGCCGATATCTTTTGCCTTGCAAGCTCACTTGAAGGGTGGCCGAATGTTATTCTTGAATCTCTTGCATGCGGTGTGCCGGTCGTTGCGGCAAATGTGTGGGGTATCCCTGAAATAATCGGCGATGACCGTGAACTCGGACTGCTTGTTGAGCGAAATCCGCAGGATATTGCCGAAAAGCTAAAAACCGCTCTGGAAAAAAAGTGGAATTCATCATATATTCGTGCGTTTGCCGAATCGAAAACGTGGCATAAAACGGCGCACCTCTTAAAAAAAGAAATGCATCACATTATACAAAAGAATAAATCATGAATTTTATCGTTTTTTCTGATGACTGGGGTAGGCATCCTTCAAGTTGCCAACACATTTTTTCGATCATCTCTCAAGACCGCAAAACGCTTTGGGTCAATACGGTGGGAATGCGTGTGCCGAGCGCCGGAAAAGGATACGACTGGAAACGGTCGTTTGAAAAAATTTTGTCATGGTTTAAGCCGATTAAAAAAATGTCGCCGAACTTGTGGGTATTTTCTCCGTTTATGTTGCCGTTTCAGGGGAATGCGGTGTGCGGCCTGCTCAATATGTTTTCGGTTATAGTGGGAATCCGTCTGCTCAAACTGTTTTTGCGGTTCGGCGATGTTATCACATGGGTGACTGTACCCAACGCCGATCAGTTTATAGGACGGTTAGGCGAACGGTTAATCATCTATAATTGCACCGATGACTATTCTTTGTGGCCGGGCGGCAATAAAGCGCTGATTATTGCGCAAGAGCAAAGAACGCTTCGCAAAGCGCATCTTGTCCTTGCATCGTCGGAATCGCTGGTTAACCATTGCGCACCCTATAATGTGCACACACGGTTGTTTCCGCATGGTGTGAATCTTACTCATTTTCAGAATGTTATGCGCGATGTTGTGCCGGAATCGCTTAAAGGCGTTCCGCATCCGATAATCGGTTTTTTCGGTTTGCTTTATGAGAAAATCGATTATGGTTTACTTAAACAAATAGCCGCGGCATATCCCGATGCGTCGCTGGTTTTGATTGGTAAACAAGCTGTCGACTTGAGTAGCCTGAAAAGTGTTCCTAACATTTATCTTACGGGGCATGTGGATTATACCGATTTGCCGCTTCATGCCGTTCATTTTGATGTAGGGCTCATGCCGTATGTTCTCGATGATGAAATAAAAAAAAGCGCACCGCTTAAGCTCAAGGAATACCTTGCGCTTGGTATTGAAATTGTCAGTGTTGCCGTCACCGATGTAGAAATCTATAAGGATTTGATTCATATTGCTCAGGATAATGCCGATTTTGTAAAAAAAGTAGGAATAGCGCTTAAAGCCGATAGCGAAAAAAGACGTAAACAACGGCAAAATGCTGTTATTCAAGATACATGGCAGGCGCGCATTGAAACACTGCGTGCTCTTCTGCTCAATGATTTCAATCTGACGTTTTAGTTTAAGAGGGTATCATGTATTTAGTATGCGAATTGAATAAGCAAGACACTGCGGAAGTAAACGCATGGAATGCCTACGTGCATTCTAATACGGAGAGCTTTGCATATCATCTTGCAGAATGGCAAACGGTGATTGAAGATTCGTTTGCATTGCGGACATTTTACCTTTATGCGAAACAACCGAATGGTGCAATACAAGGGGTTCTTCCCCTTGTGCTTTCAAAAAGCGCTGTGTTCGGTACCTTTCTTACATCCCTGCCGTTTTTTAATTATGGCGGAGTACTTGCGGACAATCCCGAAAGCCGCAATGCGTTGTTGGCAGAAGCACGGGCAATCGCCGAGCGCGTTAAAGCGGCACACGTCGAACTGCGCCATGTGAAACCGCTTTACGATGAGTTGCCGACAAAAACACACAAAGTCCGTATGGTTTTATCCTTGCCTCCAACGCCGGAAGCGTTATGGGAAAGTTTTAAGTCAAAGTTGCGCAGTCAAATCAAACGTCCTCAGAAAGAAAATATGCAGGTTTCGATTGGCGGTATGGAATTGCTTGATGATTTCTATCATGTCTTTTCTGTCAATATGCGTGATCTCGGCACGCCGGTATGGACAAAACGGTTGTTTGAAAATATTCTTCGGATGTTCCCCGATAAAGCGGCGTTGTGTGTTGTATATCACCGTAATCGTCCGGCGGCGGCGGGTTATGTGTTCGGTCATAACGGATGCATGGAAATCCCTTCGGCATCATCGCTGAAAAAGTTCAATCAGTTCAGCCCGAATATGTTACTGTACTGGAGCCTTCTTGAACATGCCTGCAAAAAAGGGTATGCTTTTTTTGATTTCGGACGGTCTTCACCTGATGCAGGCACATTCAAATTTAAAGAACAATGGGGAGCAGTACCGGAAACGCTCCATTGGCAGTATGTATTGATGAATGACGGCACATTGCCCGAAATCAATCCGTCGAACCCGAAGTATGCATTATGTATCAGCCTTTGGAAGAAATTGCCTGTACCGCTTGCCAATTTGATTGGGCCCTATTTGTCGAGGAATATCCCATGAATATCTTGTTTCTTGCGCACCGAATTCCGTATCCGCCCAATAAAGGAGACAAACTCCGTGCATTCAACGAGATAAAATATCTCGGCAAAAACAATGCCGTTGATGTGTGCACGCTGATTGACGACCCGCGCGACACTCAATATATCGAGCCTCTTTCCCGCTATTGCCGGCGTCTTGAAACTGCTCAAATCAATGCAAAGTTCAAGAAAGCGCTGAGCCTCTTTTCCTTGTTCTCAACGGCAAAAACCTGTACGGAATCATACTTTTATTCGCGGGAACTTCAGGACAAGGTTAATCGTCTGCTGGAGAACAATGCATATGATGTCATTTTTCTCTATTGTTCTTCAATGAAATCATATATACCAGATGACTGCTCAATACCGGTGGCAATCGATTTTGTGGATATTGATTCCGATAAATGGCTTCAATATGCGCGGTATGCACGGTTTCCAGTCAATATTGTCTATAACCAAGAGGGAAAAAAGCTTGCCAAGCTGGAACAGAGGATTCTTCAGCAAGTCAAAGCGAGTTTCTTTGTTACCGACCTTGAAATTCAGCTGTTTTCGAAAGATAATCCAAAGGTGTATGGTATTCCGAACGGAATCGATTTTGCATTTTTTGATCCCGCAATAACGCCGGATAATCAGGAACTTAAAGCGAAACGATACCTTTGTTTTACCGGCGCTATGGATTATTTTCCCAACGAAGACGGCGTTGAGTATTTTGTTCAGTCTATCCTGCCGATAATTTGGAAACGTGAGCCGAAACTGGAGTTTTTTATTGTGGGGCGCAACCCCACCCAACGCGTATGCAGGTTGGCAGATGACCCGCGTATTACGGTAACGGGATCAGTTGACGATATTCGCCCGTACATTAAGCATGCGCTTGTTGCGGTAACACCGTTGCGCATGGCGCGCGGTATCCAAAACAAAATTCTGGAAGCAATGGCAATGGATGTGCCGGTTGTCGCATCAAGCAACGCTCACGAAGGACTGCTGATGCAGAACGGACGCGATATGTGGGTTGACGATGAACCCGATTCGTTTGCCTGCCACGTATTGGAACTGGTGCGTAATCCTGATGCGCGGCACAGATATATCGCATCAGCGGCGCAGGTACTCAAGAATCATTATGATTGGTCGAAAAACCTTTCGCGCATGGAAAAAATCCTGTCTGATATAACCAATAAAAAATAAGGCAGGCTTCGCATGGAAAAATGCCGAGAGCGGGATTTTATATAACGGCGATGGCGAACGTGTGTACGTGATTGATGCGGACGGTTCTTTGACAGGATACCTCTATGATGGTGCACAATGCATATCAGAATATAATGAAGATGGCAAAGTAGAAGTTCACTACGTGCACGGTGTAGGACTTGGTGCAGATGTTGGATCGTTGCTCTTCTCAGAGACGACATCTGATACACGCTATTACTACTATAACTGTCGTGGAGATGTTAGCGATGTGCTGAGTTCACAAGGAGCTATGTATTATAGATACAGTGGTTTTGGACAGATCATCGAACAAAGTGAAATAGCAGAAAACGAGTTTCAATTTTCATCAAAACGCATAAATCCAGATACTGGACTCTCCTATTTCGGCGCACGCTATTACGATCCGCTGACCGGTCGATTCATTTCACGTGATCCGATGGGATTCATAGACGGCCCGAACGGCTACATCTATGTTGCCAACAATCCATTTCAATACATCGATCCATTCGGGCTGAACGCTCGTTCTACTTCATCAGATTTTTTGTCTAATGCATTAAGTACGGATCCCATTAGGTTTACGAATACGGGATATATTCCAACAAAACCACCTAATGTTATTCAAGTAGGTCTTTCTAAATCAGCAGGTGCTGGAAAAGGTGTTACAGTTGATGGAGGTTATATATTTGGCGTCACACCAGAGGAAGGCTTTATTGCTAAAAAGTATATTTCTGCGGGAGGGGGCTTAGTAGAAGGTGCAAGTGTTTCATTTGTTGGAGAAGTAACTTTTTGGTCAGATATTAATAGCGTATATGACTTAGAAGGGGGAGGATACGAGTTTGGGGGAACAGTAAATATACCGCAATTACCTTTTTCTACTTTTGGAGTTTCAGGCTTGTTAACAGATAGTAGACCAGAAGCGTTAGGTACTAAATTAATAGGTGGTGGGGCAACGGGTACTCCGATCACAGGTCATCAATATCGAACGATCACAAAAATCATAGATTAACAAGAGGTGTAAGATGATAGCAATACAAATTATTCTTAGCTCTTTATTGCTTTTTTTTCTAATTATTATTTTGTGTATTTTAAAATCTTTTGTTAATGGTTACAAATTTAACGAATATCTAAAAGAACATTATTACTCAAAATGGAGCGAAATAACCAGTTTTGATAAGTTTACGGGACCTGGAATGAATAATCCTTTTAGAACAATTCCTTACATTTATAGTGATGAAAATAATGATGATGAAAATATTTTAAAATATAAAGATAAAGTAAAAGTTGATTTACGCTGGACGCTAATATTTTTTATAATTTTTTTATCACATTTTATTATATTATTTTTTTTAGTTTAATCTTAAGTGTATAGGTTTAGAAGGGGATGTTGGTTCTTTGATATTCTCTGAGACTGTCTCATATCGCTACGATGCGTTTGGTAATCTGATTGAGCAAAGCGGAACTGCTGAGAACGACATTCGCTTCTCAGCGAAGCGATACAACTCCGACATCTCTCTCTCATATTTTGGTGCACGGTATTACGATGCGCTGACCGGTCGATTCATCAGCCGCGACCCGATGGAGTACATCGATGGCCCAAATATGTATATCCTTGCCACCAACAATCCATTGTTCTGGATTGATCCATGGGGATTGGATACGTATTATGTTAATAGGAAATTAGGCGGTGATGAACCGGTTGGTTCATATGTACTATTCTCGCACACATTCATTGCTACAACTGATAAACAAGGAAATCTGCAAAATACATATAGTTGGGGTAATGACGTTAGAGATTTAAAAACACCTACTAAATTTTTTAAAAATGCTCCTAATGATATAGTAGCAGCAAAAAAAGCCTTAAAGAAGGGTTTTGCTTTAAAAGCATGGGGCAAAGAATTAGACTCATTTATTGAAGCTGAATATCAAGAAACACAGAAACCAAATCATCCTAGTAGACATCCATGGGCAGTAGATAGTTGTTGCAAACATGAGGCTAATAATCTAATTGAAAATGCTAAGGAAAAAATGGGTCAGTCTGCTGGTCGATGCAATAAAGAACCATAAATCTCTATGAGAATCACTCTGTGAAAAACAAAAGAAAAGGGGGGTCATAAAAAGTGTGTAAATGGTTGTAATCTTTGATGAATGTTAACCGCCGGTGTATAGTGGTGATCAATCAGCGAGCTGATTGATCAAAATCCGGCAGAAAGAAAGGAAAAGATTATGGCCATTCGTAAAGAACTGCTAGACGAACTTCTAAAAGACTACAAGAATCCCGAAGATTTACTTGGGGACTCAGGTATTCTGAAACAACTGACTAAAGCCCTGTTAGATCGTGCCTTAGAAGGAGAGATGACTCACCATCTTGGTTATGAGAAACATTGTCCGACCGGCAAAAATACGGGCAATTCCCGCAATGGTAAGAACCGTAAAACCATAACCACCGATCACGGAAATATTGATATAGAAGTTCCTCGTGATCGATCCTCGACCTATGAGCCCAAAATAATCAAGAAACGCCAGAAACGGTTCGATGGATTTGACGATAAGATCATCTCCATGTACGCCAGAGGCATGACTGTGCGTGAAATACAAGGTCATCTTGAGGATATTTACGGAGTTGAGGTTTCTCCCGACCTGATTTCTACCGTTACAGACAGCGTTATCGAGGAAGTCAAATCCTGGCAGAACCGGCCGCTTGAAGCGGTTTATCCGGTCGTGTTTTTAGATGCGTTGCGGGTTAAGATCCGTGATAACGGGCACATTTACAATAAGGCCGTGTTATGTTGCACTTGGCATTACAATGGAAGGGCTTAAAGAGGTTTTAGGGTTGTGGATCGCCAAAAATGAGGGAGCTAAGTTCTGGCTTCAGGTGGTGACGGAACTTCAGAATCGTGGATTGAAAGATATATTCATTGCCTGTGTCGATGGCTTAAAAGGATTTCCTGAGGCAATCGGGACGGTTTTTCCCCAGACACAAGTTCAGCTATGCATTGTCCATATGATTCGTCATTCGGTAAAGTACGTGGCGTTTAAAGACCAGAAACAGGTCTGTGACGATCTCAAACGGATTTACCGGGGTACTAATGCAGAACAAGCTGAAGAGGAACTTGAAGCGTTCGCTAAAAAGTGGGACGACAAGTATCCGACAATCTCCGAATCATGGAGGCGAAATTGGCAGGGAATCATCCCGTTTCTGGCATATCCCGACTATATCCGCAAGGTGATATATACGACCAATGCCATTGAGTCATTGCATCATAGTTTGCGCAAAATTATCAAAAATCGCGGGTCGTTCCCGAATGACGAGTCTGCGCTAAAGCTGTTATATTTGGGCTTGAAAAATATCGCAAAACGTTGGACAATGCCTATACGGGTATGGAAACAAGCCCTGAATCAGTTCGCGATTCTCTTTGCTGAACGCTTCCCGTTTGAGGGCCTCTGATATGAGGAAAAATGCCATTTACACACTTAATCTGACATACTCGACTAGAACAGCGCATAAAATTCGTATATTGCAATCTAAATCAGATATTTTATTTACATCGAACCAATATTCAATATCACTATTAACACCACATATTTCACAGCCTCTGCCAAGCATCCAACGCCCTACCGCATCACAGTCTTTTCTTTATAAATTTTTAACAGTTTTACGTCTGCTGAATTATATTTAATTTCTGTTTGCCTTAACAACTGATTTATCTCTTCTTCTGTGACTGGCTTTTCGGGCTGGTGATAAGATTTTATGCTATCTTCCACAAGTTCAGAAAAACCTGATCCTATTTTTCTGAAGAACAAAAACAATAAAATAAAAATAACTAAGCACAATACCAAAAATGATATAGCCATATTTTAGTCCTTTTTTACTATCTAAGATTCTCAATAATTAATTTAGGATTATCCATATACACATGAAAACCTGATGCATCATCATTAATTCATGGATAAATAGTTTTACATAATTTCTTTAATTCATCAAACCAAAACCCTATTTCTTTAACTATCCGTTTTATCTCTGCCATGGGGAGGATGTTTCTTTTGATTACTCCCCAGAAGCTACCTATGGTGTCCAAATATACCACACTGTTACAGAACCTTGCCCTTCGGTCGGCCTATACACTTTGCGATAATGTGAGCATCTTGTGAGCAAATTTGACCTGTATTGAGCGATATTGATAGTTTGAGTTCGAATGTTTGCACCTATGTGGTGAATACTATTGACTACTATTCCCCATTGGATGTCATTCCTGCGAAAGCAGGAATCCAGCCTCAGGCAACGTTGGATTAGAACTGGATTCCTGCTTTCGCAGGAATGACATGTCGGGTGTGATTGGTTTTTAGTGTTTTGAGATTAATTCTATCAAATTCGAATTCAATATAATCGATCAATTTAGGTTTGATTAAAACCTGCGGAAAACTAAACGGTGTAAATGGCTAATTTGAGGGGAAAGAAAGAGTACGCCCGACCACCCCCACTTTGAACTTTTTGTCCGAGGATTTGAAATCTATTTATGAGTTGGAAAGGCTGATAAAACACGGGTAGATGAATATCATGGCGCTTGCTGAATATAATTAGGTGCTTTCCCCTTTTTGCCTTCTTTTATTGGGTAAAAGCCATTAGGATTTTGTTATCGGCCTGTATTTCACAATCGTGGCATTACCGTTTGCGTTCTTCCTCCGCCGCACTCGAAATGTTGAGCGCAATGATTCAATGATTTGGCTAAGCTTAGCGCCTGGATAGGTTCTCGGATCAAAATCTGGGTTTGATTGCTTTAAATAATTACCAACTAGAGACATGTTTGCCCACCCATCTTTGTCTTTGCACTGCTCCCAAGCCTTTTGTAGCAATGGGATTAAATCTTGAGCCGAGTGATCTTTCGTGAAAGATGGTTTTTGAATATTTTTCATCTCTCCAATATTTTCAGTATAAATAAAATTATCACATGAATTCTGAAAAGAAACGGGAGTTTTTTTCTCGCCAACGCCATATACAATAATTTCCGATTCCCTAAGACGAGATGCCAGTTTAGTAAAATCACTATCACTGGAAACAAGTACGAATACATCAAACTCATCAAGATGGAGCAAATCCATGGCGTCAATTATCATGGAAGCATCGGTAGAGTTCTTGCCGGTTGTATAAGCAAATTGTTGTATAGGTTGAATTGCCAATTCGTTTAGCACCTGCTTCCAGTTTTTGAGGCAACTACTTGACCAATCACCATATGCTCTTTTTATGACGATATGGCCATGTGCTGAAATTTCTTCCAAGATGTTTTTTACTTTCATCACTTGAGCATTATCTGCATCAATGAGGATAACGATCTTCTTTTGTTCATCTAAATTCTTCACTACGACCCCTTTCACGGACAGAAAAGAAGACAGCAGTTATTTTTGAATCTTTTTTCTACATGCAAACAACACCGTGTAATCACATCCTCTTCTCTATAAATAGATTCGGTGACAAAGGCAAAAACTTAAACATTTAATCTCAGGGACTACATCAGCGATCGCTTAAACATCGTGTTTTTTGAATCTTTTAAACTTCTAACTGGTTAGAGATACATCGAAAATGTTGCCCATACCCTTGAGTGAACTTTAGAAAGAGTACGCCCGGCAGGATTCGAACCTGCGACCCACGGATTAGAAGTCCGTTGCTCTATCCATCTGAGCTACGGGCGCACAGCAAAGGAAACAATCAGGATTATGTGCCGGCAACACTGAAAATGCCGGCGGAAATTTTCAGTGATAGTACCATGAATTCATCAGCAAGACAAGAAAATTGCTCTTACACCGCGGAAACCCACTACCCCTGATACGCTATCCCCCATGCAATTATTGCACAATACGCCGCCGAAACAGCAATCAACTTCCACTTCGAACGCATCGGACTGATGAGTATACACGCTAAAACCGCATAATAAACTATCAACCCCCACGATGGAAACGCGCCGAAATAAAAAGAACCGCTTCTCCATCCGGCAACAACATCTGCACCGGCAATCATTATCTTGAGGATCAGATAATTACCCATATTGATAATCTGAGCGAATCCCGAGGATATAAACCCCGCAACAGACGCCGCCATTCCATTCATCACCACACAATACGTCAATCCTGCATAAACAGCAGAAACAATGGCGCCGAGCGGCAAAAACAATCCGTTGCGATACGCGCTTAAAGGAGAAATTACGATCCATACGACGAACGTAATACATAACGCACGCACTAGTGCATACCGCAAAAACTGTTCTCCGGCCTCTTTGCATATCGGATAAAAAATGATTATCCCTAATACCGCAAGAAATGAATACTGAAAACCATGATCGAAAATCAAGTTAGGCAATACGAGCAGTTGCATCCACCCTGCGCAGATAACAGCATGAAGAGGATTACGTTCCCGCTTAAGAAAATCAGCCGTAAAATACAGCACGATCATAACCACCGCTCTTACAATCGACACGCGAGCTCCGACCAGTACTAAATAAAAAAGCAAAACGAATATCATACCGGCAACAGCACATCCGCGCCGCATCCCGGCAAACTGCAGTAAAGTCAGTGTGATAAAGGCAAGGCACCCTACATGAAGCCCGGATATCACCAGCACATGAATCGTCCCAAGTGCGGCAAACCGGTCAAGCAGTTGACGGCTCACGTCAGGCTGTTCTCCAAAAACCATTGCCTGCAGTAATTCCGCTTCCTGCGTATAAGCGATACCATATTCGAGATGTGCCAAAAAACGGTTCCGCATTGCATGAAACCACCGCGGCAGGCATCCGTCTGCAACAACAGCAAATTGATGTTTGCCTGTACATTTCGCAGTAAACAGAATTGCGCGCCGTTGAAGATACTGATCGTATGTCAACGTTCGATTAAGCTGATAACGCACCGGAACCGTTACTTTAGTTGTACAACGGAGCGTATCGCCTATCTGAGGGAACGAATCGGTATCGTTATCATATAAATAGGCTAAAAATTTTGCGGGAGGCGTTTTGGTTCCGTTAATGGACTGCGCTCTTACAATACATTTCGCCCTGCAGTGTGTACCGCGTACACGTATTTGCGGATACGATACTACAGTACCGGTAAGCTCCACTTTCTTTTTCTGTTCAACGCAAGGATCAAAAAAACGGCGGATACGCCCGTCTTTTTCATTTTCAATGCACATCCGCCCTAATCCGACAAGAAAGAATCCCGCCAGCAGGCACAACAAAACATACCGACTGCGCGCCATTGTCTTGCCTGCTGTAATGAATACTATTCCAAGAAAAAGCATTGCTAGTCCCGGCAATTTCAAATGACTGCCTGTTAGCAATCCGGCAATAAAGCAGGCCGCCGCCCAAGGAAGAAACGGTACTCTTTTCCCGGTTATCAATCGGGTAATATACTGCTGGCGCACGAGCAATTTCCTTATCTTTCGATAGATAGTACTCGATCTAAAACCCTTGCGCAAAAATAATCTTTAAAAAACGGAAGAATATGCGGTTTTTAGGGAGTAGGCATGAGTTTAAGGTATGCTGATATCAATTTAGCGATATCCGGATCGTTCGGGAAATGAACCAATCCATCTTTGAGGGTAACGACTGCTTGTTCAACTTTGTTGGTACGGACATAGGTATGTGCAAGCAGTATGAGCAATCCTTTATTTTTCGGGCTGATATCCAACCCGCGGCGCGCAAAAAGAATAGCAGTGTTATAATCCTCCTGCCCAATTAAAGCGTTTGCCATTCCTGCATAAAGACTGCTTTTGTCGGGATAACGCTTGATGAGGCGAGTATACAGCGTGACAGCCATTGCATAATTATTCTGCTGTAGATTAAACAACGCAATCCGGTATTCGATTAAAGGAGAGTTAGGCACATACGAACGTGCATAACTCCAGAGTTCTTGTGCAAGCTCTAAATCGTTTTGCGCATAATAATACTCCCCCGCAATAAAAAACAGCCATTGATAATATTCTGCCCATGCAGATTGTACTGCTGTCTTACGAAGGATATGATTGATTTGCGCTCCTATTGTGCTTATCGCTGTGATTTTACCGGTAAAAAACCATTCTGCAGTATCTAATAACACTTTTCCTACATCGATTTTTGAGGCTGTGCCACTGACAATTCGTTGTGCAATAGCGATTTCTTCTTCAGCACGTCCTACCGTTTTGCCAAGTTTATGCGCCATAGAATTGGATTCTATAAAACCGCCCATTTGCTGCCAAACAAAAATCTCTTTGAGCAATCCGGCGGCGGTTTGCTCTATGATGAGGTTGATCTGGCTCATCAATCCGCTATATCGGTAAATCCTGAATGTCTGTCCGCCTTTTCCATCATAGATTTGTGTGGAAATGATGATCGAATCCCCGTCAACGATAAAATTACCTGCAATAAGTGCATCCGCATCGACCAATCCGCCGATGTATTGAATTTTGCTTGCCGTTGCAAGGCTTGTGCGTAAGTCAAGGTTGCGTTTGGCAATGCGGTTCATGATGACCGAAGAATCGATGATATTTAATTCCGCATACCGTTTTAATTCGCTTACCATTTTCTCACGAAGAGTCAGTTCAAGTATATCAAGCTGAGAACGCCCACTGTCATTAAAAAATTTTAAGACAGCAACGTTGATTTTTTCGGAAGCGGCTACGGTATTCTCAATCTCACTGTCAATAAGAATAAACGGTATTACGAACAGCCATACTCGCAGTACAGAATGAATGAATCGTTTCATTGTTGTGCCTGTTTTATTTGCTTTTGAATTTTCTGTTCCATAAGCGCTTTATTTTCAAGCGCTATGACATCTAGCATTTTATCCTTTGCATTGATAATCTTTGCCTGAATTGCTGTATCCAGTTCGTCGACTGTTATTCCTGTCGCCTTGAATACTGCTTCTCCTACCGGAACGTTTCGTTTCAATAATTCAAGTAATTCCAGTAATTTTTCAATGCCGAATTCATTTACCAAATAACTCATTCCTAAAAATGATTTTAAGTATGCCAGCTTGACTGATGAATCCATATCAAGATGAAAATCAGGCCCTTTGCGCACACCGTTGAACCGTTCAAGGTTTTTCAAATGAAAATGGACGCTCTCCAGATCAAGATTATTCAGTGCATCAAGGGAAATATCGGCGACAGTTCCTGATACAACCTGCGCCATGCCTTCGTTGATCCAAAACGGGCAATTGTCGTTGGTAAGATACCGCAACAGCACATGCGTATACTCATGCAGTACAACTTTACGAAGGAACTGGCGGTCATCTAGTTTAGGGCTGATTTTTACTCGGATTTTTCCGTCATACAATCCCGCAATGCTGTCCTGAGCAGACGTAACGGCTTGAAAATCTTCAGGCTCATAGATTATTACGATAACGTCTGATAGGGGAAAATAGTGAAAAATCCTCCCGATATTGACGTATCCTTCCTGCAAATAGACCATAATCTGCTGTGCAAACTCGGCATGGGTTTCGTTATATTTTATTTTAAATGGATGCAAAGCGGCTACTTTATAATTCTTTTGGATATTCCATTCTTTTTGGGCCCGTTCAATTTTTATTTTCAATGTTTCATTGTACGGTTCTTTTTTATGCGATGTTGCCCAATATCGTATAGCCTGCTCAAGATTGCCTTGCTGAAAATAGACTTCTCCAAGCATACTCATTACTGCAGGGCTGTACGGCGCATAAATTTCGGCAATCTTCAGAGAACCTTCCGCTAAGGTATAATCGCCGTTATCCAGATACATGGAAGCAAGGAGAAGATGCGTATCGGGAATCGAATCGTCAAGTTCAAGCGCTTTGAGAAGGCGTTGAATTGCTTCGTCAAACTTGCCGCTGTTTTTATCTTTTATCGCTTGTCCGATATACGCACTGATAAGGTTGCCGCGCACTATTCCGTCATGTTCGTTGAGAGCATACGCTTTACTGAAATGCCCGATCGCCTCAGTGTAGTCTTTATTATTGTAGAATTGTTTTCCCGTTTCGTTAAAAGACTTGATTTGACGATACTCCACACGTTCAACGGCAAACAGAACCTTATCGCTACCGGCTACAACAACAAACAGAAAAAAGAAAAAAAATATTTTTGGTTTCATTATCGTTAAACGCCTTTACATAAAACGCAACTTCCGTTTTTATCTTTCCCCACTTTAATTTTAGCATATCGTATCTCACGAAATAAAGAATAAGTTTGCCATTCAGAAGCCTGCATATGCTTTATCTCACACTGGAAAGAGCATACCTTACGCCGATTTGCGTGAGCGATTCGACGACAAAAGGGGTATATTCATATAACAATCTACTGCTTGTAGAACCGGAAGCAACACCAATCGCGGCTTTAAACCCTGCATTTTCAGCCATGAGAATATCATTTATTTCATCTCCAATACATACCGTCTTTTCCGAGACAACGCCACACTGCCTGCTTAATAGAGCCGCCTGCTCAGCGAAAGGTTTAGTTTTATTTACCGAGTCCGGTCCGGCAACAGCAGAGAAATATTCAGATAATTCTGCCTTTTCAAGGTACAGTTTTGCCCGAGAATAACTATCCGGTTCCGCTAAAGCTATCGTCGTTTCGCTTGCCGCAAGGGATTTAATCAGCAGTTCTGCACCGGCTAATGGTTTGAGTAAATCGTCAAGGTATTCGATTGATGCATCATCAGCATGACGAAAAGACTCTTTGCAGGCACATGCCGTATCGATATTGAGCGTTGCGTTCAGGTACCGGATAACCGAATCGAGTGTTTCTTGGCGGGAACATATATTTACCGGAGCGAATGATTTATGACGATATCTTTCAATATCGAATTCCATAACGCTTATCAGCTCGTTATACATCGATTCAGGCAAATCAAAGCAACTGCACAATGCTTCGGCACGCAATACTGCCATTCCATGACAGTAGGCATGCATGTCGAATAGTGTTCCTATGCTATCAAAAATCACCAGTTCTACATCACTGATTATACTGTTGTTTACGTGAAGGTTTATCATTCAGAGTCCCCTTTCGCATCAAAATCGCACAGTTGTTTTTTCAAAGCGGTTTAATAATAAATGAATGAAAATGCCTGTTGAAAATCTTGAATAACGGGCATAAAGTGTCCAGCTTCTGCCGCATTTTCCTACACAATTCTCTTTATTAGGACGGCATCCCGAATATATCGGCATGAAAAAAGGGTAAAGAGCAATATTCATTCCCTAACCATTACAAATCATCTTTATAAAAAAGCATGGTATATACTGCTTATTTAGTGTTAGTATAGCGGTTCTGGAATTCACGCATTAAACTTACCAAAATGAACAGATGAAAGGCGCATACAATGGACGCAAGCCCATGGTTCATTTTTCAAAACACTTTATCCTTGATGCTTCAGATTGCAGTTATTGGAGGAATCGGCTATATCGCATTCGCCCGCGGCATGATCAGCGAATCGAGCTTGTTGGTACTCTCGCGGCTGGTAATAGAAATTTCGTTTCCCTGTTATGCATTTACCCACATCATAAAAAACCTCGAAATCGAGAATTTGTTCAGCCTTATCTGGTTGCCGATAGCAAGCATAGCGCTCCTCGGAATCTCTTATCTTATATCGCTGGCATATCTGAAGATTGATTCAAAGGTACAAGAAAAAAGCGAATTTGCGCTGTTAGCAACATTTCAAAATGCAGTGTATATTCCTATCCCAATCATCTCTTCACTTTTCGAAGGCACAGCACAAAGCAGAATGTTTATGTATCTTTTTATATTCAACATCCCTTTTTCAGCATTGATGTTTACAGTCGCAACTCATGTGTTCCGGCATTCGAAAGGATATCCGTTCTCATGGAGGGCACTGTTCAGCAACCCGGTTATAGCGGTACTAGTCGGGCTCGCCAGCGTATATACCGGCATACATACGCATATCCCTCTAACCATTAAATCAAGTATGGAGATGATGGGGAAAATTACCGTGCCTCTTGTTATGTTTGTCATCGGAAGCACCATCTATTTGAACTACCAATCAAAAATTCGCGCATGTATAAAAACGATTCTGAAAGTATCTGCAATAAAATTGATCGCTGTACCGGTCATTGTATTAGCGGTGATAAAACTGCTCCCGATCTCCCATGAATTTGCATTTCTCTTTTTGTTGGAGGCATGTATGCCTGCGGCATCGACGCTGTCACTCATTGCCCGCAAAGAAGAAGCTGACTACAAATTGGTTGGCGCAGTAATTTTATGGAGCTATCTCTTTTCTCTGATCACAGTGCCTCTTTTCATAACATTATATTTTGCACTTAGATAAAATAAAGTAGTTTAGATAAACAGCATACGGCAAGAAAGATTATCGTTCGGTAATAATAAACAATCCTTCTACAGCAAATAGATTAGGGTTTATACGGGCAATGAGGTTTTGTCCAAAATACCCCATATCGATTTCCTGAAGGATATGAATGTCTTTTTGTTTGCAGAACACGCGAAAATCGCGGATAGTCAAAAAACGGATATTTACCGTATCGTACCATTCAAACGGAAGATGGGATGTTTTAGGCATCCGCCCGCTAAAAAACAATTGCGCACGCAACTGCCAATGAGCAAAATTCGGAAAACTGACAATCGCTTTTTTGCCGACACGCAACATTTCTTTTATCACAAACTCCGGTTTATGGGTTGCCTGCAATGTTTGATTTAAGATGACATAGTCGTACGATTTATCCTGATACTCTGCTAACCCCTCATCAATGTTCCCTTGAAAGACTGACAACCCTTTGGTTATACATTGAATGATGTTCTTTTCATTGATATCAACACCGCGCCCGTTGACCTGCCGTTCATGTATCAGCCGATAAAGCAGTTCTCCATTGCCGCATCCTAAATCGAGTACTTTGCTTCTCGGTTCAATAAGCGAAAGAATCAATTCATAGTCGGCATGGTATGGTGCATTACTTTTTGTCCGAAGCATCGCAGAACTCCTTTGTAACCGTCGACAAGAAACTTTCGACAATGAGCGTTAAATGTTCCGTCTCAAGAAGAAACGCATCATGCCCATACGAGGAAAATATCTCAATATACGATACGTCTTTATCGTTATTCATCATTGCCTTAACTATTTCTTTGGATTGATACGGTGGGAAAAGCCAATCTGAAGTAAACGAAATAACCAGCGCTTTTGACTGAACATTGCGGAATGCTTCTGTTAACGATCCGTATACTCCGGCAAGATCAAAATAGTCCATTGCGCGTGAAAGGTAGATATACGTATTTGCGTCGAAGCGCTCCGTAAATTTATCGCCTTGATAATGCAGGTAACTCTCCACAGCAAATTCGGAGGACAGCTCATAGCCATATTCTTCTTTATTCTGCAGTCTTCTTCCGAATTTGAGGTGCATTCCTTCGTCTGATAGATAGGTGATATGCCCAATCATACGTGCCACGGATAATCCGAGGTTAGGCGGAGTACTCGTATAATAATCACCGTTATTCCAATTTTTGTCGCCGATTATTGCTTTACGCCCCACTTCGTTGAACGCGATTGCTTGCGGGGATAATCTGGCAGTGGTTGCCATCGGTATCGCGGATTTTACCATACCGGGATAATCGATCATCCACTGTAACGCCTGCATGCCGCCCATGGAACCGCCCGCAAGGCATAAAATCGAATCAATCTCCAAATGCTCAAGCAGTTTTTTCTGCGCAGTAACCATATCTTTTATGGTAATCATGGGAAAATTCATACCAAACGGTTTACCGGTAGCAGGGTCAATCGAACTCGGGCCGGTCGACCCTTTGCATCCGCCTAAAAAATTTGAACAAATTATGAAATACTTGTTGGTATCGAATGCCTTTCCAGGCCCAATCATAGTATCCCACCAACCGGGTTTGGTATCTTTAGTTGTATGATAGCCTGCGGCATGTGCATCGCCGGATAATGCATGCAAGATCAACACAACATTATCTTTTTTCAGGGGCCAACACACCATATGTTTCATATTCGATGGTAATCGGACCGATTTTTTTCCCGCATTGCAAAAGCATTTCATCCGGCGGTTTGCCGAAAGTGAACGTATGCGCAGTCACCAATCCAACGGAATCCGGCTGTTGATACAATTTTTTCGCTATATTCATAGTCCGCTTTTCTTATTGTTTGATCTGATAACATTATTCCTGTTCAGGTGCGGATACAGCTTCCGAGGAACCGCTCATTGTTTTGCCTCGAGAGTTTTTTTTTCCGCTGTTTTTTTTAATTCTACTTGTTGAACCCCAACACGCCGTTTAAAGTTTTTGAGATAATCTTCGATATAATCGATTTCTTCTTGCAATGCAGACAGTTTATTCGCAATCGGATCAGGCAAATCGGCATGATCCAACGCTCGTTCAGGAGCATCTTCCATTTTCTCGCCGCGCTGACGCACAATTGCGGCAGGAATACCAACCACCGTGCAATGGGCGGGCACCGACTTTACCAAAACCGAACCTGCCCCTACTTTCACATGGTCACCAAGAGTGATATTCCCCAATACTTTTGCACCGGCACCCACTACAATATGATTACCTAAAGTCGGGTGGCGCTTGCCGCTTTCTTTTCCGGTACCTCCCAGTGTAACGCCTTGGTAAAGGGTAACGTAATCGCCGATTATAGTAGTTTCGCCGATAACAACTCCCATGCCATGGTCAATAAAGAACCCTTTCCCGATTTGAGCGGCAGGATGAATTTCTATGCCGGTAAAAAAGCGCGTTAACTGCGATAACATCCTAGGAATAACCGGTATATGAAGTTTATTGAGCAAAAAATGGCTTATCCGATGCATAACCAATGCATGAAACCCCGAATAACACAGGATAACTTCCAACACGCCAAAAAATCCTCGAACGGCAGGGTCGCGGTCGAGAATCGCGAGGAAATCTTCTTTTATTTTGAACACAAGCGTAATCTCCTTTATTCAGTAAACAGCTTAATACTGCTCTATGGTTAAAAGCTCTTTTTATCAAGAAGCTTGAAGTGCCCATTTTATACTATTACCGCTTTCTCAGGAAAGAGAAATTTCTGATTTGATTGATGCATTCTTCCGTTGTTGGAAAATACTGTTCATTGAGATATAATTAATTTCGTCTAAGATATATAATTGCTTTTATGCCGCTATTGCTAAACCGGACTATATCACTCGATGAATACTCTGCCGAATTCAAACCGAATAATAGTACACATTGACATGGATGCTTTTTTCGCCTCAGTAGAACAGCTTCTTCATCCGGAATACCGCGGCAAACCGGTTATTGTTGGGGCGCGCCCGGGACAAAGAGGAGTTGTTTCAACCGCCAGCTACGAAGCACGAACTTACGGTATTCACTCCGCTATGCCGATCAGCAAAGCATATCAGCTATGCCCAAAAGGAATTTTTGTGTCTGGCAATCATAAAACCTACAGCGATTTTTCCCGGAAAATCCAGCGTCTTTTTTCAACATTTACCCCTCTTGTCGAGATGGCATCGATTGACGAAGCGTTTCTTGATGTTACCGGATGCCCGCATCTTCCTGAAAATTGGCGCCGGCTTGGAGAATTCATCCGCGGGCAGATATCTGAAACTATCCACTTACCTGCATCCATAGGCATTGCACCAAATAAATTTCTGGCAAAAATCGCCTCTGACCTCAAGAAACCGCAGGGACTGGTAACCGTTACCGAATCTGAAAAACAGCGCTTTCTCGCGCCGCTTCCGATACAGCGCATGTGGGGTGTCGGGGAAAAGAGCGCCTCCATGCTTATCCGCGATGGAATCCGTACTATCGGAGACATGCAGAAATACGATGAAAACTATCTGGCCCGCCGGTACGGAAAATTCGGTTCACATCTCTTTTACCTTGCACACGGTATTGACAACCGCCCAGTCACAAACGATCATATCCGCAAATCCATTGGGCGTGAAACCACATTCCAACATGACAGCAATGACCGGAAGTATCTCTATACCATACTCGGCACCTTGGCACAGGATATCGGCACGCGGCTCCGCGCAAAGGGTATTCTTGGAACAACCATTACTCTCAAGGTAAGATACAATAACTTTTCAACTCACACGAAACGAAAAACGCTCTCACTTCCTCAAGATGCAGACCATATCATATTCAATGTTTCTAAAGAATTGTTCGACTCAATTTCGATCGCACAAAAAGTCCGGTTATTGGGCATCTCCGTAAGCGGATTGTGCCCCTCTGCACACGCAGAACAAATGGATTTATTTAACCAACAGCAGGATACCCAGAACGAATTATACGCATCTATTGACCAAATTCGCAAAAAATACGGAACCAATTCAATAATAATGGGGAATACATTACCTAATTCTTGATTTTTTGTATCAAATTGCGGTAGAATTGACAAAATTAGCAATGTTTTACAACAAGAGGAGGGCACTGCCATGGCCTTTCAGGCAGAAAAGATATGGATGGATGGGAAATTTATCAACTGGGCTGATGCAAACATACATATCTTATCGCATGCGCTCCACTACGGGTCATGTGCATTCGATTCATGCAGATGCTACAAAACAGCTCGCGGTTCTGTCATACTGCGTATGCGTGATCATTTGCTGAGGCTATTTGATTCCTGTAAAATTTATTACATGGATATCCCTTTCAGTGTAGAAGAATTGGAATCGGCAATTGTCGAACTGCTCAAAATCAATAAACTTGAATCCGCATATATTCGCCCATTTGTGTTCCGAGGACTGGGCACCCTGCAGGTATCACCCTTTAAGTCTCCTATACACGTAGCGCTTGCCGCATGGGAATGGGGCGCTTATCTTGGCGAAGAAGCTCTTGAAAACGGTATAAACGTTCAGTTCTCTTCGTGGCATCGTCCTGCACCCAACACATCCCCGGCGATTGCAAAGGTTGCATCAAACTATATGAATGCACAGCTTATTACCATTGAAGCGGCAAATAACGGATACGACGAAGGAATTGCTCTAGATTATTTTGGATACGTTTCGGAGGGTTCGGGCGAAAATATTTTTATCGTGCGAAACGGTGTCATATATACCCCTCCTACAACCAGTTCGATTTTGCCGGGAATAACCCGCCATAGTATTTTTAAAATTGCGCGTGACCTCGATTTGCGCATAGAACAACACGTATTGCCGCGCGAATCGGTTTATATTGCAGACGAGGTATTTCTGACAGGAACCGCCGCTGAAATCACCCCCGTTACCCGAGTAGACAAAATTATCATCGGCAACGGGAAACGCGGAGTCATAACGAAAAAAATTCAAGACTACTTTTTCGGCATCATTAACGGCACCGTTAAAGACACGCACAATTGGCTTACCCATATATAAAACGTTTTACTTTTATATCAGAAACACACGACAATTAAAGCAAAACAAAAAGGCTGAGTGCAATGCGCACTCAGCCTTTTTTATTATGTTCTCATATGAATTATATTATACTGTCGCTTCGACCGCCGCTCTTTCATGGGGAAGCATCTGCCCGCCAATGATTGAAGCGCCGCCGTCAACAAAAACCGTTTGCCCTGTGATCTTTTTTGAATATGGCCCGAGGAGAAAGGCTACCGCGTTGGCAATTTCATACTTATCAGCTTCAGTATCCCACGGCAACGGGGAAATAACCTGCCACGTATCAGACAAGTTGCCGAACCCGGGTATTTTGCTTGCCGCTTTAGTAAATAGAGGCCCTGCGGAAACAGCATTCACCCGCACAAGGTCTTTGCCGTGACGCCGAGCCAAATTGCGAACGAGCGCTTCCAAAGCCGCTTTATTAACGCTCATCCAGTTATAAAACGCATATGCATTGCGGCTGTCGAACGTTAATGTTACCACCGAACCGCCCTGAGGCATTGCGAGCTGAGCATACTTCGTTACACGCGCCAGAGACACACAGCTAATATGAAAACCTTGTTTGATATCATCTACAGCATCGGTATGAAATTCCGCCCCTAAACAAGTACGGGGATTCGCAAATGCAATCGAGTGGACAACACCGTCAATCCGTCCGATTTTTTCAAAGAGCGTTTTAATTTGCTCATCTATGGTTACATCGCAAAATTCAATATTCAGAGCATTGACTTCATCTTCGGAAAGTTCCGAGCCGCGATCAAGAAAGACTCGTTTAAATTTTTCGTTCTGTACGGTATAGATGACTTTCCCGCCAAATTTTTCTATGGTTTTGCCCACAGCATAAGAAATAGACTCATGATCGAGCAACCCCATAACAACATACGTACCGCCTTGTTTGATCATAATAATTCCTCCCATAATATACTTTATTATTTTTGCCTGCAAATTTTACGATGGATTTTTCATTGTATCAAAAAAAACAATAATTACCAACGTATTTTCCATTTGAATAGGCACTGTTTATTCGCAATTCGATTCGTTTAAACTGATGCATTCTAACTACTATGCCAAAAAACATTCTTGTGTTGCACTCTTATTATGATATATGTATGACGATATACAATTTATCATTTTATACGAAAGAGGAAGAATGCCCTCCGAATCGATAGAAAACTATTTAAAAGCAGTATATGAACTGGATGAAGCAAACATACCGGTAACGACTTCATCATTGGCTGAAAAACTTAAGATTTCTCCAGCTTCGGTAACCGGAATGCTTAAACGCCTTTCAACAAAACGCCCCCTGCTGATCGAATATGCGTCACATCAAACACCGCAACTCACCGCGATGGGAAAAAAAACTGCTCTGAGCATCATTCGTCAACATCGTTTAATCGAACTTTTCCTTCACAAATCACTCGATATCCCCTGGGATAAGCTTCATTCAGAAGCAGAAAAGCTTGAACACTGTGTATCGGAATACCTAGAAGATAAAATTGACTCTTATCTTGGTTATCCGCGTTTCGACCCTCACGGCGCGCCGATACCGGCAAAAGACGGTTCTATACCACCGTTAAATTATATTCCATTAAGCGAACTTCCGACAGGCACGGAATCAGTAGTCAAGCGTGTTATGAAAGATGATCCTGACCTTTTAACGTATCTTACGAAAATAGGGCTTGTTATCGGGACTTACATCACAATCAACGAGATTGTAACTTTTGACAATACCCTCATTGTTACCATCGGGTCTTCCTCAAAAAGCAAGCCGACTCCTTTAGGCAAAAAAATTGCCGATCACATTTTTGTAGAAAACCCAGCAAAATAATTTTCCGCTGAGCCTTATATCAAACCCATTATACATTATCATTGAAAGAGTATCATTTGCTCCTTGTGCTTATTAAAAACACAAAACGTTTTTTGATAAAAAAAGACTTTGGTTCTTTTTTTTAAGAAGAACCATCCAGCGCAAAAAAAGGCGTTGGATATAATATCCAACGCCTTTTGTGAGTGACTATTGCAATAAAATCTTAATACATCGTTGTAGATTCAGTTTCTTCGACGGTACGAGTCAACTGATCGCTATTCAATTTAACTTTGAAACGAGTATCGCCTGCTTTAAGCGCTTTAACCTGAACTTTAAGCGTTGCAACACCCTTTGCCGGTATGCTCGGAATAGGCGCAAATTCGACTTCCTTGCCTTTCAATTCAGCAGTTGATTCGCCTGAAGAAGAAACATACTCGGTATTTTCTTCCAATACGCCAATAATTTTTACGTTGGTAGCAGGAGCTGAACCTTGATTGGTAATGGTTATAACATAGGTTGTTTCAGCACCGATTTCAACCGGGTCGTCAACGTCAATTACTTCCATCAATATTGCAGGAATCCCTTTTACCTCTGTAACAGCAGAAGCAGGCGCATCAGCAGAACATTCAGCAAATGCAACCGCTGTATTTTTTGCGCTTCCTTGGGATACCGCATTGAGTTTCATTGTGACCGTTTCAGACGCATTCGGTGCAAGCGAGCCTAAATCCCATTGAACTTTTCCGGTTACTGCTTTACCGCCATTGCTTGCGCTGACAAACGCCATATTCGAAGGAATCACATCTTGGATTACTGTATTTGCGGCAACACCATCTCCGGTGTTTTTAACAGTGATGCTGTATTCGCCTGTACGCCCTATGTACAATTCTTCAGGACCGGTTTTTGCCAATGATAATATCGGCTGGCGTACAACGGTGGTTGTTTCAGACTGTGACATCAAGTTTCCTGAAGCTTCAGCCTTTGCTTTTACCGTATAGGTACCAGGTTTACTCGGAACAAGCGTTTTGGAGATGGTTCTTGCTTCGCCGGTATCTAATGAGCCTAACGATTCGGAAATAGAATTTTGCCCGTCAACGGTTGTTAAACCTTCAGGAAGCGGTGCGGTAACTTTTACATTTTGCGCAAAACCTGAACCGGTATTTTTGACAACAAGCGTGAGAGGCAGTTTGTCGCACTTTAAAATTTCAGCAGGAGCAGTAGAACTAAGCCCCAAGTTAGGTTGTACAACTTGTGTAACAACACATACCATGGGGGTATAGGTCGCCTTAATACAGTTGGTTATCGTTCCGGTGCCGGAAGCAGTGCCGGAAACGCTGACTTCTTTGGTTTCGTTCGGCATAAGCGTCCCTAAATCCCAAGACAAATTAGAACCAGCCGATGTTGCTGACGGATTGGAACTGCTCACCTTAAATCCGGAATCAACGACATCGGTTAATACGACATCAGTTAATTTTGCGCCAAGGACGTTTGTAACAATAATCTGATAGGAAAATGATTCCCCTACTTGAACAATCTTCGGAGCAATTTTTTCTACATAAAGCACACTGCATTCTTTTTTCCCGCATGGATAATAGAACGCAACACGATTCGAACCGGCGGGTGCGACAACCGGTTTATGCTCCGGATGCGGTTTTTTCCCTTCGCACATACAAACATCCAAATCTGCTCCGCCTTTGTAGTAACTGCCTTCTGTTGATTTCTTTGTTGAAGCACAGCCGCTTAAAACCACGGCTGTAATCAGCGCTACGACAGCCGTTTTCGAGAAAAATGTTGTTTTCATCTTACCCCTCTGTTTGTGAGTTGTTGTGTTAGATTTAAGAATCTTTTTCATATCTCGCCGCAATTTTTAATAAGACCATATCGTCATAAAGAACAGAATCATTACAATAAGTTGCATTATTACACAGCACTAGATAAAATTCAAGCCAAAAAACGCCATCAAATTGTTGAGTATATTCTTACATTCGCGCATTAAAAATGCCATGCCATTCGATGTTTATAAACTACGAATTTTTTGCTTGATGCAGATGAATATCGCGCTGTGGAAAAGGAATAGTAATTCCTGCTTTCTCCAGCTCGCTCTTTCCTTTTTCCAATGTGTCGAAATAGACATCCCAATAATCTGCCGGCTTAACCCATGGGCGGCACACAAGGTTAACGCTACTTTCTCCTAGTTCCGATACCGCTACAAGCGGAACAGGGTCATTGAGGACACGGTTATCGGATGAAACAAGGCGCAATAAAATATCTTTTGCTTTTTTTAAGTCATCCGTATATGACACGCCAAATACCATATCGATTCTCCGCTTTTCGATGCCGGTACAATTGGTCACCAGCCCGCCGGTTATACTGGCGTTCGGAACAATTATCCGCTTATTATCCGGCGAACGAAGAATAGTATTGAATATTTGGATTTCTTCAACGGTTCCCATGGTGCCTGCCGCTTCAATAAATTCGCCAACTCTAAACGGCTTAAAAACAACCAGCATTACTCCCGCGGCAAAATTTGAAAGCGACCCTTGGAGCGCAAAACCTATTGCCAACCCTGCCGCTCCGATAATTGCCACAAATGATGTTGTTTCAATCCCCAGTTTATTCAGAGCGGCAATTATGACAAAAATCAATAACGCCATATATGTCAGGCTCCGTACAAAAGAACACAGCATACTGTCGGTTTTAGATTTTGCCATTACCTTTTCAATAATCTTAGAAATAATACATGCCGCCCATTTTCCTATGAAGAAAATCAACAACGCCCCGATGAGACGAATGCCATACGTTACAAGAAATTCATGGAGTGTGTTCATTGTATTTTCCATATCGAGCTCCTCTCTTCAATCGATTGCTTTTGCCGGCTGTCTTGAAAGATTATAATTTTAATGTATTTTTATGAGGCATATGACAAACTCGAACAAAACAAATTTAGATACACTATATATAATTTATGTCCACGTTTCAACCGCAAATTTGCTCAATGGGCCCCGCATACACCAAGTATGCGTAAATTACATCATTAAAACAATACAAAAGATTTATATCGATAAAAATAAACATATGGTACAATTATACGTTTTATCAAACAAGTAACATGAACATAAAAATGATGCGCCGCTACTGTAAAACTTTACTTGTCATTTTCTCTCTGCTGTCCTTACTGTGCCGTTCAGGATTTACAGCGCCGCGGCATCATATTTTAAACTCAAAAAACTTCTCCAATTCCTCAAAAGTATACATTATTCAAGACCTTCATGCTGACGAAAAAAGCCAAGCGGCAATTTCTCGGCTCATCGAATACATTGCAAGTGAACATCCCAACCAAACCGTCAACATTTATCGAGAAGGCGCACAAGGCGTGATTTTTTTCGAGTGGTTTCGAACATTTCCCGACAAAACTGCTCGAGAAACTGCCGCTGATTATTTTGCAAAAACAGGAAAAATTTCAGGCGCTGAATATACAGCAATCACATCCGATACCCACTTCTATTTGTACGGTATCGACGATAGCCAACACTATCATTCAAACCTCTCTGCACTGAACAGTTATCTATCAGGGAACGATAGGTTTACTGCCTATTCGCGCCAACTCAATGCCTGTGTCGAACAGATCGTATCCGATTCGTCTAATGCGGCACTGCAGTCGTTCTTATTACTGCAGAAGAATGCTGTTGGGCTCAACCCATTAGAGTATTATTTTAGGCTTGCCAGCATTTATTGCGATCTCGGCATTGTACTCCCGCCGGATTCCGCACTGCATACTCTGCAAGAATCGTACGGGATTATAGTATCCACTGCTCCGCAGGTAGTTGAATCGCAAAAATTGTTTCTTCTAAAATCGCTCTACGGCGATCAAAAAGCATTAACTGTCTTTGCTGAGCACCGATCAGAATCCGACTACTTACGCATATTTAACGACTATACCGATAAAGGGTTTCCCATCGACAAGATACATGAACTGCACACTTATCTGCAAGCTCATGACACACTTAAACAACTGGATGCACATAGACTTCCCGAAGAAAAATTCACTGCTGTCGATTTTCTCTTTAGAAATAAAAAAAAATATGAAGCGAATGTATGCACCGCTATTCTGTGTAATGCTTTGGTCCCGGAGTATTTCAATTGTACGCTTACTCGCCCTGAATACGATTTCTTAACTCGGGTATTTTCAGACGCTTCATTTCAGCAGTTAACCGAAGCATTGCCCCAACTCGCTTTGTTAAGCGAAGTAAAAAAAGATATTGTATCAGATAATTTTTATAGTTCCGCTCTTGCGCGCGACGGTATTCTTGCAAAAAATATTGTAGAACAAATTCATACGTTCCCTGATGCAGTTCATATTGCAGTCATAGGAGGGTTTCATACTAATGGGATTACCGAGGTATTATCTAACGAATCAATATCGTATGAAACGCTTTTGCCGGCAGTTAACCATGAAATCGAAGGATATGAAGAAAAATATTATTCATTGCTTGGCATACACAAAAATACTGCGGAGCAAAACAGCTTGATTGAAAAACTGTACGCAACGTTCAATACTCCGGTTCAATACCTTGCCGTTCCCACCTACTTAAAACATATTTTATCTGAATCAGCTTCGGATAACTTTGTGCTTGAAGCACAGTTTCTTATGCAGGGACTGCATGCGTTTTCGACAGGGCACGACATCGCTGATGACGCTTATCCGTTTAAAGCACTGCGGTTTCTCGACCCGCTTTTAATCAACGGCGACACGATTTTTCCGGTCATTTTCGATAACCTTAACGTACCGCCGCTTTTTGTTCGGATAGCGTACAATGATACCGATGATTTCGGCACACCGGCAACTCCTTTGCATACAACGCATGCAGGCAAATACCACATTGCTGTGGTAGGGCCGGAATGGTTTAAAAATATTTTTTCAATTTCAAATGCGGCAATATCGTTAGAGCTGATTTCATACGATTCTCAAAAAGCGCTTGCTCACGCAACAGCTCCTTACCTTGCACAGTATACCGGCATAGCGCACACTGTAGAAAAAACATTCGAGTTATTCGATGAAAACCTGCATTTTCGGAAATACTCCGTTTCTGCTCCACGCACTACCATGAATGGGCTTCTCTCGCCAACCACGGTGGAACTTTATCGCAACGGGCCGGTTTTTTTGGGCACACTCCACAAATCGGGCGATACTGCCGATAAATCGGGAATTTTTCTTCTCCGCCGCCAGCTCAATCAAATGGCTCAGGAGTGGCTGGAGCTTTTCAAAGAACGCATAACCGATACTCAACGGATGGCATTCCTGCAGGCTGTTTCGTATATTTTTACGCTCCGTTCCAACAGAACACTCAAAAACCCTACCGATTTCAGCATTGCCTTCAGAGGGCTGGACGAACAATCCGGCGACCGCCATCTTCGTTATTTCGAGCATCTCACATCCGCAGATATGCGCGGTTTATTGCAGAAAATTTTTACTGAGATGACAGGTATTTCGAACTCCCCATATTTTCATAAAAACCAAGAATCGCTTGCCGAGGGGCTTGAAAAAACAAAGCTCTTTTTCGAATCGAATGAAGAGGCCGCCCTACAGTCTCTCGTTGGGTTTGCTCCGCTGATTCTCAACTCTATGCTTTCTCCGGATGCTCGAGTAGAAACAGCTCTTTTATCGCCGATACCCGCTCCTGCTATTAACGACACCGATCGTCTTTACCAATCTATCACTGATGCAAACACGCCTTACGGAATGTATCCCGATACACCGGAAACACTCGCTTACGACCTTACAGTATTTGGTGAACGCGCGCTCATTGAGCGATTGCGGTCATACGCTCTGAAACAGGGTATCGCGTTTCCAGAAACAGTAACGTCTCAATCTCTCGCTGACTTTTTTGAAGCGAATCCCGAAATACATTCTGAAGTTGCTCCTGTATACTTATTTGTGAAAGAAAATCCTGTTCTTCGAGACAGCACGCTTGAACACGTCGAAACACTCCTCGCCGACCCGTTTTTTTCGGTTCTTAGTGTATTAAGGCAATTCGGAATTTTCCGCATCCAGTCGCACAACGCTCTATCCGAAGGGTTTTCACTAGTGCAAATGCCGGATGCGGCTCGAGATGTACTGCGGGAAATACAAGCTAAAAACGGGTTTCTTATTACACGCGGTGAAACACACTATTTTTCAGCAAACCTTATGAATATTGATTCGTTTAGAATGCTTACCGTCAGCGACACAACGGTAAGCGATTACCTGACACTGAATATCGGCGATACGATTGGTCAATTTATCCCTGCAGGGCTTGCACCGGTAATCGGCTATGGTTTTATTCAGCAAACCGCTCAGGAATTCTCCGCAGTTTTGGCTTCTCCCGAATATAAGGCTCTTGTAAGGCAATTTGGAAACGATGAGCGATACGTTCTGTCTATCATACGTGAGCGTTTTCAAAAATCATATTTGCCCATAAGCCGTATTGTGGAGTCGCTTCTTGACCGGGAATTATATGATTACGGTATCGTACGCGCCGAAAGAAGCATTGAGCATTTAAGCGATGGAAACACTATCTTCGTAAACCGAGTACGGCTCCCGGGAAGCGGCGCTATTAAAATAGACATATGGCGTGCGGAATCGGAGCATGGCGATTCATTGGATGAAATTTACGAGAAATACCGTCAACGCTACCCGAACCGGCACGTTTTTCTCCTGTCGAACGGCGGTTTTTTTATTACCTCAACCCTCATCAACCGCCAAAATCTTCCGTCTCAAGTTTTAGGTACAAACCTTGGATTAAGTATGCGGAATGGACGTATTTTGAGTCCGCCGCTCTTTAATAAAACCGCACTTTTTCAAACAACAGAAGGGACACTGTTCCTGCATAAAGCAACAATAAACCGGCAAGGCGGGATATGGCCTCATTCCGCAAACCGCCAAGCAGGTTTTTCGTGGAAAACCGATACAATCAATCTGCCGGAATCAGCGTTGCGTGAACGCCATGAATCGCTCGCATCAACAGTACTGCTGTACACTCCTTTGTTCGATCATGAATTTCTGCCGGAATCAGCATTGAAAGACCGCGTTATTATTCAAATTGCCGGCAACACTATCGCAAACGTTGCCGCCAATCCTCTTGAGATGAAACATCTTTTTGCCGGAATTACTCTTGCTGTTCCTGAAAAGCAATTCGCCCGTTATGCAGAATATTATGCGCAGGGTACGACTGTTGAGTTTGAATTAAATTTTGATTTTGACGTTTCGCATGTTCAATCCGCATTAGAAGCAGGGCCGGGCCTCTTGCGCGACGGGCAACCTCTTTTTGAAACCGGCACAAAAAAAATAAATCTTGACGGTAGCGGCTGGTTGACAAAAAATTCTCAAAAGACGCAGGAATCCCGTGTTCATGACATGGATATGCGCTATTCGCGCACCAGTATCGGACTGGCGGGCGGTGAATTGATCGTCATCGCTGTAGACGGCAGAATTCAAGAAAGTTCCGGAGTCACTCATGGCGAGATGGCAGAAATACTGCAGAAATCCGGCGCAACAGATGGGTTCGCATTAGACGGCGGCGGATCAGTAGCTCTCTATCTGCCGCACCTGAAGAACCCTGCGTTCAACAATAATGCATGGAATCCCTACAACGCTACCGATGACGCACCATTAGGCCAGCGGCGCAAAAGCATGGCCCGGCCGCTCAGTACAGCGATCATTTACTACATGGATGAAGAGCAGTTACCCAAACCGCCGGCGGCGCGCTCCATAACTCCTAGTTTCCGTAATCCTTTGGAACAGAGCCTGTAAAATCAAGTTTACAATCGGTTCGTAACTTGACAAAACAGAAACTTCATGGCATAGTGTTAATAGGTATAGATTGCCTATTATACCGTAATCATAATGATATTATATATGGAGATACCTATCATTCACTTACTTATACTATAACCCCTTTTTATAAAAAAGTCTTTTAGAGAGGAGAAAGAGATGATGCAAAAGACAATGTCCGTGGTATTTATCATGTTATTTTTATCTGGAACCCTGTGCTGTGTACATGCCGATGTGCTTGCAGACCGCACTGCGCTGGAAAGTATTCTGGGGACAAATGCAGTAACGGAAGATTTTGAAACTTTAGCAGTTCCTCTAAATACTGCATACGGCATTCCGGGAGTCGATGTTCTCGATGCAACATCGGTTCTTGTCGTAAATACAATGACTGTCGGCCCGGGATTAGTTATTCCCGGCGTTGCGTTTTCTGATTTGGCAAATTTAAGCTGGATTGGCGAAAACATATGGGGACAGCCATCCCGCAGTATTTTAGGATGGAACTATGACGGCATTCCCGGGCATACGATAACCATCGACTTTGAAAATCCGACTCCTGCCTGCGGGCTTGACCTGTCGATTCTCTCGGTAACTCCGTTTGATCCCGACACTTTTAATATAAAGGTATACGGTGCCGATGATTTAGGCTTGATTTATACTTCCCCTACAATCAACATTGATTTTTTCACGCGGGTATTTTGGGGTTTTCACGACGATAACGGCATCGGAAAACTGGAAGTATCGTCCACAATGCAGGACTGGTCAGCTATTGTGGATAATGTTACGTTTTCCACCGCCGCTGTTCCCGAACCGGTAAGCAGTGTGTTGTTTCTGTTTGGCGCAGGATATTTATTGATAAAGCCCTCATACAGAAACCGAAAGACTCTTTAAGCGGCACACGCTCCAAATAAATACTCGGCATGAGAATTTAACAATACATTTTCTGTCATAAAATAAACCCGCGATGCAAGTACGTTCTATTCATGCATCGCGGGTTTATTTTTACTCGTTAAGACAATTACCCATTCATTAGATATTAACATTGTGTCCGATATCAGAACATTGGCTTATGTCCGATATTCATACATTCATCGTATTGTATGTTCGTTTAAATTGGCATAAGTTTTGTAGTATACCATTGTACTATCACTAAAAACTAAAAGGAGAAAAGCATCCATGAATAAAAAGAATATAGCGCGGAATGGATTCACTTTCCTTGAATTGCTTATTGTTTTTAGCATCATAACAATTCTTACAATCCTTCTTGTCCCATCTGTTCATAATATGAAAGAGCGCGGCAGGCAAGCGACGTGTATCGGCAATCAAAGGCAACTCGCCGTTGCCGCTATCCTTTACGCAAACGAGACATTGAGCCACTTGCCGGATCACATAGCGTGTCTTCTGGATGATCAGTATTTGGATATTCCTGAACCACCGGAACATAACGCGTTTTCATTTACTTCACAAGCATATGCAAGCAATTCAATGGGTGATTTTTATAATCATCAATATACAATTATTCAATGTCCGGAAGTTAAAGGAAGTATATTTGATACAATCCCCCAATACTCTTACGGTATGAACATTTACGTTGCGGGAATCAGGCTGGATTTAATTGAAAGCGCCGCAACAACAGTTCTAATCACCGACAGTCATTTTGAAGCGATCGCCAATACCGATGAAGTAGCATTCAGGCATAACGAAAATGTAGCGATTGCCGCCTATGTTGATGGTCACATAGAATTGTTTCGCGACATTATTCCGCCTACAGCATTTACACGCCAAATCGAAACAGAGGAAGAACCGAATGGCGGGAATCCGCCAAACGATCCGATTGTCCATGCTTATCCGCCTCTAGTGGATGATAATGGCTTTGAGATCGAATTGACAACATCAAACGACGGGGACAATACAACTTTTACAGTGGAATTGTCTAGTACTGAAAATACATCTCGTTCATTAAGCCATACTGTCTTATCGTTCAACCCGCCATTATCTGAAGAACAGTTAGCAATGGTTGCTTCAACAATGTGGTCGTCTTATGATTGGCCAATTGAGATTGTTTATCCCGATCCGCAAACGGGGTTGATCGGAGTAAAATTTGACGAAACAGAATTAGGAGAGGATGGCGCAATTGAAACAGCTGTACTTATGTTATCATTGCCGGCTTCAATTGCAGAATCGCTCACTGCTTTTTCAGTCACGACAAAAGCCGGTACCAGCAACGTTACATCTGATATCAGCTTGAATAATGAATAAATAAAAACACACTATTGTTTTGGGAATAGTAACCAGTTTAAAAATCAGCGCAATATACTGCAATACTTGAATTCGAAAAAAACAGGGTTCAAGTGATGCAATAATGATATCAAAAAACTGTTGATTTTTATCTTAGTTTGTTCTATAAAATATTATAAATTTTTAATGCGGTAATTTATGGAAACTACTTGCTCCGCTATATAAATGTGCTAAAGCGTTTAAGGAAAAGCCACGCCTTGGTACATATGCCAAATCGTGGCTTTTCTTTTAGGAGATTCTTGGCAATGTTCGATATTCTTTTGGTTCCATTCATCTTATCAATGTTTTTATCTATCAACATGGGAGGCAGTGGCACTGCACCTGCATTTGCATCTGCTTTTGGCGCCAATTTAATACGGAAAGACCTAATACCGGGGTTGTTTGGTATTTTTGTTTTTTGGGGAGCCGTTCTTGCCGGGAAAAAGGTTGTTCTAACGATCGGACAAGAAATTCTCGCGCCAGAAATTATGTCATTGACGCTCACTTCTATCATTCTTTTTTCAGTCTCTTTGTCACTGCTCATTGCTAATATACTCATGGTACCGCAATCAACGAGCCAATCAACAGTCTTTGCACTGGTGGGACCAGCTATTTATTTTGATAAATTGAATCTAAAAGTACTTTTTATCAATATCATCCCGACTTGGTTCGTTATGCCGATTTTAGCATTCATTCTGACTTATTTTTCAGCAGTTATTTTATATAAGTGGTGCAGTAAATATTCTATAATAAAAACAAATTATAACACCATTACCGCCCACCCTATACTCAAATTCATTGCCATTTTTGCTTGCTGTTATGTTGCTTTTGCCATTGGGGCTAATAATGTTGCAAATGCAAGCGGGCCTATTGCATCGATGATTTCTAATGAACTTAATATTCAGGTTTACAGCGACAAGTTTCTTATAATAATGATTGTATCTACTTTAATGATAGCGCCTTGCTTCACTATAGGAAGCTCTATTTTCGGGGCAGGCACAACAACAACCATCGGAAAAGATATTATCGATTTTGGCCCTGCCGGCGCTGTACTAGTTTCTATGGTTACAGCATCATTGTTGCTAGCCGCCTCTCTTTTTAAAGGGATACCGACTTCTTTGGTTCAAATGAGTTCCGGTGCAATTATAGCTTTGGGGATAGTGAAAGTAGGCCATAAAAGTATTTTTAAAAAAAAAGCTATTTATCGATTGCTTGTTATCTGGATAGTTTCAACCTATCATTGCTTTTTTGTACTATCTTTTATTTTAACTTGGGTTGTGGATTCAGTAGGATTGCTCACATTTTAATGCTTTTCGAGAAAATAGTAAAAATTCCCCAGAGCTTTGTCAGTGTTTTGTTATTTTCAAGGATTATAGGTGAATTATGAGCGTAAAGTATCTTTTAATTCCCCTTTCTCATGATGGCTTTTCCTTAACAACTGCAACAAAAATTTAATTTGCAGATTTTAGAGGCAACTATCTGATTCTTGGAATGAGATGCTCTGGACAGCCGACTCCATGATCTCTAAGGAGAATTGATCTTCAAAAAAATATCCACACCTTACGGATGATGAAATTCAACATAAAATTATAGAGGAAGTGGCACAAAAGAGAAATCTATTGACGATTTCTGGCAGAAACAGTAGAAAACTATTTTTCTATCTGAGAACAGAAAAGGAATTTTTTATAATTTTTTCAAGGAAAGTGGAAAAAGGAAATCTATTATTTTCATCAAATTTTTCTCTGCTAAAAGAAAATCTACCCCTATAATATATTCATGATTGTCAATAACAACAATATAATTTATAGCGATAATATGTTTCTTATCAAAAATTTGAGACTGTACAACCCATTTTGCGGGATGTTTTCCGAGCATGACGGAACCAGCGTTCAGGTTTTGAGTATTCCATTCATCATCCCCTGACAAATCTAAAAAGCTTGAAATCGAGTTTCAAGATCGGTTTTATCAAAGTATTCATCGGACACAACAACATACCGTAATTCATGGGGGTCTCTGGCATCAAAACGCCATATTGATCTGTTGCTGTTTCAATAACCCAACCGTCTGGAATTTCCATTGATACCGGGGCATTTTTTGCATAATACCGGCTAAATGATTCTTCCACGCTAACAGATGACGTTGATGCAACTATTGTGTATAAAACCGAAATACAAAAAAGTTTCTTCAACATGAGTAATACCCCATACACTATAGATTTCTTAAATACTAATACTATATGACTTACTTATTTTAAAACTACTTTCAAAAATTTTTTAGTAAACTGCTCAGCCTCTTTTTATATGCCAATTAAAATTTAGTAACTAGATTAGTATTTGAAGTGCGATGAAACGTCTCTGACCTAATTTGAACCTGACTTGTCGCAGTATTATAAAGAGAGATATATATCTTTTTCTCTCAGAAACTACTAAATAAAGGAGGAGTTATTAAATGAACGATTTTTCAAATCACAATGTATCCGGCGTCAAAAGTTTCGTTGATTATCTCATGAAAATCTACGATGATAGTATGCGGTCTACTAATCCCAGCTGGAAAGCAGGGAGAGAAATGTTCGAAAACAAAACAGAATATCGAAATGAAGACATCACTGGTTTTAAACCGGAACTTACTGCATATAACCAAGGCGCTGAAGTTACCAGACATGTATTAGGACATGCAGGTGTCATTCTGGCAGGAAAAGGTATGGATGATGCATTTGATATGCGCCATCCTCAAACTAGGCAAGGTCCCGGAGGTGTGGGCACTTTTCTCGGACAATTAACCTCAAATATTGTCGATATTGTGGATAGATGGCAATCTTCCGTACAAGGAAGAGAACAATCAAAAGCGGAAGTAGCTGATAACACTGCCGCTCGAAAAGTGGCTCATGAGTTCACGAAAGCTATCGAAGGAGAAATAACGCGGGAGCAACTGCAACAAAATTTATTGCGGATTTTAGGCAACTAACGGAGAGAAAATGAAGAATTATCTAAAAATTGTAGGATACATGGCGCTTGGATATTGCCTTTGCATAGTAGTAAATATCCCTAAGGAAACAACTGTTGCTGAATATATTTCTCCGAATAAGAGATATAAGGCTGAATACATTCGGCGCAGAGAAGGCGGTTTCATTCTCAATGATTATGTGTTTTATGTAAAGGTATATGAAACAAAACCATATAAACAAATTTTTACACACCACATACACAAGAGCGATACGCCTGATTCTTGGAATGAGATACTCTGGACAGCCGACGCCATGATCTCTAATGACAGTGACTTTTGGTGTGCTGACGAATCCTTGGATAGTATAAAAATCGACAAGGGGAAAACAGTCTTTCAGTTTAAACACGGTTCAATAGCTCAATAAACTATTTCTGTTGAACGTTAAGCGCAGACACAATTTATTGCGGATTTTAGGGAAATAAGGAGGGAAAAATGAACAAGGCCTTCAAGATATTAGGATGGATATGGCTCGGATATATGGTAAGTTTTATAACTCATTATCCTTATGATACTATGATTGTATCATAAGTCTCACCAAATAAGAAATATCGAGCTGAATACAGATGTATCCGGCAAGGGGGCATAATTCCGCTCGGATATGCTCATTATATTGAACTCTTTGAAATCCCCTCAAACAAACACCTCTTGAGCGACTATATTCACGAGAATGATATCAAGGGGGTGAAAGATGACATATACTGGCAAAATGATGCAATCGTTGTCAGAAAAAACGATTTTCATTCCAACGACAATTCGCTAGAAAAAATCGAAATCACCGAAGGCAAAACTGTTTTTCAGTTTAAAAAAGGGTATGCAACCCAATAACCCATCGGTTCTTGATCCCCATAAACCGCAACCCGGAAATATCTATCATATGGACGGTCCTATCGGCAAAATAATGCCTGATGGAAAAACAGGGCACACTGATATTGAAACTCTTCCGGATAGTGATGGGACAAGAATGATTATATCATCAAGTCCTGACAAAAATGGCGTTTACATCCAACCATTAGATAAAGAACTTAAAGATAGAACTTTTACCGTTACAAAGCCCCCACGCCCTGTTGACAATAATGGAATTGACCGCGGTTCGAAAGATGTGTTAGGCAAACACTATGATTATGGACAAATTATAAGAATAAATAATCCCGATGAATTTACTTGTACAGAAGTAACGTGCGAGATATCAAATTATATAATCCTGATTATATTTATGATGTTAGAGTCAACGGAACATATTGCTTAATTAGCTTCATTACAAAATGGTATACGCGGTTATGAAAAATAACTGCTGGATACAATGCTTTGCAGTTCGGACACTTTAATGCGGGTAACTGTGTTTATTTATCGGTTTAACGAACTGACTCCTGTCAATAATTAATTATTGTGAGGTATCCAGTATTCCGTGTATCACTGTTTTCGCCCTGTATTTCAGGAAAGGTCTTAAACATTATATCACCGTTTTATAACACGGCTGATGTCATTCCAGCGGAAGCTGGAATCCATTCTGAAATCAGAGTGAATACAAGATAGATTCCAGCTTTTGCTGGAATGACAATGTAGGGACTTTATTTTTCGTAAGACTTTCTCACCAATCCCAGACTATTCTTGTGATGTGTGCATTTTGTTTCCTAAGAATTTACTCACAATATCCAATAAAAATTCCTGAGTTTCAGCGATAAGATTTTTCCAAATTAATGTGTGATAAGAAATATATTGCCCTTCTTTTTTTTCTACCACTAAATCACCAAATTTTTCAATAAATTCTCTTGTGTTTTTCCACCACTATGTTTGAATCGATTCGAAAGTTCTCGTACAAAGATGTGTTTTTCATAGTACATTAAATCTTCTTTTTTACAATCATATCTTTTTTCTATTTCCTCCATGCATTTTGCAAAAGTTAATTTTTGGGCATGGTTATTATTTAATAAAATAAATTCAAGAATATCTTCAACTTTAGACGCAAGTGTAATTGCAAAACTTCCATATAAATTACGTATTATTTGCTCCTTAACAAAAAATTCGTCCTTTAAATCAAAGTACTTGTCAGGATTCTTAGAAAATTTCTCATAAAATTTTGCTTCGTAGCGTGATAATTCATTAAAGATATTTTTGTCGCACTCTTCAATTTTTTCTAACGTTAAACAGAGCAAAAGAATGTCATCTTCGATAAGCATCCTAGAAAAACAAGCAATTTTTTCTTTAGATATTTTCATAAAAACATTTCCTTCCGAAATTGTGTGTTGAAAATTATCGAAATAATGGTGGAGGCAATGATTCTCAGTTCTGGCACTTTAACACAAGAAATTGTGTTTTCGGATTAACGAACTGACTCCTGTCAATAATTAAGTATTGCATCACTGTTTTGTGTATTTATCTCTTAATAGTTTTTATTGAACTTTTTAGCAATTATGATAGATTTTAAATCAAGAAAAACAATGACTAAAATATAAATGATGATTTATTAAAATGCCTAAACTAGATAAGATAACAATAGAAAACTTCAAATCCATTCGTAGTCTTAAAGATTTTGAACTAAAAAATCTTAATGTTTTTATTGGCGCAAACGGTGCAGGAAAGAGTAATTTTATTTCCTTTTTTACTCTTCTGGATAAAATAATGAAGGAAGAGCTCTCTCTTTACGTCTCAAAAAAAATCGGCAAGTCGAATTCATTTTTATATGGAGGGCAAAAGGAATCCGATTATATTTATGCTCATCTTGATTTCGGACTTAATCATTATGAATTTCGCCTTGAACCGACACAAGAAGAACTATTTATTTTTGCTGACGAAACAATATATTTTGACACCGACTATGGGCATCCAAAACATGAGTATCTTGGGGGAGGACATTCCGAAACCAAAATAAAAGAATATGCGAAAGAAAATAGATGGACAATCGCCGGCTGGATAGATATGTCTTTAGCAAGTTGGAGAGTTTACCACTTCCATGATACCAGTGATACGGCAAAAGTAAAAAACGGTTGTAATATTAATACCAACAGATATTTTCATCCCGATGCTTCTAACTTAGCCGCATATCTTTATTTATTAAAAGCAAGAAGTCCTAGAACCTATGAGAAAATTGTTGATACGATTAAACTTGTTGCACCATTTTTTCAAGATTTTATTCTCGTGCCAGATGCACAAAACCCAGAATATATAAGATTGAGATGGAAACAGAAAGGAATCGACCAAGATTTCTATGCTCACCATTTCTCTGATGGGACTCTTAGATTTATCTGTCTTGCAACACTTCTTATTAAACCTCAAATAATACTCTTTGGACCTGTAGGAATATTAGAATACCCACAAACAATAGTTATTGATGAACCGGAACTTGGTTTGCATCCCAACGCAATTACAATTTTAGGTTCACTACTTAAAAGTGCCTCTACAAAAACTCAGCTGATTGTCGCCACTCAGTCAGCATACCTTCTTAACTCGCTTGAACCGGAAGATATTATTGTTGTCGACCGCAAAGACAATCAATCTGAATTCAAAAGATTAAACACAGAAGAATTAAAAAGCTGGTTAGAAGATTATAGTTTATCCGAACTCTGGGAAAAGAATGTATTCGGCGGAGGCCCCAGAGAATGAGAGTAGTCAAATTTCTCGTGGAAGGGCAAACAGAACAAAGTTTCGTTAACTCCGTACTATACCCCTATCTTTTACAATTGGACATATCTATAGTACCAATCCTAACAGGGAAAAATAAGATGGGTGGAGTACAAAAATACGGAGGACTAAAACGTGACTTAAAAATCTTACTCGGTGAATCACAAAAGAATATAATTACTACAATGATAGATTTCTATAACTTACGTGATGATTTCCCCGGATATAAAACAATGCCTCGTAGTAATTGCTATTTAAAAGTTAAACATCTTGAAGAGGCATGGCAAGCTGAGGTTAGTCAACCCCACTTTATACCCTATTTACAATTGCATGAATTTGAAGCATTATTGTTCTCTTCCATAGATGATATTCACAATCTCTTTTCAGACAAAAATAAATTGGCTGATTTGCAAAGTATCACTTCTCAATTCAATAATCCGGAAGAAATAAATGAAGGTAACAATACATCACCCGCAAAACGTCTTAAATCTCTCTATCCAGAGTACCAAAAACCGCTAGCCGGTGTAAGTATATCAAAAAAAATCGGTCTTAGTAAAATGCGAGATAATTGCCGCCACTTTAACGAATGGCTTACTAAACTTGAAAACCTACGCGATTCTTAGACACGATCCATTTCCTACCACGTTACTGTTGCCCTATGAAAAACAGCGGCATAAATTATTTCCCGAATCATTTTTCGCATGATACGATAGCCAAGATGGTGGACGCAATGATTTCTAAATCGAACACCTTGTTCAAGGAAATTATACTTATCTATCAGTTTAAAAACATAATTATACTATGCCACCCTTGAGTTTGGATGAGTTTTTTTGCATAGAACGAGAATTATTGATTCATCCACAACATTTGACAATTTCTCCCCAAAAAGCCTTTGAGTGTTTGAGGTTTATAGCGATTTTTTGAGGTTGCACAATACTTTTGTGTATCCAAAATAAATGACATAAATATATCACTAATTTTGGAACAATTTTTAATAATGCATGTCTTTACAATTAAGAGCGCGCTTAATAGAACTCCATCTAATCTTTAACATTGTAAACTATTTCAGAAATCAAACTCTTACTAAATGCAATAGAGGATTTTGCCATGAAACACAATTTATATGTAACAAAGAATCAAAGAAAGAAGATCTTATTTACTACATTAGTTCTCGCATCATTATTCCTCACAACAGGAAAATGCCATGCACAAACTTTGGAAGTTGGTGCGGATAATTCACCGTTTATCATTTCCGAATCAGATAATCTCAGCTATCAAACTGTTAATTGTGGCCCTGAACAAAGTTCGCCGGGGGAAATTATTCACATTGGTGGTTCATTAAGTGTATCTAACGCGTTAAATACAGGTTTTAATGAATTTGGAAAATATACCTTGGAGAACGGTATCTTAACTGTTGGTAATAGCGAAAGGGTAGGTGGATGGAGCGATGGTGTATTTAGCCAGAAAGGAGGCGAGCATATAGTTAATCAATATTTGGCCATTGGGCGATTATCTGGTAGATATTACCTCCAAGGTGGGACGCTTTCGGTAGGGATTGATACGTATCTTGGGTATTATGGATATGGCTCTATGGTTCATACCGATGGTCTCTTCAGCACTGGCAATTTATATGTTGCGCGTGCCCTTGATGCACGAGGAAACTATACGCTGAACGGCACAAATGCGAGTTTATCAGTATTGGGGACTGTTAACTTAGGCGAAAATGGCAATGCAACATTTAACCATGTAAATGGTCTTGTCAATATCAACGGAACACTCAATATTGGTGTTAATGTTATCGGAAGAGGGAACTACATTCTCCATGGTGGTTTACTTGCTGTTAATACGCTTGTATCTGGATATGGGAAAAGCAATTTGTTAGTTGATGGCGGTAATCTTGAAGTGAACGTAATGAATATCGGTTCTTCAGGGGAATGCAATTTTCATATAAATTCTTCAAAATCAAGCATGAGTGTTGAACAAGAGATTTCTTTCGGGAACCAAGCATATTTTGATGTTAGAGATGCCGCAACGATTACTCTCAATAGCGCACTTTTCAATATTGTATCAAACCATGAAGACCGCCTAAAAGGGTTGAATAAACTTACATTGGTTGTCGATGGAGACAGTAGTCTGGAAGCCGCAAGTAATGATCGGGGTAATACCGATTCGGGGTACAATGAAAATTTTGCGATAGATACAGTTTTCATTACACATAATAGTACATTAACCCTTGTAGGCAATCACGATAATGCATCCGGAAGAGATGCGGTATATGTGTCGCACCTTATTCTCGAAGGAAACGCATTGCTCAATCAAAATGGGATAGTCATATATTACAAAACGCTTGAAGTCATTCCTCCACCCGCCACAATACTCAAGGATTTTAACGATTTGGCGCCAGATTTTTATCCTGTTGTTGGGACAGACAACACGATTTTTCCCGATGTAAATGAACGATGGGTGGTCTTTGGCAACGGATTACAGCAAGTGCCTCATCCAGCGATTATTGTGGATAATAAAGATGAATACCAAAAATCGCTGAGAATATATTTCAGTTGGGATTCCAATAGTTCCGGCTGGGTACCGTTTGGTATCAAAGACCGCATACTTTTCGAGCACCCGGAAGATATATCAGGTAAACGTATTTCATTTGATATACGATCCAATCTTTTCTACCACAGTGATGATGCCGTTGGAATACAGCTTATTTCTAAAACCGGTGAAATAATCGGGAAATATTTTATTAAGCAGAGTTACAGAAAATCTATTCCCGGGTTTGCAGATGGATGGCAAACGATGACGTTCGATGTCAATTCTAATGCGCAATTTATGCTTTATGATGGTTCTGCTGACAGTCCTCTAAATATTAACGCTGTAGCAGGAATAGAGATAATTTGTCATAAGGAATCATTACCTGCAAACTATGTGTTTCCAGTTGGAACATGGGTAGAAATTGATAACTTCAAAATTGTCGAACCGCAACAATAATCCATCCTTGACTATGTGCATACCGGAAAACGACGTATCGCGTCCCGGTATGCACATAGTTTTACTCAGTAAAAGAAGGATATTATAGAGGTGAGATAAGGTATCGGATATAATCGCATAACAAACAGTTAAAATACATGTTTTCCTTGACTACTTTAGACAATTGTGTTAAAAGACTACGCAAGCAAAATCATAACAAGAGTTTCATTTGCGTAATGATGTTACACCACATAAAGACTTGTACTTCTCCTGTATCAACGCAATCAGAGTTTGCAGAGTCATTCTCTGTGCTCCATGATTTTTATTATAAAAAGTTTCTTTCAATTGCCAATAATCCCCTAAACGATACAGCATTAGCTGAACAGCGAGTTCAGATAGCTTTCGTCAAAATGCACGCTGAATTTAATTCGCTTCTCGATCATAGCGAAGAAGGTTTTATTTCGTGGGTACGCGAACTCATACAAGAAAGTTTGAATGATCTGAAATCGATGGAGCAAAAGAAAATTAGAGAGATGCTCCTTGAATACCATGTCATTATATGTGCAACCCACGAAAGGTCATCATCATCGTACAACGCCTCGTTTGCCGTATTGTGGAAAGAATTCTATAAACCGCTTTTTTATATAGCAAAGGGAATTCTTCGCTCAGAACAATATGCGGAAAATTGTGTTTCAGAATCTTTTGTGAAAATAAATCATAGTTTTCATACACTCAATAACCGTACCCTCAGCGGGTTTACGGCATGGGCAATTATTATTGTGCGCCGTACTGCTATCAATATATGGAATAAACTCAAGAAAAGCGATCACTTGACAATGAGTATCTATCAACCGCTCAGTAGGGATACTGGTGATTGCCGCTCATTGCTGGATAAAAGTATTGCCCAATGGGGATTTGAACTTCCTGTCTGGGTGGATGTACATTCTTGTATCAACGAAATTAGCCGTTGCGTAAAAGAATTGAAAGACAAAAAACAGTCAACCATTTTTAATTTGTATTGGAGTGATGGATATAAGTATATTGAGATAGCGAAAAAAATGAATATCTCAATTAGCCGGGTAAGTAAAAGTATGTATGTTACCAAAAAAGCTATTGTGAAAAAGCTATCCTGTGTTGGGTTTCGTCGTGAGGAAGTAAAAACATTACTCTCCATACTGGAAAAGGCCAAAGACAAACTTAAAATTGAGTAATGTCTCATAATTATAGTACGCTATATTCGTTTTATGTGTAAAGGTTTTAAATATGACTAGTTGTAAGAAGATACGCCAGCTATTTGCAAAAGTAAATAATGGTTTAATATCAGAAAATGAGCGTAATATCCTACGTATGCATATTAAAAGTTGTGCCGAGTGTGAGGCAGAATATGCGCGACTCAATATATCTGATTTGATCATTGACCTTACGCGCAGTAATGACTCGGAGAAGGGACATGTGCCCTCTCATTATCTGCTAAAAAATAATGTGACAGATATACTTGATATCGATAAAAACGCTGTTGAAGGCTATGAATCGGTTGTAGATTTCCTTGACGCAGTTAATGCTCGTAGCGATATACCCGAACCGCTGGAAACAGAGCTTAACGCGATTATCGCTGAAAATAATCGTCTCTCAAATAGACAACATAAAATCGTCCGCTTTGTGCGTATAGGCGCGTTGCCATTGCTTGGTTCTATTGCCGCATCTCTGGCGTTGTTTATCTATTTAGGAAGAGAACAGCATGACATTGTTGCTCCGGTTGTCGATCCCAACAATAAAGTAGTCTTTAAAAACAACAATGCAGATACTATCTTAAATACAAACAGCGGCGAAAAAACTATTGAGAAAATAGAGAACAGGATAAAAGACACGAATTTTGCGGAACAAAGAAATGAGGTTCCGGCAAACGAACAAGTTGTAGACATTGCTCAGGAGGATCGGAAAGCAGTTGGAGCGATTGCTCAGAAGAATGATGATCCGATTATCAAACAAAAATCGCAAAAACATGATAAAGTAATAGTAGCTGGAGTATCTGATGAAGTACCTCTATCCCTAAAAGATAAACCACCACCATTTCTTACCAGAGAATGCACCATCAAAATCAAAGCGGTAAAGACGCAAGTTCAGGTTGCAGATGCCACGGGCAACGTTGCGATAGGATATAAAAAATAATCAACATATATGGTGAGGAGGAGTACCGCTCTACTGTTCCATCAGATAGCAAACCAGAACTGCACGATATAACTCAGCAAATACAAGACTATAAAGATCAAGTTACACTCATTGTAAACGACAGCGATATTCAAGGTAATGTATATGCTTTTGTTCCCGGACCGCCTCCGTATTTGTTCGTTGAGATTCCCGTAGCGAATTTTGATCTTTTTGTATCGAAATTAAAGTATATCGGCGCTCCGCAAAAAATTCTTGGACCTGCGGATGCGAGCGACGCAAAACCCTCTGAATTTGATCATAACAGTGATAGCAAAATTCAAACAAAGGTTATTATCGACATTACGCAGTAATGTTACCTGAAATTTTTTAAGGGAAAAAATGCTTAAATACGTGTGTTGCCTAACTATTATTTTATTTCTGTTGCCACTACCCTTGTATTCATTTGATAAGGCTGACGAACATGCGATGGTCGCCTACCTCGCATTTTCTATCAACAAAGATTACGTCAAAGCTATTCAGGAATATTCTCAGGCAATTAAACTTCAACCGAATAGAGAAAAATATTATCTCGAACGAGCAAACATACATATTTATATAATGAATTATGAACCAGCTGTAAACGATCTTACCCAAGCAATACGGCTTGTACCCGATTCCTATGACGCTCTGCTCAAACGCGGAGATGTCTTGTTGAAAATGGACAAGCCCGTTGATGCCTTATCAGATTTTAACGCGGCAATAAAACTGCTCAAACCGCAGGTAAACCCTCGGCTTTCAAAACAATATCTACTACACCGCAAAAAATCTTTGTTTAAGATGTATAAACATTACAAATCAATTGATCCTATATATCCATCGGAGATAGACCAATCAATTGGTTATTTAACAGCCTATGAGCAATATGAGTATGAACAAACGGAAAAGATGTATTCACATAATCTTAAATATTGTGAAGCATTGACATTTAGAGGTATGACTCTGGAAATATTAGAACAAAACAAACAAGCGCTTCAGGATTATAATGAAGTTATTTCACTCATCCCTCATAATCTAAATGCTTACGTTTTACGTTGTGCACTGTATGCCCGCATGAAAGATTATCCAAATGCGCTTGTCGATTGTGCACAGATCTTATCCATAGATCCTAGTCGCATTGAAACATTGCTTTTGCGGGGTAGAATATACGCGCAACTCAACGAACATGCGCATGCCATTGATTATTTTTCAGAGGCAATATCCCTCGATCCCCAACTATTAGAGGCATTTTTAATGCGCGGATTATCGAATATCGCTTTAAATAAATATCGTGAAGCAATTGAAGATTTTTCCCGTACAATCGAAATCGATCCTGATGTAGTCGATGCGTATTATATGACTGCAGTGGCATATCACAAGTTACAAGATAGCCATAATGCTATTGCAGGTTTTACTCGCGTGTTGGACCTGAATCCATCCCATTATGAAGCTCTGCTTAACCGCGGACTGCTGTACAATTCTTTACGAGATAATCATGCCATTTCCGATTTTGAACATCTTCTTGTGTTGCGAAATGGCGACGGAACAGCACAAATTTATAATGAATTAGCAATTGCTTATATGTATGATGCGCAGGTTGAGGAAGCAATTAAAAGTTTCAAAAAGGCCATTGCACTTTCGCCTCAAGATGCGCAGATATATTCGGTATTTGGGTTGTGTTATTATCGTCAAGGAGAATTCGATTGGGCGCTTGAACTTTTAAATACTGCAATCCGGTTGGATTCTGCAAACTGCACTCCATATTTCTATCGAGCTCTGGTGTACCGAGAACAGAAAAAATACGCCGATGCGCTTAATGATTTGAACTATATTATAAGTACTAGCAAATCAGAAGCTTATAAGGCATATCTACACAAAGGGATAGTTTACGAAACACTGGGTGATGTATCACGTGCTCAGGAAAACTATAATGATTGTATTGCCAACCCATACCTAAATAAGCATCCAGATGATATTGCTTTTGTACGCAATCGCATAACATTTTTAAAGAATAAAAATATATTAGATAATGATGCCATTATAAACAAAGCCGAACAGAACAACTCCATAGAAGATTAACTCCATGAATATTCGATTCTTCCTCCATACTGTTTCAGCAAAAACTAAATGCCTGTTTTCTCTTTTTATTATCGCAATAATTTGTATGTTTTTCCTTTTGTATAAGCTGATTGGATTATCGGAAAACTTACTTCCCCTCGAAGAAGTTATTTCTCGTGAATTTAATATAGGTATGCCTGCTTTGCAACCAGTCTTGCCAGCGGAACAATCATCAGAGGATGAAGAATATGAATTATACGTGATGTACAAAAATGCCTCTGAATGGAGAAAACAAAAAGGCGCACAATCGATTGACCGGACTGCGGTAAGGGATATTTTGGTCAGAGTAGGCGACACAATTTCTATCACGGATACCAACCTAATTCTACCGAATATCATCCATTTCTTTGCTGAGAGCGACATCATAGAGTTAGTCAATCTGTCTGTGGGGTATTTGAGCGTAGGTTTTATATTAAATGAAGTATCAAGCATAATTAAAGAGTATCAGGAAATTACATTAGGAACTGAAGGTTCAAGTATTGTGAAAATTTTCCAAAATGGGGGTACTGTTAAGGCAATCACTGTTTTTCTCGAAAGTACTGTTTTTAAACAAGATGGCGGAGTTTTTGACATAATTAACTTGAACATAGGTTCAATCCTATCTCTTGAAAATTTGCCGCTCTATGAATTACTTAGCGGACAGCTCAGTACAGAAAATTTCAATATTGAAAACGGTATTTTTAAACAAAGCGGTGGACGCGCCGAAGTAACAGGTGAGTTGAGATTAGCTAACGCAGAGAATTCATCTGCGCTTATATGGTTGTTGGGAGGTTTTTTTGAAGTAGCTAATGTTGTCGCAGGCGATGGAAAAAGTACGCTAAGATACGATGGCGGAGCGTTGGAGTTTAGCGGGAATTTTTCTGTGAACGAACTTGAAGTCGGTTATGAAAGAAGTGCGGAAGTACAGTACGATTCGCTCGGGTATACTTTGGATGTGCGTGATACGCTTAACATTGGAACGCTAGAAAGTGGAATAGGAACTTTTACCATTGAAACCAACAGCCTCGCCATTCCATCTATTGTTGTTGGCGATCAGGGTATAGGTACGTTAAATCAGTTGGGCGCTACTCTTGATACAGATGAATTGATAATAGGAAATGCGCCGACTGCAAACGGTACATATAATATTTCTGATGGTTCTTTAAATGCCCAACAAATCAATGTAGGCGTAGAGGGGACAGGTATTTTCGATCAATCAGGTGGAACGGTCAAGGGAGGAAAGGATGAAGACGTATCCCTTAATGTATCCCTTGGAGTTGAGCCGGGTTCAAACGGTTCTTATTTGTTAAGAGATGGAATATTGAACGGAGAGCGAATCAATATAGGTATGCAAGGGAGCGGAACATTCGACCAACTTGATGGCATTATAGAGATTACACAAGACGTTTTGTTGGGGCTTCAACCAGATTCCGAAGGAGCATACACTCTATTCCGTGGAGAATTACACACTCAAACAATGAATGTGGGCGTAGGGGGAAGAGGGATTTTTAATCAGCTCAATGGAACGGTTGAGGCAGGAAATGTATCCCTTGGGGTTGAGCCGGGTTCAATCGGATATTATTTTTTAAGAAATGGCGCCACGAATGCTGTGCAAATCAATTTAGGTGTAGAAGGTACCGGTATATTGGATCAGTATGACGGCATTCTAACCGCTCAAGCAATGACACTTGCCGAGAAACTGGGTTCCGAAGGGACATACAATCTACATAAGGGAACGTTTATTACTAAAGAAATCAATGTTGGTGTAGAAGGCAGGGGTTTTGTGGCACAACGTTCCGGTATAATTCAAGCTGAACAAGGAGAGAATCTTGGCGTAGGCATTGGTGTAGCATCAGGGGGTGAAGGAATTTATTCCATACTCAATGATTCGATTCTATATCTAGATACATTGCATGTTGGAAAAGAAGGCGGCACAGGACATTTTGAGCATATTGGCGGAACAGTTACCACCGGTCGTGTTTTTGTTGGGCTTAATAGTGGTACGGGAGACTATGCACTTGGCTTGAAAGCCGCCGATTCATCTATCCCGTCTATAACAAATGAAACACAGGCGAACCAATCGCCAATTCTTGAGACCAATGTTCTTTATGTTGGATATAGTATTACTCATGGAGATCAATCGCGAGGCACATTTTCGTTATCAGAAGGCGGAATCTTAAAAACATCGTCAATTGTCCTTGGAGCCCATGAGATAGTCTCCTCCGTCCCACTTTTTGATGTGCCAAATGGTATCTTTGATTTCAATGGAGGAGAAATTATCGGTTTAGGAACAGATGCCCAACCGAATAGCGATGTTTTTGATACGATTGTAGGAAACGGGAAATTAGTGCTTTCAAAAAACATTTTTTCCACGGATGTACTGGTTCTGGGATTCCAAGGTGGGGATTCGACTGTTGAGTTTAGGGGTGGCAAACTTGTTGTCAGCGACCAGATTATTATGTCTGCTGGAAAAGTATCATTTCTATTTAATGCAGATGGAGAAACAAGATTAAGCGATACGATACAAGCAAAATTTCTAGAGTATTCTGAATCAAAAACAAACATAGAAATCAAAAAAGGCATTGTTATAGATAACTCCGATTTTCTAGAAGATATTCCCGGATGTCATGGTAACTTGCTTTTAAGTGATGGGCAATTGAAGATCGAAACGCTTGCATCATCATCAGCTTTTGCGCTTTTCTTCAATGGTGGAACACTAGATGTTTCCACTCTTCCAAACTCATCTATCCCATTTGAAACCGTTAATCTTGGTTATACTTCTGCAAGCAATATTTCCATGAATGATACAGATTATAATTTTGATTCTGTACTCAATTTAAACATTGGATATGAAGGAACGGGTGTTTTTGTCCAAAAAGCAAAAGATATGGTTAATCATAACCTGAAGCTTGCTCTTGCTGTGAAGGGTAGTACTGGCGGCGGTACAACACCAAAAGGAACATACACGCTGGAGAATAAAAATTTAACTATAAAATCGTTAGTAGTTGGTAAAGATGGAATCGGTACCTTCAATCAGTCTGGTAATGTAGAAGTTGGAGACAGTATTGCCTTAGGTGGTGATTCTCCCGATTCTCATGGCGAATATAACCTTGAATCTGGCAGTTTGACTGCAGGCGAAATTTTTGTGGGAAAGAACGGGACGGGGATTTTTAACCAAAATGGCGTTGTGTCTCTTACTGGTAATATAAAAATCTCTAACGGCGAATATAATCAAAATTTTGGAATCTTAAGTGCATATAGTATTTCTATTTCAAACGGTATTTTCAATCAATTTGATACTGTTGCCCTTACAAGCGGTATAACGTTAAATGGCGGCAAATATAATTGGAATGCGGGCGGTCTAATTGCTAATAGCATTACTGTTGGACAATACGGAACGAGTATCTTTAGCCAATCTGATACCTTGACCCTTGGCGGAGAAATAATTTTAGGTTTCAACCAAAGTGGTTTCGGCACGTATAACCAGAATACAGGTGCGTTGACTGCAAAAAAGATTACTGTCGGAGATGCTGGAACCGGTATCTTCAATCAGTTCGATAACGTCTCTGTAATCGGAAGTGAAAAGGGTGAGGCGCAAGTGATTGTGGGTACTTCTCTAGGTGGTTTCGGTACGTATAACCAAAATACAGGCGCGTTGACCGCAAAAAAGATTACTGTCGGAGTTGCTGGAACCGGTATCTTCAATCAATCTGATACTGTATCTGTTACAGGAGAAATCAATGATGGGGAATCTCAAGTAATTTTAGGAGAAACTCCAGGTTCCTCCGGCACATATAACCTGGATTCCGGAAATTTGACAGCGGATACCATGCTCTTAGGTCTGGAAGGCAAAGGAACTTTTATTCAAAATACCGGTTTGGTACAAGCAAGCGGTTCACTAGGTTTTATGGCTCTTGGTGTTGTTGGGGGAAGTAATGGAACATACGCAATGCTCAATGGTAGTTTATCTAATTTCTTTTCGATACAAGTAGGGAGAACAGGAGGAAACGGAATCTTTGAGCATATTGGCGGTACGGTTGATACTGTGGATCGGCTTTTTATCGGGTTTCATGGCGGCACAGGATATTATAAACTCGGTATGAATCCCGGTGACTCCTCCATTGAGTCTATCAGGCAGATGCAGGTTGCTAATCCGAACCCTGTGTTAGATTTAAAAAACTTGTACATAGGATACAGTCTATTCAATAGCGAAGAATCAAATGGGACATTTTCGCTTTTTGAAGGCGGTACCCTTAATGCGCAAAACACTGTTATAGGCGTAAAAGAAACCGCAAAAGGCGATGAAGAAAGTTCCACCGCAGTATCTCAAGGACAATTTAATTTGAATGGAGGGAGCCATATCACGAAAGTATTAGCAATTGGCTCGGATCAGGGTTCGGGAACCTACAATGTTAATGGCGGCAAACTTAATGTACGTCAAGCAGATTTGGGAGTTTTGGGTACAAACAATGAATTTAATATTAACTCTAATTCTGCGGATATTACTGTTCTCGAATATTTTTCGTTAGGAGAAAACCTTACTTTTTCCGCTGTTGCCGTTAGTAGCATTACCATGATGTCAGAGACAACATTTACTTTTAGAGCAACCGACCAAAATGCGCTAGCCGGATTAAATAATCTCGATCTTATTATTGCGGGAGAAAATGTTCGACTTGAAATAGGTTCGCAAGATTTCGGTGCAATTGTGGAGGGGTTCAATTTGAATTTTGCTCTCAATGCACTTATGTTTTCCGGAGATGGGATACGCAGTCTATTGCTAGAAAATAACTTCGATAATCAGCCAGAATTTGATGATGAAGCGTTCTATGTCAAAGATATTATTGCCGATGATACTGTTCAGCAAGCCACAATTGATGGAGGAGGTAGTATTACCGTTTATTATATGAATAAACAGGGCAATATTAGTTTTACAAACGGTACCTTTATTCAGGTGCCGGCCGAAGAAGAAACAAGCTTTGGATTTTCTCCTTTGAGCTTGTCTCGTGGCGTTTTACCTATTACTCCATTTACAAATTCAGTACCGGAACCGTCGGTATATTGGCTTACATTTTCTGGCGTTTTACTTTTACTGAGATATATTAAACAAAATGTTTGATTTGCTGTACCAAGCAAAAAACAAAATATGAGGAAGGATACGATTTTTGATCATAACTCCTTCATATTAAGAAATCCCCTGTATGCTGGTTTAATTAAAGTTGCATGGTATCCTGACTATATAGATGCGATTCATGAGCCGATTATTTCCAAAGAGACTTTTTTTACTGTTCAACAGATTTTAAAAGGTGAAAAGCCAGTAACTGTTCCCCACCTGAGAAATAATCCTGATTTTCCCTTACGAAATTTTGTTATCTGTTCTAATTGTGACAGAAAATTAACCGGTGCTTGGTCAACTGGGAAAAAAAGGAAAAAATATGCTTATTACAAATGCCAGACAAATGGATGTTCTGTAAATATTCGAAAGCAGGATTTAGAAAAAATTTTTTACGAGTACTTAAAGGAGTTTCAGGCTATCCCTGAAATTTTGGATTTATTTGAATCGATCATAATAGATATTTGGGGCAATAAGCAAAACGATAAAGAAAAAGACCAGAGAAGTTTGAAAAATAAATTAAAACAACTTGAAGCAAAAAAGAATCGGCTTCTTGACTTAATGCTTGATGAAGTTATTAATCAGGAGATTTATAAAGAAAAATCTGAGAGGATCAATGAGGAAATTATTGTAAAGAAACTTGAATTAAACGAAGCATCGATAGATTTGTACGATATTGAAGCATATGTCAAATATTGCAAATTTTTTGTTTCAAATATTTGTAACCTCTGGGCAAGTGCAGACTTAAATTTAAAGCAACGACTCCAAAACCTCATATTCCCGCGGGGATTTTATTTTGACAAAGTAAATTATCGAACCCCGCAACTATCTCATATATTCAGGTTTATAAAAAATTTAAACCGTGAGTCACGTTTGGTGGAGGCGGCGGGACTCGAACCCGCGTCCTGAAATTATCATATAACAATATACTACATGCTTAGTCGCTTTTTTGCTCTCGCCGAATGCACGCAAACCGACAAAGCTTGCATTCAGCCAGCCTTCACACGAGAATTCGCCGACAACGCAGAAGACACTCGCCGTCAACTACCCTGCTATCTGCGCCCGGCGGCACAGCAGGTGTCAGCCGTCAGGCGTGGCTATATTACATAGCCAATGGCAACGCCGTCGAAGCCATAGGTGTAAAAGGTACAACATTGTTGACCTCTACTCTATAGCTGTCGAGTGAAACAATATTATTGTTTGCGTTTGTTTTGCGTCAGGTTTTTTAAGAGGCCTCCCGACAACCTCTGCATGCAATCATTACAATCCTATCCCAGTCGATACCAGTCGCCCCCGAGAAGTCTGAATGGAAAGTAAGAAAGCCGATTCAAAGAACATATCGCTTTCATATATAACTATACGGTTTTTATCCGTAAAAAAACATCTTTTTTTCTGACTGTGCGGTTTTATAAAGGCCAATCCTGCAAAATCCGTGCGGTTTCTTCGGAATGCCCGCTTTCGTCGCGCACCATATCTTCAAGTTGAACGACCAATCCTTTATCGCCAAATGCTTCCGCTTCCTGAGCACGTTGCGAATATCCTGCCGCGGCTTTTTTCTCTGCTTTGAGCACCGCTTCGAGCATCTCGCGGTTGTTTTTCGCAGGCGGAACAGGAGCCGCTACGGTTGTCGGTTCGCCGCCTAGCGCGACAATCTTGTTCGCGAGGAACTGCGCATGCAGTTGCTCATCCGCTACTTCAGTAAGAAAAAACTGCGAAAGCTGAGGACGGAACGGCCCGCTCGCTTTGGCGGCATACGTTATATACTGGATGATTGCGCTCAATTCGTTTGACAAATCTTCGTTGAGATTTTTTATCAATGTCTGTTTATCCATCTTATCTCCCCTCTTTATAAAAATTTTAACTGCATATACAATAGATACACCGTATCGCATGCGGTTGAGTTATTTGTAAATAAATCTCTATTGTATTATTAACATGGAATAAAGGCATCCATGATAAAACTCAACGGCACATAGAAAAACATCGGACTTCTCAGCCGATTCGTTTACGGTTTAATCGTAACAGATATGGCACTCCAATGCCAACAAAAAGGAGAGCTTCGAACTGTTGCGATACAACTACAAACCCAAAGGAACAATTATCCGCAAAAAGACATTTCCCTGCAATTCGCATTTACATAAACCGCTGTAACCCTTTATTGCGGAACTCGCGCGACAGTTCGCGTTCTTCGGTGCGTTTTTTGATATCTTCGCGTTTATCGTACAACAGTTTCCCTTTGCCAACGCCTAGCTCGACTTTGGCAAGCCCCCGCTTGTTAAAATACAACTGCAGAGGTACAAGCGTAAACCCTTTTTCGTTCAGTTTACTGCGCAGTTTAATTATTTCTACTTTATGCAGAAGAAGCCGCCGGTCGCGAATCGGTTCGTGATTGAAGCGGTTGCCCTGTTCGTACGTGCTGATATGAAAATTGTGAAGCCACACTTCTCCCTGTTCAACAGTGGCGAAACTGTCGTTCATGTTGCCCTTGCCATCGCGCAGAGATTTCACCTCAGTCCCTTTGAGTTCGATACCGGCTTCGAATGTTTCCAGTATATGATAATCGCGCCGCGCTTTGCGGTTGGTCACACGAACTGTATTTGCGTCTGATTTGTCATTCTTTTTTGCCATTTTCGGTTAAACCATATTTTATATCATTTTTATTGACACTCTGTTCTCTCGAACTATATCATACCTGCATTGATCTTTTCGACACTAAATTGCCGAGATGGCGGAATTGGTATACGCGCTAGGTTCAGGGTCTAGTGGGCTTACGCCCGTGCGGGTTCGAGTCCCGCTCTCGGCATGTTCTTTTTATTCCTTTTTTTAAATCACCTTTTTACAAGACACTTACGTAATAGCGCGCTCCGAAATAGGAGAGAGATATGTCGGAGTTGTATCGCTTGGATGAGAACTGAATGTCATTCTCAGTCGTTCCGCTCTGCTCGATCACGTTGCCGAAGGCATCGTAGCGGTACGACGCGATGAGCGCGCCGGAGCTGTCCGCGACGGCGGTTACATCGCCCCGATGGTTGCTGTAGTAATACGATGCCTGCACCGCAGAACCTATCACCGACTCCTTCATCACCAGCGATCCCACATCAGCCCCCAGCCCCGATCCATGGATATACTGCGCAACCACCTGATCCTCTTCAAAAATCAACATTTATTCTTTAAATACATACATCTCACAAAATAAAATAAATAATAATACCAACCCACAAAGGATATTCAGCCAAATGTATGAAACATTATTTCCAAAATTTGTTATCAAATGATATATCAAATGTATAAAAAAATAAAACACACCTTCAATAATAAGCAATTTACTGGAATAAAGTTTATTATAAATCCTCCAATAAAAATAATTTACCAGAGTAACACTTGCCATATTCATCACAAATAAAAAGATTTGATATACAAAAGCCATGTACAAGCCCAAAATCAAATCATGTTTAAACGTATCAATGTTCTCAAAAATTTTGGTACCTGGATAAAACATAAAAATTCCTAAATCGCTCAAATAGGTAACACCAAATACATAAAATAACTTAAAGATTATCATTACGGAGTTCCTCCGCTACACTGATTAAATTTGCGAGAGGGATATCCTAATATTGGCTTGATTTCATTCTTCCAAACCGATGGAGACATCATGTTGCTGTGTGCATTTTTAATATTACCACTATCAATCTCAAAATTAAGAGACGATTTATTAGGGGTGTCATAACCCTAAATTTTTAATGTGCAGGATAACCTTATGAAAAAACCGCGAAAAGATAAGAATCAACGGAGAACTATGTGTTTAGTGATTCTGTCGTATCTGCTGAGCGCGTCAAGCGTTGGGGCGGTAACTTTCGATTGGGCAGAAATCGGTAATCCGGGTAATTCAGCAGATAATACGGGCTATGGTTCTGTGGGATACGAGTACCGTATAGCGACAACGGAAGTGACTACGGCGCAGTATGTGGAATTTCTGAATGCGGTGGCGGGGGTTGATACACACGGATTATATAGTACTAGTATGACGTCGACATTTTATAATGGGATAGTTCGTAGCGGTTCGGGTACACAGCAGAATCCATTTACCTACAACTCAAACGCAGGATGGGAAAACAGATCCGTGCAGTATGTATCATGGTACGATGCATTGCGTTTCACGAATTGGCTGCACAACAACCAACCGACAGGCGCACAGAATGCAAACACAACTGAGTATGGTGCATATGATATGTCGCAAGGTGCATCAGTGGTACGTTTGTCTGGAAGTATATATGGTTTGCCTACGGAGGATGAATGGTACAAAGCCGCGTATTATGATCCTCTGCTAGAAGTGTATTATGATTACGCAACAAAGTCGAATACAATACCGAACACCAATATACCAACCAACGATACTGGCAATTCGGCGAACTGGAGAGATGGAGCTGAATATACCTTAGGCAGTCCGTATTGGACTACGGAAGTAGGGGCGTATAGTTTATCAGCAAGCGCCTATGGAACGTATGATCAGACAGGGAACGTGTTTGAATGGATCGAGACGTTGGAAAGTGATAAGCGAATTGGTCGTAGCAGTGCATTTTACAGTAGTGCGTCCAACATGTCTTCGTCTTACCGTCTTACTCTCACTCCGTCTAATGAGCCCTTTGGTGTTGGGTTTAGGGTTGCAGGCTTCAATCCTACCGAGGAAGAGAATGAAGGTGATGGCGAAACTGTTCCTGAACCGGCAAGCTTAGGGCTTGTGCTGTTAAGCGTGAGTGGCCTTGTATTGCGGTGGGCGAGAAAAGCTTAATTATTTCACCATAGAGCGAGCAGTGTTCCTCTGATCGAAGGTTTCCAGCTAACTGCCTTTCAAATTCCATTTTACGATGGATACCCTTGTCTTATAAGCTATCAATCCCTGTATCAGACTTTCACCAGCTAGCAACCGTCAATGCCGGGCGCAACAAAGAGAGCTACCGAGTTTTCCCGATAGTTCTATAAAAAATATTTAACGCAGGCTTATTTCTGCAATTTTCTCCGTACTAAGCCAGCTAATCCAATGATAAAAAGAATGAGCGATGCTGGTTCGGGAATGGATGCCGTTTCGGTAAAAGTAACGTTACCGAGAATAATATAAGAATAATCTCCCGAATGAGTGAGAAGCGTTTTAAATATCGATAAATTCGGACTGGGATGATCGGGAAAGTCTGCAGGGTCTAAGGCGGTAGTTGGCAGATCGGTATTCGAAAATGCTGTATGTGATGCATCAGTTATTTGCCACGAAATCGTATCGGCTACCAATCCTGTCGATACTAGATTTGAGTAACTAATCATTGAAACTGCATCTTTATTTAGACGATCATTAACAATCTCTATCAAAAAATCTAAATTTGATACATCAGATTTAAACTCTATTCCATTAATTACAATGCGTAAACCATTCATACCGCTAGTGAACGTATAATGACTTGTATCTGAAGAATGCGCCTCCAAATCAGGCGTAAAATCGTAAGTATAGTTGCCGGTAAAAGTATCGCCTACGGCAATAACTCCTCCTAAAACATTATCGGAGTCATCTACATATGAGATTGTACCGAACATATTTACTGTAAGAGAATATCCCTGTGAATACCATCCCGATACAACACAAAAAATGATTAAAGCCATTAGTTTTTTCATCTTCTCTCCCCTCCATCATGTGTTAAACAAATCATTGATTTAACATCAAAAACACTTGAATGATAACATGCTATATAAGTAATTGCCATAATCTTTTTGATTATAGCCATTCCCCGAAAACGTGCTACTTGAAATTAGAGTCAACCTCTGAGAAAATGCCTAGCCAAAAGAAGGCTCAAATGAAGCAGGAAAGATATAATAGTTGCGAAAAGAGATCGGTATGCCTGAAATGATACAACTATTAAAACCTAAGTTTTATATCGCGCCGCGATAGAGGGTAATTATTTCTTTGTCGGAAATACTAACAGTACTTTTTTCACCGATAAAATAATACGCCGATGCCGCATCATACGAACCCGCCTTATTGATGAGGAACCTATCGAAATATTTCAGGTAAAAAGAAGTGAAATGAGCAAATAACCGCAAAAAACGGCGCATCCACTTATTTGTGCTGAAACTTAAAAGGAAATATTCGTATGCCCATGCAAGCGCCATGCCCGGCCCGCAAACGACACCGCTTTCAAGTTCGGTAAACTGCCTGAATAATCGCCGGTGACCGAGATGTGTAAACCGCGTAAAATCGTATCTTTCCGCATGAACTTGCTGCATAAACGGTGTTTCGGCATATACGATGCCGTCGCTTTTAAGTACGCGGTGAATCTCCGATACGCATCTAAACGGATCGATCACGTGTTCAAGCACCGCTTGAGAGATGACACCGTCGAACGTGTTGTTTTCAAAAGGAATGTCATGGGCATCGCAAACGACCATTGTGCGCGGCCCGAGCGAAACATCAGTTTCAATCACTTCAAAAGAAGGGTTATCGAGCAGAGTTTTCAATCCGCCGCCGATAATGCTTCCGCCAAGAACGAGTATTTTGAGGGGTGTCTTTCTTTCGAGTAGAATCCGCCCAATCGTCTCATAATTGTTTTGAGCCTTATAGTTTGCGCTGGTTTTAGGCATCGATTTTCGAACCCATTCGACCACTGCCGAACGAGTTCGGAAAAAAGTATCTGAGCGGATTTTGAAATCTCCGATTTTGAATAAACTGTTCTTCTCATTGATGAATATCGGGATACCATCGACAATGGGGAAAGATGTGTTGCAGAGGCTACAAGCAAAATGGTCTTTTTTAAATTGCAGTTTTCCTTTGTCAACGGGACAACAAAATAAATCCTGAATAGTGGGCGATACCTTAAGCATGGTTTCCATACGTCCTTCCCTCTTAATTTCTCTAAGTTAGAAAATATATCTAAAACTAGTTATCGAAACCAGAGACGAAATGTATTAGTAATGCGGTATGCGCAGTATAAATTCTATTGACACTATATCGTAATCTGCAGGAATATTGGTATTGTTTTTTTATCCTTAAAAAAGCCTGAAGAGAGGAAGGACAATAATTTTTATGATGAAAAACATATTTTTAGCATTCATTCCGTTGTTTGTTGCGGTGGATGCCATCGGGGTTTTGCCTCTTTTTGTTTCGTTGACCCATGAATTTTCTTCAGCTGAGAAAAAAAGAGTTATTTTCCAATCGGTAATAACGGCATTGTGTGTTGCATGCGGATTTATTTTTCTCGGTAAAAGCATATTTCGGTTTTTGGGAATCACGATTGGCGATTTTATGGTTGCCGGCGGGACGCTTTTGTTTTGTATTGCGGTGATTGATATTTTAAATCCAGACAAAAAACGCAGGTTACCGGCGGTCGATTTCGGTTCAGTTCCGTTGGGGACGCCACTTATTGCCGGCCCTGCAGTCTTGACAACATCGATTATCATTGTTTCTGAATATGGGCTTTTTGCCGCTCTGATTTCGATATTTTTAAATGTTATGGTTGCCGGAATACTCTTTTCCTTTTCAGACGTCGTGATACGCCTCTTAGGAGAAGCAGGTACCAAAGCATTGTCAAAAGTAATGGCATTATTGTTGTCAGCGATAGCTGTGATGATGATACGCAAAGGTTTAGTATGTATTATAGAGTCACTGTAGTATTCTTACTCGTTTGCTGAATAAAACAAACAAGCCGGTTTACATTATATTGTTTAAACCGGCTTGTTTGAGTATGGAGACTAGTGATTTCCTAAAATGTATACTGAAGGCTTAAGACAAGTCCTTCGCCCAACCCGACTTTTCGAGTATTTTTTTCGTTTCCGGTGTATACGAGAGCGGCAACCACAGTGACATTGTTCGTTGGCATCCAAGCGAGGTGCCCATCCATGTAGTGAGAATCTCGCCATGAACCGTAATTAGGGCCTTCTTTGATCTCATATCCGACGATAACATTTTTGAGAACAAACAATTCAGCATTTGCGAGAAGCACGCAATCATATCCGGGGTCATACCCGAATACGCCGTTTGTATGTCCGCGTGTCCAAAGAAAACCGCCGGACAGCAAGAGAGGCAGTGGCAGTTGTTTTATCATTTTCGAACCCACAGCATAAAAATCAAAAGAATAGCTGTCGGCGCTCCCTTTTACATTATTAGTGTTTTTAAACTGGCATCCGAATGATATCGCAGGAATGAATGATGTATCGAATGCGTTTTCTTCCAGAATCAGGTATTTTGTTCCAACGGTATGTTTGCTGGTGTTGGTCACTTCATTATGAATCAATTCGTATGCGTAGGAAAATTCCAGCCGTTTGAAGAATGATTGCGAATAACTCCATGAACCCCAGTCGACGCGCACGTCGTCAAGTAATGTATACCACATACCGATTTGCGGCTTAGAAACTGATATTTCATGCCCTAACACGGTGTAATTACCCCATTCTCCATCAGCATTTGTAGGATATGCAAATGGATTAAATGCGCATCCATTCGCTCCTTCAATAGTGTTCATACCGGCATAAAGAAGAGGAGTGTACAATAACAGTGCAATCATGGTAAAGAGTGGTAATACTATGCGTTTCATACAAAATATCCTTTCTTCAGAAGTTCTAATTTTGAAGCATAGCATGTTGATAGCATGTATTGTGCCACTTTGAAGGGAAAAGTAAATAGGGTAGAAGTATCTAAATACTTATTTAAGCTTTTCCAATTGCTTGAGCTTTTTTAGCTTTGGAAGAGGCTTTGGATTTTTGAGTTCCGGAAGTTCTTGTAATTCTTTTAGTTTGCGCAGGTCGCGCAGTGCATTATAAACGGTTGGAGACGAATTAGGGGATGTCTGTTCTGTCTTATCAGATTGTATGAACAGTGAATCAGAGTGTGTTTCATCTATGCCGAATGCAGCCGGTAAGAACGAATTGAAAAGTAGAAATATCAAAGCAGTAAAATGCTTTTTCCCTACATATAATAATTGTTGATATAAATCAGGCGTAATTTGCATTCAATTTTTTCGTGGTTTTGTGGTAATGCATAACAAAATGATATGCTTTTCATTGGCTGAATACAACTTTTTCTTTCCGCAATGAGATATACTATACGTTATATGAAGCGAGGCATGCCAAAGGTTTCCAAAACAGCATATTCAAAAGTGTGCGGCTGGTGGTGAAATTTTTTCAATGGGCAAGATTGTGTGAGCTGTCGCGCAGGTCATATAAAATGAGGCGTACAACAAATCCGCCATGGGAATAAAATGTTTTTTCGCGTAGTTTTTTGTATTTTCGATTAAAAAATGTTTGATAAGGGCACTGTTGTATAAACGTCACAAACCAAAGCCGGTTGTAGCGTTCAAGAGAGGTTTCGTAAACGCTCATATCCGGTATGACGCAGAGCTCCGCACAGCCGATGCCGTAATATGATAAAATGGAACCGTTGGTATAATCGGCGGAGAACACTGCGTCGCCCGGTATTGAATATTTGCTGATTGCTTGAGCGGCAGAATCCCATTGTCGTTTCTGTTTAAACCGTACCATCTGATAATCGCCATAAAACTGAATTCCAATAACAATGCTCAGAATAATGAAACGAAAACACTTTGTCCGCATGCAGTATATGCCGTGCGCTGTGATGATAAAAAATAATGGAAGAATGTAAATGAGATATCGGCGCCCTTGAAAGAGAATCGGTTTAAAATATGAAATGAACAGAGGAATAATCAGAAGAATGATAAAAAAAATGAGCGGATAGAGCGTTTCTTTGGTGTGGCTTTTCTCGGCTAAGGCTTTAATACTGCCATAGAGGAAAAATCCCCCTGTCAGAAGGGCGGCAACTAACGAAAGCATTGGATAGGAAGAATAATAAAGCCCGCCGGTAAAAAAGCGGAGCATTCCCCACAAAAAGAAGAGCGATGGTTTACCGAGCCATTCTGTATGAAAATCGTCAAGTTGCCCTTTTAAGCACGGTATCCAGAGCAAGAAAAGTAAGCAGGCTGGAATCAAGATGATTACCCATTTCCTAAAAAACGTTTTTTCTTGAAAACACCAGCATAAAAACAACTGTGCAGGAATAAGAAATACGATAAAATAATGGCTGAATATGCCTAGAAGCATACATAACGCTACTTCAAAGAGGCGTATTTTTGAGTCTGGTTTTACAGCAAAGCGGTAAAAGGTTATGATACACAGTAGTGTCATACAGGCGCTGAGAGAGAGATTTCTTGCTTCTTGTGCATACCAACACATATAGGGTGATGTTGCCGCAATTGATGCGGCAATCCATCCAGCGGCGTTAGTAGAAATGAGCCCAGCGAAATAAAAAGTTAATCCTACGGTTATTGCGGCAAAAAGCGCTGATAACAATCGTATATGTACCGGAGAAGTATACTTTCCGTTAAGTGTCCATGCACGCAGTAAAAGATAGTATAGCGGAGGATTGTTTTCAGTGCGTATCAATTCCTGCATGAATGCTGAAAAGGTTGGTTGTTCGATTACGTTGATTGTGCACCATTCGTCATGCCATATGCTTTCTCTTTCAATACCGATACAATATATGAAAAAAGCAACAATTATTACGAATAGTACTGCGCAAAATCGATTTGTGCAGAAAACAGCCGCGTTGTTGTTCAATTTCTGTACTGCATGTGAACATGCGCAAAATATCGTATTAGGCACGTGAGGGAATCTCCGTTAGAATCATTTAACTAGGAATGGAATTATTATGCCAAAAAGTCAACGGAAATACCATTGCATAGAATATATATTTATTATATGCGGCGCAAAAAAGGGGACAGCGCCATTTGTTGTGATCCCCCTTCGGCATTAAAAGAAAAATGAAAACGATTAGCTGGTTTTCTTTGGTGAAGAATCGCTTTTTGTGTCCGCTGGAACTTTTGTTTGATGAGTATCTGCTTTTTTTGTTTTTTGGACTTTTGGCTGTTCGGTTTTTGAGGGTTTGGTTTCTGGCTTTTCTATTGGCTCAGGTTTATTGGAGGAGATGCTTAAAGATAACGGTTTTGTTATAGTTTTTTCGTGTTTTTTCCATGAGAGAACGAGAGCAACAGACTCTTCTTTTTTGCGTTGAGTTGCGTGAATAGTGATGGAAACATCATCTTCCGGGTTTATCGAAATCACTTCCTTCTTGGCAGAAATAGTTAGTGTTCCTGCTTTGATACTTGAGCAGATATCGTTCAAGTATGAAAGTGCTTCATTGAGTTTGATTTTTCCGTCGATATTAATCTCTTTTTTCATGGTGGCGCACTCCAATATATGCGAGGTAAAATGGTTATGGTTTGGTTTTTCTATCAAATATTGTGAAAAGTTTTTTTGTTTTTTGCGTATCTTTTGCAATAGTATCGAATAATTTCCATGTCAATTCTTGACTGCGCGAAGAGAGTGTTTTTTTAGTTTTTGCATGCAGGTATTTTCCATTTTTATCAAGTGTGCGTCCTTTGACTTTATCTTTGAGTTGTAATCGAAACAGTTCATCGATCAATTTTCTGGTGTATTGGTCTTCGACAGGAAATAAAAGTTCAATACGCCGGTCAAGATTGCGGGGCATCCAATCGGCGCTGGAAAGAAAATATTCGGGATTGCCGCCATTGGCGAAATAGAAAATTCTGCTGTGTTCAAGGAATCGGTCTACGATGCTTGTTACGGTTATGGTGCGGGTATCATATCCCGGGCGAAGACAGCATATGCCGCGAACAAGCAGGTCGATCTTTACGCCTTTTAATGCGGCATGGTGTAAATGCGCAATAATGTACGGGTCAACAAGCGAATTCATTTTGGCGATAATGTGGCCGGGGCGGTGTGGCGTAGATAAGCGGGCTTCCCGCTCTATGAGCGCAATGAATTTTTCGCGCAGATTAAACGGTGCGGCGGCGATTTTTTCCCATTCGTGAAATTCTGAATAGCCGGTCATTACGTTGAAGAGTGTTGATATATCAGCGCAAATTGATGGATTGTCAGTGAAGTAACTTATGTCAGTGTACACTTTTGCTGTTTTATCGTTGTAGTTGCCGGTCGATAAATGAAGGTAGCGCTGGATAGTGCCTTCAGAACGTCGGATGATCAACAGCGCTTTGCAGTGAATTTTAAGACCGGCAATGCCGTAAATGACATGTGCGCCCGATTCTTCAAGTTGCCGTGCCCATGTAATATTTCGTTCTTCATCAAACCGTGCTTTCAGCTCAACAATAACAGTAACCTGCTTACCGTTTTCGGCGGCGCGCTGGAGTGCATGTACGACTGGCGAATCGCCGCTGACACGATACAGAGTCTGTTTTATAGCGAGGACGTTTGGGTCTTCTGATGCTTCTTCCAAGAATCTTACAACCGGGTCGAACGATTGAAAAGGATGGAAGAGAGGAATATTCTTTGCTTTGGAAATAGATTCGAATACCGAAACCGTATCGTCAATAAGCAGTGAGTCAGCGGGTGCCCATTCTTCTTCAACAAGTGCTGGAGTATTGAGCTTTCGTATCAATTCAAAAAAGGCGGTTAAATCAAGGGGGCCTTGTACGGTGTATAAAGATTCTGGGGGAAGCTCAAGCATTTCCACAAGCCATTGTTTCAAGTCATGTTTTATTCCTGCCGTTATTTCTAGGCGAATCGGTTCGCGCCGTTTACGGGTCAAGAGTGTTTTTTCCAGATGAACGAGCAGATCGGCAACACCGTCTTCGTTGAGAGTAAAATCCATGTCACGGGTAATTCTGAAGGGGAATGCGGAAAGAATTTCACACTGAGGAAACAGCTGGTCGAGGTTGGTGAGAATGATGTCTTCAAGCAGGGCAAAATATCTTCCTTTTCCATGAGAACCGTTAGTAAGTTCGATAAAGCGAGGTAAAACTTTCGGTACTTCTACCAATGCGTGCACCAGTTTTTCAGATGACGGTTTTTTTAACAAAATAGCAAGTTCAATGGAGCAATTGCTGACTAAAGGAAACGGATGGCTCTGGTCGATCGCCATTGGCGTTAATACGGGATATATCTGCTGAAGGAAATGCGAACGAATCTCTCGGGTATCTTCAGGTGTAAAATGTGAACGGTTTAATAAAAAAATAGACTGTTTTTCTAAAGAAACCAAAATGTCATGAGTCAAAATGGAATACTGTTGTTTTACCAAAGCCCCGGCTCTTTTGCGGATAAACGCGAGCTGTTGTGCAGGTGTAAGCCCTGAAGGGTCACGGGAATTAGATGCGGCAACCATTTGCTGGTTTATTGCGGCAACGCGCACCATGAAAAACTCGTCGAGATTACTGCTGAAAATCGAAATAAACTTTAATCGGTCAAGCAAAGGGACCGTTGGGTCTGCCGCTTCTTCAAGTACCCGTGCGTTAAAAGAAAGCCAGCTTAGTTCGCGGTTAATATAGTATTTTTTATCGAGTAATTCCATTTATTGTCCGTTGAGTATGATTTTCAATCCAAACGTGTCGGTAAAAAGCCCGCATTGCGTTTTTATGAGCCATTGTTCCTTGGTAAGGTCTGTCGAACCGTTAAGCTGAATGGTGAGCGATTCTTCATCGTGAAATAATTTTTTTATTGCTACTTTCCCTGTATGAGTGCGTTCCAGCGACCCTGCGAGACGTAGCAGAGAAGCTAATTTGCAGACGAGTACTTTATTTTCAGAGGAAAGACTCATATATTCGATATGCGATGTGCTGGGCGCTGCTTTGCGATGGTAGCGTGCTACGGTTGCCACGATGTTTCTTTCTTCGTCAGTAAACCCGGGTATTGCAGAATTATTGATTATATAAAACGAGTGTTTATGATGCTGGCGCGAATTGATGAATTTACCGATATCACGCAGAAGCGTTGCGATTTCAAGCATAAGCCTTTCGCGCTGGCCTAGATTGTGTATATCCATCATTTTATCAAATAAGAGGAGCGCGAGGTCGGCAACAGTGCGTGCGTGTTCAGGGTTGTACCGATATTTTTCACCAATAAATTCTACCGACGAAATGATTTCCTTCTCAAAGGGGTCGGGTGTGTTTGATAGGCGTTGCAGTTCCGCTTTAATGAGGATATCGCGCGTGTTTATGGACGGCACAATAATCGATTCAGCGCTAATATTTTTCAGCAGATTATCAATAAGGTTGCAACAGGGCGTCAAGCCGCACGCTATTGGGTCTGATATTCCATAGGTTTTAACAAGGTCGTCAATACTTGATGCGGCAATTTTCTGGAAAAGAGCATAAAATTTTTCGCGAGAGAGTACAGCGATATTCTTTTCACTTTTTTTCCCTTGTTCAATATCCACTAAACTGCGTACCGTGGCGCCGACGAGAATAAGAAGATCGGATTTCTTTGCCGGCGACATGCGTGCTACATCGTCAACCATTGTCGATACAAACGGATCGATAACATCTTTTATTTTTTGCGGTGTAATTTCGGTAGAAAGTTCGTCAATAAGCCTTAAGGTGCCGAATTTTAAGAATTGTATATTTTTTAGGTTCCCCTTTTCGATACTGGCAAAATGAGTAGAACCGGTACCGATACTAAAAAGTACCGCATTATGTACTTTTAAATTGATATTTTTTTCAAGAAGTTTTTTTACAGAAAGATACAATAATTTTAGTTCTTCCGAAGGGTCCAGCACAGTAAGGTTAATACCGGTGTCGGTTCGGATTTTGTTCAAAAAAATGTCGCGGTTGATCGCTTCTCGGACTGCACTTGTTGCAACAGCGCGGTATTGCTCTACGCCGTATTCTTTCATCACCGTGCCGAAATCGCGAATGACCCGTGTACAATGTCTCATGTTTGAAGCGCTGATTTTTCCGTTACGAAACACATCAGTTCCTAAAAAAATTGGCTGAGAAAGGTTGTCGAGCACTTGAATTTCACCGTCTTGGCTGAACTGAACAATTTCCATTCTTGCCGAGTGTGCCCCGATATCAATTATTGCAAGCGCTGTTTGAGGTTTTTTAGACATAGAGTATCCTGAATGAACTCACCATCAGTGTATAGTTATATCTGTTTTCATTATAGAATAGTTATCGCAATTCATAAAGCGGCTATTTAGCAATTACAGTACCGACGTATATAAAAATACCGCAGGACGAAATAATTTTCAATAAAATCACTGTTAAAAATATGTTAGGCGGCATGTAAAAAGAAGTATTTTTCTCACTATTTCACAATAAGGGTGTAGAAAATGCTTGGCATAGAAGAAATATTCTTTATGTATATTTTTTGCTGGTCAAGATTAACAAATGAATTATAGAATGCGCTTTATGGAGGTGTATATGAGCAAATGTGTGGGAATTTTAACATCAGGCGGTGATAACCCGGGGTTAAATGCCGCGATTCGCGGATTGGGAAAAGCGGGTATTGATGCCTATAATATGCAGATTATCGGATTCCGTGATGGCTTTCGCGGGATAGCAAATAACCGGTATATTCGGCTTGATGAAATGTCGTTATCGGGGATTCTAACAGTCGGAGGGACTATACTGGGAACAAGCCGTGATAAACCGCATCGTATGCCTTTTGGCGATAAGGAACTCGATATGACCGACGTGATTGTTGAGAATTACCATAAAAATCATTTGGATGTCCTTGTCTGTATCGGCGGCGGCGGAACCCAGAAAAATGCGTTTCGTTTGATGAAGAAAGGGCTCAACATTATCACTTTACCGAAAACAATAGATAATGATGTTGCACAGACAGACGTAACTTTTGGGTTTGATACTGCTTTGGGTATTGCAACCGAAGCGATAGACCGCCTGCATAGTACAGCGCATAGCCATCATCGCATTATAGTTGTAGAGATTATGGGGCATCGTGCGGGTTGGCTGGCGCTTGGAGCAGGTATCGCGGGGGGGGCTGATGTTATTTTGATTCCAGAAATTCCTTATGACGTTACCAAAATCGCCGAAGCAATTGTAGCGCGCAGGCGCAAAGGAAAGCATTTCAGTATAGTTGCTGTTGCTGAAGGAGCTATGTCCATTGAAGAGTCGCAAGTGTTGCGGCAAATTGAAGAGAATAAAAAAGACTCCAAGAAAAAAGATGATAAAAAAAATGCAACGGATGAACTAAAAAAATTTTATGAGAACCATACGGGAAACACCTATCGTTTGGCACAGCATTTGCAAAAACTTACTGTGCTTGAATCACGAGTAACTATTCTAGGATACATCCAGCGTGGAGGTACGCCATCGGCAGTCGACCGGCTTCTTGCTACTCGGTTGGGGTCAGCATGTGCAAAACTGATTCATGAAGGCGTGTCAGGTGTTATGGTTGCTTCTCATGGAAAAAATAGTGTTCCGGTTCCGTTAGAAGAAGTAGCCGGCAACAGAAAGATTGTTCCCCTCGACCATGAATGGATATATACTGCGCGCATGCTGGAAACAAATCTTGGCGATTAAATGAAAAAATTATGCGGATTAGCTAAAGAGCCTGCTGAACAGTTTTTTCGTATGGCTTGAAAAGAATTCTGACAAAAAAGGTTCGATAGTGAGGCGAGTCTCCTCTTTGAGTTGTGTGATTACAGATACGACTGCTCCAACCGCTACGGCAGTTTGAATAACTTCTTTTTTGGAAGGAGTTAAAGTGCGTATGTATTCGGTAAGCTCATTTTGCTGAATCCGGAGATCGTTGTATTCGCCCAGCACATCTTGTAGTTTTTTTAAGTGCCTAATAAGTTGAGATATACTTTTTCGGGGAAATAATGATGCAAAAAATTCTAATAAATACCGCAATTTTTTGCATTCTATACGCATTTGATGCAATTCTGAATCCGATGAAGATGCATCTAAGCAATTTCGTTTTTTTATGATTTTTTTATACCGTGCTAAAATCGTTTTTTTTGCAGTATCTATTATAAGGATAGCGGCGTTAGGCCCTTTCTTTTCGGATGCAAGAAATATTTCCCAAGGGGTGAATACTACTTTATCTAAATCGGTTTTTAACCAGTCGATTAGCTGTTGCCGTTCTTTTTCTCGACGTAGTTTTACATCGGTAAAAAATGCTTTGAGGCCTTCGTGCAGGTTCTGAGGAATCAGACTGCAATAATGGTTTTCGCGCAAGAGGCAGATGTCGAGGTCGCGCGTGGTGTTGGTGAGGGTACCAAGCCCTGAGAATAGTTGTTGAAAAACAATTACCGCTTGTTCGGGAAATATCTTTTTTACCTGTCCGAGCATGGTTCGGGTTCTGCGTATTGCGATACGGAAGTCATGGAGAAATTCAGTATCGGTATCGGCGATTATTCCGGCGACATTTTCTCTCATAATACGAAACAATTCCCGTAAAATTATAAGTGTGGCATCGTACGATGTCATTGCCGGCATGAGGTGAACCCTGATTTTTGATGAGTAATCTTCAGGATGCCGGTTTACCGAATGCAAAAAACTCGTAAGGATATCTTTGAACAATAAATCAGGATAGGCACCCTTGCGGATAATATATTGAAGAAATGCAGTAATTGTTTTTTTTTTTTTTTTCCTAAAATCACAGTGAATGGAAGTTCGCATATGATAGCGTTCCTGATTGCTGATAACTGTGCTGTCGTCAATAAGAATATTTCCCAGAGATGCGTTGTTTTTTCCGGATAATACAAATGTCCTGTACGACCTTTCAGCTATTACTATTGGCAGTAGGGCTCGTACAGAGAGTATCTTTTCCAGCTGTTCGCGAAACGCATCATTTTTGATATCTCGACAAAACGAAACCGGCTGTTTCGGATCAACGACTTCTCTATGAATGAGTGTTTCCGTGTAAAGGTTGCTGAGTTGCAGTTCGTTTCTGTTCTGCGCCAAAAGTAAACCTGCGGCGTATATGCGCCAGTCAAAGGTATCATAATAGATGTAAAGGTCATTTTCGGTGTTGATAGTGGTAATCCGGAACGTTTCATATAGCTCATCAAGAAAACGATTCAGATCAATAATTTCAGGCAATAAAAAAGTACGTATGGAATACATAGGATACTAAACACTACATTTTTCTACGCCATTTTGTATAAGGGTATTTATATAAGTATGCGTTATAATAACGCGGGTCGTCAGATACTTCTTTATCGATCCAAGATGGAAGCTCATAATGTTCGTCTTCGGTATTCAATTCAATTTCAGCTAAGATTAAACCATCGTTGGCGCCGTGAAATACATCTATTGTCCATTCTCTCTCCATGAAATCTACTTTATAACGAGTTTTTTCGATGAGTATTCCTTTACAGTATTTTTTAAGCATTTCTTCTGCATCATGAAGAGGTATTGAATACTCGTATTCGCTTCGTGATATGCCAGCTTCGGATGATTTAATGGTTAAGATTCCCCGATTGTCAATAACGCGAATGCGAACGGTAGGTTGTGTACAGGCAAAATATCCTTGCCGGTATTGAACTCCATGAGCATTGGTTTTCCATGAATCGTTTTTTACGAGATATTTGTGCTCGATTTCTCGCGGCATTACTGATTCCCCCTCCCGCTTGATATTTGTTGGGCTATTCTTACAGCTTGATCTAAAAGTATGTTGAGTTCCGCATCACGCACAAGGTTTTTTGCTTGAGCAAGAGTTGCTGTTATGCGCTTGCGATGATTTTTTTCAGGATAGTCTTCCATTATATTTTTTACAAGAAACACAAAAAATGTAACGTCATAGTGAGTGCCGAGTTTTTCATAGCGGTATGTTCCGACCGATTCAGAAAAAAGAGTGCCCGTTATTCCTGCTTCTTCAAACGCTTCTTTTGCCGCAGACGCCGTAGCGGTAAGCCCGTTTTCAATATTTCCTTTTGGGAAAATCCAGAATTCATCTGTCCACCGAGGTGTAACAAGAATAATTTTCATTTCGTCGGTATCAAAGAAACAGGGAATGACACCGGATTGTTTGCGAATCATATCTTAAATGTATCCCACAGACGTTTTAATATATTTGCGGCACATATGTCTGACTTGATTTTGGCGGGCGAATGTAACCGCGGTCTGATTTCCGTGGCGGCAGTTTTATAGGTTCCGGTGTCAAATCTTTGTAGGGGATCAACGAAAGAAGGTCATGGATGCAATTAAGCCGTGCCCGTTTTTTATCATCTGCTTCAACAACGCGCCATGGCGATTGTTTGATGTCAGTATATTTAAACATTTCATCTTTTGCGTGTGAGTATTCAATCCATAATTCCCGCGATTTTAAATCCATCGGGCTTAATTTCCAGCGTTTCGTCGGGTCATCAAGGCGTGCTTGAAAACGGCGTTCTTGTTCCGAATCGCTTACTGAAAACCAATATTTGATAAGAATTATTCCCGACCGGATAAGCATGGATTCAAATTCGGGGCATGACCGGAGAAACTCACGGTATTCTTCGTCGGTGCAAAAGTTCATCACATGTTCTACGCCTGCCCGATTATACCAGCTTCGGTCGAACAATACCATTTCACCAGCGGCAGGAAGATGCGGCACATACCGTTGAAAATACCATTGCGTCTTTTCCTTTTCTGTGGGCGTGCCAAGTGCTATAACTCTGCAGATACGGGGATTAAGGCATTCTGTAATCCGTTTGATTACGCCTCCTTTGCCTGCGGCATCGCGTCCTTCGAAAAGTACTATCACTTTAAGCCCTTGTGCTTTTATCCATTCTTGAAGTTTTACGAGTTCAATTTGAAGCGTGTGTAACTCTTTATCATACACGCCACGTTTTAATTTATTTTTTACCTTATGAGGAATATCGCCGGTATTTTTATCGATTACAGGAGGTTTTCTCTTCTGAGTTTTTTCTTTTTTCTGTTTTGACATGTGCCACCTTCGGTTTCCGCACTACACTTTGTATAAAATTTTTGTTAACAATATATTAGCTTAGATTTTTTTTATAGTTTATTTTTATATCGGTTCTTTATTCAATTTTATTATGAATGCCGGTATAAAATCCAGATTTATTCAATAAAAACAATTTTTCTGAATCCTGAAGATAAGCTAGAGGTTTTTAATAAGGATATTTTCGGGAGAGTTCGCAAGTTTCTCGTTAAACTTTTGCAGGTATTCTCCGAAAGGATGCGAGATAACAGCGGTTGATAGGCGAGATGACTGACTGCTGTAGTGTTCGTAACGGGAAAGGACGTATTGTATGGTCAGAGTTTCTGGGCTGATTGCAGGCTGGTAGCCGGTTTCTTTGTCCGAATCGCCTTTGATGCGTGCTAATAGGTTGATTGATGCGAGCTCGAACAGTATTTGGCGGATAAGGCGAATCGGCGCATCAATTTCATTGGCGATGTCTCCCGATGCGAGAGGCGGTTCTCCTTTACAGAACCGGTTGATGCAGAGTTTCATAATGATCAACGCCAACAGTTTTTTTGTAGCATATGCAACATCAAGTGATTCAGGTTCATATTCGTAGGTATCCACATTTTGGTGTGCAAACGAGATTTCTGCGCCGAATAATACAATGAGCCAGCTGGTCTGTAACCATATGAGAAATAACGGTAATGCGGCAAAACTGCCGTAAATGGCGTTGTATTTTGATGTAAATATCTGGAACGTAACATATGACCATTGCACAAGATGAAAAATAGTGCCGGCAATAATGCCCCCTGATAACCCTGAGATAATCCCTATTTTGGTATTTGTCAAAAATATATACAGGATTGAAAAGAGAAGCCAAAGAGTAATGTATGGCGCAAGGTTAAGTGTTACCGCAATAATCGGGCTTCCGAGAAGCGGGACTTTTTGGGCTACATCCTGTATTTTTGTGGTGAGAAACACGGTGATACTGCTTGATGCAACAAGGAAAATGGGGCAAATCAGGAGCATCGATAGGTAATCGGTAACTTTTCTGCCGATAGAGCGGCATTGTTTTACGCCCCAGATTTCATTAAAAGAAAGTTCAATATTGCCGAGCAATTTGATAACCGCCCAGAAAAGAGCGATTATACCAATACCGACGATCACACCGCTTCTGGTATTTTGGAGTAGGGTGGTAGAGAAACCAAGTATTTTTTCTGCGACTTCCTCGTGTCCGTGGAGGCTTTCTCGTATTTGAGATTCCAAAATTTTTTCTATGCCAAACCCGCGTGCAATGCCAAACAGCATTGCGATAACCGGTACAATAGATAACAGGGTGTAAAAGGTAAGCGCTGATGCCCGCAGTGAACATTTATCCTGATTGAATCCCCTGAAAGATAGTATGGTAATCCGCAACAAGCTGACTAATGACCTTCTTGCAGGAGACAGTGCATGTTTCCTGACGAACCATATATCATATTTGATAAAAGTGATTATTTTATGGATAATGTGCATCTGTTAGTTCGATTTTTTTAAATAATCTGACAGTTTATTCTTCAAAGCTTTCTGGTCTTCTTCGGATATATTCAGTTTTTCCTCCAAGACTTTTTCCGCATTTTCCTGTATTTGTTCTTTCGTTTGTTCCATCATTTTATCAGTCGATTCTTTAAGCATTTTGTTTACTTCAGCTTGGTATTCTTTGAGGTCAATATTTGCAATTGCCGCAAGGTTTGTTTTCGAGAGTACTCGGGTAAGAATGAGTTTTAAAACTGAATTCACCCCTTCTACATCAGTAAATGTCTCGTCAAATTTTATGGGTAGTTCAACAACAGTTGGAGCCGGCCCTTTTGAATAGTCTTTGAACGAAAATTTTCCGATTCGAACCTTTAATGTGTCGATTTTGAGAGGAATTTCAGCCGATTCTTCAGTTGGTTTCCCTGCAGGTTCTTGTCCGTCTTTGGAAGGAGATGCCGCAGGCGTTTTAATCTGGAAAATATTGAGTTTGCCGTCTTTGTTTTTTACAACGGTTAACTGTTCCATATCGAGCCGTACTTCTTCTAAGTGGATAATGCCGCGGATGATAGAAGTAAGGTTGTAGTCTACGAAGACCTCGGGAATGTTCAGCATAATTTCATCGGGAAAGTTCTCAGGGTTGTGTAATTCGAAATTATTCATGCCGAAATAAGTGCTCGTGAAATTTAAGTCGATAGACCCGATTTTGAGCGGAAGCCCTGTTCCGATGGTAACTCCTTTTTCCACCGCAGTTTTGAGAAGCGTATTGCGCGTGAGATAGAGTCCTAATACCATAATGATAGTGAGGAATAATAAAAACCCAAAAAATTTTTTCATATTGACAATCCTTTATATGTAGTTTGATATTTTACTCATTCAGATGAAATGTATATTTTTTCATGGGGTAAATGTCAAGAAAATTAGGTGTTTTAACAAAAACCGCATACAAAATATTGAAAACATTATTTCTTATTCCGTACCTAAACGCTCGGACATATAGTGGAGGTATTCTTTTTTCCGTTCTTTCTCAACAATAAGGTTTGATATGATGTTCATATCGTTTTCCTGAAATCGTTTTTTCCCTTTCAACCCGAGTGCTTCTTCAAGTTCTGGGTCTATGAGGGCTTTCTCCCAATTTTTTGCAGAAAAAACAGCATCAGCATCGATATTTTGCGCGTTAATCAAAATAGTGAGATAGAGATTTGCGCCTTTGAGGTTAGACCCGCGCATATCTGCCCCTTCTAGGTTGGCGCCGCCAAGCCCTGATGATTTAAGATAGGTGCCGTGAAGATTTGCGTTACGCAGGTCCGCGCCGTCAAGATGAGCGCCGCGCAAATATGCGCCGTGAAGATTTGCCGATCGCAAGATTGTTTTATGCATATTGGCGCCATGGAAATCCGTCCCGCGCAAATGAGCGCTGTGCAAATCTGCGCCGTCTAAAGTTGCGCCGTGAAGGTCGGCTCCGCTCAAATCGGCTCCGTGGAGGTTGGCGTTACGTAAATCGGCGGCGAGAAGATTTGCGCCGCGGAGAAAAGCGGTTTCCAAGTTAGCATAGCGTAAATCCGCACCGTTTAAAGCTGCGCCGGGCAAATATGCGCCTGATAAATTTGTTTTTTCCATCTGAGCGTCATTAAGGTTAGCGCCGCTCATGTGTGCACCTTGAAGATTAACGGCGCTTAAACAGGTTCCTTTCAGATTAACGCCATGTAAATCCGCTCCGCGCAAGTCTGCTTGAATCTGTGCGTCCATCATCTTTCTCCTTGCCGATAAGTAATTTGGTTTACTATGCTTCATATGATTGTTCATTATTCATGGTGTTGATGTATGAAGTCAATAAAAAAGTTCTTCCGGCGAACCATTATAAAGTATTAAAAAATATGTTTCACAAACAAACATTTTTAAACTTTAATACTTCTGTATGAATCAAAGGAAACGATCTTTTTTAACAGATAGTAAAAATAACTTTTATCGATAATGTAATTTATATTGGAAAAAATAGGTAAAAATGATAAAAATACATAATAATATTGGCGGTAGAAGCTACCTACGGCGATAAAAACAAAATAACAATAAGGAGGAGTTATGACCTTAAATGAATTTCAAAAAGTGGCACGCGAACACTTAATTTATCCTGAAATGGGGAAAAATGTTGTTATACCGTCTCTCGGTATTGCGGGAGAATCAGGTGAAGTTGTAGAGCGGATAAAAAAAGTATTGCGTGACAAAGATGGTGTCTTTTCCGAAGACGACAAAAACTATGTTGCTCGTCAGTTGGGAGATTTGCTTGGGTATATTGCCGCATTGGCAAGCGAAATAGGAGCAGGGCTTGATGATGTTGCTGAAGGACAGTTGGAACTCCTCAAAAAAAGAGCGACATTACGTAAATAAATTCTTTAAAAAGTAAAAAAAGCCGGCAGAAAGAAAGCACTCTCTGCCGGCTTTTTTATTTGCCTACGGCATATGTTGAAGAAGAAGAAATAATGAGATAAACCGTTTATCTATTTAAGTCGAGAAAAATTTTGAGGGTAATATAGGAATCGTTGTCTGCATCGATAGCGGCAATGTTATTGGTGTCAATTTTCGGTGACAGAACCGAGGTTGCTTTACCTGTTTCATTAAGTTGTGCGATAAACGAACGGAGCGTGTCCGATGGAATCCGTGCTTTGATAATAGGTTGTGACGGTGTATCTTCCAATATAATATATCCGTTGTAAAACTTGAGTGTTTTCTCGATGGCGGAGAAAGTTGTTCGGTATTTTTCTGGATCGGAAGGAAATTTTACCGATGAAATTCCAGCCGGATTATACACAAAATCGACGGAACCGCCAGGGTGAATCACTTTAGTATAAGGGATGGATGTTCCCATGTTCGCATTAGCCATGTTAGGTGCTGAGGTGTTGGGTTCAAAAAGAACAATCATTTCATCGGAAAAATCTTGGGGTGCTTGAGTAGCGGTTGCTGAAACGCTGTGGACAGGTTCTGTGGGTTCTGATACCGATGCGTGCTCTGTGTGAATTTCTTTCTCTTGCTCCATTCCTTCAGTGATAGGCTTTTCCGCAGTATCTTTTTCAAGGCTATGTGTATATATCTGAGTTGCCCTATCGGGAATGCAGATTTTGTATGTAATTGCCAGCGCTAAAACTATTACCGCCGCGGCGGCAAATTTTATAAGCGCAGGGAATGCAATAATCCGCCGTGATTGGTTGGCTTCATATTTTTGTATTTCGCTATGTAAATCTTTCAGGAAATTTTGGTTTGTGCTTATGCGCGGCAGAGAATCAAGCGCATCCTGCAACGCTCTAAACGCATTATATTCCTGACGCCATTCGTCAAATTCCTGAATATTGGATTCAACCCGCAGTTTTTCTTCATATGAAAGTTCATTGTCAATATATAGTGACAATAGTTGCCTGATTTTTCTTTTGTTCATTTAGAGAACTCCTTCAAGTTCCTTTTGCAATATTTCTCGCGCCCTAAAAATCCGTGTTTTGACCGTGCCCGTCTTGACACCTGTAATTTCGGTGATTTGCTCGTAAGATAATCCTTCAAGAGCCCTCAGGATGATAATTGTTCTTTTATCTTTTGGTAAAGAGTCTATTGCTTGTTGTATCAGACGATTTTTTTCATTGCTTTCAAGCATTTTTTAGTACTGTTATTTTTATCTTCCATTTGGAATGGAATTATATCTCCATCTTGGTTGTACAGTTTTTTATCAATCGGTATAAAAAACTTTTTTATTCGGATCGACAAACTAGAAAGATGATTTTTACATGTATTCATTAGAATTTTATATGCCCATGTGGAAAACTGTGATCTTTGCTGAAATGTGGGCAATCCTTTATATATTTTTAAAAATGTTTTTTGGAGAACATCTTGAGCTTCATCTCGATTTCCAATGGTTCGGTATGCAACATTCAAGAATTTCTCCTCGTACCGCTTCACTAATACATCGAACGCTTGAAGGTCGCCCGTTTTTGCTGCATTAACTAATTCTAAGTCGCTCATGTTGCCGTTCATGTACATATAGACAATAATCTTTGTTAAAAGTTCCCGGTTCAATGTTTTTTTGTATTAAATAATAACCGGTTTTCTTAATAGAGGAAACTAAAAAGTAATCTTATGCCGCCCTGATGCGCGTATGAGGGAGAATAGGCTTGATTTTTTGCAATATATCCGATAATAACAATTCAGGAGTGGGCATTGCGGTTTCGAGCACATTGGATAACATTTGTTCAGGGCGCGGATAAAATTTCTGCAGATAGTACCGGTGTTGATTAGAGGTTGTTGTATCAACGATCCATTGTGTAAGTTCAAGAACCTCTTCCGGTGTCATAAATCGTTTGCCAAGAACCGGTATTGAGGCATCCGGAATAAACGGGGCTACCGTTGTGCGGAATTCATATCCGGGAAATCGAGAAACGATACGGATGCTCTCGGCGATCGCATCCGTATCGGCAGTTGTACCTGTTGCGTAAGAGTATAATGTGCGAGGGGCCTTCACATCCATTGCTACGTAATCAATGGCGCCGGATTTTAAAAGTTCCTCCAATATAACTGGTTGAGAACCATTAGTATCGAGCTTAACTTTCAGCCCTGTTTTTTTTATTTTGCTGACAAAAGAATACAGATCAGGCTGTAAGGTTGGTTCTCCTCCGCAGATCACGACGGCGTCTAGCCAATGCCGCTTTGAATCGATGTAAGCAAAGAAATCTTTTTCAGGCAATATCCCTTTTCCAAATACTATTCTTTGAGCATGGCAGTAAGGACAGCGGAAATTACAACCCGGTGTAAAGAGAATTGCGGCGATTTCTCCCTCATAATCAATGAATGTCGGCGCCTGAAAAGATTCTATTTTCATAGTACCGCTTTGCTTCTGTGAGTGAAGTGGTTTTTAAGAGCGGCTTCGATTGCGCTTAATTCAATTGGTTTGCCCTGTTTTGTTTCTGCGCGAAATATTTGCCGGTTATCTTCGTCTAGAATAATCAGTGCCGGAAGGCTGGAGAGATTTATGTTGGCAATCAATGCGGCGCTGAGCCCTTCTTCAGTATTTACTTCGTACGTTTCAACAGAAAACTGCGAACCGTATTTTTCTGCCAGTTTTTTACACGTGAGAACTGTATGAAGGTCATCGCACAAAGGGCATTCCGATTTGCCGAAACTCAGTGCGGCAATGCCTCCGGTAGGGTTAGATATGTGTGGGCGCTCAGCCGCATTATCTCCGGTGCGCATAACCGAATAATTTCCTTCATGGCGCGAATCGAGTTCGGATAATTTTGACGGGTTCCAATTTTCAATAAAACTGTAGTAGCCGACAATGCGTGTCATATGTTTGAGGGCGGTTGTGTCGGTGGTTTGACAGTTCGGGCATTGAGAATGGAGCCCGCGGTGTGTTGTATGGCATTCGCGGCAGATAGTAAATTCCGGACTAATAGTCAATTGTGCTGACTGAGTGTTTTCAAACGTTTTTTTGATAATGCGGTAAATGCTTTCCGGAGACGGTTTCTCTTCGCCGATGAAGGCATGAATAATCGCGCCTGATTCGATAGCGGGATGAAAAAGGCTTTGCAATTCAATGCGCGTCAGCAAATCAACCGGTGCGTCGGGGCGCAAATGAACTGAATTGGTATAAAAAGTTTGGTCGTTTTGGATGTCTCCTTTGATTAAATTGCGTGCTTGTGGATAACGCCGCAGGTCAATTTTGCTCAGCCGGCGTGTTGCAGATTCTGCGGGGCTTTCTTCCAAAGAAAATTTAAACCCGTATTGTTTTCCCACCGATTTAATGCGGATATTCATATGGGCAATAATCTTAACCGCATATGAAGAGCATTCTTGCGCACTGAGTTCATGCAGTTCTTTACCGGTTAAACACTGGATTGTTTCATTGAGCCCGATTAAACCGATGATATATGTTGCGGTATTAAGGTTAATATACGGAACGCCGTCCAAGCTTATTTTTCCTGTGAGCCACTGCGGGGACCCGGGATGTTGAAGTTGTTCAATGAATGCCCGTTTCTGGAGGTGCGCTTTTATTGCCAGACCGATGGTGCAGTCGATTTCGTTCAGGAGGTTATCCATAGTAAGAGTGCCGTTTTCGCTTGCTCTGTATGCCGCTTGAGGAAGGTTAATGGTAACATTCTGAAAACCGCAGAAGCGCATTGATTCAGGGTGTTTTAAATAATAGTTGTCGTCAATTGCGGTGCGTAGACGGCAACAGGCGGCAAGCGATACTTCGTCTCGGTCGAAAATAAAATATGGAGCGCCGTTTTTACTGGCGATTTCGGTTGCTAATTGTAAAACTTCCTGTTGCGGCGGATCAGTGAATGTTTCTTCATTGATGTGCAAATCGCATTTTGGAAATGCAAAAGGTTGTCCGTGCATATCTCCTTTTTCCCAAACCCGCAGGAGGTTTTTTGCAAAACGGCGGGATATGCCGTCATAATTTCCGTACGTTATTGGGGTTTCATCCGGTTCTAAATACCATTCTTGTACTAATTCATCCATAGTGTCATGGTTAACGAGTTTTTCACGCATGACTTCTCTCCCTGTTTCAGGGTCGAAAAGCGCTATTAAAGGAAAGCCGGACGCTGTTTTTTGTTCGAGCCGTTTTTCGTCGAGGAACACTTTTTTCCCTTTGCGAGTAAGAGCATATTTTCCGCCGGGTTCGATCGATGGAGTATTGTGCAAATATGACGGTACGCCGGTATGAATATTAAAATCGATAAAAAGTGTTTGCCCTCCGCGGGAAAAAGCATTTTGCGATGCGGCAAATATAACTTCCTGTCCTTTCTGCATCATAAAATCGTCGATTTCTTCATCGGTGAGGATGGAAAGCGGGTCAGCGGCATACGCTTCAATCTGACTGCGCCATGCGGTAATCAGCGAACTGCCTTCTTGGCAATTATGGGTTAGTTCAGCAAATGATTTCTGAAGAACAGCGATTTTACTTTGTGCAATTTCTTCCAGATCGGCTTTAATGAGCGGTGCGTAGAGAATATTCATGTATCCTATGCCGAGCGCTCCGGCATAATAGGTTTGCATTGTAGCGAAAAAAGTATTTAAGTGACCGGTAAGAGTTGATGTATGCTGTGCCGGTGCAGAAGCAGTTTGCAGGTTTTCCAATTGCAGGCCGAATTTTTTTATATATTCCAAGGAATGCGCCGAACAATATACTCTGCACGGCAAATCAAGGTCATGCAGATGGATTTTTCCCGATGTGTGCGCGTCGGCGACGTCTTTGGTGAAAATACTGCTTAATGCGTATTCCTTGCCGATTCTTCCCGAAATAGTAAAGTTTACCGCTTCAGGGTTATTGGTCATAATGTTGCTGTTTTCAAGATTTTTCGAAAAAAGAATCTCTTCGAGGTCTGAACGGGGAATGGAATAATTACGGTATTTCTCTGCGGCTTCATGAAGGCTTCGTTTTAAAAGTTCGGTATGAGCAATTTCACGAATAAGATATGTCGTGACATATGAAAAATTTGACAGAATAATTTTGTTCTCGACTTCTTTTGCAATGCGCTCTGCTTGAGAAAGAGAGAGGTCGGCTTCAATAACAAGCGACCGAATAATGCGGCTCCTGTCCCAATCAGCCGACATTTCTTTAGATATCGAAGTTACCATAAGAAACCCGTCCGTTGAACCATGCCCTTGCTGGGCTCCCATGACTCTAATGCGGGAGCGTTCGTTTGCATATCGTTCAAATGAAAAGGCCGCTGAATCGAATCCCTCTGAACGCAGTGTTTTAATAACGGTTTGATTGATTTTGTCGACGGAAAGAATTTTATCGTTCATGCATGCAAGGGAGTCTGCCGTTTTGTGTGCTATACGAGCCGCATTTGCCTCATTGGGCTGTCCTATGCTCTCAAACGCGGCATTTACTGCACGGGTAATGCGCGGGAGATCAAATTCTTCCAGCAAGCCGTTACGTTTCATCACAACTTTGAATGAACAATCAGTGATTGGCATTCTTGCGCATAGTGTCATAATTTGTTTCCTCCCTTTTGCATGAACTTTATTGCTGAAACTGTTTTGATGTACATACTTAACCTGCACTGTCAAAAGGCGATGGGTAAAGAAATGAGAATGGTTATCAATAATACCTCATGTGGTGTTTTTGTCTCGATGTAAATACAATATATTGTGTTTTAGTTATAGTCTAATAATAGGGTGAGTGCAAGCTTTTTTTTGAAAAAAGAAAAAATAGCCAGAATAAATATAATTAAGTTACAATGTGAAAGATATATGGTAGGATAAAAAATGAACCGATAATAATAATCATTATCCAATAAGCATGCTCGCTAACGAGCGATACACAACAACATAAGGAGATTTTTTATGAAGCATTGTTTAATTCGCCTTCTTTCTGGAGCTTTTGTGCTTTTTTGTATTCTTGGACAAGTAGAGGCTATGGGGAAAAAAACTGAAAAATGCTGTAAGCTTGTTGAAGGCAAAGCACCGGTAATCAGTGTTTCTACTGCTCATCAATTATGGCAGGGAAAAAAAGCTGTTTTTGTGGATGCACTGCCTGCCGATTGGTATAGCAAAGGGCATGTTCCCGGTGCAGTTAATATTCCGGCAAGCGATCCTGAAAGTGCGATGAAACATCTTGAGGGTGTGGCGAAAGACGCGATTATAATATCGTATTGTGCCCACAAAGAATGCCACGCGGGAGAAACCGTTGCGGATTATTTAATCTCTCAAGGTTATACTCAAGTATATGATTTCAAAGGCGGAATAAAAGCATGGAAAGACTCTGGGCTTCCTGTAGAATAATGATGAGGCATTTTTAACAATATTCGGTGTGAATGAAAAGAGCAGGGTATAGTTTTATCCTGCTCTTTTTTATTGAATGATGAAGAACATTATTTTTTGTATATGAAGGTATTTTTTTGTGTTCCGGTAAAAATAGAAAATTCGATGAGTTCTCTATGAGCAACATCATACGCCCAATTTAATACGGACATGACTGTGTCAAGATCGCCTTCCAGATCAAAATCAATTATGTTCTCTGTGTCTTTAAAACCGCAGTCGTCAATATGTTCGCATATTTCAACCAGCGACCATTTGATGAGGTATGTTTCTTTTACTTGAATATTATTGGGTTTGCAGACGAATGAATCATCGTATTTTGTATAACATTCTTCGAGAAAATTTTCGGAGAAAAAATTTACAACGGCACATATCTTTTTATTAGGGCATGTCACCGTACAGTATATTTCAATTCCGCGGTTTTTATATGTTGGTGCTCCATTGTATTCGATTATCCATTCTCCCGATACAGCAGCCATTGTTTTCTCCCTTATGAAATGTTTCAGTAGCGTTTATGAATTATAAAGAGTTTGTTAATAATTGTATCATAGTTTAAAATCTAACCTAAAGAAGTATGCGTGCATGGATTATTTTTTCCCTCATGCTGACGGAAAAGAACTGAAAGCGAGACAGCCATATCAGTGGACACTGCTACGAGTACTCTTACCCATGGCTGAGCGGAAACTTCTCAGCAGTCAGCCGGCGGTATATTTCTTCAGGGGTGTGTGCCTGTAAAATGTTCTCGCGCAGTTCCGGAATGGACATTTTCTTTGCCAATTCAGCAAATACGTATAAAAATTCTTCGGGATGTGTTTCAGGCCCGAGCACCAAAAAGACTATTCTGACAGGCACGCCGTCTACCGCATTATAATCGACAGCAGTTTGGCATACGCATACGGTTATAAAAATTGCGTCTAACCCGGGCATTCTGCAATGGGGAATAGCGAGCCCATGCCCTATGCCGGTTGAAGATGACTGTTCGCGCTTTATGATTTCCCGGTAAATGGCATCAGGTTGCAGGACAGGCCTTTTTGCGCATAAACGCGCAATGATCCGCTGTAATAACTCGGGTTTCGACGATGCGGCGATATCGGTAAATAACAAATCTTTGGAGATATACTTTTCTAAGTCCACTCACATAATCCTATTGTGAAAACTATGGTTTGCGTAAAAAAATTAAGCAAAAAATGTACCATATTTACTGTATAGATTTTTTAATATGAGAAAGGATACTAGTAGTGGCGCCTTGGTGCTGTTGTACTATTTTAAGGGCACTTGCACCGAGTTTTACGCGCAGTTCATCATTGTCAAGCAATGATAGAAGATGATATTTGAGTTCAGTTTGGTCTTTTGCCATAATTCCCGCATCAGATGCAAGAAAACGCCGGGTAATATCTGCAAAATTATCCATATACTGTCCGAACAAAACGGGTTTTCCAAGCGAAGCCGGCTCAAGAATATTTTGACCGCCTCCCGGGACTAAACTTTTTCCGATAAATACGATGGTGGCGATTGAATAAATGTGGCGTAATTCGCCCATCGTATCGAGTAACACAACATCAAAACAGGGTGCCGCAGAGTATTGTTTGGAATCGATTTCTGTCTTTTTAACAAACGGTATATTTAGGTTCTGCATGATCAAAGAGACTTCCCCTATTCGTTCCGGATGGCGCGGCGCAATGATCATTTTTAAATTTGTAAAGCGTTTTTTTAATTCCAGATATATATCACAGATCAGTTCTTCTTCGCCACGATGAGTGCTTCCAACTACCCAGATAGGTTCGGAGTCTTTCCACGAAAGAGCATTTATTATACTTAAACCGATTTCCTTGTTGATCGGGACGGTAAGCGATGCCTCGAATTTTAAGTTTCCGGTGCGAAAAATACGTGATTTGTCAATACCGAGCTGGCGCAGTTTTTCTGCATCTTCTTCAGTCTGCATGCAAAATGTTGTTATTGGGCGGACACTCTTGAGAAACAGTTTTCGAACCTTGTTGTAACCGTTAAAAGATTTTTCAGATATGCGGCCGTTGACCAAAATAACCGGAATTTTATATCGATGGGCGGCAAGCAGAAAATTAGGCCAAATTTCTGTTTCCATAATCACAATGAGTTCAACTGTGCAGTGAGAAAACAGTGCTGAAAAAATGTGGTAAAAATCGAGAGGAAAATAAATAACGGTAATTCCGGGATCGTTGCCAGCCCATTTTTGAGCGATCTCCTGACCAGTGAGTGTGGTGGTAGAAAGAAGAATTTTGTTATCTGGGAATTCTGTTTTAAGTTTTTCCAATAACGGTATTGCCGCGTTTACTTCGCCAACCGATACGGCATGAAACCAGATATGCCTTCCTTTACCGAGCAGAGTTCTTTTATGGGCAGGGAGGAAACCGAGCCGATAGAAAATTCCGGCGCGGTATTTTTTCGTTGTTGCGATTTTTATCAGAAAATAAGGGAGGGCGGCTGTCAGGAAAATGTACAGACCAATATTGTATACCAGCAGTGCAGGAGAAAATGTGCTGTTATGCGCGGGGATGTGCTTTTTCATATACTTTTTTCATCCGTTGAGTTGAAATATGAGTGTATATCTGTGTTGTTGACAGACTTTCATGCCCAAGCAATTCTTGAACCGAACGTAAATCTGCACCATTATTCAAAAGGTGTGTAGCGAAAGAATGCCTCAGTATATGAGGAGAAGCCTCAGGGTCTAATCCGTGTTGCCTGACGTAGGCTTTAAAAATGCGCCGTACGCTTCTGTCGGTCAACCTGCCCGCGCGTGTATTCAAAAAAACAGCGTAGGCTTCTTTCCGGTGTTTGCTAAGCAATGCTGTTCGATGTGTATAATAGTGTGTCAATGCTTCAGAAGCAGGCGGCCCCATTACAACAATGCGTTCTTTATTCCCTTTACCGATTACCCGTATTGAATCGCTTAAGATGTCAATATCCTTTATATTTAAGTCGATGAGTTCCTGAACGCGCATGCCGGTACTGTACAATAGTTCGAACATTGCATAATCGCGCGATGTGATAAAATCATTTGCAGGTGTATGGCAAAGAAGCTTTTCTACTGATGCGGCATCAAAAACTTTCGGCAGTTTTCTGCCTCGATGCGGTGAAGAAATATGTTCAAATGGATTGATTGCAGTGTTTTTTTTCCGGCAAATAAAACGGAAAAACGATTTTAAAGCCGATAACTTGCGCGCGATTGTGCGCGGAGCACACCCTGACTTTTTAAGAAATGCTAAATGCTCTGTTGCGGCAGATTCTAAGGTTTCTTGCGATGGAGACGAGTCGATGCCGGCATAAAAATCGAGAAAATCAGAGATATCGCGGGTATACCCTTTGATTGTGTGGAACGAGGCATTTTTTGCGCCTTCCAGATACAAGCAAAATTCTTCTAAATCTGCCCACAAATCACTGTTTCCCATTATTTTTTCCGCGTTGTTTTCCGTTTATATGTTTTTTTTGCCGGTGGATTCTGTGCATTTTGCACGCCTTCGTCAAGGTCTTTGGGTTCAAGGCTTCGTGCGATGAGCCGGCATTTCGGAAATTTTGTGCATCCATAAAAAGGCTGTCCTCGGCGTCCTTTGCGTTCAATAAGAAACCCGTCGCATCCTTCCATAGGGCAAGGGGTGTCGGTTGATGCGGGTTTCTCCTTTTTAATTGGAGTGATCGTGCCGTCTTCCGCCTTGCTGAATGAGTAGGTTGTTGTGCATTCCGGATAATTAGGGCAGGCAAGAAACGGCCCGTTTTTACTCCAGCGAATGACCATGGGAGTATTGCAGTTTTCGCATATGACGGTGGTGTTGGGCGCTTCAAACCGCAGGGTTTTATAGGCATTGCCAAGGTCTACATCAAATTCTTGATAGAAATTTGCCAGTAACTGTTGCCAGTCTTTTGTTCCGTTTTCAATCTCATCAAGCTCGTTTTCCATTTCTGCAGTGAATTTTTCATTCATGATCTTAGCAAAGCTATTGGTTAGCCCTTTAGTAATTAGTTGGCCGAGGTCGGTAGGATGAAATTTATTTTTTATTTTTGTCGTATAATTCTTGTCGAGAATGCGCGACATTATTGCCGCATATGTGCTGGGTCGTCCAATGCCGTTCTCTTCGAGCGCTTTAATCAGAGTTGCTTCCGAATACCGAGGCGGCGGCTGGGTAAAGTGTTGTTTCGGCTCAAATTTGATGAGGGCCGGTTTGTCGCCTTGTTTCAAGTCAGGGATTTGTTTCGCCGATTCATCGCCGGAGCCGTCATCGTTTTGTTCGGAATCGTTCTTTTCAGTGTATAAGCGGGTAAACCCGTCAAATTTTACGATTGAACCTGTGGTGCGGAACAAATATGCCCCTGCGGTGATATCGACAGATGTTTGGTCCATCAGTGCCGGTTCCATCTGTGATGCGATAAAACGTTTCCAGATAAGCGAATATAACTTGAATTGTTCCTCGGTAAGATATTGCCGTATCTTTTCGGGAGACCGAGACGGTTGAGTAGGGCGGACTGCTTCATGCGCATCCTGCGCCGCTTTTTTTGATGCGTACCGGTTTGGTTTTGCAGGCAAATAGTGTTTTCCGAATTCCAATGAAATATAGGAACGAGCGTCATTTAATGCAGAATCTGCGATACGCGTTGAATCGGTACGCATATAGGTGATTAAACCGGTTAACCCTTCGGCTCCGATAGAAATCCCTTCGTAGAGCGCTTGTGCAATGGACATGGTTTTGTTTGCGTTAAAACCGAAATGCCGCGCCGCTTCCTGTTGCAGTGTACTGGTAATGAACGGCGCGAACGGATGGCGTTTTTTCGTGGTTTTCGTTACCGACTGTACATGGAATGGTTCATTTTTGAGTTCATCAAGAATTTTTTTAGCATACTGTTCATTCGTTATTTTTATATTTTTGTTGTGATGTTTTAATAATTTCGACTGAAACTTTTGAGCGTCAGCTGTTTTAAGGTGGGCAGTGATCGACCAGTATTCTTCTTTAATAAAACGGGTAATCTCATCTTCTCGGTCGCAAATCATTTTCAACGCAACCGATTGAACCCTTCCTGCGCTGAGTCCTTTGAACAATTTTCTCCAAAGCAACGGGCTGATTTTGTATCCTACCAACCGGTCAAGAATACGGCGTGCTTGTTGCGCGTTGACTTTGTTCATGTCGATTTGCCGCGGATTTTTAAATGCGTCTTGGATTGCTTCACGAGTGATCTCATTAAATGTTACTCTGAATATGCTATATTTCTTCGGATCGAGTTCGCTTGCGATATGCCATGCGATTGCCTCGCCTTCACGGTCAGGGTCGGGGGCGAGAAAAACGCATTTCTTGCCGTTAGCAGATTTTTTTATATCTTGGATAACCTTTTTTTTCCCTTTGATGACGACGTATTCCGCTTCAAAATTTTTTTCTACGTCAATACCGAGTTTAGTATCGGGCAAATCTTTTATATGTCCGACTGAAGAAGTAACTTCAAATTGCGAACCGAGATACTTCCCAATTGTTTTTGCTTTTGCGGGTGATTCAACTATAACTAACGCTTCTGCCATGATCATGTGCTCCATTCGCTTAGCCGCGTGCCGCCGCTAGTACATTTTCGTTGATGGTATAAAATTTACCGGGGATTTGTTTAATAACCTGTTTTATCTCCAGTGTCAAGACTAATACCGATACTTCCGGTGCTGTGCGAGATGATTTTTCTGTTATTTCGTCAATATGAATCGGCTGAGTTGATATCAAATCGAAAATCTCTTTTTCTTCCTTAGATAATTTTACCGCCGCCTCAGCGGGCGCTTTTGTTTCTGAAAATGTTTGAGAACGTTTCAATGCCGGAAGTTCACGAAAAACATCGTCGGCCGATTGAATAAGCGATGCGCCTTGTTTTATCAATGAATTAACACCTTCCGAAGACGGCTGGTCAATATTGCCCGGAATGCCGAATACGGTTCTGTTTTGTTCCAAGGCAAACCCCGCAGTAATGAGCGTGCCGCTTTTTACCGCCGCTTCAACAACAATCGTGCCCATGGATAAACCGCTTATAATCCGGTTTCTGATAGGGAAATTTGAACGAAACGGCGTCGTTTCAAGAGGGAATTCTGCAATAACGGCGCCGTTTTGAGCAATTTTTTCGGCTAACCGTTTATTCTCATGAGGATAGAGGCGCAAAAGCCCTGAACCGAGAACAGCAATAGTGCGTCCACCGGATTCCAACGCTCCGCGATGCGCTTCGCTGTCGAGCCCTTTCGCCAACCCGCTCACAATGGTTACATCCTGTCCTGCAAGATCGTAACTGATCTTGTGCGCAATGCGTTTGCCGTATTGGGTAGGGTTACGTGTCCCGACAACCGCAATGGCATTTGAATCGGCGGGAGCGAGTGTTCCCCATACATACAGCACGAGCGGCGGTGTGGAAATCTGGCGGAGATATTCAGGGTACTCCGGTTCGTCTATGGTTATTGCCTGAAAGGATGTGCGTGCCAGTAAGGCAAATTCTTTTTCGGTGCAGGAACTGCTTCTTTTTTCGCAAATCGCTTCAATGGTTTTTCTCCTGATACCTTTTATATTCAAAAGATCGGATGCCGTCGCATTGAGGGCGTTTTCCAATGTACCGAACGTTTCTCTCAGTTTCAATACTGTCCGATACCCGATGCTTAACAGATTGAGAAAAACCAAACATTCTTTTTCATGCATAGCAGACGGCCTGTTTTAAAAAGGGTAATATTTTGCAAAATCGAGTTTCCATTCATCATTTTCTTTAATGAGAGGGATTTCGACTTGATATCCTTCTTCATCTTCGACATAGAGTTTAGCGGACTGATCTTTTATTGTGCAATCTATTATTACACATGATTTAAATAAATCAATGGCGCGCGATTCAGCAGGTTCTTTTTTGCTGTCTCTTAGTTTTAAAGCATTGATGAAAAATGTTTTTCCGTCAAGCTTAAAAAGTTCGCTTTCCGTAGCGTTTAATGATTCCAGAAGGTTGCTTTTGAGCGGGTCGGAAAGCTTTGAGTATGTGTCCTGCATATAGACAACCTGCTTCATAAACCGTTCTTTGCTTTCAGCAGAGAGCATATCCCAATAGGTTTCCCAGTCTCCCTTTAAAATCGCTTTCCGTGCTATTTTAAATGCCTTCTGAGGAGTAGCGGCTTTTTGAGCACAGCCGCATATCAAGCATACGCATAATAAACCTGCAAAAAAAATATTTTTCATACTATCTCTGAACGCTTAAATTCGAAAAGTCCAGTATAACCGGATACTTTATACGGTAAAAGAAATGGAATATGCAATATAAATTACACAAGCGGTAAAGAAAACGGCTGTGGTACGTATTCAGCCACAGCCGCTTCTTTGAGTGTTTGAAAAAGATTAGTGAACCGCTTTCTGCTGTTTTTGCAGGCGTTCTCGTTCTTCCTGCTCTTTAAGCCATGCGTTTTCCCGCCGCCAAAACGGCGAAATGGAACGGAGCCGTTCAATAATTGGGGGCGCTACTTCAATAATCTTATCAATTTCTTTTTCAGTGTTGTAGCGTGAAAGGCTGAATCGAATCGAACCATGAGCCGCAGTAAACGGTACTCCCATGGCGCGAAGCACATGCGATGGTTCAATCGAGCCGGAAGTACACGCTGATCCCGATGATGCGCAAATCCCTTGCTCATTGAGAAGCAACAGTATGGCTTCGCCTTCAACGTATTCAAAACTGATATTAACGGTATTGGGGAGACGGGATTCTTTATGCCCGTTCAATAAACTATTAGGGACAGCGTCAAGAATTCCTTTTTCCAATTTATCCCGCAGGCGCCGGATTTCTGTGTTTTCGTATGCCATGTGCTTTTCTGCAAGGCGGCATGCTTCGCCAAGCCCGATAATGGTGGCGACATTTTCCGTTCCTCCCCGCCTGCCGTGTTCTTGTTCTCCGCCGATAAGAAATGGTTTGAACCGTGTCCCTTTACGGACATACAGTACGCCGATCCCTTTAGGCGCATGAAGCTTATGCCCGGACAAAGAGAGCATGTCAACCGGAAGTTTTTTCAAGTCGATAGGCAATTTCCCTGCAACTTGAACGGCGTCAGTATGAAAAACTACTCCTTTTTCGCGGCACAGTTTGCCAATTTTTTCAATGGGATAAATTACCCCCGTTTCATTATTGGCGTACATAACACTGACAATAGCGGTTTTCTCCGAAATCAATTCGCGGAGTTCTTCAATATCGATCATGCCGTATTTGTCAACATTCAGATAGGATATGGTATATCCTTTTTTTGTAAGGAATTTTGTTTGGTTCATGATAGCCGAATGTTCGACGCGCGTCGTAATGACATGCCGCCTCTCAGGGTAAGCTTCAAGAGCCGCGGCAATTGCGGTGTTGTCGCTTTCGGTGCCGCAACTGGTAAAAATTATCTCTATCGGGCTACAGTTGAGAAATTGAGCTATTTTCTGCCGCGCTTCTTCAATGTGGTGCATCACTTCGCCGCCGAAGTTGTGCATGCTGGACGGGTTGCCGTAATATTCCGTAAAAAACGGCATCATTTTCTCAAGTACTGCCGGGTCGACTTTGGTCGTTGCGTTGTTGTCAACGTAAATTATGTTAGCCATTCTTAATGAACCTCCTCTACAAACATATCATCGCCGACAATTTCTTTGAGGCGTGCTTCGACACCGTGTTTTATGGTGGCAGATGCCGATGGGCAACTGGAGCAGGCGCCTTGCAATTTGACGAGAATCTGGTTTCCTACAACATCGATTAACTCGATATTGCCGCCGTCCGCCATTAAACCGGGTCGGATATCGCTCTCAATGGTCTCTTCAATGAGTTTAATTTTCTGCAGGTTTGTGAGTACTTTAGGTTTTTCCAAACGAGGCGACGGTATGTTTGCAACCGTAGCGGATGATCCGTTTCCCTGCTGTTTTTCCAGAGCCATTTCTGCTTGTACTTGTTTGATAATATCTTCGACTTCCGTCCGGCAGGTGCCGCATCCGCCGACTGCTTTGCAGAAGTTGGTGACGTCTTCAACTTCAGTGATGTTGTTTTCGCGCACCACGCGGGCAATTGTTGCGTCGGTAACTTGAAAGCAGGTGCAAATCAGTTCGCCTTCATCGTGGGTGTGTTCTTCGGGTTCTTGTTCGCCCAGATAATTTGCAATCGCCTTTTCCAACGCTTCATATCCCATGACAGAACAATGCATTTTCTGACGGGGAAGCCCGCCTAATTCGTCTGCAATATCCTGATTAGTTATCTTTTTTGCTTCATCAACTGTTTTTCCAATGATCATGTCAGTTAAAATCGATGAGGATGCAATTGCGCTGCCGCATCCGAACGACATGAATTTCGCATCTTGGATAATGTTCGTTTTCTCATCGATTTTTAGAGTGAGGTACAACGCATCCCCACATGATAAACTGCCTACTTCGGCTTTTGCCGAAGGATTTTTAATTTCGCCAACATTATGCGGATTGAAAAAATGTTCTTTAACCTTTTCAGTATATTCCCACATTTCGGCTCCTCCTTTAATGATAACTATTACTATTTAAGTGATCTTATTATTTTAATCAGTATGATACATAGCCATAAAACTATACATATACCGAGGACCTTAATAATGCGTTTTTTATGTAAAAGCTGATTTTCACGCACCGTTAAATCGGTGCCGCTATTGGGAGCTGTTATAACTCTTTTACTATTAGTTCCGTTTTTTTTCACTGAGGTTGAACTGTTTTTCTCCTCAGATGCGGTTTTATCTTGAGCAAGAGATTCTTCAGAACGCACATTTTTTTCAGCCGAAGTGTCTTCGGCAGTGAGTACTGCCGGTGCTTCTACAAATTCAGCTGGTAAAATACTACTGTATTTTTTTAATAGCGTAAAGAAATTTTTTCCGTATATCCGGTCGAGCAAATCAAAGGATTCGTCGGATACGTAAGAGAGAATTTTTATAGAAGCGGTGTCGCTTTTTCTTATAAAGACCGGTTGAGCAGGGTCAAAATCGATGTATAACAAAAATTCTTTCTGCGTTTTTGAGGATGCGTTAGAAGTAACGATTGCGCCGTATTGTTCTGTGCCGTCATTCATTACAACGAGGTCTAAGAGAATATATCCGGGATACAATTTTCCGGTCAGGTTGTCTTTAAATTCGCAGTAGAGTTTATCAGGGTCGGCAACGGATTCTTGCGGCATAAGCGGGATGCCTTCGGAGAGGGGAGAATTATGCTGAACATGTAAATATCGGTATTGTTTTTTTTCGGGTGCATTGAGTTGAGGATTGATTTTTTCGATTATTTTCTCTTCTGCGGTAAGAATCTTATATCCTGCTTTGACGTCATTTTTTTTCATGAAATATGAACGCCCTTTGTAGTTAATTTGAAAACGCTGGTCGTTTTCGCTGAGTTTGTTATACCCCATGAATGTCATGGGAAAAGGTATCGGTTTGAGTGCGGCAACATACATGGTGTTCCGGCTGTTCGAGGCGAGAGAAGAGAGGGTTGCGGCCGCTTTATCAGAAACGCTGTCATCGGGGTATTGTTCTATAATGTCCGAGAGGGTATTCCAGCCGGTGTGCAATAAACCGTTTTCCAGCTCTTTTATGCCGCGGATACAGGTTCTTTCAGGAAAAGAGGCGGTATCGATTTGGGATACTGCAGTGTTATAAAGAGCCGTCAATTGTGTGCGGTTTTCCTCCGCATCGTCTTGGCTGGCAAGCCAGTAATAGAGTGCAAGAGCATGGGGCAAATAGTTCAGTTCGATTAAACGGTTGAGGCGTTGCAGGTTTATATTTTGATCATGAATATAAGTTTGATAATCAGCGTTTAAGAGTGTCTGCTGTACGCCGATTGCGTATGATACCGTTGCATTGATATCATTGGAAGTTAGGGTATGCGCGATGGTTTTTGTGCCGTTGAATACATCGAATTCTGTTGTGTTTTCATCAGTATATTTTGTTATGCCGTAAAGGCGCGTGCCAGCGCCGGTGGTCAGTTCATCAAGAAAGATATTCCCTTGATAGCACCGGTTGAGCAACGAGTGTGCAATGGTAACAGAATATTCCCTCAACGTTTCGTTATGGTTATTTTGCTGAAGGCGATACGGGAGATACTTCAGGGGTTTTAACGTAACTTGTTTTGTTGATTCGTTATATGAACTGATCAGGTAATAAAGCAGTATGTCTCCTTGCCGTTTAAGAAATGTTTGGGTGCCGTAAGTAAATGACAAAAGCATCTCTTCATTATATAAAACCGGCCCGTTATACAGGAGCGCAGTATTTTGCTTTGCGACAGAATAGATGGAAAAACGCAGAGGCGCCTGCTTATAACACTCTGCGATAAAAGTAAGCGTTTTTTTCAAAATTGCCTGCGATGGATAAAGTGCCAGTAAGAGCATTGCCCGTTCTAACGTGAGTGCAGTGTATCCCTCAGCCGCTTCTTTCGCCAGCAAAGCATAAAGTTTTTCTGGGAATAAAATAAGATGGAGGGACTGGGTGATGCTGTTGAAACTCGATTGAACGTCAGCATAATACGGTGATTCGGGATATTCGGTTAGGAGTTTTTCGAAAGTTAAAAGAGCACGGGAAAAATCTTTTTGGTCATAATATGAAGATGCTTGAGAAAAAAGCGCTTCGATTTTTTTCCCTTCAGGCATGTCCGGCGGGGATGGAGTGATTTTTGCAGTTGCGGATGAATGCAGAAAACATGCGATATATATAAATGCAATAAGAAAATGTCGTTTCATTTTGTTTTCCAACTAAACGGTGCTTTAACACATAGTATGTATTTCAAATAATTTAGACAACATATTTATTATTATCGAACGGAATATAAAATTAGTTTTGGAGAAAAAATGTTTTTACGGTATTCTGTGCACAAAGGAAGATACACAAAAAATTTTTAAATAAGTTTTTGAATAATCATGCGTTAAAATCGTATAATCAACGAATGAGCGGTAAACAGATTTAGTGTAGCTCAATAAACTGACGGTACGGTATTCACCAGGAAACAAGCAATAGGTAAAAATGGTCAGCATGAAAAAACAAGTAGATAAGATTCAGTTCGGCTGGATTGGCAGTCAAGCTATTATCAGGGTAATCGGAACAGGAAATTTTCGTAATAGCAGGTACTTGAAAGAAGCCGCCTACGAACTGCTTCGGGAACGTTACAAAGACATCATTATTGATCTTGCTGAATGCACTTCTATGGACAGTACATTTCTTGGCGTCCTGATAGGGTTGACCCTCAAGATGAAGAAAGACATCGGCCGTCCAATATCATTGGTCAACATTAACAAAACAGTCTATGATGTGCTGAAAACTCTCGGAACCTTAAATGCTTTTGATGTTAATGACCAGCCCGCTTCATTTGATACGCCTTTTGAATCAATTGAATTTTCAGCTGACGAATCTGATGAAGCAATCAGCAAAATTAAGCATGTGCTTGAGGCGCACGAAAACCTTATGGCACTCAATGACGAAAACAAAGAACGTTTCAAATTTGTGAAACAAGCCCTCGAAGACGATTTAAAAAATAAACTCAAACAACAAGAGAAAGGCAACCCTTCCTAAGTGACAGCCTTTTACTCATGTAACCACATAATACAGGATTTCAACAGTGTTAGTATATCTTCTGCTATTTGTTAATGCGGTAGCGCTTGTTGTAGCATTGCGGCTGTTCCAAAGGTGTTCTGTACTCAATCAAGAGCGGAGTATGCTTATTGATGAACGGAATACCATGGTAGATTTTCTGCGGGAAATTGGGGCGGCGTTTGCCGAAGCAGTAAGTATCGATGATTTGCTGACTATCGTGCTTCATACCGCTCGGTGCGCAACGGATGCCGAAGCCGGAGCAATATATATCACTTCCAATAAAGGCGATGAAATGACAGCTCATGTAATAGAAGGGCTGTTTCCGCCCCTTGTAGATATCCATTCGAACACAGAGAGAAAATGGACAAGCAAACAGAAATACATCCATGAAATCGTTAAATCGTACCCGATAAAACCCGGGCAAGGAGTTTTGGGCAAAGTACTTGAAGACGGACAGCCTTGTATTATTGAAAATGATGAAGATAACCCGCACCCGCTCATTCCGCGGTTTGCTTCGGAGTTTCTTAAACTTGATAATATAGTGGTGGTGCCGCTCAAAGTTAAAAATAAAATATACGGCGTTATGGCAGTGGTAAATAAACGCCAGAAAAAAGAGTTCGAATCGAAAGATTTGTCGATTTTGGAATCGTTAGGCGAACAGGCGGTAATTGCTTTGCTTAATTTTAAACTTTCCACCGAATTGGCAGAAAAAAAACAGGTTGAATGGGAAATGCGTGTTGCGGAAGATATTCAGCGCCTGTTGCTTCCGCAAGAATTACCACAGATACCCGGTTTTGAACTTGCCGCAATGAATAAACCGGTACGCACTGTCGGCGGTGATTATTACGATATCGTTAAACTCGACCATGAACGCTATGCCATTATTGTGGCTGATGTGTCGGGCAAAGGCGTTCCCGGTGCGATAACAATTGCGATTTTCCGTAGTTTGTTCCGCAATTATGCTCTCAAATTTCAGTCTCCGGCAAAAGTTTTGGTTGAAATCAATAACTGGCTGTACGGCGAGATCAAAGAAGATATGTTTATCACGGCTCTTTATGCAGTACTCTATCCAAAAGAGCGCCGTTTAGTGTGGAGCAGAGCAGGGCATGAACCGGTGCTCTTCTACTCAAAGCGAGAGAATGCAACCCATGTGTTTTCAGGTATGGGAATCATGATGGGCATGACGTTCGGCAGTGAATTCGACTCGTTTATCGAAGAAAACGAATTGATTATAGGGCCTGAAGACGTTATTATGCTGTATACCGATGGGTTGGTTGAAATCAAAGATGAACACGGCCATGAATTCGGACGGGAAAATGTATGCGGCGTAATACGGGAGACAGCACATTGCAATGCGGGTACAATACTTGCCCAAATGAGTCAAAAAGTCATCAATTTTTCTTCCACGTCGAACTTTCAAGACGACATTACAATGGTTGTTCTTAAAAAGAAACATAGTGTCGAATAGCGTTTCATACGCTCTATCCGTTCCGCTTGCTTCAGGAATGCTGGGAAAAATTATCTTGACAAAATAATGTACCGCCAGTATGCTTTTTTCACTTAAAAACGGCACGTAACACCTCATTAAATATTGTATGCGGTAGTGGCTTTGATGATGCATTGCCTCTGTTTGAATCTTGCAGGCTTGTATGAGAACACGCTGAATGCATACAGGTTACAGGAGGAACAACAATGAAAAAACATACTGCTTCTCAATCGGAAACAAAAAAAGCGGAATCTCCAAAAGAGAACCTTTCTCAAGAATATACTGAACAAACGGAAGAAGCCCAACCGTCGCAATCTTCCGATGGTTCGGCACAAGCCGCCGAACCGACTGCCGAAGAAAAAGCTCAGGAGTACCTCGATCAGATGCTCCGTATTCAGGCGGAATTTGATAACTATCGCAAACGGGTTATGCGGGAAAAATCAGATTTAATTAAGTATGCCAAAGAATCGATATTAACTGAATTACTTCCAATCCGCGATAATTTTTTACGGGCGCTTGCCGCACTTGAAGAACACATCAATAAGGAGAACCACAAGTTCTTTGAAGGCGTCGAATTGATCTTCCGGCAACTTGAACAGCTGATGGAGAAAAACAACGTTGTGCAGATTACCGCCCACGGACAGCAGTTTAACCCGCAGTTTCATAGTGCGGTACAGCAGATTGAGACAGACGAATATCCCGAAAATACCGTTGTTCAGGAATTAGAGAAAGGATACATGTTTCATGATAAATTATTACGCCCTGCAACGGTGGTGGTTTCAAAGACGCCTATTCAAACTAATCAGGAGAACAATGAAGTATCCGGGAGTGGCAAAGAATAAATGCTCGGCGGCTTAAACTTTTTTTTAGACGATGTATCAAATTAAAAATAATTAAACATACGCAAACGTAATGGAGGAAAACCACATGGCTGTAAAAGGCAAAGTAATTGGTATAGACCTTGGCACAACCAACTCATGCGTAGCTGTAATGGAAGGCGGGGAAGCCGTTGTAATACCTAATGCGGAAGGCGGCCGAACCACCCCCTCGATTGTAGCATTTACCGAATCCGGCGATCAGATTGTCGGGTTGACTGCAAAACGGCAGGCAGTGACTAATCCGGAAAATACGATTTTTTCCATCAAACGGTTTATGGGGCGGCGTTACGAAGAAGTACCCGGCGAAATGAAAATGGTGCCTTATAAGGTAGTCAGCAAAAATGATATCGCGGCGGTAGAATCGCGCGGCAAAACATATTCTCCGCCGGAAATTTCTGCAAAAATCTTGCAGAAAATGAAGCAAACCGCTGAAGATTATCTCGGAACAACAGTCTCTCAGGCGGTGATTACCGTACCGGCATATTTTAATGACAGTCAGCGTCAGGCAACAAAAGATGCCGGCAAAATCGCAGGACTAGAGGTACTCCGCATTATCAACGAACCTACCGCCGCGTCATTGGCGTATGGGCTTGATAAAGAAGGCGACCAGAAAATTGCCGTCTATGACCTTGGCGGAGGAACCTTTGATATCTCGATTCTTCAACTCGGAGACGGTGTTTTTGAAGTGTTGTCAACAAACGGTGACACTCACCTCGGCGGAGATAATTTCGATGACAAAATTATCGATTGGCTTGTCGGCGAATTTAAAAAAGATACAGGCATAAACCTCAAAAACGACAAAATGGCGCTTCAACGTTTGAAGGAAGCGGCAGAGAAAGCAAAATGCGAACTTTCGACTACGCTTGAGACAGAAATCAATTTACCTTTTATAACTGCCGATGCATCAGGCCCTAAACACCTTGCTCTGAAGCTTTCTCGATCGAAACTGGAACAGTTGGTCGGGGATTTGCTTGAGCGTACGAAAGAACCATGCCGCAAAGCGCTTAGCGATGCAAAGTTATCTGCCAGTGATATTGATGAAGTTATTCTGGTTGGCGGGCAGACTCGTATGCCGTCTGTCCAGAAAATTGTCAAAGATTTGTTCGGGCGTGAACCGCACAAAGGTGTAAACCCTGACGAAGTGGTGGCGCTTGGCGCGGCAATTCAAGGCGGTGTGCTTGGCGGTGAAGTAAAGGATGTGCTTCTGCTCGATGTTACTCCATTATCATTGGGAATCGAAACATTGGGTGGTGTATTTACTAAGTTGATAGAGCGAAACACTACCATTCCCTGCCAACGCAAACAAACGTTTTCCACTGCCGCCGACAATCAGCCGGCGGTGAGTATTCATGTCCTTCAAGGCGAACGTGAAATGGCCTCGGCTAACCGAACGCTTGGCAAATTTGACCTTGTCGGCATTCCGCCTGCTCCGCGCGGCATTCCTCAAATTGAAGTTGCATTTGACATTGATGCAAATGGCATTCTTCATGTCTCGGCAAAAGATTTAGGAACAGGCAAAGAGCAAAAAATCCGCATTGAATCTTCCAGCGGTTTATCGGAATCCGAAATTGACAAAATGGTTAAAGATGCCGAATCGCATGCGGAGGAAGATAAAAAGAAAAAAGAACTCATAGAAATCCGCAATCAGGCTGATACCCTTGCATACAGCGTTGAAAAGACACTCAAAGAGCATGGCGATAAAATCTCCAAGGACGAAAAAGAAAATGTCGAGAAATCAGTCGCCGCTTTGCGCGAAAAACTGGATTCAGACGATAAAGCCGCTATCGAGTCGGCTATGGAAGAAGTAACCAAAGCTTCGCACAAATTAAGCGAAATAATGTATCAGGAAGCGGCAAAAAAAGCGCAAGAACAACAAACAGCAGGTTCGGAGAAAGCAGGCAGTTCGGAAAAACCGGCTGATGGCAACAAAAAAACCGGTTCTGATGATGATGTCGTCGATGCTGAATTTGAGGAAGTTGACGACGATAAGTAAAATAACAAAAAGACGTAGCGAAATGTGGTATATATGGCAAAACGGGATTACTATGAAATACTAGGGCTTAGTAAAGGCGCTTCCGTTGATGAAATAAAAAAAGCGTACCGGAAAATGGCGGTAAAATATCATCCCGATAAAAATCCGGGTGATAAAAATGCGGAAGAACGCTTCAAAGAAGCCGCGGAAGCCTACGAGATACTATCTGATGATAAAAAGCGGAAAATGTACGATCAATATGGACATGAAGGCGTAAGCGGACAGTTTAGCCAAGGCGGGTTTCAGTGGTCGGATTTTACTCATTTTAGTGACGTCGAAGACATACTCGGCGGAATTTTTGGCGGAAGCGGCGGAATTTTCGGCGACTTATTCGGATCGCGCCGGTCGGGGGGCGGAGGACAACGTGCGGTGCGCGGCGATGATTTACGGTACGATCTGTCCATTGACTTTCTCGAAGCCGCTCAAGGAACAACAAAAGAAATCAAATTCAAAAAATTGTCCGCTTGTTCTCAGTGCGGCGGCAATGGCGCGGAACCGGGAACACAACGGGTAACGTGTCCTAAATGTCGTGGTGCTGGACAAGTGCGTATGGCACAGGGTTTTTTTTCTATTAACCGTACCTGTGATGCATGTAAGGGGATTGGAACAGTGGCTCAGACTCCATGCTCTATGTGTTCGGGGCAGGGAAGAATGGTTAAGACCAAAAAGCTGTCGGTAAAAATCCCTGCAGGAATCGAAGACGGTTCACAGATGAAATTAACCGGTGAAGGCGAAGAAGGAATGTTAGGCGGCCCGGCAGGTAATTTGTATGTTGTCGTTCATGTTAAAGAGCACCCCTTCTTTCAGCGACAGGGAGATGATATTATTTGCGAAGTGCCGATAAGTTTCCCTAAAGCGGCGCTCGGCGGTGAAATTGAAGTGCCAACACTTGACAGTAAAGTCAAAATAAAAATTCCTGAAGGAACACAAAGCGGGAAAGTATTTCGCCTGCGCGGAAAGGGCGTCCCTAGTTTACGCGGATACGGACAAGGGGATTTGCATATAAAAGTTTTCATCGAAACTCCCACACAATTAACCGCAGAACAACAAACTTTGTTGCAGAGATTTGCAGAAATCAGCGGTGAAGACGTATACCCTATGACGAATTCGTTTCTCAAGAAGGCAAAAAAAATTTTTAAAGGATAATGATTTTCGGTGAGAGAACGGCGTTTTTTTGCTCCTTCACACTGTTGGCATGGCGATTGTATTTCACTCGATACCGAACAAAGCCGCCATATAACGACTGTACTTCGCCTTAAAATCGGCAATAGCCTGATCTGTTTTGATGAAACTGGAAGGCGCGCGAAAGCGCACATCGCATCTATTGAGCGTGGGAAAATAGTGCTTACTATTGAGAGCGAGTTTTTTACAGACGAAAAGCCTTTGAAAAAAGTTACTCTTGCACAGTCGCTTATAAAACCGCACAACATGGATTTTATTGTGCAGAAAAGTGTTGAACTCGGTGTTTCTGCTTTGATCCCCTTTTATTCCGCATATTCTGTAGTTAAACTTGATGATAAGCGCCAAGAATCCAAAATGAACCGTTGGCAGAAAATCGTGATTGAAGCGGTACAGCAATGCGAGCGGAATACCATTCCTCATATTGCTCCGATACTTTCCTTTGAGTCTTTGCTTGAAACTTTTCGGGAATATGATATAATTTTTGTTGCTCATCCATACGGCACATGCAAGGATATTGCGGATTATGTAGATACTGCGCGCACTATAATGGTTGTTATTGGGCCGGAAGGAGGGTTTACAGCAGAAGAAATGGATGCTTTTCTATCAATTAAGAATGTTGTCGGATTTAGATTTAATGAACATATACTGCGCGCTGAAACAGCCGCGTTGAGCAGTCTGGCTATTCTTGAGTATATGATTTTAAGGAATGCAATCGGCGATGCAAGATAAAACGTTTTATTTATATACGCTTGGATGCAAAGCGAATCAATATGATTCTCAAGTTATTCGGGAAGGATTGCTCAAATCCGGATTTAGCGAAGCGCCTGCAGATGAAGCGCATTTTTCGATTATCAATTCCTGCACAGTTACGGCTCAAGCAGATAATAAAGCGCGTAAACAAATCCGCGCTATCATTACTCGCAACCCGTCTTCCAAAATACTCATAACCGGTTGTGGGGCAAAGAAACATGAAGATTTGTTTGCTGATTCTCCTCAAGTGGTGTTTATTGGCGGCAATGAATTTAAAGACCGTATCGTCGGCATCGTGAACGATTATATTGAAAATTATCATGGTATGACGTTCAATTTCCCTGATTTGAATACTATATCTTCCGATAGCCATGCTGTACATATTACTGCATTCGAAGGGCACACCCGTGTATTTGTAAAGGTTCAGGATGGATGCGAAGCGTACTGTACGTATTGTACAATTCCTTATGAACGAGGAGATTCACGAAGCAGGGAAATTGATGATGTTTGCAAAGAAGTGGAAGGGCTGGCGAAGAACGGGTTTCACGAGATAGTTTTAACGGGGATTCATTTAGCCCAATATAAAACGAATGAGGGGAAATTATTGACCGATTTAATGCGGGCGCTGGTACAAATATCCGATGTCAAGCGTCTTCGTTTGAGTTCGCTTGAACCGCACGATTTTCCTGATGATTTCCCTCAGCTGTTTGCCAGTTCTGATATTATTCAGCCTCATTTGCATTTGCCTATTCAAAGCGGAAATAACAATATCTTAAAAAAAATGAACCGGCGGTATACTGTAGAGCGTTATCGCGAAATAGTAGCTGAAATTCGCCGGCTGAAACCGGATTTTCTCCTGACAACCGATTTTATTGTCGGTTTTCCGACGGAAACAGAAGAACGTTTTATGAACTCATTGGAAAATGTGTTGGATATTGGTTTTTCGAAAGTGCATATTTTCCCTTTTTCAGCGCGCCGCGGGACACCTGCTGAAAAGATGCATGGCAAAGTATCGAAAGAGGACATTAGGAGACGCGTGAAATATGCTATCAACGAAACATATAAAAAAGCGTTTGAAATAAAACAGTCGTTTATCGGCAGAGACTTTGAAGTGCTGGTGGAATCAACGCCGGAAAAAGAAACCGGAAATTGGTCTGGTTTTACTCCGAACTACCTGAAAGTGCAGTTTGCGTCTGATGCCAATCTCGCGAATAGTTTTGTGCCGGTTCAACTCAAACAGGTTCTGTATGGCGACGAACCCATAATGGGAGAACTGCTCCATGTCAGTAGAATTTAGTTGGATTGACGTTCTTATTGTACTGATAACAATTTTTTTTGCAATTCGCGGATACAAACGAGGGTTATCCGGCGAGCTTCTTTCTATTATAACGTTATTTCTCTCTTTTTTACTCGCATACCATTATTTTAGTTTTGTTGCGGTTCGGTTGGAACGTTCAATCGGATTGGTGCCGGTAATAGCAAATATTTTTGGATATATTATTGTATTCGTTTCAGTCTATATAGTGTGCAGTGCGATAAGTTTTTTAATAAAAAAAATTATGCAATGGTCGTTTGTGGCAGGCCTTGACAAAGCAGGCGGTGTTTTGTTTGGTGTGGTGCGCAGTATCTGTTTAGTGTCTGTCGTTTTGGTGCTTCTTGGCATGTTGCATATGCCTTCTCTCAGCAACCGCATTGCGGAACGTTCGTTTCTTGCGCGGTATATTATGCTTGTATCACCCTATATTTACGAAACGACTTTTATGTTGTGGCGCGATTCCCGAAATTTTGATGCACAGAAGTTTTCGAATTCGATTGCTGAAGATTCACAACGGTATCGAAATCAAGAAAAGCGCGGGAAATAACGGTTTTCCGCTTCGTTGCTATTGTATAATGCACAAAACAACACGGCTAATTTCCAAGAAAGATAAGTTTTAATACATAACCACTATGGAGGCCATATGAAACTGAAAGATATTTACCGCGCCGCAATTGAGTTAGGCATTGATAAAGACCCGCGAGGAAGAGCAGGAGTGGAAGCTGAGTTGTCAGAACTGCGTAAAGCATATGACAACATGACCGATGTGCAGAAAGTTGCGTTTAATACCGAACGCCTTGAGAATCCTTATGCCGATTCTATGATACTTCACGGCGATCCGGATATGGAAGTTAAATCGGTTATGGTGGGGATAGATATTGAAACCGGAGAGATAGTATTGGCAGACCGCTTGCGTGAAAAGCGCGGCGGGCATCCGAATCTTGTGTTTGCTCATCATCCTGAAGGGCGTGCTTTGGCAGGGTTTTATAATGTGATGTTTATGCAGGCGGATATCCTTCACCGAGCAGGTGTGCCTATCAATATCGGCGAATTTCTGATTCAGGAACGGCATACAGAAGTCGAGCGCGGTATAATGCCGATTAACCATACCCGCACGGTTGACAGTGCAAAACTGCTTAATGTGCCGCTTATGTGTATTCATACCCCCGCCGATAACTGCGTCGTAGCGTTTCTTGAGCAGTTGATTACTGAAAAAACACCCAAAACATTGCGCGATATCATTAGCCTTCTCAAAGAAATTCCTGAATATAAATTGTCAATAGAACAAAATGCTCCGCCCCGATTGATTGTCGGCAGTGAGTCAAATCGCGCTGGTAAAATTTTTGTGGACATGACCGGCGGAACTGAAGGGTCGAAAAAGAATTACGAACACCTTGCCGTTGCCGGAGTCAGTACAATTCTGGCAATGCACATGACGAAAGATCATATTCAGGAAGCCCAAAAGCATCATCTCAATGTGATTATTGCAGGCCATATTTCCAGTGATAATCTGGGTGTAAACCTTGTGCTTGATAAAATACTGAGCCAGGGAGAATTAGACGTGATCCCCAGTTCAGGGTTTTATCGGATCGACCGGCGATAAGAAGTCGCAAAAGGATAACAAGAATGGCTTTGCGGTTTGATGAACATGATCTTGCAAATATTCGCAATCGGGTAGATATTGTTCAGTTTATTGAGTCATATATGCCGTTGCAGAAAAGCGGGGCAAACTATAAGGCGCTCAGTCCGTTTAATAAAGAAAAAACTCCTTCGTTTGTGGTAAGCCCTTCTAAACAAATTTTTCATTGTTTCAGTTCGCATAAAGGCGGGGATATTTTTACGTTTCTTATGGAATACGAAAATCTTTCGTTTCCGGAAGCGGTAGAGAAAATAGCCGAAAAAATCGGGTATGTGTTCACTCAAAATGCGTCTTCCTCTGAAGCCGCCGGGTTTAAGCGTTCGGAAAAAGCCCGTTTGTATGAGTGTCTTACCCACACTGCGCGGTTTTATCATAAAACATTGTTGACTCATTCACATGCTGAGGCGGCACGAAAATATCTCGAAAAAAGAAGCATACATCCGGTGGCGTGGAAGAAATGGTGTATCGGGTATGCGCCTTCTTCGCCGAATGCATTGGCACAGTATTTAATGGCGCAAGGATTTTCTCAGGATGATATGCTCAAAGTGGGGATTGTCAAAAAAGACGAACAGGCATATCGTGTCCGCGACTATTTTTTCAACCGCATTATGTTCCCTATTTTGGATGAACAACAGCGAACGATAGCGTTTGGGGGGCGGGTTATTGGAGATGCTCTGCCCAAGTATATCAATTCACCTGAAACAGTCCTTTATCATAAAAGCAAGATAATGTATGGATTATCACAAGCGAGAATGCCGATCCGCGAAAAAAAATCTGTTTTTGTTGCGGAGGGGTATTTCGATGTAATACGCTTGCATGAAGCAGGATACGATACAGCAACAGCTCCTTGCGGAACAGCTTTGACTGATGACCAAATACGAGTTCTGCAGAGGTATGCAGAACAGTTGTATGTCGCGTTCGATTCCGACCAAGCAGGCATAAATGCGGCGATGCGTACTATGGACAGCATTTTGGAAAGCGGAGTTGACGCTTTTGTTGTATCTCTCCCTGATGGAGAGGACCCGGACAGCTTTATTCAAAAGTTTGGCGTCCAAGCTTTTAAAGAAATTGTTGATAAAAGTGAACCGCTTCTGGATTTTCGTCTCAAAGTATTAAGAAAGCAGTTTGGCGGCAGTGAACGCGGCAAGATTAAAATCGCTCAGTCAATGATGGACATTATATCCCGTCAAAAGAATTCGCTCCTTGCGGAAACGTGGGTAAAGAGAATGAGCGAAGAACTTGGTTTTTCGCAACAAGTTTTGCGCGGCGAATTGATTAAGCTCCATAAAAAAGACGAAAAATACTCTCATACGCCAGACAAACCGGTACTCGCTGTGCCGGATATGCAAATACCTGTATGGGAAGAAGAATTGTTGCGAATATTACTTCATGGTAGAGAAAATCTGATCGAAACTGCAAAAAAGGTGTTGAATGAAGAATTGTTTATGAGTATAATCATTCGCCGTCTATGGAGCAAACTAGCTGTTATTGATAAAAACCAATCTCTGAAAACAGCAGAATTCTTAATAGATTCGTATCGCGATGATAAGAAAATTGTTGCGCTTATATCGCGGTTGTCAGCAGATAAAATAAATGACGATGATCTGGAAATTAAGTTCAACAGCGTTGTTGCCCGGTTGAAGAAAGAATTTATAGAAAGAAAAATTGAGGAATATTCCAACCTGCTTAAAGAAAGTAAGGGAGAATATTCCTATATTTTTAAACAGCTCAGCGAGCTTATAGAACAAAAAAAACAATTGGGTTTTACCGGCGGGTTTTAACGCGGCAGTGCACTTTTAACATAGTGAAAGAGCAGTTAGATGATAAATAAAGAAGAACGAAATAAGCGAATCAAACAACTTATTCAGTTAAGTAACGAGAAAGGGTTTCTTACTTACGATGACATAAATGAAGTTCTTCCCGAAGATTTCGCATCTGCGGAAGAAATTGATTCTATTCTTATTTTGTTGCGCAGTATGGACATCGAAATAGTCGACTCTGAATCCCGGGCAAGGGCTCGGTTTGATGACGAGGAGGAAGAGCAGGAAGAAAAACGAACAAAAGCCGCTCGCCTTGAAGTTCTCGACGATCCTGTAAGAATGTATCTCAAGCAAATGGGGCAAGTCCCTTTATTGAGCAGAGAACAAGAAGTTGAAATTTCCAAGCGGATAGAACAGTCGGAACAGCAGATCAAAGAAACTATTTATAAATTCGGCTATTTTTACCGCGAATCAGTTACCCTCGCAAAGAAACTTTTAAGCGGTAGGGAACGGTTCGATAGAATCGTGCAGGACAAAAAAGCGAAATCCCGCGAAAATTATCTAAAAATTCTTCCCAAACTCATTGAGCGTGTAGAAAAGCTCCATAATGATGCTATGGAAAAATACCAGCTCATGATTAAATCAGGGAGCGACGCTGAATACAAAGCGCAGGTAAAAAATGAACTGGCAGAAATCCATATCGATATGGAACGGTATGTCAAAAAATTTTATTTTAAACAGTCTGCCATCGAATCGTTTTCAGAACGAATTGAATTAGTCTATCAGCGCATATTCGAGTTGATAGGGAATATCAAGAAGCTGGATAAAAAACGCGATGATTTCACAACTAAGAAAATAAAAAATGAAAAACGTATTTTGCGCAAGATTGAAATCGCGGCTCAACTGCCGTATGACGAGTTTATCAAACTGACAAAAAGCCTGCGCAAATGGATTAAGCGATCTCATGATGCAAAAAAGGAGATGGTGGAAGCAAATTTACGGCTGGTTATCAGCATTGCAAAAAAATACACCAACCGCGGGTTATCATTCCTCGACCTTATACAAGAGGGCAACATGGGGTTGATGAAAGCGGTAGAAAAATTCGAATACCGGCGCGGGTATAAATTCAGTACCTATGCGACATGGTGGATTCGGCAGGCAATTACCCGGTCGATAGCCGATCAGGCACGGACAATCCGTATTCCTGTTCATATGATAGAAACGATCAACAAACTGGTGCGAACGTCAAAAAGGCTGGTACAGGAGCACGGCAAAGAACCGTCTCCGCAGGAATTGGCTGAAGAAATGGAATTGCCGGTGGAAAAGATCAGAGCTATTCTGAAAATTGCTCAGCATCCTATTTCTTTGCAAACGCCTATCGGCGACGGAGACGACAGCCATTTCGGCGATTTCATTGAGGACAAAGGAATCGAGTCTCCTGATGATGCAACAGGATATACATTACTCAGGGAACAGATGGAAGATGTTCTGCTTACACTCACTCCACGGGAACGAAAAGTCCTGACTTTACGGTTCGGCATTGGCGACGGGTCTCCCAAAACACTTGAAGAAGTGGGTAAAGTATTTAATGTAACCCGCGAGCGAGTCCGGCAAATTGAAGCGAAAGCATTACGAAAAATGCGCCATCCGATACGCAGCCGTCAATTGCGCGGTTTTCTTGATGCGCTTCATCCTTGATCGCATTAAAATGCGTAATGTCATTTTCAATAGCGAGTTGTATGCAAAAAGCGTGTTCTTTTTGCCGAGCTCTACTGAATATGCATTGAGCTCAAAATATAACGGCAATATACCCTGTAAAAATAATTGACTTTGAACCGCCTGTTTAGTACAGTAGAACAGTATTTACGGGCGATTAACTCAGCGGGAGAGTGCTACCTTCACACGGTAGAAGTCACTGGTTCGATCCCAGTATCGCCCACCATTTTTTAACTTCTGTGGATACTATGATTAGAGAAATTATCAAACTTCAAGAAGTCCAAGAGATAGACCTCCGAATTTTCTCTCTTAAAAAACTTCAAAAAGAATTGCCTGCAAACCTTCACGGTATGCAAGCCGATGTAAAAAACAAAATGAATGCGGTGCAGGCATTAAACAATGAACTTAAAGACATTAAGGCGCATCAGAAAAATCTGGAAGTAGAGATACAAAGCCTCAAAGATACAGTAAAGAAATATAAAAACCAATTGCTTCAACTGAAAAGTAATGAACAGTATAAAGCGTTGCTGAGCGAAATTGACCGCGCAGAAGAGAAATGTTCTCAGATTGAAGACACTGTTTTAGCGGCAATGATGTCAGCCGACGAAAAGCAAAAAGATATTCGCATTGCCGAAGATGCTTTGAAACAAAGCGAACTTACTTTACGAGAACAAGAGAATAGTATTAAACAAGAAATAGAACGTGTCGATGAAGAAATAAAAAAAATATCGGATATGCGCGCCGTATGTGCAAAAGATATCGATGAAGGCGCATTAAGGCTTTATGAAAGAATAATGAAAAATAAGGGCGAAACAAAAGCGGTGGTAGCCGTAATAGATAATACCTGTCAGGGATGTTTCATGAAATTACCGCCCAATGATGTTCTGGAAGTTCGTAAATCGCATAAGATTCAAACATGTGAAAATTGCGCTCGAATTTTGTTTTGGCCTTATAGTGAAGAGATATAATGATGTGGTGCAGTAATCTCTGCAATACTTTTACAATATAATCTATAAGCCGGACTCAACAGCTGTAAAGGGGTAACTGGTGAAGAAACAAAATCATTTGTGCCGCCTTTTGTCTTTTTTGTCGTGGGTATCTGCCGTAATGCTTGTTATTTTCATAGCGCGGCACACTCTACCAGAATTGCATGTTTGGACAGATGCGGCTATCGGAAAACACATTTTAAACTCCCTTTCCGTACCTCATTCTGATGTCTTTTCTTTTGCGTCTCACGGAAAACCTTTGATAGCAGAATCATGGTTATATTGTGTTATAATCTATGTAATTATTGCGTTGTTTGGCTTTACTGGGGTATATTTTTTTAAACTTGCGTTGGTCGCTCTATTGTGCCTCATGCTTGTAAACCTGAGTTATAAACGGCGATGGAATACAGGAATTTCGGCGGTTGTTCTTATTATCGGGTTTTATTTGTTTCGCGATCTTCTAATAATGCGAGCGCACTTGTTTGCATTATTCCTTTTCGTTGTTTTTTTCTATCTATTATCGCAATTCCGTTCGGGCAGAAAACGGGTCTATTTGTATTATTTACCGGTTGTTATGTGGGTATGGGCAAATAGCCATCCTTCGTTTTTGGTCGGGTTGCTTGTCGCAATCGTTTTTTTTCTGAGTGAATTAACCAAAAAAATTGTCCGGCAAAAATTTTCTCTTTGGTATGGCAGAACGTTTAAGTGGAGGGTAATTGTCCATATTGGGGTGACCGTGTTAGGATGTTTTGTTGCGGTAGTATTCAACCCCTATTTTTTTTCTATTTTTGAACATGCATTTACTACCTTAAGCGCTACGGTTTTGTATGCAGTGATTGATTGGTATACTTTTGAACGGGTAATGATGTTCAACATTCCTTTTTTATCCATCACGTTTTTTGTGATTCTCTGTATGTTTTTCGTGCCTCCCCGGCGGTCTGATATTACCGATGCGGCCGCATTTGTTGCATTGTTTGTATTCGCATATTTTTTCAAAAGATATACAGCGTTTCCTTTTCTGTTCGCAATGATGTTGGGAATTAAATATTTTAGCGCTATTCTCGATATGATTGTAAAAGAGCTCCGTTTTTTCGGTAGGGATTACCGTCCCATCGGATATATCTTCTCTGCATTGTTCTTTTTTGCACTGACAAGCGGGGCGTGGGCATACTATTACCTGAATCACTCGAACGACCGGTTTGTGGCCCCTGTTGAGGCTGAATATTCATGTCCTGTAGACGCAGTAGCGTATATCAAATCAAACGGACTTGAACCGAATGTGTACACGCCGTTCTATTATGGCGGTTATTTCTTGTATGAACTGTATCCGCTCTATAAAAATTTTTCTGACTATCACACTTTGTATGTTGATGAACAAATCCTGCTGAATGATCAAAGAATTCGCGAAGCCGATATCGGGTGGGAATGGAACTTGGAGGAATACGATATCAAGACATTTCTTATTCCTTATCAAGCGGGCAAGAGGAATCTTTTGAATGGAAAATCGCGGTTTAACGAGAAGCTTCATCAATCGCCGTATTGGAAATTGGTTTATTGGGATGACTATAATTTGATTTATAAACATGTTGATGAGATCATCAGCGACACATTCAAAGAAAAAATCTACATGACTTTGGATGTTGAGGATATGATGCGGTTTTGTACCGATGATTCGCTTGAACAACAAGAGTTAAAGAAAGAACTCATTCGCCGAAAAGAACAAAAACCGTCATCCGGCTGGTGCAATATTTTTCTCGGTATTTTGAGTATCCGCGGCGGAGATATGCAAACGGGTAAAGAATATTTCGAACTTGCCTATAAAACCAATCCCGATGTGCTCAAGATACGATTATTTAAAGAAGTAGTTGATTGGCATGAAGATGGTGCAGTTCAGCCGCTTTCTGAAAAAATTGCATTTTATGATTCGGGAACCGAGGGGTTATTGCAGGCGGCGTTTACGCTTATGATGGCGGGGTTATACATCGATGCAAAACATGTTCTTGAAACAGTTCTTAAAAATGATGATAAAAATATCGAGGCATATATTTTAAAGGGAATTTGCTCGGATTATCTTGGCGATTACGTTGATGCGCTTGTTGCACTCAATAATGCGCTTAAGATCAATCCCAACGAGCCTGAGATATTATTTTATTTAGGAAAAATCTACCAAAATAACCAAATTTGGGATCAGGCGGCGCAAGTTATCCGCGAAGCAATTGAGATGGACGGCCAGAACTATAAATATTGGTATACCATTGCGGAAATTTACCTTCAATCCGGCAATATAGACGATGCATTAGCCATGTGCAAAAAAACGGTTCATTTCCGGCCCCACTTTTTTGATGCGTGGATTCTAGGAGGCAATCTGTTCAGAAAACTTGGAAGGTATAATGAGTCTTTGGAGGTGCTTGGCAAGGCATATATTCTTAATCCGTTCTCCGAGCGGTTGTTTCTTGAATTATCACAAACATATTTGTTTCTGGAACAACCTCAAAAAGCGGGAGAAGCATTCGAAAGAATTTCCGCCCGTCTCTTTAATGAAGACCCTCACTATTTATTTGTGAACGCTCGGTTTGCGGCGCTTAAAGGAGATGAAGACAACGCTTATGCTTTTCTCAAAAAAGCGCTTGAAAAAGATTTTAGCGACATTTCTATCGAACTGAAACGCTGTAAAGAATTTAAAGAATTGTTCAAAATAGAGCGTTTTAGAAAACTTCTCCATTAAAAAGTGCGTTACTGTTTCATCGCTTATGATATACTTGTATTAAAAGGGAAGCCGGATGGCCGCAGTGTAAGGTAATTCTTACATTGAGGAAAGTCCGAACTCCACAGGGTGGAATGCTGGATAACGTCCAGGCGGAGTAATCCGACGGAAAGTGCCACAGAAAACATACCGCTTACGGTGTTATCGCCGGAAGTAAGGGTGAAAAGGCGAGGTAAGAGCTCACCGCGCATCGGGTAACCGGTGCGGCAGGGTAAACCCCATTCGGAGCAAGACTAAATAGGAGACCATAGGGTGACCCATCCTGTCTCGGGTTAGTCGCATGAAGCAGAGAGTAATCTCTGTTCAAGATGAATGGCCATCTTATACAGAATTCGGCTTACAGGCTTCCCTTTGCTATTGCTATGAAGAAGAATGAACAATGAGCGATTGCAGAAAATCGGGTATCCTCTGTAATTCTCCAGCGGTATTGACACAGGCAAGTGTTGACGATCCTGTTGCGTGAAGAACAGTCCTGTCATGGTTCCATAGATGATAAGAATGCTGTATTTTTGCAGGCGTGATGTGTGTTAATTCGGTACTTAAAATGATGGTGTCATCATATCGGATAGGCGCTTTGTATTTACATGCAACATCGATAACAACCAAAAATAATCCTGATTCCTCAAATTGTTTATATGTATATCCGCAATTGCGCAGTAATTCTGTGCGTCCGATTTCAAAATACATGAAGTATCGCGAATGGTGCACTACACCCATTTGATCGACTTCATAATACCTAACCCGTAATTGTGTATCGATTTTAGATTGAGTACCCATAAACATGCAGTTTTTATTTCTTACTGAGGTTGTCGAGTTCTGATAGGACATCCTTCTTTTCGGGGAAATCGGTGTCTCCTGCGGCATCTAATGCTTTTTGAAATGCGATACGTGCATTCGCATCATCATTTTTTAAACGGTACAATATGCCTAAATGATACTGAATGGAAGGAATGTTTGATGTTAATTCCGCGGCGCGTTTTATGTATTCAAATGCTTGTTCAACATCACCGGATAGGTAATATATCCATCCAATAGTATCAAGAATGGGACCGGTATTGGGTGCGAGTACATCGGCTTTTTTAGCAAGGTTGATTGCTTGCGCAAGATTTTGCTTTGTTAGAGTAAGGAGCCATGCAAGGTTGTTGAGCAATAATGGATTATTAGGGTCAAGCGCGAGTGCACGTTGATAATAAGAAATGGCAGTCGTATACTGCTGTTCCTCCTCATAGATTACCCCAATGCGAAAAAGAGGTTTGCTTGATTCGGGAATAAGCTGGTTTACTTCAAGGAGTGTTTCGATTGCTAAGTCGTTTTTCTTTTGTGCCCGGTAAATATCACTTAAAGTAATCAGAAGAGATGCATTCTTCGGATTTTTTTCTTTTAACTCAAGGAATATTTTTTCTGCCTCATTAAGTTGTCCATGTTGAAAATAATATCCTGCAAGCAGGGATTTTATTTCATAATTTTCAGGGTAATCCTGTGCTTTTCCTTTCAATAGTTCAAACACGCGGTCAAATTGATTACTTCCCCAATAGATGTGTGACAAATTTGAAAGAGCTTCGGTATAATCCGGTTTGATTTCTAATGCCGCCTTCACATTTTTTTCTGCTTCTTCGCTATTTCCTTCGGAAAAATAAATCATGCCGAGGAGGGAATAATAGGTTGGTTCGGAAGGATTTATTTTTATGCCTTCTTCCAAAATGTTTTTTGCGTCATCGGGTTTATTTTGGATTATCAAAACATTCGCATATTGAATCCGGATGGGAAGCGAATCAGAGAAACGTTGAATACCATTTTGCAGAAGCGTTTCAAGAACGTCATATTCTTTCTGAGAGTTTAAAATCAAGGCAGATTTTATAAACGCTTCATGAGCTGCATTGTCTTCCTGTTGCATATCAATAACAGCGGTGTAATGCATAAGGGCTTCATCGAAAGCTTGTTCTTTAAAAAGGGTGTTTGCCAAGTATAAATTTGCTAACGTATTGTCGGGAACTTGCTTGAGTATTTTTTTGTAGGTTTGTTTTGCTTTATCGTTATCATCAATTTGTGAATAACAAAAAGCCAGCAGTAGTTCGTTTTGCAGGTTAAACCCGTGTTTGAGGCGAATATTAAGGGCGTGTTCAATAGCTTTTTCGTATTTCTTTAACTCAATATAGATTTGAGCAATTTGAATTTGTGAGGGGATGTTGTCGACATCAATTTTTTCGGATTGCTTAAATTGTGCAAGCGCTTCCTCTAAGCGGTTCTTTTTTAAGTGAAAACGCCCGAGAAGTATGAATGCCGCTGATTTTTCAGGTTCTATTCTTTGTGCTTTTTCAAGAAAGTCGATAACGAGTTTTTCGTTATCGAGCGCTTCATATGCCTGACTGATAAGCAAGTGAGTGTTATAATCACGCGGGGTTTCCGCAAGGACTTTTTTTAGCTCGGTTATAGCATCTTCAAATGCATGGTTAGAAATAAGCGCCTGCCCGAGCATGGAACGAGCAAGGGTATTTTGCGGGTTTGCTTCTAATATCGTATTGCATGTTGCGATTGCAGACGCGTAATCCTGATGTTCTAAATAATAATTTACGATGAATAATCTCGGTTCTCTTTCTTCTTCAGAAGGAGGCAACGCAAGTTTAATATGCGATAATGCGGTATCAATGTCGCCTTCATCCAGATAAATAACGCTGAGCAGGCGGTGCGCAACGACATCGCGAGGATTAGATTCAATTCCTAATAAAAGGTAATCCTTGGCTTTTTCTCTATCGTTCTTAAAATTGTAAAAAAGAAACCCCAACCGATTATATGCCCGTGATTCTTTAGGATCAATCTCAATCGCTTTGAGAAACGAATCTATTGCTTTATCATATTGTTTTAATCCTTCAAGCGCCGCCCCTTTTAGTACGTGTCCGTCGACATTCTGAGGTTCTTGAGCAAGAATTTCACCGGCGGTCATAAGTACATTGCGGTATTGTCCCTGAGTGAGCAAATGAGCGGTGAGGGAAATTTTATTCTCAATATCCTGATGAGATTTGTCTTTGCTACTCAGCGCTTGAGAGAGTTCTGTTTCAACTGACAAACCATAAACGCGGTTTATTCCCAGCATCAGCATTGTATAAATAATTATCGTATAGCTTTTCTTGGACATTGCATCCTCCCCGAATACACAATTAACTTTCGAAAGTTTCATAATATCACAGTATAGAAAAACACAACAATAGTTATTGTATTATAACCTGCCGCCTAGTTTTTAATACCGCGCTTAAAATGTGATTCGGAAAAAATAAATATTATTTTATTAGAATCCTGAAAATTATTTTGTTGAGCTCAATAAAGTTTTCATGAATACAAAGCCGTAAAGAAAAAAGTACTCGAGAGGGAAAAAAAGTATTGAAGGTGGTAAATAATGTGTTTATAATGGGAAATAGTGGGGAATTGTGGTGGAAAACAACAAAAAAAGAAGTTTATGAATGTTCATCGGCGAATTTTTCTACACAATCGATAATAAAGGGCGGGTTGTGATGCCTGCAGGATTTCGCTCCGAATTAAAAGGAAAGCTCTATGTCAGCCGGGGTTTTGACCGGTGTTTGTACGTGTACGATGAACATGAGTGGCAGGCACAACAAGAACGGCTGGTGAAAATGAGCGAATTTGGGCAGGAAGAACGCAATCTCAAGCGTTTGATTTATTCAGGGATGAACGAAGTCTCTTTTGATGGGCAAGGACGAATAAAATTATCACAGCCTTTGCTGAATTACGCCGGAATAGAAAAAGATGTTGCAATTGTCGGTGTTAATAGCCGGATAGAAATTTGGGATAAAGCCAAGTGGGAACTTTTCCTTGCGCAAAATGAAGCGGACATTGAGCGCTTAGCGGGTCATATAGATTCAAAAATCCATAATTCGAGAAAAGATTGATGGATAATGAGCGGCATATTTCGGTTTTAGAAAAAGAAGTAGTGCAGTATATATGCGAACGACTGCCTGAATCGCCGGTGATTCTTGATTGTACGCTTGGCGCGGGCGGTCATACGGCGGCAATCATAGAGCAAATCGCACCGCTGAATGGATCGGTTATCGCAATTGATATCGATAAAGAAACACTCCATGAAACTCAGCGGCAATTAAAAAAATACAGCGAAAACATTACTTTTGTGAACCGCAACTTTAAGGAAAGCAAACAAATTCTTCAAGAGCTTGGCGTGGAAAAGGTAAACGGTATAATTCTCGATTTAGGAGTATCTTCTATGCAGGTAGATAATCCTGAGCGGGGGTTTAGTTTTACGGAATCGGGGCCGCTGGACATGCGCATGGGCGAATCGGTAAGCGTAACGGCCGGCGACATTGTCAATTTTAAAAGCGAAGAAGAATTATATACGATTTTTCGGGATTATGGTGAAGAGCGATGGTCGCGGCGCATAGCATTGCGAATTGTTGAAGCGCGTCAAAAACAGCCGCTTACAACTACCGGAGAATTAGAAGAAATAGTTTTTAGGGCAATACCGGCAAAGTTTAGACGGCATCAGCGAATCCATCCCGCAACGCGTGTTTTTCAAGCACTGCGCATTGCGGCGAATGACGAACTCGGCGCATTGGAAAACATATTGCATGATGTGCCGGATATGCTCCATGCAAAAGGAAGAGTAGCGGTAATCAGTTTTCATTCTCTGGAAGACCGAATAGCCAAGCATGTTTTCAGACAGCAAAAACGTGATGGGTTGATGGAGGTAATCACCAAAAAACCGCTTGTTCCAACAGATGAGGAAATCAATAAAAACCGTCGGGCACGCAGTGCAAAATTAAGAATTGCAGAACGATCGGAACCACATAAAAAGGAACCGTTACAATGAAAAATACGGAATCAGTAAGTGTTGTTCGAGTGATATCTTCAGTTGTTGCGCTCACCAGTCTTATTGTTATGTTTTGCCTTCTTTATGTATGGCAAAAAAATCAAGAGCTGAAAATCGGTTATCAAATAAATAAAATAAAAAAAGATATTGAGCGCGTAGACCTTGAAATAGAACAGATAGAAACCAGAATACAACTGCTCAAATCACCGGATAAAATTTTAGCGCGAATTCCCAGCGATTTAATCATTACTTCTGGAGAAAGAATCGTTCATCTTGCGGCAATTCAACCGGAAAACCCTCCTGAAACGGAACTTGCAAAGGCTGAAAACGATGACCCTTATCCTTTAATTGCTCGTATTAGAACATTACTACAACAGCCTTTGGAATAAATATAGAGAGTAACACCATGTACAAAGAAAGGATATATTCTGAATGAGCATTGAATTGATTGTATTAGGAATAGTATTTCTTGTTTTCATGGGTGTGTCATCACTTTTTTTAACAGCGTTACGCTATGGCAGAAATAACTAACACTGTCTTTGCATTACGGAAAATGATGTGAGAAATAATACAAATTCGGTTAACAAACGCCTTTTTTTTCTGGCATCTCTGATCGGCATACTTTTTTGTGCGATCTGCGGGCGCTTATACTATTTGCAGTTTATGCGCAGAGACTACTTTGTACAGCTTGCAGAATATCAGCATATTGCAAAGGTAAAGCTTCTGCCGGAGCGCGGGCTGATCCTTGACCGCAATAAACAGCCGCTTGCAATCAATGTACAGAAAGAATCCCTTTTTGCTGACCCGCGAGAAATTGATGACCCGTACCTTTACGCATATAAACTTGCTCGGCTTATTGATGTAAACGAAAAAGAATTGTATAAAAAGTTGGCAAGCAAAAAAAGTTTTGTATGGATTAAAAGAAAAGTCGAGGAAGATGAGGCAAATAAAGTAAAAGAGCTGAACTTAAAAGGAATTTATACACGGAGCGAGGCAAAACGCGTATACCCGAATAACGAACTGCTTAGCCATGTAATCGGATTTGCAGGTATTGATATGGATGGTTTGGAAGGGCTTGAACTCGCATTTGACAATGTGCTTAATGGAGAACAAGGGTGGCGCATTGTTGCAAAAGATGCGAAACGGAGAGAAGTTGCCCATTTTATTCCGATGGAAAAACCCGTTAAAAATGGGAATACCATTGAATTAACCATTGATAAGGTAATTCAATACATTGCTGAAGAAGCGCTTGACAGAGCTTATCATGAGCGGAAACCCATTTGGACCGGCATCATTATAATGCGGCCGTCAACCGGTGAAATACTTGCCATGGCAACACGCCCGACTTATGATCCCAACAGGTACAGCGAGTTCCCTGCGGAATACCGGAGGAATCGAGTTATCACCGATATGTATGAACCGGGTTCAACATTTAAAACCATCTCCTGTGCATCGGCATTAGATTATGGTGTGGTGCGGTTTACCGATGTGTTTGATTGCCAGAATGGCAGGTTGCAATACGGCGGGCACACATTGCGGGACAGTTATCCGCATCAGCTTCTGACATTCCCTGAAATTATTGCGGTTTCTAGCAATATTGGGGCGGCAAAAGTTGCAATGAATCTCGGTAAAGAAAAACTTTATGAGTATCTATGCAATTTTGAGTTCGGTGTCGCTCCCGATACAATGTTGCTTGGTGAAACAGAAGGCATATTGCGTGATGTCAAATCATGGTCGAAACTCTCTATTTTATCCATCCCTATGGGACATGAAATATCGGTTTCCCCGCTACAACTATTGAAGGGAATATCTGCTGTTGCAAACGGCGGTATTTTGATGAAACCTTATATCATTCAAAGAATTGTGGATGATCAAGGAAGGACAGTTCAGGAATTTAAACCACATAAAATAAGACAGGTTATTTCTCATAAAACCGCTAAAGCGATGAACGAAGCTCTTAAAATGGTTGTTCAACCGGGCGGCACTGCTATCAGAGCCGAAATGGAAGAGTACACTGTTGCCGGAAAAACGGGAACTGCCCAAAAAGTGATTGATGGGCGGTATTCACAAACAAAATATGTCGGCTCTTTCGTCGGATACGTTCCTGCAGATGATCCGCAAATATCAATGATTGTTTTATTCGACGAACCGAAAGGGCATTATTGGGGCGGCGTTATTGCCGCACCTGTTTTTAAAGAAGTTGCCCAAAAAGTGTTACAGTACCTTGAAATATTGCCTGACCGTAAAACTGTATCAGTGGATGACGCGGCTACAAAGGATAATGGTGTATGAGTTGGCTGAAGCTGGAAAACCTATTATATGGCATTGAGTATACCGAATTGTTGGGAAGTACCAATACGTATGTTGCCGGAGTAACGGGCGATTCTCGCAAAGTACGCCCGAACAACATGTTTTTTGCCCTTAGGGGATCGGCTTGCGACGGCAATGCATTTATTCCTCAAGCGATCAAAGCCGGAGCATCGGTCATTGTTACTGACAATCTTCAGCAAAAATATGATGGGGTTACAATGCTTGTTGTTCCTGATACTAGGATTGCATTGGCAATATGTTCGAAAAATTTTTATGGCGACCCGTCAAATAAACTCGCCTTGATCGGTATTACCGGTACAAACGGAAAAACGACAGTGTCGTATCTCATTGAGCATACGTTGCTCTATAATTCGATAACAGCCGGTTTAATGGGAACCGTAGAAAACCGGTTTGCAGATTATTTTTGCCGGTCGTGGATGACTACTCCTGAATCGCCGTTTATCAATTATTTACTTAACAGAGCAGTCCATGATGGCGTTAAAGCGATGGTTATGGAAGTTTCGTCGCATGGGATTAAACAAAAAAGGATTGAAGGGCTGCAATTTGATGTTGCGGTATTTACGAACTTGTCTCATGACCATCTCGATTACCATGAAACTTATGATGATTATTGCTTTTGCAAAGCGCAATTGTTTGGTGCAATAAAAAAGAAAGACAATGCAGGCGCTGTTATCAATGCTGACGATAGCAAAGCAGGCTATATGTTAGAGTTTGTTCAAGGAGCGCGCCTTACATACGGCATTAAAAATACTGCTGATATGATGGCAAAAAATATCAGGTGCTCTAAAGACGGCACGGAATTCATTCTATGTTACGGTCAATCTGAGGTAAAGGTAAACAGCCCGTTGGTTGGCGTTCATAACGTGTATAATCTGCTTGCGGCAATTGGAGCTTGTGTTGTCTTGGGGATTTCTGTTGAAAAATGTGTGCAATGCATTCAGTGTTTCAAAGGAGTGCCCGGAAGGCTCGAAAGAATATCTCTTCAGGGAAAACCGACAGTTTATGTTGACTATGCGCATACTCACGATGCGTTGGAACATATTCTAAAAACCATTCGGTCGGTGCACACCGGTATTCTTCATGTTGTAATGGGATGCGGCGGCAACCGCGATAAAACTAAAAGAGCGCCTATGGGGCGTGCGGCATCAGCATATGCGGATACCGTTTATATAACGTCAGATAACCCTCGTTCGGAAGACCCGCTGGCAATTATTGGCGATATTGTCAAAGGGTGTGAAAATTCGAATTATTGCATTATCCCCGATCGTAAAGAGGCGATTCAAACAGCAATTGGCAGAGCGCAAGAAAACGATGTTGTCGTTATTGCTGGCAAAGGGCATGAACAGTATCAGCTCATTGGTGCAAGCTCATTTCCGTTTGATGATAAAAAAACGGCTCAAGAAATTTTGTGTACCCATGAAGGAGCGGTATCGTAGCGGTATGGATGCGTTATCAATCGAAGAAATTGTAAAAGCGGTTGACGGAAACCTTGTTCAAAAGGGAAAACAAAATGTTTTTGTTTCTCTGTCAACAGATACACGACTGCTTAATCGCGGAGATCTCTTTTTTGCGTTGTGCGGTGATACTTTCAATGCCCATGACTTTATTCCTGAAGCTTGCAAGAGAGGGTGTGCCGCTATAATCGTTTCTCAAGATACCTGCGCTGTCCCAGATTCCGTATCTGTTATCAAGGTTAACGATACTCTTGCGGCGCTCGGAAAATTAGCAGGGTATTACCGCAAAAAAATCGATACGAAGGTTATAGCTGTTACGGGAAGCAATGGAAAAACAACAACCAAAGATATGATTGCAACACTGGTGCAGGGAACTTTTAAAGTTGCGGCAACTGCAGGAACAAAAAATAATCTTATTGGCGTTCCGCTGACTTTATTTTCTGCTAGTGCATCGGATGATGTAATCGTTGCGGAACTCGGTATCAATCAGCGTGGGGAAATGAGCCGCCTAGCAGAAATGACGTCTCCGGATATTGCGGTAATAACGGCTATATCGGAGGCACATTTAGAATTATTGGAAAACGAAGAAGGTGTCTTTGAAGAAAAATCCTTGCTTTTGGGTTCTATGAACCCTTCCGGTATTGCTGTACTAAATAAAAATAATCCTTATTTTACAAAATTACAAAATAAAGCTCATGGAAAAACGGTAAGTTTTGGGGTAGATACTGATGCGGATTATGCGGCGCATTCCATCCGGTCGGGCGAATGTAGCATAACCTTTAAATTCAGTATACGCGGCGCATTCTACGGGAGAATAGAACTGCCGGTACTGGGTATTCATAATGCGGACAACTTTTGTGCCGCCGCCGCCGCCGCTCATTCGTGCGGTGTCAGCGATGATGATATAATTCGGCGCGCAAATAATATTGTTTTGCCGAGCATGCGTATGCAGTCAATAACTATTGAAGGCGTAACCGTTATAAATGATGCGTATAATGCTAACCCGTGTTCGGTGCGCGCGGCAATTAACGAGCTTATTCATCGCCCTGTTTCAAAAAAACGCATTTTGGTGTTCGGCGATATGTTCGAAATGGGATCAAAATCGGAAATGCATCACCGGCAGATTGGAAACCTTATTGCTCAATCGAACATTGATATTGTTATAACTGTTGGCGACAAATCTGTTGCCGCGTTTGAAGAAGTGAAAGAAAATTCACATATTTCTGCTTTGAAAGTTAACCGGAGCGAACAAGTTTACGGCTTGCTAAGCGAGCTGATTGAAACAGGTGATGTAATACTCATCAAAGGTTCGCGCGGCAACAAATTGGAAATAGTTGCAGAAAAAATTATTGCAGAACTTAAAATGCGTGCGCATACGTCGGAAGTGTAAAGGTTTAGAATATGTTTTATCATTTTTTGTATCCTCTTAAAGAATATTTTTTCGGTTTTAATGTGTTTAAATATATCACATTTCGTGCGGCGTGCGGTTCAATTACTGCAATGATACTGTGCATATTGCTTGGACCGTATATTATCCGCCAGCTTTATCAGCTCAAAGTGGGTCAGCCGATACGAAAAGAAGAATGCTTGCCGTTGTACGCAAAACACGGCAGTAAGCAAGGTACTCCTACAATGGGTGGTATGCTTGTTCTGATGTCAATTATTTTTCCTACTATTCTTTGGGCAGACCTTACGAATGAAAATATAATTATCGTTCTGGTTGCGACTGCATTTTTGGGTGTCGTAGGATTTATTGACGACTATCTGAAGGTAAGTAAAAAAAATAGTAAAGGAATATCTGCTCGGAAAAAATTTATTGCGCAAGGAACACTCGGGTTAGTTATCGGTATTTATATGCTGTATCTTTCGTCTAACAGAGAGCTTGCCGAACAGCTGTACCTGCCGTTTTTTAAATCTCCTGTCATTATGCATATGGGGATTTTTTCGGCGCTTTTTATTGCACTGGTTATTGTGAGTACCTCAAATGCAGTAAACCTTACCGACGGATTAGATGGGCTTGCTATAGGGTGCGTAGTATCAGCTTCGTTGGCATTTGTCTATATTGCGTATGTGACAGGGCATGCGCAGTTCGCAAAATATTTGCAGATTGTCTACATTCCCGGGTGCGGCGAACTTGCCGTTTTCTGCGCATGCATCGCGGGAGCCGGGCTTGGTTTTTTATGGTACAATGCATTTCCTGCGCAAGTTTTTATGGGTGATACCGGCTCGCTTGCACTAGGAGGAGCAATGGGAGTTGTTGCGGTGCTGACAAAAAAAGAAATTTTACTGTTCATCGTCGGCGGGATTTTTGTATTCGAGGCGTTGTCGGTGATTATTCAAGTGTTATCATTTAAGTTGCGAGGGAAACGCGTGTTTCTCATCGCACCCATCCATCATCATTTTGAGATGAAAGGATGGCATGAATCGAAAATAACAATCCGGTTTTGGATTTTAGCAATAATTTTTGCTCTGATCGGATTAGGTTCTTTGAAATTACGATGAAAATGAAACGGGAATACCTCATACTTGGTTATGGCGTGAGCGGGCATGATGCGGCGCGGCTGTTAAGTATGAACGATATAAAGTTTACCGTTATGGACGATAATCCCGAACGGATTACAACTGCAGAAGCATTATGGCTAAAAACACATGGAGAAGGAATTGTCAATGCCGATAAAGCGGCAGAGTTGATCCAAAACAATGCCGTTGAGTGTGTAATTACAAGTCCGGGAGTTGCAAAAACACATTGCGTCCTACAAGCCGCTCAACACTCAGGTATAGCTATTTTAAGTGAATTGTCATTTGCGGCGGGGTTCTTATCTGGGAAAAAAATTGGTATTACCGGAACAAACGGCAAGACAAGCACCGTTCATATGCTCTATGAGGTTCTTAATCGTCAACACGTAGTGGCGGTTAAAGCGGGAAATATAGGAAATTCTCTTTCAGGCGAAGCGGTGAAAATGCCGCAAAGTGAAGCGTATGTCATTGAAATAAGCTCGTTTCAACTCGAGTTTGCAGATACGTTAGAACTTGAGGGAGCGATTATAACCAATATTGCCCCAGACCATCTTGGGCGGTATAAAAATTATGAAGATTATATACAAACGAAGTTCAGTATATTGAACAGAGTGAAAAAAAATGGGTTTGCTGTTATGCCGTATGCGGTTTGGAAATCATATAATCCGCCTATTCCAAAAGATATACGGTGTTATCTTGTGGGAGAGCAAAAAAAACAGGGCATGGAAATAACTGCCGATGTTGACGGCATTTGGATGCTAGAAAATAATCGATCGAAATGTATGCTCGGAAAAAATGATATGAAATTTTTAGGGTTGCATATGTATACAAATGCGGCATTAGTTTTGGCCGCAAATAAATGTATGGGGAGAGACAATGATTGTGCAGTCGATGCTGTTAGGAATTTCAACGGTTTGCCTCATCGTATAGAATGGGTTGCTTCTTATAACGGCGTTAATTTTTATAACGATTCTAAAGCAACTAATCCGGATGCTTCGGAAAGGGCGCTGGAATGTTTTCTTGATAAATCAGTTGTGCTCATATTGGGTGGGCAAGATAAAAAATGTTCGCTTGAAGGGCTCAAAAATCTTATATGCCGTTGTGTAAAACATTTGGTGCTTATTGGCGAATCAAAGCCGATTTATCAGCAGTATTTTAATGGAATTGTTCCCTATGATTGTGCAGATACCCTTGAAGAAGCTGTATGGAGCGCATATGGACATGCAAAAACGGGCGAAATTGTGCTGTTGTCTCCTGCATGCGCAAGCTTTGATATGTTTACTGGATTCGAAGAACGAGGAAATGAATTTAAACGTTTCGTACAACAATTGATAAATCAAAAGTGAAAACCTAACAATGAGGAGGTTAAGGTATGAATAACTCAAATAACATTAGTTGTATAATGCTCTTGCATGCCGCGGCATTATTAAGTGTGGGTATTATAAGCGGCTGTGCGTCGCAACAAACATCCTATATGTATCCACAGCCGAGAATTCGCGATGATTTCGGCCAGCAGTCCGGACAGGAGTATGCTATGGCGCCGCAACATATGTATCCGCAGGAATATTCAGCAAATACGTTTCCTGTTGTGGAAGAACCTATTTCCGGATCGTATGCATATCACACTGTGCAGAAAGGCGAAACGCTCTATGCAATCAGCCGGCAGTACGGGAAAAATTTTAGTGAAATCGCCCGTGCAAATAATCTTAATGATGCAAATACTCTCAGAGTCGGACAGCGAATCATAATACCCGGTGCTGACAGTACTGTCGCCATTGCCCAAAAAACAGTAGAACAGCCGGTAGAAAAAGTAATTGCTTCATCGCCGGCGCCCAGTTATAAACCGTTGCCTGCATCGATGGTGAAACAAACAACAACTTATGCAATCCATACCGTACAGCGGGGTGATAACATTGAGCGTGTTGCGCAAAAGTACGATGTCTCAACACAGGAAATTTGCCAAGCGAACGGATTGGAAAAAACCGCTGATCTGAATGTAGGACAAAAAATTAAAATTCCGGTCAACTGACAAATAGTTGTCAATGAGAAAAACCGTTATTCTTCTTGTTATAGTCGTTATCGCACTGGTTGCTGTAAGTATAGTGATGGTGTACAGCACCAGTGCGATTTATGCTGAAGAAAAATTTCAAGATGAGCGGTTTTTTCTAAAAAAAAGTTTGTTTTGGGTTGGGATCAGTATTGGGCCTTTTATATTGTGTTCATTTTGCAATTATCGCATTTTTAAATATCTATCGTTGTTTCTTATGGCTGTATCAATGGGGCTTCTTCTCCTTACGATGGTGGGGCCGTTTGGGCATACTGCTGGCGGAGCGACCCGCTGGCTTAGGATTGGGCCGATTGGGTTTCAACCTTCCGAATTAGCAAAAATGGCGGTTATTGTGTATCTTGCAGATGTATTATCGCGAAAGCAGGATACGATAAAATTTTTTTTTAAGAGCTTACTGTTTCCATCATTATTAGTATGTGTTATTTTGTTTTTGATTCTTCAACAGCCTGATTTAGGTACTACTGCCCTTGTTGCTTTGATCACCTTGATGATGTTTCTTGTAGCAGGAATAAAATTGACTTACTTCTTTCTTTCGATTGCAGGCGGAGTCATGGGGTTGGCGGTATTGATACTTAAATTTCCCTATCGAATGAAAAGAGTTATAGCGTTTCTTGACCCTTTTCAAGACCCCCAAGGTTCAGGTTTTCAAATCATCCAGTCATTTATTGCGCTTGGTTCGGGCGGGATGTATGGTGTAGGGCTTGGTGAAGGCAAACAAAAGCTGTTTTATCTGCCTGAGGCTCATACCGATTTTATTTTTGCTATTATTGGCGAAGAATTAGGATTGTTAGGCACCTTTTGCGTAACGGTGTTGTTTTTTGTTTTTTTTATATGCGGTGTTTGCATTGCGTACCGGTGCAGGGATGTTTTTGGAAAACTCCTCGCTACGGGTTTGGTTATGGCTATAAGTGTTCAGGCGGCGATAAATATTTGTGTTGTCACTGGAATGATGCCCACTAAAGGTATTCCATTGCCGTTTTTGAGTTTCGGGGGCACAAACCTTCTGGTGAATTTTATCGCTACTGGAGTATTGATCAATATTGCTTTACGAGGAAATGACAAGGTGGTTGATGTGAAACCAGTAAAAAAACAACGTATTAAATTGATTCCCGGACGATGAAAATCATTCTTGCGGCGGGAGGAACAGGCGGACACTTCTTTCCTGCAGTCGGATTGTATGAGACAATTCGAACTACTAGAAAAGACTATGAAACGATTTTTTTTACGTCACATCGCCAGAGACATTTTGCACATCTCCTTCCGAAAAAAACCTATTATATAAAATCTATTGGATTTTCGAGAAGAAATCCTTTAGCAATCGTTATTTTTTTGTTATATTTATTGAGAAATACTGTTGGGGCACTGTACGTCTTTCTAAAAGAAAAACCGAATGCTGTTGTTGGGTTTGGAGGATACGTTGCATCGGCTCCGATTCTTGCGGCGTTATTGCTTGGAATTCCCTATATTTTACATGAACAAAACAGTGTGCCGGGTAAAGCAAACAGGCTGTTTGCGCGCAAAGCGGAAAAAGTTTTAACTTCCTTGAAAACATCAAAGGAATATTGGCCGGCAAAAGCGCAAAGTAAAATTGTACATACGGGAATCCCTTTGAGGAAAAATGTTGCGCCTGCAAATAGTAATAAGAGTGTATCTAATGATAAACATTTATTTACAGTACTCATCATTGGCGGAAGCCAAGGAGCACATATTTTTGCTGAATGGGTGCAAAATCTGTTAGGGGAATTAAAAAGCATACGGCAGAAAATGCTGTTTATACATTTATGTGCGCAATCGGATATCGAGTTCCTTGAAAATATTTATACAGAATATGATATGCCGCATGAGTGCTATGGCTTCCATGAAAGGATGAGCGACATTTATTCTCGCTGTACAATGGCGATATGCCGTGCTGGCGCATCTACTTTATATGAGCTGGCAGTATGGCAAATTCCGGCAATTATTGTGCCGTATCCGTATGCGGCTGATAATCATCAGTTTATTAACGCGCAGAGTATTGCATATCCGGAGTGGTATACTGTTGTTGAACAACATGAAGGAGCTCCGCTTGCTATTGCGAGTCACATTATTCGAATGTTTGACAAACATAAAATAGGCAGTCTGACAAAACCTTCCGCAGTGGAGGTATGTGCTCATAACGCAGGTGAAAAAATTATAGGTATTATTGAAAATGATAGGAAAATTATCGGAGTTCGTAGATAAAAAAGTTCACTTCATCGGCATTGGCGGTTGCGGAATGAGCGCGCTTGCGGCGTATCTTCATAAACATGGTGCAGTTGTAAGCGGTTCCGATTGCCGCGGAACTCCCTTTATGGAGCCATTGCTCCACCGAAATATTCCGCTTTACATCGGGCATGATACAGAAAAAATGCCGGCATGCGATTTGGTAATTGTTACCCCCGCCGTGAAGCCTGATAATTGCGAACTTCAAAAAGCAGTTGCTCAGAATATACCGATTATACGGCGCGGAGAATTCCTTGGGCGTATTCTCTCCGATCAGAAAACAATAGCGGTTGCAGGTGCGCATGGAAAGACATCTACCGCCGCTCTTATAGCTTGGATACTTCATTACGCAGGGTTTGCTCCTTCTGCATTGGTAGGGGGAATAATGGAAAATTTCGAGGCGAATTTTGTGCTTCAAAACGGTAGTTGGACAGTAACAGAAGCAGACGAAAGCGATGGTTCAATTAAATGGTTTTCTCCCGAGATTTCGGTGATTTTAAATGTCGATGATGACCACATAGAAAATTATGGTTCTACTGATTCTATGCTTGCACATTACCGAACTTTAGTCAGCCAAACGTCCGGTTCGGTTATTCTCAACAATACTGACCAAGTCCTATCTTGTTGGCAGTCTGATCGAATTATTCATTTTGGGCAAAGAAATTCTTTTCATGTGGATGAAAAGACAGTACACTATGATTCGCAAGGAGTAACGTTTGTCTTGGAACATGCTGAAATGCAAAAGAGAGACGTTTTTTTACCGGTTCCGGGACGATTTTTTGTATCGAATTTTCTTGCGGCAGTAACAGCATGCGTTACCGCAGGGTTGACGGTGGAGCAATGTATTGATGCCGCTCAGTCATTTAAAGGAGTTAAGCGAAGAGGGCAGGATTGGGGCTGTGTGGACGGTGTGCGGATTATTGAAGATTACGCTCACCATCCTACAGAAATCAGTGCGATCCTTGAGGTTTATAGGCGATGTTATTCAGGAAAAATCGCTTGTGTGTTTCAACCTCATCGCTTTACTCGCTCAAAACAAATTGCGCCATTATTGGCGGATTCGTTTAGAAACGCCGATTCGCTCATTATTACTGATATCTATTCAGCCGACGAACACGTAATGCAGGGAATTAACGGCGAGTATGTATTTCAGCATATTTGTCAAAAACGTGCCGGCGGATGTTTATATATTTCACATCTTAACGATGTGGTGGAATATCTCGAACAGAAAAAAAACGAGTTTCAGCTCATTATTTTTATGGGAGCTGGTTCTATCGGGATTTGTGCGAAACAGTTTAAAGCGCTTTTACAAAGTATGGTTTCAATCTGAATGAATAAGACTGTTGCTGTATTGATTGATTATTCGGTTCTTAATACTTTTTTTTTGCGGTATCCTGAGCATGGCTGTGTGCGTACACAAGAACGACTTGGGCAGTATACCAGCTTGAAATGCGGCGGAACAGCCGATTTTTTCTGCGATGTGTCAACATACGAAGGATTGCAGAAAATAGTGAGTTTCTGCTGTACCAATGGTGCTCTTTTGAAAGTGTTGGGCAATGGTACGGATGTACTAATTAAAGATGGTGGCGTTAAAGGATGTGTAATCCGCTTAACCGGCAAACCCTTTAATGCCTTAGAACAAATTGATGAGCGGCGTTTCAGAATAGGTTCCCGAGTTTTATTAAGTGAAATATTGTGCAGGACAGCGAACCTTGGCTTATCCGGCATGGAAGCAATGAGCGGTATACCTGCATCACTCGGCGGAGCGTTATCGCTCAATGCAGGGGCATATGGCGAGCGCATAGCATCGCTCGTAGAATCTATAGAAGTGATGACACTGCAGGGAGAAATACAACAATTTGCGCGCGAACAACTTGAGTTTCAATATAGAAAAGGGCCGTTTGATAATGGCGAGATTATCTTAAATGCTGTATTAGTATTTGTTCCGGGTGAACGAAAAAAAATATTGCGGCACGCGCTTGATGTTGCATTGTTGCGCGATTATAAATTACCCCATGGATATAGTGCAGGATGCATATTTAAAAATCCATCTGATATTTCTGCAGGCGCTCTGATTGAAAAAACCGGGCTGAAAGGAATAGAACATTATGGAGCGCGTATTTCTCCAAAACATGGAAATATTATTATAAATGAAAATAATGCCCATTCTGACCGTATACTTGATTTAATCGCTCTCATGCGTTCACAAGTAAAAGACCGGCAAGGAGTCGATCTCAGTTTGGAAATCAAAATCTGGGAATAAGCGCACATGAAACAAAAAAGTAAAATAACCGCTATCCAAAAACGAACTCAGAAACGCAACAAATATTATGTACAGCTCAATACCCGTAAAGACCGAAGTTATCCGATGGAGATTCTTCGCGGTGGAATACATGGTATTATTATCGTACTTTTTTTATTTGTTGCGGCAGTTTTCGGCTTAGCGCTGTATCGGTTTATGATGACTGACGAAGTGTTCATGGTACATAACATACATATAAAAAATAATGTGGTGGTTTCCGAAAAAGAAATTCTTGATACGGTGAAATTGTATACTGGAAGAAATATATTTGATATAGATATAGCCGGTTGTTGCGAACAATTGCTCACGTTTCCCGACATCAAAAATGTTACCATAAGCAAAGAGTTGCCGGATACGATTACAATTAGAGTATATGAACGTAATCCTCTCTTGCAGTTTTACAGCGGAGGGTATTTTTTTGTCGATGAGGAAGGAATAGTGCTTGCCCGTATCTCATCGCGCCCCGATCCGTCTTTACCGGTTGTGCAAGGTGTGGAAATGCCGGAAGTTAATTTCGGGAAGCCGGTAGAAAATGAAGCGATTCATTTGGCTATCAGAGCGGTAAAAGCATATCAGGACAGCAACGTTCGAAATGCGCTTCCCATCCGTATGATCGACATGTCAAACCCTGATGATGTTGTTATTGAAACTGTCGATGAATCGGAAATTCATTTCGGTAATAATGAACTGCCGTACCGGTTTATGAAACTTCAGTATATTCTTGCACATTTGCACCAGCGCGGAATGTTGTTTTCGAAGATTGACTTGCGGTTTGAAAATGTACCAGTAGTGATGAGGGATTAAATGTTACGTAAAAAGACAAAAAATATTCTTGTCGGTTTGGATGTTGGGACTACAAAAATATGTGCCGTCGTTGCTGAACGAGATGAAAAAGATGTACGGATTCTCGGTATTGGCTATGCGCCGTCTCAAGGGCTTCGCAAAGGAATGGTAATCAATGTGGAGAAAACCGTTGACGCAATTCGAAAATCAATTGCGATGGCAGAAGAAAAAACTGATGTAGATATATATACAGTGTTTGCAGGCATTGCCGGAGGGCATATTCAAAGTATTACCAGCAGAGGAGTTGTGCCTATATCCGGTTCACACGGAGAGATTACCGAAGACGATATAAAAAAAGTAGTTAATGCCGCCAAAGCAATTTCCCTTCCTATGGAACGCGAAATTATCCATACCATTCCTCAGGAATTTATCGTTGACGGACAAGGAGGAATTCTTGATCCGCGCGGAATGTCGGGAATTCGCCTCGAGGCATTGGTGAATGTAATTACTGCGGCAATCAGTTCTGCTCAGAATATCATAAAAAGTATCAATAAAGCAGATGTTGAAGTGGTTGGAATTGTCCTCCAGCCAATCGCTTCAAGCATTGCTACACTGACGAAAGAAGAACGTGAATCCGGTGTTGTACTCATTGATATCGGCGGGGGAACTACCGATTTTGCATTGTTTGTCGAAGGTTCTCTGCGCCATTCCGGTGTACTCGCAATCGGCGGCGATCATGTGACTAACGATATCAAAATGAGGTTTAACATTCCCACCAACCGAGCTGAAGAAGCAAAAATTAAATTCGGATGCGCCCTGATGAACATCGTTGATGAAAATGAAGAATTTATTTTACCGGGTACATTTGGCTACCCTGCTCGGAGCATGTTGCGCAAGGAACTTAGCTTTGTTATTGAATCCCGTATGAGAGAAATACTCGAGATTGTCAAAAGCGAAATAGAAAAAACCGGTAAAGCTCATCAAATTGGTGCCGGATTAGTTATGACAGGCGGCGCTTCCCTTATGCAGGGCGCTTTAGAAATGGCACAAGAAATTTTTCATGTCCCGGTGCGGCTTGGAATCCCGCAAAATGTTGCAGGGTTGCTTGAGGAATACAAAAGCCCAATCTATTCTACAGGAATTGGGTTGGTTATGTATGGGACTGACAACCTTGAGCAAGACGGTTTTTACGACATGGATGACAATAACGTTTTTGAGAAAGTTGTTGGCTCAGTAAAAGAAATGATTAAGAAGTATTTTTAAATAGAAGGTATCTAACGATGTTACAGTTTGAACAACAGGAAAAACAAGTCGCGAGAATCAAAGTTATCGGCGTCGGCGGCGGCGGCAGTAATGCCGTTGATCATATGGTCAATACAGGATTGGATTTTATTGAATTTGCCGTTGTTAATACTGATGTTCAAGCACTCGCTCGCTCGATTTCACCTGAAAAAATTCAAATTGGCAATAAATCTATGCGTGGTTTAGGGACGGGCGGCAATCCCGAATTAGGCAGGCAGGCGGCTCTTGATGATAAAGAACTTTTGACTGAAATGCTCGAAGGGGTTGATATTGCATTTATTACTGCAGGGTTTGGCGGAGGTACTGGTACCGGAGCCGCACCGGTTGTTGCTCAAATAGCACGAGACCTTGGTGCATTGACTGTCGGAGTTATTACGAAACCCTTCTCTTTTGAAGGGAAAAAACGTATGAAACAAGCAGAACAAGGATTAAAAGAATTTCGAGAAAAAGTTGAAACAATTATTTGTATTCCAAACGATAAACTTTTTACTATGATTAACCAAGATACCCCCATGCATGAAGCGTATCGTTTGACCGATCAGATACTCCACCAATCGGTTGAGTCTATTTCTCAGGTCATAATTCAGCCCGGATTGATAAATCTTGATTTTGCCGATATCAGCACGATCCTATCCATTCGCGGCGGCGCAGTCATCGGTTTTGGGGTCGGAACAGGAAAAGACAAGGGCGCAAAAGCATTGCAGGCGGCTCTTTCAAGCCCACTTCTTGAAGTAAGGGAGATACGCGGAGCTAAGGGTGTTCTCATTAGTATCATCGGCGGCAAAGATTTAACGCTTTTTGAAGTTAATAACGCTATCGGAACCCTGCATGAAATTGTCGACGAAGAAGCGCATATTATCATTGGTGCAATTGTTCAGGAAGAACTAAAAGACCAAGCTATGGTGACGCTTATCGCAACCGGTTTAGACGGAGAACCATCTCCCTCTGCTCATAAAAAAGATCATATAGTGACTACTATTCAATCAGAACCCAGCGTTGTAACGCCTATTCCCCAGCGTGAAGCCGAAGATGACGTGCTTTCTGAAACAGTGGCGGAAGAAGATTCGGAAGAAGAACCTCAACGGAATTATGAATATAAATCAGTTACACCAGTGACAGTTACAAAAAAAACAATCCCACAGGAACCGAGTAAGCCAATCGGTTTTTTTGAAGAAAGCGATCCGACAATTCATGAAGGAACTAATCTCGATATACCGGCTTTTTTGCGTGGGAAAAGGCAACATCCCGTCTCACAATAATTTGAAGCATATATGCTATGAGTAAAATTCATCATAAAAAAAAACAAAAAGCGATACGCGTTAGTGCTGTTTTTGTTTTGATTGGTGTGATAGGTATCGGCTTCTTTCAGCTGAGAACACGTATTTATTGTGCTTTGTCCAACCTCAATTCTCAACAAGTGTCTTATGATTCGATACAAATAGCCCAAGTTATTGATGGAGATACTGTTGAACTCGCAAATCATGAAAAAGTGCGCCTCATCGGAATTGATACGCCCGAATTGTATGATTCAGATAAATTATTTCGCGATGCGGCAGAATCAGGCGTTCCTGCTCATGTGATCAGTGTATTGGGTAAACAAGCCCATCTATTCGCTCAACAGCTTTGTGAACGGCGTACTGTAAAATTGGAATTCGGAACCGAACGCAAAGATAAATACGGCAGACTACTTGCATTTATTTTTCTCGAAGACGGTCGGATGGCAAATGAAGAAATTATCAAAGCGGGGTATGCGTTTGCTTATTTGCGTTTTCCCTTTCGTGAAGATTATCGAGTCCGTTTTCGCGAGGCCGAGAAAACTGCAAAACAAAATAAAGCAGGTTTATGGAAAGGCGATCCGGGTTTGTCACTGCTGGAAAAAATCTATCGATAAAAGGTTATTGTTCTGATGATTTGTGTTTGTTCCACAATGCATCGAGTTCACTAAGTGAACATTTATCCAATTCTTTGCCTGCCTGCCTTATATCGTGCTCTACTTTCTGGAACCGTTTAATAAATTTATCGACTGACCGTTGAGATAATTCTTCAGAATTGAATTTTAGATAACGGGCAAGGTTTGTCACGGCAAAAAAAAGGTCGCCGATTTCCTCCTTGATGTTACGGGTTTCGTTGAGTGAGAGCGCTTCGCGTGTTTCATCCAACTCTTCTTGAATTTTGTCGATGATCTGTTCGGGTTTTTCCCAGTCAAACCCTGCTTTAGCCGCTTTCTTCTGAATTTTCTGCGCTCGCATTAACGACGGCATATGTTTTGGCACACCGTCAAGGATTGATTCGCGGTGCCGATGGTTTTCTTCAGTTTTTTTTATTTGATCCCACTGTTTGAGAACTTGTTCCGAATTGTGAAGCGTTTTGTCGCCAAAAACGTGTGGATGGCGTCGAATAAGTTTTTCTACAGTAGTGCCAATCACGTCATAAATAGTGAAACTATTTTCTTCTTCTGCAAGTTGGGCATGAAAAACAATCATTGTTATAATGTCGCCAAGTTCTTCCTGCATTTTTTTTGGGTTATTTTCGTCTATGGCTTCCAGAAACTCATATGTTTCTTCAATAATACATTGCTTCACTGTTTCATGTGTTTGTTCTCTATCCCACGGGCATCCCTCGGGAGATCGAAGAATACGAATTATTTCTATGAGTTTTTCAAGTGTGTGTTGTGTCATAACTGAACATCCCTTCTGAAAATGAATGGTGCATTTTTGTGCACTATATCATAGCATCGTAGATCAATAAATAAGAGAGTGGATATTTGATGCAATGAAGCTTAAAAACATAAAGGCGCGAATGTGGCAAGTGCGAAACGATAAAATACCTGCGGCTAATAATGTATAGATTGGATAAAGAAGATAAATCAGCGAGTTTTTGCCATCGTCTATGATCGGATAAAAAAACGAAACTATAAGCGGAACAATTACTTGAATAAATGTTAGAACAGCCGCTACGGTTAATCCTGCGTTATTGTCTATTCGCACTAGAATTGTTTTTTTCTGAAATTTGGCGTTGAGAAACCCTTTGCATAAGAGCATGAGGAAAACACCGTACGCAATGCAGTATGCCAAGTTGTTTGCTCGGGTTCCGATTCCCCATACACCAAAGAAAAATCGTAAAAATATATTCGGAAGCGTGTATATATGCGGAGGGCTTACCCATTGCAGTTTGACAGTGGATAGAAAAAAAATGTGGAGGCAATGGTATACCATACCGCCGGAAAATATGAAAATAAAACCGAGGAGCATGGATATTTCTTTTGGTGAAATGAACCGTTTGTTACGGTCAATACAGTATAAAGCGCCTATTTGTGCGATGAAATGAAATATGATAAAAACACTTGTATAAAACCCCGCTATTCCGGAAATAACATAAAGCCATTTGGTGATTTTTGTTTTTGATGCGAAACAGAGCGAATAAAACGCATAGGTATTAGAGCAGATAAAAAATAAAAACATACTGTGATAGGTGAATGATACGGAATAATACCAGTGATACGCAGAAAAATAAAACAGTGTCAACACACCTGCCGCATGAACACGTGAGAGGAAAGTGCGCGTTGCCATATATGCCATAACAAGCGTTCCCAATCCGAATATACTGCTTAGCAGACGAAGAAAAATGATATTCGGTTCATTCAGTTTAACCCAATAAAAGCTGAGAACTGAAAAAAGAGGCGAACAATCAGCCGCGGTATAAATACGCTCAATGAGAGCAGAGAACGATTCCAGTGCGGCAATATTATATGCCGCATATTCTTGTTCCGATAATGAATCTGAAGAAATGAGTGTGATGCGCAATACTCCGCATAAAATCAGGATTGATGACAATAGAAAAGGTATTGGTTTTACAAACCTGCGCATCAGCCTAGCGCTTCACGAAGCAATGTATTGACAAGTTGCGGGTTAGCTTTGCCTTTTGTTTCTTTCATTATTTGTCCGACAAGAAACCCGATTGACTTTTCTTTACCTGCTTTAAATTCTGCAACAACAGCAGGATGTTGAGCAACAACGTTTGAAATGACTTTTTGGAGCTCCTCTGGATTACTGATTTGAACCAGTCCTTTTTCTTCAATAATTTTTGACGGTGTTTTGCCGGAATCAAACATCTCGATAAAAACTATTTTGGCTATTTTCCCGCTGATTGTGCCGTTAGAAATAAGAGAAATCATTTCAGCGAGCATTTTAGGAGTTACCGGAGCATCGGCAAAACTGATTTTTCGGGCGCCGGCTTCTCGTATCAGGTCGGAGAGCATCCAGTTGCTGATCATTTTGTATTCGGAACAAACAGACGCGCACTGTTCATAATAATCCGCAAACGCTTTATCACCGGTTAAGATATCTGCGTCGTATTCCGGCAACCCGTATTGTTCGATGAAACGGTGCATGCGGGGAAACGGCAGTTCCGGCAGGTTCTCTCGCAATGTGTCGATGTACTTTTGTTCTACAACCATTGGAACAAGGTCGGGTTCGGGAAAGTAGCGGTAATCATGAGCGTCTTCTTTGCTTCGCATTGAAAATGTCGATCCCTTGTCATCGTTCCATAACCGTGTTTCCTGAACAATTTTTTCTCCGGATAGGATAACATCTTTCTGGCGTTCGATTTCATAGGAAATCGCTTTCTGGACGCCGCGAAACGAATTCATGTTTTTTATCTCGGTTTTCGTTCCGAATTGTTTTTGTCCTTTTGGGCGTATAGATACATTTGCGTCGCACCGTAAACTGCCTTCTTCCATATTACAATCGCTTATGCCGAGATATTCAACAATAGCTTTGAGTGCGGTTAAGTAAAGATACGCTTCATCAGGAGTGCGGATATCCGGTTCGCTGACGATTTCGAGCAGAGGAATGCCGCCGCGGTTAAAATCCACGCCGCTGTCTGCGCCATGAGCGGCGTGTACCAGTTTGCCGGCGTCTTCTTCCAAATGGACTCTTGTAACACCAATGATTTTCTCGACGCCGGTATCGACAATCGTTACGTGTCCTTTATGGCAAAGCGGTTTATCAAATTGCGATACTTGATATCCTTTGGGCAAATCGGGATAAAAATAGTTTTTGCGGTCAAATTTACTGAAAAGCGAGATAGAACAGTTTAATGCAAGCCCGCATTTGATAGCATTTTCCATTGCTTGTTTATTTAAAACGGGCAATACGCCGGGATGTCCGAGACACACAGGGCAGACGTGCGTATTAGGCACTGCTCCAAAGTTTGTTGGGCATGAACAAAATAGTTTCGATTGTGTATTGAGCTGAACATGAACTTCAAGGCCGATGACCGGTTCAAATTCCATGAGTGGTATCTCCTTTATTCGAGAGTTGGTTTCATTGTTCTGAACGGCGTGTTACGCTCGAATGTATAGGCGCACCGCAAAATAGTCTGTTCGCCGAGCGGTTTGCCGATTATCTGCATGCCGATCGGCAACCGTGACGAGCTGAATCCGCATGGAATAGAAATACCGGGCAGGCCTGCAAGATTGACTGAAATGGTAAAAATATCGGATAAATACATGGTCAGAGGATCGTCAATTTTTTCACTGATTTTAAATGCCGGCGATGGAGCGGTGGGCGTTATGATGCAGTCGACTTTTTGAAAAGCGTTTTCGAAATCGCGGCAAATGAGTGTTCGTACTTGCTGGGCTTTTTTATAATATGCGTCGTAATATCCTGAACTTAAAACATATGTGCCGAGCAAAATGCGGCGTTTTACTTCGTCGCCAAACCCTTCGGAGCGGGTTTTAAAATACATATCGTGTAAATCAGAAGATTCTTCTGTCCGGTATCCGTACCGCACACCGTCGAACCGTGCTAGGTTCGAGCTTGCTTCAGCTGTTGCGATAATGTAATAGGTTGCCACCGCATATTCAGTGTGCGGAAGCGAGATATCTATAATTTCTGCTCCGCATTCTGCAAGAAGTTTAATAGCAGATTGAATGTGCGATGCCACTTCGCTGTCGAGCCCGCCGATGAAATATTCTTGCGGGATGCCGATGCGCAATCCCTTGATTGATTCTTTCAGCGTAGATGTATATGAAAAAGGGTTCTGTTTGATTGATGTTGAGTCTGACGGATCGTAACCGGAAATATTCTCGAGCAGGAGGGCAGAATCATATACATCTTTTGTTAATGGCCCGATTTGGTCGAGCGAAGAGGCGTAGGCAATAAGCCCGAACCTCGACACAAGCCCGTAGGTTGGTTTGAGCCCGACTATTCCGCAAAAAGAAGCGGGCTGGCGTATAGACCCTCCGGTATCTGAGCCGAGAGCAAGTATGGTTTCGTCTGCCGCAACCGCGGCGGCTGATCCGCCGCTTGAACCGCCCGGAGCGCAACTGATGTTCCACGGGTTATGTGTTGCGCCGTAAATTGAGCGTTCGCACGATGAACCCATAGCGAATTCATCCATATTGGCATTGCCGATGAAGACAGCGTCTGCAGTTATAAGTTTTTGTACGACTGTGGCGTTATATACTGCTTTATATGATGAGAGAATCTTCGAGCCGCACGATGTTCGGTATCCGGTTCGGCACAAGTTGTCTTTGAGGGCTACAGGGATACCGGCCAGCATACCGAGCGGTTCTCCGGCAGACCGTTTTTTATCTATGGCGTCTGCTTGTTTGAGCGCTGATTCTTTATCGGTTTGAGCGAAAGCATTTACTTTACTGTCGACTGATTCAATGCGGTTGAATACCGATGTAACAATCTCTCGTGCGGATATATCTCTGTTTTTGAGCAATTCTAAAAGTTCCGCGGCGGTTTTTGAGAATAAATTCATGAGTGTCTCCTTCGAAAATCCCTGCGGTTATTCTATGACGGGTGGAACCCGATAAAAGGTGTCATTGAAGTACGGAGCCTGTTGAACTGCGGCATCTGATGCGGGATTTTTCATAGCAGTATCAGGGCGAAATACGTTTTTTAAAGGGAGGATATGTGCAGTAGGTTCTACCTGTTGAGTATCAAGTTCGTTAAGTTTGTTCACATAAGCAAGGATATGTTCAAGTTGAACTGCGAAAACCTTTTTGTCATCTTCCGATACATGAATTCGTGCTAAAGCGGCTGTATAATCAACGTCTTTTTCTGAAAATGCCATGTTGTTATTCTCCTTTTTCGTTTCGCAAGAAAGAATGCTGTAGTGTTTGCGGCATTATTTCCCAAAGTGAGTTTGCCAAGTTAATGAACGTTTCGCTTGAAAGGCATTCGGGGCGCACATCAGGCGATATGTCGTGTTGCAGTAAAATGGCATCTCGCTTCTGCAAGTCAATGCTGAGTTTCCATTTGCTGAATAGAGCAGAAACACTATTTTTTATCATTTTTCGCCGTTGAGTGAAACAAAGTTTTACAAAACTATGAAAAAAATCAGCATTTTTACTAATCATGGGCAAGACATCATATGGTTCGATCAGGACAACCGAAGAAGAAACCTGCGGGCTAGGAAAAAATGACGAAGGTGGAAACGTACCGCACAAGGTACAGCGTGCGTAATATTGTGTAAAAATAGTTAGCGCACTATACTGTTTTGTCCCTGTTTTTGCGGTAATCCGGTCTGCGACTTCTTTTTGCATTGTCACCACTATTCGATTATATTTCAAGGTACCTTGAAGAAGGTGAATAAGAATCGGAGACGTGATGTAATACGGAAGATTTGCAATAGCTTTGCGTTTTCCGGAATGGTTTTTAAAAACGTTTTCAATGGTGTTTAACGTGGCGCTGTGAAGGATATCTCCTTTAATGAGCATAAAACGTGAGCAGTTCGCAAAATGATGTTCTAATAGCGGATGAAGCGCTGAATCAATTTCAACTGCGAATACTGTTGCGCCGGAAGAAACAAGCCATTCCGTGAGCGAGCCGATACCCGGCCCTATTTCGATTATGGTGTCGTCTGGAGAAATATCAGCGGCGGCGAGTATTGTTTCAAATAGTTTCTTATCGACAGCAAAATTCTGTCCGTAACGTTTTCGCAAACGGATGTTATGTTGTTTGAGATAGTTAATTAAAAAATGTTTATTGGAAAGCGGGTAATCATTCATTGGGAATTACGCAATGGTGTGCATGGGTAATGGCGAAATCGATTGCGTGAACCATGCTGGAAATATTCGCCGTGTTTTTACCTGCAATAGTGAAAGCTGTCCCATGATCGGGAGACGTGCGGAGAAACGGCAGTCCGATGGTAACATTAACGCCGGTGTCGAATGCGATTGTTTTAATGGCGATAAGCCCTTGGTCGTGATAAAGCGCAATGACTACGTCGGCTTTACCCTGCAGGGTTTGCCAGAATATGGTATCCGGAGGGAAAATACCGGTTATATGCATGTTCTGCCGGCGCGCTTTGTCAATTGCGGGTTGCAAAATCGTCTTTTCTTCTGTTCCGAGCATTCCTTCTTCGCCTGCATGTGGATTAAGCCCGCACACGGCGATGCGCGGTTGCGGTATGCCCATTTGCTCAAGAGAGCGGCTGGTAGTGCGGATCGTTTTGTATACCGTTTCCGAAGTAATGTGTGCGCATATATCTCGAAACGGGATATGGACGGTTACAAGCACAACTTTCAACCCTTTGCCGACGAGCATCATAGCGCAATCCGGCGATTTGGTGTGATGCGCAAGAAAATCGGTGTGTGTTTGGAATGCAAACCCTGCATCCTGCATTCCTTTTTTGTAAATGGGAGCGGTAACAAGCGCGTCGATTTTTTTTCCCAATGCTAAATCTGCTCCTGTACGGAGAGCATGCATGGCAACACGGGCGCTGTCGATTGAAGGTGTGCCGGGGATTATATGCATCGATTCATCGGGCAATACTTCCAAAACTGGTATGCCAGCCTCAGTGAGGTTTGCTAACAGATGATCTGAGGAATAAAAAGAAATCCCAGTTTTAAGAAGACAATTATACTGCTGAAAAATACTTAGTTTTCCGATTAAAAGAGGTGTATATTTTTCAGTAAAATATGAGAGAGATTTAAGAATAATTTCCGGTCCGATTCCAGCCGGATCGCCAATGGTTATGCCGATAAGTTTTTTTTGAGCCATCATGCAGTCTTTAGATTAGTGTAAATCATAGGTTACGATGAAAGATTTTTCTTTCAGTGAAACAATCCATTTATCCCACAATTGTTTTGCTTCGTTGCGCAAGATAGTATTTTCAATGCTGTCTTGAACTTCTGCGAACGGTTTAACCCGTTCTTTTTTCTTTTGTTTTACAACGATCAGATGGTAGCCGAGCCGCGATTTGATAATAGAACTTAATTCGCCGACATTAAGAGAAAACGCGGCTTCATCGATTTCAGGCATATGCTGTCCGCGTGAGAAGAATCCTAAATCTCCTCCTTCTTTGGCATGCGGGCCGTCGGAATGCTGTTGCGCAAGTGCGGCGAAATCCCCGCCGTTTTTTATCTCTTTCTCAATGGATTGAATAAGTTTCAGTGATTCGGATTCGTTGTCTTTGAAGCGAATTAAAATATGGGAAGCGCGAATTTGCGGTTCTTCTCTGAATTCGTCTAGGTGTTCATTGTAATAATTGAGGGTATCAGTCGGAGAAATTTTATATTGGGCTTTTTGCCTGATATGTGCAGTTGCTTTGTTGATTTTGATGTTTTCCTCTATGGTCTGCTTTAATTGCTGGAGATGCAAACCTTGCGACTGGAGAAATAATTTGAATTGCAGTTCGGAATCAAAATCGGCGGTGATTTTATCCAAACGTTCCTTGACTTCTTCTTCAGGGGCTTCAATCCCTTTACGGGTTGCTTCCTGAAGGATCAGTTTGTTTTCAATGAGTTGGTTCAGCCAATATTCTTCAGCTTTGGCAAGCCTTTGCAGGAGTTCTTCTCCCTCAAAAGAATTTTCGTATTTTGATACTACCGGCCTCAGTCTCTCTTCAAGTTCTGAGAGGGTTATGATATCCTCATTTACCCGGGCAATGATTCTGTCTTGCGCAGTATATGCTATGGAAGCGGTAATGGCAATTCCGCAAAGAAACAGAAACAAAATACATTTTTTCATCATGGTACCTTTTCTTATCGTGAAAAATGTTTTTAAGATGTTAAATAGTATCATAAGATGAAAGTTCTTTCAAAATAGTTTTTATTGAATTTGTAACTTCTAATTCACTGTTATGCCGGATTCTATAATGTTTTTGACTTGAATCGGTGAGAAAAAATTCATTTTGTTTTATCAGCAGTTTGTTTTCTTTGACTTCAACGGATGAAATTCGTTTTTCTGCGGCGAGAAGTTTAATACGGACTACGTCGAGCAGTACTTCAACCGGCACCGGCGGATCTCCGTAGATATCGTCAAGCTCTTTGTGGAGTTCATCGATTTGACTAATATTTGTAATTTCTTGTAGGCGTGAATAGATTGCCAGCCGTTGATTTTCTGAAGCGATATAGGATGATGGAATGATCGCATCAAACCCAAGTTTTACTTGGACATCAGGCGGTTGCGGTATTGTTTCGCCTTTAAGCTGGGCGATAGCATTTTTGAGAAGCTTGCAGTACAGGTCAAACCCGACGGCAGAGATATGCCCATGTTGTTGTTCTCCGATGATATTGCCTGCCCCGCGAATTTCGAGGTCGCGCATGGCAATTTGGAAACCTGCGCCGAGGTCTTGGTGTGTTTCAATTGCGTCGAGCCGTTTTGACGCTTGTTCGGAGGTAATTTTATATGCAGGCACAAGCATGTAGGCATATGCGCGGTGTTTGAACCGCCCGACCCTCCCGCGGAGCTGGTATAAATCTGCCAAACCGATTAAATCTGCTCGGTCAATTATGATGGTATTGGCATTGGGAATATCAAGCCCTGATTCGATAATAGTTGTGCATACTAAAACATCGATTTCACCGGCACGGAACAAATCCATAATAGCAGACAATTCTTTTTCATGCATTTGCCCGTGTGCAATGCCGAAGCGTGCTTCCGGTACGATTTTTTGCAGTTTATTTTGAATTTTTTCAATGGATTTTACTCGATTGTGAACAAAAAAAACTTGCCCCTCCCTGTTCATTTCGCGCTGTATTGCCTGCTGAATAACAGTATCGTCATAACTGGTAACGTAGGTGTGCACAGGGAGACGGTCTTCCGGAGGAGTGTTGATAGTGCTCATATCGCGTGCGCCGACTAACGCGAGGTATAGAGTGCGAGGTATAGGAGTAGCAGTCATAGTAAGCACATCGACCATGCGTCGCATTCGTTTGAGCTGTTCTTTATGGCGTACGCCAAACCGTTGTTCTTCGTCGATGATAACCAATCCGAGGTCTTTGAATCGTACGTCGTGCTGAATAAGCCGGTGTGTGCCGATGAGAATATCAATACTGCCGGCATTTGCCGCTTTGATAATATCGCGCTGTTGAGCATTAGTACGAAACCGGCTGAGCATTTCAACGTTCACCGGGTAATCTGCCATCCGTTCAGAGAAGACTTTATAATGCTGTTGTGCGAGGATAGTTGTCGGTACCAGTATGGCAACTTGTTTTCCGTTCATTACCGCTTTGAAGGCGGCACGAATAGCGACTTCGGTTTTTCCGTAACCGACATCGCCGCAGATAAGCCGGTCCATAGGGCGCGTCGATTCCATGTCGGATTTTACTGAATGAATTGCGCTGAGCTGATCGGCTGTTTCTTCGTAGATAAATGCCGCTTCGAATTCCCGTTCCCATGGCGTATCGGGTTTGAACTGCGTGCCGGAAAGAGTTTTTCGGGCGGCTTGAATATCGAGAAATTCTGCGGCAAGGTCGAAGACCGCTTCTTCAACGGACTTCCGTTTGCGCATCCAGCTGTTGGAGCCGAGAACATCGAGTTTTGGCGTTTCGCCAGCGCCGCATCCGATATAACGGCGTACAAGGTTTGAATGGATTAAGGGAACATATAACACCCCTTTATTCGCATACTCGATGACCATCATTTCTTGTTGTTTTCCGTCATGAAGAATATGTTGGATTCCTTGATAACGGCCGATGCCGTATTGTGCATGGACGACATAATCGCCGATCTGAATATCAAAAACCGTATAAAGAGGAGCGGAGTATTTGAATTTCTTGCGTGAACGGCGAACCGGCGTGCGTCCGAAAATTTCCTGATCCGAAAGAAAAGCATAGGATAATTCAGGGCAAATGAAGCCGCCGCTGATCGAGCCGATAACTGAAGGGCATCGTGTTAGAGAATCTATGCGTTTGTCCATACAGATTTCGTTGAACCGTTCCCGTTCTCCCTCATTGTTGAAACTGAGTGTTACGGAATAGTTATCATGTAATAAGTATGAAATTTCTTTTAAGGTGTGTTCAATGAGTTCGGGCGTTTTTTTATTTCCGTCGCGAAGCTGAGTGAGAAAAGACGGTGGCGTTATGCCGAAAAGCACTGGATATGGGTCTTTAAAAAAGGGTTCTGCTGTTTGAGATGATGTGCTTACTGAACAATGAGCAAATTGCTCAATGAATGCGTAAAGTTCGGAATCAGCCAGAAAATAATCTGCGGCGTTTTCAGTAAACTGCCGGAGTTGACAAAGTTTTTTTTCCAGCTCTGCCGGTTCGTCTAAAACGATTAGCGTATTTGGCGGAAAATATGATAACAGCGGTGTTAATTGACTGCGTTTGTAATACCCGTATTCGTTAGCAGGCAGTAAGTAAACTTCTTCCGCATGATGCAAAGACAGTTGTGATGCGGGGCTGAAAAAACGGATTGTATCAATTGTATCGCCCCAAAATTCCAACCGGTACGGGTTGGAATCTGCAGGTGAGAACAGATCGATTATGCCTCCGCGGACACTGTATTCTCCAACATTTTCTACGCGGTCAACCCGCTTATAGCCGTGATTAAATAAAGTTCTCACAAGATCAGAAAATGATACTGCTCTATTTTTTTCAATTATCTGTGTATCCTTTGAGAACATAGATTGGCTAGGCGTTTTAAATGCAAGCGTTGATATGCCGGTGATAATTATTGATGGAGCCTCAGGGTTTTGATGGAGTTGATAAAGGAGGCGCATTCGTTCGGCTGAAATATCAGGATGTGGTGGAATTCCTTCTGATGGAAGAACTTCCCAATTAGGAAACTGAAAAGCTGGCGCTGAAGCTATAAGTTCGAAGTCTTCATATGCTTGGTCTTCTTCCCGTGAACCGCGGGTGACATAAAGGATGGGGCACGATAACTGCTTTTGGAGCGTGTCGATAAGAAACGCTTTTGAAAGATTGTACAATCCGCTAAATACAACACCCTTACGGGAAGATAAACATGAAAAAGAGCCGTTTACTTTAGGAAGCGTATCAAATAGAGGGTATATGGTATCTGGTTTGCGAACCATATGCTTTTTTCTTGAAGATGATTGTGTTTTGAGTCTGCATATATATTATTTCAGGCCAAGCAAAATTACATGCTTGGCCTGAAATAGAAACATTTATAAAGTGCTTGGTTCTGTTTTGGTTTCGGTTTGTTGTGGTTTTTGCGCACTGCTTTGAAATTTGCGCGAATCGTTTTGGTCATGGCGCTGGTTGCCTCTTTGGCGTCGTGAAGACTGTGAGCGGTGAGAGAAACCTCTATCGCGGTTTATGCTGTTCTTGGCATGTTTGATAGCAACATTGATACTGATATTATAGAGGCGAGTTAGGTAATCGGTGTAAAACGAAAGAGTAATGTTAAGCCAAATAAATGTTATTACGAGAATTGACGGAATAGAATATTTCAAACTGTCCCAATCGTGTTTTGCGACGGTGTTCCAAATGACAATAGCGGAAATAATAAGGATTATTCCCATAATTGCTTGGTTAAACAAATGCATCGTAGATGTCGGAGCAAGACGCTCGTGCATTGTTTCTTTTGCCTCACTGCTATGTGAAGATAAATATTCTCGATTCGGTGTAACAAATTTTATAATGTCATGAGTTAACTGCTGCATGCTGAATGATTCAATAAGCTGTGTCTTTTGTTTGTGTGCCGCAAGTGATTCTATCCGCTTGTCAAGCTGAAAAAGTTTGATCAGCAAATCGACGAAAAAAGTGCCGATTGAACAAAGCATCATTCCTGAAACTGTCGGCCAAATGACGCATAATGCAAGGGTTCCTGCTATGCCGATGAAATTCAGTTGGGCACGGATATCATGCAGTCCGGGAAAGATAAAAGCAAGCATTGTTAAAAATAATATTCCCGGGACAGTAAAAGCAAGCAGTGTTTCTATACACCATACCGAGAGTTGAAGTAATGGATTTCTTTTTTGTAGTTCCACACGCATTTTCCTTCTCTAAAGAGGTTTCGATTGTTGGTTTGTTATGTTGCCTATGACAGCGTTACAGACTTCAGAACAGCTTAAAATCACGGTGTTTTCGAAAAGATGTCCAAGTCCGCAGGTTACTTTCTTTTCTAAAATTGTTTTTTGCAGGGCTTCAATGATACAAGCTGATGCTTCGCGCCATCCTAAAAAGTCAAGCATCTCTGCGCCGGAGAGAAGAATCGGATAAGGATTAATTGTATCTTCACGCGCATTTTTTTTCAGCGGGTCATCTATGGTATCAAAAAAAACGCAATTGTCGCCATAATAGGAACAATGGTGCATGGCTGTGCCGCCAACTTGTGCGGTCAGCACATTATATATATAATCGCCGTTGAGGTATAACATTGCAAGTACGCTGTATTCTTCAGGATGAGACAAAATCTGCTGAAGAACAATATCGGCAATCCGGTCGCTGAGGAGGATTTTGTCGTCCGGAAGAACACCGTCATGGTTGAGTAAAACATCTTTTTCCGTGATGACAATGTTGGGGAATTCTTCTTTGGCAAGTTGATAGCCCCAATCACGAAAAGCGCCTTCAGTAAATTTCATCACATCGTCTTTATGGACAATGGTAACTGCTTTTCTCTGATGGTTATACGCATATTGGATTGCTTTGCGAATGAGTTTCTGTGATGCGGTTACGCTGATTGGTTTGATGCCGATTCCAGAATCGCGGCTGATTGTACAGCCAATTTCGTCATTGAGCAGTTCAATAATGCGTGATGATTCTTCGGAACCGGCAGGCCATTCAAGCCCAGCGTTAATATCTTCGGAATTTTCACAAAAGAGCACAATATCAACCAGTTCCGGTCGTTTTACCGGACTAGGCATTCCTTTTAGGTAACGGATTTTGTAAACGGAAGCATAAAGCCCTAGTTCTTGCCGAATAGTTTTTTCAAGAGTTTGAAAATCGGTTCCTTTAACGGTTGATATAGGCATTTTGAAGCATAGATGGAATGAACGAATATAATCAAGTGTTTGCTGAGGAAGCCATTCTTCCAAAAGAGTGTACGCTTTTTGACCGGCAAAAACTTCCATCCAGCAGATTTTTCGTTTTCCTCTATAGGCATATTGTACTGCGGAATCAAGTACTTTTTGGACAATAGGAAACAGCTTTGTTGCTGTGCCGCACCCGGCTATGAAAGGAACAATAGGAGTATCGGGAGTGTATATGTTCCCATCGTTTCCAATTGTAATGGGAAAACCGCCCTGCGGTATTCGGTAAAAATCGCTGGTTCTCATCTTTTATCTACTTTGTCCAAAGAGGTTGTAATAAAAAGAGAGCGGTGTTTACAGCGATTGGGCAAACTTTTCAATTCTATCCAATCCTTTTTCGATAGTTGCCATTGAGCATGCATAAGAAATCCTGATGTTTTTATCATGGCCGAATGCAATGCCCGGTACGCAGGCGACGTATAATTTATCGAGCAATTTTTCACAAAATGCCATCGATCCAAGCCCTAAACCTGAAATATCGGGGAATGCATAAAATGCGCCGCCGGGAGAAATGCACGTAATCCCTTTAATAGTGTTTAAGCGGTTCACGACATAATCGCGGCGTTTTTTAAATTCTTCCCGCATCATTTTAGTAAATGACAGGTCTCCTTCCAGCGCTTTTATTGAGGCAATTTGTGCAAAAGTTGTTGGGTTTGACGTGCTGTGCCCCTGTATTTTATTGATTGCCTTAATAATTTCCGTGCTGGTGGCGATATACCCGATTCGCCAGCCGGTCATGGAATGAGATTTTGAAAGCCCGTTAACAACGGATGTCAACGCTTTAATATCGTCGCCGAAAGATGCGATGCTCAAATGAGGGAAATCATAGTTGAGGTGTTCGTAAATCTCGTCGGAGATAACCGGCAGATTCTTTGAGACGCAGTAATTCGCGATATTTTTTAGTTCTTCTTCCGAATACATGACCCCTGAAGGGTTCGAGGGGCTATTCAGTATCAGGCACCGTGTTTTAGGTGTATAGTGTTTCTCAAGAATTTCGGGTGTAATTTTATAGCCCGATTCCTCTGTGGTGTGGACGAACACCGGTATGCCGTCAGCAAGTATAATTTGATCGGGATAGCTTACCCAATACGGTGTCGGCACCAGTACTTCATCGCCCGGATTGATCGTGGCTTGGAAATAATTATAGAGCGAATGTTTTGCACCGCAATTTACGGCAATATGGTCGATATCATAATGCAGGTTATTATCGGTAAGCAGTTTTTTGCAGATTGCTTTTTTGAGTTCAGGCAATCCGGTTACCGGTGTATATTTTGTGTTGCCTTTATCGAGAGCGAGTTTAGCGGCGTCTTTTATATAATCCGGTGTATCAAAATCGGGTTCTCCGGCGCCGAATCCTACTACGTCAATGCCTTGTTTTTTCATTTCTTTCGCTTTTGAGTCGATCGCAAGCGTTAATGATGGAGATACTTTTTTTACTCTTTCCGCTATTTGCATTCTGGAGTACCTCTAGCTAGTTAGTGATTAACATATTATGCACGATTTGAACGTGCCGTTGATTATACTTCAAATCTGCCGAGTAAATCAATGATATTTTCTTGATCCTATGTTATAACGCTCGGTTCTAAATAGAATATAAAAATCGGTATTGAATAAAACGGCTCTCATAGAACGTCATATCTTCTTTGATGAAAATCTGAAGGGAAAATAATCTTGTACAGAAAAATGCTTCGGTGTACTATAAAATACTGCTTGATGGAATTTATTAAAAAGAGAGGAATATTATGTCAAAATCCGTACGAATACTTCTAACGGTTTTTTTTGCGATGCGATGCGTTGTTCCGGCGTATTGCGCTGAGGAAACGGTTCAAGGCAAACAAGACGATGCATTGTCTTCGGAACAATTTGTGCCTGTCCAGATACCCGAAAACCAAATAGCCGCCCGAGTAAATCAGGTTCCTATTACAAAAGATGAATTAAATAGGGCTACGAATGTATTAAAGAATGCCATTGCACAATCAAAACAATTTCAAGGGACTGCTACTCAATTGCCCATGAACTACATCATGCAACTTGCACTTGATGTTTTGATTGCCAATGAACTCATCTTTCAGAAAGCCATAGAACTTGGCATTACCGTAACTGAAAAGGAAATGGAGGAGGAAGTGTTACGAGAACGCGCTGGAAAAAGCGATGCGGAATTTCAACAGGAACTCAGCTTAAAAGGAGCGGCATACAAAGATTTCTATGACGGTGTAAAAAAATCGTTGTATGTGCGCAAGGTTATTATGAAAGAATTTCCGGATATCGAAAGCACAATTACTCAGCAGGAAATAAAACAACGGTATGATGTCTTAAAAAATTCTCTGGAACGAGAAAGTGATATGCTTGATATAAGCCATATCGTTAAAGAAATGGACAATGAGGCTTCCGATGAAGAAAGTATGCGTGCGAAAGAGGCTTTGTCTCAAGCGAAAAAATTGCTCGAAGAAGGAGCGCAATGGAATGAAATTGCTACGCAGTATTCTGATGATAAAGTGAACCCGAACGGTAATCTCGGTTTTATCCCCCTAATTTATTTTCCTGAAAGTATGCAGCCAATTCTCCAGTCGGCCCCAGTCGGTTCTATAACGGATGTTATAGAAGCGCCGGATGGCTTTCATATCATAAAAATCAATGAGCGCCATGAAAAAGGCGGGTTGCTTACATTGCCTGAAGCAAATAATTTAATCAAAGACATGATCGTTTCCGAACGAATAATGCAGTATTACGAGAAATATATCAATGGTTTAAAGGCTAATGCTTCGATAGAGAAGCTGATAAAATAAACGGTGCATTATTTTGTTAGAAGGGTGTATATTTCATCCGCTTTTTCTCGGTTGAGCGGTTCAAGAAGCGCGTGCTGGCGCCATGCAGAATAGATGTCTCCGACCTCGATATAAATCAAAGCTTTGTAATACAATACATCCTCGGTCGGCTGAGTAATTTTGTTCAATTCGGCAAGAGATTTCTCATTAAGATGGTTATCATAATACGCCATTGCAAGATTAAACCGCAGTTCGTTATCATTTGGAGTTAAGGTAAGTGCGGTAAGGTATGCGTTAATTTCTTCCGTACTATTGCCGAGGCTGTGATATGCCAGCCCGAGTTTATGGTATGCATATGCCGACCGGCGTATTTTAAGAATAGCAAGATATGTCGCGGCTTCTTCCTCATATTTGCTGAGCGCTTGAAAACAGTCTGCAATACGAAACAGATTGCGAATCGAATGATTGTTAAGGACGTAGACTCGAGAAAAGTAATCGAGGGCTGTGGGATAGTCGGCTGTTTTGTAGAAAATATCGCCGAGAAAATAAAGGATATTTTCGTTGTTTGGCTGTATGCGCTCCGCTTCTCTGAAAAAGTGAACTGCTGTTTGTAGATCGTCCTTTTCCAAATAAATAAGCCCTATGTTGTAATATCCATGGGGTTCACCGGGTTCAAGCAGGATACATTTTTGATAATATGCCAATGCCTCTTCTATTCGGTTTTGTTTGTAGAGAGTATTTCCAAGCATGAGCGTTGTACGATAATGTTCGGGATGTTCTGCGAGAAACGAAGAAAAAATATTTTCCGCTTCTGCATAGTTTTCTTGTTTGAATAATGTGTAGCCTTCATGTAGAATCGCTTCGTTGTCGGGTATCGGCTGAGCAGGTTCGTCTAATGGGGTTACGGTGATGTTTTCCGGTGATAAAGGGTTAAATGGCTCTTGAGAGAAAAGGGGAGAATTAAAAGTGCACGCCGCAAAAAAAAATAGCGGTATAAAAAAAATGTGTCTCTTGTGTAAAACCAGTGAATATAAATAACTCATAGTGCGTATACCATTTACTGTGTTATCCGCTTGTTATTATAAAAGATAATAACAGAAAAACTCAAAAATACAAGGAGCGTAATAGTTATGAAAAAAATATCTTTCCTTATTCTGACGGTATGTTTGGGCATGATATTTAATCAAAACACCAGGGGAGAAGATTCTCTAACGCGCGACATAGAGTTATTGAAAAACGGCGATGATGAAACCCGTGAAGACTCAGCGCGACGGTTAGGCGACTACCGCGAAAAAGAAGCAGTTGATGCATTATGCGAAGCACTGCATGATACTAATGAAGATGTGGTCGAAGAAGCATTGGCATCGCTTGGGCGAATTGGAAACTCCGATGCGGTGGAAAAAATCGTGCCTGTGTTGTCTCACGATGATATTGGTATTCGCCGCTCAGCGGTTCGTGCTCTGAAAAAAATCGGTGATCCGCGCGCACTGCCTGCTCTTGAGAAAATGCTTGATGAAAATAAGAATCCTTTTATTGAACGTCCCATCGAAGCGGCAATAGAATCGTTAAAAGCGGCTCAGAATGCTGGCAATTAAGCAGTTTAAGTCTGATATGATGAACATTTGGCGGCGATTACTTTATGTTGCCGCCTGTTCCCTCTGTATAGGGTGTGCGAATACCCGTACAATACCCCCTGATTTTTCTGGAAAGAAGCAGAGCATGTCATCAGTTGCTTTGGTTCCTTCTGATATCGGCGAGAAAATCAGTACGGCAAACTGCCGGTATGATTCGCTTCAAACTTCATATACTCTGCAAACTACAGGCAATACGTCTGATAACCGGTCGTTTTCGTGTGAAGGTTCATTGGCTGTTATGATAAACGGCAGGCTCCGTATGTACGGAAAAACCATGTTGGCGGGCAAAGTGTTTGATATCCTTGTCAAGGACGGCATTTTTTTTGTTTATTTGCCGAAACAAGGCAAATTGATTCGCGGTTCAACTAATGTGCCGTATTATGGGACTGTAAGGAACGGCATAGCCATGCCCCCGCAGGCGGTTTTGAAGAGCGTTCTCCATCAGTCGATAGACTTTTTCAGCAATTCTTTTTTTGAAGTTGAACCGCATTTTTTTATTGCGAACCTTGTCCAGAGCCGGAACGGCATAAACTATTTGGAACAAAAACTATGGATAAATAATGCTACGTATATTATCGAAAAAAAACAAGTGTTCGATCAGAATGGAATGCTTGTATTCGACGTCAAATACAGCAACTTTTATGATGTAGGCAATCAGGGAGTTTTCCCTAGAGAAATGAATATCGTCAATAAGATTACTGATGAAACTTTTCAACTGAGGTTTTCAAACATCAAAATCAATACAACATTGCCGGATACCGTGTTCGAACTGGATACACCGAAAAATATAGATATTCTAACAACAGATTAAGGATTGCTATGAAATCGATAATCGTCAAAACAGTATTTTTATTTTCTCTTTGTTCTTCGCTGGTTACTGCTCAAGAGGATTCGCTGAAGCAGGTAATCGATACTGCCGAATATGAACAAGCACTTATGCGCCTTCAGGAATTTCACGCCACGGTAACTACACTCACTGCTCAGTTTGTTCAAGATAAGATTATTGTTCCTTTTAATGACATGGAAGAATCGTCCGGCAGTTTTGCGATGAAAAAACCGGCACTGTTTATGTGGCAGTTCAATGTGCCTGAACAGCAGAAAGTGGTTATCAAAGAGGAACGAGGATACATTTTCAACGATTCACTTAAACAAACTCAGATTTTTTCTGTCGAAGAAAACAATTTTCTTGATTTTCTTCTTGCCGGCTTGTCAAAACCGCTTGGCGAGTATTTTGTGAATTTTAATGTTACGCTCTTTTCCGGAATAGAAAATGAGCAAAAAGTATATCACTATAAAATGATTCCTAACAAGGAAGACCTAAAAAACTATGTCTCATCGTGCGAAGTATCTTTTTCACAAGATACGCTTCTGCCGGTTTCTGCCCGTCTTGTTGAATCAAGTGGTGATGTGACGCGCATCCGGTTTTCCGATATCAAAGTTAATGAGCCGATAGACGAAGCGCAGTTCTCAACGGTGATTCCTTCCGATTACGAAGTATTAGATTACCGGCAGTAATCCATTAGATGCCATGCTTATTCATTGACAAGAGTGTTGATCTGTTCAAGCATAGAATCAAGGTAATTTCCCAATCGGTTTTGTACTTCTTGCCGTGTGGTTTCTAACGAATTTCCCTGTGCTTTCCCCATGCCGCCGAAATAGATTTTTATTTTCGGTTCGGTGCCGGATGGGCGAATCGTAATGCGTGTTTCGTCTTCAAGATGGAATGCCAGTACGTTGGAGCGCGGTAAATCGATGGTTCCTATTGATTCGTTTGTTATCGGATTGATAACAATGTGCCGTTGGTAATCGCAGAGAGACACAACAGGTGTATCGCCGATTTTTTTCGGCGGGTTTTCCCGAAATTCACGCATGATCTTCTCAATGGTTTCACTGCCTTCTTTCCCTTTGTATACCAATGATTTCAACAATTCGTCATAAAAACCGAACTGACGATAGATATCCTGAAGGAGCTCATAAATCGTTGTGCTTTTTGATTTTGCAAATGCCGCTATTTCCGCCATAAATGCGGCTGAGACGACAGCGTCTTTATCGCGGGCAAAAGTGCCGACGAGGTATCCATAACTTTCTTCGCCGCCTGCGAGGAACTGGTATTGCGGGTTTTCCGGTGTGCCGAAATCGGTTTCGTATTGGCGGATTTTTTCTGCAATGAATTTAAAGCCGGTTAAAACATCGATGCATTCAATATTGAAATGCGAAGCGATTGCCCTCTGCAATTCAGTCGTGACAATTGTCTTAATCACAATTCCGTTTTTCGGGAGAATGTTTTTTTCTTTCAATTGCGAAAGAACATAATACACGAGCAAAGAGCCGATTTGGTTGCCGTTGAGCAAAATATATGAACCGGCATTATCTTTGACGGCAATCCCTAAACGGTCTGCGTCAGGGTCGGTTGCAAGCACAAGGTCTGCATCGAATTTTTTTGCGTCGGCTATGGCAAGTTCGAGAGCGGCTCCTTCTTCGGGGTTTGGCGATACAACGGTTGAAAAGTTTGCATCGGGATTCCGTTGTTTTTCTACAATATGTACATTTCTGAACCCGAGTTTTTCGAGGATTGCCGGCACCAGCGTTATTCCCGTTCCATGTATCGGTGTATATACGATTCGAACCGTGTCTGCGGTATCGCGAATTACGGTACGGTTTATTGAGAGCGTAACGCTTTTATCGAGGTAAGCGTTATCCACCGTTTCATCGAGGTAAACAATAAGCCCGTCTGCAACGGCTTGTTTTTTATCACATTTTTTTACTTGTTGCATAGAAGTGATTTGACGTACTTCTTTAATTATATTCACATCGTGGGGCGCCACAACTTGCCCGCCGTCTTCCCAATATACTTTGTAACCGTTATATTCTTTCGGATTATGGCTTGCGGTGACTACAATACCTGCGGTGGTACGTAAATGGCGTACAGAAAAAGAGAGAAGCGGGGTTGGGCGAAGTTCCTTAAATAAATATGCCTTAATACCGTTTCCTGCCAATACTTGTGCGGCGACAAGAGCAAATTCCGGTGACATATGCCGTGAATCGTGCGCGATTGCTACGCCTTTTTTTGCGGTTTGAGCACCTTGTTTGAGAATATAGTTTGCCAGCCCTTGCGTTGCTTTGGCAATTGTATAAATATTGATGCGGTTTGTGCCTGCTCCGATGATGCTCCGCATGCCGCCGGTACCGAAATCAAGGTCTTGATAGAACCGGTCGATGAGTTCTTTTTCGTTATTTGATGCGAGCAGTTGTTCAATTTCTTTGCGGGTATTCGCATCATAATCGTCGGTTAACCATTCATTTATACGTTCTCGAACCGCAGAGTCCATACTGCCTCCTTAAATGATGTGTCGTTTCAGGTAACAAAAATACTCTCTCGGATGTATAAAATCAAGTGTTTTGTGACGAAGCGTTATTCGATAAATCTCAATAAAAGTATATGTGATGCCGATAAAGTAATGAATAAGTCTTTTCTTCCTCTCATAACGGTTTGAATGGGTTCATTTCCGAGCAGTGTGCGGCAATCGGATTATTATTGAAAAATAAGCGGAACGAAAAAGAGTTTATGGATAATAAAATTCTTCTTGTCGATGACAATCATGCCGCCGCAGAAGTTATCAGCATTTTGCTGGAAGCGCTTAATTATCAAGTTTCCTTTGCTTCTGACGGCGTGCACGCAATGCAAAAGCTCAACGCCAGCCAGTTTGATTTAGTCATTTCCGATTTGTGTATGCCGAATATGGACGGCATGGAATTGCTGAAACATATTAAAGATAATTTCCCCGACATAGAAGTCATTATAACTACCGCGTATGTGTCAATCGATACGGCAATATCTGCGATGAAAATGGGTGCGTATGATTACCTGACCAAACCGATGGATGACATGGAACGCGTGCGCCTTATCATTGATAAAGCGCTCGATAAAGTTCGTATTCAACGGGAAAACCGCCGGCTTCGTTCGCAGTTGCAGGCTGGCGATTCATATTATGGCATACTTGGAAAAAGTAAACGTATGCGTAGCATCTTTTCGCTTATCGACAAAGTAGCGGCTTCCGATACCAGCGTTTTGGTGCAAGGCGAAAGCGGAACCGGCAAAGAACTGATTGCGCGCGCAATACATGCGCACAGCCCGCGCCGGAATAATAATCTTGTGCCGGTCGATTGTGGCAGTTTGCCGCGCGAATTACTCGAAAGCGAATTGTTTGGGCATATGAAAGGATCGTTTAGCGGTGCGGTTGCCGATAAAAAAGGGTTGTTTGAACATGCACACGGCGGAACGTTATTTCTTGATGAAATATCAAGTACCGACCACACGTTTCAGGCTAAACTTCTCCGCGCGCTCCAAGAAAAAGAGATTCGGCGCGTCGGGAGTACTCACCGTATTCCCATAGATATTCGATTAGTTGCGGCATCCAATAAAGATTTAAGGATGGAAGTGCATTGTGAGCGTTTCCGCAAAGATTTGTTTTATCGTATCAACATCATGACAATTGAAATACCGCCTTTGCGCGAAAGAACGGATGATTTACCTCTGCTCTGCACGTTTTTTCTTAACAAATATTCTACCGCGGTCAAAAAAGAGATTAACGGTATCGATGAAAAAGTTATGCGCATTTTTGAACAGTATGCGTGGCCCGGCAACGTCAGAGAGTTGGAAAATGTTATCGAAAGAGCAGTGATTTTGACATCAGGAACAAACATCGGCATATCAGATTTACCCGCAGAAATCATGAAAGGCAATGACAATTCAATGCCTCATGAAAGAAACGGGCTAGTATTTGCCGATGCAAAAGAACTGTTTGAGCGGAATTACCTGATCGAACTGCTCAAACATCATTCCGGTAATATTACCGTGTCAGCGCAGGCGGCAGGAATGCTCCGCCAGAACCTCCAATACATGATAAAAAAACATTGCATTGATTTATCTCGATTCAAAAAACAGTAACCTGGTGCCAGTACTTCCGGTGTGCTTTTATCTTTTCTTGCATAGTGTCTCGTGTTACAATTACCCTTTATGTATTTTCCGAAACATGAGCATTGTTAATGTACGTCAAAATTCTCAATAAAAAGATATTCGATAAAATCGGTTTCTTCGCACCGTTGCTGAGTGTGTTGTTTTGTCTTGTTCTTACCTTAAAAGTTTCTGGAGGCAACATACTTGCATCAGGAGATTCTGCATGGCATTATTCAAATGAAGCACACCTGCTGAGGTCTCTGGAAGACGGACAGGGAATCTTCGGCTGTTTTACAAAAGGTGTTGGGCACCCACTGCTAAATTTTTATCAGCCGCTCTTATATATACTGGTTGTGGGAATTCACTTGCTGAGTTTCAAATTGTTCGGACTGATTGCGATTCATAATTTGCTGGTATGTATATTATTTTCGTTATTTCCTCTGGCAATCTATTATATGGGGCGGTCATTCAGGTGTTCTCAATTTGAATCAGGGTGCATGGCGGTGTTTGCCGTTTTCCCGATCAGCGGATGGGGACACACACTTGATGCGTATTTTTGGATTGGATTGCATACGCAGGTTATCGGTGCGGTATGCCTGCCGTTATTCCTTGGTGCGGTGCATCGTATGGTGTGGCATCCTAACCGATGGAGGCAGTGTTGCACAGCAGTCTTCGCGTTGGCGGCGCTTATCCTTGGCCATGCGGTGTTTGCTCTGCTTGTGATGCTGGCTCTTGCGGTATATGTGGCGATTTTTTTTATTATACGCGGCACGCGAGAATGTATGCGGCTTATAAAGCCTCTCGCTTGTTGTTTAGCCATTACGGGTACAATATGTTCTTTTTGGATTGTACCGTTTGTTGTTTCTAACCATACCTATAAATTTATACCGGAATCGGAACGTTCGTTTTCGCCGCTCACTGTTTCGTTGACGCCCGGACAGCTTCTTTCTTCAATTATCGGCGGTGATTTATTTGATACAGTTAATGTATCAAGCCCGCTTTTCGGCGGAGGCGAAGAAGGCTTTCGATGGTCAATGAACGATGCTTTCAAACGGTTTCGCTTATTTACGTGTTTTATTTTATTCGGGTTAGTGTGTGCTTTTCTGAGTAAACGCAAATTCGGTCAACTCTATTTTGCAGGTTTGTTTAGCTGTTCATGTATTTTATTTTGCGGCAAAGATGATTTTCCTTTATTGCATCTTCTTCCGTTCAGCAGGAATTTTCAGCCCATACGAGCAATGTATCTTATCGAACTTGCTTCGATTGTATTGGCAGGATATTCATTTGCATGGGTTGTAAAAAAAGTGAGCCGCAGTACGCTAATCGCATGTCCTTTGTGCCGCTATTTCGGTGTTGCTGTATTGTGCAGTGTGCTATGCATACCTTTATATGAACGCTATAGGATAGCATCTTTAATGGTGCGGACGGATACATCTTCGCAAACGGAAGAATTGCGTAAACTGTGTAGCGTAATAACGCCAATCCCTTCAGGAAAACGTGTTTATTACGGCAAGTCAACTGGCGCAACAGATATCTCTCTTCGAGCTCTGGCAGATTTCTATTTCCTGAATAATGTATGCGGCCATGATAATGCTATGGGAGGAAGCATTGCATGGCTGGCAAATGAAACACAAAACCGCCTGCCGTATTTTCCGCCGGCATTATCGTTGTTCAATGTTGAGCATCTCATTGCTGATGCATCATGGAATCCAGCCGTCCATGGTGGTTTGTCTGCAGAATCGTATCTTGACGAAAAATGGAAGGGTAATTTTTTCTCTGTTCAGCAGATTAAAGATTCGGGTAACTTTTTTTTCGCATATCCGCAAAAGCCGGTAATGGTGTGGTGTGATGTCCATACGTGGTATTATTTAAATAGGGAGTGGTTATCGCTTTTTTTTGTGCACGGTTTTAAAATTGCTCCGCTGGTTAAAGCTCCTAAGAACTTCGAACAGTTCTTATCGACTGATTCTATTGCGGGATTCATAGCACTTGATTTTTCGGCAGAAAACAGGAAAAAGCAAAAGTATAGAGATGCGATGATGCGGTTTCAGGCGCAAGGAGGCGTCATTGCCAGTAATCGGCCGCTTGGGTTTGACGGCATAAAAAAAATAATTCCGGGGAATAATGCTGTGTTTGAGGAAATGCTTATCAAATCCCAGCCTTGCAACGATTCGGTTCGGATACAGCCGGAAACAGATGCATGGTATCAGCACACAGCTCAAATCGAGGCAAACACTGCACAATTTATTATTGCAAAGACAGCGTATTATAAGCAGTGGAAAGCATATCAAAATGCCGTGCAGTGTCAAACATTCTCGATAAGCCCGGGATTTGTCGGATTATTCGTTTCACCTGAAAGTTCTAGAATTCTGCTTAAGTATCAGGCTATGCCGCTTCATCGATGGTTATGGTATGCCGCATTTTCGTTAATTGTTGGATGTGTTCTGATGAGGCGTACTATAAAGAAGGTTCTCAATAAGAAAAAACAGCGCGGCAGATATTATCATTTCCGAGGAATAAAATTGTATCGCTATGTAGTAAAAGGCATTGTTTTGTTCGGTATTCTATGGGTGATAGTGCTTGCCGCAAACGAATTGATTTTTTCTCAAGTCTCGCTGATTTATCCGTATTGCAATCAAAAAAACGGAAATCCATATGAGATGGTGTTTCGCTGGAATAAACTCAATGAATCCGTGCTCTATGATTTTCAGTTGTCCGATAAAAAATCTTTTGAACATATTATTTTTCAGGTTGAAGATGTAACGGATAATCATCTCGGGTATCGCGGGCTTAAACCATATATGCGCTATTATTGGCGGGTACGGGCGGGCAACGGTAAATGGAGTGCGGCGCGCAGTTTTAAAACGGGCAGTTATTTTCCCATCGCTCTTCGCTAATTCGATACATCTCTTGCGATAAGTTTTTTAACAAGTACAGATATATTTGCTTTATTATAACCATACGTAGCAATGCATGTCGAAAGATGAGAATAGCATTCACAGTCTTCAGGGTTTTTTATTGCGGCAAATATGCATTTTTCTGCCGCTTTTTCCACAAAAAAGTCTAGTAGCTTTTTTTGCTCGGCATATAATAGCGCGTTGTTGGAAACAAGAAAGATATAATCATATTCTTCCAGATTTACGGCATGCGCTTTTTTAATATGTTCGGATGTTGGGTTTAAGTCCCACTGTATGCAGTCGGCTTTCCTGAACGAATTTTTCAGGTTTGATGCGAAATCGGCTATATCATACATTTTGCGCCCGATAATTTCTACTTCAACAGCTGATCGGAATGATGCGCCGGCTACCAGAATAGCCGCATTTTTATTTCGTATCGGAAGTATCCCTTTTTTATTAGAGATAATAGAAACGCATTGTTCTGCAGTGGCTTCGGCGCATTGGCTGTCTATAAGAGGGGGAGAGGCAGTGTAGGAATTCAACCGCTGTTTAAGTGCATTTATGCGGAAAAGAGCGTCAGTGCATCGTTTATAAAATGCTTCGTCACTATTCGCTTTCTCTTGTAAATAGTTGTATGTTTTGATTTGTTTATCCATACTGTGACAGATCAGCACCATATCACAGCCGGCGGACAATGCGCGATAGGCGACAGACTCTACCTGCCCGAATGTTTTCAAGGCGCCCATTTCAATGTCGTCGGATATGATTACTCCGTCATATCCCAGTGTATTGCGCAGTATGCCGGTCAGTATGGAATGCGATAAAGTTGCCGGTTCATGCGAGTTTGCCAGAGCGGGATAGCAGGCGTGTGACGTCATGATCAGCGGGATGCCGGTATCGATTGCCGCGCGAAAAGGAGCGATATGAACAGCGTTTAATTCAGATAAAGGAGCTGAACAGACTGGCAGTTCTTGATGAGAATCGCGAGAAATAGCGCCTTTGCCGGGGAAGTGTTTTGCACAGGCACATATACCTGATTGCGCAAGCCCTCGCATTGATGCCAGTCCACAGCGGGTTACGGTGTTTGCGTCGGAACCATATGAACGTATACCGATTCCGGGATTATAAGGAGTACTGTTGACATCAAGAACCGGCGCGAAATTTACAGAACATCCTGCACGGCGCAATCGTGTTCCCGTGATGTATCCGCAGTGTTCAATGAGGGATAGATTCTGTGTTTGAGCAAGCGCCCGTGCGCTGGGCAACGTATCATCTTCGTTTGGAAGCCGTGATACGGTGCCGCCTTCTTCATCTACGGCGATAAGAAGCGGCGTCATATTTTGCTCTGACCTTATCTGCTGAATTCCATGTATAAGGGCATTCCATTGTGCGTAGGATTGAATATTGCGGGAAAAGAGTATCAAGCCCCCAACAGGATAATCCATGAGATATGATTTTAATTGCGGAGTGATATGTGTACCATGAAATCCGGCAAAAATCAATTCGCCGATGTTTAAAGCAGATTTATTCATTCCAACCGCTACTTATAGCACGTGTTGTAAAGTAGTTATCCAATGAGTTTTTCTATCTGTTCGCCTAATTCTTTTAATTGAAACGGCTTGCTTAGATATGAGTCTGCGCCGAAAGATTGAGCGGCTAGTGCGGCTTGCTGGCTTCCTCGTCCGGTTACGATAATAACGGGTATTGTGGAAGTCGATTGGTTTTCTTTAAGCAGTAAGCACGTTTCGTAACCATCTTTTTGAGCCATCATGATATCGAGCGTAATAAGGTCGGGTTTTTCGTTAACGGCGAGTTCAAGTGCCAATGTGCCGTCTGAAGCGGTGAGCACATCATATTCATTATGCTCAAGGTAATCTTTGATCATTTCTAAAATATCTATTTCGTCATCGACAACAAGAATTTTCTTTCTGCCCATTGAACCACCCTCTTTTTTATATAGTAAGATTAGAAACGTTCTGATTATCTTATCGGGTGTAAATTATAATAATTTAGCATAGATAAAAATATGGAAGTCGCCAAAATCGACTAAATCGCGTTTAATAAATCCGAGTTTTTCGACAATTCGGATTGCTCTTCCCATGTGATTGGTGCCGCGGAATAATATCATTTCATACTTCATTTGTTCACAGAAACGGATTACTTCTTCAACGAGTTTGGTGCCGAATCCTTTATTGCGGTATTCCGGTGCAACAAATAACCGCCTCAACAATGCGACTTGAGGATTTTCTTCTTTAATGCCTACTGTTCCAACAATTGCGCCGTTATTCTTAATAATTAAAAATGTATCGCGTTTGCCTTGGTATGTTTCGTAGAGTTTATCCAAATCGTCTACGACATGGTGGTGAGGGACTTCAGGATATTCTCTATCCAGAATCGATTCGATGAAATCTACTACATGCGGTTCATCGGTTTTGGTTAATTTAAGAATGGTTTCATTTGTTTTCATGTTTTATATAGTACCATAAAAAAATAAATTTTCCACACACAAATTCATGAAAAACGTGTTTTCTCATTCTCCAAGGTATTTATTAAGTTTTTTCTTGAATTTTTCGATTCGTTTTACATCTTTTTCGCTTAAATTGAGATTATATTCCGGTCCGGATGTATCGGAGGGGCTGTTGGAATGCTTGTTGAGCAGTTTTTCCTGCATAATATTTTCAAATATGTTTTGAGCGTTCTGCATTTTTATTATCGGAATTACATGAGGCTGGTCAAAAGTGCCGCTCATGCGGAAAGGTATATACATGCGTTCATCGGTTACTTTAAAAATATAACCGAATTCTTTTATCATATGGAGCATTCTTTCTGTTTGTATACGCGAGAGCGTCACGTCGCCGGTAAAATCAAGGTTCTTTTCGAAGTCAAAATTTCCCCGCATATTAAAAGAAGTTTTGGCGGAAAGGATTTTCAGCGAATCGGTATGAAAAGCGTTATTTCCATTTTCATTCGGTTCTATAGTAAAGTCGCAACTCAGTGTATGAAAATCGGTTTCGTTATCAAAATCGAATTCGTCCGGTGATGGAATGGTAATATCAAACGATTGCCCGAGAATGGTAAATTTGTTGTCAGTGCTAGCAGTAGAGAAAGTGTGGAGAATTTCTTTCATGAAATTTATATTGGCAATTTTGCCGTCTTTGATTTTGAGCATTCCCTGACTGCGAAGCGATTCTGCGGCCTCCTGCGTGCTTTTCCCTTGAGTTTGAAAAGAGAACGAGGAGTGTAGTGTCCCCCAGAAAATATCCTTAAACGAAGTTGCATCAGATAACAGCCGGTTGATGTCAATATTTTCAAAATCTGCAACAAATGAATAGTACGGGGTAATCGGATGAAACTGTATGATGCCGTTTCCTCGGAAAGAACCGCCGTACAGTGCAATGTCCAAATCTTTAAATAAGATGCGATCGCCTTCAATGAGTGTGTCGAAAAAAACTGATTCTAATTGGGTTGCTCCGAGCCTTGGTTTTTTCAGCAAACCGCTTAAATATATGGGAATGCCGCCTGATGGCGAAAGCGGTGCCGTTGAAGGAGGAGGTGAGAGGCTTTTGGCAGAAAGCGCAGGCGATTGCTTTTGCGTTGGAATGGTAGGAGAGGATTGTGTTTGGACAGTAGCCGTCGATGCGTTAAATATGCTGAGCAGAGGAATATCCTGACATTCATTGATGCTGATAAACAGCTGTTTTTCCGGTTGGGTATCCAACCGAAGGTTAAGAAGAAAAGGAATTTTCCCAAACAAAAAAGATGATTCCGGAATACGCATTCCCTTTTTATTAAAATAAACGTAAAAAGGAATATCTGCCGAAAGCGGGTAGAGAAAGTTTGAGGATTGTGCCCAAAAATTGCGGAACAATACGGTACCTTCATATGATGTTTGTTTGCCGTTACATTCGATATGAGCTGATAAATGAGTGTCAGCTTTCACTGAATATTTTTTTACCGGTGCAAGAATTGTTTGCAGGTTGTTCAGCGATACACTGGACGAGACAGCAAAAAAATTCCCTTTTTTATCCGATATGTTGTAATACCCGTCGAGAGAGAAAACGGTATTGTATATAAACAGCAAAATGTTGTCGGCGTATAGTGTATTGTCATATCGGTTCCAAGAGGTTTGAACGTAGAGTTCTGTCAAGTTGGGTTCAAATACATCGGGAAGGCTTATCGTGCCGAGAAAGTTTATTGTATTATGTATCGAACCGGTAAGCGTACCCGATAAATTAAGTTTATCGATTTTTTCAATAAAGGATGAAGACGAGCGAAAGAAAGGTGTTGCGTCGATGTTTTCAAATCCGAGGCGCAGATTTATATTATCGTCAGTTGCCAACGGTTTTTTTATCGAATTCGGCAACGATACGGTTCCGTCAATGGTGATGCGTGAATTTTGAATGTTTTGCTGAGTTCCTTCGAGAAACAATTCATAGGAAGATTTGTCTTTAATATGATTGATCAAGACGCTCACATTATTCAGAAACATACTGTCTCTGCCATGTTTTGTAGCCAGTTCCAATGTTCCGTCGACGATTACAATTCGGTCTGGAGGGAGAAGCGCGTAGTCAAAAGAAAAAAAGTTTATTCCGCCAAATAGAGAAGCGCTGACGACATTGTTTTTTTTAGTAGCATCGAGTACTTTATTGCCGGCGGTTTGTCTAACAAAAGAAGCGGCGTCCGATATCCGCATTTTCGGGTTAACTATCGAAATTGTTGTGAAATGCAGTTTTTTGCTGTGCAGTATGTCTCTTAGACTGAAATAACATTTTAGCGAATCTGCAGTAAAGAGCGTTTGCTGAGTGGCAGGATCGATAATGGATACGTTGCTGAACCGCACGCAATTCGATTGGATTATCCTTAAATTCATGTCACCGATTGAGACGTTTTTTTTCATTTTTTGCGAAAGAACATTTTCAATAAGGGGAATATACCGGTCGATCCGGTATACGCATAAATAGTATGAACCGAATAGAATAAATAAGATAATGAATAGGGTTATAACCCATTTTCTGCTCTTGGGGCGTATTTGCCTTGAAGAGGCTTCGAACAAAGCACGTTTTTTGGTTCTTTTCATAGAGTCCCTTTACATACAAGGTGTGTGTATTAAAAAACAATTATAGATGTAATAACTATATAATGTCAATGTTAAGGGAAAATTAAGAATGAGAATTTATACAAATTCTAAAGATAGTATTATTAAACTCAATTTAACTTGAAAGAAAATAATGAAAACCGTACAATATGCAAAACTTTATAATAACATATATACCGTATATATTTGGAGATAGTGAACAATGATTATTCGCATGAAAAAAAATGCCTCGGAAGCTGATATTGCAACTGTAGAAAAACGTATCGTACAAGCAGGGTTGAAAGCGTCTATTTCGCGAGGCGAAAGCCTTGTTATCATAGGAGTGATTGGCGATATTACGCGACTGGAACGCGATGTAATTGCCGAAATCTCCGGAGTGGAAGAAATTACACGGGTTTCCCGTCCGTATAAGCTCGTAAGCCGGGAGTTCAACCCAACAGACAAACAGATTAAAATCCGCAATGTTATAGTAGGCAAAGGGAATTTTACTTTTATTGCGGGGCCGTGTGCTGTTGAATCACGCGACCAGATGCTTGCAACTGCCCGCATTGTTAAAAAAGCGCAGTGCCAGCTTCTAAGGGGCGGCGCATATAAACCGCGTACCAATCCGTATTCATTCCAAGGGTTGGGTGAAGAAGGGTTGCAGTATCTTAAAGAAGCATCCGTGGAAACCGGACTGCCCATTGTGACAGAAGTAACCGGAGCCGACAAAATCGAACCGGTAATGAAGTATGCTGATGTTATACAGATCGGTACTCGGAATATGCGTTCTTACGATCTGCTTCAGCAAATCGGAGAACATACCAGTGAAACTCAAATGCCCGTTCTCCTTAAACGAGGAGATAATGCAACTATCGAAGAATTTCTCAGCGCCGCAGAATATATTGCGAAGGCGGGCAATGAGAATATTATTCTCTGCTTGAGAGGAATACGCACATTTGAATCGGGAAGTTTCATACGCAATACTGCGGATATCGGCATCATCCCTGTTCTTAAAAAAGAAACCGGTTTGCCAGTGATATTCGACCCAAGCCACGCGGCGGGAAAACGAGACATTATCCCTTCGTATTCTTTAGCGGCAGTTGCGGCAGGCGCTGACGGGTTGATTATCGAAACACATTATTCGCCGCAAACTGCACGGTGTGACGGAGAACAGAGTTTATCTGAAAACGAACTGAACGAAACGGTATCGTCATGCAGACATATGCTGAAATTTCTGCGCCAATCGTAAGGCTATTCACGTGTAACATCCCTTTTGTGAGAGGAATTCAAAACTGACTACGGGGTTTTTACGCGCACTTTATAGAGCCGCTTAAATTCAGTGTGAGGCGGTGTTCTTAGCGTTCCCGCATCTGGTGAACCGGGTAGAGGGTATCCTTGGTCTAGATAACTATTTTCAACAATACCGTTTTGGAATTCATTGCCGGGAAGAAATTCCTCTAATGCCTGAAACGAGTTTTCCAGACCGTCGGTATACAAAATTTCATATGCTACCGTCGGTTGTGAAAGCCATTGAATTGTTACCCCCGGCGAAAGCGCAGAACCGGTTTCTTCATCAATCTGCTGGATATTTTCAACTACAAATGATGAGAGCGGGTCATTTGGATTTGTTCTTGCAATGTATTCCGATACATTAGTAAACCCATCGTTATCTTGATCGTTGAGAGCATCATTAACAAGCAGGTTAAGCATGTTATCGGTTTCCCATCCATCCGGCATTTCATCGTGGTCGGTATCTCGGTCGTTCGGATTAGATTTTAGAGCAAATTCTTCAAAGTTGGTCAACCCGTCATTATCCGCATCGCCTATTCCATCGCTAATTTGTGTCGGATTGAACCCATGGGCAATTTCCCATGAATCGTCCATACCGTCGCCAGCTGGTATGGGGTTAAGTTTATTGCTGGAGTTCTCGTCTCCATCTCCGTCTTTTGAAACGTAAAGATTAAGGGTATAATCAGCGGCGCTTGTAGCGAACCTCCCTTTGACTAAAATATAATAGTTGCCTGCTTGAGTTACTGTATGAGCGTAAACATATTCGTTAAACGATGAAGAATTAAAACTGTCGGAATCTGCACGCACTTCAGCTCCCGGATATTCAGGGATATCCTCAACAGGAGAACTGGGGTTGTATGATGCAGGGTTAAACGTAAGGAAAAGGTCGAGATCATTGTTGGGAAACAATAACACAACCTTAATGCTGTCGTATGCTTCAAGAAACGTAACATACCAGTCTTGGTCGTTTGCGGTAATCGAGTTTCCTGAGAGTGTGCCTGCGCCAATTGGTGTGGCGTCCTGCCAGTTATCATTGCCATCGGAAAAGTTAGGGTACAGGTATGCCGCTGATAATTGGTCGAAGGTTTCAAGCGTACGCATGTTGAGATTGTTCGTAAAGCGGGGTGTTAAGAAATTGTACATTGTTGGCGTAGTCGTGAGCGGCAATTCGCTTGCTGGCGGAAGATTGGTATTGTTAAACGGATGGGCAATACCGAGCAGATGCCCGATTTCGTGAGTCAAAATGCTTTGAACATCAATGGTATATGCATTGTTGCCCGGATTATAATTCATGGTGGTGAGCGACCATGTATATTTCTTGCCGCCACCGAACAGCGATGCGTTAAGGATTATATCACAGTCTATGAGTTCCGGATCGGATGCGTCTAGATCAGGCGGAATTTGGCTTTTCCATGTAAGCAGTGTTTTTCCTAGCAGTTCGCTGTCTGAAAAACCGGCTATGTCTCCGTCGAAATCGAAGCTTACAATATTCATATTATCAATTGCCCATGGTTCTTCACCGATTACCCATGGTTTGGCAATGTTTGTTGCACTAATAAAGTTAAACTTAATGTTTGAGTCTGGCAAATCTTCCCATGCTTGAAAAGAATTTTGCACAGCTGTTTGGTACCCGAAGAAATCTATTATTTCATTCGGTATAGGAAAATTGTAGTAATAGTCGATGGAAGAGAAATCGCCGTCATTTTTAGGCCAGTGCAAAAATTGTGTGTAATCGGTAGTTTCCGGAGAATTAACCACGACGCCGATAACGTCTACGCGGGGATCAACGCCTGGGCGCGGCGCAGTGGGGTACGGTTTCAGTACGCGGATAAATGATATGCTTATTTCTGAGTATACAGGAGATGTATTCAGCGCAATAACAAGGCATACGCACATAAAAAGTTTTATTGCAGATTTCATATCAGCTCCTTTGCGTATCCAATACATAGTGCTTATACGTTGCCCCCATTTTGTTTGCATATTCGATTATCTTTTTTCTGAGCCAAAAAGCCCAGTCGAATCTGTGCTGTTGTTTCTCGAGAGATTCTTTGTATGATTCTTCCTGCTGAATCGTTTGTTCTTGAACAGCGGTTCGGATTTGATGAATTAAGTCATTGAGCGGTATGCGTATTGTTTCGCCGTCCGAATCAGCATGCGTTGTTTGAGTCGGCTGTGCCGGTTGTTCCGCAAAGTCAATTCCGTGTAAATCGGTCACAGCAAATTTTTGTCCTGTTTGTTCATCTTCGACTATAGAATATTTTCCCTGTTTCAGGGCAACGATTCGTTTCAATTCAACTTTTTCGATATGGTCTCGCAAAAATAAAACCACTTCTTCATCCTTCTCATACGATGGTGCGCCGTATATCGCCGTTGTATACTGATCTGTTTTTCCGCCGATTTCGATAACTTCGAATACTGTATTTTGCGGGCTTCCTTTTAAAACATCAGTGGCTTCGACGGTTACATAGGTGAAAATTTGATTGCGGTCATTCATCCGGTATTCTACGTTCTGAATAATACCGGTGACTACGGTATCCGACCGCTGAGTCATCTCCTCGATAGAGAACTGCTTTACCATAACAGTCGCACATACAGTCGAAAGAAACGTCAGATATACAATGATTAACAGGCTAAATACTTTTTTCATAAAATAATTCCAAATACTAGTATAAATATAATTATTCTATTAAAGAACATAGCACACTTTGCTTTCAAGTGCATCCATTTATATTTCTCCACTATTTAAAACGTCAAATAGGGGCAAAAAATTACACTTTTTATCTGCCGGAGAAATTTTTTGTATTTCGGAATAATAAACCTTTTTTAAGAATAATCCGTGGGCCGGAGCAGTTGTGCCGACGAGAAGAGTATCGCCTGTTGAAAGTATGTTAGCGATGGTATCCGGAGGGATTTTGCCTCTGCCGACATCAAGAAGGGTTCCTACCATGAGGCGAACCATTTTGTACAGAAAACTTTGTCCTAAAACATGGAAAATAATAAAAGGGGGATGTGATTCAATGAGTACCTGATGTATGGTGCGTTCATAGCGTTCATGTTCTCGTCCGGCATTAGCGGAAAAGGGCTTGAAATTGTGTGTGCCGACAAATGATTGTGCGGCATTGTGCATCGCTTGAATGTCGAGGAAACATTGAGAATAGGCGGAATAATTTCTTAGAATAAGGGAGCGCAACATGCCGTTTTGCACAATATAAAGATAATATTTGCCGCATGCGCTGTAGCGCGCGTGAAATTCGGATGAGCATTCGCGTACGCTTGTTGCGATGATATCGGAGGGGAGCAGTCCATTAAGCCCCTTTTGAAATGCGGTGGCGTCAAGATTGGTGTCTGCTTGGAAATGAGCGACTTGATCGAGCGCGTGGACGCCTGCATCGGTGCGCCCTGCCCCATGAATACGGACAGGTTGGTTGGCAAGACGGCTCAGAACCGTTTCGATTACGTGTTGGATTGAAATGCCGTTCGGCTGAATTTGCCAGCCGCAGTAGGCGCTTCCGTCATATTTAATATGAATTTTAAAATACTTCATTGTACCTTTTGTATTATGAACGCAATAGTGTATAATACCTCTAATCTTATACCGGATTGGTAATCAAATGTATACTGGAAAAGCATTATTTGAGGAGTACGTTGCCGTATGAAATTACAAACAAAAATTGTAAGGCTTATGTTCATTTCCATGCTGTTAACGGTTTTTATTGGATGTTCTCCTACTGTCCATGACAAATATTTTCTTAAAAAAGCTGATGGCGATGTACATGAAGATGCAGAGGATTTAATGGGGAAACGCCCGTTCTCATTATTTTAAGGAACAGTTTTTTGATGTTCCGGAAAGCAGGTGAGAGGGCTAAAAAATGAAAACGTTTCTTTTTTTGCCTATTATTATATGTATGGCTCTATGGCAGTGTGCTGTGTATGCAGGGGATGAAGCAGACCTCCTTTTTCTTGCTAAGAACGCATACCAAGATGAATTCTACGACATTGCTGAGGGCCAGCTGGTGCGGTTTTTAGAACGTTACCCTCGTTCTCCCTCTGCTGAAGAAGCTCTGTTGTTTCTTGCAAAAGCACAATTTAAGCAACAGAAATTTGCCGATGCACGATGGCATTTTTCCGATCTCTATGCCAAAGAGAAATCGCCGTTTAGGGAAGAAGCGGCATATTATCTTGTAGAAATTGCTTTTCAAGAACAGGACTTTGAGGGATGTATAGAGCAGGCACATGTTTTCCAGAATACATTTGCGACCAGCACGTATATGATATATGTATTATATGCGAAAGGAACCAGTTGTTATAACCGCGCAGATTTTAAAACTGCTCAGGCGATTTTTTATGAAATTGAGCAGAATTATCCTGAACATCAATTGGTTTCCGCATCGAAATTTCTTATCGGGAAATCATTATTCGCTCTTGAAAGCTATGCGGAAGCCCGGGATATTTTATGTGCATTTCTCAATGAATACCCCGATTCATCTCTCCGTGCGGAAGCGCAGTTCCTTGTTGCCGAGTCGTATTTTTACCTCAATGATTTCACGAATGCCGAACAGTATTATAGCCGTTCGATAGAGGATGTGAATGTCCGTAACTGGTATCCGAAAGCGTTATTTCACCGTGCAGAGTGTTTTATCAAAATGAATGCCTTTAAGGAAGCCTTAGAATTGCTGGAAGGCTGGCTGGAAAAATTCTCTGAATCACCCTTAAAACCCCTCGTTCAGCTTGAACAGGCGGATATGTTGTATCGGTTAAAAGAATATGATAATTGTATATCAGTCTCAAAAGAATTCATAGAAACGTATCCTCAGGATGAGCGCCTCTCTTTCGCATGGTTTTTATATGCAAAGTCTCTGTTTGAAACAAATAACTTTGAGCAGGCGGAACAAGCGTTTCGCGAGATACTGCTCCATAATCCTGATGGACGGTTGTTTGCCGAAGCGTATTTTGGCATTGCGAGCTGTAAGTTTTCTCTGGGAAAATACGAAGAAAGCACTCTGTATTTTCAGCAATGCTTACTGAAAACCGCGGATATAGAACTGAAAGCAAAATCTCTCCTTTCCATTGGGGATGCATATGGAAATATTGAAAATTACCACAATGCACGAGATGCATACAGCAGTATTCTGTCTGAGTACCCGTCATCGATTCATAACGACCGTGCTCTGCTACAGCTTGCCAGAACCTATGTGCATTTGGAGAATCCGCAGGAATCGATCCGTCTTTATGATCGGTTGCTGAACGATTATCCGAACAGTGAATTAGCGGACGAAGCGCGATACGGCATTGCTCGGGTTCATTTTATCACGGGCGATTATCATAAAGCATTAGATGAAATGGCGGCATTTATCGAAAAATTTCCTCAAAGCCCTTTGTCTGCCCATGCTTTTTTTTATCGAGGGCTCGCATACTATAATCTTGAAGAATACGAAAAGGCAATTCAGGAATATGAAACGGTTTGTGTCCGCTATCCGCAATCTCCCTTAGCGGTAAGAAGCGAATATGAGAAAGGGTGGAGTTGTTTTCAACTGGGCAGAATCGAAGAAGTAAAAAAACATTTTCAGCATATCCTTGATAATTACCCGTCATCGGAATTAGTGCCTGAAATCTTATTTTGGATGGGAGAATTTTATTATAATTCTTTGCAGTTTGATAAAGCGTTACCGTACTTTCTGCGCATAATTTCTGAATATAAAGAGATTCCTTTACGTGCGAAATCAGTTTTCTGGGCGGCTCGGTGTGCGTTTCTGACCAAGGATTATCAAAGGACGAAGGAATTGGTAGAACAGTTCAGCGGTGAATTCCCCGACGATGATTTGATTGTCGATGCGCGTATGACTCTTATAGAAGCCTATATTGACCAAAAAGACTATGAGCAATCGATTGCCGATTTAGATGTGCTTATTGAACTGTATCCTCATTCGTACCTTAAAGAAGAAATGTTTTTGCTTAAAGGAATGAGCCACTATGAACTGAAGCACTATGATAAAGCAATTGAAACACTTTATTTTGTCACTAAGTCGCTTGACCGGCATACTGCGGCGCATGCGTGGTTTCTTATCGGGGACGCATATCTGTCGCAACATAATGAACATAAAGGAATTGAAGTATTGCTTCGCGTTGTTTACCAGTATGAAGACCAAATTCATTGGTATATGCGTGCGTGTTTTGTGTTAGGAGAGTTTTATGATGCGCGGCATGAATGGAAACGCGCATTGAAAATGTACGAAAAGATTATCGCCGCAACAAAAGAAGATGACGACTCCGAGTTGGTTAAAAAAGCGCGCGGCAGAATTGAAATCATTGATCCGGCAAAAAATTGGTTACCACATTAAAAAAAGGAATTACCTATGCTTGATATACTCATTAACGGCGGCCCAATAATGTACTTGATATTGCTTTTTTCCGTAATTGCAGTAGCGGTATTTTTGGAACGGCTTATCCATTTTCATCGTGGATCGATAGATACACAGAAATTCATGAGCGGGTTACGCAATATCTTACGGAAAAAAAATTTTACCGAAGCTATAACAATCTGCGACGATACACCCGGCCCCATTGCTCATGTGCTGAAAATGGGAATAATGTGCCATGACAAAAACCGCCAGCAGATTAAAGAAGCGATGCAGGATGCCGGACTTTATGAAATTCCCCGCATGGAACGGAAGTTAGTCATTCTCGCGACAATAGCGCATATAGCGCCGTTATTAGGGTTGCTTGGCACAGTCACGGGAATGATAAACGCATTCAAACAGATTGTAAATACACCCGGGCCGGTTAACCCTTCACTGTTGGCTGAAGGAATTTGGGAAGCTCTGATTACTACGGCAGGGGGGCTCGTTGTCGCAATCCCTACCTATGTTGCATATAATTATTTGGTAAGCAGAGTAGAAAGCGAAGTGGTGGAAATGGAAAAATGTTGTACCGAAGTTGTCAATCTTCTCACGTTCGAACGAGATGAATATGGAATTTAAACGAACCAGAAAAATTGAAAAAGGCAGATTGGATATTGCTCCTCTTGTAGATGTAATTTTTCTACTGCTTATTTTTTTCATGCTTTCATCGAGTTTTATTTTACAGCCCGGTATAAACGTCAATCTTCCAGAAGCGAGGGGCAAAGACCATAACTTGCAGGAGAATATGGTATTGACATTGACTAAAGAAAATCAAATTTTTCTAAATAACGAGCGGACAACATTTGAAGGGTTGCATCGGCGCCTATTGGCAACAGCACGAAAAAATCCGCGCTGTACGCTGATAATTAATGCCGATACCAGCGCGCGCCATGGCAGTGTAGTAGAAATTATGAACATTGCTCAGCAAGCAGGAATCGCATCAATTGCGATCGGCACAAAACCCCTCGAATTACCGTAACGCAAAAAACAGGTTTTTTAATGTCGCGAATCTTTTTAATCTGTTTATTCTTTTCTTTAATCTGGCATTCTTTTGCATTTACGCTGTTTAAATTGACAGAACCGTATACTCGTTCATCGGTAAATACCGAATTTATAAAAGTATCTTTAATGCCATTGTCAAAAAATATTCAGAAACGAATTGTGGCGTTGAATGCGGATCAAAAAGAAATAGAAGATTACCGTCTTTCATTGCCTTATAAATCTGTTCTTGTCCCTTCGTTAGTGCCTCTGCCGTATAGTATTATTGAAGCGGAAGATATTGCCGAAATGCATCCGGATTTCTCTTCCGCTCTCATTGAGCATTTGCCGGTTATACCGGCATCATCTGGAGAAAATACCGTGCATGAGCCGGTTAATTCTTTTGACTATGTTAAAGTACTTCCTTCTTTGCTGAAGGTTCAGCAATCGCATTCATTTAAAACGCCTCCACCCCAGCAAAATGAACATTTGCAGTATACACTTTCGGAACTTGATGATTCGCGCCAGCCTCTTGTTACAGTATTTCCAGAAAATTTCGTTCATTCAAGACCGGTGTACCTGCGGTTTTCTATTGATATTTCTGGTAAAGTTCGGTTTGTTTTATTAGAAAAATCTTCCGGTAATCCAATGGTTGATCAGCAGTATATAAATGCACTCAAACGCTGGGCTTTTTCTCCGATGAAAAGGCCTCATGATACGCAACAAAACTGGGGAAGGATAATTTTCTTTTAACGTGCTAATAGCAAGGATTCAGCATTTCAGATGATTCGTGTCGATTTATCGCTATTGTTTTTTATTTACCTATTGCTTTCTCTTGGGGGAATTGCTTTGTTATGGGCGTGGTTTGAGGCTAAACATCCTTCGGGTCGTCTAACGCCATATTCAAAAGAACTGTTTAATTGTAAAATATGCGGATATAAATATGTCGACGAAATAGACATCGACATTACAAAATGCCCTCGATGCAAAAGCCTCAATTATTCAAACGAAGCAAGAAAACAGGGTTAGTGAGAAAAAAGCATTAAGCCGCCAATAAGAAATATGCCGATAATCAACGCAACGGTAATACAATAAATACTTGAGGTGGCAAAGAATGAAATAATAGGTTTCAGGTCACTGTATGATGCGGTATGATGTGTTTTTATCTGCGTTGGTTCGACCGATATTTTAGGTTCCTGAGTAATACATGAATTTTCCATAAAGAGTCCTTCTCGTTATTTTAAGGGAGATATACGCATAATTCATACCATATACGAGTTATAATGTCACGGTCAATTTACTGTAATTTTGAAATAGTAATTTTGAGCGCTTCAACAAGCTCTTCCATCTGCATCTTTTCTCCGCCGTTCAACTTTAATAAAACAGTGCCCTTTCTGCAATAGAGGTAAAGCGGATATTTTTTACCGGTAAAAACAATGCCCATGCTCTCATCCCCATAAGTATTTATAGCGAATGAATCGATGGCAAGGTTTTTCTTAGTCAGCACGTTTTTCAAAATGGAGAAATTTATTTGTGTTTCTTCGATACACTGTGCCTCATCGGGAAACTGCAATGCGATTATAGTTATTAAATGCGTGTCTTCAGGCTGATTGTGCACGATTAAAGATTGTTGAAAAGCTTCTATGCCGGTTATCGGTTTCTTGAGCAGTTTTATAGATTCGCGAGGAGAAAAAAAAGAAGTTTGTATATGATATTTTCCCTTGAGCTCATTTTCACCGATTGGCAGTTTGCCGAAGGGAAAAGATTCCCCTAATGTCCCGGCCGCTTGGTTTGATTTTGATTCATTCGGTTTTTCAACCGATGATTCAGGCGATTGAGAACACGACGTCAATAAAAAGAGAATAGAAACGGCAACAACTAATAAATAGGTATTCCTCATGAGGTAAGGAATAACTCCTTGTAATAGCGTGTTATATTTTTATTTCACGACATTCGCAACGCAGTTAGCGGAGCCCGTATGTACAAGTTTATTAACATACTAGTATATACCGCAGAAATGTCAAGTTATTTTACCTCAAAAAAGGAGGTTTTTATGAGGTTATTTTTGCATAACGCCGTTTGCCGACTTTAAAAATCATTCCTTCAGTAAGAGAAATCTGTGCATCCGGATCGGTAATTTTCTCATTATTGCAGTATACTGCTCCTTGCTGAACCATGCGGCGTGCTTCGCTAGTGCTCGCGGTAAGATGGGTTGACTTGAGGAGACTGCATATCCAAACCGATTGCCCTGAACCGGAAATAGCGGAAAGCGGGAATTGAGGGATATCATCGGGGAGATTGCCATGAGAAAAAACGCGGGTAAATTCTTCATGCGCTTCTTCGGCTTGGGATGAATCGTAAAAGCGCGTTATTATTTCACGGGCAAGCTGTTTTTTTAAGTCCATCGGATGCTGTTTGCCGGCGGCTATGTCGGATTCCATCATATCCACTTGTTGTGCGGTTCGTTCGGTAAGAAGGCGGTAGTACCGAACCATCAGCGTATCGGAAATCGACATTATTTTTCCAAATATTTCTTTTGGCGCTTCATTGATCCCAATATAGTTGCCTAAACTTTTACTCATCTTCTGGATGCCGTCGGTTCCTTCTAATATCGGCATAGTGAGTACGATTTGTTCTTGTTGTCCGTATGCTTTTTGAAGGTCTCGCCCGACAAGGAGGTTAAATGTCTGGTCAGTACCGCCCATTTCGACATCTGCATTGAGCATAACGGAATCGTACCCTTGGATTAAAGGATACAAAAATTCAACAATACTTATAGGAAGCCCGTTTGTGTATCGCTTTGAGAAATCATCTCTCTCAAGCATGCGTGCAACAGAATAATGAGACGACAATTGTATGACGTCTCTAAAATTCATAGTATCAAACCATTTGCTGTTGAATGTAATAATGGTTTTTTCTCTATCGAGTACCTTGAATATTTGGTCTTGATATGTTTTTGCGTTATGTATGACGGTTTCGCGCGATAATGGCTTTCGTGTTTCAGATTTGCCGGACGGATCGCCGATCATAGCGGTAAAATCGCCGATGATAAAGTCAACGATGTGTCCGAACTCCTGAAATTGGCGCAGTTTATTAAGAATGACTGTGTGCCCGAGGTGTATATCAGGGGCGGTTGGGTCTGCACCGAACTTAATACGAAGCGGTTTATTGGTTTTAAGCGAAGTTTCTAACTTAGCTTTAAATTCAACATCAGAAATAAAATTAACGGTATTTTCTTTGAGGCGTTCGTATTGTTCTTCTACAACTCTTTTCACTATTTCATTCTCCTATAAGAAAAAGACCTTAAGAAAACCTTAAGGCCTTTTTCTGTGCACTTCCATATAATCGTGTGAATAAACAAAAACTACTGAGACTGAAGGGTATTTTATTCTTCTGCTACAGCGGGTTTTTTGTTGTCATTCTCTTCTTCCTTCTCATCTTTTGCTGTTTCAGCCGGTTTAGATACCGGTTGTTTAGATGCAGTGTCGGAAGACGTGTTAAAGACGTTCAACGCCTCGTCAAGTTTTTCAGACATAAGGCTGGAACTTTCAAATGTTTCTCTTCTGCGCTGGTTTTTGAATTCTTTCAGCGCCTTTTTTTCATTTGATTTTTTGGTGTTCTCTTCTTGCCTTTTCTGCTCAAGGAGGTATTCTTTAACGCTCAGCGCTATTTTTCTGTCAACCGGATCGATTTTTACCACTGCGGCAGTGATGACATCGCCGACCTTGACAACATCTTCAACTCGTGCAGGCGGATTTTCTGCAAGTTGTGTTGCATGAATAAGGCCTTCAAGGTCATCTTCGAGATTAACGAAAATACCAAAGCCTGTTATCTTGCTCACCGTACCGGTTACAACTTGTCCGATTTCATACTGTTCTTCAATTTTTTCCCACGGGTCAAGGGCAAGCTGTTTTACGCCCAGCGCGATTTTTTTATTGTCTTTATCAACGGAGAGTACAATTGCTTCGACGGTATCGCCTTTTTGGAAAACCTCTGCAGGATTATTGATTTTTTTCGTCCAAGAAATGTCTGATATGTGAATAAGCCCGTCTATTCCTTCTTCAAGCTCGACAAATGCACCGTACGAAGTTATGTTGCTGATTGTTCCTTGCACGCGTTTGCCTGCCGGATATTTATCATCGACAACTGACCACGGGTTAAATTCCGTTTGTTTGATGCCGAGAGAGATTTTTTGTTTTTCCTTTTCAATGCTGAGTACCATTGCTTCTACGTTATCGCCGACAGAGAGGATTTCTGAGGGGTGGTTGATCCGTTTTGTCCATGAAAATTCGGATATATGAATCAATCCTTCAATCCCTTCTTTCAGTTCGACAAATGCGCCGTACGGCATGATATTCACAACTTTGCCGACCACTTTTGCGCCGACAGGGAAATCGGTTTCGACAGTTGCCCACGGGTTCGAAGTTTTTTGCTTGAGTCCGAGTGAAATACGCGCATTGTCTTTATCGAATTTCAAAACGACTACTTCAATCTGTTGTCCAATACTTACCAATTCGCTTGGATGGCTGATTCTGCCCCAGCTCATGTCGGTGATGTGCAGGAGCCCGTCAAGGCCGTTAAGATCAATGAAAGCGCCGAAATCTGTAATATTTTTTACAAAACCTTTTACAACATCGTTTTCATTGATCTCATCAATGAGCCGTTCTCGCTCTTTTTTGCGCTGTTCTTCGAGGAGTTCTCTTCGGGACACAACAATATTTTTTCGTTCTTCGTTGATTTTAAGGATTTTAAAATCGAAGGTTTTGCCAAGGTAATCATCCATGTTGGGGACAGGTTTGATGTCAAGCTGAGAGCCGGGCAAAAATGCTTCGACGCCGATATCGACCATCAATCCGCCTTTTACTTTTTTGAATATTTTCCCTTGTACAACCGCATTTTCCGTACAGCCTTCGATTGTCTGTTCCCACCGGCGTGTTTTATCGACTTTGCCTTTTGACAGCAGAAGCAATCCTTCTTCGTCATCAAGCGATTCGAGGAGCACTTCTATCTCGTCACCGATTTTATATTCATCGATGTCGGGGAATTCTTCGAGAGGAACAATCCCTTCGCATTTGTAGTTGATGTCAACAAGTACTTCTTTGGGATTGATTTTGATTACTTTGCCTTTGACAACCGACCCTTCTACGAAGTTGCTGAGCGTTTTCTCGTAAAGTTCCTTAAAATTCTCAAGGGTTTCTTCAGTAGCAAGCCGTTCATCCAATTGTTTTAGGTTGATTTTTTGTTGTGTCATAATTTGTTTATTACCTCCTTAAACAAAAAAATTTGGGAATATGGTATATTTATTTTATTTTTTCGTCAAGAGGTTATTTTCAAGTTTGTACTGAACATCACGAATTCTATCCAGCATTTCTTCACTGATTTGTTGATAGAGTTCACGGGCTTTAGTGCCTTTTTGCTCCTTTATGGCGGTCATGTACGGTTTCCCGTAACCGACACGGACTTTATGAAAGCGAGGAAATTTTGCTCCTTTCGGGAGAACATGGTTCGTACCTTCTATATATACCGGAATAATCGGTTTTTCAGCTTTATGAGCGATCAAGCCCGCACCGCTTTTTGCAGTGCCGATCGACCCGTCAGGCGAACGAGTCCCTTCGGGGAAGAGCAGTACGGATTGTCCTTCGCTGACTGCCTGCAAAACATCTTTTATGGTGCCGGGTGTAGGGTTGTCCCGGTCGATTAAGATAAGGTTGCATGGATTGAGAATCGATGAACGGAGCGACGATTTAGCGAGAAAGTTTATCTGAAACGGAAAGCCAAACCCTGCCGCCGGTGGATCAAGGTTACTGATATGATTTGATACAATAAGCCCGGAAAATGACTCGATAACTTTATAGTCTTCATAATAAAATTCTATCCGGCACACGAGTGTATAGAACGTTTTTAAAATTGATTTATATATATTGTAAATTTTGTTTGATGATTCCCATTTTTTTCTTGCAATGACATCGAGAACAACGCGGAGCTGAGTCTCTGGCGTGAGGTGCGTCGAATCGATAAACACAGCATTTTTTGCTTTGCGCAACGGGTTTGCCGACCGTGATGTATCGTGGATATCTCGTTCTTCAAGGTTTTTCTTAACTTCTTCGAGGCTGATGGGGATTTTTTTTTCGCTCAGTTCAAGCCAACGCCGCTGAGCACGAGTGTTGATATGGGCTGAAACGAAAAATTTATAGTTTGCATGCGGCAATACTGCCGTTCCGATGTCTCTGCCGTCCATGACACAATCGTGTGCACGGGCAATCGAACGCTGTATGGTAAGGAGAAATTTTCTCACGGCGGGGAATGCGGCGATTTTAGATACAAAATTGGAAATATACGGTTCGCGTATTGATTCGCTTACATTTTTTCCATCTAATAGAACTTTATTTCCTTCGGTTCTCTGTTCGATTGAAATCGAAGTTCCGCGCAGTATTTTTTTTATATCTTTTTCCGCGCATAATTTTTCTACATACTCGATTCCTTTCGTAGCAATGATTTTTAAAGTAATTGCCCTGTATAATGCGCCGGTATCAAGGTATACATATCCAAGTTTCTGAGCAAGTTGCTTGGCAAGAGTACTTTTGCCGGAACCGGCATAGCCGTCAATTGCGATTGAAATTCCCATTTTTCTGTTTTTCCTCACGCATCTGTTTGTCTCTGTGTAAACATTCTTTCATATTGCGCGGCACGAAACCGAGTTCGTGCTTTGCGCGGTCAATGGAAAGCGAACAGTCGCTTCCCCGTTGTACTTTATTTTGTATGTCTGCCATTGTAACGGGACATAATAGCTGGAGAGAGAAACCAAATATCTGTGCCGTTTGTTCTCCTATCTGGTAACGAGAGAGGGTATCGGGTCCGCCTAGATGAAAAATACGCGATACTTTTCCCGAGTTGCCGTGTACCATATGTTCAAGCAGTATGGCGGTTGCTTGGCATAAATCGCCGGAGTAGAGCGGCGTTCGGTATTGATCGGTAAATAAAAATTGTTTTTTACCAGCTTGAATACCTTCAAGCAGTTTGTCAAGATACCCTCCTTTTGCCTCAGGAGCATTTTTTCCATATGATAATGCTATACGGCAGACTATATTCGATTCAAGAGCGTTCAGCACACTTTGTTCGGCAAGAAGTTTTGTTTCGCCGTAATAATTTACTGGGTTGGGAGCATCGCTTTCGGTATATGCGCCTTTTTTACCGTCAAAAACTAAATCCGTCGAGAAAAAAATTACCGGAGTGCCATTATCGTTTGCATAATTTACAATATGTTGAGTTGCTTTCAATATTAATGCGTGCGGCATATGTCCGGTCTTGTTCACATATATCAGGCGATGTTACTGCCGCTAAGTGAACGACGCAGTCAAACCGTTTTTAAATAAATCCATTCGAATGTTTCGTTCGGATGACAAGTCGCATTCCACTCCATTCTCTGCGGTAAACTGCAAAGCTGTTCTGTGGCTGTGCGGTATTACGGTATACATATTGCGCAGAAATACCGCGAGGTTGGTTCCTAAAAACCGCTTGCTCCCGTTATTAAAATACGGGGAGGTGTTGAGATGCATTTTCGCAGACGGTTTATCTTCATATGGTTCTCTATAATTTCCTGCCATTTTTGTAAAGATGCTCCCAGTATCAAAACGCTTATGCTCATAACGGATATATATATAGTATAAGCAATGGGTATGGGTTATGGCGTATCATCAATTCATACCATGGAATAATAATAATAAGTAGAGGGAGAAAAAAACATAGAGTAATATTCCCCACAAGCCGCCCAGTCCATTACATTGCTCCACGCAAGAACTAGTGTTTTAACCATACCCCATACAAAGAAAATACATGTACCTGCTAATCCGATGACTAGCAATGAAATGCCTGTGATGAATACTACTTTTTAAATACAGCCATTATTTTCCTCAACGCGTGCACTGGCAGTTCATAGACCTAAATAGAATACGACCATTTATAATGAAAATCAAGAGGCATAGAAGAATCGGCTTGGAAAAAGTTAAAATGAACTCAAAAAATAACAAAATGATCTAATTTTAAAGAAAAAAAAGATTTTTTAAAAAAAGGGTTGACTTGTGATTCAGGCTGTCGTAGTATATGCGCCACATCACTTATGAGATGCGAAAGTCTTTGATAAATGTTAAAATTATTTAATATTTATGTTGACAATAGAAAAAAGAGAATGCTATAAATCTTGGCACCTTTGATGATCTTTGAAAATTTAGTTTTGATGATATGCGATAAGCTTTAAGTCAACGTCAAATCCATGATTATACAATAATCATAAATACAAAGAGTTATGGAGAGTTTGATCCTGGCTCAGAACGAACGCTGACGGCGTGGATTAGGCATGCAAGTCGAACGAGATATAGAAAGTTTGATCCTTCGGGTGAAAAACTTTCTATTGAGAGTGGCGAAAGGGTGAGTAATGCGTGAATAACATACCTTTAAGACTGGAATAACACTCCGAAAGGAATGCTAATACCAGATGCAAATAGCGGGTGGCATCGCTTGCTATTTAAAGGTGGGGACCTTCGGGCCTGCCGCTTAAAGAGTGGTTCACGTCCTATTAGCTAGTTGGTAGGGTAACGGCCTACCAAGGCAATGATGGGTAGCTGGCCTGAGAGGGTGGCCAGCCACACTGGGACTGAGACACTGCCCAGACTCTACGGAGGCTGCAGTCGAGAATCTTCCGCAATGGACGAAAGTCTGACGGAGCGACGCCGTGTGTGTGATGAAGTTCTTCGGGGCGTAAAACACTGTCACAAGGGAAGAAACACATCAGAAGTAACATTGCTGGTGTCTGACGGTACCTTGAGAGGAAGCCCCGGCTAACTTCGTGCCAGCAGCCGCGGTAATACGAAGAGGGGCAAGCGTTGTTCGGATTTATTGGGCGTAAAGGGCGTCTAGGTGGCTTTTTAAGTCAGGTGTGAAATCCTACGGCTCAACCGTAGAACTGCATTTGATACTGAAGGGCTTGAGTACAGAAGAGGAAAGCAGAATTCCCAGTGTAGCGGTGAAATGCGTAGATATTGGGAGGAATACCAGTGGCGAAGGCGGCTTTCTGGTCTGATACTGACACTGAAGCGCGAAAGCCAGGGGAGCAAACGGGATTAGATACCCCGGTAGTCCTGGCAGTAAACGATGGGTACTTGGTGTTGGGGGTATCGACTCCCTCAGTGCCGGAGTTAACACATTAAGTACCCCGCCTGGGGAGTACGGCCGCAAGGTTGAAACTCAAAGGAATTGACGGGGGCCCGCACAAGCGGTGGAACATGTGGCTTAATACGACGCAACGCGTAGAACCTTACCAAGGCTTGACATGTATTGGACAGGGTATGAAAGTACCTCTCTTCGGAGCCGATACACAGGTGTTGCATGGCTGTCGTCAGCTCGTGTCGTGAGATGTTGGGTTAAGTCCCGCAACGAGCGCAACCCTTGTTTCTAGTTACCAGCACTTCGGGTGGGGACTCTAGAGAGACTGCCGGTGATAAACCGGAGGAAGGTGGGGATGACGTCAAGTCATTATGGCCCTTACGCCTTGGGCTGCACACGTGTTACAATGATCGGTACAAAGGGTTGCAATACCGCGAGGTGGAGCTAATCTCAAAAGCCGGTCCCAGTTCGGATTGAAGTCTGCAATTCGACTTCATGAAGTCGGAATCGCTAGTAATGGCGTATCAGCTACGACGCCGTGAATACGTTCCCGGGCCTTGTACACACCGCCCGTCACATCATGAAAGTTTGCTGTACCCGAAGTCAATGATCTAACCCCTTACGGGAGGAAGTTGCCGAAGGTATGGCCAATGATTGGGATGAAGTCGTAACAAGGTAGCCGTATCGGAAGGTGCGGCTGGATCACCTCCTTTCTAAGGAGTATGGTGATGCTGAAAATAACTGTTTTGCAGAGTTGACGGCAAAACATTCTTTTCACTAAAAAGCATTGATCATATATCAGTCGATAGCCTCTGTCGCATACATCAAAATTAAATAATATAATTTACCTAATATTAAGGGGCCTATAGCTCAGTTGGTTAGAGCGCACCCCTGATAAGGGTGAGGTCGATAGTTCGATTCTATCTAGGCCCACCATTAGATTGGGGATATAGCTCAACTGGGAGAGCGCCGCCCTTGCACGGCGGAGGTTACCGGTTCGATCCCGGTTATCTCCATTGCTTTAAATTTTAATTATCATACGATAGTTTATGGTAAGTTGTTCTTTGACAGTATTATATATAGATATAACAATTTCATCAAGCTAGACAAATTGGTCAAGCAAGTAAGAGCATTCGGTGGATGCCTTGGCACTAGAAGGCGATGAAGGACGTGGTTAGCTGCGATAAGCTTCGGTGAGCTGCCAGCAAGCTTTGAACCGGAGATTTCCGAATGGGGGAACCTGATGCGGGTAATACTGTATCATCCCTGCCTGAATAAAATAGGGTAGGGAAGCAAACCTAGAAAACTGAAACATCTTAGTAACTAGAGGAAAAGAAAGCAAGCGCGATTTCCTGAGTAGTGGCGAGCGAAATGGAAAGATTGCCCAAACCGTATGTGTGTTAAAGGTGATACCCGTTGCACATGCGGGGTTGCGGGAGTCAAACTGGCTGTTGTATCAAACAGCCGGGAAGTCAAAAAATTGTTGTTTAGTTGAACAGTCTGGAAAGGCTGGCCGTAGAAGGTGATAGCCCTGTAAGCGAAAAACAGCAGTCTTCCTGTTTGATTTCCCAAGTAGTGCGGGACACGTGAAACCCCGTACTAATCTGGGAGGACCACCTTCCAAGGCTAAATACTAACTAGTGACCGATAGTGGACAAGTACCGTGAGGGAAAGGTGAAAAGAACCCCTTATAGGGGAGTGAAATAGTACCTGAAACCGAATGCTTACAAGCGGTGGGAGCACTATGGGCAATCTTCGGGTTGTCAACGTGTGACCGCGTGCCTTTTGCATAATGAACCGGCGACTTACTCTATGTGGCGAAGGTTAAGTTCTTCTGGAACGAAGCCGTAGCGAAAGCGAGTATTAACTGTGCGTAAGTTGCATGGAGTAGACCCGAAACTGAGTGATCTAGTCATGGCCAGCGCGAAGCGATAGTAAAATATCGTGGAGGTGCGAACTTATGGATGTTGAAAAATCCCGGGATGAGCTGTGACTAGGAGTGAAAGGCTAATCAAACTCAGAGATAGCTGGTTCTCTCCGAAATAGCTTTAGGGCTAGCGTCTTGTAAATGGACAATAGGGGTAGAGCACTGAATGGGCTAGGGGGCTTACCAGCTTACCGAAACCAATCAAACTCCGAATACTATTGCTCCTTATCAAGGCAGTCAGACAGTGGGGGATAAGCTTCATTGTCGAAAGGGAAACAGCCCAGACCGTCGGCTAAGGCCCCAAAGTGTATGCTAAGTGGGAAAGGTTGTGGAATTGCATTGACAGCTAGGATGTTGGCTTAGAGGCAGCCATCATTTAAAGAGTGCGTAATAGCTCACTAGTCGAGTGATTCTGCGCCGATAATGATCGGGACTAAGCATATCGCCGAAGCCACGGAATTGATTTTACTTCGGTAAAATCATTTGGTAGGAGAGCGTTCTATACTGGTTGAAGCGCAATCGAAAGGATGCGTGGACGGTATAGAAGTGTTTATGCCGGTATGAGTAACGATAAACAAGGTGAGAATCCTTGTCGCCGAAAACCTAAGGTTTCCTGGGGAAGGTTCGTCCGCCCAGGGTTAGTCGAGACCTAAGCCGAGGCCGAATGGCGTAGGCGATGGAAAACAGGCTAATATTCCTGTACCGCCGGAATAGTGTTTGAGCGATGGAGTGACGCAGCAGGCTAAATGAGCGTACGATTGGAAGTGTACGTCGAAGCTTGTAGGAGGGCGGCTTTGGTAAATCCGGGCTGCTGTTAACTCTGAGGAGTGATAGGACGTGAATCCTTCGGGTGAAGCGGATTCATTGACGCCACACTGCCAAGAAAAACTTCTAAGCGAATTATTCAGGCGCTCGTACCGTAAACCGACACAGGTAGGTGGGATGAGAATTCTAAGGCGCGCGAGATAACTTCCGTTAAGGAACTCGGCAAATTAGCCCCGTAACTTCGGGAAAAGGGGTGCCTTTTGTTGTGATGAAATTTACTTTCTGAGCAATGAAAGGTCGCAGAGAAATGGCCCAGGCGACTGTTTACTAAAAACACAGGACTCTGCTAAATCGTAAGATGACGTATAGGGTCTGACGCCTGCCCGGTGCTGAAAGGTTAAGGGAAAGGGTTAACTTTCGGGTGAAGCTCTGAACCGAAGCCCCAGTAAACGGCGGCCGTAACTATAACGGTCCTAAGGTAGCGAAATTCCTTGTCGGGTAAGTTCCGACCTGCACGAATGGTGTAACGATCTGGGCACTGTCTCAACGGAAGACTCGGTGAAATTGTAATAGCGGTGAAGATACCGCTTACCCGTATCTAGACGGAAAGACCCCGTGAACCTTTACTATACCCTGATATTGACTTCTGGTCCAGTATGTGTAGGATAGGTGGGAGGCTTTGAAGCTGGCTCGTTAGGGTCGGTGGAGCCATTGGTGAAATACCACTCTTATTGTATTGGAATTCTAACCTAGGTCTGTGAATCCAGGCCGGGAACAGTGTCAGGCGGGTAGTTTGACTGGGGCGGTTTCCTCCTAAACTGTAACGGAGGAGCACAAAGGTTCCCTCAATACGGTTGGCAATCGTATGTAGAGCGTAAAGGTAAAAGGGAGCTTAACTGCGAGACACACAGGTCGAGCAGATGCGAAAGCAGGTCTTAATGATCCGGCGGTTGAATGTGGAATTGCCGTCGCTCATCGGATAAAAGGTACTCCGGGGATAACAGGCTTATCACCCCCAAGAGTTCACATCGACGGGGTGGTTTGGCACCTCGATGTCGGCTCGTCGCATCCTGGGGCTGGAGAAGGTCCCAAGGGTTTGGCTGTTCGCCAATTAAAGCGGCACGTGAGCTGGGTTTAGAACGTCGTGAGACAGTTCGGTCCCTATCTGGTATGGGCGTTGGATATTTGAGAAGATTAATCCCTAGTACGAGAGGACCGGGATTGACGAACCAATGGTGTTCCAGTTGTCGCGCCAGCGGCATAGCTGGGTAGCTATGTTCGGAAAGGATAAGCGCTGAAAGCATCTAAGCGCTAAGCCTCCTTCAAGATTAGATATCCCAATTAGACTCCTTATAGACTATGAGGTTGATAGGCCGGAGGTGCAAGCACAGTAATGTGTTCAGCTTTACCGGTACTAATAAGTCGATTGGCTTGACCATTTTTTCTTGCTTGTATGATTTTGTTTATCTTATATAATACTGTCATTTATATTTTAATTACATTTTCCCGGTGACACTAGCAGAGGGGTCACACCCGTTCCCATTCCGAACACGGCAGTTAAGCCCTCTTACGCCGATGGTACTGCAACGATAGGTTGTGGAGAGTAGGGAGTTGCCGGGTTTTTTGCCCAAATTCCGTCTGCAGTCTGTCCCCTTTTTGCTACAGCGTATCTGTCCGGTTATGATACATCCTTTCTCCTTTTTTGCAGAAAAAAGCAGGTATAAAACTTGTTAGTTACCTGTTTATCAGTTTTCTGTACAAACCATTATGAAGGAGCGGCTTATGAAACGATGTAACACGGTTGAGGCAGGGTTTACTTTTCTCGAGTTGCTGATAGTTTTTTCCGTTATTTCTATTTTGACAATTATGCTGTTTCCGTCAGTTCACAAATTAAAACAGCAGAGCAGGCAGGCAACATGCATCAATAATCACCGGCAACTCGCTATCGCTTCTATTTTGTATGCAAATGAATCGATGGAAAAACTTCCTGTTGATTTGGTCAAACTTTCAACCGGCAATTATTTGGTGCCTGCTCCTCAAATTTTGCCAGAAGAGACTAACTTCTTTTCAAGCACGGCATATGCATCTCCTACAATGAACACCTTTTATAACAATCAGTACGACCTTTTAAAGTGCCCTGAAGTAGAGGGGTCAATTTTCGATTCTCCACCGGTTCATTCATATGGGTTTAACGTATTTATTACGGGAATGCGCGTGGACCTTATTGAAAGCGCTACAACTACGGTGATGATTACCGATAGTTTTTTCAGGCGGTTTCCGGTTCTCCTGAGGTTGCGTTTCGCCATGGAATAGGCGTTGCAATTGCGGCATATGTTGATGGGCATGTGGAATATTTTAAAGATATTATTCCGCCGTCACATTTTACTCCGCAGAACGATTCTGATGAAGATTTTACCGCGCCTCCCGATTCACCATCGGATGAAGGCGAAGAAAATGATAGTCCCAAAAATAATAACGGGTTAGGCAATGGCGGTGAAGAAGGCGAAGATACCCTGAAAGGCGAAGACCCGTCAAATCCTGCTCATGGCGATGACGGCGATAACCCGGGCAATGGAAACGACAAAGATAAAGACAAAGGTAATAACGGATTAGGAAACGGCGGCGAAGAGTCGCAAGGCGAAGATACCCCGAAAGGCGAAGACCCGTCAAACCCTGCTCACGGCGATGGAGATCATCCGGGTAAAGGAAAAAATAAGTAAACGTATTTAGATAAACTTTTATTATAACTATTCGATAATACTTTTAAGGAGAATACTAACTAATACAAAATACAATAAATGGCTCGATGTAAAGTACGCGGATTTACGTTTATCGAATTGCTCATTGTTTTCTCGGTAATTTCCGTTTTGACGGTATTGCTTGCGCCATCGGTGCATAAAATGAAAGAGCGCGCGGCAGGCAGGCGGCGTGTATCGGTAACCAGCGACAGTTAGCTATGGCGGTGTTATTGTATGCTAACGAGGCGCAAAATATCCTGCCTACGAGTTTAGCATCGTTTATGGGAAGCGGTTATTTGCCTCAGAAACCGTTGCCAACGGAACATTTTTCTTTACATCGACTGTTTATGCGCAGTACAATATTGCGGAATTTTATAATAACGATTTTCAGTTGACTCAATGCCCCGAAGTGCACGGTTCGATACTGGATGCGCCGCCAGTCTATTCTTACGGGCTTAATGTATATGTTGCGGGGCTCCAGCTTGATGTCATAGAAAGTGTCGGTACTACGCTTGTTTTAGGCGACAGTTTTTTTCTGCCATATCCAGCAACGACGAAATGGCGTTCCGTCATGAGGATACAAACTGTATTGCCGCGTATATCGACGGGCATATCGAGCTCTTTTCTCTGCCATTCCCGACACTAAGTTCTCTCCCCAACAAGATTGATATAACTATAATATAAATATAGAAAACTTCCTTGTATGCCAAATATACGCTGTCAGACGTTAAAAACAAAACTAAGTTATGCCGCCTATAAACTTAGGCATACTCTTTGCTTAATCTTGCCTAGAATATAGTAGTGGTAGATTCAACAAAGAGAAAATATGCCGAGAGTTTCAATTATTGTTCCAACCTATAACCGTCCTCATTTATTAGAGCGGGCGTTGTGTAGTATTATGCAACAAACATTCCGTGATTTTGAGGTGATAGTTGTAAATGATGCCGGTTGCAGTGTTGAAAACCATGTGCGCAAATTCAAAGCTTTTTCCATTAAGACTATAAACCTGACTGCTAATGGCGGCTCATCGATAGCTCGTAACAAAGCGATTGAATGTGCATCGGGTAAATATATTGCCTATCTCGATGACGATGATATTTTTTATCCGAACATATTCAGAGCCTTTATACTGCCGCTGAATCAACTGCGAGTGATTTTGTCTATTCGGAATGTGCGGATGTGCTTGAAAATGCTTGTGGCGAAACTATTGCCGAGGTTGAGAGGTTTTCCCGCCGTATCATCCAAGCCTCATTAAACGGAAAAATTTTATTCCTGTGTGTTGTATTTTGCATGCACGGGCGCTATTCGAAAAAACAGGTTTTTGATCCGAAAATACTTTTGCTGAAGATTGGGAAATGTGGTTTCGAATGTCACGGATAACTAGTTTTATCATCTGCGGAAAGTTACCTGCGAATACCGGAAAGTATTGTCCAAGAGAGATAAAAATGCTCAATCGAAAACACTTGAAAATAATCAGTCGTTTGCCAATCTTCTCTTTGAGAAATATAATATTGTAGCTGATATTCGCAAAAGATTTCCCATTATTCCGGAGGAAGTTCTTCAACAGGTTTCCTTCAGTTCAAAAACCGCCCGGTTTATCTATATGGAGCAGGGAGCTATTGTGAACAAGTTATTCCGGCGCTGAAAAACACCCCTAGCCGGTGTGTTTGATATACATGCCGATTCAGTGAAAGAAAACATAAAAAACGGTATGGCGTGGATGTCCTGCATCCGGCGGAAATGGTTTCTATGGTTGATATTCCCGTTCTCTCAACCGTCGTTGACCGAATCGCGGATGTGCTGGAATCAATTTATTCCTATAAAGGAAATGTTGAACATGTCTTTTTCTTGACGACTTTTTGATGATGTATGCAACGCTTATACTATAAGGAACAACAGATGAGCCGGACTATATCCCGACATATCCCGACATATCCCGACATATCAAAAGTTAAACAGAGCCGAAACAGTTGAACATATTGAAAACGCAATACAACGGTTGAGGAAGAAAGCGCAACAGGGCTTCATCTTGGATGCGGCAATGACATAATTCCGGGTTTAATCAACTGCGACCAGTTTAGCAGTGCGGCGGATATACAGCTCAATGCGGTTGATTTGTCGTGTTTTGCAGATGAATCGGTTGATTATATCGAAAATAACCATATGATTGAGCATCTCTCGTTCAGCGAAGTACGGAGTGCCCTCGCAGAATGGAACAGAGCCCTCACAAAGGGCGGTTGGCTGGTTATTACCTGTCCTGATTTAGATGCGGTTGCTCAGCTTTTGGTTCGCTCCTGATACTGATTTAACTGATGGCGTATCGAAAGAGTATATCCTGAAAATGTTTTACGGGTCGCAGGAGAATCCGGGGATGTTTCACAAAAGCGGGTTTAACCGAGATATTCTTGCCGGATTGCTTGAACTGCATGGGTTTGAGGTGGAATTCTCGTATACGCCGTACCCTGAACGGACAACGCCGTCGTTGCTGGTGATAGCGCGAAAAGTTCGGTCGGCGGAATGTGCCGGTTCCGGTGCTTCACGCGGCGAAATGAAATGCGAAAATGCAGTGTTTTATCGGGATAAACGGTTTTCTGCACGAGTCGATACCTATAAAAAAGCTGAAGGCAGATATCGCCGGATATGTAGATAAAAAGACAAGCGGGTGCGGTTGCCGTCTATGGTATGGGCGAATTATGCGAAATAATCGTGTCGGCGTTGAATGATGGAATTCTATCAGCGGTTATCGATAAAGAGTGCGGCACTGCCGGCAGGACATTCTGCGGGTTGCCGGTGATTTCCATCCGTGATTTATCCGCATACGGGATAAAAATATCGTTATTGCATCGACTGCACATAAACGGGACATAGAAACACGGCTTAACCGACAGCTTGCCGATCAGAATATTGTACTTATACCGCTCGATATATAGAGGGTATCCATTTCAGCAAGGCGCATCTCTTCTTTCCATAAAAATCAATTGTATCAAGTTCGTATTCTTCGATATGCGAGTAATCGTTAGGAATAAATCGGCGTTAGTTCCGTTCAAAAATTTTTATTGTTTGCGCACTGATTATTTGATAGGTTAAATGGTAACTTTTTTAAGCGGAATCTTTAAATACCACAAACCGAATGGGAGACGTTTTATGAAAGAAAGGGATATAACTAAACTGAGAAACTTCGCAGTAGTTGGACATGGCCAAGTTGGAAAAACCAGTTTGGTTGATACCCTTTTTATAATGTCGGCGAATCCGATCGTTGGGGAAAGTAGATGACGGCACGTCGTTTGTCGATTATTTCGAAGATGAAAAAGTACGCAAAACCACCATGCACAGCAAAGTGTTGCGTTTTGAAAAGACGGGTTCGCCGTAACCGTTATGGATACGCCGGGCTACAACGATTATTTCGGCGAAGTAATCGGCGCGCTGGCGGGTGTGGATTGCTGTCTTGTTGTTATCGATGCTTTAGCTGGTGTTCAGATTCAGACTACAAAAATTATGCGGATACTCCGCGAAACCAATAAACCTACGGCTTTTTATCAATCGCCTCGATAAAGAACATGCCGATTTTAGTAAAGCGCTTACCGCATTGCGCAGAGACGTTCGGGCTTCTTTGTGTTCCGGTGAATATTCCGGTAGGAAGCCAAGCGGCATTAAATCAGTGGTAAGTGTAGTCGATTCAACGTGTTCAAATGCCGCTGTGCAGGCGGATTACGATTCCTGCCGCGAAATGTTTCTTGAATCGTTTGCGGAAACGGATGATGCTTTGACTGAGAAATACCTTGAGGGCGCAACGTTCAGCGAAGAAGAAATATCCGGCGGTTTCAAAAAGCTATTCTCAATCGGAAACTCATCCCTGTGTTATGCGGTTCGGCTCTCGGGAATATCGGTGTGAAGGAATTGGTTGATTTTGTCTGCAAAAATTTTCCATCGCCCGACATGTTTCCTCCGGTAAAATCTGAAGACGGAACGCAGGAGCGCAAACCGTCAGCCGATGAGCCGTATAGCGCGCGCGTATTTAAGATCGTATCTGACCCGTATATCGGGCAATTGACATATTTGCGCGTTTTGTCCGGGTTCTGGATTCGGAGCATGAGGTGTACAATGCGTCCAGCCGTTCAAAAGAGAAAGTAAATAATTTTATCAGTTCAAAGGTAAAGAACAGAAGAACGTGCATCAAGCATTTCCCGGCGAAATTATCGCCATCGCGAAGCTGAAACATACCAATATTAACGATACCTTTGCAGATCATAATACGCCGATTCTCTATCCGAAGATTGATTTTCCGCGACCGACAACATCGTTTGCGGTGCATACGCCGAATAAAGGCGACGAAGAAAAAATCAGTACTGCTCTGCACACTTTGACACTCGAAGACCCTACGTTCATTGTCGAACGCAATGCCGCTACAAAAGAGCTGATTGTTTCAGGGCTGGGCGATTTGCATATCGGCGTAAAAAGTTGAAGCCATGAAAGCGAAATATGGGATAGAAGTTGAATTAACTACGCCGAAAGTTGCGTACCGCGAGTCGATAAAAGGGAAATCCGAAGGGCATTGCAAACACAAAAACAAACCGGTGGGCGTGGCCAATACGCAGAAGTTTTTATCCGTATGGAACCTACAGAGCGCGGGCAAGGGTTTGAGTTTGTCAACGAAATTGTCGGCGGCGTTATTCCCAAAGGGTTTATTCCGGCAGTCGAAAAGGGGATAGTAGGCGCTATGGATCGCGGCGTGGTTGCCGGATTTCCGGTGCAAGATTTTAGGATTCGTTTGTATTTCGGTTCGTTTCACGCGGTTGATTCGTCGGAAATGGCGTTTAAAATTGCCGGCTCGAAAGCGTTTAAAGAAGCAATGCTAAAGGCTGATCCCTATTTGCTTGAACCGTATATGAATGTAGAAATCATTATATCCGACGAGTTTATGGGGCAAGTTACCGGCGATTTGAATACAAAACGGGGAAGAATTATGGGAATTGAATCCGCGGGGCCCGGGCTTGAGATGATTAAAGCGCAGGCTCCTCTTGCAGAAATGTACCGGTTTCCCACAGAGTTGCGGTCAATAACCAGCGGAAGTGCGTCGTTTGCCATGGAATTCTCGCATTACGAAGAAGTCCCTGCAATGGCGGCAAAAGATGTTATCGCCGCGTATAAACATGAAGAAGTTGAAGAGGAATAAACAGAGGAGAGTTCTCACGTGTCAGGTCATTCAAAATGGTCAAGTATAAAACACAAGAAAGCGGCGGCTGACGCAAAACGAGGCAAAATCTTTTCTCGATTTAGTAAAGAAATTACCGTTGCGGCAAAGATTGGCGGCGGAGACCCCGATATGAACCCGCGCTTGCGCACAGCCATATCAATGGCAAAAGACAATAATATGCCTAACGATACCATCGATAAGGCAATTAAAAAAGGTACCGGCGAACTGCCCGGCGTTACGTATGAGGAATGCGTTTATGAAGGGTACGGCCCATCGGGTGTTGCTATTTTAGTTGAAGCAATGACCGATAACCGTAACCGGACTACTGCGGAAATACGCAATATTTTTTCGAAACGCAACGGCAATCTTGCGGCAATCAACGCAGTTGCGTGGATGTTTGAAAAGAAAGGGCTCATCGTCATCAACCGCGATAAAGTCGACGAAGAAAAATTACTCAGTGTTGCTCTAGAAGCGGGTGCGGATGACGTGCTTCTTGAAGAAGAAAAACTGAAAACATACGAAGTTGTAACGACTCCAGCCAATTTCGGCCCGGTGAAAGATGCGCTCGACGCCAATAAAATCCCGCAGGAATCAGCGGAAATTATTTCCATACCCAACAGCACAGTGCCGTTGACTGACAAAACCGCAAAGCCGGTATACGATCTTATCATGATACTTGAAGATCACGATGATGTGCAGAATGTCTACAGTAACGCGGATTTTCCTGAAGAGTTTATCGAGGAAATGGAAAACGAAGAGTAGGTTCTTCGAACCGAATGTTCAGGCTACACAGTAGAGGGGTGACATGTGCGGATTATCGGTTTAGACCCCGGAACGTACAGAACGGGTTACGGTATTATTGATGTAAAAGGGAGTGCCTATCTTCCCGTCTCATACGGTTGCCTTGAAAGCAAAGAGGTGCGGATCAGCGGGCGTTTTCTCTCAATATATGATCAGCTCAAAGAGATATTGTCGCTTCATAAACCGGAATGCAGTGTCGTTGAAAGCCCATTTCTGCATCGTAACCCAAAAGTATCTATGCAATTATCCGAAGTGCGCGGCGTACTGATTTTATCACTTGCTCAACTTGGCGTTGAAATTGCCGAATATTCTCCATTGGAGATTAAAAAAGCAATTGTCGGATATGGGCGGGCAGATAAAACACAAGTTGGCAAGATGGTAAAGACACTCCTTAATCTACCGCATATACCGCGTTTTAACGATACATCCGATGCGTTAGCGGCGGCGCTGTGCCACGCACAACGGCAAAAGTCTATCCTTGCAAAATATCAATAGAGGATATAAAAAAGTATGATATTTTCGATAGCGGGCAATCTTGTCAGTAGCCATCCGACTCATGTTGTCATAGAAACGAACGGGATTGGGTTTGAAGTGTTTGTTCCTTTGTCGACATTCGAGAAACTCCCAGCCGTAGGTTCATCTATAAAATTGCACACTCATTTTCAAGTGCGAGAGGACGGGTTTGCCCTTTTTGGGTTTTATACGGAACATGAAAAACAAGTGTTTCAACTGCTGATTACCGTATCGAAAATCGGGCCGAAGGTTGCGCTGGCGATTCTTTCGGGCATTACCATATCGGAATTGCGGACGGCAATTATCGGTCAAAATACCGACCGAATAGCTTTGATACCGGGAATCGGTAAAAAAACTGCGGAACGCTTGATTGTGGAGTTAAAAGAAAAAATTTCTTTAGTTGATGAAAGTTTTACGTTCAAATCAGACCGCCCCGTTAATCAGAATATGTTGCATGATGCAGTCCAAGCCCTTGTTTCTCTCGGGTATAACCGCATCAGCGCGCAGAAAGCTGTGCAAACATTGCTTAACGAAAAAAGTTTAGATTCCGTTACTATCGAAAATGTGATAAAATCTGCATTGAAGAAAATAAAGTAACTAATTTTTTCGGTAAAAATTTATGGCAGAACGATATGTAGATGAATTCCTAGAGCGCGATGTTCAGCTCGACCAGTCTTTGCGCCCCTTGCAGTTTGATGATTTTATCGGGCAGGAAAAAATCAAGGAGCGTCTTCTGCTGTTCATCAAAGCGGCGAAAGAGCGGGGTGAATGTTTAGACCACTGTCTCTTTGCCGGGCCGCCCGGTTTAGGCAAAACGACGCTCGCTCATATTATTTCCGCTGAAATGGGTGGAAATATCAAAGTAACATCCGGTCCGGTAATCGACCGTCCCGGCGACCTAGCGGGATTATTAACTAACCTCGAAGAAAACGATGTTTTGTTTATTGACGAAATCCATCGGCTCAACCATATTGTAGAAGAATACCTCTATTCGGCAATGGAAGATTTTGTTCTTGATATCATTCTTGATAAAGGACCTAATGCTCGAAGCATTCGGTTGAATTTGCCGAAGTTTACTTTGGTAGGCGCAACGACTCGTAGCGGTTTACTTACCTCGCCGCTTCGTTCGCGGTTCGGGTTTATTAACCGGCTCAATTATTATGATGCGGAAGAACTCCAGCATATTATTATCCGGTCTGCAGATATCCTGCAAGTTGAAATCGATCTTGAAGGGGCGTATGAAATTGCTCGCCGGTCGCGCGGTACTCCGCGCATTGCCAACGGACTGCTTAAACGTGTCAGGGACTATGCACAGATTAAAGCTGATAATAAGATTACTGCCGATAGTGCTGATGCCGCGATGAATATGCTCGATGTTGATGAAAAAGGATTGGATGAAATGGATAAGCTTCTCCTTAATACAATCATCACAAAATTTGACGGCGGGCCGGTGGGAATCAACTCACTTGCTGTTGCCGTCGGTGAAGAGCCGGATACACTCGAGGAAGTTTACGAGCCATACTTGATAAAAGAAGGATACCTAAAGAGAACGCCGAGCGGACGTAAAGCAACGCAATTGGCATATGAACATCTCAATATAAAAAAAACGTTTCACAATAGTGATTCTTTTAATCAGGAAACATTATTTTAAAAACAGTGTTTAAAAATCGGTTGGGCAGAATTGTATGTTGCCATTAGGAAAAATCTGCATCATATTCGGAAGTGTTGTTGTGATGATAGGAATAGTAGTGTGCCTGCTTGAAAAAATAGGATGGATTGGAAACCTTCCGGGCGATTTTTTCTATCGGAAAGGAAACGTTTCGTTTTATTTTCCTTTTGCGACATGTGTTGTATTGAGTATTGTTGCATCACTTGTAATAGGTATAATAAGTAAGTTGCGCTAAATGAACAAATTCCCATTTAAATTGATTTTTTTTCTTGTTTTAGCCTGTTTTATAGCGGCATCCTTTACAGGGTGGTTGTATTCGATGGGGCATCCTGTATCACAGAAAATGCCGGTTGTTCGGGTAGTGATTGCTGAAGCTCGGTCAGCGGCTCTTGAATTTAAGAAAAGTTATACGGTATATGATTATTCTAAGAAAAGCATGCTTTTAAAACGCGCCAAAAATACGTTTAAAGTACACGTCGGAACGCAAGGCCTCATTATGGATGGTTCGGTTAACCTTCCCAACCGTGTATTTATTGATTCAGAAAAAGCCGAGGTTTTTGAACTGAACGGCCGGATGTACCGAGGCGATGTGGCGTTATTGCGCAACGGGAAGAACATACTCGTCGTTAATTATGTCTCAATAGAAGACTATTTAAAAAGTGTTGTTCCAAGCGAGATATCCAAATTGTGGCGCGTTGAAGCATTAAAAGCACAAGCGGTTGCTTCGCGCGGGTTCGCCTATTATCACATGATGACCAACGCCGAAAGAGATTACGATGTTGCTTTTGAGTTACAACAATATCATGGCATCGAAGCAGAAAATCCGAAAACGTCATGGGCAGTTGATGTGACGTTTGGACAAATCCTCGAGTATCATTCCAATACTTTTCCCTCTTTTTTTCACGCGGTATGCGGCGGATATACGGAAAATGCGGATGCAGTATGGAAAAACACCACCGGATTTCCGGAGCCGGTTCCCTGTACTTTTTGCAGAAATAGCCGGTACTATTCATGGGAATATTCATGCAGTGTTAAGACTTTATCGCGCCTTATTAGAGAAGAAGGGTATAAATGTACTGAATTGAATACCATTCGGGCGGGGAAAATGGCGCGCTTTTTTTCACGTGTGCGGTCGGTCGTTGTTACTGCTGATGGAAAGGATATCGATCTGCCCATTAATATTTTTAGGAAAATTATCGGATATGGAAATGTACGAAGCGGTATTTTTAGTATAACGAAAAAGGGAAGTTCATTTTATTTCAAAGGACAAGGATGGGGGCATGGTGTCGGATTATGCCAATACGGTGCGAAAACCATGGCGGAAAATGGACTGAAATATCACGATATACTCTATCATTACTATCCGAAAACAACTTTGAAACGAGTTTATTGATGTTTACCGGTGATTTCGATTATACCCTTCCCGCCGATTTGATTGCTCAAACGCCTCTCGAAAAAAGAACCTCATCACGGATGCTTGTCGTGAAGAAACGGCAGGGTGTTTTAATCCATAGCAGTTTTGCGGAATTGCCGCATTTTCTAAATGGCCAGTTTATGCTTGTTGTTAATAATACTCGGGTGTTCCCTGCTCGAATGTATGGCAAAAAGCCGACTGGCGGAAAAGTAGAAATTCTCCTTGTCCGCCAGCTGGAGAATAATCATTGGGAAGCATTAGTAAAACCTTCTGGTTCCATTAAAGAGGATACGCCGGTCACGCTCAATGGATACAGCCGGCCGCTCATTATCGGAAAGTACCTTCATTCCGACCGGCGCGAAGTGTTTTTCCGTGATGGCGAAAATCCGATGAATGCGGCGCGCCAAGCTGGTACTATCCCGTTGCCGCCGTACATCAAACGAACTTTTCCTCATAACCCTTATGAAGAATTGGATAAAGAACGCTACCAAACAATCTTTGCGCAGGATGACGGTTCAATAGCGGCGCCTACTGCGAGTTTACATTTTGATGAAGAAATCATTTCTGCTTTGCAACAGCGGAATATTCAGCGAACTGAAATAACATTGCATGTCGGGCCGGGGACTTTTTTGCCGGTCAAATCGGACTTAATTAGCGAGCATTCAATAGAAAACGAATGGTATCATATCGGTGCTGATGCCGCTACGGCGATTACGGCTCATTCCAGTGCTGGAAAACCGCTTCTGCCTGTCGGCACGACGGTTGTCAGAACGCTCGAAAGCGCTGTTCATGTCGATGGGGTTATCCCTCATAAAAGCGGTGTTACGAATTTGTTTATCTATCCCGGATATTCATTTAAAATTATACGGAATATGCTGACTAATTTTCACCTTCCTAAGTCTACCTTATTTATGCTAGTATGTGCGCTTGCTGGAAAAGACCTGATTGTAGATGCTTACCGTGAGGCGATAGAAAAGCGGTACCGCTTTTACAGTTATGGCGACGCAATGCTCATATTGGATGAATAACGGATGAATTTTACTCTCCTTAAAACCGATGCCCGATCCAAAGCGCGCAGGGGTGTGCTCGAAACCCCTCACGGCACGGTGCAGACGCCGGTATTTATGCCCGTCGGAACTCAAGGTACGGTCAAGGGATTAACTCCTGCAGTGATTCACGAACTCAATGCTGAAATTATTCTCGGCAATACGTACCATCTCTACCTTCGCCCCGGTATGGATATTATGGAACAGGCAGGGGGATTACATTCATTCATGGGATGGAATAAGCCCATTCTCACCGATTCAGGCGGATTCCAAGTATACAGCCTAGCCCAATTACGCAAAATCACGCCGGAAGGGGTTCGGTTTCAGTCGCATATCGATGGGTCACAGCATTTTTTTACCCCAGAAAAAACCTATGAAATTCAAAATATGTTAGGTAGCGATATCATTATGGTATTCGATGAATGTGTGCCGTATCCGTCAGAACATACTTATGCTTGCAATTCCCTAAAGATTACAGTAGAATGGGCGAAAAAATGTAAAATAGCGCATAAGAAAAATAACACTGATAAGGGATTATTCGGCATTGTACAAGGGAGTACCTTTAAAGATTTACGGAGTGAGTGTGCATATGCCCTTCAAGAAATTGGTTTTGATGGGTATGCAATAGGAGGATTGGCAGTTGGCGAACCGCAGATGCTTCTCTACGAGTTTGCCGGTTATACCGCTGATATCCTTCCTTGCGAAAAACCTCGGTACGTAATGGGGTGCGGTTTCCCTGAAGACCTGTTAGTCATGGTGGAAAATGGTATCGACATGTTCGATTGTGTCATACCGACTCGATACGCGCGCAACGGCACTGCGTTTACCTCACGCGGTAAACTGCCGGTCAAAAACGGAGCCTATAAAAATGATTTCGCTCCGCTTGACCCCGATTGTTCGTGTTATGTCTGCACGCATTTTTCCCGCGCTTATTTACGTCATTTATTTAATACCGGAGAAATGCTGGGCCCTGTATTGTTGACTCAGCATAATATACATTTTTTTCTTGAATTGATGCGTAAGATACGCACTGCTATTGATAATGATCGATATGTGGAATATAAAAACGAAACAATGAATAAATTACTTGAAGGAGAAACACCATGAATGTGTTTGTTTTTGCGCAAGCGTCGCCGCCTCAACCGGGGGGCACATCGCTATTTAGCATGTTGCCAATGTTCGGTTTGATTATTATCATTTTCTATTTTATTGTATATCGGCCTCAACAAAAAGAACAAAAAAAGCGTAAAGCACTTATTGAATCTTTAAAAAAAGGCGATAAAGTAATTACTGCCGGCGGAATACATGGCATTGTTGCAGGAATAAAAGACGATATTGTTTCATTAAAAGTGTGCGGCGAAGTAAAAATTGATGTTTCAAAATCAAGCGTTTCAGTTGTTGAATAACAAAAGAACAGAATGAACTTTTATATCAAATTTTTATATAAGAAATAGTAAACAAAGGGAGGAATTCATGAAACGTAACCTTTTTTTTAAGGCAGTATTTATTGTTGTAATACTTGCCGTTGCCGCGTTTTCTTCTTACCCCCCGTTTGATTCGGGAGAGCGGAAAGGAAAGCTGAGCCTCGGGCTTGATTTACGAGGCGGTGTGCATTTGGCATGGCAAGTTGATAAAGATAAACTCAATGAAATGGGATTGTCGGCTTCATTAAGGCAAGACAGCATTGGGCGTGCTGTGGAAGTTATCCGCAACAGAATAGATCAGTTAGGGGTAAAAGAACCGTCAATTTATACTGAAGGCGAAGACCGCATAGTAGTTCAGCTTCCCGGTCTTGATGATCCGGCGGAAGCAATTAAAACAATTGCGGATGTCGCATTTCTTGAATTTCGCCTTGTTAATGACGACCAGCAGAAAGTGACTGAAGCCGAAAACGGCAAAGTTCCATTGGGCTGGGTATTGAAATACCAGACGATAATCGACGAACGAGGTACTGAAATCGAAACGCCGATGCTTGTAAAAGCAAAACCAGCATTAACAGGCGAGATGCTCCAAAGCGCTTATCCAACGACAGGGTCTTCCATAGGCATGCCGGTTGTTGCGCTCGAGTTTACCCGCGAAGGCGCAAAGCGGTTTGCAACAGTTACTGCAAGTAATGTCGGAAAACAATTGGCTATATTGCTGGATGACCGTGTCATCTCCGCTCCTCGTATCCGAAGCGCGATTAGAGGAGGCAAGGCAGTTATCGAAGGACGGTTTACATCAGATGAAGTACAGCGGTTGTCACGCCAGTTGTCCGGTGGTGCTCTGCCCGTGCCGCTCAAGCTGATTGATAATCGCTCGATCAGCCCGAGTTTAGGAAGCGATTCGATCAGGAAAGGGATATCTGCGGCTATTTACGGGTTTATCATTGTTGTTGTCTTTATGGGAGTATATTACCTAATAGCAGGATTGATTGCTAATTTCGCATTGTGTATTAACATAATTTTGTTAACCGGTGTTATGGGAGCGCTTGGGTTTACGCTAACATTGCCGGGTATTGCAGGTATCATATTGACCATTGGTATGGCAGTTGATGCGAATGTGCTGATTTATGAACGTATCCGTGAAGAATTAAAAGCCGGAAAAACGGTTCATTCTGCAATTGAAGCTGGATTTGATCGGGCATTCTGGACAATTTTTGACTCAAATATCACCACGTTAATTACCGCGGCATTCCTGTTTCAGTTCGGCACCGGTCCGGTAAAGGGATTTGCTGTTACATTATCCATTGGTATTCTGGCAAGTATGTTTACTGCGTTATTTGTCAGTAGGGTAGTTTTTGAAATTTTGACCAACAATATTCAGTTGAAATCACTAAAGATGTTTCGTTTTATTAGCGATACAAACATAGATTTTCTCCATAAACGCAATATCGCAACTATTGCCTCCGGCGTGATTATAGTAATCGGCATAGTCGCGTTTATCGCTCGCGGCTCTGGCAATTTCGGCATAGATTTCAGCGGCGGTACATTATTACAGCTCAAATCTGCAAAAGCGATTTCTCTTGATGAAGTAAGAAATGCCTTAAAAGAAATCGGCGAAGAAAAAACGGTGCTCCAATTTTACGGAAAAAATAAAACCGATATTTTACTGCGCACTGATAGTGATTCAGCTGAACTAATTTTTGATACGTTAAAAGAAAAGTTTGCAGACTACAATTTAATCCGTGAACGTACGGAATATGTAGGCCCTGCCATCGGTTCAGAATTGCGGCAACAGGCGTTTCTTGCAATTTTATTCGCCTTAGGAGGCATACTGCTTTATATTAGCTGGCGGTTTGAATTTAAATTTGCTGTCGGAGCGATCGTAGCGCTTATACATGACGTATTAGTTACTTTGGGAATATTTGCATTAACTGGACGTGAAATATCTCTGTCCATTGTGGCGGCTGTCTTGACAATAGTGGGGTATTCTCTCAATGATACAATCGTGATTTTTGACCGCGTAAGAGAAAATCTCCATATCCATAAGAAGAAAAAACTGACCGATATATTAAACCTAAGCATTAACAGTACATTGAGCAGAACAATTTTGACTTCTCTTACTACGTTGTTTGTCGTTATATCGCTGTATTTTTTTGGCGGCGAAGTAATCAATGATTTTGCTTTTACACTGCTTGTCGGCATAATTGCAGGTACATATTCTACTATTTTTATTGCGAGCCCAGTGCTTGTATTGATGACAAAACCTGAAAATTCATGAGAACTTTACAAATGAGATTGATGAAATATGAAAAAAAGATGGATAATGTTCCCGGAACATGGAGAACTGCGCGATGAAATTTCGGTGCGATTTGAAATTAGCCGAATGACTGCACAGGTTCTGCTGAACCGCGGTGTAGATACTATAGAAAAAGTTGAAAAGTTTTTAAATGTCAGCCTCAATGATTTGCATGACCCGTTCCTATTAGGCGGAATGCACAAAGCGGTCGACCGTATTCTCGATGCAGTAAGCAAGCGTGAAACAGTTATAGTCCATGGCGATTATGATGTTGACGGCATAACAAGCACAGCCTTAATAAGCACAATTCTTAAAATGACGGGGACACCGGTATATTATTATATACCGAATAGGGCGATCGAAGGGTATGGGCTTGGCGAAGAAGGTATTTCGTTTGCTGAGCGAAACGGTGCGAAACTGCTGATTACCGTTGATTGCGGTATCAATTCGGTATCAGAAGTAACCGAGCTCAACAAGCGCAACATTGATGTTATCGTAACAGATCATCATATTGCCGGTCCGGTGTTGCCTCCTGCTGTTGCGGTTGTTAATCCAAATCTGCCGGATAGCACCTATCCATTCAAACAACTTGCTGGAGTAGGCGTTTCATTTAAACTTGTTCATGGTATTTTGAAAAAAGCCCGTGAACGGAAAATGTCAGCATTTAATAAAATTGATTTGCGTGAACAGCTCGATTTGGTTGCGCTGGGCACAATTTCCGACATGATGCCTCTCATTGATGAAAACCGGATATTTGTAAAATACGGTTTAAAACAACTTACCAAAACGCAAAAAATTGGTTTACAGCAACTGAAGAAAAGCGCCTTTATTCCCGATGGCACTGTAATGGAAACAACCCATATAAGTTTTTTGATGGCGCCTCGCTTGAACTCGATTGGACGTCTCCGCGAAGCAGATTTAGGCGTTGATTTGCTTACTGCGCAGGATGCTGAAGAGGCTGAAAAATACGCATCGGTTATCGAAGACAATAACCGCGACCGGCAACGTTTGGAAGAAGAAGTTTTCAGCGATGCAAAAAAAATAATTGATTCCGGTTTAGAATTTAAAAACAACCATGTTCTTGTGGTTGCAAAAGAAGGTTGGGCTGTTGGTATCGTCAGCATTGTTGCTTCTCGCCTCACCAGAGAATACCATAAACCGGCAATTGTATTTTCCATAGAAGACGGCATTGGGCGCGGTTCAGCACGAAGCATCAAGAATTTTGATATGCTGGGAGCGCTCCATAAATGTAAAGATTTTCTGCAGGAATTTGGCGGGCATAGCCTTGCCGCCGGTCTTTCAATCCATGCAAAAAACATTGATGTTTTTACTAAAAAAATAAACGAGGTTGCTGGAAAAGAGCTGACCAGCGACGATCTTGTCCCTGAAATTTACATTGATTCAAAGCTTCGTCTGATAGATATTGGCGATGAACTTATAAAAGAAACCGAACGGCTTGCGCCCTTTGGAGAAAAGAACAGGCGTCCTGTTTTCCTGTCAGAAGGCGTTTCAGTGCAGGGGTTTCCGCGCTGTTTTGGCAGAAACCATATTAAGTTTGTCGTTGAAGAAAAAGGGTTTATACAAGAGGTTATCGCATTCAATATGCAAGAATGCATGAAGGATTTGACCAAGGGTGATAAAGTTGATATCGTCTATTCACTAAATAAAACACATTATACAGGGATTCGAACAATACAGCTTCAGTTGCTTGATGCTCAGATTTCTCAAAAAGCGGACTAATATTATTTCAGTTTTTATGAAAAAAATTAACCATTTTTTTTTACTGCTGGCTTGTAGTATACATCTGCTCTTTTGGGTATCGCTTGGTATAGGTTTTCTGGATGGGCTTTTTAATGATTCATCACATAGGATTGGTAAAGGCGGCGATTTTTTTCAGTTTTATCAAGCGGGGCATAATCTTCTCAAGGGGAAAAGTATTTATTCAGCCCAAGGAGAATTAGTTATTCCTTATGGAGCATTAAATAAATATCCCCCCCTACTTTCCTATACTGTAGGATTATCCGCACAAGTAGTATCCCCTTTTACTGCATATAAAGTATGGGTTATTGCAATCGGTATTTTTTTTATGTGCTTTGTGCTTGTTATTCGAGCATTAGTGCCGAATCGTCAAATATTTCTGCAAGTCGTTAGTATGTCGCTGGTGTTTACGCCGTATTATCTTGATATGTATATGGGGCAGACCAATACTCTTATGGCTTTTTTGATCTCTTTGCTTATGCTTTGCAGTGTTAGGGGAAATAAAAAACCGGTAACCGCTTTGGCATTAAGCCTTAATATAAAAATGAATACATTCCTGTGTATTCCCGTATATATTGCTAACCGCTGGTGGAAAGCCTTGTTTATGACTGCGGCGTTATCTGCAGTTGTTTTTTTTCCGTATTTCTTGATTCATCCTAAAGACTTATCGTATTTTTTGAAGTATGTATGCGGTGCGCCGCTTGATTATTTTTATCAGGCAGGCAATATCGGCATATATCCGCTTTTAGCAGATATAGTATCAATGGTTTCGGATAACAAACGCATTATTCCTGTTGCGCATACACTGTGGGTGGTGTCAGTATTGTGTATTGCGGGATATGTGCATGTTCGTACGCGAACAACCGATCCGATTGATTGCATCGTGTTATGGATGTCGACCTTTTTTATTTCATTTAAGTTTGTTTGGGAGCATCATCTCGTTATGTTTCTGCCATTGCTTGCGATGGAATTTTCGCGCAATGATAGGCGTTCAATAGGTATTATCTGGATTCTCCTTGCGTTACCGACGCCGTTTTGTTTGCTTAATATGGATTTAGGAAGCGGATATACAGAAGTACAAGAATATTGGACACATGCGGAAAGCATGGTATACCATGCTGGAAAAATCCTGCCGATGGGGGCTTTTTTTATTTTGGTGTTGATGCGGTTAATGAGCAAAAAAGTTGTTTTTAAGAAAGTATTGACAGGAATTGTGGTTGCATGGAGTGCAGTCTGTTTGCTTGCATTTGCAACACCTTCTTTAGCGGGAGATTATATTGCGAAAGCCCGTGTCGCTTTATACGAAAAAAATCTTTTGAAAGCCGAGCAGATGTTTCAAAAAGCGATCAGGATAAATCCATCTTCTTGTGATGCATGGGTTGAATATGGGCGTTTTCTTTATAATACAGGATTGCCGGAAAAAGCAAATGAAGCGTTACTAAAAGCGCGGGTTCTCAATCCTAACCATCCTATTTTTCAGGATAAGCAAACTAAATAGAGCGATCATTTTGTATATTATTTTTCAGGTTGAGATTGCCAAAGGCGAAAAATCTGTTTGAGCAGTTTTTCTTTAGTGCGGAACATATCGCTTTTTGATGTGCAGAGTGCCCTGCCGCCTGCGGCACCCGGATGCCCGTCACCGATTCCGAGTTCTGCCATGATGCTTCCCAAATCTTTTTTGTGATTTTTCTTGTAAAAGTAAAAACCGAGAGACATTGAAAAGTTCAGGTTATGTTGTTTAACGCCATGTATAAATTGGTTCTGTACTACAACAACAGCTTTGGATTGCGGGTACAATACAAAACTCATCGGACGAACTATAAAAGGGCGGTAGTTGAGATCGGTAAGGTCAATAATTGGAAGAGCTGATTCTTTATCTTCAGGTAAAAAACGTACGCAATTTTGAATTGTTTGAATGATCTCTTGTTCGCGCTCGGCATATTCTTGAATCCGCACTTTTACCCAGTCGAACTCAACAATATCTTCAAGCGGATAATCTCGGATTGCATAGACAAGATTCCTCATATACTCTATGCCGTTTGTGTTTGCTGAAAATGGCAGGAGGAGTGTATTGTTAATTAGTTTCCCGAAGGTATTTGCAAGCCAATCTTCTTTGCAAGAGTAAGCGAAAGAATCAATTACATCGATTTCATCGAGGGTTCGGGTGAGGTATTCAGGCCATTGGATAGATTCTTTGTCGAGGAAATCATATATAACTCTTCCGCAACTATCTTTCAGTCCAAATGAACCGGGCAGTGAATCAATATTTATACCGCGGTATTCGAGAGCCTCTTTGTTTCCCAAATGATGGTCAAACCATAGCCCGCAGTTAGGAACGTAGGGCAGGTCGCATACGATATCAGACGGTTCTACTTGTACTTTACAATCTGCAATTGCATAAGGGCCGGTGAAATAAATATCTTCAATATGGTAATAATAACTGCAAACAGCGGCAGACACTATACCGTCCATGTCATCGTGAGTAACAATCCGTGAATACATCATAAAATCCTTATATCGATAATCTATGATAAAAGAACACAACATCATAAATGAAAACGAGGGGTTCGGCAAGAAATTTTCATCTCTTATCAAAATAGATGCATGGATAAAAAAGATAAAAATTGATTTCATTTGCCGGCCGATGTATGATTCCAATAAAAGCGGGAAGAGAGTTATTACACGGAGTTCTATAATGACCGAAGAGCATATGGAGAGAAAAACTGCCAAAAGCGAACCGTCATTCAAATATTATAAACAAGCGAAAAAAATAATTGAAAAAAGAATGATATTTTTCTTCCATTTTTCATTGTTTATAATTTTGAGTTTGATGTTATTTATGATCAATTGGATCAACTTTAAACAGATGTGGTGGGCACAGTGGCCGATTGTTTTTTGGGCAATCGTGATAATAGGCCATTTTTGCGATTGTTTTGTATTCTTTGACCGTGGCACGCGCAACCCTATGCAACGTGAAAAATATCATAGGCGCACGGCGTTTTATGTCCATTTGATCATTTATGTTTTAAGCAACCTTGTTCTGTTATTTATCAATCTTCACTTTACACCTGCACATTGTTGGGCGTTGTATCCTATTTGCGGATGGGGTGTTGGGCTTTTCTATCATTTCTTTTTCGTTTATGTATTTAAGGGCTGGACGATTAAACACTGGAAACAGTCACGTACCATCAAATTCATGAAAGAATATTACGGAATCGACCCATTTAACGAAAAGAAAACATAACTTATAAAAATTGCCTCAAGGTTGTTTATCAGGTTTAGGCAACAACGGTTTCTTGAATGGCGTATAAAGCGGGTCAGCGATAAGAGTCATCTGCCATGAAAGATAAGGTGCGGCATAATAAAAAGCTTCAGCAATAGTGTGTCCACTGAAAAGAACTTCTAGAAATTTTACCGGGTCGGGATAGGCGGTCAGCATTGGTTCAAATACCGGTCCGAGCGTAGCGGAAACACCATTATTGATGAGATGCCTGCACCAGTAATTATCCTGTTTGAGGGAATAAGCCGCGGTAGAAGAAATGTGAACAGCTATTGCACCGGGTACGAAGGTAAACGAATCAACATAGTTTTGCAATGAGTACCACCCCCAGTAGATAGCAGTGTCGGGGCATGCTTTCGGTTCAAATAACTGGGCTGTTGATTCTATAACCGTTTCAAATCCTGCTTGTTGAGTCAATTCGGCCGCTTGTTTTATGAGTTGATCCATTTCGTAATATCCTTTATCGCCGGCGTTGCTCCCCCGCATATCGAAATATGCTTTGCCAGTAAGACCGGTTGTTTCCGCCTGAATACTTTTGGCAATCATTTCTCTGACGAGATAGGGGCTTTGTGCATCAAGACGGGTCACCATATACATTTTGCTATTCATGGCGAACGGAACGAACGTTTTATTGAGTGTGTAGGCATAAGGGTTTTGAACAACATTGGCAAGGTGGTAATCCTGAAACAGGAGTGTAAGTTCGGAATCGACAGCGGCGTAAGTCGGTTTCGCTTTCAGTTCTTCCAATTCCTGAGCATTCCGCTTAAATTGTTCTGATAACTCTGCAATTTGTTGTTCGGTATTAAGAAACTGTTTTTTTGATGCTATCTCTCTGCTGATTTGTTCGTTTTTAACTGAGAGTTCAGGGATTCTCGACTCAATAATTTTTAAAGGCACACCGTAAATAGTCACAAAGCATTTTATAGTCGAGCGAAGCCCGTTTTCTTCCAGATGTTTTTCTACTTTTTCTTTGATCTGTTTTTCATAAACATCGCGTGTGATGACTTCGGATGCAGGGCACATAACATAACACATATTTTTCTCGGGTATCGATCTCTGTTGCTGGTAAAATTGAGACAATGTATTGGAGTCTATGTCATTTCCATTAAAAATAACCAGTATTTCTTCAGGGGATAGTGCGGATGCAGTTGCGGGGCAAGCTATAATAAACAATGAAAACACAACTGACAACCATTGTTTTCTGCATTTGTCCATATCATTCTTTGTCCTTAATCTAGAGAGGGTTGCTGTTTTTTCGGTATTTTAAGCTTTTTACAGATAATTCTCAAGGCGCAAAAAAGAATCTTTACTAAACGTGATTTTAAAGGTAACCTAATGGTGCGTTTTTTATGCATGTAACAATACTATCGACACACAACACGTTTTGGAAAACATACTATAATGGATGCCCCGTTAATTCAAGCAGATTGCTTAACAAAAAAGTATGGCGATTTTATAGCGGTTAATGGAATCAATTTTTCTATTGCCGATGCGGAATGCTTTGGTTTTCTTGGCCCTAATGGTGCGGGCAAAACAACCACAATGAAAATGATCTACTGCATAAGCCCGGTAACACAAGGAAAATTATCGATTGCCGGTATGGATCCGCGGCATGACGCGACTCGAATCAAATCCATCATTGGTGTTGTTCCCCAAGAGAACAACCTCGACCCTGAATTAACCGTTGAAGAAAACCTCCAAGTATTTGCGCGGTATTTTGGTATTCCGCCCCGCGTATCTCGCCAGCGCATTAGAGAACTGCTGAATTTTATGTCGTTAGACAAAAAAGAAAACGCAAAAATTAAGGAATTGTCCGGCGGCATGAAACGGCGGCTGATAATAGTGCGCGCTTTGCTCAACAATCCGCGGATTCTTATTCTCGACGAACCGACAACCGGACTAGACCCGCAGGTGCGCCATCTTATCTGGGATAAACTGCGCGAACTAAAATATTCAGGAGTAACAATGCTTCTCACAACGCATTATATGGAAGAAGCAAGCCAATTGTGCGATCGGCTGGTGATTATGGATAACGGAACTATTTTAATGGCGGGAAACCCTCATGAATTGGTCAATAAACATACGAAACGCTATGTCATGGAATTTACCCGCAACGGCCATAATTTTGATCAGCAATCATTTCTGCCGCATTCGGATTGCACGGTAGAAATACACGGAAGCAGATATTATATATATTCAGATTCTGACAGTATTCTTGATTCGATCAGCAAACAGCACCACATCACTTCAAAGATTGTGCGCAGTGCTGATCTTGAAGACCTGTTTTTGAAGTTAACCGGCAGAGGGTTAAATGAATAACGCAATTGTAATCGATCCGCCCGGGTTCATTCAACGGGTGCTCAGCGTCTTTTACCGTCATTATAAATGTTATTTTAAACATGTTGTTGCGAACGGGTTTCCGCCCTTTGTCGAACCGTTATTGTTTTTAGCCGCAATCGGTTTTGGCGTAGGACGTTACGTCAACACTATCGAAGGGATGAAATACAGCGAATATGTCGCGCCGGGTTTACTTGCTTCAACAGCGATGTTTACTGCAACATTCGAATTAACGTACGGCACGCACATTAGAATGGAATACAAACGCATTTATGACGGAATTCTTTCTACTCCTATCGGTATTGTTGATGCATTTGTCGGCGAAGTAATTTGGGCAGGAGCAAAAGGGTTATTCTTTTCTCTGGCGGTATTGATTACCATCTCTTTTTTCGGTTTAGTTCATTCTCCGTGGGCGTTATGTGCACCAGCGGTTGGTTTTTTGACCGGCATAATTTATGGAGCGCTTGGACTGATTATGACTTCATTCATTACAGAAATCAATAACTTCAACTTTTACGTGACCGGCTGTTGTACCCCGATGTTTTTTCTCGCCGGAATATTTATGCCGGTCAAAGAATTGCCCGTTGTCTTGCAGAAAGTGTCCTATTGCATACCATTGACTCATAGTGTTAATCTTATGCGCGGGTTGGTATTGGGAAAACTTGAATCGTTTCATGTACATAATCTCTTGTTCCTCATAATTATTATTCCGCCTGTTGTATGGTTTGCTATCCGTTGTATTAAAAAGAGAATGATTATTTAACCTCCATGGATTCCCATGAAAAAGAGCAATAAAGGGTACGTATATGTTTAAAAAAACAGCCGGCTTTTTTTTCATTTTTTTTACAATTTCGTTTGGGATATCATGGGCTGGCAACAAAGAACTTAAACTTGAAGTTCCTTCCGCTCTGCTCATGGAACCGCGAACAGGAACAATTCTGTATGAGAAAGATGCGGATATCCGCCTTACTCCTGCAAGCCTCGTGAAAATGATGACATTGTACCTTACGTTTGAGCATATGCGGAATTATCGCATCGACCCGTCGTCAGAAGTTTCCATATCCCGCAAAGCGAGCCGTGTCGGAGGCAGGCAAATATATCTTAAAGAGAGAGAAAAAATCACCCTTGATGCGTTAATAAAATCAGCGGCTGTTTTTTCTGCAAATGATGCGGCATACGCATTGGCAGAACTTGTAGCTGGGACTGAAGACCAATTTGTCGAGATGATGAATGATAAAGCTGATGAGCTTGGTTTAAGCAATACGCACTTTTGTAATTCCCACGGATTGCCTGAAACCGATCCCGACAGAAAACAGTATACTACCGCCCGGGATCTTGCGCTTTTAGCACGGTGGATTATGGTCGATTGTCCAGAAGTGTTTGCGTATACTCAAATACAGGACGATACTATTCGCGATGGCGCATTTTCGCTTGTCAATACTAATGACCTGCTTAAACAGCGTGACGATGTTTATGGCCTAAAAACAGGGTTTGTTCAGACAGCGGGATATTGTGTTGTCATAACTGCGAACCGCTCGAATTTCCATTTGATTGCAGTTGTGATGGGGGCACGTACAAAACCCGCGCGGTTTCTTCTTGCTTCCCGCATGCTGGATTTCGGTTTTAGCAATTATAAACTGATTTCAATCGATTCTCTACCTGCGGCAAAGACAGTACCCGTCTTTTTGGCCGATCAGGAATCCGTCGGCGTAAAATTAGCGGCTCCTATTGAAATGCTCGTTGGAAGAGATCAGAACAGACAACCTGAATTCGGTTATTCGCTTCCGGAATCGCTTGAAGCCCCAATACCTTATTTAAAACGAATAGGGTGGGTTACGATTAGCTTTTCTGACAGCGCAAAGGTGGTTGCACCGCTTATTGTCGAGCAAGATGTGCCGAAAACAAATTCATGGTGGAAAAAAATCGTCTACAAATTTTTCTAGAAAACATTTTACAATCAGTTTGAGCGCTAAATGGCAAATCTGATTGATTTTCAGTAAAAATATCTTGACTTTTTTACTTTTATTACATATAAACTCCACTATTGTAAAAATTGAGCAATAGTTGCTGGCGTAGCTCAATTGGCAGAGCAGCTGATTTGTAATCAGCAGGTTGCGGGTTCAAGTCCCATCGCCAGCTTTACTGTTTTATTATAGTATGATTATGTATTGGGGAGATACCGAAGCGGTCAAACGGAACAGACTGTAAATCTGTCGGCTCATGCCTTCGGAGGTTCGAATCCTCCTCTCCCCACCACTTGCAAACCACAGCGTGCCCAAATGAAAAAATGAGCGAGCGTAGCTCAATGGTAGAGCCCCGGCCTTCCAAGCCGGTCATGTGGGTTCGATTCCCATCGCTCGCTCCACTTTTTTTATTTATTTTGTTGACGCTTTAGTGCTTTGTTGCATATAATACTACAACATTTTTTGGTGCCCTCGTAGCTCAGTCGGTAGAGCACATGCATGGTAAGCATGAGGTCACCGGTTCGATTCCGGTCGAGGGCTTGGTGAATAATTCGTTTCCATTTTAAGAAAAAAGAAGGACGAATCCAATGGCGAAAGAGAAATTCGAGAGGACAAAACCCCATGTTAATATTGGGACAATCGGGCACGTAGACCATGGGAAGACGACGTTAACGGCGGCGATAACGGCGACGTTGGCGGAGTTGGGTTTAGCGCAGGTGAGGTCATTTGATTCGATAGATAATGCACCAGAAGAGAGGGAGCGCGGTATAACGATAGCGACGGCGCATGTGGAATACGAGACGAAGAATCGTCATTATGCGCATGTGGATTGTCCTGGGCACGCGGATTATGTAAAGAACATGATAACCGGCGCGGCACAGATGGACGGAGCGATTTTGGTGGTAAGCGCGGCAGACGGCCCGATGCCGCAGACCCGCGAGCATATATTGTTGGCTCGTCAGGTAGGAGTGCCTGCGATGGTGGTATTTTTGAATAAAGCCGATATGGTGGACGATCCTGAGTTGCTGGAGCTTGTTGAGCTTGAAGTGCGCGAGTTGTTGACGAAGTATGAGTTTCCTGGAGATGAGATACCGATCGTGACTGGGTCGGCGTTGAAGGCGCTGAATGGAGAGAAGAGCGAACTTGGAACGGAATCGATCATGAAGCTGATGGAAGCGGTAGACAGTTATATACCGAAGCCTGAGCGGGATATAGACAAGCCGTTTTTGATGCCGGTGGAAGACGTATTTTCGATAACCGGCCGTGGCACAGTGGCAACGGGCAGGATAGAGCGCGGCATAGTGAAGGTCGGAGATGAGATAGCGATAATAGGAATAACGCCGACGACGAAGACAGTGGTAACAGGAGTGGAGATGTTTAAGAAGCTCCTAGACCAAGGCGAGGCCGGGGACAATGTTGGTTTGTTGTTGCGTGGTGTAGCGAAGGACGGGATAGAGCGCGGGCAGGTGTTGGCAGTGCCCGGTTCGATAACGCCGCACAAGAAGTTCAAGGCTGAAGTGTATGTGTTGAGCAAAGAGGAAGGCGGTCGTCATACGCCGTTTTTTACGGGATACCGTCCGCAGTTTTATTTTCGAACAACGGACGTGACAGGTACGTTGCATTTGCCTTCCGGGGTGGAGATGGTGATGCCGGGAGACAACGTGAGTATAGAAGTGGAATTGATATGTGACATAGCGATGGAGAAAGGGTTGCGTTTTGCAATTCGCGAAGGCGGCAGAACCGTCGGCGCTGGCCGTGTCACGGATATTATTGAATAAAACAAGATTTTTGAAGTTTGTTCATAGGTGTATAAGCATCTGTGCATTAGATAAATTTTTACAGGCGGGTTTGGGATAAAAGATTTAGGCCAGTAGTTCAATTGGTAGAGCACCGGTCTCCAAAACCGGGAGTTGGGGGTTCGAGTCCCTCCTGGCCTGTTTTGTGTATATGAAAACAATTAACATAAATGAAAGGGCAAGCAGTGGCTACAGCAAATACCACTAAAAGTTCCGCAAACGTGCATCAAAAAAGTATTTATATAACATTTATTGTTGTGGGGATGCTTGCATGGTTTCCGGTAAGTTCGCTCATGTATACAGTCTTTGACTGGATATCTGCATGGGTGCCAAACCCTAAATTATTCCATGTTATCGAGGTTTCAAACTTGCTTGCCATCGGTATATCAGTGTTAATTGTTTTGGGAATGATTCGCAGTGAAAATATTTATAATTTTACCAATGAAGTGTTTATTGAACTCGGTAAAGTTTCTTGGCCTATCAAGCAAGGAACCGGTATATCAAATTGGGAAAAGTTCCGCGATTTAAGAGAGTCGACGTTAGTCGTTCTCTTCAGTATTGTGGTTATGTCGGCGGTTATAACGTTAATGGACTTTATTTTTGGGTTCTTTGTTAAGATAATATTTTAACATGAGGTTAAGTAAATCGTATGGCTTTAGCATGGTATGTTGTACATACACTTTCAGGACAAGAAGCGAAAGTTAAAGAAACGCTTGAGAACCGTATCAAACTTGAGGAAATGCAGGATAAAATTACTGAAATCCTGATACCGACAGAGAATGTTTCTGAAGTAAAGTCTGGAAAAAAAACGATAACAACTCGTAAATTTTTTCCAGGATATATTTTGGTTCAAATGGATTTAGACGAGGATACGTGGTATTTCATCAAAGATACCAATGGCATTATTGGTTTTATAGGCGGCGGAAAGCCGGTACCGCTTATTCAGGATGAAGTAGACAGTATTTTACAGCAAATAGAAGACCGCAAAAAAACAGTGAAGCCTAAAATTAATTTCGAAAAAGGCGAAGCAGTTAAAATTAAAGAAGGGCCTTTCTTGAATTTTGAAGGCGTCATTGAAGAAATATGGCCGGAACGAGGCAAGTTGCGTGTTATGATAACAATCTTTGGGCGCGCAACTCCCATAGAACTTGAATATACACAAGTAGAACGTGTTTAAACAATATTTAGGGTATGAAGTAAATTAACATAAAGAACGTGGGAGATTATAACCGTGGCTAAAAAAGTAATGGGGCTTATTAAGTTGCAATTACCTGCCGGGCAAGCGACTCCAGCTCCTCCAGTAGGGCCGGCGTTAGGCCAGCATGGTGTCAACATTATGGAGTTTGTAAAATCATTTAATGCGATTTCACAAGATAAAGCAGGATTGATTTTGCCTGTTGTGATTACGGTCTATCAGGACCGTTCATTTACTTTCATTATGAAATCGCCGCCGGCGGCAGTTTTGTTAAAAAAAGCCGCAGGAATCGCATCCGGCTCAAGCGAACCCAATAAAAATAAAGTGGGTAAAGTAACGCGAAATCAGATAAAAGAGATTGTAAAGCAGAAAATGCAGGATTTGAATGCGCATTCCGAAGATGCCGCGATAAAAATCGTTGAGGGAACTGCTAGAAGCATGGGAATAGAGGTGATCTAAAATGGCTAAACGGAGCAAACGATATCAAGAAGCCGTGAAATTGGTTGATTCAACCAATGAGTATTCATTAAAAGAGGCTATACATATTCTTAAAAAATTTCCCAAACCGAAATTTGACGAAACGGTTGAAATAGCATTTCGCCTTGGTGTTGATCCGCGCCACTCAGATCAAGCGGTGCGTAGCACAGTCGTTTTGCCGCATGGTGTTGGTAAAAAAGTCCGTGTCCTCGCTTTTGCAAAAGGCGAACTTGCTCAGCAAGCTAAGGATGCAGGAGCTGATTTTGTTGGTTTTGAAGACATGATCGATAAAATACAGAAAGGTTGGCTCGATTTTGATGCGGCCGTTGCAACGCCTGATTCGATGCGCGATATTGCTAAACTTGGGCGTGTATTAGGTCCGCGAGGTTTGATGCCAACTCCTAAAACGGGAACAGTGACAAATGATATTGTAAGCGCTGTCAAAGACTTGAAAGCAGGTAAAATTGACTTTAAAGTCGATAAAGCCGCAAATGTCCACACTGTTGTCGGTAAAATGTCATTTTCTGAAAATAATTTATTTGAGAATGCGGTTTCCGTTTATGATGCAATAATAAAGGCAAAACCGGCAACAGCAAAAGGGGTGTACATGAAAGGTTGTTCGTTGACCAGTACAATGAACCCCGGCTTGAAAATAGATTTAAAATCATTTATCGGATAACAATGTCCTGTGCGGAGGAATAACTACAGTGAGACCTGAAAAAGAATATCTAGTTGAAGAAATCACCAGTCAGTTAAAAGAGTCCACGGGTTTTTTTGTAACGGAATATCTCGGATTGTCTTCAGAAAAACTGAATTCGTTGCGAGCGGAATGTGCAAAAAATTCGTGCAGGTTTTTGGTGGTTAAAAATAAACTGTTCCAGCGAGCGCTAGATAGAGCTGGTATTAATGTTGATGAGCAAACAAAGAAAATGTTTGTACAGTCTTCGGCTGTTGCGTTTAGTAAAGAAGACGCAATAGCGGTGGCTAAGATGCTTATTAAATTTTCGAAAGACAACGATGATAAACCACGAGTAAAAGGCGGTTTTGTAGAAAGTAGCTGGTGTTCAAGCGAAGAAGTAGTTGACTTCTCAAAATTACCTTCACGAGAAGTATTGCTTGCTCAGTTAATGGGAACACTGAAGTCGCCTTTGACTGGTTTTGTAAGTGTTTTGTCAGGGCCGTTACGCAATTTTACCTATGCGTTGAAAGCGATAGCAGATAAAAAAGAAGAAAACAATTCGTAATTCTATAAAAGAATGTATTGAAAATTACATATCAGTAAAAAACAAGGAGGCAAATCATGGCAGAAGTAGCAAAATTAGTTGAATCAATCAAAGGGCTCTCTACACAAGAAAGAGCAGAGTTGGGTTTAGAAGTCATTAAATCGCTCACTATGGTTGAGATATCCAATTGGGTAAAAATGATGGAAGAAGAATTTGGCGTTTCAGCCGCCGCACCTGTAGCTGTCGCCGCTGGCCCTGTTGCGGGCGGTGTAGCTGAAGTTGCCGCAGAACCGACTGAATTTAATGTTGTTCTTGTTTCTTCAGGAGATAAGAAAATTCAGGTGATTAAAGAAGTTCGCGCTATAACGAATTTGGGATTAAAGGAAGCAAAAGACCTTGTAGATTCTCCGCCAAAGACTGTTAAAGAAGGCGTTTCGAAAGAAGAAGGCGAGAAAATTAAGAAACAATTGGAAGATGCTGGCGCTAAAGTCGAACTTAAAGGTTAATAGCTTGGGTTGTTCTCATTGAGTAATTTAATAATGTGCCAAGCACTTTAACCGCGGAGTACTACATGAATTCTTATGATGAATTTGTATTAATTAAGCGGGAAGGTGTTGATGAAGTAGAAGCAACTGTCGATATCCCTAATCTCGTTGAAATACAAACAAAATCATACAATGATTTTTTGCAAATAGACGTACTGCCTGAGAAACGTAAAAATCAAGGGTTGCATGCTGTTTTTAAAGAAATCTTTCCTATAGCGAGCTATGATGAAAGTTGTATACTTGATTTTGTCAATTATTCGTTGGGTGTCCCGAAATATGATGTTGAGGAGTCGCGCAAAAGAGGCTTAACGTATGCCGCTCCTCTAAAAGTTCAGCTCAGGTTGAAAGAGCATGATAACGTCAAGGAAGAACAGGTCTATTTCGGAAACATTCCGCTAATGACTGCCAAAGGAACCTTTGTTATCAATGGAGCTGAACGTGTCATTGTGAGCCAGTTGCATCGCTCACCGGGTATTTGTTTCGAACAGATTATTCACCCTCGCGGAACAATTTTGAATTCTTTCAGAATTATACCGTATCGCGGTTCTTGGCTTGAAGCTCAATTTGATATTAACGGCTACATTCACGTATACATGGATAGGCGGCGCAGAAGGCGTAAAATACTCCTTACAGTGTTATTGCGCGCGCTAGGGTATTCTTCAAATAAAGAAATTCTCGATTTGTTCCATGGTGTTGAAGACGTCGATTTAGCAAAAGCCCCCGTCGGCGATATAGTTGGGAAAATTTTAGCAGAAGATGTTGTCGATTCTAAAGATTCATCAGTTCTTTTGCCACAGCTTCAGAAAATATCAAAATCAATTATCAATAAATTGAAAGAACTCGGCATACGTAAGATTTCGGTAGTAAAAAATGCCGATGAAGAATCTCCGATTGTTAAGATGCTAAAAAAGGACCCAACAAAAAACGAAGAGGATGCACTCAAGGATATTTACCGAAAACTGCGGCCCGGTGATCCGGCTACAGCGGCAAATTCTAAGGCATTGCTCAAACGGTTGTTTTTCGATCCGCGCCGGTACGATCTCAGTCGAGTAGGGCGATTTAAGCTGAACAAAAAACTGGGAATAGAAATTACCGATGAGGAACTCGATAAAACCGCCCTTGAAGTTCGCGATATTATTGAGGCGAGTAAATATCTCATCTCTCTTACTGTGGGAGAAGGGGATATAGACGATATTGACCATTTAGGCAACAGGCGCGTTCGCTCAGTAGGAGAATTGCTCCAAAATCAGTGCCGAATCGGCCTTGCTCGTATGGAGCGCCTTATAAAAGAGCGCATGAACCTCTATGACATGAGCTCGGAAGTAATGACTCCTCATAAGCTAGTTAACCCTAAAGGGCTTGCAAGTATAATAAAGGATTTCTTCGGGCGTAGCCAATTATCACAGTTTATGGATCAAACCAACCCACTAGCGGAATTAACTCATAAGCGGCGGTTAAGTGCTCTCGGTCCCGGCGGGTTAAACCGCGAACGCGCAGGATTTGAAGTGCGTGACGTTCATACAAGCCACTATGGGCGTATCTGTCCGATTGAAACACCCGAAGGCCCGAACATCGGTCTTATCTCGTCGCTTGGAACATTTGCACGTGTCAATGAATTCGGGTTTATTGAAACACCATACCGTAAAATGGAGCAAGGAATACTCAAAGAATCGGTAAAATATTTTTCTGCTGATGAGGAAGAAAGTTTTCTCATCGGGCAAGCTGATATACCGGTTGATGACAACGGAATAATAATAGAAGAAAATACTATTGCTCGCTATAGGGGAGATTTCGTCAAGGTTGATTCGAAAAAATTAAACTACGTTGATGTTTCTCCTAAACAGCTTGTCAGTGTTGCGGCAGGTTTGATTCCTTTCCTTGAACACAACGACGCAAACCGTGCTTTGATGGGTTCAAACATGCAACGACAAGCTGTCCCATTGCTTACTACAGAAGCTCCTTTGGTGGCGACCGGTTTGGAAGTTCGAGCGGCTCGAGATTCTGGTGTAATGGTAATTGCTGAAGAAGATGGAGTTGTCGATTATGTCGATGCAGAAAAAGTAGTAGTAAGCGGCAGAGTGTATCCCATTACAAAGTTTCAGCGGTCTAACGGTGGCACAGCTGTTAATCAGCGTCCGATTGTCAAAAAAGGACAGCAGATTAAAAATGGAACGGTATTGGCTGATGGCCCAGCAACTGATAAAGGTGAACTTGCATTAGGAAGAAATGTCCTTACTGCATTTATGCCGTGGGGTGGTTATAATTTTGAAGACGCCATTCTTATTAGCCAGAAACTAGTCAAAGACGACACATATACGTCTGTTCATATCGAAGAATTTGAAGTCGGCGCTCGTGATACAAAACTTGGGCGCGAAGAAATAACAAGGGATATTCCAAACGTTGGAGAAGAAGCATTACGCAATCTCGATGAAGACGGAATAATATGTATCGGTTCCGAAGTAAAACCGGGCGATATTCTTGTGGGCAAAATAACGCCGAAAAGCGAAACAGAACTTTCACCGGAAGAACGTTTGTTGCGTGCTATATTCGGAGAAAAAGCCGCAGATGTGCGCGATACTTCTCTTACTGTTCCATCCGGAACTGAAGGAATAGTAATTGATGTGAAAGTCTTTGCTCGTAAAGAACGTGCGAAAACTGATGTAGAAAAGCAGGAAGAAAAGCGGGTTCTTAAAGAAATTGCCGATCATTACCGGCAAATCTATAACGAACTTGAAATTCAACGTAACGAAAAAGTAAAACAACTTCTCTTAAAAAAGAAACTTAAAGGGGATGTTGTCGATTTGAGGAATGAAGAAATTATTATTCCTGCGGATAAGCAAATCACTCAAGCAATGTTAGACCGTCTTGCGCTAACGCAGTACCAGTATATTCGGATCGATGATCAGGAAATTGATGAAGAAATCAGTAAGGTCATTATGTGGTACAGCAAGGCAATGGAAACTAACGAGGTCAAAGAAAACCGCGATATAGAAAATTACAAAAAAGGCGATGAACTTGATCCCGGCGTAATAAAACAGGTTAAAGTCTATATTGCCAGCAAAAGAAAGCTGATGGTCGGCGATAAGATGGCTGGGCGGCATGGCAACAAAGGTGTTATTGCGAAAATTCTTCACGAAGAGGATATGCCTTTTCTGCCGGACGGTACACCTGTAGAAATCGTTCTTAATCCGTTGGGCGTCCCCTCGCGTATGAACGTCGGGCAAGTGCTTGAGACTCACTTGGGTTGGGCGGCTAAAGCACTGGGATTACACATGAAAACGCCGGTCTTTAGAGGTGTGACTGAGGAAACAATCAGAGGGTTCCTCTCAAAAGCTGGTTTGCCTGAATACGGCAAAATTCGTTTATACGATGGAAGGACAGGCGAACCTTTCGATCAGGAAGTGGTCGTCGGTTATCTTTATATGCTGAAGTTGAATCACTTAGTTGCGGATAAAATACATGCCCGTGCAATTGGCCCCTATTCACTTGTAACCCAACAGCCGTTGGGCGGGAAAGCGCAATTTGGAGGACAGCGGTTTGGAGAAATGGAAGTATGGGCTATGGAAGCATATGGTGCGGCATACTCTCTCCAAGAATTATTAACCGTTAAAAGCGACGATGTACAAGGGAGAACGCGCATTTACGAATCGATTGTAAAAGGCGATAACTCGCTAGAAGCAGGTACACCAGAATCATTCAACGTCTTAATTAAAGAAATGCAGAGCCTTGGGTTGGATGTACGTGTTGAAAAAGATGAATAACTCATTAAAACGATTTATAAGGAGATAAACTGTGGTAGAAAGGATCATCGATTCTTACGCAGACTATAACTTGCGCGGTGGATTTGATAAGGTTAGTATCAAAATCGCATCTCCTGATGTTATACGCAGTTGGTCACGAGGACGGGTTAAAAATCCCGAAACAATCAATTATCGTACTTTTAAGCCTGAAAAAGGCGGGTTATTTTGCGAGCGCATTTTCGGCCCTACTAAAGATTGGGAATGCGCATGCGGAAAATATAAACGCATCAAGCATAAAGGAATTATATGCGATCGGTGCGGCGTTGAAGTTACTTTGTCTAAAGTGCGCAGGGAACGTATGGGGCATATAGACCTTGCTGTTCCGGTGTCGCATATTTGGTTTTTTAAAACTATGCCGAGCAGAATTGGAAATATACTTGAGATGTCCATTCGGGCGCTTGAACGTATATTGTATTATGAAGATTACGTCGTTGTCGAGCCGGGCGATACTCCTCTAGAAAGAAAACAGTTTTTAAGCGAAATGGAGTACCGAGAAGCTCTCGAGCGGCATGGAGATAGTTTTAAAGCGATGATGGGCGCGGAAGCAATTCGTGAGTTGCTTAAACGGGAAGATATGGATTTGCTTAATGCGGAACTCCGTGCAAAAATGCTTAAAACAAAATCTAAACAAACACGTAAAAAAATAAGCAAACGACTGAAAATTATAGAAGGTTTTAGGCAGTCCAATAATGACCCTACATGGATGATTATGAATGTGGTTCCTGTCATACCTCCTGATTTGAGGCCGCTTGTTCCTCTAGAAGGTGGACGGTTTGCTACTTCAGACCTTAACGATTTATATCGTCGAGTGATCAACAGAAATAACCGGTTGAAAAGTATTTTAGAATTAAAAACACCTGAAGTAATTATCAGAAATGAAAAACGAATGCTTCAAGAAGCAGTCGATGCGCTTTTTGATAACGGCAGGCACGGCCGGCCGGTTGTTGGGTCGGGTAACCGGCCTCTAAAATCTTTGAGCGATATGCTTAAAGGAAAACAAGGCCGTTTCCGCCAAAATTTACTTGGAAAACGTGTAGATTATTCGGGGCGTTCGGTTATCGTTGTCGGACCGGAGCTTAAATTACACCAGTGCGGTTTGCCAAAGAAAATGGCAATGGAATTATTCGAGCCCTTTATCATCCGCAAATTGAAAGAAAGAGGCAATATACATACTATTCGAAGCGCAAAAAAAATGATAGAAAGGGGAGCTCCGGAGGTTTGGGATATTCTTGAGGAAGTAACCAAAGACCATCCTGTATTGCTCAACCGTGCTCCTACGCTTCATAGATTGGGTATTCAAGCATTCGAACCGATACTTATTGAAGGAAAAGCAATTCGTGTACACCCTCTTGTCTGTGCCGCGTTTAATGCTGACTTCGACGGCGACCAAATGGCGGTACATATACCGCTTTCTACCGAAGCTCAGCTGGAAACACGGATGCTCATGCTTGCTTCCAATAATATTTTTTCTCCCTCTTCAGGCAAGCCGATTACTTCTCCTTCGCAAGACATTACACTCGGCTGTTATTATCTTACGAAAGATGTACCGCCAAGAACGGATGTGATGCGCAATTTTATGTCGGCTGATGAAGTTCTTCTTGCATATGACGAAAAACTCATTACCCTTCATGATAAAATTAAAGTAAAAATAAACGGAGAAGTCTTTGTTACTACCTGCGGTAGAATTATTTTTAATGAAATAATGCCGCCGGAAATTGAGTTTGTCAACCGCGAGCTCAATAAGAAGCGGTTAGGGCAATTAATTATGGATTGTTATAAGCTGGTTGGGCATACAAGGACAGTGGAAATACTTGATCGGCTTAAACGGCTAGGGTTTATGTATGCAACAAAAGCGGGTATATCAATTTCTATCAATGATATGGTTATTCCGTCAGAAAAAAAGACTTTGGTAGAAGCCGCAAAAAAAGAAATTCAGGAAGTCGAACATCAGTATCATTCAGGAAGTATTACTGATGGCGAACGATACAACAAAATTATTGACATTTGGACACATGCCACCGACACAATTTCTGAAGCTATGTATAACGGCTTAAAAAGTTCTATCGAAAAGCAAACAATCAATCCTGTTTTTATGATGGTTGATTCAGGCGCTCGCGGTAGCCGCCAGCAAATACGCCAGTTAGCCGGTATGCGTGGGTTGATGGCAAAACCTTCAGGAGAAATTATCGAAAACCCGATTCTTTCCAATTTCAGGGAGGGATTAACCGTTCTTGAATATTTTACTTCAACGCACGGAGCTCGAAAAGGGTTGGCTGATACCGCATTAAAAACGGCGGATTCCGGGTATTTAACTCGCCGGCTTGTCGATGTTTCTCAAGACGTGATTGTTACCGAAGAAAATTGTCATACATTGAATGGAATAACAGTGCGTTCGATCTTTGAAGGCGACGACGAAATTGTCGGTCTTGAGGAACGTATTGTTGGTCGTACTGCGCTTGAAGATATCTATAACCCTGCTAATGGAAAAATTATCTGTAAAGCGGATTATATTATTACCATGGATATGGCGACCACAATTAAAAATTGCGGCGTTGAACAAGTAAAAATTAGGTCAGTGCTTACGTGTGAAACACTTAACGGCATTTGCCAATTATGCTACGGAATGGACTTGTCGCGAGGCAAAATGGTTTCGTTGGGTGAAGCTGTCGGTATTATCGCCGCTCAGTCAATTGGTGAGCCGGGTACTCAGCTTACCATGCGTACGTTTCATATCGGTGGTACTGCAAGCCAGGTATTTAAACAGCCGCAGATAATTGCAAAGAATGATGGGATCATACAATACCATGACATTAAATTCGTTCAGACTAAAGAAGGAACGCATATCGCATTAAACAAGAATGGGTTAGTCAGTATACATTCTCCCGAAGGGCGTGAACTGGAAAAATATTCAGTTGTGGTTGGCTCTGTTATCAGTGTACCTGAGGGAGGAGAGGTTAAAAAAGGCGAGGCTTTCGTTAAGTGGGATCCTTATAATATCCCCATTTTGTCTGAAAAACGCGGGATTGTTCGTTTTAGCGATATTATCGAAGGCGTGACAATGAAAAAAGAAATTGACGAATCTACCGGTTTAGTTGGAACTGTTATCATTGAGCATCGAGAAGAGCTTCATCCGCAAGTTGTTATTTATGGAATGGAAGATGAAATTGTTGCGCAATATTCTATTCCTGCGGGTGCACACGTTGTCGTTGAGGACGGACAGCAAATTGACGCTGGTAGTTTGATAGCAAAGACTCCGCGAAAAGTGAGCAAAACTAAAGATATCACCGGTGGTTTGCCTCGCGTTGCTGAATTATTTGAGGCGAGACGTCCCAAAGAAGCGGCGGAAATTGCAAAGATAGACGGCGTTGTTGAGTTTAAAGGGACGGTAAAAGGAAAAAGGCGCCTGATCGTTCGTGATATGGAAACTGGGGCTGAAGAAGAACATCTTATCTCACATGGG
>JACKPL010000002.1 GCA_024233545.1 bacterium
TATTGGTGGATTTAATAATTACAAGCAAACTACTTATTATAAACAAGCTTACGAGAAGATCCTCAATGACCCATCTATGAAATTTATATGTATCCTAGATAAAGATTATTACAATAAACATGACCAATATGCTGTTAATAAGTACTTGTCGGCGATAAATATTAAATGCATATTCACCGCTGGAAAGGAATTAGTGAATTTTTTTCTCAATTATAATTTTTATACGTCATTATTAAAAAACAATCCGAACTTAGAACCATTTTGGGATGATTTGTTTAAAATGGACGGAGCATTATTCGAAGAATCATTTGCGACATATTTTACTTTTTATCAAGAGCAACATAAAGGCCTGGCTCCCGGGACAGCATATAAAAAAGCAAAAGAACTATTTAAGTATGAGTGGGAAAAAGAGCCGACAAAAATAGTTCATGGTAAGAATGCCTTTAAGGCAATCAAAGAATGGTTGCATTCCGAATTCAGAATGAATATTTATAATAGCCACTTAGTTAAATGGTTGTCGAGAAACGATAAAGAATTTATATCATGGACAAAAAAAATAATGGATATGTGATGTGTGGTATTCGTGACATGATATTATGTAAAAACTATTCAAAATGGAGAAAAAGATGCCTCGGTACAAAGATCAGAACCTGCTGAGTTTTTTAGATGGTGTCCCTAAAGATTTGCTCAAAAAATATTTCACACAAGATGGATATCAAAGTTTGAATCTCACATCATTCGACTCCAAAAACCTGATTAAATTTTTTCATAAAAATACCGCCAATCCTTTGATTGAAAAAATATTAGAAGAACTTTCTCAGATGTATGATATCAGCAATACAAGTATGAATTTGGTCGTGACCGCCATAAAACGGTGCAAGATTGAAACAACTGGAAAAGAATCCCGCGAAGAATTAATAATGAAGGTTTTTCTGAATGATACGAAAGCATTTTACTATGTACATGACAAATATTGTTTGTTCAACTCGTCAAGTAAGTTCAGTGAACATAATATCAGTGCAGATGGATTTGAACTAACTGATGACAAGCTGAAAGAGTTTCAACTGCTGATAAGTGAATTTTATGCGGATCTAGCCAAAGGTGGTGAATGTAGGGTTCGTCATTATGTCGAAGGTGATTTAACAACTATTGTAATTAGACGAGGTTCTTACAAGCGATCACAGCCAATCTGGTCAGAAGGCGGCACAAGAACTATATTGTTTCGTCCTGTGACTCAAGATATTTTGATATATAATAAAAAAACCTCAACATTGCAGATCAAAGCACCATATCAGAAGGATCGGGATAATTATCTCAACACATTTGCGGAAGTTATTATTGAAGACCCCAAGCAAGCTGAGCGTGAAGATCGAGATATGACTTACTCGCTAAAACCACTACAGGATGGGAAATTTAGTTTTAAGGGTAATGACGATATTGAGTCCATTGTTCTTAAGGAAGTGAAATTAACAATAGCAGGCAGTAAAAAACCCTATATCTTTATCCGATCAGAGGATGTACTGGAAACATTGCAGGAGGAAGAATTCGAAAGATTACGCTCCAATCAGGCGATTTGGTTCACGCAAAATTCACTTTCCGGATGAATGTTGATGGACGGCATCCAACTGTTACGTTTGAGATCAATCCACCAAATGTGTCGGATCTTAATAAGAAGAAATATGCTAATATTATCGGGGCATATTTGAAAGAACAAAAAGTGAAGCTATGTTGAAATACCTGTTGCAAGAAGCAGAAAAAGTTTCCCGGCCTTTTTTTAGTAAAAATGAGCTTATCGAACAATACTCTGTTGCTGAATTCGAGCGTCTGACCGGTTTGAAAATATTGTCATATTGTAAGCCCACAAAGGATACTCACGAATCTGTCAGAAAACCGCGTTGTCATTGCGGTTCGCCATTGACCGTTGTTGAAGTAGATTCTGATCTGGAAGGATTTTGTCCTGAGCACCCAGATGACGGACCTTGGTTGCTGGATAAAGATGATCGTATCAGCTATGAGTTTCCAATCAAGATTCTTTTGGAACATATCTCTTCTGCAAATGACTTTGAAGGGCAACTCAAAGAGATATCGGGAAGTTGTTATTATCTTGGATACAGGATTTATCCTGAAACTCAGGTAGGATTTGTTTTTGTGCGAAAAATCAGCAAGAGTGCATTTGTAGAGCTATCCGGCTTGAAGAGCATCTGCGATAAAGATCGGGTACTCGTTATCCTGACATTATCACCAGACGAAGACATTATTCTGCAGAAAAATCTGGAGAATCAGTCTGTCATCCAGCTTCCTCTGCTTGACGTATTAAACACAGATAATTTTGCACTTTCGATAAATCACATTATTTCTGATCACCTTAAGAAATTAGGAATTGCAGAAGGCACACAGTTGACGAAACAGCAACGACTGGATTACGATAAATTCGGTTATAAATGTTATGATCAAATATCTTTTCCACATAAACATGGTAAAGGTAGAAATTATCTGATCAATATAAATGGAAAAGAAATCTCTATACAGTATCATGAAATGCTGTTCCTAATATTTCTTGCAATACAATTAAAACAAAACAATGGCGGCGGATGGATATCTGGCGAACAATTAGAAAAGCAAGAGGTAACAAGAGACAGTATTGCTCATATACAACGCCTGAGAAGCGATTTGAAGAAACAACTTAATCCATATCTCCACAAAATGAATAGCGACGAATTTCTTCAAAATGATAAGAAGGGAAATTATCGATTATCAGTACATCCTGATTTTGTGTATTTGGCTGATGAGTGGTCAGAAAAGAAATTTGATACATTGAAAAATGCTGTTATTAAAGAGCGAAAGCGAAGGAAAAAATATGCTGTTTGATGTTAAACCCAACAAACCAAGGAGGGACGAAAATGGCATCTAGCAAAAAAACATTTAAAGTTGGAAGAGATGCAAAAACCGGTAAATTTATTCCAGTAAAAGAAGCGGAAAGACGAAAAAGCACGGCTATTGTAGAAACAGTAAAGAAGAAGAAATAATACGTATTTAAATTTGCTTTATAAGAGGATGTGCACATGTCACCTAGTTCAAATGAATTTAGGCATAATGTTATTGCGCTTGTTTATGATTTTGATGGGACACTAACCCCATTACCTATGCAAGAGTATACGATTTTACCTGAAATAGGTATTACGAAAGGATCTGTATTTTGGGATCAGGTTAAAGAAGAGTCTAAACAAACGGGTGGAGAACAAATTGTTACTTATATGCGATTGATGCTTGAAATGTCACGTAACCAGAAGTTTGCTGTTAAACGAGAGAATTTACACTCACTTGCAACACGAATTCAATATTTCCACGGTGTGGAACAATATTTTAGTAGGATTAATCAATTTATCACCGATCAATTTGATGATACTGTGGAGTTAAGACACTACATCATTTATGCCGGGCAAAAGGAAATAATTGAAGGGACAACGATTGCAGATAATTTTCATAAGATATTTGCTTCGGAGTATTATTATGATGAGTATGGAGCAGCAATTTTCCCTAATGTAATTGTAAATGATACCTTGAAAACTCAATTTATCTTTAGGATTAATAAAGGCATGGAGGATATGCATGAAAACATAAATGAACACATGCCTCATTCACTTCGTTCCATTCCCTTCCAAAATATTTTATATATAGGAGATGGTTTAACAGATGTCCCATGTATGACTGTAATCAGAAAAAGCGGTGGATATGCCATAGCAGTTTTTAAAGAGGGAGACAATAAAGGACTCGATGTTTGCAAAGATTTATTGAACGCAAAACGAGTAGATTTTATTGCAAAAGCAGATTATTCAGAAAATAGTGAATTAGATGAGTTGATAAAACTTCTTTTATTTAATATAGTTGAAGGTGTGAGATATCACAAAAAATGTTATGAACAGGCAGTCAAATATTTCCCTAATAATAAGGAGCCGGAAAATGGTGATGCACAGAACTCCAAGACAACTTCATGCGAGTGATTACAAAGTCGGAAGAGACGCAAAAACCGGTAAATATTTTCCGGTTAAAGAGAGTTCAAGTCAAAAAAGCACTCCTGCCATAGGATCAATGAAGAAAAAGAAATAGTCCCTACAAAAAGCCGGACATATAATCATGATGTGTCATTCTCGATAATAATGCTTCACAATACCACCTAGCCGTGATTCGCATTTCACTGATCCAGTGCTTTCTCTGATCGTCAAATTATCTAGCCCGGAATGTGGTCGATGGGTATTGTAATAGGTAGTGAACTCGCGAACGAGATACTCAAGATGCACGTTCCCGAAGATGAAGAATTTCTCGAGACATTCTTTTTTTATCGTTCTCACCCATGCCTCCGAATAAGGATTTAAGTTCGGCGATCTGTACGGGAGCACTTTTACCTTGGTTTTGTGTGTCTTGAAAATTTCATCAAACAATTTCGGATATTTTTTGTCGCCGTCACGGATCAGAAGTTTCGTCGTGTCGTCATTTTCGAAGAATTGCTCCATGTATTTTGCTCTGTTGACCATCCATAGTTTTTTAGGATGATCGGTTACTCCTGCAATATGGACTTTTCTAGTCCGGATATTGATAAAGAAAAGTACGAATATCACTTTTTTACCAAAAGGTGTCCAGATAGTTTTGCTGAAAAAATCGCACGCCCACAGCGTTTCAAATGATCGTTTGATATAAGCATCCCATGAATCCTCATATCTTTTTGGGGCAGGTTCAAGTCCATTTTCACGCATGACACTTTTTATTGTGTTCCGATGCCGATAAATGCCGAGTTTTTTCAGTTCACCCATTATTCGGCCGTATCCCCAATCGAGATTCTCTTTTGCCATTCGGATAATAAGCTGGACGATTTCTTTTTTCGTAGTCCGTGGACGTCCCAATCTTCTAACTTGAAGTGTGCCATTTTCAAGCAAATTGACCCATCGCCGGAAGGTTGAATATTTAACGATGGATATCAGGTTCTTGATTTTTCCACCAAGTCGCAAACCGTAGCGGATTAGCTTCAGTTTTTCCTGATAAGTTGTTCTTACATGTAAGCCAAGTTTTGAGCGAAGTATCCGGTTCTCGACTTTTAGATATTCGATCTGACGAACAAGATCGCCATGCACCATTTTGCCGAGCATCAGCAAAAACAGTTGAAAAAGTTTGTTTTCTGTATAATCATATGCTGTAGACATTGTATGTTTCCTTGTTTTGTTGAAAATTTAGAACTATACATAGTTCTTTTCAGATTATCCACTATTAACATGCTGCACTCCCCTGAAACAGTCGTTAAAACATCTCTTCAAAAAATCTTCGAATAGATATATCTGATCAAAATGTTTCGTAGTTAACGACAAAATGTGTCAAGTAATTTCTTCGTCCCCAGTCTACTATTGGCAGGTTTCATACTATAAGAAATTATATACACTTTACATAAGATGTCTTTTTATTTTGGTTTGAAAATTAAATTTATTCATGTATGCTAGATGTCGTCAGTTATTTAAATTTTTATAATGTGTTTTATTTCTGCGGAACTTGAATGGATTATATTTTTAATGTTTTTTTAGTGGTTATATTTTTTTTTGTATTCCGTATTATCTTTTCGAAGAGATATTCTGGCGAACAACTTATTAGTGAACTGATGAAAAAGCTAAATAAAAAGTATGGAGAATACTATTCTTTTAATGATGTTGTATTGAAAACTCCTGATGGAACGACTCAAATAGACCACATTTTAATCTCACCGTATGGGATATTTGTTATTGAAACTAAGGATTATAGTGGTTGGATTTTTGGTAGTGAGTATCAAAAAAGTGGACTCAATCACTTTTACTAGAGGTATTTTTTCGCTCATATACTTCGATTAAATATCAATTCTATAACCCAATTCGTCAAAATTATAAGCATGTGAGAGCTGTTCAAAATTTCTTTGAAATCAGCTCGAAGTTTGTTTTCAATGTTGTTGTCTTTGTTGGGAATAGCCAGTTCATGACTGAAGTGCCAGAGAATGTTATGGAAACACAGGACCTTATCCCATATATTCTATCGTATACAAGTCGAATTTTAACCGATGAAATTGTAAAAAATTACTCCAAAAAATTAGAAGAATATATAAATAATGTTAGTATCAATGCTGATGACCATATTCTAAATATTATTAAAAATCTAGAGCACCCGATATGTCCACGTTGTGGAAAGTCTATGGTTCTACGTACTGCTAGGAAAGGTTCAAATAAGGGTTCCCAGTTTTGGGGATGCTCAAATTTTCCATCTTGCAGGATTACAAAAGAGTTAGTTTGAAATTACTTTTTCAAAAAGTAAACCGAATTCTAAAAAGCATTGAAGAAATTTATTTTTAGATGTATAAAAATAGTTGGTAACGCTTAATGCAGCAAGCCATTAGTTAAGTTCAAAAAACAGGTCGCAAAATTACTGCACACCCCTGAAGCAACTGCTAATACATCTCCTATAAAAAGTTCGAGTGCGACAGCCCGGTAGGTATGAAAAATGGATGGACAACTCAAGGGGGAAGGTCACCGACAAACTAATGAAGGTGTTAGGATGGATAGAAAAAATTTTCTTTGCACTACATTCATAGGCTCAACTATGATTGCAGGATTAGCAACACGAAGTAAGGAATTTCCTGTGTATAACAAGAAGAGAAAAAAAAGAGATCTACTAAAGAAGCATATTCGGAAGACAATTATGGGTATTGCACATAAGGTAGAATACCAAAATGGTACAGTGTCTTCGGATGAACATGTGCAATTAATTGAATACACTGCCAGAGATGTTTCTGAAAAATTTTACTATTATTTACATAATGGTCGTCTAAGAATTGGCGTCACGCAAAAATTGATCAACCTATATTTGAAATTTCTCTGGTGTGCTAAACTCATAAAACAGCCTCCACATTGTCCAATCGATGGTTTTGTCAGAGACATAGTACGTCTAGAATATAATTGGATATCATCAGATTGCATTGATGACTACAAAAAGCCATCAATGCACTCGAAGTATTTAGAGCAAAAAGAGCTACAAGAGTTTATCTGAGTTGGAATTGATAGAATATAACCGAGAGTATAATCATAGGAATTCTTTCAAATTATCCACTATTAAGTTCAAAAAGCAGGTCGCAAAATTACTGCACACCCTGAGACGGCTACTAAAAAGATCTCAAAAAGCGGTTCGCCAGACACCGACCAGTAGTTATCAAAAGTCGCAAATATTCTCATGAATCACAATGCATTATGTAAGGTATTTATTATGCGCATAGAGACGCGCGGGAAGGGATACATTTTGTGTAAGTGTATTTAGGTGAGAGAAATAATTCCATATGATTTTTAACATTTCGTATCATATTAATGAAAAACCTGAATGACAGATTTACGCTCTGGGACACCGACCCGGGGAGCCAGATCATATTTTTGTGGAAGATTCTTCACAAATTCAAATATAGCAGATACTTGGGAGGTTCGATAGAGCCTCCCATACTATGCAAGAATCTTCATCAGCGAGCACGGGAAGGAAGGTGTAGGCCTTCTCCAATGTATAGACAGTTACCCTTATCTTCTGAAATGCCTCGATTCCCATCCATTAAAACAGGACAAGCAGGCTTTCCTGTTTATCAATACAGGCAATACAAACCGATGCAAACAGCTAAAGCCGGAAAACATCAACAAAATGATACGCATGGCATGTAAAGACCTTCAAATCAATAAGCCGATAACCTGCTACAGCCTGAAACGTAACGGAGTAACGATAAGACGACTAAGAGGCGAAAGCGATGTTGAAATCCAGCACGCCGCACGATGGAGTGATCCCGGCAGGTTGAAAACTTATGACTTAAGCAGTCAGGATGAAGCATTCAAATTAGCCCTTCAGAAACGAGGAATAATAAAGGCAGACAAAAATACCGGTGCAATTCTGAAAACCAAAACCTGCCCTTTTTGCAACGAAACTGTCGGCTTTGGAGAAATCATCTGCCCGAAATGCAAGCATCCACTCGACCGTGAGATTGCTATAAGCGAGATAAAAAAAGACGATGAAATCCATCAGCTGAAACAATCTATCTCTAACATGGAGACTAAATTTGATAATATCAAAAGTGAACTGATGAAGGAATTTACCAGGGAAATCCTGAAAGCGAAATCAGGATGATTTCGCTTATCAGTTTCACTTCTCTTATTTTTCTTTTGAATTGAATTTAGAACTTACCGGATACCTCTTATTCAGCATATCCTCAAAAAGAAAAGTAAGTCTATTCCCTCTGGCAATCTCCTCTTTAATTGCTTTGTAATGCCACGGATGAACTCGGAAAGCGATATTAACCTTTGTCATAATAATCCTTCTCCGAATAGTCAGCCTGTTTCGATTTACCCTGATAAGGATTAATTTTACTTATATCCTGAATCGAGATAAACAGCTTTTGTTTACTTTCAGGCAGATAATGCAGATTGGCTTTTATATAATCAGCAATATTATCAAAACCTTCTTTTTTTATTTTATTGATAAGATAATTTTCTTTCATTACAATCCCTTATCAGAAGTAGTAACAAGCTTCTTTTTAAATTCTGCACTGAACAACCACTATCCCAAACTTACTTATACTGTTTTTCTTAGTGCAAATTTTATGAATATGTATACGCAATTTCTCATCGAAAAAGATGGTGAATCTGAAACTTTATTCATGGGTAGAAAGAGGCAGGCAAAGGATTGCTGTTTTAAAATCGATGAGCAAACCGCAAACCCCAACAGAAACTCGCCATAAAAGCAAACATTATAATCCCAAAATAAGCCTGAACAATACAAGTGATGTTCTTAGAAGTTTTGTAAGAAACGGTATTGCAGTCTGCCTCAATAATGAAGCCAAAACAGGAAGACTTTATCAGCTTACTTCCGAAGGAGAAAAAATAAGGGTTGAGATATTGAAAGAGTAATTACTGCCTTTAATGTTTACTTAATTACAGCACACTATAACCTGTCTTATAGTGTTATGTTCTATTGGTGTGGTTCTCTCCAGAGTGAGAGAACCACACCAAATGGTTCTCTTGGAGGAATAAAATGGAATTCAACGAAATAAAATATGGAAATCATCCAGGGGCAGAAGATGAATATTATATGGATCTAAAATTTAAAGAGCTCATTGTGATATTTAATATGGCTATAACTTGTGAGAGTGGCGAAAAATTTGACAAAGAAGAATTAATTAAAAGCTTTGTTGGATATGTAAATCAAAGATTAGAAGAGATAATAAAAAAGTATAAATTTGTGATTTTTTTATTTTGCGTATTAATGCTTACTTGTCTTCGAATTCATCTCAAAAATATTTTTATTGAATGTCTTTAGTGCTACTTCTTCTCAATTTCCCCGCTGGTGTCTCTCCAGAGTGAGAGAGACACCATCTCGGAGGAATAAAAATGATATATCAAACAGAAAGCAGAAAAATTTCATCCGATTATTCGCATTGGTGAATGTGGATGACATCCAGAATGCAATGGGCGAACCAGAAGTCATAGAAGACCACACGCACCTAAAAATTAAAAGTCATTACGTATCAGGAAGCCTTCGGGCTTTAATTATTTTAAAACGATTTCTGAATGCCTAAAGCTTTATATATGCGTTTGCTCGTCGCAAACCCATATATAAATCTTCCTTCAGGTCGGCACTCCCTATCCATAATAGTCGCTCCCTTCGGTCGCTCCGACGCATCCATGAAAAATATTTTTCGACCTGGGAACGTGTATTTGCTACACGGGTCCCTCCTTCGGTATCCCATCCGCAGCCTGTTACCTAACATGTTAACCTTAGTAACCAGAATAATATTCACAAGTGATTTATTTCAAGTATGATATAAAATTGATAGTGTACCTAATATATTTGGAAAAGCAGGTAAGAAAAACTTCAATTCTTAGTAAGCCCGTTCAGCAGATTTTCCATTATCTCTCTTGTAAATTTGTCCAACTTTTTTTCTTTGGGAGTCAGCAGATTCTTAAGCTCATTTATCGCATCCGGCATTCTGCCTAATTTCTTTGCAGAGAATATAAAGACTGTACCTGCTTCCAAAACATCACGATTGGTAATCTCACAACCATATCCCATAAGCAAAGCTCGATTGCCCGTAGAAACAGCCATTGCAAATTCAGTCTCTGTCTCAATAGTATCTTTGCCTGCCCGGATCAATGTTTTACATCTACATAACCTGATTTGAGACATTCCAAAGCTATATCAAGAAACCCTGCCTGTCGTGCTGATGAAAACCATGCCGCCTTATTGTCTGACTGATTGATAAGATCAAGAAGGATTTTCTTCTCCGGATATTCAGGATATTTTTTTACAATGGACTTGAACTGGGCAAGGTATGTTCTGCCGTCTCTTATATTCAAACCATATCGCCTGTATGCTTCTTCCTTTAATCCTGATTGGATAAGCAGTGATTCACAAAATAGCATGATTTTCGATTCATAATGGTCTTCGTCTCTGATAGAATCCGCATAAGAAAGAGCATCTGCAATTCTGCCTTGCCGTCTTAATGCTTCAGCCTGAAATTTATCATACGGCCAGAATTTGTGGGTGTGCAAAGCCAGAAGATTCTCAAGCTCATCATACCTTCCTGATTCAAGCAGGCATGACAGGCAAATATCAGTACAAGTATGAAATTCAAATTCTTTTTTCCCAGTCCAGATCGCTTTTACTTCCGGCAGTATTCTATCCGCCCATTCGTTCATCAGGTCAGGGAAAACACAGATTTTCCCCCACGATTCTTCCACAGGTGATAAAAACTGAATACCTTCATTAAGGATAGCGTTATGGATTCGTTCCAGCCACTCTTTGCGCAATCCTTTTTCAGCAGGTGCATTGATGAGAAATGGAATAATTTCGTTTAAGGTATGGTTTACAGCATTTCCCAATGCCCCGGATGAACTGTCAATATGCTCAAGAGCAGAAGATATCCGTTCCATCAGGATAATACAGCCTTCAACTGCCAGCAAAGGATCGGTTTTATTTACCTTCTTGATTTCCGATACAGCTTCATTAAGGCGTTTTGTCGCTAAGGCTGTCCCTTTCCAGCCGAAAGCGCCTTTGCGGAAATATTTTTTGAAGTTCCATTCATGTTTTTTCATAATTTGAAATAATAACTTTAATTTTCATCCTTGACAACCCGCAATTTTGGAGTAAAATTATCATCGTAATAGGTAAAATTTATAAATTATGACCAATAAAGGCTGTTTTATGAACAAAAATGAGATATTGGCAGTATTAAACGACTGGAATATATGGAAAACTGAGCAGTCAACAGGCATTGCAAGAGAGCGATACCTTGATCGGCTGGAAGCATTTTTTGGCTCTAATCAGGTAATAACAATAACCGGCCCGAGAAGAGCCGGAAAGTCGTATATTATGAGGCAGATGGCAAAAAGGCTTACAGAAAAAGGAATAAAGAAAGAAAACCTTCTGTTCGTAAATTTTGAAGATCCGAGATTCACTTCTCTTGACACAAAGCTTATGGATCAGGTTTTTGATGTTTACCGTGAATTCCTTTTCCCGACAGAAACTCCGTATATATTTCTTGATGAAGTGCAGGAGGTAGAAGGCTGGGAAAAATGGGTTCGCATGATGCATGAACTGAAAAAAGCAAAGATAGTCGTATCAGGCTCAAATGCAAAGCTTTTAAGCAAAGAGCTTGGAACTCTTCTTACAGGCAGGCATATTGACCTTACGGTTTTTCCGCTATCATTTCCTGAATTCCTTGCTTTCAATAAAACAGAATTTAAAAGTCCCCTTGATATAGCAGGAAAAGAAGCAGAGATTCGGGGATTACTTCGCAAATACATGGAATTCGGATCATTCCCTGAAGTTACTTTATCTGATCAGAAGAGAGAGATTATTCTCAAATACTTTGATGATCTTCTGACAAAAGATTTATTCAGGAGGTTCAAGGTTCGAAAACCGCAGGTTATGAAATCACTCATAAAATATTACCTGAGCAATGCAGGCAACTTGACAACCTTTTCTTCGATAGAAAAATTCCTTCATGCTTCTGCTGATACGATAGAAAAATTTGCAGGCTACTTTGAAGATGTTTACCTCATATTTTTCCTCAAGCGGTTTTCATTCAAGGTAAAAGAGCAGGAGAAAAGCCCGCGAAAGGTTTATTCGATAGATACTGGCCTTAGCAATGCTGTAGGCTTTCGGTTCAGCGAGAACATAGGAAGGCTTGCAGAAAATATAGTTTTTCTTGAGCTTAAAAGAAGGCAGATTCAGAATCCTGCTATAGAGCTTTTTTACTGGAAGGATGTGCATCATAGAGAAGTTGACTTTCTCATAAAAGAAAATACTAAGGTGACTGAGTTGATTCAGGTTTGTTGGGATGTATCAGATGAGCGGACAAAACAACGGGAATTAAGAAGCCTTTTCAAGGCAATGGAAGAACTTGATAAAAAAGAAGCTCTTGTCATAACCGATGAGTTTGAGGAAAGAGAAGAGCATAAAGAGAAAACAATACGGTTTATTCCGTTATGGAAGTGGCTTTTGAATATAAATTTATAGAAATTATTGTATTATTTTTTTCAACAATTCCAGATATGGCAAAGATGGGAGAAGATAACGCCGTGATAGATTCATTATCTTTAAAATCCAATATATCGAGGAGTCTTAAATATAGAAAAGGCAGTTTAATTACTGAGGTATTTTAAAACGGTGTATTAAATTGTGTCGGTGTGTTTCTGGATCAAACTCTCTTTGTATATCATCTCTATCGTCTCTACCTAGGCGAGACCATGTTGTTATATCTGAAAGATTTGTTGTTGTATCAAACCCATTTCCTAATTTAATGCCAATCAGATCACTGATAACATGACGATCATGGAAATCATCCCAAATGAATATCTCAGCTTCTATTCCTATAGTTTTAAAATTATCTGACCACGAATCAGTAAATTTTTTTTGCCACTCAGATGATTTAAGAATTTCTCTATCTCGTCCAGAACCAATATAGCATACACGATGAACTTCAATAAGCGGAAGAGGATTGCGTCTTGCTACTTCTTGAAATAATGAGAGAAAATCCTGATATCGAGTTTTTGTCGGATCCAAGTTCCTATCAATAAACATGATAGAATTTGCACATCGTAGAATAATATCTAAATTCTTTTTATATTCAGTTATTGACCGGCTCAAACGAACTGATGGGCTACGCCCTGCCCACCAAGGGACTGAAGATAACCTATCAATACGGGCTACTAAAGAGATATCTTGAAACTGGTCTGCAACATTATTGGTTGTAATAATTCCATTTAAAGACAGCTGATTATTCGATTCCAATGCTTCTGCACACCATTCAGCATCAGTTATTGGTGCCGTAGTTAAAACGGCTCGAAAGCTATAAAGTCGTTTTTGCACAATCAATTTTTTGAGAAGTTCTTTACCACGCTTATGCCAACCACGTTCATTCTTACTAAATACATTCTGCCATTCGCCATTATATAAGTTTCTGACTAAACCTTCGGTCATTAGAACTTCTTTAGATATTGTAGACGAGTATCAGCAACTTCATCAGAGGAATAAAAGCTGAATCAAAAATATCAGGGATAAGTGGCATTATTCAGCAAGTAGAGTCATTAGAATACTTCCAAACCTTCTTCAAAAAACCTCAGGCCAAGCTTTTTTAAGCTTAATTCGCCACGTTCATTTAATGGCATTTCTCGAACAAACATATTGTCATCAACAATCTCTACAAACATAACTGCTACGTCTTGTTTTTCAACTGGTTGGATATCAGCCGGTAATTTTTGTCAGCTGATTGTCTCATGCGCTTCATGATTCTAAACAGTAAATGTTCATAATGTGTTTCAATTAAAAAATATTCGTTTTCACTTTTTTCACGAATAAATAAATCTCCTAACCGCATTGAACTGTGAAACGAATATGTAATTCAGGTTGTTCAATTGCAAAAATGCTTGTTGCTTTTCTGATGGTAAAAGGGCATATTGTTCAACTAACAACACAGGAATAACTCTGATATACCTACATGACATCAAGCCAAAGCGACTTCAACTCATTCTTTGAATCAAATAAAGAAAGTTTTATCTTTCTTGTAACGAATCAATATATTCTTAAAATATATGACGAAATTTGCCATTCTTCAAATCATCAAATTCGTTCAAAAAGTAATAGCACTATTTGATTCTAATTCAAGAACTTCATCTCGTATAACTTTATAATCGGATTAAGCGTATTATCTATGTACTCATTAGCTTTTTTCAAATGTTGCTTTTGAGTCATATCAATGAATCCTACGCCCAAGTCCGTTAGACTATCTCGATTCTTCGCGCTTTGCAATAAGCGCATAATTTCTTGAGGGATCTCTGAATTGGCCAAGATAGAACATATCCGACAACCATCATCTCAAGAGTATTAATTGGACCGATACATAAACGATAAAGCATTTGATTAAGAAAATGAGCATCAATTATGGAAGATGTGAAATTCCTCTTAGAATCTTTATAAGACGTTCGTCTCATGCTCGAAAGCGGCTCATCCAGTACTAAAGGCGTTCAATCCGGTAAACAACCATTTACTGATGTATAATTGAAAATTCGTCTACAGACATTAATTTAACATTATTCTTTTGATTTCATTTCATCCGATGTGAATTGAGTATTATTCAAAAAACTCTATAAACTCCTAAACTTTTGTTGCTGGATAGAATACTGATTTCGACAACATTCTTATTCCCAATCAGTGGTACCTGAAAACTATTTTCCACAAAATCTTTTCTTCTGTTAGGAAACTATCTTTATTTTGAAAACTCTTTGACGTTCATCTGAATGATGATATTTCAGTTGCTGGAGTAATGATTTATGTGTATTCTGTGGTCAAGTTACAAATCTTTCAGAATTGAAAATACATCTTACAGAGCTGATTGAGTATCTCTGCCATATCTTCCTTATAAATGTTTCCGGTCCATTTCACCCAGATTCTTCACCTGGCAGCAAGAACTGGATGAATTTCTGTTTAAAATAGTGACAGTTTGAACAGTTCGTTTCCTTTTCAAGTTGATTCCTTGAGCCCCAAGAGCCTACTGGGCAAACCAGATACCATCAAGCCAATTGTTCCCAATTCAAAACCTGTGGTATATCAAAAACTGCTTCTTAATCTGTCCCTATTGATAATTGTATCCAACCGGATTCTATGGGATCTCCTACATCTGAGATCGATTTGTTGTTTAATGTTTTTCCTCTCTTTCAAAAAGATGTTCATCAATGGAAAACTTCATTCCATTTAACAGAGCTAAAATTTAAATCCGAAACGCATTTATGACACAGGTCGGTTTCATGCAACAAGATTACGAAAAACTGCCAAGATATTATTGCATCGCCGCCGATTGACTTTATCAATATCAACGTTAGTGTACGGCTTAACATTTCCGTGAGCAAAGCATTTGCAAAATAGTACTTTCCCTGAACTGTTGTTTACCAAAAATAATGTAATTGGTCGTAACGGTATTGTAATAGGATTGCTGATGCCTTTAAAGTTTTCAATGGTTATTTTTGTAATCATATTGTTATCCCCAGAGGAAGGTCATCAATAATTTCTTGTGCAATTTCATCAACAGTGTGCATTGCTGTATTTCTAGCCAATTTACCGGAGTGAAGGAATGTATTCAATTACTCTGATTTTGAGATTTTATGCCAAATTGAATATAATCGTTCACCAGTTAGTCGAGCGCAATTCCGTCGTAAGTCAATTTCAACCTTGAAGAAAGATTGAGGATAAAAAACAATTCCAAACTTGTTGTTCAGTGACCTTGTCGATTTACGACGAAGCTGTCCCCAATTTAAGCTCAAATTATCGCACATACTTTAAGCTCCACCAGATAAATAAAGCAAGTGGCCTGGACGATTCATCTTATCTCTGGCATGAGAACAAAAGTCAAATTTCTGTGTACTTCGGGTTCCATAGGTCAAAGGTGATGTATCTCTGTTGAACTAAGGACGAGCTGGATACATGGAGCTTCGAATGGGCCTCAAATGCTTTTGGAAGAACTCTAACTGATGTTCGTGCAGATCCTTGAAGTCCTTGAAAGTCAACGATCATACCAGTGTCCAGAATGAGGTACCTGAAGATGAACTGGAGATTTTGAAATAAACCACCAATATACCTAGGTGTTCCTTCAGCCTTATAACTTGAATAGTTCGAACTATCCAATAGACGTACATAACTGCATTACCTTGTATATTAATTCGACAATTTCACCGCTATTAAGATGCCCTAAATCGTATATTGAAATTTCATTATAAATTCCCTAAAAGAATGGTCGGATAAGGGAATTAAACAAATTATGCCACTTGACTTTCATCCAAAATTCTTTCTGTAGTTCAAGCTTTTACAATGGAAGAATATTGTTTTTGGAGTGATTCTGAGGGAATAGGAATGTACATTCTTTCAAAAATCCCCATTGTCAGATATTTCGTATTTGTTCCTTTTGAATTTCTTTGAAGCTCTTTTAATTTAAATTCAATAAGCGTTTTATAATACTCATAGCTATGAGTTGGATTTTTAATCGTTATTACATAAGTTCTTTGATAAGCATTAAATTTTCCTTTGTAATGTTTAATTGAATAAACACCTGCTGCATTATTTCCGGCTAATAATAATGCTTCACAATCAAATTCATAGGAATTAATTTTGAATGTCTCTTGCGAGCAGGTAAAGAACGGATACTTGCCATTAATTTCTGCGGCGTTAGAGTCTAATTTTCCGGTAGTGAAGCTTAAAACATCAAGTAATGGTTGCTTCTCCCAACGTTTAGGGTTCTTAACCGGATCGCCGAACATATCGAGGAAAGTGGATTTGAGGAATTCATCGGCAAGACGGAGTGACTCTGCGCGTTTTTTGCGTATTTCATCAGCCTTATCCAGAATGGCCGCAATCCGTTTCTGTTCAGCTAAACTCTTTTCTTGATTATCTGGATAAGGAATCGGAATTTTTATACTATTAATGTACTGTTTTGAAATGTGTTTAAGACCTGCACCCTTAAAACCGTTTTCTAAAATATGAATATGACCTGACAAATAATAAAAAACAAATTTTGCAAGTACTTTTTCAGATTTAATAGGCTGTGCTACTAAACAATCCGTGGAACAGGAAAATTTTCTATTTTGAAAGTGTATACTAGCGTTTCCACCTGTTCCAAAAATTAAACTATCCCCTTCAAACAAATAATCAGAATAAAATTTTGTAAGAGAATTACTGGACGTGTAAAAAGGATATTTTCCTTCACTAGCTCCATCCCCAGCTTTTGTTTGTGATTTGGGCAAAAATTTAAAAAGTTGTTCAAATTTCGTATGTTTCACTTTATAGTCCCTAAATATTTGAGTTAATCAGCAATTTATCAAGGTCATCGAGATCATTGAGAATGTCTTCTTCCAAATCACGGAGTTTTTTCAAGATTGTTTTCGGTGGATCATATTCGATCGTATCATGTTTTACTTCAGCATAGCGGTTGAGTGAGAGGTCATATTTTTGTTCAAATATTTCGCGCTTTGAAACGTAAAATGCTTTTTCTGATCTATCCGCAAAAGAATCAAGTTTTTTACATTCTCTGACTTCTTTCCATTTTTTCCATTGTTCTTTGAGTTCAGGGAGGTCATTTTCTTTGACAGGATTGCGTTTGTCATCAAGACTGTAGCCATCAGATTCAACTTTATAGAAAAATACATTATCAGTCAAACCACCTTTAGTGAATACTAAAACCGCTGTTGAAACACCAGCATATGGTTTGAATACTCCTGAAGGTAAAGATATAACCGCTTCAAGCTGATTTTTCTCAACAAGCATTTCTCTTACTGCTTGATGGGCAGTTGATGAACCAAATAATACACCATCAGGAACAATCACAGCACATCGTCCACCGATTTTAAGAATTTTTTCCATCAAAATAATAAACAGTAGTTCGGTTTTCTTTGTCTTTGCAACGCTGGTAAGTCCTTTGTAAACGTTATCGCCATCAATACTGCCTTTGAATGGTGGATTAGCCAGAACAACATCAAAGGTTTCTTCATAGTCTTTAGCGACATTAGCTTGTTCCGAGAGTGAATCTTTATATTCAATACAAGGTTTTTCAATATTATGGAGAAGCATATTCATTGCGGCTATTCTTAACATTGTAGAATCAAAGTCGAACCCGTGGAACATCTGTTCGCTGATATGTTTCTGGTAAGGATGAAGTAAATCGCCAGGATAATGAAAAACATAATTTCCGTGAGCATCAAGAACAGGTTTTCCGTTATCATCTTTTTCCTGTTCTTCAAGTCCAGGACTTGTATATTTTTCCTTAAGGTAATCCATTACTTGAGTTAGAAATCCGCCAGTACCGCACGCCGGATCACATATTATTTCATCCGGTTTTGGATCAAGTATCTCTACCATAGCTCGAATGATATGACGTGGTGTTCGAAACTGTCCCGCAACCCCGGCAGTTGATAATTTACTGAGTAGATACTCGTACAGGTCGCCTTTTGTATCACCTTCAAGAATGGGAAGTTTATCTATTGTGGAAACAGCTACAGATGCAAGCGAAGCCTTTTGAATCATACATTGAGCGTCTTTGAAAAACTTACCTAATGGTGTTCCATTGTGCAAACCTGAACGATAAAATTGAAACAGATTCATCCATTCTTGTGGTTCAGAACTTTTTGCAGAACCATTTAATAACCGTAAAAGTTCATCCGCACCAACCTGCGTCAAATGTGACCAGCGAAGATGCTGCTGGTTTTCAGAAAAAATACGTTTATGCTCAAAAGCTTCACCACTTCGACGCGATATAGCTTTAGCTTTTCGTTCATTACGGGATTCGACCAATTCGAGTAATCTGGCAAACATTAGATAAGATATTTGTTCAATCACGGTAAGAGGATTTGTTATCCCACCCGAATGAAATTCAAGCCAGAGTTTATCAAGGTCGCTTTTAAGCTTACCGGTTATCATAAAAACTCCATTTCCTTTCTTTGCGGTTTTATGCATATTGTCCATTTCTAAATTCTCCATATATGCACTAACCACGTAATTTTATTTTTTCATAGCTCACGCAGAAAGCGCAAAATTATTGATCTTTTCAATCAAGTCCATCAAAGCATCCGCTTGTTCTTCTTCAGGGAATATACCATCAATCCCATCACTATGAATTGTAGTGAAAGGAACGTCGTATAGTTGAGTTATTTCCAGTTTTCCATATGTGGTAATATGCTTTTTAATCATCTCAAGAAATCTAATCTGAAATGAATTAAGAGACGGATATTTCTGGACAAAAGCAGTAAAATGTTTATTAACCGCTTCTGCATCAAGACCAATAATTTGACGAATTGCCAAGTCAATTCTTCCGGCCTCATTTGGGAAATAGGTAAGAAGCTCATTTATGCGCAATTGAGGATCGCGTAAAATAACCTTTTCGCTAAGTTCCACAATTTCTCTTTCTGTTACAGGTTGACCGGCTTTTATTTTTTGCAGAACTGGGGCTTCGTCAAAAAGTTCTTTAAGTACATTTTCTACACGATGCCGGTATGCCGCAAGATCAACTCCTCCAAAATGAGATTTAAGTTCCTCATATTCTTCTTCACCATCTGTAACATCTATAACTAAAGGTGGAACTCTTTCTATTCTGGGTTTAGTTCGGTATTTCATAATTCCACGTAATTCATTGCGAATTTCTTCAAGTGATTCAACAGTGGGTTCGAGCCAGAACTGACCTGATTTCGCAATATCAATCCACTTAATTTTTATTTTAACCTGACCAATATTGATTGGTAATTCGCTGATTTGTTGAATAAAATCTTTTTTAAAATAAGCAAAATCAGAGCTACCATCTAACAAAGATTTTTGTAATTTTCCGACTAGGAGATCAAAACGATAAGCATCTTCTCGTCCACAAATATCACGCCACTGCATTAGAGGAGCAATCTCCATTTTAAGAGTCCCAACCATAACAGCATCAGATTGTTTTATCGCGCCATCCTGCTGTACAGTTTAACAACTCTCCATTTTCTTTGATTGCAATAGAATCATCTGGCAAAGCTTTTTACGTCAGCAACCAGTAAATCAACCATAAGATCAAAAGCTGTAACTTGTTGTGTCTTAATAGCAGATTCAGCAATATTCAATCGAGTCTCAAACACCTGTTGCATGAGCGATTTTTTAACAGAAGAGCTGTTTCTTCCGTATTCATGCCAAATATTCAAAGTTACTCAGTGATCAAATATGAGAAATTCTTTTGTGTTTCCTGACCAAATAGATCATTACACAATCGTGTTCCGCGTCCAATCATTTGCAGATTTAACGTATGATTTAACAGGTTTTGCGAATACCAAATTAACGATTTCCGGAACATCTATGCCTGTATCCAGCATATCAACCGATATAGCTATCGTAAGATTATTATTATTGCCTTCTCCTTTAAAATCATCGATGAGTTGTTCTGCCCTGTCTATATAGTTATCTATAACAGCACAAAATTCTTGTTTGGGTTTCATATATTGCGGATACATTTCATCAAACAATCTGAGTAACTAAGCATGATTGGTTACAGGCAAAAATAATAGTTTTCTATTCGTTGTCCTGTAGCATCTCGCAAACCGTTTTCCATTAAATTCCTGAGAATACGACGGTCTGTATCTTTATTAAATATTGATTGGTCAATTGCTTCCTTTGAATAATCAACCAGTTCTGGAATTTCAATTTGATCTTCCAGTTGGGCTTGTTCTTCCGTGACATCTCAGAATGCTAATTCCTTCCGTAAATTTTGTAGTATGTTGGATAGGTTTATAACGTGCCAAATAAGGAGGTGCATGGTTAATTGCATCTTCATAAGAAAAGTATGCAGTAGGGTCATTATCTTCGCCTCAAATAATTCATAGGTATTATGTAATGATATCTCTTGGTGTTGCTGTTAAACCCTTGAAATGCATCAAAATACAAGAACAGGTCACGATAACGGTTATATATACTTCTATGTGACTCATCTGCGATAACCAGGTCAAAGAAACCTACATCGAAATTTTGAAAATATTTCATCATGGCAGGATAGGTAGCAAGATAGATTCTTTTATTTCGATCATGAGCTGTTTGGGAAGTAACATAAATACGAGGTTCTGATTCAATAAAATTACAGAACGCATTATATGCCTGTTTGCGTAATTCACGGCGATCACAAAGAAAAGAATTCGCTTTGCCCATTTACATCAATTAATAATTCAGCTAATGCAATAGCAACACAGGTTTTACCCGTTCCTGTTGTGAACAATTAGCGCTTTTCGTTTACCTTGATCAAATTTTTTCACAGACTCTTTTTATGGCCTCAATTTGATATATTCTATCAACAATTTCAGATTTCGGGTTGTTTTCAGTTAAATCATCTCGATTCTCATTTTGAAAGAGACAATACCTAATACTTTCTAAACTATAGAAACCATATATTCTTCTAGAACTGTTTTATCTTTAGAATCATCGATAATTTCTATCTCATATCCATTAGTGCAGAAAATTAAAGGTCGTTTACAGAAGAATTGTTGTCCGTATTCTTTTTCTAATGCATCAGCATAATCTTTTGCTTGCTTTCTTCCTGCAATTGGATCACGACTTATCTTTTTGCTTCGATCACAGCAATTGGAATATCATGTTCAGTGTCCCATAAAAACATAATCCACAGAACCTTTTTCCGTCGCATTGGGTTGGTATTTGACTGAAATTCTTGTTTAACTTGATCAGTGCTTTTCCATTAGCGCCAACATTCCATCCTGCCTGAACAAGCAATTGATCGATCAAAAGTTTGCGAGTTGTAGCTTCATCAAATTGCAGGATATTTGGTGCTTTATTGGCATCAAGAATAGCTTGAATTTCTTCTTTTGATTTTTCAGCAGCTTTTGCTTTAAGACGAGTTTGCTCAAGCTCATCGAACAATTTTGCATCTGCGCTTCCTGTATAGCTAATTTTTGAAGAGCCGCTTTCTTTTCTAGTTTTATTTTGCCTTCAGTTTCTGGAGGTTGGTATATTGAAATCAAGATTATTAGTTGAATCATCTGCGTATATTGAAAGATTGAACCATTTACCAAGATCAAAAGCGGTTTTGAGAGCCGAAATAGCATTTTCTGAGTAATTCTACTTGCCTGGCCGTAGGCTGCACAGTTTCCATTTTACGTAGTAAATGGAGCATATCCAAAACTACCGGTGGAACCAATTTTTGGTTCTGCATGGTATAAAGCATGTCAACAAAAGATTCTTGTGGATATGGAAGTATCTCATTATGAAATAGAAAATCAGTAGTGAGAATTTCACCAAATAGCCGGAGTTTCACAAGAGCACTTGCAGGATCAGAGTGAACATATTGTTCTGCAAAAGCACCAAGAACAGCAAGCTCTTCATTTTTTTGTTTTAAATACTCAAAATTTAATGATTCCATTTAATCTATATCCTTTTAATTTCACCTAAGAAAGAACTCTAATACAAATAATGTGCCAAACTATAAATTATACAGATTTAACAATATCAGCAAGATCGACTTTAAGGCGTTCTATTTGAGCATCCATTGCCTGATAGCTATTAAGTCCAAGTAATTCTGCTGCACGAGTTTTAACTCCATTTGCCTCTTGCATAGCTCTTCGTAAATAATGACGATGTACGCTATTAAGGTGTTCTTCAAGATTAAATCCATCTCCAAGAGGTTTTTCCAGTAAGTCTTCTGAAGCTCTTCTGCTCCCAAATGTTTCTATCAATGCGGCTTTAATATCTTCAGGAGTGATAATTTCTTTTTCAGACATTACTGCGGCCTGTAAAATTGCATTATAAAGTTCTCGGACATTTCCTGGCCAATCATGTTTTTTCATAAATGCAGTTGTGGATGAATAAAATTTTTTATGCTTATATCCTGTTTCTTGCTTAGCAAAGTCATGATTAATCTGATCTAAAAGAGATTGAGCAATATATGGAATATCTGCTTTTCTATCTCGAAGAGATGGTAATTTAATAGTAATAACAGCCAACCTATAAAACAAGTCTTCTCTGAAAAGATTTTGTTCAATCATTGCCAATAAATCTCTGTTAGTAGCAGCAATGACACGAACATCAGCAGTTTCAGGTTTTGTTGCCCCAATAGGATAAAATTCCCGATGACATAATCCTTTTTGTTGAGGCTGTAGCACACGTAAAAGTTTAGCCTGCAATTGAGGGTCACATTCACCTATTTCATCAAGAAAAAGAATTCCACCATCTGCTTGCTTAAAAGCGCCATCTTTTTTCCTATCAGCTCCCGTAAACGCGCTCTTCGCATGACCAAAAAGCTCTGATTCAAGCAATTCTTTAGGGATCGCAGCACAATTTATAGGGATAAAAGATTTGTCATGTCGCCGGCTGGCTTTGTGAATTGCTCGTGCAAACATTTCTTTTCCTGTTCCACTTTCACCTTTAAGCAAAACAGCTACATCACGAATAGCTGCTTTCTGGGCACGACCTACTGCAAGCCTAATTGCTTTAGTGTCTCCAATAATCTCTTCAAAACCCTTAATTTCTCTTGGACTAAGACTTGCTAAATAATTAAACACACTATCTGAACTGCTAATTAGTTCTGGAACAACATCTAAAGTTATATCGAAGGGGATGTTCTCACATTTGGCTTTACCATTCCATGTTTGCCAAAAAGTAGCATTATATTTGGTTTTGCCTAATAAAACCCAAATAGCTGCCATAGCTGGTGTGCCGGGACTCAAAAGAATAGACAATTCATATTTTTTACCTTCAAGCTCATTTCTAAGCTTTGCCATAAAATCTGCAACTACGTTATAAATTTCAGAATAATCAGTAGGACTATTTAATTTTGAAAACGTAATTTTTGCTTTAACTCTAAGCCAATTAATATAACTATCAGTTAATTCTTTTGAAAAATCGCTAAGAAAGTAAATCTTATCAAACTTCTCATGTGAAATAAGCGTTTTAATAGGTCCACCATCTTTGGGAGATTCATATGGTGGACGCGCAACCGTTTCAATCTGTTTTCGTAGAGAATCATCTGCGCCATCCAGAAGAACTTTTAAGTCAGTATGTCCAATCCATGAAATTAAAACATGCACGAGCTTCTCCTGTAGCATAAAATTATTTGTGTAAGTATAAAAATAATTATGCTGTCTCTTTCATAAAATGTCAACAAGATAATTTTATTAAAATCATATCTATTTGTCATTAAACAGGTTGCACACAAACATATACTTGATTAAATTTGGTTGGCATATCAGTTGCGTAGTAGTTATACGTAATTTTAAGTTGTTTTATAACTCAAAATTAGATGGACAATTTTTATTGAAAGGAGGTGAGTAAAATGGCATATCCAACTTCAACACGACAAGGGAAGCAATTCTTGGGAAACAAGAATAAAAAAGAAGTTCACGACTTGAAACGTGAGGATAAGAATCAAAACGGTTGTCAGGTGGATGAATTTCTGAAGGCTGGTCATGGAGTTGCATTTACACCTGATACATTGCAACAAGCGCATTTTGAGGGTTATGATAATTGCGCAAAGTGTATTGGCAACTCGAAAAGGTAAAAAGAACCAATAAAAGCTGAAAAGGAGTTTTCATGGCTTATCATTCAAAGCATTCAGATGTATTTCACAAGCACAAAAAATGTGTACTAGGCAACAATATTGAGAATGACAACAAAGTTCAAGGTACTGCAAAAAAGCTTTGTGAACATTGTAAGGAAATCGACAAGGGTAAAGCAAAACGGTAATAGTTCTTCGCTTGGGGGTAATTTTTTAATTACCCCCATATTCTTTTGAAGTGGTATAATTTTGCATAATGTTAAATTCAGCAAATCAATGTTTCCTTGTGGTTCTGAAAGAATATCTCCCATATTGGAAGGTTAAGATGAAAGATTTGGAAAAGTTTATTAAATCGAGGAGTAATTTGTAGGCAATAAGGGGATTAATGTGGTTAAGATAGAAATTGATGACGTTTATCGTAAGCCGAGTAATTTTTTTCAATTGAAGATTGTTTCATGCGGAAAAATTTTTAAGGTGCCATCCGACGCTTATGGCTCTTATGATAGAGACTTCTCTATTTACGATAAAGAGACAGGCGGCACTCTTGCTTGTTCAGATTTTGGCCGAAAGTGGGAAGAGGTAAAATTGACACATTCAGTGTTGAAAAGTTTTATTCAGAAACGCTTTTCTTTGGCACTTCAAAGCAATGGATATGTTTCTCATAAAAAAAATAAGCTTCATAACTCTTATGTTGCTTATTCTTCATCGAAAGAAATACAGATAGCAGATAGAGATATTTGCAAGTTCTTCGACGGATTTGAGTATAGGATAATTTCATTAGAAGATGTTTATTATGTTTGCATCAATCCACACCTTAAAATTAGGACTGAAGCAAGTATAAAAGATATGGTAGCTAAAGGTCTTTCTCCGGAAAGATTATCTAATCTGCCTGCTGAATATATAGGATCCGATGGTAGAAATAAAAGATGCAATATTATTGGTCTCAAAAATGGAAGTGTTTATTAAGAGTTTAGATGAAGGACAGGATTTGAGATCGACTCAGCCTTGTCCATATCATTCTAAGCCGGATATCTTACAGGTTGTTTTCCGTGATGAAGAATCGGACAAGCATTATGATATACAGCGACAATATTCTTTTTGAGTCAGAAAGAAGCGGCAAAAGGAAGATTTTCAAAACATTAGAAATAGCATCAATCTTGGCTGAACAGATTTTCCCTTTAAAAGTTCAGTGATTTCGAGATTCAATTCGTTCCTAAGACAGTAAGCATGAGGATGTAAGAACATGAACGGAGAGATATTTTTCAAAGGTGCAGAAATTGAAGAGGACCAACTCTTCTTTTCGACAGCGCAGATTCTTCCGCTGTTCATAAGGAGCCCTATTACGGATTAAAAATTTGGGCCTGATAAGAAGTGCACTGCTCTTCGGTTAGGAATAATTTCCCCGAAAGCTTCCTTGCCAGCGTTAAACCAATTCCTAAAAGTATTACAGGTAGGAGATAGTAGATATTTTAGTGGCGGTATGAAGACTTTTTTCCGAACTAATTTGCAGATAGTGACTACCGTTGAATGCATAGGGACATCATCGAAAGATTATGAAACTGCTGCTAAAAGTTTTGTTGAAAAGGTTAATTCATCGGAAATCGATGTCGTCTTATGCTATATTCCACAGACTAGCAGTTTTATTGTCAATACGCCCTACTATCGCTTAAAAGCAATCCTGAGTATACATGGTTTTCCAAGCCAGATGTTGACTTCTAAAACTTTGAGTAACCCAACCTTTTCATATTTGAATGTAGCTTCTGCATTATTTACTAAAACCGGTCATATTCCATGGGCTCTTGGTAGAGAACTACCTAATACGGATATTATTATTGGCATTTCAGTGTCTGACCGAATCTGCGATGAGAATAGGATTATTCAGAACAGATATATTGGCTATGTAAATGTTTTTGACCAATACGGCAAATGGATGTTTTTCGAGGGAGTGGCAAATCCATACAAAAAAGAAGAAATTTCTGTAAGAATTGTCGAACTTGTTAAAAGAGCAGTTGAGAAGTACAAAATAGACAAGGGGATTTTACCCGAGAAGATACATATTCATTATTGGAAACGTTTTTCAAACAATGAAAAAAATAGTGTTATCAGGATGCTCAAAGATTTAAACCAGAATGCAAAAGTAGCATTCACTTCTATTAATGCAGACCATCCTTATCGCTTTTACGATTTAGAATCGCAGGATGGAAGCCTTAAAAGAGGTTACTATGCTTATTTTGGGGATAGTGTGCTTATATCAACGACTGGTCTAAGTGACCATCTTACAAAAAATTTTAGAATGGGGACTCCCAAGCTGTTACATATAAAATCTACCCAATATCCAGATAATTTTATCACCCTTGACGAGCTCGCTTATCAGGTGCTGGCTCTTACAAAATTAAATTGGGCTACGACAAGTGTCCTTATTCGGGAACCGATGACGTTGACGTTTTCAAATGCTTTGGCATTTCTCACCTCTGCAATTACAGAAAGTGAGTGGAAACAACTCCAAAACGGAGCGGTGAATATTAATATGAAAAATAAACCGTGGTTCATATGAAATACAAGGTTAAAGGGGAAATATACATATTACTAAAAGAAATTGTCGAAGGTTTGCAAAAAGGCAATTTCAATTCTGACCCTTTTGGCTATTGCACTCAACTTTTTTTTCTTTTAGAAAATCGCCTTGAAACCAACCACTTGGATGCCTTGAGTGATTGGATGAATTCTTTTATTCACGAAGTTTTGATTGAAGGCAAAATTAGTCGTTCAGCTGACAATGAAATCACATCTGCAATTTTGGGCAGTTATATTCTTCAAAAACATGAGCGTCTGACTGTTGAAGTTGATTATAAGAAAGTCAACGAATTACTTAAGCAACATTGTGACGACAAGGGATACTATTTTAGGAAGAATCTGACTTATACAATTTGTTTGGCCTTGGGGCTGTTTGACCATAAAGCGAATATCGATTGTTGGGAAACAACAAGAAAATCTTTACAAGAAGAATATAAAAACGGCAATTTACAATGCGACTCGAAAAATCTTTGTTATTACACCTTGCTTATGGAGAAAGAGGACAATAAAAAAATTTTAGAAGAAATCGCCAAATCTACCGTCGATATCTTAATTAAAAACGCACCAATACCTATGATAAGGCATATTTATGGGTTTGCATGGCACAATAAGAGATTTATCAAAAGGAACTGAAATTAATCAAAGATAAATTGCTAATTCACTCGAAAATTTCGTTCTTCAAGTTGAGACAGAAGATGGCCCGCAATCGAGGATAATTACATCGCTATACTATGACCTGGCTAAGAGCTTCTTTGGCTCAACTGTTCTTATCTCGTTGGATGAATATAAGGAACCAAACATTTTGCGAAAATCGGAGGTTTTGCGTTGGAATGGTTTTAATTGTACTAATGGTTTTTAATCTATCTAAGTGCTAAGAATGGCTGGTTATCTTATGCGAACTACAAGTTGGTTTCATAAAGCAGTACAAGAATTTATTTATCTCTCTGAAATTCTTGTTTTCAATATTGCTTTTGCCGCTTGAAGTTTATTTGGGATGGGTCGGTCTTCTTATAGGCTATGAAGTTGGAATAAAAGATAGATACCAAAGACAGGAATTGGGGTTCGTTTTAAAGAAATGGACATTAACATACTGGAAATCAGCATTAGTAATTATAGCAGGGCAAATATTTATTACGCCAATGGTTTAAACTATTGCTTTTAATTTAGCGGGAAATCCCCGTCCGTAAGGTCGGGGATGAGAGCAAGTTCCAGTAGGCTTTCGTTATATGAAAGACAGACTGGACAAGCGGAGCTTGAATTATAAGATACCCCGTCCGTAAGGGTGGGGAGTTTCATTATATATCGAAAGGGAATAGAAATAATAGCTGTCCTGAGAAAAACTCGTCCGCATTGATAATGAGTAGATTACAGAAATGTTGAATCATTAATCTTAGCTTAGATCATCACGAAAACTTCTGTCAATTGAACGGTACGGAGAGGTATATTAGCCAACTATGTATTTAATATTTCCTTTATAATAAGATAGTTATGAATATTATAATGTTACTCTAAGTCAACACCTTAGGTAACATCTCTTTTGGATTCTTAGAATATAATAATTCACAATTTATCGATTGACGGTGAGCGACCAAAGGGAGCGAACACCAGATAAATGACAAAAATCACATCTTTAGATTTTTGCAGAGTCAATAAAGGGCAAAAAATCATTTTGGAATTTTTGCTTTCGCCTGATCTTTCATAGACTTGGCATACTTGATATGTGCTTTTCGTTGTTTCGGTTCAGTGATATTTGCATTTTTGATTTTATTGATAATCTCCGCTATCCGTATATCATCAAAAACAATATCACAAAATCGCTTTATGTATCTTACCATAGCTCTTGAATACATTACATATTCAGGCATTTCGGTTTTAAATGTACCGTCGGTAAACACTATCATTGAATGTATGGCATTCTCTTTAAGGATATCGTTTAATGCTTTTATGTGCCGTTTGTTTTGACTGATAGGATTATAAAACTTAAATTTGTTTCTGCCAAAAACCTGAGTCCATTGATATTGACTTTCTTTTCCGTAAATCCAGCCCTGATAATTTTTTGTCTCTATGGAAAATATCCCATAAGGTGAAACAACAATATGATCTATTTGAGAGGTATTTTCGTCATTGGGCAATAGAATGTCATGCAAGACAAGATATTCTGCCGGTAATTTTTTAAGACTTCTTTTGACAATCCACTCACCTATGCATCCTCTAAATTTTGGGCTGGTTAAGATTGTCTTTATCAAGATGAACAAAATTAAACAGATAACAATTTGTGGAAAATTCATATAATCTCCTATATAGAAATAGGTCGGTCATAGAGATAGAAAACTTAAAAATAAATTAACTCTCTTCTTTCAATTCATTCTGATTTATCCCCGATAATAATACTTAATCATACTGGCTCATACTTATATTTCCCTATCTCACTTTGGGATATGTCCAATAGCTTCATTATCTAATTTTTAAAAAATTAAAGAAAATGCTATTTTTCTCTTGACAAAATATCTAACATGGATGTTAGTATTATCCAATATATGACATTAATGTTAGTTATAAGGAAAGTATGGAAATGAAAATAAAAGATGATAAAAATATTTTTCAATGGGCTTGGGAACAGCGGCAAAAGGGCGTTGATCCTGATGAACCTCTATATTCTATGGCTGAAACTATTGCTATTTTGACTACATATTCTGATCCAAAAGCTTCTGAAAAAAAAATTAGAGATTATGAAAGAGATGGTGTTGTCTCACCTTACAGAACAGAAGGAAAACACAGGACTTTTTCTGTCAGCAATATTCTTTCAATACATCTTATGATGCAAGGAACCAAATACTTGGGAGGTAAGAAAAATACCATTCCAATAGTAAAGTTATATGAGCTTTCCAGACGACAACCTAAAAAGAAGGAACCGAGAGTATTTGATTATGATCCGACCGTTCCCAGTGTTGCTAAAATCCATGATTTATTACATGAGCCTCTTTTAAATAACCCCATAGAGCAAGCAGTGCAAGTTATTCGAATAATAAGAAAGATTGATACTCTCTTGCATCTCAATGAATTTATGAGACGCTATAATTTTGCTTTTAAATGTGATGAAAGCGAACTGATTGAAGTAGAGCGTAAAGGAAAGAAAGAAAAAATTGCACCGCCCGTAATTGAATGGGAAAGCGTTAAGAAAGCAATAGCATGGAATAATTTTTATTATGCGGAAATGAAAGTTAAAGAAGAACGAAAACCTAAGACTAAAGAAGAATGGGATGAATTTGATAATAACGTAAATCAAAAAATCTATAAATGGCTTAAGAAAGGAGGATATATCGTAGAATTGTCAAAAAAAGAGAAAAAGTCATAAATAAAACAGATTAAGTGAGGTTGTAAAATCAAGAGGGCACAACCAACATTTGTTTTTGGTCGTTTCTTTTAAAAAAATTCATCAAGGAGAAAAATGATGACAAAGAAAATTGAAAATAAAAAAATAGCCCGTAGTGCAGTTACTGGACAATTTGTAAAAAAGTCTTATGCGATAAAGCATCCTAATAAAACAGTAATGGAAACGATAAAAAGCACGAAAAAGAAATAAATTTTATTGAAGGGTTATTTATGAATCTTGGAAAAAGCAATAAAATTAGATGGTGGGATGAATATGAAATAAAAGCCAGATATATTCCAACTTTTTTATCAGTTATTCCAATAGTTCATTGTTTAGTTTTATTTCTAGGTGTATCGTTCTGGTCAGAATTATGCGGAAACATTACTTGGATGCTCATTACGAATTTAAGTCTTGCTTTTATTCTTATGCTTTCGTTTGTCCAGGTTCAGTGTGGTTTTGCGAAGCATTGGATAGAGGAATCTGTTTTTGGCAAAGGTGGAGAACAATTTCCAACTACAGATATGCTTCTCTATAATGGGGGATTAATTTCTATAGAAAGAAAGGAACAAATTAGGGATAAAATTACTAAGTTATTTGGTTGCATTTTTTCAACTAAAAGCGAAGAAAGTAACAATCCTGCCAATGCAAGATTACAAGCTCGTGAAGCTGTTGGACATGTTAGGAAGATTGTGGGCAAAGGTGTAATGACTCATCAATACAATATTCGGTATGGTTTTTTTAGAAATTTAATTGCTGGTATGATTTGGAGTGCAACTGGATCAACCGGTTGTGTAATAATTTATGCAATGGCCAATAATTGGAGGCCTGCGGTTTTTTTTATTATTTGGTGCTTCGTTTGTCTTGCCATGTTTTTTCTTAAAAATAAGATTTTAAAAAAGGTTGCGTTTGGCTATGCAGATAGCCTATTTAATGAATTTTTGGATCAATATAAAAATAAAGGAGATAGATGATGGCTAATTCAATAATTACCTTTTTCCCCGTAGGTAAAAAGAATTGAGGCATAACTATTATTATATTAAATGATTTAAATGAGACAACTATTTTGATTTATTGCTCTATTGGCGATGAATCAATTGCTGATCACTGTGATGTTAACCAAGAACTTCGGGATCGCCTGCCGACAGATTCAAATGGACGACCATATATAGATGCTTTTATATTAACTCATAGGCATGATGATCATTTGAAGGGTTTTCAAGAGCAATTTCATTTAGGTTCAATTGAAGAGTATAAAGATGATGAAGAAGAGTTGAAAATTATCATCAGAGAACTATGGAGTAGCCATAATTTTTGGAAACCTTCTTCAACTAACTATGAATTATGTGATGATGCCAAGGCATTTAACAAAGAGATGAAACGTCGGGTGAAGTTGTTTGAAGATAACAAAGTTTTACAAAGTGAAGGAGATCGAGCAATTATTATAGGCAAAGACCCTGATGGGAAAACAGATAATCTTAGCGAAATAAATTATGATATCGGTGATACTTTTACAAAAATAAATAATCGCAATATTTCATCAAAGATTAGTGGTTTTATTCTTAGTCCAATCGAACAACAAAAAAATGAAGATGACGAATGCTTTAATGATAAAAATCGTCAGAGTATCGTAATTCAATTTACTATTAAACAAGGAGAATATGAAAATAAACTCTTGATGACTGCCGATGCGGAATGTCTTGTGTGGGAGACTCTTTGGGGAAAATATAAAAATGATGTGGATAAATTAAAATATGATATTCTTTATGCTCCTCACCATTGTTCTTGGCATTCATTATCGTATGACAGTCAATCGGAGGATGACAATCCACAGATTTGTGAAGATGCAAAAAAAGCTTTAAGTCAGAACAAAGAAGGGGCTTTTATTGTTTCGCAAAGCAAGATTATAAAAGGTGCCGACCAAGATCCTCCAAGTGAAGCAGCTAAAGACGAATATGTAAGCATTGTTGGTGAAGATCAATTTATCTGTACGAATGAACATCCTAATGAGAAGAAACCAGAACCTCTTGAATTCAATCTTACAGGAGATGGGCCTCAAGAAAAAGGTGTTAAGGAAAAATCAAAATTATCTGTAGCTGCTTTGGCATCAACCAAAGAGGCATACCCGCATGGATGAATTTTGGTTGAAAAAAGCCAAGAAATACATACAAGAACACAATGCATTTGAGGATGTATCAGAGCTTACTACCTCTGCTGAAAATATAACTATTTCAGCAACTGTTTCGGTTGGTTTGCCTAGTAAATTTATAAAAGCCGGAATTACTGATATTGGAGTTAAAAATAAAGAAGAAGTTAGTTTTATCTTTACTGATCAGTTCCCGTTGGTGGCTCCAAACATTCTGTTAAGAAATGACTTTCCAAGATGTTTTCCACATATCAATCCGTCTGAATATAACGTCTCTCCTTGTATCTACGAAGGAAATATTTCAGAGCTTTTACAACAATCTGAGTGGATGAATGGTCTTCTGAATCAGTTAGTCGATTGGCTTGAGAAAGCTGCCTCAAATGACTTAATGAACTATGAGCAAGGCTGGGCACCAATGAGAAACGATCATTTCTCTGGATATATTCTTTATGATCCTAGTGAAGTGCTTGATGCGTTTAGAGAAAAGAATAGCTTATTTGTATATCGTAAGTTTGATTATGAAGATCGTAATACTATTATTATAGTAAATAGTCTTTTTGGTCCTGAAAAAAGAAAAAATGCACATGCTTTATTTGTATCTACGACAGACATAATCGCTACTTACTGTCCTAATCCAATAACAAATTTAGCAGAACTTTATAAGTATGCAATTTCAGTAGGGATTCAAGATTTAAAAAAAATAGTTGAAGAAATTGATCTGAAGAATATAGAAGAAAATAAATTATTTGTAATATTGGCTGTGGAAAGGCCAATTAATCTGATCAGTTCAAATTGCAAATTTGAATTTTTAAATTTTGTCATTCATAAATCAGAGCATAGAAGAAAAAAGAAGAGAGAATTAAAAAGAACATTACCTGAGTGTAAAGTAGGAATGTTATCACACATTTCAGATAGATCACCAGAACTCTTAAAACAGCTTTCTGGAACAAAAACAAAACTTAATGATAAGAAAAGTATCGCATTGGTTGGATGCGGAAGTCTTGGTTCTAAAATAGGAATACACTTAGCTCGTAATGGAAATAATCCATTTTTATGTATTGATCCCGATATTTTTATGCCACATAATAATGCTCGTCATGCATTGACTTTAACATGGTCACAAAACAAGGCTGAGCTATTATCAGTATCTATAAATAGTATTGTTAATGTAAAACCAAGGGTTATTGCAGAACCTGCATTAAAGGCAGATTTCACTGGTTCTCGAATAATCATTGAAACTACAGCTTCTTTGTCAGTCAGGAACTTTTTAATGAGTAGGACAGATCTACCGTCAATTGTTTCTGGAGCTTTATATGGCAAAGGGAGATATGGATTATTGCTTTTGGAGAATAAATCAAAAACGACTCGATTAATTGATATTTGGGCAAATTTATATTATGCCTCTCTGTCAAATGCATTATTACGGACAATCTTATTTTTTTCAGATACAAATAGTGTACAAGTCGGGCAATCTTGTAGTTCTCAAACAATGATTGTTGATGATGCTCGAATTTCTCTTATGGCTGCAACAATGAGTCTTAAAATTCAAAATGTTCTTGAGAATGGTTTATCAAAAAACGGAGAAATCTTATTTATAAAATATGATGATAATTATTCTTTAACCAGTGAATTAGTATCTGTTCCTGAATATATAGAAGTTAATTCTATTGACAAGCGCGATTGGAAAGTTCGTCTTTCGCAATCAGCGCATAATCAAATGAAAGATATCATGCATCATAAAGGTGCTAATGAAACAGGTGGCGTATTATTAGGTTCAGTATTTTTATATGCAAAAACAGTTGTTGTGACAGGTATTATACCATCTCCACCCGATAGCATCGAAAAACCGACTTTGTTTGTATTAGGAACGGAAGGATTAGAAAAAACAATAAAAGATATAGAGAAGAAAACTAATGGAAAAGTTACATATCTTGGTACTTGGCATAGCCATCCAAGTGGAGGAACAGCTTCGCAGACAGATCATAACACCTACGAAAGACTTTTATTTGTTAGAAATTATGAACCGACTGTCTGTCTTATTGTAAGTCAGGATGAGATAATTTTAGTGTAACTTTCTATGAAATAAATATGTAAGGAAGATATTTATATATCCTCATTATAACTTAAAATCTGAACTATTTAACATTAGTCAAAATGAAAAAAGCAAATGAACCTATCTTAGCAAAGAAGATTAAAGAACTGAGGCGCCATCTGGATGACTATAAATCATTGTCGTCAGCAATACTTCAAGCAGATGGAGGCGCCTTATTTCCAATAGATATGCTCTCGACAGCTGTTATCCACAGATCAATGTGTCTTATATCAGGCTTTTGCGAATTGATAGAAAAAAAGAACTTTATTTGTGCTGCTCCTTTAGTTCGATTGATGCTTGACAACCTTCTAAGGTTTTATGCTGCATGGTTGGTAGATAAACCCCATGAATTTGCGATAAAATATTAGATGGAAAAGAGGTGAGAAAAATTAAAGACCGCAATGGCAATAATCTAACAGATAATTATTTAACAAAGCAGTTATCAAAAGAATATAAATGGATTCTGAACACTTATCGTGAAACATCAGGTTACATTCATCTTTCTTCAAAACATTATTTTAATACCTTAAAAGAATTTGATGGTAATACTGGGACTTTGACGTTTGCAATTAGCGATAAAGATACCTGTGTTAAAGAAGAGTTCTATTTAGAAGCAGTAAATGCAATGATAGCAATATCAATAGCTATTATGCGGTATTTGCATGGCTGGTCACATACTAAAGAAACTTATTCTATTTCAACCAAATTTAATGAGAAAAAGTAAATTTCGGCTGAAAATAAATAAATTATTCACTCCCTCCAATAATGCCTAATCACACCCCCAAGCCGTGACTCACACCTAACCTCCCCACTCCCATTCTGGACATGACCAATAGTCCCATTATCCAGCCCAGAGTGCGGGCGAAAATGATTATAATATGATACAAAATGTTTGATAAGATACTCAAAATGGCTCTGCCCGAAAATAAAAAACTTATCCAATAATTCGCGCTGTACTATTCCTACCCAAGCCTCGCTATATGGATTCAAGTTTGGACTTTTGTAGGGCAGCTTCTTTACTTTGGTATTATGAATCTTAAATATATCATCAAATTTGCCGGTAAATTTCTTGTCGCCATCACGAATCAAAATCTTTTTTGTATCGTCCTCAAAAAACTGCTCCATATACTTGGCACGATTCACCATCCATAACTCCGAAGGATGATCGGTAATACCTGCTATATGAACCTGCCGTGTCCTTATATTGATAAAGAACAGGACAAACATGACCTTTTTGCCAAGCGGAGTCCATATCTCCCGTGAAAAGAAATCGCATCCCCAAAGGGTCTCAAAAGTCCTCTTCAGATAAGCGTCCCATGAATCGTCATATCGCTTCGGGGCAGGGTTCAGCCCGTGCTCAACCATAATCCGCTTTATAGTGTTTCTGCCTCGCCTCAATCCTAATTTTTTAAGCTCGCCCCTTATCCTTCCAAACCCCCAATCAAGGTTTTCTCTCGCCATTCGGAGTATTATCTCGATTACCTCCGCAGGAGTTCTTCTCGGTCTTCCTAACCGGACATTTTTATGTAGATTCCCTTCTTCAAAAGCATTGACCCATTTCCTGAATGTCTGGTAGCTCACAATGGAAATAATCTTTTTGATCGGGCCTCCGACAGCCAAGCCGTATTTTATTATCCTGAGTTTCTCTTCATAGGTTGTCCGAATCTGGTTGCCAAGTTTTGACCTGAGGATTTCATTCTCGACTTTCAGGTATTCATTCTGCCGGACAAGGTCGGCATGAACCATCTGTCCGAGCATGGATAAAAAATATTGAAAAATTCCATTTTGTGGCGTATATATTAATGATGTTAACTGCATTTTTTGATCCTTCAGAGTTTTAAAAATTATCCACAGTTTGACCTCAAACAAGAGGTCGCAAAATTATGGCACACCCCTGAGCTAAGCTGAAAAAATAAAAAATTCATGATTTTTTGGCAATCAGAAATTTTTTAATCTTTCCAACTTCCCTATTTCAAGCCGCTTCTATCATCTCTTTCATTTCATAAATAAGTATAATTTCTTCGATGATTTGGTTCGATTTGCAAATGGCCGGGGGAGGTCGTAAACGGTTTTGGTCAAAAGAAGGCTCGAATTCAGCGTTGCGCCCAAAACTCAGCATAAATTAAAATAAAATGCTATTTGACAGGAGGAAACGGTTTTCGTTTCCTCCTGTTTTATTCAAAGCGCAATACATGTGCTATCTTGAGTTTTACCTGTTAGAAAAGTAGGGCAGTTGTGACAAGTTTGATTCGCCCCTATCCTACGCAAGATAACTTCAAAAGCTCTGCCTATTGCATGGTGCTAGGGCTCATTGATCTAAAACAAGAGCGAGTTTGCCCATAGACAATTACATATTTTAAATTGCGGACAAATAAGTAAATATGTTACAAATATGTTTGGTGTAGCAATTATTATTTTTTAAGGGGGAATTGTGATGAAACATTTAAAATCTGTTTTGGGGTTTATTGCGGCGGTTAGTTTTGTAACAGGTTGTGCAAATATTCCTCATCATAAATTGTATGAAGGATCGTTACAACCGAATGAAGTTGCTATTTTAAGCAATACAGAATTTGTAAGCCGCAATGTTCACATCTTGGCAATCGACGGAGAACCCGGAACGGAAGGAAGTTTAGGGTTCAGCGAAAAAACCTACAATGACCAAGTATCAGGCAAGTATTATATCGAATTATTGCCGGGTACCCACACATTCAATCTCCAGTATGTAAATGTAACGTATCGAGCGCCTCACCAAACGGTGATCGAACATGATTTTGAAGCAGGGCATACCTATGTTATACAAAGCGATCTCATTAAAACCGATAACGGGCTCTTTCCTAACGAAGTGAAATTATGGATTGAAGATATTACCGACCAAGTTCAATCTAATAAAAAATAACCGCCTTAAAACACGTTTGGCGGCAGGGCAAGCGCGTCTTCTACATTGACATAGACAATTTGATGACACCACTTTCGTGCTTCGACGTCAAGTGTATCCATCAGTGAGTTGATTTCTGCAACCGCTCCTTTTACTGATGGTTCAAGCGTTGTGTTTTCGCGGTTAAGCCGGCAAAACTGCATGAATTCCACTACTCGTTCGTTTTTTACTTTTATTGCGGCTTGAAATTTCCACTGCCCTTCAGTTAAAGGAACAACAGTGGCGATGAAGCGGTATCGTTTGTTGATTGTGCCGTAACTGCCGGCAAGCTCCATTGTAACGTAGTCGTTATTGCCGTAATGGAGTTCTACTTCAAAATCTTCAAGCTGAACAACCCAGCCGAGTTTTAAGTCTACTTCTATATGCAAAGGATTATGTATAGGGTGAAGATTATGCAATGTTTGGGCAGATGTTCTGATTCCTTCAACGATTGTTCCGATATGCGGGTCAAGAAACCCTTTGGTTAACCGATAGGCAAGATGATGGGTGTATTCCTTTTGTTTTGCTTCGGCATAATCTTTACGCCATTTTCTCGCGAGGGCAATATAGTCGTCGTTAGGAAAAACTTCCAGCAGGTTTTTTCTTTTCCGCCGTTTAATATGATCGTAAATGTCTCTCACGTATTCTGATGCCATGCGATGGATGTCGACTTCATACGTGCGGGCAAGCGCATTGCGCATCATGCGGAGCCACAAAATGGTCATATCGGGATCGCCTTGCCGCAACCCTTTGTGAATATGCACAAGTTTGCCGATTTTTTTGTACAGCAATCGTGCCCAAGGAAATGGATTAAAATCGTAGAGATGATGAAGGTCGGATGTACTAAACGGTTCAAGACTGACATGCATGAGTGCATGGAACCCTGTATCCGACAAACGCCCATCAGCAGAGAGAGCGTTCTCAAGAGTTTTTCTAATGGGTGATTCTTCAAGGTATTTCGGCGTTTTTTTTGTGAGGGTGAGCAGATGAGCAGGCGATAAATCGTCAATGATAGCATCAACAATAATATATTCAGTTGCCTTTTCTATGACTGCAACCGGTTGGAATTCTTCATTGCTATCGAGAGAAATAAACGGTTTGTCGTAGTAACCGTTGTCGGTGTGGGGTATACGGGTGAACTTCAGGCGATTGGATTCTTTTGAAATTAACCGGTATGAAATTAACGGTGAGATAAATACCCCGTTGGCATTTTCCGGATTGATGTCGAGGTCGACCACATTCTCGATCATAGCACCGTCATAGGTACTGCCGATAAGCGTTGCCGCACCAAGTGCTTTCTGGTGGCTTGTGGACGATGCTTCTTTTTTTTCTACCGGCTGCATAAGCCATACGTCGGACCCGCGTATTGCATGTTTTGCGACAGTGATGTCATATTGCCCGACAAATGCGACGTGAATATTAGGATGTTTGCTTTTTACTACTTCAAGAATAGAATGAAATATTTGTTGAGCCGGTTGGTCCTTGTGATGGGGAATACCTGAAAAAATGATATTGATTTCTTGATTCCCTAATTCCGCAATAAGCGCATCAAGTTCTTTGATAATAAGGTTTGTGCGCTTATATGTATTGATGCGCCGCATAATAGAAATGGTCATATGGTCGGGCGATAAGTTACTGCCCGTTCGTTTGTTGACCATGGCGATGAATTCGCGTTTTTCGCGTTGTTTTACCGCGTGCATTTGCACATCTGAAAGCAGAGCGAGGTCAATATTTTGAAATTCAGTCGGTTGCCAATCGCGAATGTTGACGCCGTTAGTGATACCGGTTGTCGGCTGTAGTTTTTTTGTGTGCCGTGACGGAGATTTGGATGAATGAAGAATAATCTCGCTGTTAGTAACCTCTTCGTGGCGCAAGCTGACGGAGGTACTGCCGTCGGCAAGTTGTGCGGTTGCTTCGGTTAAGTTGAGCACTATATTGTCGCCGGCAACTTTCTTAAATTCAGCAATGAATTCGGTGTGTTTGCCGCTTTTTAAAAGGTCCAATAAACGGTCCTGGAGTTTTTTATCGAGGCAGTCCCATGACTTTCTTCCCGGGTATTGGACATAGAAACACATAAGAGTGACAGGATCGGAATTGAGCAACCATGCAAGATGCAGTAGATTGTCGGTACCGAAACTTCTGCTGTAAATCATGGGGAGCCCTGCAGGTACAGGGGTGTGGGTAGTAAAAGCGAGTCCGATATCGTTCCAGAAACGAGACTTTTGGGTTTTGTCTTGCAACAGGTGCCGTTGCTGAAGTTCATCGATGGCGCAGTAACAGTTTGCTTCGTTCAGATGAATGATAATCGGTTTATCGGTAATGATGCCGTCTTCATAGAGATGTTCCAGCGCTTTAATACAGCCTCTGCCAAGAAGCTGGTTCTGCTGTTCGCGGAGCAAAGGCGTTTCTTTTTCGCCGCCGTAGAGCATTTCAGTGATATCGGATGTCATGTCTTCCAAAGCGAAAATGCGTGCTGAACCCGCCTGCATTTCCCAAACTCTGGCACGTACAGGGACGCCGATGACATTCTGAGCAATTATAACTCCTGTATCGAATACAGGCAATTTTGAGTAGTCTATAGGGACTTCAGTCGTTGTCTGCCTGCCGTCAGGAGAAACGCGCTGGATGATGGATTTTGTATAAAGAAGAGTAATTCCGTATGTAGTGATGCCAAGGTCGGCAAGCCCTTCCACGTATTCGCCGGCAAGAACACCCAGCCCGCCGGAAAAAATCGACCGGGGCCCGCCGATCAGTTTCATTTCGGGAGAAATATATACAATACTTCGCCCGTAAAAGCTGTCTGCTATTTGCTGAACGGCGGCATAGGTTCTTTTTACCGGTTTGGGTTCGACTGTGCGTTGCCCTTCCATGGATTCTTGGACAACAGTAACCTGATTTTTCCGTCTTTGTGTATCTATTTTTCTCAAATCGGCAGTGGTTTTTGCAAATTCTTCCAGTTCATGGTCACTTACGGAAAGATAACCGAAGTCGCGCAGTTTGCTTACATAGCGCGGGTCGCAGTATGCTGAAGAACATGATGACAAAATAACTTCCAGTACTTTATCTCTGTCGCGCATAGTCAAATTACACGCAATGAAATCATCAATCAACTGGGGAGAAAGAGAGGTAGAGCTTTTATATAAATCGAGTATTTTGCCATCTGCTTCAAAATCGAGCTTGTTTAGTGTGGACAAAACGATATAGAAAACACGGGCAAATTCTTGTGAACCGGAGACTGAATCCAGTTGGTCAAGAGCATCGTTTATAATACTTATAGCGATTTGTTCTTGAGATAAATAAGTGATTCGAGGTCTTTCCACTGTTTGCAATCCTTTCACATATTATAATGGTATTTTTTTTCCGTATTATACATAGGTTTATATCGGACTTATATAATAAAAAATTATATTTTAGTCATGAAATACGGTAGTTTTTTGAAGAAAATGCCATTATAATGTATTCACTGCTAAAGAGCTGAATACTGTTTTCATAGGCGGTTGGTTATAGCACTATATTTTGCCTTTTCTATTACATAAAAAGATCATAGCTGATATAAATTTTAAGATACCTGTGTATACAAGGGAATTTATTGGTTATTGCAATTGATTGCTTTTAATTTGTATAGGAAAATCATCCCTTTGTTTGCGCTTTTTTTTACAAAAGGTGATAATGTTTTCAGTAAAAATCCGATAGTGCTGTAATGTGATTTAAAATAAATCATTTAGTTTGCCTCAAGTTCTGTAAATAAATTCATGAAATTCTCTGCGTTAGGCATATTTCAATAGAATTATGCGCAAAGCATTTTTTTTAGCCTCTCGAATCCGATAGAATAAAAACCGGTAATCATTTTTGTAACGGATTCTTCCGTATCTTCTTTGGGTTCAAATGCGCAGGACCATTCAATTTCGCATTCTTCGTTTTCAAGAGCCCGCAATTTCATTGTTCCGACGTAATTTTTAAAAGAAAGATGAGTATCGCTTATTAAGTAATACATGGCTCTCTCGCACGGATTTGCCGTACTGATTGTTTCGTACAGCTGAGACCCGTTCGGCATGGTAAAAATCCGGTTGAATCCTTCGCTGGAGTGTTCAAAATTACACGTAGTTAGAATGGGGAAAATTTTTTTCAGCCCATCATAATCGGTTATAATTCTCCAGATTTTTTCCAATGGCGCATGAATAGTTGTTTGCATTGACAATTCTGACATTGTGATATTCCTTTTTTTAACTAATTTCATTAAATGAACATGAAACATGCCAGAAATTTAAGGAATAGTTATATAATTGTAATTCATTATTGTAAGATAAGTTACAGGTGTAAGAGAGATGATTGTAGGGAAAAAAAAATATTTTTTTCCCGCGGGATGCGTGGGAATATCCACGAAATTCGTGGATATGGAGTAGTTAAATGCTCATCGGTTTTGTAAAGCCGTACCGCTGTATTTTATCGCGAAGCGTGCTTGGCGGTATACCGATTCGGCGTGCGGCTCCATGAGGGCCTTCAATGACCCAACGGCATTTTTCAAGTGTCTCAGCGATAAGTTTTTTTTCGATTTCCGGCAGGGTGGCGTCTAAAAGCGATGAACCTTTTTTGTTCAGGGTATGTCCGAACAATTCATCAGTAGCTAATGTATCACTGGAACTCAGGATGACGGCTCTTTCAATTATATTTTCCAATTCTCGCACGTTTCCCGGCCATGCGTAGTGTGTAAGCATCTTCAACGTATTTTGCGGAATGCTGATGATTTTTTTTCCCATTCGCGCAGAAAATTTCCCGGTAAAATGGTTAATAAGAAGCGGTATGTCGTCCGGGCGGTTACGTAAAGGCGGAATAATTATGGGAAAAACATTTAAGCGGTAATATAAGTCTTCTCGAAATAAACCGTTTTCAACTGCTTGTTCAAGATTTCTGTTAGTGGCGGCAATAATACGTACGTTGACTTTAAAAGTATATGGGTTGCCGAGCCGTTCGAATTCTCCTTCTTGAATAATGCGCAGTAATTTAGATTGAAGAGCAATCGGCAGGTCGCCGATTTCGTCAAGAAAGATGGTTCCGTTGTCTGCCAATTCAAATCGCCCTATTTTACGTGAAATTGCGCCGGTGAACGCTCCTTTTTCATGTCCGAACAATTCGCTCTCAATAAGGTTTTCGGGTAAAGCCGCACAGTTGACTTTAACAAGCGGCCGGCTACTGCGATGGCTAATGTTGTGTATTGCGCGCGCGAACAATTCTTTGCCTGTGCCGGTTTCTCCGAGTATAAGAACAGTGGTATCGGTAGATGCGACTTGTTCGACGCGCTGGAGCGCTTTTTGAAGCGGCGCGCTTTGCGTGATAATTTCCTCAAAATTATGTTGTAGTTGTATTTCGCTTTGAAGATAAACATTTTCTGCTTCAAGCCGATTTTTGAGTTGCTGTACCTCCTTTAAGGCGTTGCGCAGGTTTTCTTCGGTTTTTTTACGTTCGGTTATATCGCGAATGATGCTGGCAAAGCCAAGGAGCAGTCCGTTGTCGTCTTTGATTATTGATGCAAGCGATTCGCCGACAAACACTGAGCCGTCTTTACGCTGGCATTCTATTTCGGCAGGCGAAAATCGCTCTTTGCAAGTTGGGCATAATCGAGTTTGTTTATGAGTTTGAAAAAGCGCCGGCGAATGATAAAGAATTGATTTATCTTGTCCAATGATTTCTTCGGATGAATAGCCGAACATTTCTATTGCGGCACGGTTTACGGCAATGATAACGAGGCGCGGGTTTGTGAAAACTATGGCATCGCCTACCGAACGAAAAAGCGCTTCGAATTTTGCTTTGCTGAACAGCATTTGTTCTTCCGCGTGTTTGCGTTCGGTTATGTCATATCCGTACACGTGTATATATTCTGATTGGCTGAATGGCGCAAAAGTAAGAGAAAAGGTTTGTGTTCCACTGATGTGTTCGATTTGTTTAGTTGAATTTGATGAAATGACTTCATTGATAAGGTTGCGCCAACGGGGTAGTTTTATAACGGCGTTATCGTTTGAAATAGTTTTAACGAGTTGGTCGCTCGCTTTATTTGCATACAAAACGGTATGGTTTTTTGATATTCGCAATACTGGGTGAGGGCTGTCGGCAGGAAATTGTGCGAGCAGTTTTATCTGTTCTTCCTGAAGAGTCCGTTCAGTAATGTCACGCACAAAACTGCAACTGTATTCTTTGCCTTCAAACTCAATATAATTTACCGTTATTTCGACAGGAAAAACACAACCGTTTTTTCGTTTATGATGAGATTGTAGCGTAAATGCTTTTTCGTGTTTTATCCTATTCCATAATTCATTCCATTGGACTTTTGGATAGTCGGGGTTTATATCATAAACGTTCATGCAAAGCAATTCGTCGCGGGTAAATCCTAAGTTTTGGCATGCCGCTTGATTTACGCTTAAAAACCGTGCGTGTTCGTCGACCCAGAAAATCGCATCGGATGAACGTTCAAAGGTAAATTGCGAGAGTAGTTTTTCGACAGTGATACCGTGTTTCATATTACAACAGCTACATTTAAATTTCAGTATGAAATTAGTGCAAAATTCTTTTAATTATATCTTAAAACAGAGTAATATACTACGATTAGTATACTATAACTGTCGAATCTTTCAATCCATTTCAAGAGGTGCCAGTGATTACCGGTACAGATTATTTTTGCAGTTTACTGCAATCGGATTTTTATTGCCGAACGCTTCGTCGAAATGTATTTCATTGTATATTCAAGGTACAGAGTTACATCACGCCTCAATAAGGGTGAAAGGAATGATTGGAAAATCTCAGGCGTTTTATCATTTGCTTGTTTTGAGCGTCATTATAGTTGCAGGAATCTATCTGCGTGCATCGCATATGTATTTCGGGTTGCCTGAAGAACGCTACCATCCCGACGAACACCGTGCGGCAAAAACAGTTCGCGATTGCTTGGAGGGCGAATACCGTACAAGGTATTACCATCATCCTCCTTTGATAAAAAATTGTGCGTTTGTCTGGACTAAATTTTTAGAAGTTTTCACTCCATTAGACAGCCACCGCTACTATTTGCAGGCGATCAAATCATTGCGCCAGATCAGTTTTTCATGCGGCGTTGCCGCGATCTGGTGTGTGTATCTGCTCGGATGCCATTTTCTGCCGGCATGGTATGCAATAGGCGCCGCGGCGGCCTATGCGGTTTTTCCGGTTACGGTATTTTCATCGAAATACGGGCTTCCTGATATGCTTCTTTCTTTACTTATATTGATTGCTCTTATTTATCAGATGAAGTTATATGATGCTCCATCGAAGAAAAGGTATTTTATAAATGGACTGCTTTTAGCATTGGCATGTTCTGCAAAATATAATGCAGTCTTTTTGATCGTATCTTTCTGTGCCGCTCAAATAATGATTATGAAAAAAGCCGGTTTGCCGTTAAAAAAGGCAATGCAGTTAAATGCTGTTATGCCATTTATAATTGGTGGAATAGTAGGAGCTTCTGTCGGGTTTCCCATTTTCCAAATAGAAAGTAAAAGTGATTGTATAAAGTCTTTTTTCTATGAATTTCAGCATTTGTTTATTCGCGGGCATGGGTCTGTTAAAATCTCAGGCGGGGATTATTATTATGTTTTTCATTGGATACGGTCAATTTTTCCTGCGGCGGGCGTTTTTCTCGTAAGCGCGATGATTTTGGGCATTATACTGATGTTTTTTAAGCCGACGCAAAAACAGAAGATTCTTCTGTCATTTGTTGTACCGTATTATGTGGTGATGGAGTATGTTTATAAAGTTGCTGTTCATTATGAACGGTATGTGTTGCCGCTTGTCGGCGTTTATGTTATTGCGGCGCTGTTTGCCTGCAAAGCAGTACGTGGCTGGTTGGGAACCTATATGCGAATATCATCAACGGCGCTATACCCAATTCTGATAACGGGGTTATTGTTTTTTCCTGCTTACCGGACGATACGCTTACTCATATCCCTTGAACCGGATACTCGTACCCAAGCAAAACAGTGGATTAAATCCGCCGTTCCAGCCGGTTCAAGATTTTTACTGCAATGGCCGTTAAGCGGGTATTACCCTGATTTGGAGAAAATGGGGCATAAAATAGTTGAAATTAAGTCGTCAGCTAAGGATTTTTCGTCAAAAATTATGTCTGCGGACTATATTATTATAAGCAGTTTATGTTATGCTCGTTATTTTAATGAATCCGAACAAAATAGCCCGATTGCCTTGTTCTACGAGACAGTGTTAGAGACGCTTGAACCGGTTTACGAAGCGTATCCCTCCTATATGACCTATATGGTGCATAATCCGGTTATAAAGATATATAAAGTGATGATGGAGAAAGAACAGCCATGAACGTTTTTCACGGAAATTACAGACGGTATGCCGAAATAGTGTGCCTGAGTGTTCTGCTCATTTTTTCCGCGGCTTTGCGAATATATAAGGTGGATTTCGGCTTGCCGACGCTATATCATCCTGATGAACGGATGGCATCCATTGATGTGCGCAATTTTATGCATGGAGATTTTCTTATAAACCGTTTCAATCATCCGGCAATGATCAGAAACCTTGCGTTTACCGGGTTGAAAATTTTTTCTTTTTTCAAAAAAATTGATCCGGATAAGGAATGCGCGGCGGCGACACTCGCTTTACGGCTGCTCAGTGTTGTGAGCGGGACATTAGCTGTACTGGCATTATATTTTTTGGCGCGGAAGTTTGTACCGTGTTTTTTCGCCTTTACAGCGGCGTGGCTGTATACGGTTATCCCTCTAACAGTATTTAATGCGAAATACGGTGTTCCCGATACAATACTATCTTTACTTTTTATACTTATACTGTTGGTTCAAATCAAACTGTATGAGAGCAGGTCGGCTTGGTTGTATTTTCTCAACGGGTTTATTTTGACCGTTGCTTTTTTTACGAAATATAATGCATGTTTTTTATTCTTCTCTTTTCTCACCGCCCATGTGTTGGGAATAATTCGCGATTCATTCAGTTGGAAAAAAGTGTTCGATATCCATGCCGTTCGATATTTTTTGACCGGCGTATTGTTAGGGGTGCTGATTGGATTCCCGTTCTTTCAGATCAGGAAATGGGAAGATGTTTTCGCCACACTCGGATATGAAGCAGACCGATTGTTTGTTCGAGCTGATAAGGAGATAGATGAACGTACTTTGCTGGATGCCCCCGGATCGGTCTTTTTGTACTGTTTTCATTTCCGTTATTCGATTTTGCCGGCAGTAGGGATTCCGTTATTCGTGTGTATAGTATTGGGTCTGATTCGAATGGCAATGAAAAGATCGCCAGCGATTCTTATTTTATATGCGGGGCTTATTCCTTACTATTGTGTGTTGGAATTTGTCAACAAAGTGGCAGTAAACTATGACCGGTATGTATTGCCTGTACTTTCATTATATCTCATTGCGGCAATGGTATTCTGCGAAGGGATATGCCGCTATTGCCGCACAATGTCCGGCAAATATGTCGCGATGTTTTCGTTAGCAGTTGTTTTATCGGTGTACCCGATATATAAAACCGCTCGTTATCTTGCCGTGGTTGTTCCCGATACTCGAGAACAAATGAAAGAATGGATAGTGGGGAACATTCCCAAAGGCTCAACCATTTTCATGCATTGGGCGCGTCCCAGTTTATATCCCGACCTTGCATCTGAAGGGTATAAAGTGGTGATTCCGCCTCATCGCACGGCGATTGAGTTTGAAGAACAGAAACGGCAAGCGGATTATATACTGTCGAGCACGGTCAAAAACGTTTTTTTTACCTATCCTGATGATCGCTCGCTGTATAAACAGATATATGGAGATGAATTGAGTACCGCAAAACCCTTGTTTTCTGTATACCCTTCTTATGAAACATACTTGTATCATAATCCTGTTCTGCATATTTATAAGGGAATAAAAAATACTGCGCAATAAGTTCAAATACTATACTGTTTCGCATCGCTCGCCTTTTTTTCTACAAGATAATACTTTACAAAAAGATTGCCGCTGTGGTAGGTAAGGGTATAGAGATGAACACTGTTGAGATGGCTTATTTGTCATAACTGCGGTACAAGAATTAGGAAAATAATGTTCTCTGAACTACAAAAAAAACTAAGACCAGTAGTTTTTGGCGAAGTCCTTTTCGATCAGTTCGATGATTCGCTCAAAACGCTCGGCGGTGCTCCTTTCAATGTTGCATGCCATTTACAAGGGTTTGGTGCAAATCCTCACTTTATAAGCCGTATTGGTTCTGATGAATCGGGCAATAGTGTGCTTCGTGCAATGAGTCATTGGAATATGGATACTGCCGGTGTACAAAAAGACGAAGTTATGCCGACAGGGACGGTGCATGTTTCACTTAAGCGAGGATGTCCTTCATTTGAGATACCCGCCGGACAGGCGTGGGATTCTATCGTTTTTCCCGATCAGTTTCCATGTCGTCAATCCGCGCTTTTATACCACGGAACACTTGCTCTCCGCTCAGAAAAAAATAGGGAAACAGTCGATAAAATAAAAGAAATGCTGAATCCGTTTGTGTTTGTCGACATTAACCTCCGTTCGCCATGGTGGAATCATGAGCTTGTTATGAATGTATTCCGTCAGGCATCGGCTATCAAACTGAGTATTGAAGAGCTGAAAGTGGTTCTCCAAGTCCCATCAAGTATTGCTGGCGAAGCATTATTCGATAAGGCGCGTGTTTTCTTTGATAACCGGCAACTCAAATTTATTGTTGTTACCTGTGGCAGTGAAGGAGCTGTTTTACTGGAATCTACCGGTGGAAACATCACCTATTTTAATTCTGAACCGGTAGATGAAATCGTTGATACAGTGGGTGCAGGCGACGCGTTTTCTGCTGTAGTTGCGCTTGGTATCATCAATGGGTGGCGTCTCCATGATATTATGAAACGTGCCGGAGAATGTGCGGCACGCATATGCTCTATTCGTGGCGCAGTGGTGTTTGATAATACATTCTATCATGATTTACTTTTGAAGTGGGGTTTGGTAGGAGGTTAGAAAGAAAGGTATATATGAGTCAATTTGCTGATATGGAAACGGAAAAATCAAAAAGCCGAAATTTGTATATTGTGTTAATCAGCCCGCATGGTTTAATCAGAAGCACCGATTTGGAACTTGGCAGGGACGCGGATACAGGAGGACAGACAAAGTATGTTGTTCAGCTTGCGAAACATCTTTCGCAACATCCTGAGGTTAGACGGGTCGATCTTTTTACCAGACTGGTCATCGATAAAAAAGTTGACAAATCATATGCGGAACATACTGAACAAATAACCGACAATGCGGCAATTATCCGTATTCCATTCGGCCCGGAAAAATATATCCGGAAGGAATTGTTGTGGCCGTATCTTGATGCATTTGCAGATGGAATTTTACGCTTCATCAATAAGTCGTCGCGCTATCCGCATATAATCCATGCACATTATGCTGATGCAGGGTATGTAGGCGCTTATCTGTCTGCTTTGTACAGTGTCCCTTTTATTTTTACCGGCCATTCATTGGGCAGAGAGAAGAAAAGGCATTTATTGGAAAAGGGTTTAAACGAAGGAATTATTGAGCGGAAATATGCGATTTCGCGCCGTATTAGAGCAGAAGAGCTTGCTTTGAGAAAAGCACATCTTGTTATCACCAATAGCCAACAAGAAATTGATCACCAGTATAAGTCATATAGCTCGTATTTCCCGAAAAAGATGCTTGCCATCCCGCCGGGGATTGACCTAAGCCGTTTTTCGCCGCAATATCGTTTTCTAAGCAAAGCCTCTATTTATAACGAAGTAACAAAGTTTCTGCATGAACCGAAGAAACCGATGATTCTCTGTTTGTCACGCCCAGACCACCGAAAAAATATTCCCGCGGTTCTTCATGCGTATGGAAAATCGAAAGAACTGCAACGGCTGGCGAACCTCATATTGATCATCGGTACGCGGGATGACATTGCTGTCATGGAAAGCGGCCCGCATGAAGTATGGCAGGAAATTCTGTACTTGATAGACCGGTATGATTTATACGGGAAAGTGGCGTATCCTAAACAGCATACTGCTGATGATGTGCCGGAACTCTATCGCATAGCGGCTCGGTCAAGAGGCGTATTCATCAATCCGGCGCTCACCGAACCATTCGGGTTGACGCTGATTGAAGCCGCGGCAAGCGGATTGCCCATCGTTGCCACAAAAGACGGCGGACCGAGAGAAATCATCACCTACTGTAAAAATGGTATTCTTGTCGACGCATCCGACGAGCATAATATTGCCGAAACTTTGTATCTTGCACTTAACAGTAAAGAGCACTGGAGGCGATGGTCGGCAAACGGCATTAAAGGCGCAAATATTCATTATTCATGGGAAGGGCATTCTCGTAAATATATCCGTATGGCAAAAAAACTCCTTACAAAAAATGTTAAACGCAAACTATTCAGCCCATGCAAGAGATTGACGCGTATTGATACGGCAATAATCTCTGATATCGATAATACTCTTACGGGAAGCAAAGAAGGGCTTGAGGCGTTAATGGCAGAAATAAAGTCATTACAATCGTTTGTGGGGTTTGGCGTTGCGACAGGGCGGTCGCTCGAAAAGACTTTGAGCATCATAAAGAAATGGGGCATTGCTATGCCTGATTTGATGATTACGTCCGTAGGTGCAGAAATATATTATGGGTCGCAATGTATTCGCGATGAATCGTGGCGCGGGTATATCAATTATCTATGGGAACCAGAAAAAATCGTTGAGATTCTTAATGGATTGACCGGTCTCAAGCGTCAGCCGGCAGAAGACCAACGCGAACATAAATTGAGTTATTTCATTGATCCTGATATTGCCCCGGATGTATCGGAAATAAGAAGAATGCTTCTTGATAATAATGTGTCGGCGAATGTTATTTTTTCACATAACCAATTTTTAGATGTTCTTCCGGTAAAAGCGTCCAAGGGGCAGGCAATCCGGTATCTTTCTTGGAAATGGGACATTCCTCTGCAAAACATACTTGTTGCAGGCGATTCAGGCAATGATAAAGAAATGCTCAAAATCGATACGATGGGTGTTGTGGTCGGTAATCACAGCAGTGAATTGAGCGAACTGAAAAATGAACCGCGCGTTTATTTCGCGCATAATGAATATGCATGGGGCATTCTTGAAGGAATGAAACATTATAAATTGATACAGTCAGAACGTCCCCATGAAACGGTACTTAACTAATGAGGATAATATAATGGAAAAGGCAGTGCAACTTCAAAGGGAGTATATATATCAGCTTATTCAACGCCTCGTTAAATGCGAAAAACAATTCTTGCTCCGTTCGGAAATTGTTGAAGCGTTTAATGTGCATTTGCAGGAAATGAAATCATCTCGAAAACGTCAATATTCAAATAGTGTGTATGATATCGTCTCTACCGCACAAGAAGCGGCGATTGAGGTTCCGTGGCTGTATCTGTGTTCCCGTCCTTCAATTGGTGTATGGAAATATTACCGGATACATGCGGAATTACTCGAGTATGAAGAAATAACAGCTCAATCTTTTTTAAAATTTAAAGAACATTTGGTAGATAATATTCATGCTGAATACAATAACTGGCCGCTTGAAATAGATTTTGCTCCGTTTAACCGTGAGTTTCCTGTACTCAAACAAACCCGTTCAATCGGTAAGGGGGTAGAGTTTTTAAATAAAAAAATATCCAGCACGCTGTTCGAAAGTGATAAAGGCATTGAAGCATTATTTAATTTTCTGCGAGTTCATAAATACAAAGGCACACAGCTGATGTTGAGCAGTAAGATAAAAACTCTTGATGAACTGCAAGCCGCTTTGCGTAAAGCAGATAAATACCTTTCCCGTATCAGTGCAAATGACACGTGGAATGATGTGGACAATGATTTAAGAACAATGGGTTTTGAAGCAGGGTGGGGGCGTACCGTCAAGCAAATTTCCAATACAATGGCTTTGCTCAGCGATCTGCTTGAAGCTCCAGACCCTGAACGGCTCGAACGTTTTTTAGACCGTATTCCCATGATTTTCAAAATTGCCATTATTACGCCTCATGGCTTTTTCGGACAATCAAATGTGCTTGGTAAACCGGATACGGGCGGGCAAGTGGTGTATATTCTCGATCAAGCAAGGGCTCTTGAAGCAGAAATGAAAAATCAGATTTATAATCATGGGCTCGATATACAACCCAAAATACTTATTATTACCCGCCTCATTCCCGAAGCGCAAGATACCACGTGCGATTTTCCCATGGAAAAAGTTATTGGGTGTGAACATACCAGTATAGTGCGCATACCGTTTCGAGATGAAAACGGCGCGATTGTCCCGCATTGGATATCACGGTTTGAAATTTGGCCGTACCTTGAGCGGTTTGCTCACGATGTTGAAAAAGAAATCGGATTCATTTTTGAAGGGAAACCGGATTTCATAATCGGTAATTATTCTGATGGGAACCTAGTTGCGTCATTATTGTCGCGCAGTTTGCATGTAACCCAGTGCAACATTGCGCACGCGCTGGAAAAGACAAAATATCTCTATTCCGCATTGTATTGGAAAGACAACGACAGCCAATACCATTTTTCCTGCCAGTTTACCGCCGACTTGATAGCCATGAACAGCGCCGATTTCATCATAACCAGCACTTTTCAGGAAATTGCGGGTACGGACGAGACGGTCGGCCAATATGAAAGTTATAATACGTTTACCATGCCGGGATTGTATAGGGTGATTCACGGTATCAATGTGTTTGACCCGAAGTTTAATATTATTTCTCCGGGAGTAGATGAAAAATTCTTTTTCCCTTATACCGAAAAAGAAAAAAGGTTCAGCATACAATTGAAACGGATTGAGCAGATGGTTTTTGGCGATGCGGTCGGCGACGAATCGTATGGGGTTTTGAAAGACCGCAAAAAACCGCTTTTGTTTTCTATGGCTCGTTTGGATTATATAAAAAACATAACCGGGTTAGTTCGGTGGTTTGGCGAAAATCCTGCACTGTGCGAAGAAGCGAATTTGTTGATTATTGCAGGTTATATAAATCCCGACCATTCATCCGATACTGAAGAACGAAAACAAATTTGCTTGATGCATGAGCTGATTGAAAAATATAAACTTTTCGGCCATATACGGTGGTTAACAGCAAAACTCGATAAAAATATGACCGGAGAATTATACCGTTTTGTCGCGGATAACCGCGGCGCGTTTATCCAGCCTGCATGGTTTGAAGCATTCGGATTGACTATACTTGAAGCAATGAGTTCGGGACTGCCCACCTTCGCAACCTGTTACGGCGGCCCGCTGGAAATTATCGAAAACGGCATATCGGGATTCCATATAGAACCTGATAATGGCGAAAAATCATCCGAGATAATTCTTGATTTTCTCAAAAAAGCAAAAAAAGACCGGTCAGTGTGGGATACGATCTCCGCTCAATCCATTGAACGTGTTCAGAAATGTTACACATGGAAATTGTATTCGGCGCGTATTTTGCGTTTATCGCGCATTTATGCGTTTCTCAAGTATATGACAAATCTGGAGCGAGTTGAAACACAGCGGTATTTAGAAATGTTTTATGCCAGCGTTTACCGTTCGCTGGTCGATAAAATGCGTACCGGCCAGTAATCCTGCATTATAGAGTACATCAACGTACATATCCAAGCGCTTTGAGCGTATTGATATGGTTTTTGTCAATATGCAATTTTGCAGGGCGTTTGTCGATCCCTAATTGGCGGGCATCTGCTGAACGAGCAGTTGCCCATGCTTTGATTCGAGTTCTAAACTGTTCTGCAAGAGCCGCTTTTTCCCGAACAAGGTTGGTCCTCTCCAATGGGTCTGATGTCAGGTCGTATAAATCGGTTATAGTTTTTTTAGGGGTAAAATAAATAGCTTTGAAATTATTTTCGGTCATGGAAATAGTCGGCAGAAATTTATGGTGGGTTGACGGTTCTTCCGAAAAACAAGCCGTATCGTTTTCATATACTGTAATGGATGAGCCGTGTACAGGATACGGATATCCGTATCCCATATGTTCCAGTATAGATTGAATAACATCGATTTGTTCTATTCGATGCGTTACTTTTGTAGGAAACGGTTGTGTATTAGGAAAACGTACGATCAGTGGAATGTCAATCTCTTCGCGGTAGAGAGCATTGCCGTGTTCGCAAAACCCATGTTCAAGAAATGCTTCGCCGTGATCGGCAGTGATCACGACAATTGTATTGTCAAAAAGCCCGTTTCTGCGGACAAGTTCTAATAGTTCGCCGATGTAGTGGTCTACATACCGTATTTCACTGTCATACATATCGATGTAGGTGTTCAAATCCCATATGTTTGTGTTAGGGAGGACGTGTTTTATCGCAGTGAATTCATCTAAAGTGAGCATTCGTTTTGTGTCTGAAATAAAAAAGTTTCTGTAAGGAATAGGAGCACCGTATTCTGCATGTGGGTCCATATAGTGGAGATACATAAAAAAAGGTTTTTTATAGTGCGTTTTTAACCATGAGAACACTTTTTTATTAACATTTTCAGCAAGAGGCTTGGAAGAATCGTCTATCATGTCATAAAGGTCGAACCCCTGATCAAAATGGTATTCTTTTATTAAACTGTGGTTGGCAATAAATGCGGCAGTTTGATAGCCTTCGTTTTTAAGCAGTTCAGCTAAAGTGACTAATTTAGGGTTGAGAATGTTTTCTTCCCAGAAACCGTCTACCGAGCCGCGAGTTAAGTGAGTTGAAGGGTAGAGCAAAGTAAACAATGATGCAACGGAAGGGATTGTCCAACAACTTTGGCTTATGACGTCTTCGAAAAGTGTGGCATCTTGAGAAAAAGTATCGATGTTCGGAGATGTCTGGCGGGAATACCCATAGGCGCTGAGATGGTCTTTCCGCAAACAATCAACCGATATAATAATCAAGTTAGGTGTTTGTGGAGAGGAAAACAACATCACACTTATCCAAAAAACATTTATAAAAATCCATACAATAAAAGTACTTTTTGCTAAGGATAATACCATTGTTGGGTATCGCTTCCAAGTGCTGGACAACTTTCCGAAATTAGTTTTCGAAATACGCTGAATCATCTGAAAAATTCCAGCTCCTGCGAATGTTATGCTCCAAACCGTCAAGGTTGCCCATAAAACAGACCGATTGATTTCAGATAATGAATACTGTAAAGATATACGGTACATGTTGTACTGAAAAAAAGCATGCGGAAGGATGCGTCGAATAGCCTGAAAAAAACCAATAGGGAAACCGCAAAGGACTCCTATGCAGGTTGCAGATACAAAAAACGCTAAAAATTTTTTATTTTTAAATGATGCCACAAACCCGTTAATCCCTCATGTAAATAATTCTATTTGAGAAATGGAGTGTGATAATTATAACTTTTTATGTGAGCGTGTGTCAAAAAAAAGACAAATCTCTCGGAGATATAAAAACAGTACACCACTGAGGTGTTTAAAAGCGGTAATTAGTCGTTGTCTTTAGGTTCGGGTTGTTTTATTACAGCGCCGTCTTTAATTTGAAAGGTAACGGATTCAGTCCAAACTAGATCAGTTTTTTCTTCAAGGTGCGCATTGATGACGGCTTTATATGTTCCATCTGCTAGCTTCGAACGGTCATCGAGGATAGAATAGTATGTTGCTCCCTGTTCCGGCATGAGGGGGCGCCGAGATTGGTTTATTGCCATAATGTGAACGGTTGTATTGTCAGTGGATGAGAGTGTTATGTTTCCTGCAACGCGGCAGTGGACATTACTTTTGTTCTCGACGATATAACTGCATCTGAATTCTCGAGTGTTTTCCCATTCAATACTGTTCATGGTGAATCCGTATTTTTGAGTGTCCGGAATGGAAACATAAATTGGTATGTTATAGCGAACCACAAAGGTGTTGCCGACGGTTTCGTCAGCTAATTGTGCAAAATATATCCGTGCAAAATAACCGCCCGATGCATTTTCCGGTAGCGTAATTGTGTAGGGGACTGCGACAGTAACGTTTGAAGGGATTTCAACCGGTTCAGCAGTTATTTCCAGCCAGTCCGGAGCAAGCGGATCGATGGTGAAATCTTTCCACGTTATCTTAACTTTAATGGACATCGGATAGTTATTCTGAATTTTAAATACGCCGGAGTGGGTATTGCCGGCGGTTAGTTCGCCTTCAAGACGTGAGGGTGTTATGGAATAGTTAGCGTAGCTTGTGCCGGCTATAATGACGGCATATATAAAAAAACAGATTGAAAATAATTTTGTCACTGAATATACATCCTTCTTTAAAGTGTTCAGGGCGGATACATACAGTGTACCCACCCTGAAGACAGAAGTAAACTATTAAATCTTAGTAATTCACAACTTCAAAGCAGATTGTTGTTGTGTATTTACCCGGTTTATCTGCGGTCAAGTTAGCATTATATCCACTGCCGTCGTCGCCGGGAAGAAGTCCCATAATATAGATGATTTCTACGGTGTCGTCATAATCCCATGCTGCTGTAGGATGCTCAACCGTTCCTGATGCGATGATTGCGTATCCTTGATCGCCGGTGGCTAAATCATCAAAAGCGCCGGTGGTAGAGTTAACCAGCCACCGCAGAGCCGCGGTTACAGGAAAATCGCCGCTGAAATAATTTGTGTCGAGACCGGCTGATTCATAACCGTCAGCAAATGTGCCATCATCGTATGAACCGAGGAAAGAGCTTGCGCGGTATTTCAACTTAATGATTTCATTGCTGTATGAAGTGTGAACAAGCCCTGTATCATCGATGGCGTTATCGGTAAACATCGCGACATCCCATGTATCGTTTTCGAGCGGCCCGTGGTCAACTTTCAAGAAGAGGCGTCCACCGACACTTGCCAACCAGCCGGTTGTTTGATTCGGGAAACGTGCATTCAAGCTTGAGGTGACGAGAGCAAGTGATGAAGCAAGGGTTGTGGCGGCTTGGTCTTCATATACGAAAATTGCCGCGGTTCCACTTTCGCCGAATGTACCTTCGGTCGGAATCGTTTTGTAGGTGTCTTGAGCGTGAGCTGAAGATGCCATTAACAGAGCGATTGCGAGTAATCCGAATAATTTTTTCATTTTCCTTCTCCTTTTAAATTACTTGTTGTGTGTGGTTAGGGGTTGCCTTTTTGTTTGCCTCTTTTGGTTTGTTGATTTGTCACCTCCTTTGTGAAAAAAACAATTTAATGATAGTTGATGATGAAATTATCATCATTCATCAATCATAATTTTATAAAGTCTTTTCTCCACTGCTGATGGCGCCAGCCCGCCCATGTCAGGATCGGAGCCGGTATCGTACCATGTTTTTGTTCCGTCACTGTTTATATAAATATCATCCAGAGCAGAACCGTTTATGCTGTCCCATATGTTTAAATCCGCTGACCAGTAAATGGTAAACGGAGCATAGGGCGGATTCATTGTCCATGTTAAACCGATAAAGCTGGCGGCTTCGCTGATGGAAATAATTTCAATCGAGTAGGGTGTTCGCGGGTATGCCAGCATAATTTCCCAAAAAGTGCCGTTCCATCTATTCCAGACAATATATGATTTGTCGTTGATTTGCGGAGTTATGTTAAGGTATTGGTCGTGTGTCAGGTTTGTGAGGGTGGTTCCGTCAAAAATATATATATTGGCTGAAGCGCCGTCGCTTCCTGACCATACAATTACGTCGGAGCCATTGATTTGCGGTTGTGTGTCATTTGTTGCGGAACTCGCCGCCAGAACAATAGATACGCCGTCATAATAATAGATATCTTTGTTGGATGCAGAGCCTCCTGCCCAGACAACCGTCCCGCTGGAACTAAGTTGCGGTTGAATATCGTCAATGACGTTGTCGGTAATTTGCGATATTATGCCGTTTCTATACAAATAGATTTCCCAGTCCGAACCGTCGAAACCGCTCCACGCGATATCGCCGCTGTTATTTATGCGTGCATCGTTGTCAGGCAGGGAGTTATCGGTTAACTGAACGATAGATGTATTGTCATACATGAAAATTTCATAATCGGCGCCGTCCCATCCCATCCACACAACCGTAGTGCTGTCATTTATTTGCGGGTTTATGTCATCAGTGGCATTTGAAGTGATTTGCTGTACTGATACGCCGTCATACATAAAAATTTCAAAGTCTGCTCCATCCCATCCTGACCATACAACCGTATCGGCATTGTTAAGTGCCGGAGTCACGTCATCATAGTTATTGTCGGTAAGACGCGAAATGGTTTGAGCGTCGTAGAGATAAATTTCTGTGTCTGTTCCTGTTGAATGCAATCCGCCTTCTCCATCGGATGCCGCCCAAATAATAGCTCCGTTGTCATTTATTTTAGGACTGGCGGCAAAGTAATTGAAATCGGTGAGCTGAATAGTGGTTACGGTATTGAAAAGATAAATATCGGATGCGATGTGAATGGTATTGTCATATAAGTCGCCGCGCCATACAACTGACCCCATATTGTTAATGTGCGGATCAAAAACATTCAGGAAAGAAATTTGAAATATTACATAGGTGTTGATAACGAAAACATCATCGAGAGTATCCCAATCGCCCCAGAGTATTCCGTCGTATGCACGCAACCGCAAAGAAACAAATTCGCCGTTAATATCGGGCAGATCATCAGCGGAATTCCATATTATTTCCAATCCTGTATCGGGGTAATATCAGTTATTGTCCCTGAAATAGATGCGGGATACCATATTGCTGAACCTGCTTCCGAATATTCGAGGGCAACCGTGCAAAGGTTGGATTCATTATCGACTAAATCATAGAGAATTGATATGTTTCCGGAAGTTTCAGTGACAAAAAGATTAGTAATAATTGGCGGAGTATTCGGCGGACCGAAATACGCATCCACTGCAATCATTATTTTCTGATCGTTACTGTAGAGATGCGTCAGATTAAAACAACATCCATAATATATAATTGCAAGAAAACAAAAAAACTTTTTCAGCATGTTTAACCTTGCTGTTTTATAAAGTCATAAGCAATAAAAAACTAAAAACACTTTAAAAAATAAAAGCTAATTAAATCCTCTCGCATTATGTTTGCGGTTTAAGTTACAAAAAACCATTATAAATACGGATATTCCGAAGTTTAAAGCCTCTGTTTCCGCAACCGTCAGCACACTGCTTCCACTGTTTTAAAATCGTAAGAATAAGAACAGAAAATAAAAAAACATAGAGTAAAAATATTCACGCCTCCACCCTGATACAGAACTATCCGCAACACTTGGTTCAGCCCAATTATTTCAAATTCAAAAACAGAACATTCCACTTTAAACCATATATAACATAATTATATCATAATTACTTACGGATATAAAAGATAAAAACATTAAAATATAGACATAACTTTTTGAAAAAAAAAGAGTTATATAAAAAATAATATACCTGTAATTATATATTAGACAAAAAGAAAACCTGAAAGTTCCATGAAATAAAATTTTTTTATGAAACTTTAAATGAATTAAATAACAGGTTTGAGAGAAGCAGTTTGTGAAGCCAATGGAATTGCGATGGTAAAAGTTGTTCCGGCATTTTCTGTGGATTCTACAAAGATTGTGCCGTTATGGTCTTCAATGATTCCGTATGAGATGGATAATCCTAACCCTGTACCGGGTGTTGAATCGGAACCGCCGGAGAGCACTCCTTTAGTGGTAAAGAAAGGCTCAAATATTCTTTCGCGTACTTCTTTGTTCATGCCGTGCCCTGTATCGGAGATAGCAATATAGAGGTAATCCTGCGGCTTATTAGAATGTTTTGCCTTTGAAGCCTGTGCTTTTGTGCCATGCCACAATGCGATCGCAAGCTGTTTTTTAGGAGAATTGTGCATTGCATGGATGGCATTTTTTATCATATTGATGAAAACTTGTGATAACCGATAGGGGAAACAGGCTATTTCGGGAACTTCTTCGATATGTGCTATCAGTTCGATAGAATTTTTCTGCAACTCTTTATCAAACAGAATAATGTCGCGTTGAAGAATCGTGTCGATTCTGTACAGCTGTTTTTCTTCGCTGTGCTCTTGGCGAGCGAGAGAGAGGAGGCTTCCGACAATCTTTTCACCGCGGTGAGTTGTTTCAGCAATTGTTTTAAGCGCATTTTGGATTTCATCGATATTGGTATTATCGCTGTTAAGTTTTGCGAATCCTGAAATAATCAGTAATATATTATTGAATTCATGCGCCACGCCTGCGGCAAGAGAGCCGACAGACGCCATATTTTGTGATTTCATCAATTGGCGCTGTAATATTTTCTGTTCGGCAATATCCATGAATGTTTCCAGAAGGTACGTTTTGCCATGCTGTACCACAGGCACTATATTGCGGAGAACCGCTATTTCATCTTTGTTGCAGGAAACAAGAATACTTTCAGACTGCTCTACAAAAGTTGAGGTATCTAACACAATTGAATTTGAAGGGTACACTTCCGAATAAGGAATTTCATTTTGTGCAACCGTATCTACTAGTTCGAGATACTCGCGGGCAGTAAGGTTCATATCGACTATATTTTTAGTGTCGGGGTCAATAAGGAATATTCCTGTCGGTGCCGAGTCAAACACCGTACGAAGATATTCTTCCTTCTCTTGGAGTTGTTGATACATATTTTTATGTTCGGTAATATCTTCGATTGTTCCGATGTATCCTTGTGTAATGCCATTGTCGTCATGCCAAGGAATTGCTCGCCCGAATACCCATGCTATTGTCTTCTTGTCGGGCTGGAACCGAAATTGTGCGGTAAATTTGCTTGTGGTTGTCAGCGCATCGTTCCAGTCTTCTTGAATACGCTCTTTATCAAGAGGATGAAGTGCGTTGATCCAATTATTTTTGTACGATTCTTCCGGCGATAAACCGGTAATGGCTGTCCATCGTTCATTAACATATAATATTGTGCCGCGAGTATCGGTTTGAAAAATACCAACCGGAGACAATGCGGTTAGTGAACGGAAACGATGCTCATTCGCTCTCAGTTTGACGGTCATTTTCTGAGTAATCGAAATATAAAGAAACAGCAAACTTGAGAAAAGCAATCCAAGCAATAAGATTGTGCGCGATTGCCAGACACTGGTGGAAATCTTCTCATTGGGCAGAGAACAGGATACAAGCCAGCACCGTTGCCCTAATGTAATCTTTTTTTCATATAAAAAATCAGTTGTAACGTGTTGAATAGGGCTTTGAAGCGTTTCTGCTACATTCCGGTTTGTTTTTCCGGAAAGAGAATCTTCACCGAAAGTATCTGTAATATCCCGAAGCGAAAACTTCATTTGTTTGTATACTTCGCTTAAAAATTTGTGCTGTATGTCCGGTATGCAAAATTCACTCACCAAGAAACCCTTAATGCTTGTGCGCCTTTCCTGAGTGGTACGTACCGGTTGATTATCATTATATACTGCAAGCGCAATATGCGTACTCAATTGCAATGATTCGTTATTCAGCGTATCTATTTGCGGAATAGTTACAGCCATGCCTGCATCACGAGCTTGTATAATGGCCGCCAACATCATAGAATCACAATCCGAAGCATGAAATTCTTCGCTATTGCCTGCGGCATCATAATACGAAGGATAGTTTTCATCATAGCGCGGTATTCCTAAGACAACTCCCGAAGGATAAATGCCAATCGGTAAGGAATCCGCTTTTTCCTCTGATGGCTCGGAGTGCTCCGAATCGGAATGAGCGGCAATGTGCGGAAGCCATGTAATAGAATGAATTGAAGGATATTTTTCAAGCATTGGCGAGATGAAAGTATCAAATTCTTCATGTGTGATGCTGAACGCTTCGCAAAACGAACGGATTGAACTAAGAACTTCAAGATGGACATTGATTGTATCCTGCAGTGTCAATATAAACTCATTTGCGGTGGATAAAAATTCCTTTTTAAGGTTTTTTATTTCCCAGTTGCGTATTACAGCAAATAACGCTAAACACAATGCTACTACCGTTCCATATTGATAGAGCAACGAAAGCCGGAATGTTCTTTTATTCATCACGCCTCATAGAAAATAGTGTTTTTCCCGACAACCGGATTGTCGCATTCCTTTGTAAAATAAGTTGAGCAGTATTTATGCCAGAAAATCAAATAGCAATAATGAACAAGAGGCAAAAAGTGATTTGATTAAAGCGGACGGATAGAACTATATTTTTACTCGTTTTCGTAATAAATACACGACAACTGTCATGTAAAATATGAGAGTTCCGCATGTAATAAAACCGCCGATAAGCAATGAATCAGGGCGAAAATAAAAACCGATACGGTTTTGCCCTTCCTGTAACAGTAGTGCTCTGAATGCGGTTTTTACCGGTAGTATCCGATGTTGTTTTCCATTGACTTCAGCTTTCCAACCGGGAAACAAGCAGTCGCTTAAAATGAGGTATGACTGGGCAACAGTATGACAGGTAACTAACACTGAATTTGGTGTGTATTTCACAATGTGTGCAGAAACGGGAACAGTGTTCTGTTCGGCAAAGTACTCAAATGCTCTGTCGGGTGAACAGTGGTTGTCTTGGGGAACAGGAATAAGAAAACAGCGGGGAAAACACTGAGTATTTTCATATAAGAACATTGTAGGGATGCTGTTACCTGAGTCATCAGTATGGTATATCACGTTTTTCTCACTGAGAAATGGAGCAGATAAAGGATTTTTCGAAATGATATATTTTACATTAAGAAAATGCGGCATAAGAGGGTCGTTACCTTGTATATAATCGATATATTCAGGGATGGTTATCGGCTGATAACCGGATATTTTTGCGGTATTAAACCGAATTGCAACATGTTGCGGAAACTGGTTGTTTAAATCCCACACACGGTATATTTCGTTATCATAAAGCAGGCGCTTAAAAAGGGAGTGTGTTGGAATAACAGCATTCATTGGAACAACTCGTAGTGTATGAAAAGCGATTGCTCCGAGGTCGATACACGTCGAGAGTACGATTATCGCCATAGAGAGAGATTTTCGAATACGATTTCTTGTCATCATTCCCATACCAATGCCAGCTGTAAGACATTGAATAGCGTATCGTAAAAAAAGAGCGCTTTTATGGGTGTAGATTGAATATCCGGCGCTGAAAATAAAAAGTATAGCGAGCGAAAGCAGGCATATCCGGCGTCTTTTTGCAGTAAAGGAAGGAAGTTCATCAAGAGCGAATGCCGCAAGAGTTGCCGCCGCAAACTCTCCGAAGAAAAACATGCGCGCCGGTGCACGAAAAAATTTTATTCCGGGCACAAAATAATAAAAAACAGAAAATAAACCTCCTTGCTGTCCACAGGAAAAGAGCGATGCCGCAATGAGTAATGTAAGAAAAAACCGGCGGTTACCCCGTAAATTTTTACGGGGTGTGAGCACTATAAGCAAGAGCGGCAAAAAACCGAAATAAATGGTTTTTTCCCAATTAGTGTCTATTGCGTCAGGAACAATCAAGCGCGGCAAAAACTGAATGAGTTCTATATGGCTCTGTGAACTGCCGGCAAACCCCGCACCTCCGGCTCGGTTTGAGTGAAGCAATAACTCGCACATAGGGAGCAGTAAAACCATACTAATAAGTAATGATATAACAATACTTATTAGGAACGATAAGAGATATTTTCTGCGATTTTTATGGTTTTCTGTGAGAATAATATAGAAAAAATAACTGCCGCAAACGATCATACTGTAATAAAAAAGTTGAGGGTGTCCCGCCAAAAAACTCAATGCGCCAACACCGGAAAAAAGGACTATACTGCGCAGTGTCGGCATTTTTGCAAGACGTTCGACTGCGATCATCAACCATGGAATGTAGGCATAACAGCAGATCATGTTGAAATGCCCTGCTTCGATATGTCCCACAACTTTGTAGTTCATCATAAATATACACGCACCGAATAATGAAGCGGCAATGCCGATTCCTTTGCGGCGTATAAATAGAAACATTCCACAGCCTGCTCCGGTAAGATGGATGAAAAATACCAGTGTAAATGCATAATGCACCGAAAAAATGAGAAAAAAGAGGGTAAATGGATAAAAAATTCCTGCTTGAGGATTGGCGGCGCACGGAAACCCCGAAAAAGTCATCGGATTCCAAAGAGGTATCTCATGGTGAGTTCGAATCGAACTGAATAGAAAATATTTTATGTAGTAGTAGCAACTGATCAAGTCGCTCGAATTTAAAATGCTTTTGGGAGAAGTCAAAGGAGCGTAAAGAATCAAAAAAGAAACTGCAGAAATACATAATAAAGGGGCAAACCATGTGTTATGCGTCCAAAATGCTTTCTTCCTCACCGCATTGTATCCTGCTGTAGTATATAAAATCTGAAATAAAATGTACGGCAAACTTATCTCAGATGTAAGGAGAAAGCAAGAAAAATTTGAAGCTGGAGCGCAGGTTATAATTACCGCTTCCAATAATTGATGATCGCTATATGCTTTGTACCGGTTAGAAAATTAAAAAAACGTTTTCTTTGTTCAGCGGATAGGCATGGCTATTTCTTGATATGCGTATATAGGAAACGCTAAAAAATTTAGTGGATATATCCCAACGATTTAAGGTGTTCATACTGTTTGCGGAAAACCTGAATTTTATGGAATGTTTGAGTAAATCTGCGGCAATTACTTAAAAAATCATCAAGAATAGCCTGGAGGGAAAAAGCCAGGTCTTTCTCTCGGTCAATCATATTTATGTGTTCAGAAGGGTCTTCTTTGCGATTGAATAATAGAGGAGGCACCGTATTTTGCCGGAGGTATTTCCATTCGTGCCGGAGCACTGCAAACGTTTCCACCTCTTTAATTGTCTCCTTGCCGCCGGGTTTTTTATTGAGCAAGTGAACATATATAGGTCGTCCGGTATCCGATGAATCATTATCGATAAGCGCAATTAAGTTTGTTCCTTCGCGCGATTTATCGGGAGAATTTCCGATCAGATAACTGATTGTCGGCACGATGTCTACCAAACTGATATTCTGATCGATGGTGCCGGCATAATTTTTTTCAGGAAAATAGAGAATGAGCGGGATGTGGATTTCTTCATTATAGAGGCTTTTCCCGTGTCCTGAATGCCCGTGTTCTTCGAATGCTTCGCCATGGTCGCTGGTGATTATGACAAATGCGCCGGTATTAAACGATAACATATCGAATACGTCTTTTATCATTGTATCCACATAATTTATTTCGCTGTCGTATGCGGCAATAGCGTTTTGCAATGGGGTTTCCTGTTCAGTAAACCACGGCGTATGGCGGTGATATGGTTTATGCGGGTCCATGTAGTGGACATACAAGAAAAATTTTCCTTTTTTTATGCGAGGCGTCCATTCTTTCAGTTTTTCATTTACTGCTTTGCCGCCTTCATAATGGTACGTTTCGAAATAGTCGAATCCTTGAGTAAACCCTTCCGCTTCGCAGATATTCAAGTTATCGGATATGCCGAAAGTATCATATCCTTTATCCTTCAGGATTTCCGCAATGGTACTGATTTGATTAGGTATCTTGTTGATATGCATGGTATTACTGTCGCGCAACAGCCGTGCTGTTGCCCGCATGCCTGTCAATACGCCATGCTGAAATGGGTAGTACGAAGTAAACAGCGATGCGGTTGAAGGAGCAGTCCAAGATGAGCATGCGTATGCATTATTGAACAACACTCCTTGTTCTGCTAATCGAGAGAGAAAAGGAGCAGTGTTTCGATGATATCCGTAAAACGGCAGATGGTCTGCACGAAGGGTATCGATGACAATAATGACAATATTCGGCGAAGAAGGCTTATACGCATAACGAACGAATGTATCTAATCCTTTTATAAATACAAATACTGCAAGACAAAAGGCTCCGGTGCGTAGCAAATGTTGTTTAAAAGCTGAATGCATGGTCAACCGGCGAATTATCAAATAAAAAAGAGGAGTAATACATGCTGTTATTGCAAGAGCTGTAACGAATGTTGGAAGATAATTTGATGCGAATGGATAGTGTGTTTCAGCGGAAGCGCTGGAAAAAAACATGTGCAAAATATCGGCTGGTTTAAAATCAGATTGGTTGTAATCGGCAAGAAAATAAATAATGACTGCAGTTAAGGGAATATTTGCTATGACCAAATCGGTGATGAATACTTTTCGGTTTTTTTTTGAATGTGAAATGGTGTGGCAAAAACGGAAGAAACATCCTTCGGCAATAATTGCGCAAAACATCAGTATTAAATATTTCGTTGTATAATGGCTGAGGCTCATTAAGGCTAACCGGAATGTTTCATTGGGAATATAATGCTGAGATAGAATTTCGCCGAGCGAAATGCCTGCGCCAATGGTTACGCCGCTGATGATGCCGATCAGTATTAGATTTATCACTGCCTAACCCTTTTTATGTTAAGACAATATATTACAAAAGTGATGTTATTTTTATTCTTCATCATTGTCAATATGGTAACGGAAATATAAAAAAAGTGCAATAATGTGTAATCTTTTATCGGCAGAACGTGTTTATAATGAATTGAGTTGCTTGATTTTTATATAAGAAAATGTTTGTCTGAGAAAATAAATTCTGATAGTATCGCTCGCTTCACCGGTACAGTGTTTTTTGTGCTTTGTCCCATGATGTACGTTCTTATGAGAAACCGAGATTGTATCCGCAATGTGTGTTATTTTGTGTGTTGATACTATATCAAAGGCGAATAAAAATGACTTTTTGTACCCGATTCAGATTCGTACTGGCTGTCCTGTTTCTTATGGTATGCGGAGGCTGTGCGTTTACTCCATCCAAACAAACGCTTCAACCGTTCTTAGATGACGTGAAACAATTGCACGCGGCAGGGCGTTCCGTAACTAACCTTTCTGATTTTTCAGAACTTTCGGATGAAGATTTTAATCTTGCGGCGGCAATCTTGGCGGTGCATAAAACTGTTGACCCTTCAATCGATGCAATGGTGTATTTGGAAAAAGTTGATTGGATGGCGGCAGAGCTGGCGTACCATCTGGAGAATAAAACCACTGATAAAGCAAAGGTTAATGTTCTCACTAATTTCATATGGAATAAAGGATTTGTCAGCCCCGACCCGTTTTGGAAGAATTATCTTCAAGAATCATATTATGAGCAGTGGTTTTTACGTTATTCAAGTTTCACGGATATGCTTGACCAAAAGAAGGGAAATTGCCTCAGCCTTTCGATTTTATATCTTGTTCTTGCCGAACGGACCGGCTTGCCGGTGTATGGCGTTGCCATCCCTGAACATTTGTTTGTCCGCTATGATTCCGGAACGTCAATCATACACATTGAACCAACTGATAATGGCACCATATACGACGAGCAGGATTATGTGCGGTTTGACGATAAAGATTATTCATCGCTTCCGCGAACGTATTATTTCACTAATTTATCGCGAAAAGAAATTTTCGGCTGTTATCTTTTAAATGTAGGCGCTCTCTACTACATGGAAAAGAATTATGAGTCTGCTTTGCAATTCTATCTTCTTGCGCATAAATGTAATCCGCGCGACCCTGCAATTCTGCAGGTATTGGGCAATACGTATTTGAAGTTGCGGGATTATTCCAAAGCGATGAAAGCGTATAAACTCGGTTTGCAGTATAATCCCGATAATGCGCGTGTCTATCATAGTATCGGTACAATCCATTCGCAGTTTGACCGGTATGACCAAGCGCTCGATGCCTTTTCGCATGCTGTTTCCATCGACCCGCTTACTGCAGGTTATTGGAATGATAAAGGATTGATTCTGGTTCGGCTTGAGCGCCATGAAGAAGCGATAGAGGCATATGACAAGGCGTTGGAATTAGACTCTAAAATGGCGTTTATTTACTGCAATAAAGGTATTTCTTTGTATCATCTGCAAAACTATCATGAGAGCCGCCGCATGTTTGACCGTGCGTTGGAACTCGATCCATTGGATGAAAACGCATGGTACTGCCGAGCTCGCCTTGCGGTTCAAACCGATAATATAGCCGAAGCGCTTAGCGACCTCGAGAAGGCAAAAGAATTGAATCCCGAAGAAGTGATTTGGGCGGCTAAACGCGATCCCGGGTTTAACTCGCTTGCTGAAAACCCCGATTTCATTCGTCTTGTAAAACCATAACGGATTTCTTTGTTTCTCGGTATATTAAACATTTTGCTTTCACCACCTTCTTTATCCATTCTCAAAAAAAACGTGCCTAATTGCATTCTAGGTCCATTATTTGCTTTGTAACTTTTTCGATCTATTCAGGGAATAGCATGGAATATATTTCTGCTGGCAATCTCAACAGTGAACGATTAAGAGTGTCGCTTTTTGTGAGTAAATACAGATACGGAGACAATAAGAGAAAATATGAAACTGTCCAGCTATCAAACGGAACATTTTTACGATGAAATGATTGATAATTGCGGGCATATCCGGCCGTGGTATTCGCCTGTTGCAGACAAACTCCAATCGTTGGGGTTTGATGAAATACAGCAACGCCAATACTCTGCGGAACGGGCTTGTTTATCTATGGGGATAACATTTAGCGTCTATGGAGAAAATCAAGGGATTGAGCGCATTTTCCCGTTTGACATTATTCCGCGGATTATTAACGCCCGCGAATGGGCGCATATTGAAAAAGGGTTAAAACAGCGTATCGAAGCGTTAAACCTGTTTCTTGATGATGTGTATCATAACCAGAACATAATCAAAGACGGCATAATACCGCGCGAACTGATATTTTCGAGTTCAGGATACCTCAAACAGTGTAAAGACAGTATCCCAAAAGGATCAGTTTGGACGCACATAAGCGGTATCGATATTATCAAACATGATGACGGCGCCTATTATGTTTTGGAAGATAATGTGCGTGTTCCGTCCGGCGTAGCGTATGTTCTCGGCAATAGGGAAATAATGAAACGGACATTTCCCGATTTATTTGAGAAAATGCATGTGTGCCCCACCAGCGATTACCCTCTTAAACTGCGCGAGACGCTTCAATCTGTTTCTAAAGTTAATAACCCAACAATTGTATTGCTGACGCCGGGCATCTATAATTCGGCGTATTTTGAACACTCATATCTTGCTCAGCAAATGGGAATAGCTCTTGTCGAAGGACGGGATTTAATCGTTAAAGACGATTTTGTCTATATGCAGACTACCAAAGGGCTGGTTAAAGTAGATGTCATCTATCGCAGAGTAGACGATATTTTTATTGACCCGAAATATTTTAGAAAAGATTCCATGCTTGGTGTCAGGGGGCTGATGGATGTTTATCGGAACGGCAATGTGATTATTGCCAATGCGCCGGGTACCGGCATTGCGGATGATAAACTGATATATGTCTACGTGCCTCGAATTATTAAATACTATTTACAGCAGGATGCAATTCTACCGAACGTGCCTTCATACAATTGCTGGATAAAAAAAGAATGTGATTATGTAGTCGAAAACATCAGTAAAATGGTGGTGAAAGTGGTGAATCAGTCGGGCGGCTACGGCATAATGATTGGGCCTCATGCCGATAAAACACAACACGAGATGTTCAAAAAACATATTTTTGACAACCCACGCGATTATATTGCACAACCTATGATGAATCTTTCACGCGTTCCTGTTATAACCGATAATAACTACGAGGGGCGCCATGTGGATTTACGCCCGTATATCCTCTATGGAAAATCGATTCATATCCTTCAGGGCGGGCTTACAAGAGTGGCGTTGCGCAAAGGATCGATCGTTGTCAATTCGTCGCAAGGCGGCGGAAGTAAAGATACATGGGTACTGCGCAAACCTTCACGCAAAACGAACACGGAGTTAGAGGAACAATGTTAAGCAGAGTAGCCAATTCAATTTATTGGTTGAATAGATATATCGAACGAGCAGAAAACAATGCGCGGTTTATTGACGTCAACATCAACTTGACCATGGATTTGCCCCCCGGTTTGGAAGAGCAGTGGCGCCCTTTGGTAATGACTTCAGGCGACGGCGACTATTTTCGAGAAAAATACGGGGAATTTTCTCGAAAAAATGTTGTCGAATTTCTGGTTTTTGACCGAGAAAACGCTAATTCAATTTTTTCCTGTATTTCCAGCGCTCGTGAAAACGCGCGTATGGTGCGAGACAGCCTTTCGAGCGAATTATGGTTTCATATCAATGAAATGTTTCATAAATTAAGCGAGATGCAATTAGATAAAAACAAGCGGGAAGAAAACCTTATCCCTTTTTTGAAAGAAGTCAAATGGGGAAGCCACTTGTACTCGGGAATTATGGAAGCAATATTCGACCGGTCAGAGGCATGGCATTTTGCCGTTTTAGGACGGTTTCTAGAACGCGCAGATAAAAGCGCGCGCATTCTCGATATGAAATATTTTTATCTTTTGCCTCATATAAAATTTGTCGGCACTCCGTTAGACCTTCTTCATTGGTCGGCGGTCTTAAAATCGGCAAGCGGTTTTGAAATGTACCGGAAACGGTATGGTTCTTTAAACGTTTGCGATATTGTTCGGTTTATCGTTCTTGACCGTGCGTTTCCGCGGTCAATACTTTTTTGTTTGGCAACAGCTGAACATTCGCTCCATGCAATTATGGGAACAACCATCAACACATTTCTCACCACAGCAGAAAAGGAAATCGGTAAATTACGGTCGGAACTGGAATACACCGATGTCGACGACATTTTTGAAATGAGAGTACATGAATATTTGGACAACTGTTTAATCAAAATAAATAATATCGGAAATGAAATTCAAAAAACATTTTTCAAACTCCATGAGCCGGTGTTGTTGTGAATACTAGAAAGGATGTTAAACCATGACGTTCTGCCTGACCATGAAAGTAAAAGATGGGTTAGTTGGAATTGCTGATACTCGGATAACTACCGGCAATGAATGTTCAACAGCCCGCAAAGTGACTATCTATCAAACATCTCAGCGGCATTCTATGTTCTTAATGACCTCAGGGTTGCGGTCTGTGCGCGATAAAGCGCTTACTTACTTTAAAGAAATACTTGAGGAAGAAGGCAGAGAATTTAACAAATTATATAAATTGGTAAATGCCTTTGCCGATCAGGTTAAAAGAGTCGCCGATGAAGATGGAAAACTTCTCAAAGAAAGAGGGTTTAATTTTAACCTCAATGCACTCGTTGCAGGACAATTATGCGATGATAGCGAAAATAAATTATACATGCTTTATCCCGAAGGGAACTGGGTTGAAGTAGGAGAAAATTCGCCTTTTTTCATCATCGGGAATTCCGGATACGGAAAACCGCTCCTTAATCGAGTTATCAACTTTAATTCCAGTATGGGATATGCGCTGAAAGCAGGCGTATTGGCATTCGATTCTACCAGAGTTTGTGCTAATGATGTGGGGTATCCTATCGATATTATTCTTTACAAAAACAACTCGTTTCGGATTGTTACTCACCGTTTTGACCATAGCGACCTTGACAGCTATTCCCGTGCATGGCAACAAAAAATTTCTCAAGCACTTGATGATTTGCCTGACGAGTGGGTTGCTTCCGTATTCGCAAAATTTCAGTAGGGCACATTTGAATCGGATATAATTTATATGATTTTTCATATCGTTCATCGCACATTGTATACTTTCTCCAAACCGGTATTTCTTGAACCTCATACGGTGCGGTTGATACCGCGGAATGATCCGTTTCAGAAAATACGAGACTTTAAAATCAGCATTTCTCCTGTTCCCTCAGGCACGAGCAATATTCTTGATATGGATGGTACTGTTACGCATTTTGTCTGGTTTAACGGTATGACGGATTATCTTACCATTGATGTTTCTTGTATCGTGGAGAATAACCTTGAGAATCCTTTTGCATTTCTTCTCTATCCTGATTCTTCCGAATCACTGCTTGAATATCCCGCGCATATTCTTTCGCAGTTGAGAAGAGAATTGCAAACTGCGGCTCCAGTGCCGGTTTTCCAGCCGATAATTGATTTCCTGTTAAAAACGTCAGAAAAAGATACTGTATCTTTTTTAATGCAGTTGACGGAATACTGTTATACTCATTTTGAATACGAGGCGCGTTTGAAAGGCGCTCCACTGCCTCCTCAAATGACATTGGCGCAAAGAAAAGGGTCATGCAGGGATATAGCCGTTTTGTTTATGGAAGTATGCCGGCATGCCGGCATTGCCGCGCGGTTTGTCAGCGGCTACTATTATGATGAATCGAACAATCGGTTGCCGGAACTCCATGCGTGGGTAGAAACCTACCTGCCCGGAGCGGGATGGCGAGGGTTTGACCCATCCAACGGCATTATGGCGGCGAATAATCATATTCCGCTTTGTGTTTCTCCCGATCCTTTGCTGACAGTGCCGATTCACGGCACATACCGCGGCAGTGCGCGTTCTACAATCGCTATTGACCTCAGTATAAAAAAAGAGTAGTCTTCATATCTCATATTAAACCGCACGGTATTTTTTCATCCGTATGTGATTTTAATTGAACTGTTCGAATGAAACAGAGTCAAAAGTGTAACCCTCTCTCATGCATGATAAAAACAGGGAATATTTAAGCAATGAAAAAAAATATATTGTATACAGTAATTATTTTTTTAGGAGTAGTGTGTGCCAGCCACAGCCAAAATATGCCTCCGGCACAAGTAATCGTAATGAAGGTGGCAGAAAAAGAGGTCGCCCTAACAACGCCGTTAGTCGGTATTGTAGAGTTTAACACTGTATCCGATGTATCTGCCGAAGTCGAGGGTTTGATCGAGGAACATTTCTTCGAAGAAGGCGATCTGATAACCGCCGGCGACCCGCTCGTTAAACTCGGTGTGGAGTTTACACAAAAGGATATCGAAATCATACAAAAAGAAATTGAAGCGGTGGACGTTAAAATCGAATCCGCGTACAAAAATGTTGTCCGGCTGGAAAAACTCTTTAAAACATCTGCTTCCAGCGAGCGGGAATACGATGAATATTATTTCTCTCACAAAGAGCTTATTAAGCAGAAAGAACGGTTAGAAAAAGATAAAGAGCGATGGAACCTTCATATACAAAAAAGCTGTGTCAAAGCGCCGTTTACCGGTATTGTCGTTGAAAAGCATAAAAATCTAGGCGAATGGGTAAGCCCGAGCACATCTCTCTGCCGTATGATGTCTATTGACCATGTGTATGTCAAGGTAGCAGTATCGGAGGGACTCAAAAGGTATCTTGAAAAAGGACAAAAAATCTTTGTTGAGATTCCTCCGTTGCATAAAGAATTTCAAGGCGAGGTAATCAGTTTTATACCGGTTGCAGACATGAAAAGCAAAACGTTTTTTGTGAAGATAAAAATTCCGTATTTTGAAGATGCAATTCGGAATATGTCCGCCGTTGCTCATATTCCTACCAGTGACCGGATGATGATGAAAATGGTTAAACGAGATGCGTTGGTACATTTTAACGGCAAAGATTTTGTCTATATTGCAGATGAAGGCATCGCTCGTATACTGCCTATCGAAATACGGGTTTATGATGGGGAGTATGTTGGCGTAGAGAGTCCCGGCCTCGCAGTCGGTATGAAGACAATTATTGACGGAAACGACCGGCTTCAGCCTGATCAGCCTATCGTCCTCAAAGGAGAACTCTGAGTTTGGATATCATCAAAGGGTCAATTCACAAGCCTGTTTCGGTAATTGTCGGCGTTATTCTTATAGTCCTTTTCGGATTTATTGGTATGCACAAATTGCCGGTACAGTTGACGCCGAGCGTAGAAACGCCGCAGATCAGCATTCAAACCATATGGCCGGGCGCAACACCGTATGAAGTGGAAAAAGATATTATCGAGAAGCAGGAAGATGTGCTCAAAAGCGTTCGAGGCCTTACGGTTTTAGAAAGTTCAAGTTATAATAGTATGGGTGAAATTAACCTGACGTTTTCCATCGGTACTGATCTTGACGATGCATTATTGCGGGTATCGAACAAACTGGAAGAAGTCTCCGATTATCCGGAAAATGCGGAAAAACCTATCATAACACCGTCCGGCGCCCAAGATTCGCCGATTATTTACAGCTTGCTGAAAACACTGCCCGGCAATCCGGAACCGATTCAAACCTACCGCACTTTTTTTGAAGACGATGTACGGCAATATCTTGAACGAATACCGGGTGTCGGCTCGCTGTTTGTTTTCGGCGGTACAAAACGGCAGTTAGAGATTGTTATTGATCCGGTAAAATTGGCTCAGCATCAGCTTACCATAGAAGAAGTCAGCGCTCGGTTGAGCAGTTCGAATCAAAATATTTCAGCGGGGCTTCTCGGAATGGATAAAAAAAATTACCGGATCCGCACTGTCAGCCAGTTTGAAAATGTGGCAGACCCGCTCGATGTTGTACTGCTTGACGATGGGTTAAATCGTGTTTTACTGCGCGATGTTGCCAAAGCGCGGATCGGTTACGAAACCAATGATGCATGCGTTATGCAGAACGGCGTTCCGATGATCGTTATCGGTATTCGAAAAGAACAAGGCGCAAATACCCTCGAAGTGACAAAACAGGCAAAACAGGTGGTAGACTGGCTAAATAGCGGCATTTTGGCTCAAAAAGGATTGTTTATTGATTGGGTATACGATCAAGTGCCGTATATCAATACTGCTATTTCGATTGTAATAAACAATGTGTTTATCGGTGCGGTTTTTGCGATCATCGTACTGCTTCTGTTTTTGAGGTCGATAAGCCTTACCGCTACCATTGCTATTGCTATTCCAATTTCGGCAATAGGAACCTTTATTTTTATGTGGCTGTTGGGGCGTAATTTCAATGTGGTCAGCCTTGCAGGTATTTCCTTTGCTGTCGGAATGCTTGTCGATAATTCGATTGTTGTACTGGAAAACATCGACCGCCATCGAAAAATGGGCAAAACGCCGTTTTGGGCATCGTATGACGGAACAAAAGAAGTATGGGGTGCAGTGCTCGCTTCAACGGCAACGACTGTTGCGGTGTTTTTACCTGTAATATTTATTCAAGAGGAAGCGGGGCAGTTGTTCAAAGATATCGCCATTGCCATTACATTCTCAATCCTTTTGAGTTTGTTTGTTTCGGTATCGGTTATTCCTTCACTCACCGATAAACTGCTGGAATTCTCAAACAGAAGAAAAAAGGTATCGGGAAAATCCGAAGAAGTACAAAATGGAAAACCTAACGCGTTTGTTCGGATGATTATGGTATTGTCGCACCTATCTCTTAAAAACTGGTTTACTCGTACAGTAACTATAGCGGCGCTTACTTTACTGTCCATCGTTCTGATTGTAGTTTTGATACCGAAAGCGGAGTATCTGCCGCAAGGAAACCGCAATTTAGTCTTGAATATTCTCGTGCCGCCGCCGGGGTATTCGGTGGAAAAACGAATAGCGGTTGGCAATACTATTTTTGAACAAACCGCTCCTTATTTCAAAGAGGATTATAAAGACGGTATTCCGCAGATTAAATACATCTTTTATGTCGCTTCCGACCGAATGACTTTGTTCGGTTCAATTTGCAAGCACGACACTGAAGCGGGAAAAATGATCCCTCTTTTTACGCGTGTGATCAATTCTATTCCGGGTATTTTCGGGGTGAGTATCCAAGCGGGTATTTTCCAGAATCGGTTAGGGCGAGGCAGAACAATCGATGTGAATGTGGCGGGAGCAGATTTAGAACGGATTATTGCCGTTACACGCCAACTATTCGGCATGATAAGCGGGCGCATACCCAATTGTCAGGTTCGTCCTGTCCCGTCGCTGGAAACCAGTTATCCTGAGGCGAATTTTGTGCCTAATCGATCAAAAACACTTGCCAACGGGCTCACCGAAGTGGAGTTAGGCAGGTACATCGATATCCTCATGGATGGAAGAATAATCGGAGAATATAAACCCGAAGGAAAGAAAAAGATCGATCTGGTTTTAAGGGCTGATACTAAACACATTGAAACACCGGAGGATATTCAGGAAAGCGTTATTGCCAATCGATATGGAAACCTCATACGAATCAAAGATATTACTGATTTGAACTATGCTCAAGGAATGACGCAAATCGACCATCTCGAACGGGCGCGGACTATAAAACTTGAAGTTACTCCGCCGGAAGAAGTTGCCTTGGAAGAGGCAATGCAGATTATTCAGCAGGAAATTATTGCGCCGCTCCAAGAGTCCGGCCAGTTGGAAGGAGTAACGGTAGATGTCGGCGGCAATGCAGATAAACTCCAAATTACGCGCCGGGCATTGCAATGGAATTTTATACTTGCTGTTGTCATTACGTATTTACTAATGTCAGCATTGCTGGAGAATTTTTTATACCCGTTTATCATTTTATTCTCGGTACCGCTTGCCGCCGCCGGTGGATTTTTCGGATTGCGGTTGGTGGATTGGTTTGTTGCGCCTCAGACGTTTGATGTGCTTACCATGTTGGGGTTTATTATTCTTGTCGGGACGGTAGTAAACAATGCGATATTGATTGTATATCAAGCGCTTAACAATGTGCGGTACGAAGGTATGGTAGGGATTGAAGCGATTTTATCTTCTGTTCGAACGCGTATCAGGCCGATTTTTATGAGTACTACTACCAGTTTAATTGGGCTTTTCCCATTGGTTATTTCCACTGGGTCGGGAAGTGAACTCTACCGCGGGTTAGGGAGTGTGCTCCTTGGAGGGCTGGCGATTTCAACGGTATTAACCTTATTTGTAATACCTGCTCTGCTTGGTTTTTTTATCCATTTTGAGAAACCTCGCGCTCGGACTGAAACGGAATAACTGTTTTTCATTGTATGGTTCCTGTTTTTTTCGTAAAACACCAACCCGCTTTAAGATAGGTTCATATTATATCTTTATCATCCATGTTTTCAGTAAGGAGTGCATAGAGTGTTTGAGCGCAAACCCATTGTGTGAATATCAACTCAAAAAAGAATTTCTTGTGATTATCCGGTATTTCAGGTTTTTTAAAAAAAGATGTTTTGAGCGGTGAATGTATGGCGTTTCCCTGTACTGCATATGCAGTAGCGGAGATTGTAGTGTCCGATGAATACGAAATATTTTTTCCCGCATAGATAAAGTGCTTGCCGCTGTTGAGCAATGGGAGCAGTTCCTTTGTTTCATCAGTAACGATGAAATAATCGGCTGGGCATTGTGATATGAGAGATGGCAATGCAGATTTATTGGGGATTGGGCAAAAAGTCATTTCGCAGTCGTCTTTATAATAATCGAGCGGTTTTCGAATGTCGAAATAGTCTATATATTCATTCCAAAACGAACGAGGGTATTGTTCAAGAAATATATCGGGGTTCCAATTTCCGTACGTAAATACCATTTGAGGGCGTGTGTTTGAGCGCACAAACATTTCAAGGTAAAGGAGCCCTTGTATGCTTGGGGAACACACTACTGCGGTATTGGTGCGTAGGTCGATTCTCATATTCGTTACCCAATGGACGTTTTCGGCAGAGGATTTTTTTTGATCATTCCGTCGGAATCCGGCAGTGCTTTTTCTAAAATGATGGATTGAGTCGGATATGCGAAGCTGATCGACCGTTGTTCAAATTCGCGTTTGATAGCAAAATTAATGTACTGCATAATTTCCATATATTTATTATAGTCATTTCCGATAACATAAAAAACGACTTCGATAATGAGGCTGAAATCACCGAATTTACAAAAATGTGCCCGGTCAAATTCGGTATCGTCGATTCCTTTGATGATTTTTTCAATCATAGTGGGTATTTCCTGAAGTAGATGCGTCGGTGTTTGATATACAACATTGACGGTGAAAAGCACTCTGCGGCGTTCCATGCGTTTGTAATTGCGCACCCGGGAGTCAGTCAAGTCGGTATTGGAGAATACGAGCTGTTCGCCGCCGAGGCTTCGCAGGCGCGTAGTTTTTATGCCAATATGTTCTACTACGCCCATCAGGTCGTCAACAATGATAAAGTCGCCGATTTCAAAAGGCTGGTCAAGTATGATTGCAAGATGGCTGAAAAGGTCTTTGAGAATTGTCTGTGCCGCTAGCCCGATAGCAATACCGCCGATTCCTAACCCCGCGATAACCGCAGATATTTCTAAACCGAGGTTATCTAAAGCGAAAACAACGGCGAGGCACCATACAATAATTTTAAAAATCCGAAGGATACTTTTCAAGTTTCTCGTTGTAATGCGGGAACCGCTTTTTTTGAAAAAATAAGCATCAAACCCATAGTTGATTACATATGTTAAGCAATTGGCGCTGAGTATTACAACAGCAATGATACCTATCACACGGAGTGTCTTTTGAACCGTTACGTGCAACGCGAGAAATTGGATGCTCAGAAAAAAAGCGGCTAAAATATAGAGTGGAAACCCGATTTTTTCAAGAAGCTTTACTAAAAAATTATCTACAGTTGTTCTGGTGCTTTTTGCAAATGTTTGCAGTTTCGGCAATGCATATTTCTTGAATGAGATAAGCACAATAAGAAGAAAAAGAAAAGTACTAACAGAAAGAAAATAATCTGTTACTTCATTTCCACATATTATCTGCTCAAAGAATGGTACTTCCATACGACAATATTCTCGAACGAGTGATTGTTAGTTTCAGGTTTTATTTTTAAATGCATTAGGGATATTTGTCCAGAAAAAAATCCCGCTTGCGGTTATTTCAACACATCAAGCGGGATTATAAGACAAGAAAATCAAGAGCGTTTTAAGAAGGTTTAATTGATTTCTACAACTTTTACGGTAAACGTAAGTGTTTTGCCTGCAAACGGATGATTGAAATTAAGCAACACCGTTTCTTCTTTTACTTCAGCGACCTGAACGGGATATGACCGTCCGTCAGGGCCTTGTACATATAATACTTTTTCGGTTGCGGGATCGAATCCTTCAGGCAGTTTGTCTTTGCCGACTTCTTTGTATCCTTCAGGGTCCTCAGGACCGTACCCTTCTTCAGGGGAAACAGAGAATTCTTTGGTTTCGTCGATTTTCATTCCACGTAAACCGTTTTCAAAACCGGGAATGACTTGTTGTGCGCCGATGGTGACTTCAAGGGGTTCTTGTCCCTCGGAACTTTCTACCATTTCGCCATCGACTGATAAAGAGTAATGTAATTTTACTGTTTTCCCATCTTCAACCATTAAGCTGTCTCCTTGGATGGTTTGCGGTACGGAAACATCATTTTCCGGTTCGCTTTGAGCGGTAGTTTGCGGTACGGAAACTTCGTTTTCCGGTTCGCTTTGAGCTACTGTTAAGGCCGCAGGAAACAGAATGCTTAATGCAAGCAGAACTTGTAGCGCATCTCTTTTTTTCATACTAATTGATACCTTTTTTAGAGTGGTTGTCAAAAAAATTATTAGGATTGGTTATGAAAAGGTAGAAGGGATGGGCTTGTACGGTTTTCATAAACTTTTTGCCAATAATATTCTTAATATATCCATTTTGTAGTTTGACAGTCAAGGGCAAAAAGCATGGCAAAAATATATCGGCTCAGTTTTATCATGAAAATTTAGAGAAGGATGCTAGCGTGATATGCTTTTAAATTATGTTTCCTAATGCAAAAACAACCGTCTCTTAAACATAAATAAATAATTGGCCAGTAAGGTATTACTAAAATTAAAAATAGGAGATGGAATTATGCGTAATATGCGTGTTCTAGTGTTAAAAACCTACATGGGAGCGTATGCTTTTTTAATGAATGTTTGTATCATCGTTTATTGTATAAAGCGGAAGCTTAACCATTTCTTACCATCTAAAATTTAGTACTGATGTTCGCTATGACGTTTGATGTAATGTTGACGCATGTTTTGAAGTAGAAAAATGTTAAAAAAACGTGTTGATCGTTTTTAATGTCAAAACATTATTGTAAAGCCCGTTAAGAAAATCAGAAAAAGTATGGTTTTGTGTAAAAATATAACGATATTCCCCGATATACTGGGGCCAAATGTACCCTTCAGGAAACTCCAATATTCGTGATATGCTGACCAAAAATCCTGCATAACTGAATAGTGTAGCGGCAATAGAGAAAATTACAATTATCCATTGAGCCTTTGAACGGATTGTAAATAAAGGCGTCATACAAAATGTAAAAAACGGCAAACAATCGATAAGAAATCGCTGTGAGTATGAATCGCCCCCATGCCATAATCGCCAGTATCCGTATATGAGGCATAAAGGCATCAGTTGAATGAATGAAAATAAAGCGGTTAGCGATGCGTTGCTGGATACAGATGGATAGCCCCTGCCTAAAAAGATAAACATTCCCGGAATACACAATATAAATAATGGGTGGAACATAAAAAAACCGCTGTGCGGAGAAAAGAGGCTCAGGTAGAACGGTATTCGGTTGAAACAAAATTCCAACGTGTAACTTGGACGTAATTGATGTGCATGCACCCACCAGAAAACAGGAAGTATCCAGAACAGAGCCGTAAATCCGCCAAGAAGATAAAAAACAATCTTTATTCTGTGTGAATCAACAATAAATGGAATGAACACAATGCACGACATAAGCAGTATGTTGGTGTATCTGACTGTTGTTGCCAATCCAATGCAAAGTCCAATCAAAAACCAGAAATACGGTTTTCGAGTCGCCAGATATTTTGAAAAACAAAACAATAAACATGAAATAAGAAAAAAACTGTTGGCATGGCTCATGCCCGATTGAGCATAATAATGGAGCGGGCTTGCAAAATACGTACACAATACAAGCACGGCGCTTAAGTTTGTTCCGAATCCATTAAGGCGCAAAACCAAAAACAGTATAAACAGCCCGAGCAGTGTATAAATATTGTGAGCAAAGATAAATCCGAATATCCGAAAAAAAACAGCAGTGGAGATCGGAGAAAAATTTGGTTTTTTGAATATACGCTCTTGGGGAATGTGTAGTGGAATAACCGAACCGAGCATGGCGCCGAAAAGAAAAAAAGGAGCGTTCATCAGCGCTAATCCCGGCGGGTATTGTGTGATATACCTGCCGGTTTCCGGATCGTTCGTGAAACCATTGTGCACGCCGTAGATATTATTGTCCAAGTTCAAATCGGCGTCGATCAATAGCGATTCACAAATGGCATAGTATCCCCATCCGTCGCCGCCCAACCCTTGTTCAAAAATGACCATATGCACAGTGATGAACGCCAAGAAGATACAAATGAGGTATGGGGTTTTGCGCTTCATCGCTTTTTCTTCTTCATTGTGTGCCGTCATGTATATAGAGAAAGTGTTTAATAAACGTTTTGGTTCTCAGACAAGTTAGTTATTAAGCAGGAGGCAGGCAAAGAGTTTATTCATGATGCCGTTTCCGTTTGCCGAGCAGGATGATATCCCGCAGGTCTTCGATGGATTTTGCCGCAAGCCATTTCTTCTCAAACCGCGGGTTTTGTACGATTTGAGCGATGGCCGCCAACGCTCTCAAATGAAAATTCCTCTCGTCGCGGGTTCCGGCAAGCACAAATACGGCTTTAACCGGTTCCGGTTCATTTGGAAACGATATCCCATCCGAGCATCTGATAAGGATAACATCAAAAACTTTTTCACCGTCGACTATAATGTGCGGGATTGCTAGGTGTTGGCTTATTACAGTACTGCTTTCGCGTTCGCGATCTTCCAACAGATTAAAAATCACTTCCTGCGATTGCAAGCCGCACTGATAAATGCTGAGCGGTTATTGTAAATAATTCTTTCATAGTAATGTGGTGGTCTATATCCAGAACAATGCATTGTTCTACAATATGGTCAAAGCGGTCTTTGACGATGTCGTCTCGTTCGTTGATAATCTCTTTGAGTTCCGATTCAAGAGACCGAGAAGTAAGTTCTTTAGCGGTAAGGCGTTCAATCAAATGTAATAACGCAAATTCGCGCGTTGAACGGATTCTGCCGTAAAACCAATAGGCAAAAAAACCGCCGGCGATAAGTAAAATACAGATTGTTAGAGGTTCAACGCCCATTTTTGAAAGAAGAAAAAAGAATCCTATAATACCGATTATTTGAGGCCAAGGGTAGAGCGGTGCGCGAAATTTCGGCTGATAATTTTGTATGCCGCTTTGGCGCAGTATGATAACAGATAGACTGGACAAAATATAGGTTAAAATCAGTACTGTTGAAGCCGTTTTGACCAGTATTTCAAGCCGCATCAGTAGAAATAATGTCATTACTAAGCCGGTCATCAAAACTGAGATATACGGTGTTTTGAATTTCGAATGTATCCTGCCGAGAAATTCCGGCATAAGCTGATCTCTGCTCAATGCCAACGGATAACGAGATGCCGCCATAATACCTGCGTTTGCTGTGGTAATAAAAGCGAGCATAGCGGCAATGTCCAATGCAACAACGCCTTTAAACCCCATACTGTTATGTGCGCCGTCGGAAATCGGGGTAAGCGTGCTACCAAGCTGAACAGAGTCTACTATCCCTGAGGTAATAAAAACAATCAGTAAATAAATCAGCGTGACAATGATAAGTGAAAGAATCATCCCCAAAGGAATATTTCTGCCGGGATTTTGTGTTTCCTCTGCAATACATGCAATTTTTAATAAGCCGCCGTACGATACGAAAACAAATCCTGTCGTTGCAAAAACGGCGATCCATCCGTGAGGCGCAAACGGTACATAAGCATGCATATCCACTTTTTTAAATCCGAATACAATATATAAGAGAAGGAGCGCCAGTAATCCGGTAACTAACCCTACCTGCAATCTGCCGGCGTCTTTAGCGCTGATTAAGTTAAGAACAACAAAGACAACACAAAGGCAAACGGCTAAAACTTGAAGGTTAACCGGTATTAAGCGTGATGCAAATTCTGCCATACCGATAAGTGCAAAAGCGCTTTTAAGCGACAATGCAAGCCAGCTGAGAAGCCCCGATATGGTGCCGACAGCCGCACCCATGCTCCGCATAATAAAAAAGTAATCTCCGCCGGCACGAGGCATTGCAGTGGTCAGTTCTGCGATACTGAAGACTCCTGTTAGGGCAAGCAGTCCGCCAATCAAATATGATACAGTTACTGCCGGTCCGGCTTGTGCATGTGCCAATCCCGGTAAAATAAATAATCCTGAACTAATCATCGCTCCTGTTGCGATGCAAAATACATCAAGCAAGGAAAACTCTTTTTTCATTTTCATAATAAATGCCTGCAGTATAAATTTAGGAATAGCGTTGCTTTGTTTCCAACGACAGGATATCTCAATTACTTTATTTTGTGAAGATATTTTTTGAGTTTAACGATAGGCGCCTCGTCATTAAACCGGGAACGTTTGACACTGAACACTATGTGGCATATAATAGTTTACTCAAAGGATTTGGATATATGATGGGGAAAAAAGTTTGTTCATTAGCTGTACTGTTTTTCTTAACCGCTATTGTCGGTACAGCATTCTTTTTGCGCGCCTATAGGATTGATTTCGGGTTGCCGGATGAATATCACCCTGATGAACGGATAGTGTCAAGGCAGGTAGAAGGTTTTTTAAACGGGCACTATCGCCTTGAACGCCTCAACCATCCTCCTCTGCAAAAAAACATGGCATTTTTAGGATTGAGCATAATCAGGTTATTTCGCTATATTCCGCCTGAGCAGTATTGGGATTATTCTATTCGAGCGGTGCGTTGGGTGAGTGTGTGCATGGGGACGGCATCGATTTTTTTTCTTTATGTGCTCGCCTGTCATTTTGTGTGCCGGTTTACCGCGTTGTGTGTTGCTTTAGTTTATGCTGTTTTGCCGGTTGCCGTGGTGTTGTCAAAATACGGGTTGCCGGATATAACCGTTTCATGCCTGATGATTGTTTGTTTCATACTTGTTTTAAAAATGTATGAAAAACCGACGCCGGTACGGTCTTTTGTAACGGGCATGTGTACGGCATTGGCATGTTCTGCGAAATATAACGGAATTGTTGTATTCGGTTCTTCAATGTGTGCCTTTATTTTCTTGGCATACCAATGGAAATCATCAAAAAGCCGGAAGAAGTTACTTCTCTTAATTACATTGTTCCTCATGGGAGCGGCACTAGGGTTTATTGCAGGGTTTCCACCTATTCAATTCGGCGGGTTTAAGATGTTATATCAGTCGCTTAAGTTTGAATTGAGGCATTTATTTTTCTCAGGGCACAAAGGGATTAACATTGTCAGTGACGGTTTCTTTTTTATGTACCATTTTTTTTATACTATCCTGCCGTCGACAGGAAAGCTTCTTCTCGGATGGATTATATGCGGCTGTATTTATGCCTTAGTGGGTTTAAATAAGAGGGTTCTTATTATTCTCTCGGGTGTTGTGCCATATTATATCATGATGGAGTCGGCTTATAAAGTGCCGGTGAATGCCGAGCGTTATATGGTTCCCATTTTGAGCATATTTATTTTGTTTGCCGGAATCTTTTGTGATAAACTTAGTTCGTTTTTGGTGAGGCGTTTGAAATGGCTGTATTGTTATAAAAACTATTTCTTCATAGGGGTACTTCTTTATACTCTGTATATGCCGTTAGACAAATCGTTAAAAGTGCTCACCGCAATGTATCCGGATACCCGTTTAATTATGAAAGAGTGGATACATGCTAATGTTCCAGAAGGGTCTCGGATTTTTATGCAGTGGGCATCAAGCCCGCTCTACCCGAATTTAGATGGAATGGGGTTCAGCATTCTATCAAACGATGGAATCAGGGTGGGTGGATTAAGACAAGTGGCGGCACATGCCGATTATATTCTGGCAAGCAGTATTATTTATGACCGGTATTTAAAGTATCCTGAGGGAGTGCCGGGCAACACTGCATTTTACAATCGGCTATTTGCGTCCGGCGCACTGGTATATGAGGCAAAAGGATATGCATACTTATATCATAATCCAACGTTACGGTTATATCGATTTAAACATAAAGATACTAAAATACAATGAATGAAACACAAGAAACACTGATTTCAATAATTTTACCGGTATACAATTCTGCTCAATACATTGAACGGTCAATTTCCAGTATTCGGAAAAGTACGTATAAGAAGTACGAGTTAATAGTCATTGATGATGCATCAACCGATAATACAGTGCAGTTAGCGGAAAGCTTAAAACCCGATCTTTTGTTGAGAAACGATTGTAATCATGGCCCTTGTTATACCCGAAACCTCGGCGTTTCCCATTCAAGAGGAAGTATACTCTACTTTCATGATGCAGATATTATGATGTTTCCCGATACGCTCCAAAAAGTATACGATACCATTATTAAAAAGCGCCATGACTGTGTTATCGGCTTATACAGCCTTTCTCATCCGAATACGAATTTGTGTTCTCTTTATAAAAATACATGGATACGGTTTTCGTATCTTCGATCGGGAGAAAAAGCCGATTGGTTTTTTACCGCAGTTGGCGCTATTAGAAAATCAGTGTGGGATGCAAACCCTCAATTTGAAATCCAACTGTGCAATAAAAAAGGAGGCGGGGATATCGAATACGGCAAAGTATTAGTACGCAACGGATACTCTATCGTACTTGATAAAACGTTAGAAGTTGTTCACTTAAAGAAATTTACACTCAGAGAACTGCTTGAAAACGATCTGTACCGTTCTTTTGGATATTCTCGCGCATCGTTGATACGTAAACGCTCAGTAGGTGAATTAAGCCGTCAGGGATACGCCAATATTTCCGGTAATTTTATAGGCAGTATTTGTCTTTCATGGCTCATTCTTTTTTGTACTGCATTATCTTTTATTATGCCAAAGTGTTGGGTTATGGCTGGCATATTGATCGGTGTGTATGGATGGCATAATCGCCGGTTTGTATCTTTTATTGCTAAACATTTCTCACTCAATTTTACATTGAAAGTATTGCCCGTAATGTTTGCCGATCATGTTGTGTGCGGCATAGGGGTATTGGGTGCGCTTTTTGAGAAAATAGTTTGTTGCGGTAAATTGAAAAGAAAATGATGTTTTAGGCGTCTTATTTTTTTTACAGGCTTTCTTCTATAATGCGTTGCCGTATCAGCACATTGGTGTTCGGCGATGGAATAGAGGAGAAACGTTCTATAAATCCGAGAAGAAGAGCGGCGTCGGATTCAGGCAATCTCGTGAAAGCACGTATTACCGAATCTGCCGGCGCGGCATCCATGTTAGGAGAAAAGCGCTGGAAAACGGTGTCCTTGGCTTTTTCAGAGACGATAAATAACCGTATGAAATCTTGAGTATCAATGGCATATAAATTTCTGCCGTTGAGAATTTCTTCAATTTCCTGCATTGAAAATCCATGCCGTTCTAATACTGTATATCGAGGAAATTTTTCTCTGATGAAGAGATGTTGTATGGCGCCGTCAGATAGAGAACCTTCAATACTTCCTTGTTCAAGATAGAAGAAAGATTCTAACGTATTGGTAATGTGTGTATGCGCCGATTGTTCAAAAACAGTATCGCTAGTTCCCGATATTGTAATCAGAGCAAATGTTCCGGTTGAGTTTGACCGTGTTCTGTCGGTACTCCAAAGAGTTGCGAGCCGTTGTGCAAACAGTTGCCGCGTATTGTCTGATGTACTGAAAAATAACATGCCTTGCCCTATTTTGCGTATTCCTTCAGTACCTTCTCGGAGTGATTTGTCGGTACGTTCTCCGGCAAGTACAGGTTCTGAGGCAAACGAGAGCATTTGCGCATCTCCACTGCCGCCGAGAATTATAGCGTCTATCGCGCCGTTGTCTTTTAGTATTTTTGCAAGAGCCGGAACATTCATTTCTCCCGTAATTGTGAGAAGAAGAAGCGTACCGGATTGTGTAATTCCCATTGCTGAAAATGAACTGCGAATTTCAGATTCTGACGGCGTAAACCCCAGTTCTTGCCCTGATGTATAAGATATAGTATCCGGAACGGTGACAGCGGGAAAAATTCTGCCGTTTTGGACTATTGCTGGGCCGGGTATTCCCCACATGATGTCATGTTTTCCTTGAAGGATATTATCTTGTACCGTAATACTGTACATAGAAGGGCGATTGTTCGAATCGAATGCAATAATGTTGAATGTGCCGCTCAATGGCAAACGCCGTTTCTGGTGAGTGCCGGGTACCGGTTTAGTGATGAATTGGTTATCAATAATGAGGAATGCGTTTGCCGCCGCCCAGTCCGCGTTTGATCCGTTGATTGCGGCAAGCAGAGGGCGGGTTTCACGCTGTGTTTCAGCCGCCGCCATTTCCGGCAGTGTCCTGCCGGAACGAGGTTTATAAATATAGCCCGGAAGTTGAGGAAGATACGAGAACTTGCTCATATCGCGTAAGCGAAAATCCTCTTCCGATATCCCTTTCAATTGAAACTCTCCTGCTGGTAATGCAATAAGTCTGCCTATTCCAAATAATTGGTTTGACGGATTATCCACGACGAGTTCTTTTTGCATGAGACTGCCAAAATCATTCCATTCGCTTATTCCTTCAGTTACGAGATTACGAGAAAGGTTATTGTATAACGCTTCAAGATTATTTCGTTGTGCCGGATTGATCCACTGAGTTTTAGATAAAACAGAGATGCGGTGGAGCGTCTTATCCAGAGCGGCTGGAGAATCAGGAACGACTCTTGATGAAACAGCCGTAATAAATGCATCTGCCTTTTCTTTTGCACCTGCGAAGTTACCTGTTTTTGCTTTGAGAAGTGCTTGCCCGAACAATATCCCCGATACGTCAAGATTTTTATCTTCTAGTAAAGGAAGGAGATTGTCTGCGTGCCGGATGAGTGCGGGCAACTGTGTGGCGGTGAATCCTTTCCCGTGTTGGCTGGCGGCGCGGGCAAGGATGCGCGTTATGCGGATGTCTTCGCTCATCAAATATTCAAAAAACGGCAGAAAACGGTTCGGATGTGATGAAAAAGCATTATAAAGCAATCCTACGTCAGGCAATTCTTCAACCGATTCTCTGTTGTGCGCAGAGAGAAATGCCGGCGTGAACTCTCGAACGGCAAATTCTGCGATCTGTGCAAAAGAGTGTGCCGGCGAGCCGGGCGGTTCAGCAAGAAGTTTGTCTCCGCGAATGAGCCGTGTCAACAGCGAAGTACCGCTGAATAATTGGGCTGAGAAATCTCGTGCGGCAATCTCGAGCAATGGTACAGATGGTTCAATGGATGGTTCTTGGAAAACCATACTGTCTTTACGGAATAAACCGGATGCCAAGTGAGCAAAAAAATAGTCGATGAGCGATTCTCTCGGTGTTGTTCCGTCCAGAGCAAGGAGTGCTGTTGATAATTCTGCGGTTTTTGAAGCCGTCTCAAGCCGAAGAGCAAACGAATAATTGTCGCCGAACCGATTTTGTGCGGTATGGGTAAAAAGACGGTATGCATCAAGAAAAGAATCTAAATCGTTCCATTGAATAATACCGGATTGAATAAAATGAACTGCTGTTTCTGCTTGGTCGAGTACACTATTGTAGCGCATCAATGCGGTGTTGCGCGCCTCAATTCTAGATGACGTTGTACCGGCAAGAGCGGCTTTTATTTTTTGTGCGGTGAGTTGTGATACTTCAAAGTATAACCGTGGGTTGTTGAATCGCAGTAAAATCATAAAACGGGTAAAATCTTGAAAAAAAACGGAATTAAGAGCGAAGTTCCTGTCATCCAATACTTTTTCATAAATTCGCCAGCTGAGGTTATTGACAAATAAATCATCGCTTTCCATCTGGAGAGCGGATAAACCGAACGTATAAAACGGATTGAAATGGAAATCAGGCTGGCCGTCGGCGTTGAAACGAATCTCAAAGAAAAAATGCTCTTTTTGTTTGGCACGATGTTGCAGTTCGTAAATGATGCCGCCGGCGTTTTGAGCGATAATAGATATATCGAACCGAATGAATTGATTTGCAGATGCCAGCCACTTTGTGTAACGAGGGTCTTCAGGATTGCCGGTACCGTACAGAAAAAGTACCAGCTTTGATATGAAAAGTTCTGCGGATGTTTGAGCCGCTGTATCGGGAAAATCGCGAGTGAAATGTGACCAGACCTGCAATCCCATAAGATACTCGTCAAAGAATATATCAAAAGGGGAATGCGCCGCATTTATTCGGTTAAAGTATAACGATCGGTCATATGGGATGGTTTCATCAATACGGGGAGTAATAATTGTATGGGGTATTTTTTGTTCTGTGAATAATTCTGACAATCCCGACTGATGAAAACCGCCGGTAATAATCACATAAGTTTTTAACGGGTGCGAAGATGTGTCTTGATTGATGAGTGCAAAAAATTCTTTCGCCATGTGAGTGTCGCGTTTTTGCGCATTTTCGTAAAAAGAAAAAAACGGACGGAGCATGTTTATAAACTCAGTTTCCGGCGGCAATTCGGGCAATAATAAAGCAAAACCGCGCAAATATGAAACTAAACAAGCCGGCAGGCGTGCATTTTCAGCAGTGGTATCTAAATGGCTGAGCAGTTCTTTATATTCGTACGGAGCCAACGCAAGCTTTGCTAAATGTTCGAGAATAATGAGATTCCGATGCAGGTCTATGATGGGTTTGTCAACGGTATCGTGTGTAATGAACTCCTCGATTTTTTGATAGAGATCATCGGTTTCTCTTTTCAATGAGTCGGTGGGTATATCGGTTAATTGCGTATAGAGCGACATGTACTCATTGATCGCTTCGCTTGTCTGTATGCCGGCATTATTTCGGGCATATTCCGAAAGTTCTTCTAATAAAGAATAGACTGTTCTTGATCCATTCATGTATTCGAAAAATAAAGACTGTAAATATCCGCCTAAATGAGATTGAGTTGCTTGCAGTTTCTTCGAAATGCCCAGCGCATCTTGGATAAGTATTTGCGAATCAATTGCATTGAGCTGTTTCCATAGACTGTAATAGCGAACGATGTTGGGAAATTCCAAGAAAGAAATACTGTGTTTCTCTAAAAGAGGAAAAAGGCTTATCAAAGATGGTTCCGCAGATGATGAATAGAGTGTATTGAATAAGTTTTTCCCTTCAAGATCAAGGGATTGGCAGATGTAGTCTTGGATTTTTGTCTTTAAACGGCTAATAAGCTGATGTAATGGCAATCCCTGTGACACACATTCAGCAAAGTTTTGTTTGTTTTGCGAGTACAGCGATGTATTCTCAAGACCCCATACCGGTATTTCGTTTCCTTCGGTTAATTCTGTAGAACAAAAATATTCTGCTCCTGAAATATCAGCGGTTGAAATAAAATAGTCGCATACTTTTTGAGCGTTTTCAGGGGATGGAAACGACCGAAATACCTCAAAAGATACTTTTCCGGAAGCTCCTTCAACGCCGATAAACGAAATAGGATTTGAGGCATTGATGATGCTTAGTATTTTTGCGATGTTTTTTTGAACTTGAGGGTGGCAGTGGATGTCTTTAATTACGTAGACGGTAACAGTGTTGTCTTCTCCTTCGTAGACAGCCTGTGTTTTAGCAATCGTATCGGGAATTGCCGCGTTTGGAAACACTGCAGGGCTACGCAGGCACAAAAGCACAAGAAATATTGTCAGACTAAACAGCCGTGTGTTTTTCTTCATCTCAATTCTTGTTTGTAAAACCGTATGAAACGATAAAATAATTATAACATTTTACCGGTGATACGAGGAAACATAAATTAACAGTTTTTAAGGCAAACACAGATATGTCCGACAAAATATATAGCTAAAACAGCAGAAATTCAGTATAATGCTTTTTCTCGAAAAATACAGAAATGAACAATAAATGGAGGATACAAATGAAATTTCGCATTGAAAACGACAGTATGGGCAACATCGAAGTGCCGTCAGATAAATTATGGGGAGCTCAGACTCAGCGGTCGCTCGAAAATTTTAAGATTGGCGGACAGCTCATGCCTAAAGAGCTTATCTATGGGTTTGCCATCCTAAAAAAAGCCGCGGCGCTTACGAACATTGACTGCGGCGTTTTATCCGATGAGAAAGGTAAGATTATCGCTCAAGTATGCGATGAGATTCTTGCTGGGCAACATGACGATGAGTTTCCTTTAGTCATATGGCAGACAGGCTCAGGAACTCAAACGAATATGAATGTTAATGAGGTTATCTCGAACCGTGCCATACAGATTTTAGGCGGAGAAATCGGTTCGAAGAAACCTATTCATCCGAATGACGATGTCAATAAGTCGCAGTCTTCAAACGATACATTTCCTACGGCGATGCATATTGCCGCATATAAAATGGTTATAGAACTTACTTTGCCTGCATTACGCACTCTGAAAGATTCGTTTGAACAGAAAGCCAAAGCATTCAAATCAATTGTTAAAATTGGGCGTACTCATCTTATGGATGCAACGCCTTTGACGCTGGGACAGGAATTTTCAGGATATACCGTTCAGTTGAAAAAAGCGATTGAATCGCTCGAAGCCGCTTTGCCGCACCTTGCGGAAATTCCTTTGGGCGGTTCCGCGGTCGGCACGGGGCTCAATACACCGGATAAATATGATGTGAAAGTTGCTCAGAAAATCGCTCAGCTTACCGGATTAGGGTTTGTAACTGCCGAGAACAAATTTGCCTATATGGCCGCACATGATGCGTTTGTAGAGGTATCCGGCGCATTGAAAACAGTTGCTGTTGCGCTGATGAAAATAGCTAACGATGTACGTTTGCTTGCATCCGGCCCTCGAGGCGGTATCGGAGAACTGCTCATTCCTGAAAATGAACCGGGGTCGTCTATCATGCCGGGAAAAGTCAATCCGACGCAATCGGAAGCCGTTACCATGGTGTGTGCGCAGGTTATAGGCAACGACGCCGCGGTTGCCGTTGGAGGAATGAACGGGCATTTTCAGCTCAATGTATTTAAACCGGTTATCGCCTACAATGTATTGATGTCTGCACGGCTGATTGGCGATGCGGCGCAGTCATTCAACGATAATTGCGTAGTCGGTATCGAACCGAACATGGAGGCTATCAAGGCTAATCTAGAGCGTTCTTTGATGCTTGTAACGGCATTAAATCCTGTTATAGGATATGATAAGGCGGCAGAAATCGCTAAAACTGCTCATAAAGAAGGCACAACACTTCGGCAGGCGGCAATAAAACTCGGGTATCTGAGTGATGAAGAATTTTCAAAATACGTCCGTCCTGAAAAAATGGTTGGCAATAACGCATAAACCGGCAGTAATTCTCTAACGATCGGTATTCGAAGTAGAAGGCAACAAGTGTTCTATTTCCGTTTCGGGAATACCGAGATTGACTGCTTGTTCAGCAAACAGCTGGGCATACTTGTACTGTTTCAAATAAGAAAACCTTTGTGCAAGTTGCAGAACTACTGCTTTATCCGGGGAAGTTAATTTGTAGAGATAATTACATGCGATATCAGCTCGTGCATGCTGATTGGTTCGTATATAAACCTGAGTCAACAGGAACCACATATCGGGGTATCCGTCAAACGAGGCGGCCGCCTGCTCCATAATTTTCTGAGCTGAGGCATAATCGCCTGATTCGTAGTATGCTGTTCCTGCAAAAAGATAAAATGGTTCAGGGTAACTTGTGGTTTTGGCAAGGGCGTCTGTCAGCACTTGTATGGCTTCAGGATACTTTTCTCTCTTAATAGAACACTTCCCAGATTTGAAAACAATTGCGATGCGTGCGGAAACCGGCTGATTCCTTTACGCAGTATTTCCTCGGCATGTGGAAAATCGGATTGGCTGAAATAAATTGATCCTAGCAGATTATAACATTCAGGTTGATCCGGATAATTTTGACATATTTTAATTCCCCATCGTTCTGCTTCTTCTAAGTTGCCTGATGCAAATAAAAGTTGAGTAATCCCGTAGGGAATAGGCCATTGAGCTGTTTTCGATGCGCGATACATCTGTAAAAAATCAGTGAGCCCTTCTTCATAGCGTTGAGTTTGAATATACGTTGAGGCAAGGTTTAAAAGTGCCGGAGTGTACGATTCGTCATAGGAAAGAGATTTTTCGAAATACTGTTTAGCGGCGTCATAATTCTGTCTGCTAAAATAAAATGAACCGGCATTAAAGTTTTCTTGTGCCCAGCGAACAGTATGAGTGCGAAAAAGGTTGTGGTTTGACAACAGCAGAAGGAGAAGAAAAATTATTAAAGGTTTTACCGTAATCCTAAAATGTTTTTTGTTTGAAATAATTCCACATAAACAGAATACCGTTTCCTGCGAACACCAGAAAAAAGGGAATGGCAGGGATAAGAAACCGATGTGCGTGAAAAAACAAAAGAGTCGTCAGCATGCACCTGCCGGTACCGCTAATAGCAGTAAGGCGGCACGGTTGGAAGTCCGGTGTGCGAAAATGCCCAGTATAAAAAAAAGGTATGATAAGCCCGGAGCGGGAAACAAATAATCCGGTTCCACAGCAGTAGATGTAATATGCGGGAATATTCTCTAATAAAATAGATATCCCGTTGGTTTGTGATAATAAAACCAAAAAAAAGCATGAATTTCTTGAAAGAACAGTGATAAAATGAGTGGGATTCGAGATAATCGATTGGATTGTTTTATGCATCCAGAAAGCGGGTATCTTTTCAAGTGTTTCTACCTGATTTGACTTTGCATGCATGATGCCTGCCAGAGTAATTTCAGTCATATGATGTTTGCGCGCATCGGGATGGTCTGAGCGGATATGCGGGATATCATGGAAAACAGGCGTGTATCCATCGGAATGGAGATTATTCCCTAGATAAAAATTAACCGATGCATTGATCGAAACATGATTTCCCGATACGGGCAAAAAAAACCGGGGATTTAAAAGCAGGCACAACATCCCGAATAATATCAGGCAGGCATAAGCGGCAACCTGCATTTTGGAGCGTGTTTCATGCGGCACTAGAAAGAATGCAATGATGATAAATGGCATAGCTGTCAACAAATCGGGGCGTATTAAAAAACCAATACCGAATAATACTGCTCCGGCAAAGCACGTTTTTTTCTGTTTGCCATGAATAAAAAAAGGGAGCATGCATGCAATCGATGCAGTAACAAAAAATGTTGCCAGCGATTGTTCCGTAAGTAAACTTTCAAAATGGATAAACGGAACATATAAACCGGCTATTATAAGAGACACGATACCGGTTTTTCGATTAAAACAGTATGATGCGATCCAATAAATAAGCCAACAGCATAATCCCCCTGCGATCCATTGAACGTTGCGGATTATCCATGGAGAAATCCCGAAGAACCGATAGAGTAGAGAGAGAATCAGCGGATAGAACGGCGGCCTAAAAAGCATATAAGGCGTTCCATTGCCCTCTAATATATCAACGGCAAAAAAATGGTTTAGCGTTCCCAATACGCCGAGTGCGCCAAGATAATCATGCGTAAAAACTTCAAGGGCATACATGAAACGTACTGCGAATGGCAAACTGAATATGAAAATGTAAAGGACGGCAAAACGAGATAATTTCATAGTACATAACCGAAGTGGAGTTATCAATATCGGGTTGTATTATGCCTTAAAAAGCCCCCCCATTTAAAGGGAAAGTTTTTTGTGTTTTTTCCGTTTTCTGAGGAAATAGCTCCAATAAAATACACATCCCATTCGTTATGACATATATAATCAGCGATGTTTATCAGTGCGCAACATGAATAAAACGCTGTGTTTTGAACTGTTGAAGCAATAAAACATTAACCATTAAAAAACTTGACGGATGCTGAGTGCCGGTTCATAATTGAGCGGGCTGAATCAGCCGAAACAATAAAATGCATTAGTGTATTTAGCGATGTCAAACCCAAGGTGCGGAGTGGTTTGGCGCCGCACGTTTTCCCTTAAAGAGGTATAGTGCTTTTTATGTGGCATGAAATTATTAAATATTTCACTACCCGTCATTTCCTCACTAATTTTTTTGTAGTCATTGTATTTGTCGGCGGCATTTATTCATGGAATAATACCAGTAAAGAAGAAATGCCTGATATCACTTTTAATACTGTACGTATAAACGTCACGTATCCCGGCGCGCCGGCAGAGGATGTAGAATATTTCGTCACGGAACCGATTGAAAAACGAATCCGCGGGCTTGACGGTATCCATCGCATAACCAGTACATCGTCTGTTGCATCATGCTCTATTCAGGTGGAAGTGGAATCCGATTATCCCGATATGGATGAGCTGTTAAACGAGATACGCAGTGAAGTCCTCGGCGTCGACTTGCCCGATGACATTCAAGATGACCCGAACATTCGTGTTTTTAAAACATCCCGCAAAGCGATTATCGATATCGGCATTATTCATAACGGAACGCATCTCCTTGATGTGCCTATCCGGCAGGAACTGCAGAAATATGCAAAGGCGCTGGAGGACCAGTTGCTCAATATTCCGCAGGTCAACAGTGTTAACAAACGGGGGTATCTCCAAGAAGAAATCCAGATCAAACTTGACCCGCAAAAGCTCATTGCCTATAAAATCCCGTTTAATACGGTGAAAAAAACCGTACAGAGCAATCATATCCGCCAACCCGCCGGCAGTGTGGAGAGTGCTCTTGAACCGAAAGTAACACTGCTTTCAGAACTTAATACTGTAGAAAAACTCAAGCAGATTATTGTTCAAGGCGGGTTCGAAGGAGGAGTAATCAGGCTCGATGAAGTTGCTGAAGTAGCGGAAGGATTCGAAAAAAACGAATCGATTCACAAAATCAATGGGCGCGAAGGAATTATGTTCAATGTGGTAAAGAACAGTTCGTACGGTATTCTCGAAGCGCTTGATGCGGTTAATAAAGTCGTCGAAAAATTCAAACGAAATACCCTTGCCGGAACGCCCATCGAACTCGTTCTGCTTGATGACGAAGCAGTGGATGTCCGCAACCGGCTTAACTTAATTAGTATGAACGGAATTATCGGGTTTGTCCTCATTCTGTTTACACTTTTAATTTTTCTGAATATCCAATCGGCGCTCTGGGTTGCTATGGGTATACCGTTTACTTTTTGTTTTACTATGATTTGTATGTATTATTGCGGGTACACTATCAATGGAACGACCCTCTCGGCGGTTATTATTGTTATGGGGATTATTGTCGATGATGCGATTGTCGTTGCCGAGAATATATCCCGAATGTGGCAGAAAAGCGCCGACCGTACCGAAGCGGCAATCAACGGCACGTTGTATGTTCTTCTGCCGATTGTTGCAAGCATTGTGACTACCTGTATCGCGTTTGTGCCGCTGTTTTATTTTAAAGGGCGGTTCGGAGAAGAAATTAAGTTTATACCTCCCATAATCTTTTTAATGCTCGGCGCCAGCTTGTTTGAATCCATTCTCATTTTGCCGGGACATATGAATCTGCATATTCCGTTCATAGCTCCCAAAATTTTAAGTGGAGATACAAAAAAAAGACGGCGCCATTGGTTTGAAACAGTGGAAGATGCATACGGTTTTTCCCTCAAATATTTTTTATGGATTAAGCCGGTGGTTTTTGCAGGGTTTGTTGTTTTGCTGATGTGGGCTGTAGAGATTGCAGTGAATAATTTTAAATTTGTTATGTTCCCTCAAGAAGAAACAAGAGAAATTGTCGTTTCCGGTGAGACTCCATCCGGTTCTAACCGTATAGAAACGGCACTAATGACACAAGAAATTGAAAATATTGTTTTACCATTTGTCGGGAAAGAAGTAATCGGTTGGCGCAACGAAATTGCGCAAGGAAGAGGCGGAAGCTCATCGGATGACAATAAATTTCGAATCATAATAGAAATTGTGCCGAAAGAAAAACGGACAAAGTCGGCAGACCAAATTATTAAAGAAATCAAAAACCAGTTAGGTGAAACCCATTCATTCAGCAAATTAAAGTTTTCTAAAAGCCGCTCCCGGCAGGCGTCCGGAAGTCCCATTGAGCTCAATGTTCAACAAAACGATGATAAAAAACGTACCGAGATTGTATCTGAACTCAAACAAAAATTAGAAGTTCACCCCGCTCTTCATAATGTGGAAATCGATGAAGGGCTCCAGATTGCCGAATACCGCGTACATATCGATCAAGAAAAAATCAAACGGTTGTCTATTGATCCGGCCGACATATCAACCACGTTGCGCGGTGCATTGGAAGGAAGCATCCTCTATGAATTTCAAAAAGACGATCAGGAGATCGATGTGCGTATAACGACTCTTGAATCGGCAAAAAGCGATATAGAAAATATCCTTGACCTTCCCATAGAAAACCAAGGCGATTATCTCGTGCCGCTTCGTGATATTGTAAAAGTCAATGCACTGCAGGTTCCTAGTGCCATTTATCGGCGCGACCTGAAACGCACGACGATACTTTATGCAGATATCAGGCCGGAAAAACAAGTTACCCCTCTCGAAATCGGGCAAGATATCGAAGAAAACCTTCTGCCTGAGTTTCTCGCACAATATCCTACCACCACATTTTCGTTTACCGGAGAAGTCCAAGATACTCGTGAGTCTCAGGCCGATCTTATAAAAGCCCTCATTTTGACATTGTTTCTAATTTATAGCGTGTTGGCTGTCCTTTTTTCGTCATTGATAAAACCGGTAATTATCATGTTGTCAATACCATTCGGTGCTGTAGGCATAGTGTTTGCATTTTGGTTGCACCACAAAACTTTATTCGGGTTTTACGGTGCAATCGGTGCGCTCGGATTGGCAGGAGTAGTAATCAACGATTCGATTATTATGCTAGTCAAACTCGACGATGAGTTTGATACCGCTTTGAATTGGAAAGATTCGTTTCGGCAAATTGCCCAGATTGCTAAAACCCGCTTGAGGGCAGTTATTTTGACAACCCTGACCACCGTTGCTGGAGTAATGCCCACTGCATATGGGTTCGCGGGATATGACCCCACATTGGCAGAAATGATGTTAACATTGTCATGGGGGCTGATGTTCGGTACAATCATTACATTACTGCTTGTGCCGTGTGTGTATAGCGTAGAAAAAGATTTTTATTACTTTTTTAAAATGGTTAGAAGAAAAATATGCCGACACAATGTATAATTATTTTGACCGTATTGTCCGTTTTGTTTTCTCCTAGTTTTTCGGTATGGGCAGAAGATGCAACCCGCATGGTGCCGCTCGATGAGTTTATTCAAACAGCCGCGGCAAGCGATACCGTTTTCGAAGAGATACTTATTGATGAGTTGCGCCTTCGGTATCGCAAAGCCCTTTTTATTCCAGCGCGCGATTTAATATTGTCAATTAAAAACCAGTACGATTTTATACTCAATCAAGATAGAAACGAACCCGAAACCGTAATAGGGCTTACCAAACTTTTCCCGCATTCGGGAACCAGTGTATCTGCGGAATATTCGACATTTCCAACGCTTTCTAGCGGTACAAATAGTTCGGAATTATCTTTTTCGGTATCTCAATCTATTGCGCGCAACGCATTCGGAAAGGGTACGCAATTACTCGATAAGATTATCGGGCTCGAAATACAAGTCGCTCGGCATCAGATTGTCGAGGCATATGAAGATTACCTTGCGGCAATTATCTTTGCGTATGTGGATTGGTATGAATTTTTCCAGAAAGCAGATATAGCGCAAGCATCGTATAACGAAAATGTTAAACTGCTTGATAACCTTAAAGAAAGAGAAAAAAATAAAATCGCTTTGGCAGTTGATGTTAATAAAATCAGAATACAGGTATATGAAAAAGAAGAAAGCTTGATAACTATAACCGAAGAATATCAGCGGCGTTTGAATACCGTGAAAACAATTCTAAGATATGAAGGGAATGAAATACTTATACCTCAAAATCCGGATTCTTTTTTTACTGCCGAGTATAAATTTGAGGATGACTTCAAACAGTTCATTCAGCAAAGCAGAACATATCAGGTGTTCGATGTGCTTGAAAAAAAGAGTTCTTTTGAAATCGATAAAAACGCCGATGACCTGTTGCCGTCTATCAATCTGTTTGCAGGCCTTGCTATGGATGGTTCCCGAGAACTCTTCCATCAAGCGGATAATGTAGTTTTTGTGGGGGTCGATATGGAATGGTCGTTCCCGTATCAAGTAGAACGCGCGGAGCTGGAGACGTCGAAAATTCAGCTTGAGAAAACCCGTCTATCCAACACAAACGCTCATTACCGGCTTTATCGGGATATAAAAAATCTGTACTTGAACTTAAAGCAAGAACGAAATTTATACGATATCGCTCAGAAAAAAAATGTTCTTGCCAAAGCAGTTCTCGATGACGAAACTCAAAATTATTTGTATGGGAAAATTACGTTGAACGATTTCATCAGGGCGGTCAATACGTACGATAATAACCGGTTTGACATTGCCGCCCGTGATGCGCAAATCAAGCGCCTGATGCTTGAAAGAATGCGTATTTTAGATAAATTGGTAACGCGCAATCAAATCAATGAACGCCATAAAATTTCTATTCAAGAAGAGAATAACTGAGCGATATAGTTTCATTGCCTAAAAACAATCAGGTGCTTTACATGTCTTTCCGGTTTTCTCAATAATTCTCATTGTGTTTCAATAAAAATCGCACTACTATACAGTTTCAGCATAAAAACCGGAAAATACAATGACGAACTATACTCCGCATGAATTATATATCAATGGAAGATGGGTTCCGGCATCAACGGGCGAAACGTTCGAGGTGTTTAATCCTGCCGACGGAGAACTAGTAGCGTGTGTTGCCGATGCATCTTCTCAAGACGCAGATACTGCTGTAGATGCCGCTTTCAATGCACTAAGCATTTGGAGCAAGCTGACTGCGAAACAGCGCGGGTTTTTCTTGAAATCGGCTGGCGACGCTTTAATAAGCCGAACGGATGAACTCGCTCGTTTGCTCACGATGGAAAATGGCAAGCCCCTCGCCGAAGCACGCGGCGAAATTGCTTATGCGGCGGAATTTTTATTCTGGTTTGCTGAAGAAGGGAAACGGGTATACGGAGAGATTATTCCTTCTTCTGTTCCTAATAAATGGCGTATGGTACAGTATCAGCCCATCGGAGTGGCGGCGGCAATAACGCCGTGGAACTTCCCAATAGCTATGATAACCAGAAAAATCGCGCCGGCATTAGCGGCAGGCTGTACCGTAGTATTAAAACCCGCGGAACAAACACCGCTCAGTGCGTTTGCGTTATGCCGCATTTTTCATGAACTTAATATTCCCGATGGAGTCTTGAATTGTATCCCCTCTTCGAAACCTGCGAATATTGCCGAAGCTCTGCTTGGTAACCCGCTGGTACGAAAGATAACGTTTACCGGTTCTACTGAAGTAGGAAAACAACTGTTTGCACGATGTGCGGATCAGGTGAAAAGAATTTCTCTCGAACTTGGCGGCAATGCGCCTTTTATTGTGTTTCCCGATGCGGATTTAGAACAGGCCGTTGATGGGGTAATTTCGTCAAAATTCCGCTGTTCGGGACAGACATGTATCTGCGCAAACCGATTGCTTCTACACTTTGATATTGCAGAAGAATTTATAGTGCGTTTGACTGAAAAAGTAAAAAAACTCAGAATCGGCAATGGATTGGAGGCAGGTGTGCATATCGGCCCGTTAATCGACCGGTACGGATGTACAAAAGTTGATATGCTGGTACAGGATGCGGTTTCTCACGGTGCGCGATGTGTTTGCGGTGGAAAGCCGGTTCAGAATAGCGATACGCTAAAAGGGTATTTTTACAACCCTACAATTATTGTGGATGTTACTCCTGATATGGCTATATGGCGTCATGAAATTTTCGGGCCGGTGCTACCAGTAGTTACCTTTGAAACCGAGGAACAAGCAGTGCACTATGCCAATGATACCATTGCAGGGTTGGCAGGATACGTCTACACACAAAATCTTTGCAGAATATATCGTATGACAGAAGCCTTGCAGTACGGCATAATCGGCATAAATGATCCGGTTCCTTCAACGCCGGAGTGCCCGTTCGGGGGAATCAAGCAGAGCGGTATCGGCCGCGAAGGAGGGCGCCATGGCATTAAGGAATACCTTGATGCAAAATATATTTCGATTGGCATTTAAAGACTATCTCGAATAATTTACAAATAAGATTTATTATTACTAAGAGAAAAGAAGAATGCTTGCAGTCTATACGCAATTTCTGTATAATTGCCGTTTCAACGATAGGATTACATAATCTTTTATCATAATTATACATCATTATCATTAAATGTGTGCTTATGCACCGGTACTCTAAAAAGAAAGGAGTGGAGTAATATGCATGAAAATACTCAAGAAATCACAGACATTATCTTAAAAGCCGCTGAAAAAGCAAAAGCTGAAACAAGCGGCGAACCAAATCCGGAAGTTGTAAAAGGAACCGAGTGGCCGATAAATTGTTCTATAGGGCAAGGCCTTGAAGGAGCAATATCCTGCACAACAAAGATCGGGTCAGTCAACGGCAGTAAAGGGTGGCTTATTTATCGCGGTCATAATATTTTTGATTTAGCGGCATATACAACCTTCGAAGAAGTATCGTATGCATTGCTTCACGGCAAACTTCCTAACCGAAACGAACTTGAAGTTTTTAACAAAAAATTAGTCGAATACCGGTATTTGCCTAAAACAATTCGGTCGATGATGTCGTGTCCCATTGAGAGAATGAATACAATGGCGGCAATTAAGTTAGGTACGAACCTGATGCGTCAAGCAATCACCGGAGCTGACATCGATAAATTGAACATAATTGCGTGTTACCATCTCATTTCCGGGCTTGCAACGGTTACTGCCGCGGTTGCCCGCATAAGGGAAGGAAAAATGCCCATTGAGCCTGATCCGGACTTAAGCCATTCGGCTAATTTCCTGTATATGATGACTGGCAAAAAACCGACTCCTATCGAAGAACGCATAATGGATGTTTCGTTAATATTGCATGCCGATCATGGCATGAACGCGAGTACCTTTGCCGCGATGGTCGTTGCTTCGACGCTTTCCGATATGTATTTTGCCATTTGCGCCGGTATTGCCGCGCTTAACGGTCCGTTGCATGGCGGCGCTAACGAGCAGGTTCTCCATACATTAAAGGAAATCGGTACTGTGGGTAACGTAAAACCATGGTATGACGATGCACGCGCAGAAAAGCGAAAAATAATGGGATTCGGGCACAGAGTATATAAAGCCTATGATCCGCGCGCTAGAATTCTTGGGCCGCTCGCTGAGTATCTTGTTAATAAAGAAGGCGGCGATGCGCTTAAAATGTATGAAATCGCAAAAAAACTTGAACATCTTGTGGTATCAACGTTAGGCGAAAAGAAACAAATATTCCCCAACGTCGACTTCTACTCAGGATTGGTATACGAATCTATGGGGATTCCCGTAGAATTATTTACGCCTATTTTTGCAGTAAGCCGTGTTTCAGGATGGACGGCGCGTGTCTATGAGTATCTCCGAGATAACCGCATTTTCCGTCCGCGCGCTATGTATCTCGGCGAATATGATTGTAAAGTTTTGCCTATAGATGAACGATAAGAGTTTATCAAAGGAAAAAAGTTCAAAGAAAAGGCAGGGTTTTATACCCTGCCTTTTTTGTACATAGATCGGCAGAAATATGAAACGACAGGCGGTTATAAAGGGATGTATCTTACTGATAACCAGTAGTTTGGTGGTCATCGGAGGGGCGGCGGTCGTGCCCGCGTTGCCGCAGATTCGAGATCAATTCATTACGGTTCCTCATTCTGATTTGCTTGCGCGAATGATCCTTGCTTTGCCGAATCTTATGATAACATTATGTGCGTTCTTTGCCGGATGGATAATTGATCGGATAGGGCGCAGGAAACTACTCATATCGGGTTTGTTCCTTTATGTGGCGAGCGGCAGTCTTCCTTTTTTTCTTACCTCAATTTACCCTATTTTGTTGTGCCGGCTTGTGTTTGGAATTGCTCTGGCATCTCTTATGACGACAAGCACGACGCTTATTGCGGATTATTTTTCCGGTGAACAGCGCAATCGATTGATGGGGGTGCAGGCTGGATGTATGGCATTTGGGGCAATGGCAGTTTTGCTTTTGAGCGGATTCTGTGCAGATATAAGTTGGCGGGCTCCGTTCCTAATGTATTTATGTGCGTTATGTGTTATTCCACTGGCATTCAAATATATACATGAACCGAAACGGAATGAAACTCATCCAGAAAAAACGTTTCTATTCGGTCGAGATACTCTAAAAAAAACGAGCCCAGTTTATATCGTTGCATATAGTTCTATGGTGGTTTTTTTTATACTTCCTGCTTTTTTGCCTTTTTATATCAAAGAATCTACGTTTGTGGACAACAAAAGCGTTGCGCTGGTCATCGCATGTATGTCAGGTGTGCGGGGATGTATTGCCTTACTTTATGGAATGTCAAGAAGGTGGATCCATTTTAACAGTGTTTTTATACTCATTTTTACCGGTATGGCACTGGGCTATGGTATTATCGGATTTTCTGAGCATTATATACAGATACTTATCGGTGCACTTGTGTGTGGTGCAGGATTAGGGTTTCTTCTGCCAAACTTAACCGCATGGGCCATGGAATACGCTCCATTGGAACATCGAGGAAAGGTAATTGGAGGATTGACGATGAGTATCTATTTCGGGCAGTTTTCTTCTCCGCTTATTTTGTCTCCGCTGGTATCTTTTTGCGGAATGGCACGTTCTTTTATTGTTCTTGGTTGTGCCTTGTTGCTTTTCGCTGGTTTTTTTACGGTGTTGAACCTCAAAAAAATTTTTAAAAGAAACTATACCGGTTTTAATTAAAAAAATTTTTCTAATAGAATATCTGAACTTTTTGATTGTCTAAATATACTAAATTACACAACTGAGTAATTCACCCCCATAAGAAAGGAAAATGTTGATGAAAACGTTTTGCACACTGGTAGCGGCAATAATCTGTTTATTCGCGAATGCTCAAGTTATCGCAGAAAATTTAGGCGGAGCAGCCCCTGCATTGAATGTATCGGAATTTATTAAGGGAGATGCCGTTGATGTTACCGACGGCGGTATATATGTGGTAGAGTTTTGGGCTACATGGTGCCCGCCCTGCAGAGCAAGCATACCGCATCTTACGGAACTGCAGAAAAAGTTTAAAGATAAAGGAGTAACATTCATCGGTATCAGCCAAGAAGACTTGGCGGCGGTAAAACCGTTTGTTGAGTCTATGGGAGATGCCATGCAGTATACTGTTGCGGTAGATAATAACGGTGCAACCACAGAGTCATATCTTGCTCCTTTTGGTATTCAAGGCATACCTCATGCGTTTATTGTAAAAGAGGGAAAATTAGTATGGCATGGGCATCCGATGGACAGCCTCGAAGAAATGCTCGATGCTATTGCGTTGCAAGAATAATTTGTTGTGTGTGCAAGTGGTTAAAACAGGCTCGCAGATATCGTTTTGCGAGCCTGTTTTTTTATAGTGGAGTTTTATTTGAATAACCGCTTATCAAAGCTAAAAAGGTGCTTCTCCAATACTTCTCCCGAAACAATCGTATCGATAATTTGTTTGCCTGATTTATCTATAAAAATAAATGCAGGCGGCCCAATGATTCCATATTTTTTTACCAAATGAGGGTTGGAATCATAGTCGATGTGTACAAAGGTAAATTCGGTGAGTTTGTCTTTGACTGACTGTTTGCTCAAGGTAGTTTCTTTTATTTCTTTGCAAATCGAGCACCATGGTGCAGAAAAATCAAGGATCACAGGTTTATCGCTGAGCGCCACTATGGAATCGAGGTCAACCGCTCCGCTTTTTCCTGCTTCTGAAGGCAAAGTATTGCCATGCTCTATGTGCATATATACAATTGCGCTGAACAGCGATACTCCCACGATCACGGCGGACATATTTTTGAATGAAAAAGGAGGGTGAGGAACAATGAGCAATCCTAATACTTGCAAAGCGAGAGCAAGGCACACGATAGAGGCGGTTGCAAATACAGTTTCGCCCACCAAAGGGCGCGTAAAATAAAATGCGGCCCAGATAAGTATTATCCCGAGGGTATGTTTTATCCGTTCCATCCATAAGCCTGCTCTAGGGAGTATAGTCGATGCACTGCCTGCGATAAAAAGTAAAATGCCCATTCCCCATGCAAGGGCAAAAAAGTAAGCAAACCCTTTAAATATATCGCCGGTATTGGCAACGAACGTTATCAGTCCGATCACAGGCCCAGAAACACACGGCCCGACTACAAAAGCCGATAAAGCGCCAATCAAAAACGTTGCGAGGTATGAACCGCGGAATTTGCCCGAGAATTCCTGTACTTTAACTGAAAACGCCGAAGATGTCTGAATAGAAAATACATCAAACATTGATATACCGAGAAGTATAAAAATAATTCCGATGGGAATAAGCACCCAGCTTGAGCGAAAAAACGATGCCGCCGCGCTTCCTATAACGGCAACCACCACTCCTGTGGCGGCATAAACAAGAGAAAGCCCAAGCATGTAGATTGCTGTCATGAGAATTGTTTTTGCTTTTGATGCATGTGTCCCTCCAATGATTGCTACAGTAATGCCTATCATTGGATATACACATGGGGTCAAACTTAACAAGACACCTGCAAAAAAAGCGCCGAGTATTCCGAGCCATAAACCTTTAGCATAAGGCGATTCGGATTCGGCAGGCGGAATACTGGTATTCTGCTGTGCGTTTGGCGGAATTATACCGCTGAATGAGAAAGGAATTTTTGTCGGCGGAAAACATGTTTCGTTTGTACAAGCTTGATATTGGAAATATCCTGTTATACTCCATGTTTCTCCGCTTTTCCCTGAGAAAGATTTTTGAACTATTATATCTTTCTGCCCTTCAAAAACAGCAACGACTGAATCGTCGAAGTTCTTATAAGGAATAGTTTCAGGCAAGAAAATATCCGATTCTCCTAATTGTGAAGAATTTTCAATGTGGATTTTAAAAAATTGGCTTTCATCTCTATACACATGAACGCCGTTTTCCATAGAAAGAGAAATGACCATCTCGAACAATCCCTTGCTGTCGGCCGGCGTTGCGGAGATCGATACGGTCACCGGTTGCTTATACGAGTGCTGTGCAGATATTAAAGAAGGAACCAGCGCTATTGTAAGCATGATACAAAACACTAAACATTTTTTCATAAATCATTCCCTTTTATTATGCAGTACTGTACCGAATATTTGTCTATTGCAAACTTTCATTCTGTTCGAATTGTAATGGCATGACATAAAAATTGATTAAAGCAAGAATGAAAGAGTATACTACTACACATGATAGTACCATAATTTAAAAACACGTTAGAATCAATCTCTAAAATGAATTTCGCATTGAACTATAAGATACAAAAAGCGGTACGCGGTTTAAATCACTCCTCGAGAGAAAAACGCGAAAAAAGCATCAGCAATCTGGTGTGTTTTGGTGATGCATCTCTTAACTTTCTATTGAAAGCACTTTCCGGTTCAGACTATATTCAAGGGGCAAATGCAGCAACTGCATTGGGAAAAATTGGTAATCCGATAGCGGTGGAATATCTTATAAAACGAATGTGCCGCAATGAATGCGTGATGGATCATCTCGTTCAAAAAAATGCCGCCGCCGCATTGGGCATGATCCGAGATACTCGTGCCGTTTACCCGCTTATAGCGCTTTTTGCCCATGAAGATTCGGAAGTGAGAGAAAGTGCTCTGAATGCCCTTGTATTGCTTGGCAATGATAGTATCGATGCGTTGATTAACTCGCTTCAGCATCAAACGACCTATGTGCGCAGTTTTTCTGCAATGGCGTTAGGAAGAATCAAACATCCTCGCTCAGTGCCGGCTTTAATCACTGCTTTAGAAGATAAGTTGCGTTATGATTATTTTATCGTTCGGAAAAATGCCGCTCGCGCCCTTGGCGAAATTGGCAGTGCGGATGCGCTAAAACCACTCATCAGCGCATTGAATGATGCCTATGAATATGTTCGGGAAGCGGCGGCGTACGCTCTCTATGCCATTACCGGCGAATCTTTCGGCTCCGATTGCGAAGCATGGAAAAAATGGTCGGAACAGGTTCTCTCCTAATGCGTTTATTAGTAAATGATGATTCCTTCGGATATTTCAGTAAAATGGAATTTTTGGTAACTTATTGCGGCGTAATTTTTTCTGTCTTCTAATAACATGGCTGAGATTGAAACTATCCTAAAATTAATGTATAATTATTAACCATAAACAGTGCATTAAAAATCAGTGGTATAAAAAAAGGGAAAGTATATGTTTGGGATACGGGTTGGCGTTTGGTGGGTTCTTCTTTATTGTGCATTGCCGATTATGGCAAACGAAAATTTAGAGCGGACATTTTTCCCGCAAAAATATGTGCGTGCAGTACCCGCTCACAATGGGATAATCGATCATATTTCCAATGAAACCGCAGATAAATCGGTATTTCTTATACGCGATATACATGCACATTATGAGGCGCAGAAAAACTGTGTTGCCATAATAAATGCCCTAGAGCAGTCATACGGAAGCATGCCCTGTTATGTTGAGGGATATGAGGGCAACATGGATTTTTCTCCTTTCGGTGTATTCCGCGATGCCCAGAGCAAAAAAAAGGTGGGTGATTATTATTTAAAAAACGGTAAGATTTCCGGTGAAGAATATTCTGCCATTGTTTCCTCTTCCGTCCCGAATATCTTTGGATTGGAAAACCGAGAACTTTACGAATCAAACCGCAAAGTATTCAAAGAAATTATCAGTTCGAATCAGGTTATTCTTCAAGAATTGGAAGGTGTGCGTTATTCAATTGTAACCCAAAATACTGAAACAGAAAAAATACTCGCTGAATTTGATCGTTTTTTACATGAGACTCACGATCCCTGCACATTTTTAGCATTATGTAACATCCAACATCCTGCTTTAGAGATAAATTCTGATGCCTATCCTGAACTTGCCCGTTATATGCAGGCACAGGAAATACGTAAAAATATCGATTCAAAGGTGTTTGAAGAGGAACACCGTGAAATACTTCAGTTGATTGAAAATCGTTTGCCGGACGCCTTGAAAACTGCCTTTGGAGCAATCAAAGTTCATTATACCATGAAACAGATTGCACAAGACCGATTTGAAGGAGTGGTGATTTCACTCTTGCAGGGGATGAATTTCACAAGCGATGATTTTCCGGAATTCTGGAGATATTATGAATTCGTCCTGTTGTCACGGGGAATAGATATAACCATCTTGAAAAGAGAAACTTTCAAATTAGCAGAAGAACAGTTTTCTCGCGAATTTGATACAGTTTCTTTAGAGCGTTTGCGGGCTTTATGGAACATCTCTATGCTCGAAAAAATTATCAGTTGTGAGTTGTCGCCGGAGGAAGCTGAAACGTTCTGTTCGACACCTTTTGAAGAGTATAGTGATTTGATGCCTCTTGATTTCATCAGCGATGGAGACAACCGGCAATTCGATGCCGATTTGCGCCATATGCTTGAGTCATGTTTAGAATACTACCATACGGCATTTGAGCGGGACCGTGTTATGGCGGAGTCATTTTTAGAGAATAACGCATTGCCGAACGCAATTCTTATTGCCGGGGGGTTTCATACTCCGGGGCTGGAAAAACAGTTGGTTGAAAATGGGTATTCCGTGATTGTGATTACTCCGAGGGTTATCAGTCCGCCGGATAAGAATCATTACTATTCGCTTATTCAAAATGTTCTAAGCGGAGTTGAACAATGGTTTGCAGGAAGACAGCAGTTGCGCCAGCCGGCATTATTATGGCGTGAAGAACATAATCTTGGAATGCAGTTTGAGATATTGCGCACCTATCTTCTAGAATTACGTAATATGCCATCCGTTCTGCGTCATGTGAGCAGGTTGATTGTGGATGCAGATTTAAATAAAGCTCAATCGCTCGAGTTGCTTGACGGAGCGGAATTATACCAATTCGGCGAAGATGTATTTATCAATTTCCCCCGTTATAATCTTGCTGTCCAAATCGTGCCGATAAAAGAAGGGGGCGTTGACCTTTACGTAATCCAGCGTGCAACAAAGGAAGAACGGATTCCTCCATCTGCGCAAAGAATAGATTTAAGCCCAGCGCATTTAGCAGTTAAAGCGCTTGTCTCAACGATTGACAGCCAAGCGAACCCTGAAACGTTTGCCCTCAAAGTGTTTGATTCGGTTCATGTGTATGACGGAGATGACTATATCAGTATTTTAACCAACATTAAACGCGCACTAATGCATGGGCGGTGGAATGACCGTATTATTCGTATCATGATACTTGAAGCCGCAGTGGATTATGTAGGATTGCCTCAGCCTGATGAGTTGACTGAAGAAGCAGTCACCAACCGGCTGACACAAGCAGAAAAACAGCTTCACAATATATTTAGCCATCCTGAGCGCCGCCGTGATTTTGTACGGTTTCTTGCAGGGTACTCGCGTATCAATTTTGAGCACAATAATTATTTAACTCCTCTTTTCATCGCCGCAACGAACGTCATTGCTCAAGAAAAAATAAATAGCCGAGAGGGTATCGCCAATAACCCGGGATTACTGCGCGGTAATTTTACCGTTGCTAACCATCAGTGGTTTGGGGCAGATAGAATTGCACGTATTTCAGCAGTGCCTGCCGGCGAAATACGTTTAGAGCCGCTGAGAGGTATTCATACTGAAGATAATAAAAAACGACTGCGGATATTGTTAATCGGTTCTCGGGAACATTCCGGCGGAAATTCTCCCGCGAAATTGTTGAGGCGGTATCTTGATGCGATGCCCGAGGGTGAATGGGATGAAATCGTAATTGAATCGCGCGGCCCTTCGTTTGCCAAGCAAATACATCCATTTGATAGTACGGGAAATCCGAAGGAGTCGGAGATTATTTTCCCTTTTGATGAAAATGGAATATATCATGATGTGCAGAATAATATTGTGTACCGTAGAATTCGGCTTGATGATTCGGCGTATAGCCCGCTTGCCGACAATTTTAATCCGCCGGATGAATATGATGTGGTTATCACAAGCGATATCGGTTTTGTAACGGTTGACGAAAAAGAAGAGTATTATGATTATCGCAGTAACCTCCAACAGCTTCTTGCTGAACAAGGCGTATTGTTTCTTGGTATGGGAGTGATGGATTATGCCACAGTATTCCAAAGACAGGGAAATGAGTATAATCAGATTCAGTCGCTCGTCCCGTTTTCTCATTTGTCAAACGATATGCGTAATCTTGCGTCTATACGGAATAAAACGCACTACATCAATCCGGTCGACAGAACTCTTATCGAAAGAGCGTATAATTTGCGTTTGAAATATCAAACACCGAACCAACCCGCCTTCGATATCTTAACATATACTCAATTTCTTGCAGAATTCGGCGAAGATGCCATCACGCTTGCCGCTTTTATTCTTGATGAAGTGCCGCCTTCAGAAATTCGCGTTCATTTGCCGCATCATGCCGATATGATTCTTGGTGTACAGAATACCTATGATTACACGCGGGAATATAATCGGTTTGAAGCGATTTTCCCTCATTTACTCAATATCAGCGCAACCGATCCTAAACAGTGGATTGTTACCGATAGCGATAGTGCGGGAAAAGAGAATTTTTCTCGGACACTTTCTACGCCTCTAATGCCGTTATTTGATAATGGGCGATATAAATTCGAATTGGGACAGTATGGATTAAATGTTGTCGTCTTTGTTACCAAAACCGATGGCGAGTGGCAGAGCATTAAAGCGTTTATCATTAGCAATATTCATGAAGAAACCGGAGTAAGTTCGGTATACCGGTCGCAAATGGTGGCTGTGTCATCGGTAGTTGAGGCGGCAGAAAAGCGAGATTTTGGTTCTGTCCCTTCATTTGTGCCTCACTTGTTGGAACTCGAACCTACCGCTTCGGAAAAATACAACAAACATTGGGATTCAAGCTGGGTGCGCCCCGGCCCTAAATACCTCCGTATTGCATCGGTTTTCATTGGGCAAGCCGCTTCAATGGATAAACGGTCTATTTCATTATATTCGGGCAAGATTTATTCAAATGCTATTGCAGATTTATTTACGATGCATCCTTTGGTGCGAAGCAATATCAAGGAAGGCGCAAAAATCTTTCAGGCAATCTATTATTTGAATCCCCAGTTAGCGGGTGTAATCGTGCGCAGTTTAGGGCAGGAAGCATTGCCGTCATTCCGTTATATGCTCACTCAGATTCTCAATGAACAGTTTGCACGATTGCTTAATTACGAAGTGCCGTCGGTTAGTAAAGCGCCGGATGGGTTGACGGGAATCGATGAATATATTTTGCTCCGTCTGCTTGAACCGTCTACGCAGTATAATAAACAGTACGAAAAAGATATTGGCGAGCTTTTTCAGTATCTTGACACAAAAACGCTTACAGCGCTATTTGAGCATTTGTATATATTGGTGTCAACCGATTATCGGCAAGGTTGGGCGCCGGCTCTCATCGGGCGTATTTTCTTCCAATCACCCTTAACGCAAGAGCAAAAAAACGCAGTACTTAACGGATTAGATAAACCTGCCGAAATTTGGCTGAGGTTACAAGAACAGGCTGTTGAAGCGCCTATACGCAGTGCGGAAGAAATAGAACAGCGTGCCGGGGATTTTATGAACCTGCACAGCCTTTTTGTATCATTGCGCGATGAAGGTGAAGTCCATTTTGATAAGCCGTCGCGATTATTAACTGAAACTATCGTCCTGTACAAAAAAATATTTGCTATTTCAACAGAACAGCTTACAGAAGAACATAGAAAAATGATCGAAAGCGCTGTTGTCGGATATAAAACATTTGAAGGGAAAACATATAATCCCGGGTTATGGCTTCTTTTTATGAACGCTTTTAATGGGTTCATTCATACTGATGAAGCGGCATTTGCAATGCAGATACTGTTTTATAGCAATCCTGATTTTGCAGGAATTATTCTGCGGAGTATCCAAAAAGGGAAACATTTTCAAATGCTCCCTGTCCTTTTCAATACACCTTCTAAAATACAGGTTAGCCTTGTAGCCAATGAATTATTGCCAGTCTCAGAAAGTACTTTTGGGCGGTTCAATGAGATTGATCAATTTGGAGTATTTCATTTATTATTATTTCGGCAAATGTTTAATAAGATGGAAGATTTGCCGCAAGATAATGTGCGGAATGTGATTACCAATTTACCTAATGAAGCATTGTATAATTTACTTGTTCAATCATATTTCTTTTATCAGTCGAACCCTGATATGGCGTCGTTTGATAAAGATTTTGTGAAATTCATCGTCAGCGAAGCCGGCGAGCAAAAAATAAGGGCTCTTTTGAGCGCTGGAACTGAATTTGAGCTGAAAGTCACCACATGGCTTGACACCGACATTATGGAAAAAGTCGATTTTGATGAACACGCAATAGCGGAACAGCTCGAAGCTCATCCTGATTTTCAGCGGTATCGAAAGCAGGAGATCAGTTTTGATACGATTGCGTCAGTTTTACAAGATATCCAACTATTGGCTGTGCAGGGAAAAAACGATCTGCCGGACTATGCGTCTCACTATGAATCTATCCTCATAAACCTCGACCAATCGGAAAAAATGCTGAGCAAAGGTTTTTTAAGCAGAGGGATTCAAGCGTGGGGTAGAGCGGTTGATCAAATAGATGCCCTTATTGAATCTCAGCGAATAGTGGCGTCGCATATTCCTACGCGCCTAATGCAATATATTGGTGTACGCATTGACAAAATGATGATCGATTATATTGCACGAAATGGTTTGGGGCGCATTAAGTCGATATTGCCATACGGCAGGAATAAAGTTGTGGGTAAATTACGTATCATTCCCAATACACAGGATGGAATTAAATTGCTCTTTGACCAGCAGTTGTTGGAAGAGGGTTTTTCTGTTGTCAAAGAATACCCGCAAAATATCCCTGATTTTGCTCGCCCTCGCGCAATAATCGCTGAAAAAGGAATGGGGCGTGACGAACATGCCGCCGAACGTGCCGCCGATTGGAAAATTCCTTACCTCGTTATTCCCCATGCACGAAAGTTGTTGTCCGGATTGCTGAAAGAAGGCGAAACCGAACTATGGGTTACCATTGAATTAGGAGGAAGAACGGTACAAAATGTGCTCCGGAGGGCTACTGCCGAAGAAATTGCAGAAGAAAATAATTATCAGCTTAATGTGAGGCATGTACAATCGCTTTCTTCTAAAAAAATAGTAGTTCCTGCACCCGATTTATCCGGCGAAACAGTACAAGGATTGGATGAAATAACTCTCGAAGACCATAACCGGTTTGGGCATAAAACTGCACGGTTGGCATTTATGAAAAAAAGCGGGTTAAAAGTGAAAGAAGGGTTTGGTGTATCATTTGCATTTTTCGAACAGTTTAGCCAGCGCAATGGTTTGCGTGAAAAAATAAACGATATTCTTGCAAAAGAGGATTTTGAGTCGCGGCAGGAGTTTTATCTTGCAGAAATACAGCATCTTATCTTGAATGCTACGTTTAGCGAAGAACAAATCGATATCCTAAGAGAGTGGTATTATAATCATTTGCGCGGTGTTCCGGTAATTGCCCGTTCGAGCACAAATGCAGAGGATTTGCCCGGTTATGCAGGTGCAGGGGTGTATGAATCATTTCCCGACTTAAGGACTTTTGAAGATTTATTGCGTGGCATCAAACAGGTATATGCGTCTGTGTGGTCTGAGCGGGCATACAATAACCGCGTTGAAAATGGGATCACCCATCAAGACGTATATCCGGCAATTCTTGTTCAGGAAATGATCTATGCGCGGTATTCCGGGGTAGTGAATACTGGAAATGAGATGAACCTCAATGCCGGAGAGTCGACGATGAGCATCAATGTCGGGCATGGCGGTGCGGTCGATGGAATAGCGGCAGAATTCGTTTTTGATAGAACAACCGGACTGTTAGTTGAAGATGAAACCGATATACCCGATTTTCTTCTCGATTCGAACGTGGCGGATCTGGATGCTGAAGATTTTATTGCAATCGATACATTAGGGCAAAATGTAAGGGCTTTATTCGGCGGATTAGAACAAAAAATTGAATTTGCTGAAGACTCTGAGGGAATATGGGTTAACCAGAGCAAAAATTTGCAGGCATTTAGAAACGCTCTTGATACTCAACCGGCGAGCATGCCTGCGGCGGGAAAAATCTCTGCAGAATTTCTTAATACAACTATCATTAACCCATATGGAGTATACCATGCTGTTGCTCGCCGCATATCAGAAATTGCCGCTCGTTTCAGGTCGAATATTGTCATCGTTAAGTTAACTGCTCTAAATCCCGATGGAACGGTTGCGCCGTTACGGCAAAGGCCTATCGCAAATGCGAGGGATATGTTCGAACTGCAAGCGTTAAATATACAAAAAGGGGAATCAGTGAAATTGGTTGCTATAGGGCCTGATGCATCTCAGGCAGTTAAAGAAATCAATCGTTTTATTGCTGAACAAGCGGTTGTTGAAGAGCCGGTTAGTGTCATCAAGGAAACTCATCGCATACAGCCTCGGTTTCTCAATCTTGACGATTCAGCGGAGAATTTTATTGTTGTTCAAGTAAGAGGAGTCCTTGGACTCCATGCAAGCCCTGCATCAAAGTTGGCTGGATTATTGCAAAAAGGGAATTTTAAATCCGTTGTTACCATGTATCCTTTAACTGAAACTGAACATGCTGACGGTTTTCAGGAAATAACGGGAGCGCCTTTTAATCCACGGCAAATTTTAGAATTGTTAATGCAAGCCGCGGTCCAAGGCACACGGTTTAAAGTTACCGCCGAAGGCGAAGATTCAGAGAAAACTCTTGCCGCAATAAAAGAATTTTTTGAGAACAATCTTGGCGATGCCGAAACTCCGGATGACATATCACTCGATGATGCTATTCGCGTAGGTTCTGGTTTGACATATGATGAAAAAACTGCTATCAAGCATGCTGTTGAATCATTGAAAACAGCAATTGCCGAGGTGCCTGCAGAGTCAATTCAAGTAATCGTTTTTGACAGTTTTATTGGTAGTGCCGGGTATTTTACCACTCAAGGTTTTGTTCCTGTGGCTATTGATGTTGCCGATATGGAAATTATCCGTCACGCACTAGTTCGCGAATCGCAAAGCATTTCTTATATAAGCGGTTTAACGAACGAAACGTTGCCGGGGTTCACTGTTGAAATATTTAATCAGCTTATGGATGATACACTTCCTCCCATCCCTGTATCCGATACCATTCGGTCGATGGAAATTCCAGAGCGGTACTTGTAAGCAGTGCTATTAGCAAATCATAGCTTATTTATTCACTTTATGAATTGCTCTTTTGCTAACCGCAAGAGCGGCTTCGTGAATTGCTTCGGACATTGTCGGATGAGCATGAATCGTCAGCGCCAAATCTTCGCTCGATGCAGAGTATTCCAACGCAAGCACTGCTTCAGCAATTAGCTCTGATGCGAATGAACCGACTATGTGGATACCGAGTATTAAATCAGTTTCTGCATCGGAGAGGATTTTCACCATACCTGCTGTTTCTTCCAACGCCATTGCGCGCCCTGAGGCGGCAAAAGGGAATGTGCCGACATTATATTTTATGCCGCTTGCTTTAAGTTCGCGTTCAGTTTTTCCAGTCCATGCTATTTCCGGTTCGGTGTAGATAACCCATGGGATAGTGTTATAATTGACTTCGGCAAAATGCCCTTTGATGGTTTCTGCAACCACAATGCCTTCTTCAGAACCTTTATGGGCAAGCATAGGCCCTCGTACAACGTCGCCGACGGCATATACGTTTGGCAGGTTGGTTCTTAATTTTTCGTCAACATTGATAAAACCTTTTTGATCAAGGAGCAGGCCTGTTTCTTGTGCAAAAAGGTTTTCGGTGTAAGGATACCTTCCTGCGGCAACGAGTAATTTGTCTACCACAAATTCATGTTCACCTGATTTATCCTGATAACGTACGATAACATCTTTTTTGGTCGGGTGTGCTTGCAGTACTCGGCAACCGAGCCTAATGTTGAGCCCTTGTTTTTCGAATTGCTTGCGTGCAACAGCGGCAATATCGGGGTCAACCATAAAAAGAAACTCTTCTTGTGCTTCAAGCAGGGTAACTTCCGATCCTAAACGGCGCCATACGGTTCCCAGTTCAAGCCCGATAACGCCCGCACCGATTATCCCCAACCTTTTAGGAACTTCAGTAAACGACAACGCGCCGGTTGAATCGACAATCAAGTTCTGGTCAACTTTTGCAATGGGGAGGTTAGTTGAACGCGATCCTGTAGCAAGAATTACGTTTGAAGCTTGAACAATGTATGGCTTTTCAGATGATTGCGACGGGGATATTTCTACACGCATTCCCCCAAGGAGTTTGCCATGCCCTTGAAGCCATGATATAGAGTTGGAATTGAATAAACCTTTTATACCGTCAGTCAATTTTTTTACCAATTTATTTTTGCGCTCAATCATAGTTTTGACATCAATAGAAATCTCTTTTGCGGTGATGCCGTGAGAGCTTAGCTGATGGCAAAGACGGTAATAATGATGGGTAGAATCAAGCAAAGCTTTAGAAGGAATACACCCTGCGTTCAGACAAGTGCCGCCAAGCGATGGTTTGCCGTCGGGGCCGATCCATTTATCGACGCAAGCGGTCTTTAATCCAAGTTGGGCGCAACGAATAGCAGCAACATATCCTGCCGGCCCGGCTCCTATTACTACTACATCGTATGAGTCGGTCATGTGAAAATCCTCCTTAATTTTATTGAGATATCTTTTTTAAATATGAGTTATGCAATTCAGTTTTTATAGTTCTAACAGCAAACGCGCAGGGTCTTCAAGGATTTCTTTTATCGTTTTTAGAAACTGTACAGATTCTTTGCCGTCAATGATGCGGTGGTCGTAAGTTAAAGCAACGTACATCATTGGGCGGATAACCACTTCATTCCCTTCAGCAACCGGGCGTTGTACAATATTATGCATTCCGAGAATCGCGCTTTGCGGAGGATTGACAATCGGCGTTGAGAGCATCGAACCGAAAACACCGCCGTTCGTAATGCTGAATGTGCCGCCGGTAAGTTCGTCTATTGACAGTGTCCCTGCGGTTGCTTTTTGTGAATATTCGACAACTTTCTTTTCGATTTGAGCAAAGTTTAAAGTGTCTGCATCACGTAAAATCGGTACGACGAGGCCTCGAGGAGTGGACACGGCAATGCCGATATCATAGTAGCCGTTATAGACAATATCTGTTTCATCAATACTTGCGTTAATTTGCGGAAACCGTTTGAGTGCGTCTACAGCCGCTTTGACAAAAAAAGACATGAACCCTAATTTTATCGAATGGGTCGACTCGAATAATTCTTTATAGCGATTGCGCAGTTCGATAATTGCGTGCATATTGATTTCGTTGAATGTTGTTAACAGCGCGGCAGATTGCTGGGCTTGAACAAGCCGCTCGGCGATGCGGGCCCGTAAGCGAGTCATTGGGACACGCCGCACAGGGCGGTTATGGAGAACAGGTTCAGCGGATGCGTTGACTATCGGCTGAACGATAGGAGAAATACTTTTGTTCGGTGCGGGTTGTTGTGCTGTTAAATCAAATTGAGGTTTGGAAGAACGGTTTTCGAGAAATTTAACAACATCTTCTTTGGTAATGCGCCCGCCTTTTCCTGTCGGTATAATGTCTTCAGGGTTAAGGTTGTGGACTTGCACCATATGGCGCACTGCCGGGCTTAAGTCTTTTTCGCTTGTGTGTTCAGCCTGTTTATGGTGTGCTGTCTGCAATGGCGCGGGTTCAGGTTCCGAGAATGTTTGAGGCAGTGGAGCTGGAGGCTTTTCAGCGGTTTTTTTGCCTGTTCCTTGTTTGATACTGGCAAGAATATCGCCGGTAACCACGGTATCGCCTGTTGTTTTGATTATATCAGCCAAGGTACCGCTCTCAGGAGCGGGCACTTCAAGGATAACTTTATCCGTTTCCAGTTCTACAATCGTTTCGCCGCTCTCGACAAAATCCCCTGATTTTTTGTGCCATGCCGCAACAGTGGCGTCGGCAACAGATTCAGGGAGTTTGGGGACTTTTACATCAATATGCATCTATTCTTCTCCTTTTCTTCAGCGCTGCCGTAAAGTAATGCATCATTAACTAATTCTTCCTGTTGTTGAATATGATACGAAAAATATCCAACTGAAGGCGATGGTGACGGAGGCCTTCCTGCATAGAGCAATTCCTGATCATGCCGAATAAATTCATGGAAATGATGTTTTGTTTGGTACCATGCCCCTTGATTTTGCGGTTCTTCCTGACACCATACAATATGTTTCACATTCGGGTACCGCAAAAGCTCTTCTTTTAGGCGTTTTGTGGGAAATGGAAATAACTGTTCGATGCGAATTATAGGGATATCTTTTTTATCAAGAGTATCCCGTTTTTGAATCAAGTCATAATATACTTTTCCACTGCACATTATTAAACGAGTCGCTTTTTTCGGATGAATGCGCCCTTTTTCCGGTATGACCGTATAAAATTTCCCTTTTGTCAAATCTTCGAGCGATGAAATAGACAATTTATTCCGCAATAAACTTTTGGGGCTCATAATAACCAATGGTTTACGGTGATTACGGATGACCTGTCTGCGCAATACATGAAACATTTGCGCCGGAGTCGTAGGACAGCACACCTGCATGTTATTACAGGCACAGAGCTGAAGAAATCGCTCAAGCCGGGCGGAAGAATGTTCAGGCCCTTGCCCTTCATAGCCGTGAGGGAGCATGAGGACTAATCCCGAAAGGCGTCCCCATTTTGCTTCTCCTGAACTGATGAACTGGTCTATAACAACTTGTGCGCCGTTAGCGAAATCTCCGAATTGCGCTTCCCAGATAACCAATGCTTGTGGTTCGGATGAGCTGTATCCATATTCATATCCCAGGACTGCCTCTTCTGAGAGCAGGGAATTGATAACGAGGAAACGGGGCTGGTTGGAAAATAAATGTTCAAGAGGAGTGTATACATCGCCAGTCTTTTGGTTGACAATAGTTGCGTGGCGGTGAAAAAAAGTTCCTCTACAGCTGTCTTGCCCGCTCAAGCGTACTTGAAAACCGTCGCGAAGCAGGCTGGCATATGCCATTGTTTCAGCAAATCCCCAATCGATAGGAAGGCTTCCCGCCGCCATTTTTCTCCTATCATCAAGAATTTTAACAACCCTCGGATGAATCTCAAATCCTTCGGGCAGTGTCAGGAGTTTTTCGGTAAACTCTTTTATATCTTCTGTGCTAATGGTTGTGTCGACCGGTTTATCCCATGAAGTATCGCCGGATGCATCCCATGCAGTGCCGAGGTATGGATGCCACGCATTGTCTAATCCGGTGGTGTCCTGTCCTTTAACGGCCGGCACGATGACAGAATTGGATTCGAGAGCGGTACGGTAGTCTTCAGCGATTTTATCGCCTTCTTTTTTGGTGATAACATTTTCGTCAATAAGTTTTTTTTCGTATTTTGACCGGGTAGAATCCGTCGTTTTTATAGCGCTGTACATCATCGGCTGAGTTACAGACGGTTCGTCGGCTTCATTATGCCCGTGCCGGCGGTAACAGACAAGGTCGATTACCACATCTTTTCTGAATTGCCTTCTGAAATCAAGCCCAAGTTGTGTGATAAAAAGCACGGCTTCGGGGTCGTCGGCGTTTACATGGAAAATAGGGGCCTGCACCATCTTTGCGACTTCAGTACAGTAAAATGTTGAGCGTGAATCCATCCGGTTGCTAGTGGTAAAACCGATCTGGTTGTTTATAATGATATGCATTGTGCCGCCGATAAAATATCCGCGGGCTTGCGACATATTTAAGCCTTCCATGACAACGCCTTGTCCGGCAAAAGCGGCATCGCCGTGAATAAGCACCGCCATAGCTTGTTTGCGGTCGTAATCTTTGCGGCGTTGTTGACGGGCGCGCACCGATCCCATTACAACCGGATTTATAATTTCCAAATGTGAAGGGTTGCGGGCAAGAGCAACGTGAACTAAACCGCCCGGTGTTTCAATGTCGGAAGAGAAACCGAGATGGTATTTTACGTCGCCGGTCAATAAGGTTCGTTCAGTGTCTAATTTGTCTTCGAATTCCTGAAATAGTTCGCGGGGGGTCTTTCCTAATATGTTTACCAGCACATTGAGCCTGCCTCTATGTGCCATGCCGATAACTATTTCTTTTATCCCGTTTGTTCCTTCATGTTGTATGAGCTCATGAAGCATGGCAATCAAACTTTCACCGCCTTCCAGTGAAAATCTTTTTTGTCCGACGTATTTGGTGTGAAGATATTTTTCAAGGCCTTCGGCGTTTGTGAGGTATTGCAAGATTTCTTTCTTCTTGTTATTGCTTGGTGTTTTCCATGGCCATGATTGTTCGAGGCGTTTTTGTATCCATGTTTTCTGGTCGGAATCGGTGATATGCATATATTCTGTGCCAATAGAACCGCAATATACGCCTCGTAGGAGGGCATGTATTTCGCGCAGAGGAAGCCTGTCGGCAGTTGCTAAAGGAAAAGTTTCGAAAACGGTATTCATGTCGGTGGCAGTAAGCCCATGATATTCGGGATGAAGATCAGCGGTCGGTATGCGAGGCATATATCCGATAGGATCGAACAACGCTTCGAGATGCCCTCGCACGCGGTATGCGCGGATTAACCGCATAACACTATTCTGCTTAGAAAAACCGAGAGCCATCGATTCAAGAGACGGGGTAACAGCGGCATCTGGTGAGGCAGAGGCAAACGTTTGGCGAATTTCATCTTTGGTTTTTGCAGATACTATGTCATTCGGCGAACCGTTGTGCAAAGTATCGAAAAAGGTGCGCCATTCCGGCGGAAGGGCGTGTGGTTTATCAAGATAGGTCTCATACAAGTTTTCTATAAATTCTGCATTGACACCGTTAAGGTATGAGCTTTCATAGAAATCCCTCAGTACTGTATCGTTAAAACTCGGGCCACTCCACTGCGGAATACTCATTTTGCAAGGCCTCCCTCAAAATAAATAGCGTTTAACAAATTATAGGGGAAAATCATACTTTTGTCGCTAATAAAATCGTGTGGTAATACAATAACAATTATTGTTAACCCATGCAATTGTAATGTGAAGATTTATCAAGATTCCCTCTTTGATATTTATTTATTGTAGCAATGTATATGTTCTTTATTTAAAAAAATGTGCAGAAAAGTATGATGAACTCCATGGGATAGTTTCGATAGTGTGAGTTTGGTGAGCATTACTTGGCTGGCAATACCGGTTCTTTACAGCATTGCTAAACTTAATAGGTGCTGTGAATGTGGTGGTTATGAATGATGGGGCGGCATTTGCTGTGTCCAAACTGAGTTCAACGGTGTTGTTTGGATAATCGGACTGCCGTTCTTAGATATGTTGCCTAAATGTTATAAGTGGTTTTGGCAGAGAAGTATAAATCTAGGTGTCAAAGAGAGATAGTTGCGTAAAAAACTCATTTTCAATAATAAAAATAACTTGACAGCTAAAGATAACCTTTATTACTATCAAAATATAAGGGTTAAATGATGTGGAGCACGGCTAAAAAAAGCAGGGGGTGAAAATGAAGCAGGAGAAGCGCTCTAGGTTGTCAAAACAACGCCAAGTTATTTTGGAAAAACTTCAATTGCATACCGATCACCCGACTGCGACCGAGCTGTATGAAGAAGTCCGCAAACAGTTGCCTAACATAAGTTTAGGTACCGTTTACCGAAATCTTGAATTTTTAAATGAGCGAGGGCTCATTTCTGAAGTCGAGGTAACCGGTTCGCAGAAGCGGTTTGAAAAAGTGAAAGAGAACCATTATCACGTTCGGTGTTTACGATGTGGCAAGGTGGAAGATATAACCTACCTTATCTGCAATAAAGAAAGCGGAAACTGTTGTGGCGGTTCATCTGATGGGCGCTCATGTATTGCTCATCAGGAAGATATTGTAGGAGAGCATAGCGGTTTCAGAATTGTAGGGCATAAACTTGAGTTTTTCGGCTTTTGCAATGAATGCTCTTCTCATGAAATGTAAGTAAATATACAGGTTTTTCCTATCTTCACCTATCGTTTATCAGGTGAAATCCGGTAAATATTCAATGCAGAAATATAGAAGATATAAATGTTTTTCAGCTGGTTATTAAAAAAAAAGAAAACGGTATCGGAAGAGTATCATAACCCGATTAAAAATCCAGGGTTGACAACGGTTTTGATTGTATACGGAAGCACCTCTGGCAATACCATATGCCTCACTTCTGTTGTAGAACAAATATTACGCGATGCGCGGGTAGTGCTCGACAGCAGGAATGTCGTCGAAACTTCTCCGGAAGATTTAAAAAAGTACGATGTGATTATACTCGGTGCGTCTACATGGACAGGCGGCGAGTTGCAGGAAGATTTTAAATCGTTTTATGATGGGTTGAAAACCATATCTTTAGAAGGCAAACATGGCGCTTTATATGGTGTTGGGGACAGTAGTTATCCTCACTTCTGCAAAGCGGTAGATTTGTTGCGCGACCGCTTAAAAGAAGCCAACTGCACAATCATTATCGATTCGCTCAAGATAGACGGCAAGGTAGAAGAACATTTCGAGGAAGCTCAGGAATGGGCGCGCGATTTAGTTCAGCGGATTTACCGATTGGAAAATTAACCCCTCATCCTAGGTGATGTTCGGTTAGCTCACGTTTAATGTGTTCGAATGCGCTGTCCACATCATCCATAATAGTGAATAAATTAAGGTCTTCAGGGCTGATTGTTCCGTATTCAACCATTGCTTCGAAATTGAGTACTCTCTTCCAGTAATCCTGTCCATAAAGAATGATGGGCATATATTTCTTCGTTTTTTCTGTTTGGACAAGCGTCAATAATTCAAAAAATTCATCGAGTGTCCCGTAACCGCCGGGAAACACTACCATAGCTTTTGCGAGATAAAAGAACCAGAATTTCCTGATAAAAAAGTAATGAAATTCAAAAGATAAAGACGGGGTCTGAAAAGGATTCGGCTCTTGTTCATATGGCAAACTAATGTTAAGCCCGATAGATTTTCCGCCGGCCTTTTTAGCCCCAAGATTGGCGGCTTCCATAATCCCCGGGCCTCCTCCGGAGCAAATAAAAAAGCGCTTATGCGGTTCTTGAATTTCCATCGACCATGCAGTGATTTTTTCCGCTAAAGATGCCGCTTCTTCATAGTACCGCGACATTTTAACATTCGTTTCCGCTTGGCGTTTCAAATCAAACAATTCATGAGCGGGGTTTTCCGTTTCTGCAATTATGATTTCAGATTCTCTGAGTTTTGCGGCGGCTTGTTTGTAGGGAAGCGTTCGAGCAGACCCAAAAAAAACAACTGTGTTGTGCACATTTAAGTTTCGAAACGGAATTCGCGGTTGCATTAACTCACATAATACACGAATAGAACGTGCGTCAGGGCTATTTAAAAATTCTAAATTCTCATATGCTTTTACCGGATGATTCCTGTCATTATCGGATTGTTTCATGAGAAATACACTCCTTAACGATACAATGTTTGTGGTTATGGTGTATAAAACAGTATACACAAATTTGATCAATCTTACAGTATTAACCGTGTAAAAGTATAATGATAAAAAATTCTGCTAAAGTTTTCTTATATATATTCGATTAACTTAAGCATATCTGAACGTCATGAATATGTGTTTTTCCACACACTGCGGCCGCCTCATTTCTTTTTGGAAAAATAGTTTAAAAATAAAACTGTTGTATTTTCCCTTTTAAAAGTAAGATATGGCGGATTTTTATTGTGAATTAAGATATAAGTATGGTGTAATACATTACAAATGTAACGTAATACTATGAATAAAAAATATAATTGTACGGATAAGGAGCAGTGTCTCAATATGATTCATTTAAGAACCGATTTAGTTCTTTTCATCGCGGCATTACTATTTAGCATTTCAACGCTTTGCATGGCATATGATACTGCCGATATGTCAAGCGAGCGGGATAAGTATCTCAGGCAACTCAATAGTACGAATGAAGAAGAGCGCATGAATGCGGTGATCAATCTTGGGAAAATTGCCAATGGAGCAGATATACCTTCGCTGGTAGGGGCGCTTAACGATAGCCACATTACCGTTCGAGTAAATGCCGCCCGTGCGTTAGGTGAGATAAATGATTCGGCGGCTGTTGTTCCCTTAATAGGGCTTCTGGATGATTCGGATTACCGAGTTCGTATTGCGGCGGCAGAAGCGTTAGGGCAAATTAGAGACAAACAAGCTATAAAGCCTTTGGTAAAAGCGGTAAAGGATACTCACGTTGAAGTTCAGTCAGCGGCTATAATCGCGTTAGCGGATATAAAAACTGAGGTTAATCCCGCACCTATTATAGATGCACTGTCCAGTTCGGATACAAATGTTCGTGCACATTCTGCCCGTGCTCTGGGGATATTAAAAGTAGAGCAAGCAGTTGATACTTTGATAGATACCGCCCAGACCGACACTAATTGGCAGGTTCGAAAAGAAGCGGTTTGGGCTTTAGGAGAAATTAAAGACAGCCGTGCAATTCCTGTACTGCTGAAATCTCTTGAAAGCTCAGATTGGGATATTCAAAAGCAAGCCGCATTTGCACTGGGCAAGTTTAAAGCACAGCGAGCGGTGAATGCTTTAATAAATGCGTTACAGAAAAAAGACGGTGAATTAAAAAAAGAAGCGGCGTGGGCTTTAGGAGAAATCAAAGATCCATCAGCTATTAAACCGCTCATCGAGGCACTTGAAACAACCGATTGGGATATACAAAAAGAAGCGTCTTTTGCGTTACTTTCTATTGGAAAACCAGCGGTTGAAGAATTAGTAATGGCAATGGAAAATGCATCGGATGGCAAAAAAGTATGGTTAATACGTATCCTTGGAAGAATCAAGGATTTACGTTCTATAAACACATTAGTAGATGCGTTAGGGGACGATAACGAAGATATTGCTCGAAAGGCGGCATGGGCATTAGCAAAACTGCGGCATCACCAGACAGTAATATCCGCTTTGGAAGCGCTCGAACAAAAACAGCGAGGAAAATGGGCGGCAAAGGTTTTGATTGAAATCGGTTCGCTTTCTGTTGAGCCGCTGATTGATTTATTGAATGGTGAATATGCTCAGCCGAGCGAGCTTGCACAAAGCCGGGCACATGATGTCCTTGCTAAAATCGGAATACCGAGTGTTTCTCCTCTGTTGCACGCTTTACGCGATGGGCGCATTCAAAACAAAAATGATGTGGTAGAAATTTTGACACAAATCGGACAGCCTTCGGTGAATTATCTGATTCCTGCGCTGGGTGATTCAAATGACCTTGTCCGCGAAACTGCCGCAGAGTGTCTCGGACGGATTAAAGACCCGAATGCCGTGGAACCGCTCATTCAATCTATTCAGGACAGCGCTCCTGATGTTCGTGCATGGATTGCATGGTCGTTGGGCGAAATTAAAGATCCCCGTGCAGTGGAACCGCTTATCGGCATGCTTAGTGATGACTATTGGTCGGTACGGTTTAAAGCGACCCAGGCCTTAGGGCATATTCGCGATCCTCGTGCGGTGGAGCCCCTTATTAAGATTTTGAACGATTCAGATCCTCGTGTCCTTGATGAGGCGTCTTGGGTGCTTGGCTCTATTACCGGTGAACGGCTGGGGCGCAATTACGATGCATGGCATTTGTGGTGGATATCGAATAAAAATGTAAAAGAAGAATAGTAGTATCTGTTTTGATAATGAGCACTTTTCAAGTGTTTGCAGAAAATCATGGCGCGTATATTTTGACAGAACATGTGTATTTCGCTATAGTGAATTATCATCAATAAAAATTGAGAGCGAGAAATAATGGTATGTCAATAAACATAAAAAAGGCGTCACAGAGCGTTATTGCTGTTTTATGTGCATGTATTATTGCCGGTTTTGTATGCGGGTGTGTGAACAGTTTTCTCTATGTAAAAGAAAACCGTTATTTTTTTCATAAAATGTATGCCACAATTGCCGGAGCATATTTATCTCGAATCAATATGTTTATCCTTTTGTGTATTGTGTGTTTTACTGCGGTGCTTTTCCTGGAAAAAATAATATCCGGTTTATCGATAATCAAAAATCGGGATATTCATCTTAACCGGTCTTTTCCTAACCGTTTGAAAAACCTCTTGTTTGCCTCTTTTTTTTTGTCATGTTTTGCGTGGTTCTTTACAAAAAGCAAAATATATATACGATTTGAACGCTTAGCAGATAATGGTTTCGGATCATTTTTTGTTGCACATCTGAATGTATGCTTTATTCTTTTTATAGGTGTCCTGATAGTGAGTGGAATGCTCTTGATACTCATTCATTATTATAAAGGGTTTGAACTGAATCATCTCTATAAAGCGGCGAAACCCTTTGTGCATTCAGCACGCTGGTGTGCAGGTGGTTTATGTATCTTTCTTTCAGCCGCCCATTTTTCGCTTGCCGCGATACGTTTTTTCAATAAACCGTCCGGTCCAAACATTATTTTAATCTCTATTGAAACATTGCGTGCAGACCATTTAAGTTGTTATGGGTATGGACGTTTGACATCGCCAAATATAGATGCTTTCTCGAAAGAAAGCGCATTATTTGAAAATGCCATTGTGCCGCGCGGAATTACGAATCCGTCGGTAACTTCGTTTTTAACTGGTTATTATCCTCGTACACATGGTGTCCGAACCCTCCGCCAGCGGATGGAACAAAAGTGGAATACTGTGGCAGAGTTCTATCGAGATGCCGGGTATTCAACGGCGGCGTTCATCTGCAACAGCGTCCTTATCGAATATTTTTCGGGATTGGCAAATGGATTCGATTTATACGAGCAGACTATGAATGAGCGCGAATCGCATTTTAAACCGCAAAGAATTGCCCAAAAAGCAAACGAAGCGGTATATCCATGGGTGGATCGGCATCAGGCTGTCCCTTTTTTTCTTTGGATACATTATATGGACCCACACGGGCCCTATACGGCGCCTGAAACATTTGAAGAGTTTCAGTATACTCCGTTATGGCGGAACATCAATGAGGTTTTTATTAAAAACTATATGCAGAAACCATTGCGGTGGAACGATAAAAACCAAGTTGACGTCAATCATTATATATGTGAATACGATAAAGAAATTCGTTACGTCGATCATTACATTGGCAAATTGTGTGATTGGTTGAAAGAAATGAACCTTTATGATTCGAGCTGTATTATTATTACCTCAGATCATGGAGAAATGTTGACCGAACACGATAAATTTTTCCGTCATGAAGAATACGTCTATGATGCAACTGTCCGGGTGCCTCTGCTCATTAAACTTCCTAAAGATTCGAAATCGCAGTTTACGGCTGGGTTTCGTTATAAAGGGCAGGTTTGCCTGATCGATTTACTGCCGACTCTTTTGGAATTGTCCAATATCCAGTATCCTCATGATTTTGATGGGAAAAGCCTCTTGCCGGTATTGCGGGGGGAGAAAAGCGAAACCCATGAATTCGTGTATATGGAAGAGAATGTTAAATCAGTGGGAGTTCGAACGAATCAATGGAAATATGTTGAATATTCCTTAGAACATCAGAAAGTCAAAGGAACGGCAGAGTTTTTCAATTTGATCGATGACTCGCAAGAACAGAACAGCATACCGTTTGCTCATTTGAATGAAGATGCAAAACAAATATACAGGATATTGCGCAATCGGTTAAATACATGGAAAAAACAAGATAAGGGCATTGATCCTCAATTATTATTAGACAGTACACTTGACTCACGAACGCGAGAAATGCTCAAGTCGCTTGGATATGTAAACTAACAACAAATGATTCATAGTATGGCAAAACAGAAATTACTTGTATCAACGGCTATTTTTCTGTTATCGGCGATTGTGTTCGGACAATTCGGCTTTAAAGGCGAGCTGACACGAGACGAAGCAATTTACATGTACAGCGGTCAGCAATTTGCGCATGGTGTTGCTCCGTATGCCAGTATTTTTGATCATAAAGGGCCCATGGCTTCCATTATTACGGGCTTTGGCGTTGTTGTTGCCAATTGGTGTGGTTTTGATGATCTGACGACCGTTCGCGTTTTATTTTACTTTATCTGCTGTTTAACTGCAGTAGCGTTGTATTTCTTTTCAATTCAATTATTTGGTTCTTCACGATTAGGATGGTTTGCTGTTTCGGTTTTGTATACCTATTGGGAATTTGGCAGGAAGGCAATGTCAGGGCCTCGCAAAAGTTCCCATGGTACTTTTTCAAATTATTTCGTTGCATTTAATAGCAAAGAAAAAATGGTTTTGGGCAGGTTTATGGTGCAGTATTACTGCATTGGTATGGCAGCCGACCGGTGTGCTTGGGGTTTTTGCGGTAGTACTTGCGTTCTTTCAGGCTGAGGAGCATGCTAAGCGAGTAAACAACGTATTGAAAGTTATTGTAGGAGCAAGTATACCGGTTGTATTGATTAGTGCGTATTTTTGTTTAAAAGGTGCATTTTTTGATTTTATCGATGGGTATCTTATTTTTAATCTATCCCACATAGAGCGTACAGAGGCATCTTTCTGGCAACATATCCAGTATCCTTTGATATCAATTTTAAAGGGGTATCCTATTGCCTATTTGTCAATTTTGCTTTCATTTGTAATGATGGGGTTATTGTTGGCGTGGCGTTTGAAACTGAATGGTAATTCTTTTTCGGCTATGGTAAAGAAAGATTCATTTGCGATAGTTGTGTTATCATGTCCAGTGTATATTATATGGTCGTTTATCGATTTTCAGGGGCCTCCCGACTTTTATGTGCTTATCCCTTACTCAGCAATCGGATTTGCATGGCTTCTGAATCTGGCTATGGATGGGGTGTCCCGATTAGAAGGGTCCGCAACCGAAATAAGCGCCAAGTGCTCCGTAATGATTTGTTTGATATTGGTTGGCGTCTCTGCGTTTTCTTATAGAGTTTGGTCTGATTCAGAATTAGTCAAGCAAAAGCAAAAGCTAGAATATATTGTAAAAACATTTGCACCGAGACAGAAAATAGCGACCATTGGGATACCGGAAATTCCTGTTTTGCTCAAGATAAAGAATCCTAACCGTTATTTATTTGTGATCAACGGAGTTGACAACAATATTGATGCACGGTTTGCCGGAGGGTTTAAGGGGTGGATGAACAGCATTGCAGGCTATGATCCTGATTTCATAGCGGTAGGAAGCATTCGCAGTAAGTATAACGATGAAGTCGTAGCATGGCTTGAGCGCGGTTATATTAAGAAAAGATTCGGTGATTGGAATATATACGTAAAAAATGACCCTTTTCAACAACTCAAATAAATAAAGCGCAAAGCTTAGTTATCTAAATAAATGCTGATTGGTAAATCCGGATACATATTTTAGTTTTCCCGAGTAATAGTCCTTTTCAAATTGTTCGGCTCCCAGTTCTTTTCGTTTTAGAGCGCTGTCCTTTGATTTCTCAAATTTAATATAAGACGAAGTAAGGAATGAACGAGGATGCTTAAAGGCGGGAAAAAAGCTCAGCGAAAATAAAATAATGCCGACAATCACTACTTCTGACGAAACCCGAAACTCGTGTTTTCTGAGACCATCTATTAAACCGCAGGTACCGATGAGTAAAAATATAGCCAAAGGCATGCGGTATCGATTCGTGATAAAAATAGTCAGTGTTGTTAAAGCTAAAGACGCTGTACAAAGAATGAAAAAAATTCTATATCGGAATTTTCCATAGATAAATCCTAATATTCCCGCAATAAATAGCGCAGTGAAGTTATATGGTATTCTCAGGAATTTAAATGGAGTATATTCGCGGGTGAAAAGTTTAAAGTTGTAATTATTTGCGATTTCTACATAGTTAATGAGCAGTAGAGATTTTTTTACATATAATAAAAGCGCGGAGAGCGGTTTTGTTTTGATAAAATCCAATCCTTTCTTTTTCCAATAACTGCTTACTTGTTGATCGGTAAGATATGTTTTCGTTTCATGCATAGCGATGCGTCTTGCATCGTAGTAATGCCCGAATGTCGATGGTTCGATTCCTTGAACGGTATTATAAATTCCTGTTGCGTGAGGATTATTGCCTATATAAAAGTGTATGCCTCCTACAGAACTGAGGAGAACTTGTTCATGTGCGATGTGCAAGTTTCGGGCTGTGAATGGAACGATGCAGATGGTCGCAGAGATGAGAAACAGCAGTACGGATGCTATATTGTGGCGTGTATAGAGAACAATAAGAAGAATGGGAAGCAAACAGACAACCGCGCCGCGAAAGTGTATCAGTATTCCCATAAAAAGGCCTGATAAAATGAGCGGTATACGTTTATGGTCATCGAGATATCGAATAAAGTTATATAAAGTAAAGGTGAAAAGTGAAATCTCAACAATCGTTTTGACCGGCAATACACTAAAAAATAATATAGGAGGGTAGAGCGCGTACAAATAAAAACCGATTCGAGCAACAGGTACTGAAAATAATTGCCCGATAAGTTTCTTAAAATAAAAAATTGAAAATATGAAAATCACTATTTGTACGGCAATGAGTAGTTTGAAATGTAAGGTAACAGTTGGGGAAACCGCGCGTATAAGATATACAAAATATGCATAAAACGGGGTAAAAAAATATGATGGAAAATCTTTAAGCATCAAGCCTTTGCTTTTTATAACCCCTGCGAGAAGTTCAAAGATATAAGGATCGGTTCCTTGCGGCGGATAGATAACTTCAGGAATATTTGTAACTGCATACAGATAGAATACTGCATATAGCGGTATAATAACGAATGGATCGTATTTTTCTTTCATAAGATATTTCCGGAAGTACGTAATCTTACAGATGTGAAAACATTATGTCTGATAGGCGGTATAGTTTGCAAGCATGGAATTAAGTAAAACAAAAAAAGCCCGGGCGTTTAAATAAGCCCGGGCATAAATTAACGATATTTATTTTTTAATTTTCTTTCTGATACCAAGTGAAATCAAAGCGGAACCTAACAACATAATAGAAAACGGCTCGGGAACCGCAACTGGTTCTGATGCATAAAGTTCAATATATGGTTGTACCAACACTGCATTATAAGGGTATGAAGCATAAGGATGTGTTAAATCTTTTACCGCAATATTCATACTGTCGCTGACATATGAGGAGGTATACGGTGATGCGGCAGTCTTCGGTTTAAGAAAGAACGTGAATCCAATCAAAGAAAGCGGATTGTTTGCTTGTATCGCGGCTTGTGTTATTAGGTATATCTGGGTGATGTCGATAACGTATTCTGTATCAAAATTAGAGTAATTAAATACGGAATTTTTTGATACCCCGGTGCCAAGATTGCCATTTCTGTCATCGACTAAAAGTGGAGCGCCAAAAACCGCCGAATGAATATACGGGTCAAAATTATTTGCTGTAAATGATTGAGATGAAACGTTATACACGAGGTTGGGGGCAATCATAAAATCAAAATTAGTGTCAACTGCTGCATCAGAAACAAAAAAATGGAGGAAAGCAGAATCTACGCTTGTCGCAGTATTGACGTCAAACCTCATGTTAAGGCGTTTTTCTCGATTATAATTCCATACATTTGAGTTAAAGTATACTCTTCCATATCCCGGCCAACCCACAAACCATTGGTTAATAGAGCTGAAAGTATTAAAGCCTGTATCCGTAATGCTTTGCTGGGCAGTGGCTTTGATGGGCACTATTTCTTGAGCGTCCAAACTAATTGATACAAGAAACACAAATAAAAAGAACACCTTACTCAATAGTTTCATAATACCCTCCCCGCTTATCCTATTTAGATTTATTAAAAGAATTCTTAACATATTATAACACAAGAAGTTGGTTAATGTAACATTTTTTTTTATGAATTTAAATTATTTTCAAAACTGGAAGAAAAAACATTTTTGAATGTTATAGTGCAAAATGGCTTGCAAAATTATAACCGAGCATGATTTTGTGGAATAAGATAGAGAAAAAAGGATGTCGCAAATCTTTATGGTTTTCTCAGCAATATGCCGCCCATTGATCCGCCAAATCCATAAGAGAGGCTGATGGCGCGTTCGATTGAAGCTTCGAGCGTTTGAGAGGTAAACTGTAACGTGCATTCAGCATCCGGCAAATCAAGACGAATGGTCGGTAAAATTTTTTGATGGCTAAGTGAAAGAGCCGTTAAAATTACTTCAATTGCCGCAGTTGCTGAAAACATATGGCCTGTTAATGGTTTTGTAGCACTGCATACTATGTTTGAATGAGTGCCGAAAACTCTGCTGATGCTTCGCATCTCTGCTCGGTCATTGAGGGGCGTCCCTGTACCGTGCGTATTGATATAATCGATTTTTTTTGCATTTTTTGCAACCAGCCGTGTCAGGATTTCTGCAATGACAGCGCCGTCTTCGTTCATTATGGTCATACCGGAGGGATCATTGAGTGTTGTCCAATCTTCTATAATTGCGTATGGGATGGCGCCTCTTTTCTGTGCGGTTTTTGCTGATTCTACCACCAGCATGCCGCAGCCTTCAGCGATAAAAAAACCGTTGCGATGTGTATGAAACGGACGAAAATGTTCAAAGCAGTCGGTCATTACTTTCATGTTGTGGTATGATGCGAGAAAGCAATCGTCCGGAGCGATCTCTACAGCGCCGGTTAAAATAGTATTGGCATCGCCGGAACGAATGATTCGCGCCGCGGCAATAATAGCATACAGACCCGTAGCGCATGCGGCGGTGATATTCAATACCGGCCCTCCGAATCCATATTTTCTTGCAAGCATGAGGGCAGGCTGTTCAATCGAGGTAGTTATTGCCACGGATGAGTACGAATTCCTATCGGTGGAAAAAGCTTTTACCCATTGATTCTCCCGTCCTGTTGTCGGTTTGCCGCAACACACAATGACTCCTGCTTGGGGGAGAACGGTTATTTTTGCGTCGTCAAGCGCTTGCTGTGCCGCATGCTGAACTAATCCGCTTCGGAGCCCTTCTGTTTTATTTAACGGCATGCCTGATACTGCAGGATCGAAAAAGAGTTCCTCGTTTATGTAAACAATTTTATTATCGGCAGGAATGCCGAACGTGCCTTTTTCGCAGGGAATGCCAGCACATACCGCGTGCCAGTTTTTAGTGCAGTGAACGCCGTGAGGAGTTACTAAGCCTATGCCGGTAATCCAAATCTCATTATTAACCATAACTATCCTGCATGCGTCGGTTTTTCTTTTATTATGTTGCGAGAACGTATTCTTATATCATTTTAAGCACACCAAATACAGCAAATTCCATTCTGTATTATAGTTTGCGGCGTTTGAACCTATTCTGCCTAATAGCAGGATTTTGTGAATTTAAAGCGCTCTTGTTGCACTAACCGAGACAATAATTCGCCGGAACTTTTTTGTGCTTCAATGGTCGAATATAAATATAAAAAATGGTATAATAAACGTTAGTAAGTCTTTTAAAACATAAAGGATACCTAAAAGATATGACAAACTTATTTAAAATAATAAATAGAATTGAAATAGGTTCTGTTAATGTGTCCGGCATGATAATGGTAGTCAAAAAATATTCTTTATTTATTCTTTTATTACCGGTTTTTTTTATTACCAGTATACATGCGCAAACCGAAAGCAACTGGCCGCGCACAGGATACACTGCCTATCGCGTTTTAGATAATAACGGCGACATTATTGTGCTTCGCGATCCGCAGGATCATCTAGCTGGGAAAATGGTTCTTGCCGCAACAGGAGCCGATTATCACAATCCGGCATCTGTCGTGGAAAGCATCGTGTACTTCTATGACGATACATTACGGTGGGGATATAATGATGCGAACAAGAATGGACTGCTTGATGGAGTACATGAAAATTTTGAGTCGTATGAAGTGGGCGACCGTCCAAAGTTTATTGATGAAAGCAGATGGTTTGCCGCTGGGGGCGGGTTACAGGACTCATCAATAAAGGTATCGGGAAACAACAAATACCTGCATTTAGTATATAATTCAGCTGAAAATGATAATGCGTTTGTATTAGGATATTTGCATAAAGAGGAAAAATTTTTTAATCCCTTGATCAGTCTCAAAGACAGCAAAATAAAATTTGATATTAGAACCAGCTATCCTGTGCCGGTACCGAAAATAATTACACCGGAGATTTTTGCACAATATACCGGTTTCCCATTAGTTGACAGTTTCCAACTACATCGCAATAATTATTATACGTTCCCTTCTGGTTCGCAGGGATGGCAAACCCTTGCATTTGACGTAAGCAACGTTAATACAATAAATGGCGTACAGTTTGCACCTTTGCCGCCTGATTTTAATACGGTGTCGCGCGTGCAGTTGCTTTTTCTGCAGAGCACTACATCGCAAATCAATGGAAGCGGTTTTGTGGATATTGATAATTTGAGGATTGGCGAAGTTTCTGAAGACGACGGCGGAATTGTGCCGGAATATTTCATCGAATTCGATTCGGTGTCGGCAGGAGATATTCCCCAGAACATTTTTTTCCCGGGACAACGTGTTTCGGTAACAGTGCGGGCGGAGAAAAGCGGTGTTCAAGAATATTGCACATTTCGGCTTGTTGTATATGATTCGTCCTTTTCATGGCCTTTGCATATTGGTGATATTGTTTATGACAGCGCTGTAAACAATGAGAATTACACCACTCTGCTCGGTAAGGGCGAAAACGAATTTCATACATTTCATTTTTGGTTGCCGGCTCACGCGCCTGCAGGAAACTATACGGTATTGGGGATACTCGAAAATAGCAACGGGACATTGGTTCATGACACAACCGGCCCTGACCGGTCATTTGACGATCGCACGGTTCGCGCATATATTTCTGCTTTTACGGTTAATCCGTACAGCACAGGAACAGGTCCGGTGGCGATTTTGGAAGTTGATAATGAACCGGCGTCGATCGACCAGTTGGGAAATGCGGCTTTTACCGTTGATGCAAGCCGTTCGTTTCATGTAGATGCTCCTGTTAAGGAAATCATTTCTTACGAATGGGATACCGATAACGACGGGATTTTTGAAACAACAGGAAGCGAAAATATTGTGATAAACTTTGTGGTAGATGAATTTGATCCCCTTAATCCTCAACCGGCTGTCGTGCCTGTTTCATTGCGGGTATCCGATAATGCGGTTCCTGCTCAATCGGCAACAGTTACTCATATGGTGAGCTGTGTTGCTCAAGGGAATATGGCAGTTCAGGTTATAGGTACCGATCTTTCATATTTATCTGAAGGAAAAGCAATAGTATATGGCGAAAATTATGAGCCGCTCGGCAGTGAATTTGTACGTATTACCGATGTATCGGGGCAAGCCGCATGGCAGAATCTGCCGGTAGGTGATTATATTGTAGAGGCGCACAACTACGATACAACGCCATTTACCGATGTTGAATTGTGGGCGTCCCGTACTATTACGGTAAACATTGATCAAACAACAACAGAAATGATACAGCGTGATATGCCGTATATAGAAAATGCAGAACTGCGTTATTTCGACAATGATGGGCTTATCACGTCAAGTACGGAAGTTCCGCCGGGCACAAGCGTATCATTCAATATTACTGTTAAAAATGATTCCTTTGATCCTCAAACGGTTCGTATACAGGTTATCGCTGATCGCGATCAGGAAGCGGGATACGATCTTATTGCGCCGGTATCCGATGTGTTGGTCATTCCAGCGGGGCAGAGCAGAATATTAGAAACCGCAGTCAATCCACTGCATCCTACCGATGACTTATCAGAGGCATACCAATACACGGTACTTGTACAAACGCTCATTAACGGTGTGTACCGGAAAACAGGCACGCAGAATTGGACTGCCGGATTCGTGACTCGACCTTTGCCGATAGTGAGAAATTTAGTCGATCAGTTTGCATTTTCAGGGTTTGTATGGAAAAAAACCGATTGGAAATGGCAATCCGGGTTGCATAACGACAATGTTATGCTGGAAAATGATGCGCTTACTTTGCGTGTCAAAAATAACGTGGGTGTTGGTGGGCAGGTTGTAACGGTTAAAGATGATTTTCACTATGGGACATATCGTGCGCGCATTAAGCTTACCGACAAATACACTCAATTCCCCGAAGGCGTAGTGTTTGGGTTCTTTTATTACTGGAATGACCCGAACGATGCAAGCGTTTATCAGGAAATTGATTTTGAATTCAGGACACACGACCGCAACAATGACGAAAATTTGCCGCAAGTAACAGTGAGTGTTCATAATACGAGAGAAGGCGAAACGCTGGAGGTTTTTTCATATCAAATCCCTCTGCCGAATATTCACGATGATACGGTATTTGAATGGCGATGGCAGAAGGAATCGGTATCCTTTTATGTGAATGGACAACTTGCCCTAGATAAATACGGGGTACCAGCAATTGTCGATGAGTTAAACTTTCCGGGACGAATACCTGATAAACCTTCCAAGCTGTTCCTCAACCATTGGAGCGGTCAGCCGGGCAATAGTTTTGCCGGTACGCCGCCTCAAGGGCTCGGAGACTTTATATCGGTGGTTAAGTCGGTTTCGTATGTGCCTGCTGTATCCATAAAAAAAGTGGAAATCGATCCGGCAAACAATCCGGTATTGCAAATTAAGGCGTATTCAACATTAACTGTCGACATTTTCGGATGCGACAACATTGGTGATGAACTCTGGCAATCCATTGGATCAGTATCCGGCGGTGACGAGCATCAGTTCACGGATACCTACGGAAACGGCAAAGAGCAACGGTATTACCGGTTGCGTTATCATGAAACCACTCCCTAAGTCATTTTTGATATTTTTATGGTTAAGAGAACAGTGTTTTTTGTGTTCAAAGTATGATATTATGTTTATGTAATATCAATAAGGTGACTTATTAACAACCGAAGCCATGTCAAAATTTATCAATAATCCGAACTTGCAGATGTTTATACCGCCGAGCTCAGACGAAATTACACCCCGCGAACTTTCTGCGAAACTTCAAAGCGGAGCTCAAATAACCCTGCTTGATGTGCGTGAACCCTCCGAGTATGCATCGTGCAAAATTGACGGCGCTTTGTTGATTCCGTTGGGAGAGCTTGAGCACACCTATAGCCGGCTTAATCCATCGGAAGAGATAATAGTCTATTGTAAAGTAGGAGTAAGAAGCGCCGCGGCGGTACAGTTGTTAATTCAGAAAGGGTATAAAAACGTCAAAAATCTTGCCGGAGGCATAATCCGGTGGATTGATGAAGTTAATTGGATGTAAAAAACAGATAATGAATGTTCGGTTGATGGTGTGCATACATAATACTGCCGTGCCGTTGTTTCTGCAGGCTGTTTCAGAAACCGCTATTTGAATATCGTTATTTCTGAATATATTCAGTAATGCCGGACCAGCTGTTTTCCGGTGGTTTTTCAATGTATTGAGAACATAATCCAAGAAGGCGCACCGAGGGCGGGTCAGAGAATGAGTGTGCCGTTAAGTCGGTGAGGATAGATTTTGCTTCAATAAATTTTTTGTTCTGATAAAGGAACAAAGCTTTTTCGTACAGCATCAAAAAATGTTTTTTTTCGTCCGGTATCGTGTCGAGCGCTCCAATAAGTTCATAGATGCGGATACCTTGTTTTTTCCCTTGCACTCGAACGTGGTCGATATGCCGCCAGACAAACTCGTTGCGAGTTGGTGTGTATACTGTTTCCGACGCAAGATTGCTGGTGCCGTAGTAACGGTTAAGGTTTTCAAGGCGGCTTGCGATATTGACGGAATCGCCCAATGCGGTGTAATTGAGCCGCTCTTTTGCTCCCACATTCCCGACGAGTACTGTGCCGGTTGACAGCCCGCATCGAGTATAAAACGGTGGTTTGTTGTCGGCTGTCCATGAGCTGTTGAGTTGCGCGATGACGGTTTGCAGTTCATTGACTGCTTGTACTGCATTGATCGAATGACAAGGATTGTCGGCGGGAGCTCCCCAAAATGCAACTATGGCATCGCCGATAAATTTGTCAACGGTTCCGTTATGTTTTTGAATGACGCTGAGCAATCGTTCAAAGTAATCCGCCATTTGCGCGGTAATTTTATCGGGCGGCATTGATTCGGTAATCGCAGTAAATCCTACGATATCGGTAAAAAGGATGGTTAAGTCTTTCAAACGCCCGCCGATACGGGCGGCTTCGCCTCTGCATAACAGTTCGCGCACGACATCGGTCGGGACATATCGTGCGAAAGAATTCAGCGCTTCACGCATACGTTCTTGTGCTTCAGCAAGCTGGTTTATTTCCATGATTCTTGTCCGAATCACCGGGCATCTGTCCAAGTCAAGGTTTCGTATCGATTCGCTCTGTTCGACCAACTGTACAATAGGCGTACTGTATTTTTTTGCAAGCCGATGAGAAAGTATAATTGCAATTGCAATTGCAATGACAGCAATTATGGTGATTATAATTCTTTGAAGAATGATTTCTCCAAGCAAATCACTTTCAGGAATCACAAATCCAATGAGAAGGTGTTGTGTGGCGTTGAGAAAAAACGGGCGTATTTCTCCCCACCATACGGTGCCGTTGCTTCGGTATGGAAACGGTTCCGATGAGCTTCCTGCCCCTGCAGTGTTTTTAAAGATATCCAGCCATGTGTCGCAACAATGTGAGAGGGCAAGCGTGCCGACTTGAGTAAGGGGTGTCAGGAGCGCTTTAGCACATGCTTCTTTCGTATTAAATTGTTCGTCGCGAGGCAGTCCGACAAGCCTTCCTGAACGGGTTAAAACAAATGCTTTTCCATTCTCGCTGGCTGTAAGGTTCATAGTAAACTGAGAGATATCTTCCAATAAAATATCAAAAGCGATAACAAACGGCGCTCCATCTCCGGAAGTAGGGTTGACAAGCATTGATGCAGTTATTCCCGGTGATTTTGTCGTAAAAAACGTATATGGTTTTGTCCAGTAAATGGGCAGGTGCGGTGTTCCGGCAGTTTTGGGAAATAACCGTTTTTTGTCTGTCCGCATAATACCTTCATACCACGGGCGTGTACGCGGATCGTAATCGGATTCTTCCGTCCAGTTTTCTATGATATTGAGCGATTCGTCCCATCGTATCCATTGAACAGTTTTACCCGATTGAGGCGGGTTGACTGTACGGTAGAGCCATGTTGCGCCGTCGCGCAGAATCATATGTCCTCTGCCGGTTGCATCGCCTGAATGGATTGCAGAGATTTGCGGATGGTGTTCCATAAGCGGTACAAGCATCTTAATGACGTATTGAATGTTTTTTTCATTAAAGAGCCCATGTTTTTCCCAGTGGCTTATCATAGAAAGCCCGTCTGTTACCGGAGCAAAATATGATTGCAGTTGGTCTTCAATCTGATTAACAGTTCGTTTGACGAGTAGCCGGGCGGCAATTTCCATTCCATGCCGGGCGGCGATCGTAGTAGAAATATAGAGGGCTCCGGCAATGAACAAAGTCAGCAGTGTCATGTGGAAAATCAGGTTTTTCCGCATGGAAGAAGTAGGAGGAATGAATAATCGTTTAATTGGGCGTAAAAAACGGTTCATTGTTTATTCTGAAGCAAGTTTAAGCGTGTTGATAAGTTCAAAAAACATGTTTTTCATACAGTCATAGTATAGTTGATATCCGGCTAAAAATACCAGACAAAAAGCGATGAGGCACATCAAATATGATGTTTCATTGGATATGAATTCGGTATGGTTTACAGTTCCGATGCGGTAATTTCGCCTTGTGAGATAACTTTTCTTTGCAGTTCTTCGATTGTATCGGGAGAAATTTCCAGTGTTTTTAAACAGAGTTCGGGCAGATTATTATTCAATGGAAAATTTTCATACATTCCGAATCCTGTTTTTGTAACGATGTTGTTTACTAACTGAATAAGAGATACTTCTTTTTCGCTGATCGATGAAACGCTTAAATCATGGTGGGCTTTTATGATAAATTCAAGCTTTTCTGAGAAGTTCCATTTCTTTGCTATTCGCCCTCCTATTTCAGTATGGTCAATGCCGGTAAGGGTTTTTTCTGCGGCTGTCAATTGTCCGTTTGCCATAAACAATGCTGTGTACATTTCCTGACAATGTTCGTTGATATAGGTAGACATTATCATTTTCCCGATATCATGGAGAAGCCCGGCGACAAATACTTCTTCAGCATCTTCGTATGCCCAGCCGAGTTCTTTGGCAAACTTCTGTGCCCACGCCGCAGTGAGAAATGAGTGTTGCCATAATCCTGCAGTTTTTAGGCCGTATCCGGGGAACGCTCCTTTGAATAATGGACTGGTGGATGCGGCGAGCACGAGGCTTTTCAATGACGAATATCCTACAATCATGATTGCTTGCGGAATAGATGCCACTTTGTGGCGCAATCCAAAGAAAGATGAGTTTACCAGACGCAATAACCGGGCAGTTAAACCCGGGTCTTGCCGCAGATATTTCTCAATTGCTGATGCACTGCTGGTATCATCTTGTATAAGTTCCATGATCTTTAATACTACGGTAGGCAGAGAGGGCAGTTCGTTGATCCGTGCGATAATGTCTTCAGTCAAACGGCGTTTCGATACGAATGAAGATTGAGCGATAGTCGGCTTGGGATGTTCAGTGTTTGGTATCCGAGTATCTTCCCAAAAAGATTTTTTTTTCTGCTGATTCATAGTATTTATACTCTGTAACCGCGGGTCTAGAGCAACATGTTTCAAAGGGACTTTTTTCATACCCGAATATTCCTCGTTGTTGAGCTATTGCACCAGTCGTATTATATTTCGGCGTAACCGGCAGGTTCTTTACCTTTTGCGGCGGATACCGGCAATAATCATGCAAAAGTATTCTTAGGGAAGATATGATGCGAGGTGTTCTGCGCGTTTTTCATCAAGCATTTTGAGTATTGCATGGTGTTTAAGCGCTATGGCAATATTGCCGAGGTGGAGCAAAGCAAGCGCATAACCGAAATGGGCACGAGGATTATGCTCATCTATCCATAACGCTTGTTTAAACATATCTGCGGCTTCAGCAAAACATTCATTGTCCAGCAATGCATTGCCGAAACTGGTATGAGCTTCTGCTGTTTTATCCGGTTCTTTCAGAGGTTCTTCATACCGTGCCAGCAAAACACATGAATTGCCGCGAAAATAGTCGTCTTCTGCAATATCAGGCTTAATAAGCATTGCTTGCGCATAGTCGGGTTGTGCTTGTGAGAAATTGCCGAGTTTTGTGTATGACAACCCTCTGTTATAATACGCTTCGGCAAAATGAAGGTTGATACGGCATGCATTTGAATATGCTTCAATGGCGTCTTCGTAGCGTTCCAGTATATACAGGACATTGCCTAACGAACAATATGCTTGAGAATTCTCAGAGTCGCTTTGAATTACCTTTGTGTATATATCAACGGCTTCGTTAAACTTTGAAGTATCTAAAGGCATAGTATCCTCGGTAATATTTTAGTGCGTCGATTTGTTTGTTCCGTTAGTGAGGCTGTTCTGTTTACATATTCATCACGATTGTGTTAGCGAACTGAGAACAAGACACTAATGTTGCACCGTCCATTAAGCGTTCAAGGTCATAGGTAACCTTTTTCTGAATGATTGATTTTTCAAGTCCGGATATGACAAGTTGAGCGGCTTCATCCCATCCGATATGTTCCAGCATCATAACACCGGAGAGGATTAAAGAACCGGGGTTGACTTTATCTTGTCCTGCATATTTCGGCGCTGTGCCGTGGGTTGCTTCAAAAACTGCCGCATCATCTCCGATATTTGCGCCCGGCCCGAGTCCTAAACCGCCGACTTGCGCTACTAATGCGTCGGAAATATAGTCGCCGTTAAGGTTTGGCAGTGCGACAACATCGTATTCTGTCGGACGAGTTAGAATCTGTTGAAACATGGCGTCTGCTATGCGGTCTTTAATAACAATTTTGCCTTCAGGGACGATTCCGTTATGTTCATCCCACAGTTCTTGTTCGGTGACGATATGCGTACGGAATTCTTCTTTGGCAAGTTCATAACCCCAATCGCGAAAAGCGCCTTCGGTAAATTTCATGATATTGCCTTTGTGTACCAGTGTAACGCTTGCTTTTTTATGGTCGACAGCATATTGAATGGCTTGGCGGACAAGCCGTTTTGAGCCGGTTATACTGATTGGCTTGATGCCGATTCCTGAGTCGAGGCGGATTGAAGCGCCCATAGTATTATTGAGGAACTCAATGACGCGCTGTACCTCTTTCGAACCTTGTTTCCATTCGATGCCTGCATAAACGTCTTCAGTGTTTTCGCGAAAGATAACCATGTCCACATCCTCAGGTTTTTTTACCGGAGCAGGCACACCTTGAAAATAACGGACAGGGCGAACACAGGCATACAAATCGAGTTTCTGGCGGATGGAAACATTTAAACTGCGAAACCCGCCGCCGACGGGTGTCGTAAGCGGCCCTTTTATTGCAACATGGTATTTTTGAATATAATCGAGTGTCTGTTCGGGTAACCATTCTCCAAGTTTTTCGAATGCTTTTTCGCCGGCGTATACTTCCATCCATTTAATCTGCCGTTTGCCGCGGTACGCTTTTTCTACGGCGTTGTCGAGTACGGTTTTTGTTGCCTTCCAAACATCGGGCCCAATGCCGTCTCCTTCGATAAACGGGATGATTGGTTTGTCCGGTATCGATAGGTGACCGTCAGATTTTTTTGCTATTCCTTGGCCGCCTGCGGGAATTTGGTATATGGCTGGTGTTGTCATTTCTGCTCCTCGAAATGGTAAGCTATTACACGTTATTGTCTTGATAAATCATTCTTTTCAAAGTTATTACAGCAGATATAAATTGCGCGCCTATCATACATGCGTAAAGATAATAAGTACTACTATACTCGTGTCGTTTTGTAAAGCGTTTTTTCCTCAAGAAACATGATGCGGAGCAGGGAGAATACGGTTAATACTGCATAGAAAACTGGCTGGGAATTTATAAAAATATTGACTTACAATCGAAAAAACTATAAGAAAGAGTAGTTACTTTTACCGCCGAGTTTCCTAAACCTAATTTCTTGTCTTTGCCGAACTATACAATTAGTGAAAGTTTATTTTTACAATAAAGACTAATCTGAAAAAGCTAATCTGAGAAGGAGCGTTTTATGGATAAGAAAGTTACGGTAATTGGAGCAGGGAATGTCGGCACTACCGCCGCTCAGCGAATTGTTGAAAAAAACCTTGCAGACGTTGTATTGATTGACGTTGTAGAAGGGATGCCGCAGGGCAAAGCGCTGGATATTATAGAATCTGCGCCGGTAGAAGGGTTTAGCGCCTCAATTATCGGCACAAATAATTATGAAGATACCGCCGGAAGCGATATCATTGTCATTACTGCCGGTTTGGCAAGAAAACCGGGAATGACACGCGAAGATTTGCTTAACAAGAATGCGGAAATAATCAAAGGAGTTGTTCAAAATTCCATTAAATACAGCAAAGATGCCATCATTATCGTAGTTACCAACCCGCTGGATATTATGACTCAGCTTGCACAGAAAGTGTCAGGTTTCCCCTCGCATCGTGTGATTGGCATGGCGGGTATTTTAGATTCTGCACGCTACCGCTATTTTATTGCCGAAGCGTTAAACACATCACCGTCTCAAGTGCAGGCGATGGTACTTGGCGGGCATGGCGATTCAATGGTTCCCATGCCTCGTTTTTCGACAGTGAACGGCATACCTATCAGCGAACTTTTACCAGCCGACAAAATCGAGGCGATAAATAACCGCACACGCAATGGCGGAGCGGAAATTGTTGCTCTTTTAAAAACAGGGTCTGCTTATTATGCTCCGTCAGCATCTACAGTGGAGATGGTGCAAAGTATTTTACTCAATGAAAACAAGATTTTGCCGTGCAGTGTCCTGCTCAATGGACAGTACCAGTTAAACAACGTTTATTGCGGTGTGCCGGTAAGATTATCGGCAAAAGGTGTTGAGTCGATCATCGAACTTGATTTGACCAAAGATGAGTTGTCTGCTCTCAAGGCATCTGCCGCGATAGTTGCGGAAAATGTTGCTCAGTTAAAAATATAGTTTTGAATTTACCCATACGAGAAATCTCAAGGAGAAACTGCAATGGCTAAAGTCGGAGTTGTTTTATCGGGTTCAGGGTACCTTGACGGCAGTGAAATTCATGAGGCGGTCTTAACGCTTTTGTATTTGGATAAGCAGGGAGCTGAAATAGTGTGCATGGCTCCGGATGCTGAACAAGTGCGGGTTGTAAATCATAATACGGGAAAAGCGGCAAGCGAAAAACGAAACGTATTGGTGGAAGCGGGAAGAATCGCGCGCGGCAAAATTCGCGACGTAAAAAACGTGTCGGCAAAAGAGCTCGATGCCTTGATATTTCCCGGAGGTTTTGGTGCGGCGTTGAACCTTTGCACGTTTGCGGCTGATGGGTCGTCGTGTTCTGTGAATAAAGATGTAGAACAGTTGATTACTGCTATGCATGCTTCGCGCAAACCGATAGGGTTTATTTGCATTGCTCCGGCAGTCGGTGCAAGAGTCTTAGGAAAACAAAGCCCGAAACTTACCATTGGCAACGATGCCGGTACCGCGGCGGCTCTCGGGAAAATGGGCGCTGTTCATAAAGAGTGCCGTGTTGATGACATCGTCACCGATGAAAAAAACAAAATTGTGTCTACTCCGGCATATATGCTGGGACCGTCAATTGCGCATGTTGCCAAAGGAATCGAGAAAGCAGTAGCAAAAGTAATTGAATTGATATAAGCCAGTATACCAAATATACCAAGATTTATAAGAGAGGCCTAAAACCGACAAAAACACCGTTATAGATATTCATCTGTCAAAAGAGGTGAAAAGTGAAAATTCATGAATACCAAGCAATGTCATTGTTTACTCAGTATGGCATTGAAATTGTTCCGAGCCAGTTAGCTGAAAGCGTCAACGATGTAGCGTCAATTGCAAAAAAGCTTGGCGGGAAGGTGGTAGTGAAGTCTCAAGTATTGGTTGGCGGACGCGGTAAGGCAGGAGGGATTAAACTGGCGAAATCTGTTGAAGAGGCTGTCCAGCATGCCGGAAAAATTTTCGGAATGAAAATAAAGAATATACCGGTTGAAAAAGTGCTTGTTGCTCAAGCGGTTACTATTCTTAAAGAATATTATGTCGGCATTACCATTGACCGAACTACGAAAACAGTAGTGTTTGTGGCGAGTGCTTCGGGTGGTGTTGATATTGAAGAATTGGCGGTAAACCAACCCGAAAAAATACAAAAATTGTATGTTCAGGCTCCTCAGCTTCCCGATCCATCTGCGTTGGATGCTTTTCTCAAAAAAGCGTTTGTTACTCCCAAATTATTTGAACAAGCAAAAACAACTTTCCTTAAATTATACAAATTGTTTTTAGAAAAAGAATGTTCCCTTGTTGAAATTAACCCTTATGCTCAGCTTGACAACGAGATGTTGGTTGCCGCGGATGCTAAGATCAATTTCGATGACAACGGTTTGTACAAAAATCCTGATATTGAAGCATTGCGCAATCCGGAAGAATACAGCGACGGTGAGATAGCGGCGCGTGAAGCAGGGCTCAGTTTTGTTAGTCTTGACGGCGATATCGGCTGTATTGTCAATGGAGCAGGGTTGGCAATGGCAACGATGGATATTATTAAGCTTTATGGCGGTGCTCCGGCAAATTTCCTCGATGTCGGCGGAAGTTCAAATCCTGAAAAAGTGCTGAATGCATTGCGCATCATTCTTTCAAATAAAAAAGTCAAAGGCGTCTTAATTAATATTTTCGGCGGTATTACGCGGTGCGATGACATTGCCAACGGGATTATGCTTGCTTTAAAGAAGCTTGATATAAGAGTCCCTTTAGTGGTACGCCTTGTAGGAACCAATGAGGCGGCAGGCAAAAAGATTTTGGAAGATGCCGGTTATGTTGTCGCTTCAGAAATGACAGATGCAGTTAAAAAAGTAATTAAAGAATGCGCGTAGAAACAGGTGAAACATTATGAGCATATTAGTCGATAAAAGCACAAAAGTAATTGTACAAGGAATTACCGGCAGAGATGGATCGTTCCATACTAAAGGAATGCTTGAATATGGCACAAGTGTTGTCGGCGGAGTTACTCCCGGCAAAGGCGGCGAAGAAGTACATGGCGTTCCGGTATTCAATAGTGTGCAGGAAGCGAAAAAAAATACTGGCGCCGATTGTTCAGTCATTTATGTTCCGGCACGGTTTGCGTCTGCGGCATTGAAGGAAGCCGCCGAAGCGGGTATGGAACTGATAGTCTGCATTACGGAAGGCGTGCCTGTTTTAGAAATGATGGAGATTTATCATCTGGTCAAGAAGAAAGGACTGCGCCTCATCGGGCCGAATTGTCCCGGGATAATTTCGCCGGGGAAATGTAAAATCGGCATTATGCCGGGACATATCCATAAGCAAGGAGCTGTCGGCGTTATATCGCGGAGCGGCACATTAACCTATGAAGTTGTGTATAACCTGACTATAAACAATATGGGGCAGTCAACCTGTATCGGCATTGGAGGCGATCCGATAATTGGTACCGGCTACATTGATTTGCTCGATCTTTTTGAGAAAGATAATCAGACAGATGCAGTCGTTTTAATAGGAGAAATCGGCGGGGAAGATGAAGAGCTTGCCGCTGAACATATCAAAAAGAATATTACTAAACCGGTTGTTTCTTTCATATCGGGTCGAACCGCTCCTCCCGGCAAACGCATGGGGCATGCCGGCGCAATTATTTCGGGTGGAAAAGGTACGGCAGAAGCGAAAGTCGCGGCATTCAAAGATGCACAAGTGCCTGTCGTCGATACGCCCGATCAAATACCTGCATTATTACGGGAGTTGTTGCGAAGTGTTCAAAAATAAACGTTGTCAGCCGATAAATAAAAATTATACCGAGAGGGCATATGCCCTCTCTTTTTTTGAGGTGAGCCAATGATTGGAAAATTTTTATACCATACTCCGGATATTCACCCTTCAGTTTTTATTGCACCCGGTGCACAAATTGTTGGAGCGGTTACTGTAGAAGAACATGCAAGTATTTGGTATAACAGTGTTTTGCGTGCGGATATAAACACTATTTCCATCGGAAAAGGCACGAATATTCAAGACGGAACGATTATCCATCTTTCTGATGAACAGGGGGTAATGGTAGGCAACTATGTTACCGTCGGGCATGGTGCAATTCTTCATGCGTGCAGGATAGAAGACTACGCTCTTATCGGAATGGGAGCGGTTATTCTTAATGGGGCTCATATTGGCACGGATGCTTGTGTGGCGGCTGGTTCACTCGTATTGACAAATGCATCGATTCCGCCTCGAACGCTTGTAATGGGGCGTCCGGCAAATGTAATACGAGGGCTTTCTCAAGAGGAGATCGACCAAAACCGCCAGTGGGCAAAAAAATATATGAAACTTGGGGAAGAATACCGAAAAAAGAATACATAACTCTCATTATCCTCCTTTCATAGAAATAAATCCTGAATATCGGAGAGAAAAATGGGTGAATAATCAAAAATAAGTAAAAACAATGGTTTTAAGCTAATAAAGATTGAAATTCAGCCCATAATATATTATTATGTTTCCTTCATAAAAACGACAGTTGTTTGAAGATATAAAGAGTACGGTAAGAAAATAAACGCGAAACTCGCGCAAAGGAGCACACAATTATGAATTATGACGTCATAGTGGTTGGCAGTGGTTTGGCCGGGCTACGGGCGGCCATTGCGGCAATCCACGGAGGGGCATCAACAGCAGTATTATCTATGGTGTATGCTGTTCGATCGCATTCAGTGGCGGCACAAGGTGGAATCAATGCGGCTTTGGGAAATGTCGACCCGGAAGACAATTGGAAAAATCATGCATTTGATACTGTTAAGGGTAGCGATTATCTTGCTGATCAAAAAGCAGTATGCAGAATGACTGAAGCGGCAATACCAACTATTTATGAAATGGAACATTGGGGAACGGCTTTCTCGCGGCTTCCCGACGGGCGTATTGCACAGCGCCCTTTCGGCGGTGCAGGCAAACAGCGTACGTGTTACGCCGAAGACCGGACAGGGCATATTCTTCTTTACACGCTCTTTCAGCAGTCTGTCCGCAACAAAGCGGTTTTTTACGATGAATGGATGGTTATTGATTTAGTAATAGAGGATAATAAATGCGTCGGCTTAATCGCTATGGATATGAATTCCGGCGAGTTGAAATCTTTCGGCGCAAAAGCAGTCATTTTTGCTACCGGCGGTGCTGGGAGAGTATACGGTGCATCAACCAATGCACTTATTTGTACGGGAAGCGGCATCGGAGTTGCTTACCGTGCGGGGATTCCATTGAAAGACATGGAGTTCGTTCAATTCCACCCCACCACTCTATTCGGAACCAATATCTTGATAACGGAAGGCGCCCGCGGAGAAGGCGGTTATTTGTATAACCGTCTCGGAGAGCGTTTTATGAAACGGTACGCTTCCGAAAAAATGGAACTTGCCCCGCGAGACATTGTGGCACGGGCAATCCGAACCGAAGTCCTTGAAGGGCGCGGTTTTGAAAATGCATACGTACATCTCGACTTACGGCATATCGGTGAAGAAAAACTCAATGAGCGATTACCGGGAATTCGTGAAATAGGATTAAAGTTTGCCGGCAAAGATATTGTCAGCGACCCGTTGCCAATACAGCCAGGGCAACACTATACCATGGGCGGTATCGATTGTGATATTGACGGAAAAACCAAAGTTGACGGCGTTTATGCCGCTGGTGAATGTGCGTGTGTTTCTGTTCATGGCGCTAACCGGTTAGGCGGCAATTCGCTTCTTGAAACGATTGTATTCGGAAAAATCGCAGGCGACCATGCCGCAGATTATATTGCTAGCCGCAAGGACGCTGTCAATCAGTCCCTCTTAAAAAATAAACTCGATGCAAAAGAAAAATTTGTCTCGGATTTGCAGTCATCCAAAGGAAAAGAAAAAGTAGGTGTTCTCCGCGAAAAACTCCGTTCGACAATGATACGGAATGTCGGCGTTTTTCGTAAACTGGATGAGATGAAAGAAGCGGATAAAACTATTACGGAATTGAAAGAACGGTACACAAAGATATCATTTACTCACCCGAGCCGAAAGTTCAACCTTGAATTGTTGACGGCAATGGAAATGGAAACAATGCTCGAAATCGGACATGTTATCACAGAAGGCGCTATTCGCCGAACAGAAAGCCGAGGCGGGCATTACCGAGTAGATTATCCCGAGCGCGATGACGAAAATTGGCTTAAACATACTATTTGTACTCAGGGAGAAAATGGCGAACCAGTATTTTCTGATTCTGAAGTTGATATTTCTATCTGGGAACCGAAAGAAAGGAAATATTAAAATGGCAGAAAAAACGTATGAAATACGCATTACACGGCAAGACCCGGATACTGGCGAAAAAACAAAAAGTTTCTATCAGATTCCTGTTATTCCGGGGATGACGGTTCTTGAAGCGCTTTGGTATATTGTGGATCGCATTGACGGTTCATTAAGTTTTCGGTATTCATGCCGTGGAGGCGTCTGCGGATCATGTTCAATGCAGATAAATCGCGAAGTACAGCTTGCGTGCCAAGTGCAGTTGTCAATGTTGCCGCAGGGAACAATTATTATCGAGCCGTTGCCTCGTTTGTCGGTTATAAAAGACCTTGTTGTTGACATGAAGCCATTTATGAATAAATATAATTCTGTTCAGCCTTTTTTTGCAAACAAAAAACTGCCTCAGCAAGGTGAAATGGTTCAGTCTGCTGAGCAAAGGACTGATATAGAGGATTCCGTGAAATGTATTATGTGTGGTGCATGTTATGTAGTATGCCCATTAGTATATAAAGATGCGGATTTTATGGGGCCTGCCGCTATGGCGGCCGCACAGCGGTTTGCTTTTGATAGCCGAAATGAGCAAGGTAAACAACGGCTTGTTGAAGTTAATGGGCTTGGTGATTTTCATGGATGCCTCAAAGTAGGAAAATGTTCTCATGTATGCCCGAAAGGCGTTGATCCGGCTCGGCGTATCGAAGAGATTCGGGAATATGTTGAAGCATTATCTAAAAACAACTAAGTAGATTTAAATAGCTATATTTTGTAGAAAATAAGGATGTCAAATATTTTGGCATCCTTATTTTTAATTAAGCATGGCTTTTTTCTGCTGGCTTTTCTGCTGGCTTTTCTGCTGGCTTTTCTGCTGGCTTTTCTGCTGGCTTTTCTGCTGGCTTTTCTGCTGGCTTTTCTGCTGGCTTTTCTGCTGGCTTTTCTGCTGGCTTTCTCTGGCTTTTCTGCTGGCTTTTCTGCTGGCTTTTCTGTATCGATGTTGACTGGTTCATCTTCCGTTTTGGATAAAAGCAAATCGCAAGAAGGCGTCTCTATTTTTCTGATTTTTAATATAAAATCACAGATTGTGTGAAGACATCGGATACGAAACCGAGTCAGTAAATTGTTGTCACAATACCAAGGGAATTTTTCAAAGAATGAACATTTCGCTTCGTTTAGGCGCCCCATAACTTCGTATGTTACACCGGCTTTATTTTTTGCCTGCTTTATGCGCCGATTGTATATGTGCGCTTTTTTTATACATTCTACCGCTTCGTCATATCGAAATGAACGGGCGTACATTATGCTAAGATTATACCATGCTTCCGCATTTTTCGGATCAAGGTTAAGCAGTTTTTCTAGTGTTGTGACAGCTTCTTGATAATTACCCCGCTGGGCATGGCATACTCCAAGATAGTAGAGCGAAGGTTTGTGTTCAGGATCGAGAGACAATGCTTTTTCGAGTGCATTGACGGCTTCAGGGTGAGGACCGGTTAAACAGTATGCCCGCCCTGTTTCACAATGGGGTCCGGGATTTTTTTTATCATACCGTATTGCTGATTTTAAAGCTTCTAAAGCATCGTCGAACCGTTTTAGATTGTTATAGAGTATTCCAAGCTGATAATGAGCATGAACAAGTTTTTTGTCTATTTCTGCCGCTTTGCTGTATGCACCGATTGCTTTATCAATCAAGCAGAGTTCAGTATAAGCATCGCCAAGAGCTGAAAAAAACACCGCATTTTCGCTGTTGTCTGATGTTAGCGGTTCAAGCATTTTCAGAACTGCTTTAGCCTGTAATTTTTTAGTGAGTGACTTCATCAAATAAGAGCCTTGTTTACGCAATAATAAAATTTTCCATAGATTATACGAAAAAAAATTTTTTTATACACATATTTTAATAATTTTTTATTTTCTTGTGATGATGGACGCAAGATTTCGCGCGCGTTTTTTATCTATTTCAAGAAGTATATTGTACTGTTCTTTTGCCGCAGTAGGATTGTTGGCGGCATGATAAGATAGGGCTAGCGTATATACCATTTCGCTGTCAGGATAATTTGCGTCTATTTCGGCAACGCGGATGAATGCAGTAATCGCATCATCAAATCGTTTCGAATGAAAGTAGCAGAATCCGAGATTGCCGTATATTTCGGCTTCATCGGGAGTGAGGCTGAGAGTATGCTGATATGCCATGATTGCTTCTTCGTATTCTCCAAGTTGATAGTATGAGTATCCTAAATTGAACCAAGAATCGGAATCTTCAGGATTGATTTTTAGGGCGATCATGTATTCTGAAATGGCTTCTTTGTGCATGCCGCAGTCCGAATAGGTACATCCTAAATTATATCGGGAAAGAAAACAATGTGGATCAATTTCTAGGGCGTGCTTATGTGCTTTGATTGCGTGTTTATACTTACCTTGTTTTCCATAAATCAACCCGATATTATCGTATTGCTGAGGATTGTTGGGATCGTAATATACCGCTTTTTCATATGCCGCCAGCGCTTCTTTCAGTTTGCCGCATTCGTCATAGACCGTTCCAAGATTATTGTATGCATCTGCGTAGTCCGGTTTGTAATGTATTGCAGATTGATACGATAGTATTGCTTCTTGCATATTTCCCACGGTATTGTAAGCGTTGCCGAGATTGAAATAAGCTGAGGCGTAGTCCGGTTTGATTTTAATTGCTTCGCGCAATGTTTCTATTGCTTTCTGATAATTTCCCTGCTCCATATAGATATGTGCGATTGCATTTTGAACGATAGCGTCATCCGGATTCAGAGTGAACGCCTTCTTGAGTGTTTTGATCGCTTCGCCATACTTTTGTTGCTTGCGGTAAACTATGCCAAGGTAATAGTGTGCATCCGGCATTGCTGGGTCAAGTACAATGGTCTGTTTATATGCATCGATTGCTTCTGTGAAGCGCCCTAGTTCGTCATAGAGGCGGGCAAGATTGTAATACGGAGCAGGGGCGGCGGAATTGCATTTGATTGCCGCGCGGTATGCTTCTATCGCTTTTTCATGGTCATGTAATTTGTGATAGGCAATCCCAAGGCGAATATATTCTTCTATGCTATTTGGATTGATGCGGCACGACAATTTGTATGACTCAACAGCCTCTTCAAACCGGTTTAGGCCAAAATATGCATTGCCGAATTCTGTGTAAATGTCCGGAAACTCAGGATCAATGAGTATGATTTTTTCAAGAAGTTCTAATGATTTTGAAAAAAGCTCTTTTTTATTGCATTCTTGTGCCTGCAAGAACAGTTTTTCTATTTCTGATTTGTTCATTTAACCCTCAAAATACACGTTATTAAGCACGTAAGAATCCATGTTCGGTGCGACAGATGGAATGTGAATATGCGTTCTATTAGTTATATAATGTCGGTCTTTTTTGTTGCGGGCTTTAGGATGCGCCCTAGTGAGTATAGTGCTGTTCATAGAATGCTTTGTACATCTTTTCTTACATGAATACTTCTTGTTCTGTTATGATTTTTACATAGTTTTTTTAAAGAAGATATATTAGAATGGCATATCTAGTCAAGTGTTGGGCAAATGGTAAAGCGCTAATCCAGTGATCATATAGAGTGGCATTTAAAAATCTTTCAGCATCAGATATTTTACAAGTAGTGTCACGCAGTTTTGCGGTGTGCATTCCATTGCTTGATTCGAACAAACGAATCGAAGTTGAAAATCAGTATCTCCTTGCCCGCTTCATAGATACTATCGAAGATTCCCGCCATTCGATTTGTGATAAAAAACAATTAACGCAGGATTTCCTGAAAGTAATCAACGGCGAATATTGCGACTGCACTGTTTTGATTGACACTGTCCGCCGAAAGGTAATTGACGAACACGATTTGGCGTTAATCGATAATTTTAAACCGATTGTCGAGACGTTCCGTTCATTCGATGATACCGTGAAGCAGTGCGCATTCGACTGCCTGTCAGAAATGGCGCGCGGAATGATGCTCTATCAGGAAAAAAAGATTCAGTCGTTCGAAGACCTTGACGATTACTGCTATTTTGTCGCAGGAACTGTTGGAAAATACCTTACGGAATTAGTCAAAGCCAAGGACGGTATCGAGCTTGATAGGGAAAAAGCCCTTGCGAACGGACGCTTTTTACAAAAAGTAAATATCATTAAAGATTTTACTCGAGATTTCAACGAAGGAAGAATCTTTTGGCCTGCTGAGCTTTTCTGCCAAATTGCACCGGACGAACTCATGAATGGAAGAGGAAACTCTCTTCAAGCAATGAGTATTCTCAGCCGGATTATCGGCAGTACGCGCAAAGATGAGCAGGCGACAGCAGAGTATCTCAGCTCTATCCCTGATTCCATACCGGGGTACCGCTCCTTTTGCATTGTTCCAGCGCTTATGGCGCATGAAACCCTGCATCTCATGAAAGATAATCCCGCCGTTTTTAAACACGGCACTCTTGTTAAGATTCCTCGCAGGCGGGTACTGCAGATTTTGATAAACGCTAAGACAGGCTATTATACGAATAAACGCCTTTCAAAAATCTTTACAGCGCAATAACCTATCGATTATCGCCAAGCGCGGTTGCCAAACTATCCGCAAGAGTGCGGTTTAGCGGGAGCAAAAACTGGTATTGTGTCCGAGCAGATGCATAATCTCCTATTGAACAATAACATACGCCAAGTTCATACAGTGCTTCGGTTGCCGTTGGCGTCACTGCAATTATTTTTTTGTATAACTCAATTGATTGAGTTATTGTGCCGCGATCCTGAAACGCTTTGGCAAGGTTATACATCGTTTTCGGATTATCCGCATTGAGCTCAAGGGCTTTTTGATAGGAATCGATTTCCTTCTCGCAGTTGCCGAGTTTTCCGTACATTACGCCGGCATTAGCATACGCCTGCGCAAAATCGGTCTTTTTTTCTGTTGCTGTCAGAAATGCCGCCAATGCTTTTTCGTGATCGCCGAGTTCTGCGTATGCTAAACCCGCATTATAGTATGCTTCGGCAAATGCAGGGTTAAGATCGTTGACTGTCAGAAACGCTTCTAATGCATCGTGAAAATTTCCGGCTCGAAGATAACATAAACCAAGACTGTTATATGCGGCGGCAAGCGTTGGATCAAGGCGTATTGCATGGCGAAATGCACCGATCGCTTCCGCATCCCGCTTGAGTTTTGTAAACGCAACGCCGATACTGAAAGACGCTTCAGCGAGTTTCGGATTGATCGAAAGTGCTTTTGCGAATGATTCTACCGCATCTTGAAAACGTTCTTGTTTCATATAAGCATGTCCCAGCGCATACGACGCTTCGAAAAAATCCGGTTGCAACAACAACGCGCGTTTGTACGCGCGAACCGATTCGGGAACATGATCGAGGCTGTAATACCCGAGCCCGCGCAGATAATGCGCACGCGCTGAAGTATTATCGATGCGCACCGCATCTTCGTACGCGCCGATCGCTTCAGGATGCTTACCCTGCTTAGATAACGCTAGACCAACCTCAAGGTACGGTTCGATATCCGAGGGCGTAATTCGGATAACCTGTTTGTACGATTCTACCGCCTCGGCGAACCGCTCGTTTTCGCAAAAAAAACTGCCCAGCGCACGCCATGCGTCGGCGTTGTCGGGCGCAGTTTGTATCGTTTTTTGCAATGATTTTAAGCGTTCATCAAAATTTGGTGTAGGCGCAAGCGGCGGCATCGTGTATAGTTCCTTAAACCCCTTTTTAGTGAAAATGATACGCGGTATCGATTATGCAGTATATACTTAAATTGAAAGAAATGTAACAGAAAAAACAGTACCGTAATCCGCCGGCAGATTGTATCATATACAGCAAAAACATTCAGCAGATAAGGAGAACAGCTCAGGTGACTCAACACGATCAAGGCTTTCAGGAAATAGAAATAACCGATATTGCATTTCCAAATAATTGGGGAGTAGGAAGAATCGACAAAAAAGTGGTCTTCGTCCCCGACGGAATCATCGGCGATAAACTGCTCATCCAACAGGTGCGCGGGCGCAAAAAATATACCTTCGGCAAGATTCATCAGATTATAACGCCGTCACCCTACCGCCGTATCGCGCCGTGCAAACATAACGCCGTATGCGGCGGATGCATAATGCAGGAACTCGATTACACGCAACAACTCGCAATAAAACGGAATTATCTTGTCCAGACATTCCACAAGGAAGGAATCTCTGCGATGGATAAAATACAATGTGTCCCTATTATAAAATCGCCGGATGAATGGTTTTATCGGAATAAAATGGAGTTTACATTCGGAAAAGAAAACGGCGAAATACATTTAGGATTGATGAAACGGACTCTTCCCTTCGAAAATTTTTCCGGCACGGTAAATAATTTGGAGCATTGCCTTATTTTCAGCGATGTTGTAGAAACGCTTTTCCCGATCGCGATCGATTTTGTCAAGCGGTATCAGCTGGAACCGTTCGATTTGATGACTAAAGAAGGGTTTGTCCGCAGTCTTGTGGTGCGCGAGGGCAAAAATACCGGCGATTTGATGGTTATCTTTGTAACAACGCGCGGCGATTTGCCTCAGATTCAAGAGCTGTACGATTCCATCAGAGAAAAAATACCCGCGCTGAAAAGTTTCTATTGGATAGAGAATAACCGCATCAGCAACGTATTCGATGCGGAAAAAGTTTTGCAGGTGTATGGGAACGAATATATCGAAGAAAAGATACACGATAAACGGTTCCGTCTCTATCCGCAAACGTTTTTTCAGACCAACACACATGGTGCGGAGGAGCTCCATACGAAGATTGTTGAGGCGGCGGCGTTGACGGGGAACGAACGGGTGCTCGGTTTATTTTGCGGCGCCGGCGCCATTGAAATTTCGTTGGCGAACCATGCGAAAGAGGTGATCGGCATCGATATCAATCCGGTCAACATAGCGAATGCGCACGAGAATTGCCGGATAAACGGCATAACGAACTGCGCGTTCCATGAAGGCGATGCCGGCGATTTGCTCAATTCCTTGCCGCTTGCCGGTATGGATGTCGTGGTGATCGATCCGCCGCGGTCGGGGTTGAGTAATAAGACGGTCAAACGCATCAAACGGTTGCAGGCGCGCCGTATTGTGTATGTGTCGTGCAGTCCGCCCACGCTGGCGCGCGATGTCAAGTCATTCGAGCATGACGGGTACGTCTTGGAGTCTATTGCCGCGTTCGATTTTTTCCCGCACACCGGGCATCTTGAAACCTTAGCCTGTCTAGCGAAACAGTGAAATATTTGCTTCATGTTTTTTATCTGTGTACTATATTATTGTAACGTTTGTTGTCTGCTAAAACAGTGAGAAGATGAAGAGGAGCTTTAAAGAGAAAAGATACAAGTTATGATAAAAAAAATTAAAGTTTTAAAAAATATAGGCAAGTTTTATAATTTTTCATCCAGTGCTAATGAACTGGATTTAAGCAAAAATACAATTCTCTATGCTCACAATGGTTATGGGAAAAGTACTCTTGTTGCTGTCTTAAAATCACTGGCTGGTGACCGACCGGAATATATTCTTGGAAGAAAAACACTAGGGACAACTGAACCTTCAAAAGCAGTTATAGCATTCGAAACAAAGGAGGTATATGTCTTTAATAATAATAAATGGGATCCTCCACTGCTGGGAAAAAACAAAATTCTGATTTTTGATAGCGAATTTATAGAAAATAATATTTATACAAATACCATTGAGCATGACCATAAAAAAAACTTGCATAGTATTATTATAGGTGAGAAAGGTATAAATCTTTCAAGAGAATTGAAAGATTTAAATGAAAAGAAAAAACGATTCTGAACAGCAATTACGAGATTTGAAAGAAAAACTGAATAAGGAGTTTCCAGATACTACTATTGAAGAACTGTCCGAGATGCAAAGTAAAGATTTAGACGTTATTAAAGGGAGAATTTCCATAGATGAACTCAGCTTGAATAATAAAAAAGAATGAAAATAATATCTTAAAATTGACAAAACCGCAAAAATTAAAATTATAAATGGCGAAATCATTGAACAAATTAAATCAAAGATAACTGAAGACTTAAAAGCTATACATGAGGAATCATCAAAAATTGTTTTCGAGCATATAAAGAGCAATTGTAGTAATGGACAATCTGCACTTGGCTTTGTGCATACAGGCTTAGAGTATGTGGGTAAAGGTAAAAATTGCCCTTTTTGTGGGCAAGACTTAAAAAATGCGGAAAGAATAATTAGTGCTTACAGGAATTATTTTGATGAAAAATATCAAAAATATTTGAACTCACTGAAAACGTGTTATAGTGAGATAAAAAATTGGAATATTGAGAATATTCTTAGTGGAATTGATTCAGATTTTAATCAAGCTTGTAGTCACGTTAAATCTTGGGATGGGTATCTGAAGGAAGAAACAGATGTTCCTAATATTTCAACTGAAATCGGAAGGTTAAGACAGGAAGGAATGGAAATAAAAAAGAGATTGAAAAAGAAATTGAAGATAAATTAGGCAATATGGAACATTCTATTTCTCATTCGTTATTCGAGCGGGCTGAAAACTTCATTAAAGACGTGAATTCTGAGGTGGAAAAATTTAACAAATTTATTGATGAGTTTTGTCGAGGATGTGAAAAAATTAGTTTCTGTTATTTCAAGTAGCTCTGAGCAAGATTTAATTGAAAAATAAAATCTTTAAAGAAAATTGAAAAAGCGTTAAATAAAGAGTCATTCGATTTAAATATAAAATATCACCAAACTTACGCTGATAACGAGAAGAATAAGGTAGCCATAGCATATAAAAGAAAAGAAATAGATAATTATTCAACGGATATTTTCAACAATCATCAAGTTCGAATTAATAGCTTATTGCGAGAATTGGGTGCCGATTTCACAATTGTTGATTTTAAAAGTAACCCAGATTTACGTTCCAATCAACCATATGCGGATTATGATTTTGAAATTTTAGGTAGAAAAATAGAAAAAGAGATGATTTGAGCAAACCTAATTTTAAAAATACACTGAGTCAAGGAGATAAAATACTCTTGCTTTTGCTTTTTTGTTTCATACGTAGAGAAGGAAAATAACCCTCAGAATGCTATTGTTGTATTTGATGACCCTTTATCCAGCTTGGATGAAAACCGTAGATTTGGAACTAATACGTTACTTCAAAAATATCATTAACCGTTCAACAGCTTTTTATTCTAACTCACCATAAAGATTTTTGAATTTATTAAAAGAGAGAATTGAATCCCCCTAAGTTTTTATCAATTAGAAGCGATGTAACAAATGGTAGCACACTAATACAATTTGATATCGAAGATTTTCTGAAAAAAGAACAATTTAAACTAATTGATAGGATGACGAAATATCTCGATCGAGATTCTGATGAGAGTCCAGATGTTATAAGGGGTAAAATAAGAAATATCTTAGGAGAATGCTATCAATTATAAATATTATCCTGAAATTGAAGCTGATACTTTAGGTTCAATGATAACTGAATTATATAAAAAACAATTTATTGATAAAAGCATGCAAAGTGAATTAGAGAATTGAACGTTTTTCGCGAGATGAACACCATGGCGAAGATTCAGGTGGTTTCAGTATGTCTATTACGAGAGGAGAACTTTTGCCACAAATAAGAAAAAATGCTAGAGATTCTTAAGAAAATATAAAGTCCACAATCTGCTTCATCTTCTCCGCACCCGAGGAGATAGCCGATGTGCCAGCCGCACTTCGATGCACACCGCATGAATACCGTTTTACGATCGCATTTTCCAAATAACCGCGGTATCCCGATAAGATAGCGCAGAAACGACTTCAACCGCGCTTTGTAAACCGGCGAAAAAAGACGTCGCCGTCGATCTGTGCGCGCGCTTTGCCGCACTGAAAACCACGCTTAAACCGGTACCGGCATGTCATATGCTCAAACGGACCGAAATCGAACACCTTGTTCACAGATATTGTATTGCTATATGATATTAAACTTCTATTGGAAACAGCCTAAATCTAACCTATATCCAATATTGATCTGCATTCTCACAAAGAAGCACGGTATTCCACGGGAAAAGCACGGTATTCTGTGGATTTAGGGAAAAGCACACAACAGATAAATGTATGTATCTAACTACTAATAAGTCAGATAAGATGATTTATGTTGTATGGCATGACACTTGCATATAAAAAGATGGTTAATTATATTTGGAAACAAAAAATTTAATTTATACATGGGGAAAATCATGAAAAGAATATGTTATGTCTTAAGCCTTTTGTTTTTATCTGTATTGTTTTGTATGAACATATATGCGGCTACACTGTTTCTGCAACCTTATCACGAAGGAAAAGACACATTTTTCAATGATTTAAATCCAACACAAAATTATGGTACCAATGAATACCTTTTGACCCGAAATAATTGGTCGGGCAGTACTGTATATTCAGTGGTCGAATTTAACCTATCTTCCTTACCTGCTTACCAAGTTATAACCAGTGCCACTCTGGAAATATTCAATGACCGAATTTTAAGCGGTCCTTCCACCATTGAGCTATATAGAATAACATCAAGTTGGCTTGAAAATACTGTTAACTGGAGTACTCAACCGATTGTTGATCTCTCCACGCCAATTACCAATATTGGTGGTGCACCAACTGTTTCAACCTGGGTTGAGTGGGACATAACCGATTGGGTTTCCGGATGGTATAACGGCACCTACAATAATTTTGGCTTTGAATTAAGGAATACAACGTCTGGTGTCGATATTCGCTTCCGTTCTTCAGATTACGGCGATACACCGTATCGTCCGAAGCTGACCATAGAGTATGAAGTGCAACTTGTTCCAGAACCGGCATCACTTGTTCTTCTCGGCTTGGGATTAGTTGGTATAGTGCGGAGAAAACTACGGAAGTAAAGTCATTTAACATATACTTGGGGAAAGCATGAAAAGAATATGTTATGCCTGAAACCTTTTGTTTTTATTCTGTATTGTTTTGTATGAACATATATGGCGGTAAACAGTGAATGGGTAACCATCGAAATCCGGACAACCCTGATGACGTGTACGGCGTTGGCTACTGAAGTGAGGTCAGATTACATCGAAACTATTTCACATAATTAGAGTGTTAAGCTTGTGCTCCGGATAAGAAAAGCACTGGGAGCCTTAAAAAAATATAGACATACGCAATCTGCTTCACCTTCTCCCGCACCCGAGGAGATAGCCGATGTGCCAGCCGCACTTCGATGCACACCGCATGAATACCGTTTTACGATCGCATTTTCCAAATAACCGCGGTATCCCGATAAGATAGCGCAGAAACGACTTCAACCGCGCTTTGTAAACCGGCGAAAAAAAGACGTCGCCGTCGATCTGCGCGCGCGCTTTGCCGCACTGAAAACCACGCTTAAACCGGTACCGGCATGTCATATGCTCAAACGGCGCGAAATGCAACACTTTGATCGACGGGTCATACCAAAAATACGGTTCCGATCGGTATATCCGGCAAAACAGCTCAACCTCTTCGCTCATGCGGATGGTTCTGCCGTCCATGCCGAAGGAATCGGAAAACCCGCCGAATGTTTCCAAAACCTCACGGCGGAACGCCATGTTTGAACCGGAAAACCCGTACCGCGCATCAGGCGAATTGAGGAATCCGGCGGAATCGCCCCACGACCGTATTTCCAAATCGTCGCTGAACCATGGAGGCGGATAATCCTCGTACCACGGATGAATCACGCCGCCGACCGCCACGGGTTGCGGCGATGCCGTCTCGAATGCCGCGATAATCCGCTCGCACCATGCCGGTACCGCTTGCGCGTCGTCATCGAGGTAGGCAACGTATGTTCCCTTGGCGGCTCGCCAGCCGGCATTGCGCGCGTTGCTCAGCCCTTGTTTCGGTTCTTTGATCGACCTGATATACGGAAAATGTTCTTCGTATCCAAGGATAACATAGCGGGTTTTATCGGTGGAGTTATTGTCGACAACGATTACTTCAAACTGTTTAGGGTCAACGGTTTGGTTGGTAAGAGAACGCAAACAGTGCGCCAGCATGCAGTCGCGGTTATAGGTGCAGACAACAACGGAAAGTTTAAGGTGCGGTTTAGTCGGTTTAGTCATGATGCGGCCGCTTTTTCGTAGTACGCTGTAAGGAGCGCAATCGTTTTCGACGTATCGAACTCTTTGATTCTCAATAAAGCATTCTGTTCGATGCGTTTTTTGTCTTGTTCTGATAAATCGGCAGTTTTGCACAGGCAATTAAGCAATGACTGCGCATCAGCAGGGTTGCAGAGGAATCCGTCATGCCCGTCAGTAATGATTTCCTCGAAACTGGTGCCATGAGAACCGATCACAATTTTGCCCAGCGCCATTGCTTCAAGGCACGTATTCGGAAAATTGTCGATGCGCGACGGCAAAACAGCCGCGGCGGCATTCTGAATAATAGGGAAAAGAACACTGTGCGCAAGCGGGCTGAAATGGAGTATGCGTCCGGAGTGTTCGCCGGCGCAGGAGTTGACGTGAGCCATCATGGTTACTCCTCGTTTGAAGCCGACATCTTTTCCGATAAAAACAAAATATACATCTTTATATTTTGATAAAAACCGATTGATGCATTCGGCGATGATATCGACTCCTTTCAGTATGCCGATCGTTCCGAAAAAAAGGAAATACTTTTTGCCGGATAACTGGTTACGATATAACGAGTCGTCAGAGGAGCTCAGTTCCGGAATAGCAATCGGGGAAGGAATGACGGTAACCTGTTTGCCGGTGTGTTCTGCAATAAGCGCGCTGATTTTTTTGCTCGGCCCAAAGAGATGATTGCTTTGTTTGAGTGCTCTGTGTTCGAGTTTTTCGAGGCATTGTTGAGTGAACGTAGGTTTTGCAAATCCGTACGCATCGCGTAAAAATGGCTGATAGCTCGAAATGCGTGTTACCGACGGGACAGTTTTTAGCTTGAAAAGCGAAACCGCAGTGTAATTTGTATATTGGATGATATCGAACGGCGATTGAGTGTGTATTTTTTGTATGTGCCGTTTGAGCGCATAACTTTGCCAAATCCAGCGTATAAACGAATTGGTTTTTCCGCCGCAGAATAAACGATTGACTGCGTTAATCCATTTTTGATAACAGTTTACGCGGTATATGGTTATGCCGTTATGTCGTAATTGTTCTGTTTTGCCGGCAACAACAAAAACTGCCGGTTCGTGGTTTGACTGTGCTAATCCATGGCATGTTCGCTGAAGGTAATTTGCCAATCCGCCGTGAAATTTTTGTTCCGACACATATTCGGGAGTAACAAATGCGATTCTCATTGCAGGCGTCCCTGTTCGATCTGCGCAATAAAATCGGCAATGTGCGCGTCTTCCGGTTTGATATGTCCGTCGTGCCAGCGGAGGGAACGGTCCCAATACCCGGGGCATTGTTCTACGGTTTCGCTTTTGTATGCGTAGGAGATTTCGTTAATCAAAAAAGTACCGCCAGGAGATTTGAGGAAATCGTAAGCCATGCTTTGAAAACCGAGTTTTAGCGAAATATCATGAGCGGCTTGAACAACTTCCAGCGGAATATGTTTCGGGTTGTGGTCAACCAAACCGCTTCCTGATGCGCGAAAGTCGTCGGGGCGGTTGCGGCGGATAAACCCGAATGCGCGGTTACCGATGACCGTTATCCGGATATCGTGGGTATTATCAGGTAGATACTGCTGAAAATAGACGTAGTTCCTCTCAGGAATATAGTAGTTGTTCAGAGGCGGATATTCGTTGCGGCATAGATAGTTCAGTGCGCCGGTTATCCGTTTCACAAAACGCTTGATACCGCTTTTCGAAGGAGAATAAGCGGGATGAGCAAATTCGTTAAATGAATACGGAAACAGGTGTTTATCGAACATCGTATCAATAATTTTTTCAGTTTGTTTTTTAGTATCCAATTTGATGATATTCGCCGAGCCTGCACCGACTGAGAGTTTAAAAACCAGCGGGAATTCGCACGAATCGAGGAACGCAAGCGCGTCGCTTTTGTTCCAGAATATCCATGACGGGATATATGGCGCTTCGATGGAGGAAAGAAGGTAGTGTTGAGCCGTTTTCTCATCAAAATGCCAGCGTGATGAGAAATTAGGAAAAACCGGAACCTTCATGCAGTATTCAATAGCGGTAAGAATTTTATGAGCGGATATTTTGTCGAAAGGCGTGTGAAAAAAATGCCATAACGCACCACTGCACTGTCTAATTTTTTGCAGGATGCCGTTTGAGTGAAAATCGCATTCCAGAACAGAAACATTTTTTTGTTTCAATGCGCATATCCATTGTGGAGCGTAATTGAGTTTATGCAGATGAGGTGTTGTATGAACGGCAATTTTCATTTTTGTGCTATAACCAATATCATTGGGCTGTACAGCCGTGACGACGGGAGTACGCGGCGCACTTTTTTATCGACTGAATTAACTAATTTCATGAATCCCCGCATATTATTTTTTACAAACGGAGCATCCCACGAAAACCAAACCGAAGTGCTCATGACGTAGTCGGCAAATAAAATACGCGATGCGTAACGAGCAACGCTTTGCTTGAGCGTATGTAAGTTCATTATTTTTTCATTGTGAGCATTGCGCATTCTCTGCCAATGTTCCGGTGTATAAGCCAATTTACGGATTATCCCTTGCAGTCCGCCTATGTATGGTACGCTTAATATGAGGTAACCGTTTGGTTTTAAGATGTCGGAATGTGCTTTCAGTACCTTTTCATAATCATCGAAATGCTCAATAAACCCGAATGAAGAAACAACATCAAACGGTTCGATTGTGCCGAGGTCAAAGAAATCCTTATTGATAATGTTGTAGTCGGTAATGCCGTTAAATTCAAGAAGTTTTTGTATGTCTTTCCAGTGTTCGCTATATTCAATTGCAGTCGGATGATAGCCGAATCGTTTAGCAAAATAAGTGAGGTGTGTGCCGGGGTACCCGCCAATTTCAACGCACCGGAAACTGGTTTTTTCGGGCAAATATTTTTCAAGGTATGGTGCAAAAGGAGTTGTTGTTACTGGAAATGGAGAAAAAGCATGCCGCGTTTCGTCCCAGTATTCTTTGGTTGTGAATTTCTTAATTCCCATAGAGCGCCCTTTTTATACTTGCGATTCTATCAGATATTTTATGTCGTTCTTTAATAAGAAGCCGTCCTTTTTCACGTAAGGAAATATATTTTTCCGGCTCTTTTTTATATGTTGAGATTATGTCGTTGAATGAATCTTTTGTAAAAATCAGCGCATTAGTGTTGTCGAATCCGAGCATATCGAGGTCGGGGCAATATTGTCCGATCAGCAACGCGCCGGCAGAAGCAATTTCAAAGTATTTCGGAGTTACGAGATTATATTTCGGATCAGACGAACCTGCCGCAACGATAGCGTCAAATGTACGGAGCCAAAGAAAATATTCTTCATCGGTAAGCTGTTTATTCTCAACGCCTGAATAGTCAAAGTTGCGGATTCCGGGTTGTTGGCGGCACCAGTTGCGTATATCGTATGCTTTGCTTTGCTTTCCGCCGAAGATTACTACATCGTTTGAACGGTGTTCAATAGCATGGTCGGAGATGAACCGGTCAGGCAATGCCCATGGAAAATGAACGAATTTTTCAATAGGAAAATTCTTAAAATGATAAAAGAACGGAGAATGGTAGACGCAAAAGAGGAAATCAAATCCGTTGCGGTCAAAATACGCCCGCCGTTCTTCAGGCTGGTAGTGCGGGTCGCTGTAACAGAGGGCTTTAACGCAGTCGATCTTCGGGTCAAACCGGATAAGCGGAGCTGACCAGCCGGGATAAAAAGAAAGAATATACCGCAGTTTTCGTTTGTGAAGTTGGTAATCAAACTGCGATGTAATTATAATCGGATCAAATGCAGTAATGATTGCGTCAACCATATAACCGGTTAACGCACTTACCCATTTTCGTTTCTGATGAAACTTCCAGTTTATCACCAAGCCGAAATCAGATTGTTTCCATAGATGCGTGAGTAGCATCGATATATACCTTTAAGCGTTACTATTTTAAACGGTTTACACACCAACATTATAATGGTTCTATCGAACGGTTAAGAAACAATTTTTATAGTGGGGTATGCCCAGCAATGCGGAGTGTTAAGGCCGGGTGTTACAACGGCTCCTTCTTTCCGCATAGTAAAATATCCAAAATGCCCATTAAAATAGGGATTTGTGTGCGATGTATCGAATAAATGGAATGCGATTTTATATGTCCCGGTTGTGAGCTGTACCTTGTCAAAAAGAATGCGCATTTTTTGCGTTCCTTGTGAAATATCGAGTATTTTATACGTTCCAAGGCATACTGCATCGTGCTGGTTGATAAAACTGATACAGAGTTTTGTTTTCAAAGAAGCTGGGCTTTTAAGTGAAACTTCAACAGTCAAAGAATCGTCAGATCGAAACTCTTTAGAAGGCGAACCGGCAGAATCATAGAGTACCATTTTTTCTATGGAAATTTCACTTGTGCCGTACCCGTGATACGTTTTGACTAATGACAACGCATTGGGATCGGATGATTGCTCAATGGGTTTTGGAGCGCTATCAGCGGTAAGCGACTGTAATTCGTACCGCGAAATAACATCGCCTGTTTTTCCATACGCGGCAATCCTGCCATGATGGAAAAATAATGCTTTTTCAGTAATTCCTTCGATCGTCTGCATATTGTGGCTGACGATAACAAACGTGACGCCGTCTCTTTGCAATCCTGCAAGATGATTAAGGCATTTCCGTTTAAAATTTGCATCGCCAACCGCCAGTACTTCGTCTATTAGAAGTATATCCGGTTTGCAATGTGCCGCGATAGCAAATCCGAGCCGTACAAACATCCCGCTGGAATAATGTTTTACCGGTGCGTCGATGAAATCGCCGATGCCGGCGAAATCAATTATGGAATCAAGTTTGCGCGCAATATCGTTTCTGGTCATCCCGAGAATCGTCCCATTGATAAAGATATTTTCTCTGCCTGTCAACATTGGATGAAACCCTGCGCCAACTTCGATGAGGGCTCCCATTCTTCCCCTGATGGATATTGCGCCGATGTCGGGCATGTAGATACCGTTGAGCATTTTGAGCATAGTCGATTTTCCTGCGCCGTTAGAACCGATGAGCCCTATGGCTTCGCCTTGACGCAGTTCGAAGGAGACATCATTCACTGCCCAGAATTCTCCACTGCGCAGGTGTGAGGCGGGTGAATTTAAACCTGTAAACGCCTTCATAAGGTCGGTTGCGCCATAAAGCATAGTGTGCTTTATGGTTTTCGAAAACTTTTTTGATACATTCTGAACACTGATTGCAAAATTAGCCATTATATCCGTTCGGTAATTTTTGTTTGGGCTACGTAAAACATCCTCCATCCGGTAAAAAAGAGAACAAACGAAAAACCGGCACATATTAAAAAACCTGTTGTAAGGGAAGATGAACCGTAAAGTAACATTTCGCGCGGCAGATTGATAAGATAATGCAACGGATTCCACGCGCTGACTGCCGCCAACGTACCGGTAGGTTTGAGCGGGTAGAGAATCGGTGTTACAAGCATAACGCCCATTCCGATGAAATTGATCAAAGTCGGTATGTCGCGCAATACGCTGGCAATAAGTGCAAGCATACAGCCGATACCGAGCATAAAAAAGTAAAGCGGAATCAGTGTGAGTATGCTGTATGCAAAATGAAGGAGGTTGAATCGTATATCGCTTATCATACAGAGAATAACAACGAGGGCCATTCGGATAAAAAATTCCAATAGTGCTTGAAGAGATGCCGCAAATACCAACGCGATGCGGGGAAAATTGATCTTCACGATCATCCCTCCTGCTTTTACCATTGCATTGGTACATTCAATCAGGCCGCCGTTAAAGAGATGAAAGAGAGAAATTCCGGCAAGAACATAGAGTCCATACGGAACTTGTACGTTTTCGATATTCAATACGCCAGCTTTACGGATAAACATAAAAATAAAGGTCGTTGCCAGCGGCACAAGAAAAACCCATAAGATACCTAAAAATGATTGGCGGTACTTTGCACTTATATCACGAATAAAGAAGCGGACAATCAATTGCCGCGCACTGAGGAGTTCGCGGAACATAAGGCGTGTAGTTTGAAACCGCCCTGTATCGCCTTCAATGCGTAAACCGGATGGCGTATATGAAACCGTTTTACAAGGTTTGCACAATGGTTCTTCAAGCGATGTAGCTAGTTTGCCGGGCGTCTTCATTTTTACAGTTTATGGAGTGAGTTTGTTATTTATATAAAAAATTTGCGCTAGTATATCATATATCAAAATTTGATACACTGTTATTTAGAGCTTTTCTATTTTTTTTAAGAAAAGGATTAAAAAGAATTACAGAGCGCAAAACAGAATGTTAAGTAAATTATCTTCTTGCGATAGAATGCCATTCTAAACTGAATATAGATATACAAAATATTCTTATCCGCTCTAAAACGCTACTTCTTAGTAGGATGAGCTGATCTTTGTACAGTAATATGACCGAGCTTTGCCTCGAACAAACGATGATGTATTCTGTTTTTGAGCGGATTTAGAATCTGTTTGTAAGGATGCTTGTTTGACCGGTGTCTCTTTATCTGCTGAATGAACTTGAAGGGAATAACAAAAAACACTTGCCGCAATAATACTGAGAACAACAAAACTTTTCATCTGTTTGAGCCTCCACTTTTATGAATTAAGAGTAATTTAGCGAAATGATATCAGAAGCTGAGAATACTGTCAAATACTTATTTTTATTATTTTAGATAAAAAAGCGATAAAATACAAAGTGATGCACCGGCAAAAAGTGCATCACTTTGTATTCAAGTAATTAAGAAGAGAGGCAGATGTATCAGAAACCGATTACGAAATTAAATCCACCGAGCAGTTCATCGTGTACGAGATCAGTTTCGTCATCGGTAGATGTGCGTTTAAGGCGTTTTGAATAGCTGAGAAACGGCTCAACAGTAATATGGGTACCAATAGATACAGGGATAGAACCGCCAAATTGGAAAATTGAAAATGCAGATGTTTTTCCCCATTGGCGATGATTGTATCCTAGCGTAGCAAAAGTAGACAGAACAAATAACTTTAAGTCGAAATCTTGAGATATTCCCGCTTCATACCAGACGCCGTCTCCCGCGTCGATATCATGGGAAATTAAAAAGGACGGGTTAAATGGAAGATTGTAAGCTAATTTCCAATATATCTCATGTGAATCGTCGGTAGCTGGCGGAAACCAATAATAGATGTATCCGGTTGAAAGGTTGAAATCGAGGAGTTTCTTCAAAGGGTAACAGCAATTTGATTCATCGCAACCTATTATCTTTAAAAGTTCCAGCATATGAAAGGTATATTCTACAACGAAATCATATTCAAGGTCATTTTTGCCCGGGGTATCTTTTGTGATGTCTGTCCAGAAGGTAAATACGAGATCGCCAAAAGGCTCGAAATCAGGGCTGGCAGAAACAAATGGCTGGAATGATGTATCCGAGCCGAGTTTTTGCCCTCTCCACAAATACATATTTGCAGTGCTAAACCCCATTTCAATATCAAACGGAGATATGTTGCCAAGCGAGTCAAGTGCATCGTCTAGACCATGGAGGCTTTTTATTTCGAGGCGGTTATTCCCAACGAGTTTTTCAAGATGGCTCCCGAAATGCGCATCAAAAAAATTGGAAACAATTTCGGGTTCTAAGTAGGTGTTGCCGCACGTTTGTGCAGTGTTGTCTTCTGCATGCACTGATATAATAAAAGTATAGATAAGAGACAGTGTACATAAAAACAATAGGGTATGTGTTTTTTGCTTCATATTAAATTGAACTCCTTACGTAATGTGTGTGATAGTATTAACCATTGCAAATGTGATGAAAGCATATAGTATGCCACAATTAGCCATAAAAAAGGGTGAAAGCGCATAATAAAATATGCAGAAGAGGAAGAGCATTATCTGAAATAATCGGAAAGGAGTATTTCTTATGCACACATTATTACATATTGTTGCAACGCCGCGCGAAGACCAATCGCGCACACTGCAGGTGTCTCGGGAATTTGTGAGCGCATTGCAGGCAAAACATACAAAACTCCGCATTGATACGCTGAACGTATTTACAGAATCTTTGCCGGATTTAACCGTTCAGCGCATTGCAGGGAAAAGCATGCTGATGGCTGGAAAGGAATTATCCAAACCGCTCGAAGAACCATGGAAACCGATTGAATGCCACATACAGCGGTTTATTTCGGCGGATATGTACCTTCTGTCTTCGCCAATGTGGAATTTTTCTATACCATACCGTTTAAAACAGTATTTGGATGTTATTATACAGCCGCGGTATTTGTTTCGATATGGACTCAATGGGCCTGAAGGATTGGTCAGAGGGAAAAAAATGCTTGTCATTGCGAGCAGAGGTGGGGATTACAGCCCTGAATCGCCGATTCATTCATATGATTTTCAGGAACCGTATTTACGCACGGTTTTCGGATTTATCGGCATAACCGATGTGCAGTTTATCTGTATTCAGCCGGTCGATGCCCGAGGGCCTGAGGTAGCTTCACAACGCATTGCCGATGCGAAAAAAAAGGCAGTATCTATCGCAGAAAATTGGCAGCCATAAGTATACTTACGAGGATAGTTTTGTTCAATTTTTTCGGTTTTTTATTTCCGGTTTGAGCCGGACAGCTTCATTTAATGCTTTGATTGCTTCATGTTCATTTCTGATTTGCGAGTATGCCATGCTCATATTGTAGTAAGCTTCAGCAAATTGCGGGTTGAGCTTTATTGCTTGCGAATAAGCCGCAATTGCTTCATTAAACATGTTCATAGAAAACCGTACAAAACCGATATTAAAATGTGCTTCGGCGAATTCGGGGTTAATCGCAAGCGCATTTTCATATGCCTTAATTGCTTCATCATTTTTATGCTGAGCAAAGAAGGTAAGCCCTAGGTTATAATGTGCTTCAGGGAAATTTGAATTGACGCCGAGTGCGCGGTTAAACATTTCAGCCGCTTTTTCATAGTCGGCTAGTTCGTAATATTCCAATCCCATGTTATTGAGCACTTCAGGGTATTGAGGGTATGCCTCAAGGGCTTTTTCGTATACGGCAATAGCTTTCTTATGGTGCTTCAATGCGGAGAATGCGTGTCCGAGATTATAGTATGCCTGAACAAATTTCGGGTCGATTTCTATAGTTTTATTGTACGCTTCAATGGCGTCTTCAAACTGTAATAATGTTGAATAGACGCCTCCGAGATTATAATATGCCTGAGCAAAATCAGGTTTATGTTTGATGGCATTGTTGTATGATGCTTTAGCGTTTTCATAGCGCTTTAAACGATTGTATGCAAGGGCAAGATTGTAATGCGCCTCAGCAAAATCAGGTTTATGCTTTACGCTCAGTTCATAAGCCGTAACAGCTTTATCTAAAGAACCGTTATGAGAGTAAATGACGCCGATATTATAATATGCCGCAGAAAAAGTTGGGTCGAGATGAATCGCTTTCTCATAAAAACTGATGGCATCTTCATGCATGCCGGCGTTAAATAAAGTCACGCCGAGCGTATAGTATGCTTCGACAAATGACGGTTTAATCGCGATGGCTTTCTTATATGCCTTGATTGCTTCGGTATAGTTTCTTTGCGAGTTATACAGAATGCCAAGGTTGATATATGCTTCAGCATTATCAGGCGTAACGGTTATTTCGCGTTTATAGTGTTCTATTCGTTCGTTAATTTCTTTGGTGTTCGCCATTGTATGAATCATGTTCCTTCTTATTTCGGTTATTTTCTATCTATTTCATCATTGTATAATTTTTCAGCTAAATCAGGGGCGAGGGTTTTAAGCAGTTCGTATTTTTCCATTGCTTTGCCGATGTTGCCGGTCAGAATATCTAAAAGGGCAATAAAATAATGTGCTTCAGCGAAATGCGGGTCGATATCAACGGCTTGCTGAAAACACCGTTTTGCTTCGTCAATCCGTTTATTGTTGGTGTATACATATCCAAGCCAGTAATGCGCTTTTGGCGCATCGGGGTCTAGGCTGATTGATTTGCAGAATGTTTCGATTGCTTCAGTGTCTCGTTCCAGAGTGCCGTACACGGTGCCGAGCAAATAATGAGCATGTGCATTTGACGGGTCTAGAGCAATGGCGTTCTTGTATTCTTTTATAGATGAATGGTAATCCTCAATATCAAAATAAGCATCGCCCAATGTGCAATGCGCTTGGGCATCCGAGGGATTACGCGTTATAACGGCTTCTAATGTGCGTATGGTGTTATGAATGTGTGCGGAGTCTTTATGTGTGTTCATAATAATATCCGGTCTATTAAGATAAAAAAATAATACTTTTATAAAGCCGCAATATTACATTGAAATACTGTTAATGTAAAGGAATTTTTCCTGAATTCCCTTCGGTTTTGAGTTTAAAATGAGTGCGTGAAGCAAGAAAAGCAAAGCTATGCTTCTGAAATAGGCATAGGAGCATTCGATGCACGTTAACGAGTAAAATGCTGTGAGCAAAATCTTGACAGAATAATAGATTCTGCTATTGTATATAATTTCTGCTCCACGTAAAAAAGAATCATTATTATAAAGACTAACATGGGGATAATATAATGATTATAGCTATTCCGAAAGAAACCCATTCCGGTGAAACACGTATACCGATGATGCCTGAGTCGGTAGAAAAACTGATAAAAAAAGGTGCTGAAGTTTCTTTTGAATCAGGGCTGGGAACTGCAATTGGCATTAACGACGAAGAATATCTTCGGGCAGGCGCGAAGGCAGTTTCGGACAGGGCATCACTGCTGAAATCCGGTGATATCATCGTACAAATTAACCGCCCTTCAAAAGAAGATATCGCTTTATTCAAAAGAAGCGCGGTTCATATCAGTAACTTGAACCCTTTTTTTGAAAAGGATACGGTTGCCGCGCTTGCACAAGCTGGCGTTAAAGCAATCAGTATGACCATGATGCCGCGCACCACCATAGCGCAGAAAATGGATACGCTCAGTTCTCAAGCAAATCTGGGCGGATATGTGGCGGTTGTCCTTGCCGCGGAACGGTTGAATAAAATTTTTCCCATGATGATGACTCCTTCCGGCACTATCCCGCCGGCGCGTGTATTTGTAATCGGTGTCGGCGTTGCCGGTTTACAGGCAATTGCTACCGCGAAACGATTGGGCGCTCGAGTTGAGGCGTTCGATACCCGTCCGGTAGTTGAAGAGCAAGTCAAATCGCTCGGTGCAAAATTTGTTAAAATCGACCTAGGCGAAACCGGTCAGACGGCGCAAGGGTATGCCAAAGAACTTACTAAAGAACAACTTGATAAACAGCGCGATATGATGGCAAAACATTGCGCGCTCGCTGATGTTGTTATCACTACCGCTCGGTTATTCGGCAGAAAAGCGCCGCTCATTGTTACCGAACAGATAGTCAAATCGATGAAAAAAGGAAGCGTTATTGTCGATATGGCAGTTGCTGACGGCGGCAATGTTGCCGGTTCGAAGCTTGACAAAGAAGTCGATGCTGACGGCGTGCTCATTATCGGGCTGGATAATCTGCCCGGGCATGTTGCCGTTGATTCGAGCAGGATGTATTCAAGCAATATTTGTAATTTTATTTCGCATTTTTGGGATGACAAAGAAAAAAAACTTGCCGTCAAACTCGAAGATGAAATAATGCAAGGCTGTTTGTTGACACAAGACGGAAAAATCTGTAACACAAAAATACAATAAATATTCTGCAAGGAGATATAATGGAAACGGTAGCCATTTTTTTAGGTTTTATCTTGATTTTATCGATTTTCCTTGGATTTGAGTTAATCGCTAAAGTCCCATCAACACTGCATACGCCCTTAATGTCCGGTTCGAACGCGATTTCCGGTATTACGCTTGTCGGCGCGATTATTTCTGCCGGAACCGGCGAGGGGAATTGGGTAAGCGTTCTTTTAGGTACTCTTGCTGTCGCGTTTGCCACCATAAATGTTGTCGGCGGATATTTTGTCACCGACCGAATGCTCGGCATGTTTCATAAAAAAGAGACGGGAGGCAAACAATGAACAGAGATGTTTTGATAAATGCAGTCTATATTATTGCGGCAATCTCCTTCATTTTCGGCTTGAAAATGCTTAGTTCGCCTGCAACTGCGCGCAAAGGGAATCTTGTCTCGGCTGTGGGGATGCTCCTTGCAGTCGTAGTAACAATGCTCAACAAAGAAATTATTTCGTATCAATGGATCGGTTTTGGGATAATTGCCGGTTCAGTTGCCGGCGTTTTCGCCGCGCGCCTTGTTGCAATGACGCGCATGCCTGAGATGGTTGCGTTGTTTAATGGTTTTGGCGGTTTGGCTAGTTTGCTTGTCGGTTGGGCGGTGTATCATTACCAGCCGTCGGTGAATGTGTTTACTGCCGTTACGATTTATTTGTCGGTGCTCATTGGCGGCATAACCTTTACCGGAAGCGTAGTGGCTTTTGGCAAATTAAGCGAAGTTATTACCGGTAAACCGGTCCTCTATACCGGACAGCAGATAGTTAATGCGGTATTATTGATTGGCGCGATAGCGTGCGGGGTGGTTTTTTCCATTGTGCCGGCGGCAAATTATCCGCTTTTCATTGTTTCGGTAGTGTTGTCTTTGGTTTTGGGTGTTTTAGCGGTTATTCCTATCGGCGGTGCCGATATGCCGGTGGTGATTTCATTATTGAACAGTTATTCAGGGCTTGCGGCGTGTGCGGCGGGATTTGTCATTCAGAACAATATTCTCATTGTTGCCGGTTCTCTAGTCGGCGCAAGCGGTATAATCCTCACAAATATAATGTGTAAGGCGATGAATCGTTCTCTGTCGAATGTTCTGTTCAGCGGGTTTGGCGCAGTAGTGAATAGCAAAGCTAAAACGAGCGTTGAGGGAGAGGTTAAGCCTATTGTAGTGGAAGATGCCTATTATATTCTGGAAGCGGCAAGGTCGGTGGTTATTGTGCCGGGGTACGGCATGGCAGTTGCCCAAGCACAGCATGTGGTCAGAGAATTAGGAGAATTGCTCGAGGCAAATGGATGTGAAGTTAAATATGCAATCCACCCTGTTGCGGGAAGAATGCCGGGGCATATGAATGTGCTGTTGGCGGAAGCTAACGTTCCCTATGACCAGTTAGTAGAAATGGATGACATAAACCCGATGATTGAAACAGTTGACGTGTGCATGGTGGTTGGTGCAAATGATGTTGTCAATCCGGCGGCACGCGAGGATGAATCCAGCCCGATTTACGGTATGCCGATAATCAATGTCGATTATGCCCGTACTGTCTTCGTACTAAAACGGTCGATGGCATCTGGTTTTGCCGGCATATCGAACCCGCTTTTTTACAAAAACAATACGCGCATGCTGTTTGGAGATGCTAAACAAAGTATTCAAGGGCTGGTAAGCGAATTTAAAAACAGCTGATTTCTCAATTGAAGCGGGAATGAAGGCGAATAAAAAATCTGCTACCCTATTTAGTTATCTTTAATGTATCCTTCAAGAGAAGGTATATAAAAGTTAAAAGTATTGTACGGAGAGAAAGTAAGTGAATAGCGAAAAATCTGGAAACAAACAGTCAAAGAAACCATCGGTTGACGGCACGATAATTTGTCATTGTTTTCGGGTAACTGACAAAGTTATTGAAGAAGCAGTCCGTCAACATGGGCTTAAAACGGTGCAGGATGTTTCCCAGTCGATAAAAGCGGGAGGAGGATGCGCTACATGCCGTGTTGACATAGAAAAAATTATTGAGCGTGTCCGTACTCATTCTACCCAACAAGCATGTGCCGAACCGAAGAAAACTGAAAAAATTCCCAGTAAAAAAATATCGGAATCAGATCGAGAAACGCTCATTAAAAAAGTTCTTATGGAACAGATTCGCCCTTTGCTTCTTGCCGATGACGGCGATTTGGAATTGGTGGAGATAACCGGTAAAACAGTGCGCATTAAAATATGGTCAAGCGATCCCGATAATCCGAAAGCTGAAGCTACGTTACTGCACAGCATAACCGGTATTCTGCATGAACTTGTTGATTCGGATATTATACTTGAAGATGTGACTTCCTGAAACAGTAAATATGCATTGAAACATACGCAAACCGCCCTATGATTACTTTATCTAATATCACTATGCAGTATGGGGATAAAATCCTCTATGACAAAGTATCTCTAACACTTAAGCCCGGTGAAAAAATCGGTTTAGTCGGTGCGAATGGAAGCGGCAAGACAACGCTTTTCAATATTATTTCCCGCAAAATCCGCCCTGATAAAGGAGATATGACCCTCACAAAGAATTTTCGGGTAGGCATACTTGAACAAGAATTTTCTCCAGATCAAAACAAAACAGTGTTGGAAGAAGTCAATAGTTATGCGGTTTCTCTCGAAAAGCAGATTGATGAACTCAAACATGAAATTTCCTTTAATAGCAACTCTCCCCAATTGCCTGCGTTATTGTCGAAATATAAAATACTGGAACATGAATTTATAGTAATCGGGGGATATGAAGCGGAGTACCGTGCCAAAGAAGTGCTTGGCGGATTAGGGTTTACCAACGAGATGTTTAACAGGCCTTGCGGAAAACTAAGCGGCGGGCAACGCATGCGCATCGGTATTGCACGCCTTTTGTTGGAACCGTATGATGCGATTCTGCTCGACGAACCGACAAACCACCTTGATTTGCCGTCGTTGCTGTGGTTTGAACAATTTCTCCAGAATTATCCCGGATTAGTCGTCATGATTTCGCATGACCGGATACTGCTCAATAAAGTTGTTCGCAAAATAATTGAAATCAGCCGCCAGTCTCTTACGGTATACGACGGCAACTACGATTACTATGAACAGCAGAAAGCGCTGTTGGAAAATAAACATGAATCCACCATAAAACGACTTGAAAAAGAACGGCAGAAAACAGAACGGTTTATAGAACGGTTTCGCGCAAAAAATACCAAAGCAACTCAAGTGCAGAGCCGCGTAAAACGGCTTGAAAAAGAATCCCCTCTCGAACATTTACGGCAGGAAAAAGTAATCGATTTTGAGTTTCCTCAACCTGAGCGCAGTGGGCATGAGGTTGTGCGGTTGTCAAAAATATCCAAAAAGTATGGCGAAAATACAGTATTGGATAACTTCTCGGTACAAATAACGAGAGGTGAGAAAATTGCTGTTACTGGTAAAAATGGTGTCGGAAAATCGACATTAGTTAAAATTATGGCGGGGATTTTGTCTCCGGATTCAGGCGATAAGAAAATAGGTGTCAAGGTTGAAGTGGGGTATTTCTCTCAAATTCATATTGAACAATTGGAAAGCTCAAATACCATAATGGATGAAATGCTCAAAGTTCGCGGTGAAAGGACACCTACGGACGTTCGAAAAGTGCTGGGACGGTTTTTTTTCACTGGAGATGATGTGGACAAAACGATTGGACTGCTGAGCGGCGGTGAAAAATCCCGTTTGCTGATTGCTCGGTTGATATTGTCGCCCGCAAATTTTTTGGTGATGGACGAGCCGACAAACCACTTAGATATACCAACTCAAGCAATCCTCATCGAAGCGCTTAAATCATTTACCGGAACAATATGTTTTGTCTCTCATGACCGTTATTTAATTAACAGTATCGCAACGCGGTTAATCAATTTTACTGGAGATACAATAGAAGACTATCCCGGCACATACGATGAATATTGTGCATGGAAAGAAAGCGTCTGCGAAGAAGAAAAAAATGAGAAGCATGCCGCAACAAATGCGCGAAAAGAAGAAAAAAGGCGCGAAGCAGAAGAACGGAATCGAAAATATAAGTCTCGCAAAGAAATCGACGCGAAAATTGAAAATACAGAATCAGAACTTGAAAAGCTAATGAAAGAAGAATCCGATCTGCTTGAAGAACTTGCCGATCCTGCTACCTATCAGCAGGCAGATCGTGCCAAACAATTGAATGAACGCTATATAACCGTCAAAAAACTGATCGAAGAATTAAGCGCAGTTTGGGATGAGTTGTCCGCCGAACGGGAACAATGGCTGTAATATCGTTTCATACCAAATTCATCAAAAATGAATCTAATCGAAAAAAAATATTCAATAATAATCGCATGCCGGATAAATCATTACTTCCTTTTTTAACGCTTGTTACATAATATAGTTAATAAGGCGATAGAGACGGCATAGATAAAAAATGTTAAAACTTTCTTGACGTGCAAATACTTAAGTGATATATTTAAGTGCATAAAGGTATATGCTTTGACCTTTTAAGTAGCGCTTATAACATAATAAAGGGGTTTTGAAATGAGGAAATTACAAGTAGCCGCAATGGTGGTGTGTGCTTTGGCGCCGTGGTGTGCGCAAATATCAGAATCGGCAGTGTTGGATGAGCATTTTGGTGTATCGTTGTCTCTAACGTATAGCCCTAATGCGGCAGGAAACCTGCGTTTTAATCGTCCAAGTTTTACGCCGAGTACTATTGGGTCGATCGATTATGTCGTTAATGACTGGTGGAATGGAAATAATACTCAAACCGCTTCCGATGAAAATCCGACGGGCAGTTTCGGCGGGGGAAATAATGTGTCAGGCGGTGAAGCATATGATGTGGAAGCCATCTATATCGATGATGATCCCAATAATATCTATATTGCTATTGTAACTTCTTTTGATGATCCGTGGGGAGTATCCAATGGTTCTTCTTTTTATGTCAGCGGCGATATAGCGATTGACGTCGGGCTCAACCCAAACCATAGCGGAACTGATGCGTTTGGTTATGATTATGGTATCAATATCAATTATGAAACCCAGCAAGGTCCTGGTCAAGATGCAACCGTAAGCGGTACTCCGCCCACTTTCCCGAATTATCATAGCATGTATCGTACAAGCAATAGCGATTGGTATCTTGGAAATCCGCAGGGAGCGATTCAGGCAAGCGGTGAATATACCAATATTGACCCCAACAATGTCAATTTTTCAGGAATATTGGCTGGTTCGGTTTTTGTCGATTACCGGTTATATACTTTTCCCGGCAACCAAAAAGAAAACGGCTATGATACGTATATTATCGAAGCCGTGATTCCCCGTATTTTCTTTGGCGGGTTGAACGAAGGCGACCCGATCGGTATATCATGGAGCCCCGGGTGCCGGAATGACGGCGGTGTATTGCATCTTTTTGGTGATATCGATACCCCGTTTGAACCGCCGTTGGCTATACCTGAACCGATGAGTATTATTTCACTTATCACCGCATGCCTAGGATTAGGTGGGCGTTATTTGTCGAGAAAGAAAAATTAAGTTTTTCATATAGATATTTAAAAAACGGCTGTAATTCATAAGTTACAGCCGTTTTTTATTTCGCTAAAGGTATAGAAGGCAGAAGCAAAAAAACTATGGTTCCGGTGATACCTAACAGTAAACAGAAGAAAATAACGAATGCCTGATGTAATTTTTTGGATGAAATTTTACTACTGCTTTTATTCCATTCTATCGAAATACAATATAACATTATTCCGCAGAGCATCCATTCCGCAACAGTTTTAAACAATTCTTCCACGACACCGAGTTGACTATTCAAAATACGTGCATGGTAGGGATGTTTAATGAGCATATTCAATACATCCGGCTGGTTTGTGCCTGCATCCCAAATAATCATAAGAATGATATAAATTATAGATGTTTTAAGTATTGGGGCAACAATAGTGTATGGATGAAGTGTTTTCCGCGACCGTAGTATTGCTATGCCTGCAATTATGAGATAGATGAGAATAATGGCATCATCTATTCGGTCAGTGAGATGCGACTCGGTAATGCGGAGAATCTGATGTATGGCAGAATCGATGTTTTCATGTATTTCACAGAGTTCGTCAATTGCCATATAGCCGAATCCAACAGCAATACAGTACCAAAAAAAAGAGCGGCTTTCAGTCGGGTGAGTTGTCAGCTGATTCATGCAAAAAGCCGCGGCTGAGATGAATACAAGATTGACATAGGAAACATAGCTGATAAGGGAGTACTCTTGAAAAAGTTTCCAGAGAGGCTTTCCGAAAAATAATGCTCCGAATATGCATGCACCATTGATCCAAAACAATGTTTTGAAGATACTTTGATGAGGCAGAACCGCTGTTTGAGAATGGTGAGGTTTTAGCGTAACGTCATATCCTATATATGCGATAATTGCAAAAAAAGATGCAAGAGCGATACGCATGCTGTCGATTATAAGTGTATGCCCAAGGAATGTAATTTCAAAAAAGAATTGGCTAAACGGCATCACATGTCCTTCCGTTTGGCAGGTATGTTTATTTTGATATAATGCTGACTATGTTTTTTTCTTCGACAATAAGAAATTTCTGTTTAGTTTCTTGGTCGATATATCTGAAAGCGCCTTCTTTTTTTACGGTTATTTCCATACCGGTTTTTATGTGGGTTACATTGGGCCCAATAACCGCAACAGTACCGGTAATTACCTGCATAGTAATATGCGTAACAGATACTGCCAGCCACGAGCCTTCAAGTTCAAATGCCATTTCTTTCTCACCTTCTCTGTAAAAGGTTAGTGTGCGGTGCACAGAATGTATCGTAGTATGAAGTGCATTGCTGATGCAAGTGATAAACAATTTCTTTCAGGTACAAGCACTAATCATACGAATGGCAAATGAGTACTGTCAAAAACTATTTTCATTTTATGGATACCATCCGTAAGAGAGCAATTCTTGTAAGAATGAGTCGAAGTTGATATAATATAAATACTTATTATTAAATGTGATTTTTATAAAAGGTGCGGAGTTCTATGCCTATTAGAAAAAACGTCTTCTTACCGGTTTTCTTTTTTCTAATGGTGTGCGTTTGCCTTAGTGAGGCGCGTGATGTAGAGAATTATCCGCATGGCGAATCATCTTCGGCGTTCAACTCCGCGGACTCGCTTGCCAATCTGCCTAAATCATACGGCAAAATTATCAGCCAGCCGTTTGTTTCAGCAAAAGGCAGTACGAGGAACTTAATTATTCTTGTCGATGCACACAGCAATATCTCTGTGCAATCCAACCTTTCCCACATTCTGCATTATATGCAGAAAACAGTATCGCCTTATTCAGTATATGTAGAGGGTGCATCGGGAACACTCTATCCTGAGAAACTAAAGATGTTTTCGGATTCGGCGGTCAATCATATTACTGCTCAATATCTTCTTAAGAACGGATTTATTACCGGATCAGAATATTTTTCATTGGTAAGTGATGTGCCGTGCCGGTTAATGGGAGCTGAATCGCAAGAGGCGTATGACAACAATCTTGTATTGTTGAAAGATATCTATGATATCGGCGCTGGCGAAGCAGTTGAAAATGTGATTGAAACATACAGCGAACAAATCTGTGCATCGTTCGATGCATTATTTGCCGAATTAGACAATAAGTATATGCAGATGGTGTTGTCTGGCAGAGAGCTCATGGCGTTTTGCAGTATGCTCAATGAGTATTTTTATCCGGTTGTATCTACAAATCCCGATGCATACCCTGTCCTTTCCAGTATTGCTTATATAACGGTTCAATCACCTTTCATTGAGATGTTTATAAAAAAGAATGTGCAGTCGTTGTCTGTTAATAATCCTGATGACGAAGAGTTGAAAATACAGGCGGCGCAAATAATAGAAGCATTTGAACAAGAATATGATCTTTATGATTTAGTCAGCCAAACCAGAATAATATTCAGCCGTGATGCGTCGAATATCAATGCCGCATCGTTGAGGCTTCTCGATGAATTTTACAATAAATACCGTTATATTAAAGAATTGTCTTTTGAAGAGTGTTATCTCGAAATACTTGAGTCATACAAAAAACTTTATGGCACTATGGCAGATGGCCGCAGTGAAACTATATTTGCGTTACGGAATACACTACTTGGCCTTGCGAAAGGCATCAAAATTCAGCTGACGCCACACGAGTTCGATTATTTTAACCTTGCCGATACAGCGATTGAACAGTTAATTGCTCCTCTTTTCAACCTGTCTGACGCATTAAATGAGTTTCCGGAAGGTGCATTCGAAAAAATAGAACGAGCCCGGATTTTAACCACCCGTTTCTATGAAAGTGTGGAAACACGCAACGAAGCCATTGTGAAAAATATCAGCGCTGATTTACCGGTTGGAGAAACGGGTGTATTGATTATCGGCGGTTACCACAAAAACATTGCCGATTTATTTGAACAGAATGGATTCGGTGTTTATGCCATCATGCCCGCAGTCGATTGGGAACAAAATGTACGGCGTGAAATAAGTTATTCCGACCAATTGCGCGGTAAATTTAGTTCTCTTGAGAAAGTGATTTATTATTCTTGGTCAACTATTGTTGCACGTTTGGTGTCACAGCCGCTTAGCTGGTTGTCGTCTCGGCATGATGCTTTATCGCCGATTGTTGCGCGCCAATTAGCATTGATGGTCGGTACTGCGGCGGCAATTCAGCGGAACGCGCGCGATAGTATGAGCAGAGAAAGCATCATTGAATACATTCATTCCATTTATGAATCTCAGGATACTTCATTTGCACAATTAACCAAAGAATATTTGTCGCTCGCAGGAAACGAATCGGTTCCTGTATGGCCTCGGATGATTGATTTTTACCCTGTTGCCCATATGCAAGGGTATGAAGTTGCTTTTGCCGTAGGTTCTCAAACCCTTTACATAGAAATTTTACCGGAAAACGTTCAACTCACCCTGTCTGAACAGCAGGCGTTAAATTCGGCAGAATATGTTTCTGCTTTGACGGCGATAGAGTTTCAAGGCCATGGGTATACTGTAACAATACGTTTCGGGAATGTAGATTTTGAGGAGTTAAAACATACTGAGGCTGACTTATCTGCCGGAAGAGAAAATGTTCTCTCGTCATTATCGCAGAAACTGCGGATGGATATTCCGCCGATGATAAGTTCCGATTCAGTGCAGGACGCCGTCCGGAATTGGAATATCCGCTCTTTCGAAAACCTGTGGAACCATCCTTTGCTAAAGGACGGCCTTTCGCTTCCTTTTGTTGAAACACAGTTGCGCGCAGAGTATGGTGAAAATGAACAGGAAGAACGGCAAAAGTATCTTGATAGTTTCCATTATTTTGACCAGCTTTTAACCATGCTCAACGGTATTTTTCAACAGGCTTTCACTCAGCAGGAATCGCTGAATTCAGTTACCATCGAATCAATTCCCGGCGATTCTCGAGGGCGTTCGTTTATTATCAATCTTGTTGAACCCGGTGATCTTGAACGATTCGAAAGTAATGCCTATGCCGAAGAATCGGATAGTGCGATTACACTCTATTTACCTGATATTCCATTTGAACACGGGGTGCCAAATCCTGCGGAATCGAACTTGTTCTTTCAAATTCTCAAACAAGAATTGGATACAAGGGTGTTCGGCATACCCTATCCTGTAGCGCAGATGCTGGCATCTGTCCTCAACCGAGAGGTATATCAGGAAAACGTAAGGAGTTTAAGCGATCGGTATCATTATGATCTGTTGGAGCATATCCGCAGGGTGTCATATTTGGCAAATAGTACAGATGATCTTTTGCCGCTGACTGAACTCAGGAAACAATTCATGCAGATAGAAATTTCCCGAGAACAGATATATACATCAATTATCAGCAGGTATGCTTTATCAGGTACAACGGTGCGTTTGCTCGACAATTACATCGGAGAAATTCAAAAAGATATCCGAAGAATGCTTGCGGTTGTTGATTATGAAATCGCTGTGCTTGGGATGCGGTTAAATACTCAAACAGGTGAAAATAAACCGGTATTCGTACAAGGGTATGAACTGATAGAACGATTAGGCCAAGGCGCTTTCGGCGTTGTCTTTCGTGCACGGAAAAATGGACAGGAATGGGCAATTAAAATACCTGTTTTTATTGATTATGATTCGATCGGTTTTCAGCAAATCGACAGAAAATTCAAAAGACGGAATGCTATAGAGCACAATTTTGATCAGCATATAACCGAATATTTGCTTACAGCACAAGCGCGAGGGGAATCGATCAACAATGACGATGGGGAAGAAAATGATTATCCTATCATTGCTGTGCCGTATCAATTGAGCGTATCGCTTACTTCCTACCTCAGCGATAGGAGGCTATCGAATCAGGAGCGGCTGGATTTGATGATAAAAATTGTCCATGCGTTTTCTCAAATAGAAGAGCGGGGAATCATTGTTAATGATATTAAGCCGGATAACATCAGAGTATTGGAAGACGGTTCAATAAGCATTATTGATTATGGGCTTGCGCGCGCCGATAATTGGGCGCCTGAAACGTTGGATCAAGTTACTCTCGGTTCGACTCACCCATTTTTATCGCCTGAAAAAAATGGTGTCAATGAGGTAAGGCGCGGTTTGATGGTTGTGTTGGCGCGTATGTATTCTCTGGAAAGTGCCGCCGGCAATCTCGATTCCCTGAAAGGCGAATTTGAACGGAACTTTTGGGCTGATAATCTTTTATCAAACAGCAGATACACTGTTTTTTTCGATCGGCGTATTCCTGAAATAAAGCGCGCTATTTCAGCAGGTGAATACAGTGATTACCGTCAGCTCAAAAAAGATTTGGAAACAGAGTTGATTGACATAGTACTATCTTTTTATGATTCGCGAAGCGACATTTTTACTCTAGGTGCGTTATTTGCCGCAATCAATGCGGAAAGCCCTATAATAGTAACAGTGCTACTGCCTACCTATATCAATTCTCCTCAACTGAAGCAAACACCTTCTGAGGCAGGGTTAGTTAGTACTTATTTTGCTCCAATTGTGAATAAAATGATGGATCATTCCTTATTTAGCAGGTATCAATCGTTCCATGAGATTCTGGATGACTTGATGAATCTGCGCGATAAGAAAATTCCCGTTCGGCAGTTTCCTTTGTTCGCACCTGTTCCCATTGATTTACGGGCTGTCAGAGAAGCGGAATTGTCATGGGAACTCAAACCCGTCGATGTTTATTTTCGCGCTCAGCATATGGGTTTTAAGCGTGTAATCGACCAGGCTCGAATTAGTTTTAAAAACATTTTTTCAGAGTCGGAATATGCTGAACAGTATGAAACCAATTTCCACAATTTTATAGAAGTTCTTAATGGAATTTCTCGGCGCATTGAAGGGTTGGATACTTTCGGTGAAGAACTGTATGCTCTGAATATCGGTGTTATTCCCAATGACCCTCAACCTAACCCTCGTACATTAACACTTTTCTTTGTAGACCAAAGAGATTTATCAGCCGTTGGGCAAGATGTATTTACAGATGTTTCTCCTCACGAAGTAAAAATATATCTTCCTTTACAGCCGATCTTTTCTCAAACAACTCGCCGCGATGTGTATCAATTGCTTAAACGTGAAGTTGATACAAGAGTGTATGGAATTCCCTATCCGGCGGCAATCCTTCAGGAGTCTTTGTTAAATCTCAATGAAGATTCTCTTTTTCCGGGACAAATTGGCGTGTTAAGCGAACGGATGAAAAACGATTTTGACTTTCGTCTAAAAACGACGATTCAAGATGCCGCAGTATCAGGTTCTCTTGATAATGTATATCTGTTTCGAGACCAATTACTCCGCACGATATCAGACCGTTTTATTGATAGTATCAGGGCGGAGAATGACCGCTATCTTTCGTCACAGGAAAAAAGTGCCTTGCAGAAAGTTATCCTAGAACGCACAGAGTATGCTCGGTTTACCCTGGCCCGATTGGATAATGCGTTTGCTGATATGATAAATACGATGAGTGATCCCCTCATTATTGATGGATTTGAATTCAAAGAGAAAATTGGGTATGGGCAATATGGTGTCGTAGTGCGCGCCGAGAAAGACGGTGTTGAGTGGGCTTTGAAAATCCCTGTTACTAACCGTGATGGAAAGGATGTTTCATTTGCCGAATTTCAAGAAATTCTGCGAGTTCATAATAATGAATTTGCCATAATCAGGGAAAAGGTGAATTTTGGGTATCAAGGCAGGCTCGCTCAAACAGATGGGTACCCGCTCGTGATAATGCCGGTTTTTACAGGAAAAACGCTGGAAGAAAAACTCAGGGAAGAATTATCTGCCGATGAAAAACTTGAGCTTGCCATACGTCTTGTGGAAGAATTTATACGCATTGAACAAGCCGGCATTGTTTTTACGGATTTCAATCCGTCGAATATTCTTATTCTTGATGATGGAAGTGCGCGGGCCATTGATTTTGGTATGGCGCGGATTGCTGATGATATCCCTGACAAACTCAGTGCAACCCATTATTATGCATTTTATGCTCATGCATCTCCCGAAGTTATCGGTGCGAGCGATTTAAAAAAAGCGCTTAAAGATTTTTCATCAGCTCCTCTTAACGAATTGGTATATGATATCCGCCGTGCTTTTACTTCATCGTTCAATCGGCAGAACCTTGAAGAAAATCCTCACTATATGCGGTTAGTGACTGATGTCATTCCCTCTGCTAAACGTAAACTGTTTGATCCTGCTTTGCCTGAATCTGAGCGTTCAGCTATTCGCCGGGAATTAGAACAGGCTGTTGTAAATGCTTTGATGGGGTTTATAGATCATCAAAGTGATATTTTCGCTGTTGGAACAGTGTTGTATACTATTTTTACCGGCGGTTTCATTGGAGAACCGAGTGAGAAAACCCAGATACGATCTATTGATGCCGATCCGCTTTTGCCATTGCTCAACGATAGTATAGATGCTGAATTGCAGAATATCATCCGTACAATGCTTCGGCATGTTCGTTCCGAACGGTATCAGAACTTTTCCGAGATGCGGGACGCCTTGGAAAAATACCGCGGCCGTATACAGGCAATCCCCGCACAATTTGCGGTGTTAGAAGCTTCCTTCGAACAAAAAACACAAGCGTTAGCAACCGCCGCATATTGGGATGAACGCCCGTTCAATAAAGATATGTTCCGTTACAATCAGCGTCCGGTGCCGTTTAGCGATGTCCGGTATGAATGCGAAAAAGTGTATGGCGGTGATATCCGGTTGTATCGAAACTATTTACAGCGTTATGTAGAGTTTTACGAATTATTTGAAAAAATCATTGAACAATTGGATACACTCAGTACAGGCGATCTGTTTCTTGCTGTGGATTCTATTCCCGGCGATTCAGTCCAGCGCCCGCTCAAAATTATTCTTGTAGATGAAGATAATTTACGCTTCTTCGGTTTAAATGCGTTGACACGCGCAATACCGGAAGACGTAACCGTTTATTTACCGTATGAACGTGTGGCCGATCCTGCCGATCGAGGAGAAATAATACAGGTATTAAAACGTGAAATAGATGAGAATGTTTATGGGATATCATTTACGGAATCGGTATTGATTGAATCGCTTGCGAATGCCAATCTTGTATATGAACGAAGTGTTGGCGCTGAAGGCCGCCCGTCAGTTTTGGGAACAATGAGTGATCGGATGTCAGATAATTTTATCCGTGAAGTTAAGCAAGCGGTTGCCGATGCCCGTCAATCTCAATCCCCCGATCCTCTCTATGAATTGCGAGATACATTCAGCACTATTATTTTAGCCGGCCCGCAATTAAAACGCTCTTTGGATAGAGCAGATGCTCTTCCTCCGGTTACCAAACAATTAGTAGCCCGCCTTATTGACGAAGTGCAAAAAGAAGCAGAATTATCAATAATCCGATTGGAATATGAACTTGCCGATTTAGCGCAGTCTGTCACGAGCCCGGTCATAATCCGCGGTTTTGAAATCAAAGAATTATTAGGTGTCGGCGGATACGGAATCGTTTATCGAGTGGAAAAAGACGGAATTGAGTATGCCGTGAAACTGCCCATTGCAAAACATCGGGCTGACCGTGAACCCCGAATGGTACGGGAAGAAAAATTCTTAACATCGGCTGAGTTGTCCCGTATCCTTAATGAGCAGAGGAAAGACGCCTATTTTACGAATCGGGTCTATGGAGATGTGTATCAAACACGAGAACTCGATCCTGCAATGAAGAGTTATCCGTTGTATGTACTGCCTGTATTTAAGGGAAAAACACTGTGGCAGTACCTTGATGAAACTATTTTTACTCAGGATGAACTTATCGGCATAATGATAAAAATCGTTGCTGAATTTCGTATCTTGGAAGAAAACGGAATTGTAATGAACGATGTAAGCCCCAATAATATCTTTCTCATGGAAGACGGTACGGTGAGAATATTTGATTTTGGCGTTGCGTTATCAGAAGATCATTTGCCGCACTCTTTCGATGAGCCGTTTCAAGGAGGAACTCGTCCGTTTCTGTCGCCGGAAAGAAATCAAGTTAATGACGCGGCAGATGATTTTTTACGTATGGTATACCGGTATGAATCTTTAGAGCAGTTTTTGGATAATATGGATGAATATCCATCGGTATTTATAAGGCATTTTACACGCCAGCAACTCCGTGAAAATCGATTATTGGATGCGTTTCTTTCCGATGGGTTGTTTCAAATAAAACAACAGATTGCGAACCGGCAGATAAAAACGTTAACCGATGCCCGGAATGCAGTTTCTGCCGCCGTTATACCTATCTTGGCGGCAATGTTCGATCATCGTTCCGATATTTTTACTCTCGGAACCATTTTTTATTGGATGGGCGTTATGGACAAGTCGGGTTCTGTAAGCGATCTTGAATTAGAAAAAGTAGCAAGCATGGACGATGTTTCCACATTCCCCTATCTCGCAGAAAGAATGCGTCCGGAGTTGGGCGGTATTGTTCGCAAAATGATACAAAAAGACCCAAGAAACCGTTATCAAAATTTCGAAGATATCTACAGAGACCTTATCCGTTTCAGCGATCAGTTACAAGAAAATCATGCTTCATTTGCTGGCGGCATGTTACAGTCGCTAAAGCAAATTCTGTATCCTGATTCTCCGTCAGGAATTACTTCAGATATGGTGCGCGGTATTGCCGAGTCTTGGAAGAAATGGGGTGTTGCGGAGCAAATGCTCGGTTATTTACCGGCGTTTCGCAAAAACACACAGGCTGTTTATAATGATTTGCGTACCGGATTAGAGCCTTTAGGCATTGATGCTGTCCAGTATGAGGAATCTTTCAGGATGTTTGGCGAATTGTTGCCGATAATATTGCAGAAGATCGGCGGAGTTACCCTTGATCAAAAAGAGCTTGTTTTGGAATCCGTCTATGGAAGCGGCAAAAACGTCGTCATTCATTTTGTTGACGCGCACAATCTTACTGAGGTGGGATTAGATGCATTGAGCGTTGAACACGATAATATGGTTTCCATGTATCTTCCCGCAAATTTAGAAAATGCGGAAATGTTTTTTCAGATATTAAAACGTGAACTCGATATTCATGTTCTCTCTATGCATCCTGTGCAGGCGGTTGTATTTGAAACATTTCTCAACCCGAAAGGATTTTTAAGTAAAACGTTGTTTGTCAGTGACAGGATCAGTGGGCGTATCCGTAGTCTGGTAAAGACTGCCGCAGAGACTTCGGTGCAAAAGAACGATCCAAAACCGTTGCAGGATATCATTGCTCATCTGCGCAGTGCTTTTCGGCACATTGATGCGATCCGACAGAAAATTGAGTCTGAAAAAAAGCTTATTTCGTTGCGTCCGATGTTTAATTCGTTTTTAGAGGAACTGATTCAGGAAATTCTCTTCAATCTATCTTCCGCAGAGGTATCTCTTATTGAAATGATGTTGGCACAAGGCAGAGAAATAGAGGTGCGCGGGTATATTTTTCTGCGTAAATTAGGAGAAGGAGGATTCGGAAGAGTGTTTCTTGCGGAACGCGACAATACCCTGTGGGCAGTGAAAGTACTTAATCCTCTTGTTGCCGGACAGTTGCGGAATAGAGATTTTCTTGACAAACTTGTTCGCGTACACATGAATGACCAAAGAATGCATGCTGTCGCATATAATGATGTATCGACATACGAACATGAATATTCAGGGTATCCCTTTATCGCAGTTCCATATGCGGCAGGTAAAACGGTAAGCAAATACATGAATATTCGAGAATTGTCATTGCCGGAAAAAATGGCAGTACTTATTTCCATAACAGATGCCTTCATTGCTCTTGAAGACAAGGGAATCGTCTATAACGACGTCAGCCCTGCAGATTTTTATATTAGAGACGATGGAACTGTCCGTATACTCGATTTCGGCATGGCAAAATCAAGCAATGATGAAACATATGATATACAAGATGCCTTTATTATCGGCACCATGCCGTATATATCGCCGGAATTGGAAGCATTTCGCTTATTGGAAGAGTTTGTCAGGAAAATGCGTGATATATCTGATGCTCAGCTTTCCGATTTTATGGATTCGATTAAATCAAAATTTGAAGCTCTGGTGAATGCGGATACTCTTGAGCGGAACGAAAAATACCAAACGTTTATAGCGCAAACGCTCGTTGAATTGAAACGGCAGTTTCAGTCTCAAACAATACCTCTTCATCGAATCCGGAAGGAATTGGAACAAGCGGTAACTGCAGTTATGTTTTCTCTCATTGATCATCAAAGCGATCAATTTGAGGTGGGCATCCTCTTTTCAGAAATCGTGCTGGGAGAACCAATCGGCCTGAACGCCGCGCCGTATTTCTTCACTGGTGCAGTCGAATTTAAAGATGCCGATCCGGATTTTAAACCGTTGGACTCTATTCATCCTGTGTTGGCGTCTATTATGAAGAAAACAATGCGGCATAAAAAGTCGGAGCGGTACAGAAACTTTAAAGAACTTAAAGCCGCACTGGAAAATTTTAGAGATGACATAATGGAGCACGCTGTTGTTACGGCAAAGTACGTTGGTGCGCATCCACAGTATAATGTACAAAACAGGCACATTGTTGGGCTGGGATGGAAACAGCACGATGTATCTTCTATAAATGTTCAAGAAATAGAGCAATTCAAAGAATTTCTCACCGCTCGAATGGATTCTATAGACCGGAAACTCAGCGAAGCGTTTGGCGATAATGCTTATTCGCAGACATTTCGGTATTTTGCCGAAATAGTTCAACGTATGAGCGAACAATTTCAGCAGGCGCAAGCGGGCCAGCGGAGTATTCGTATCGATGCAGTGCCCGGTGCTCCAAATGCTCCTCCGCTGGAAATCATTTTTGTATCGGGAGAACGATTGCATGAAATAGGCGTAAGTGCATTAACGCAAAAGTCATCCCGGCAAATCACGATGTATTTTTCCATTGAGAGCATTACAGGCGGTTCTCCTCATATCTTTTTTCAAAATTTCAAACATGAAATAGACGAAAGCGTCTATAACGTAGGGCATACTCAGGCTGTTCTTATGGAATCTTTATTAAATCCTGATGATTCTCAAGCCGTCTTAGGAAACGTAAGTGCCCGTATCCGGTATGATATGTCTCAAGTTGTCCAGAGAGCAGGATTTAATGACTATGATGCGGCATTTTCTTATTTAAATGACATCGTTAATCAGGAATTAGTAGTGCGCCGAAGTTTAGAAACCAGAAAAGACATAACAAACCGCGAACAAATCTATGCACAACAGCTTGCAGGAAACATAACTGCTTTCGCATTGAAAAGCGCCGGAGAATTGACAGATAGATTATTGCTTGATACTGAACAAGTTCTCGATAAAGTATCTATTATGAATCCTCCATCAGCTGAACATAAACAGCTGGGTGCATATGCGGAATTATGGACGAAACGGGCAGTTACCTCTATGCTAAAAACACAAATCGAATCGCAAGAGAGCCGTATAGCTCGCAGTAACATACAATTTGATTCTTTTAATACAGATGAGGAAAGCCGCAATGCGAAAAAAGTATATTCCGCATCATTTTCGCATTATCTAGAAACACTTCAAGCCATTAAAGCGCAATTTAGTACGGTTGCATTTGGAGAGGAAAAGGATTCGATTCGCATCGAAAGAATACCCGGTGATTCAAAACAGCGCCCCTTAACACTTTATTTCGTCGATAAAATTGAACTGGATCATTTTGGATTAAATGTATATACCGTAAGCGATGATACCGGCGTTACAATCTATTTGCCACGCGAAAGAGCATTTCTGGAACAGAATAATCTCGTATCGGTTGCACTGCTCAAATTCGAATTAGATAGGCATGTTTATGGTTTATCCTATCCGCAGGCGGTTATTGCGGAATCAATCTTTAACAAGAAAGGAACAGTTGAGTATACCGGAGTAATAGGGCAAATAAGCGATAGGATGAGAAATGATTTTGAGTTTTTCTTTGCTCAGGCAGTTCAAAATACTCAAGTGCGTGGTGATTTAAAATACATAACTCTATTTAGGCAGTATCTCGAGGGAATCATCCTCAAAGCATTGGAAGATAAACAAATAGCCGAGTCGGATACAACGCTGTCGCCGGCAGAAAAACGGTTATTTGCTGAAATTATTGAAGACCGTGCCGGCGAAGCACGGTATTATTTGGCGTTGGCCGATTCATATCTTTCGGCTTTATCAGAATCAATGCAAGATGTTTCCATTCAAGGGTTTATATTGATTGAAAAACTCGGTGAAGGGGAATATGGGCGTGTTTATCGTGCTGTTAAAAACGGAAAAGAATGGGCATTGAAAATTCCAAAATTGCAAAATCGACAAACACGGCATGAAGGAAGAAGTTCATTCGAATCGGATTTTAAGCCGGTTCACGATAATGAATATTATGCGCTTCACCGTGCATATGATGATGTGTATCGGGATGAATATGGTGAATCGTTAGGATATCCTTTGATAGCGGTACCTTATAAACCTGCTCAAACATTGAGCGAAAAACTGAGTATCGGCATATCACAGGATGAAGCTCTTGTGCTCATCTCAAAAATTCTTGATGAAATTATTATTCTGCATGATAAAGGCGTTATTCTTAATGATATCAATCCGGGTAATATTCTCGTGTTTCCTGATGGTTCAGTGCGCATAATTGATTTCGGTATGGCTCGCCTCAATTCCTTTATTCCGTCAAGTTTAAAGTATCTTGGGCACAAATCGCTGATGGCTTTCGCATCGCCGGAAATACTTGGCATGGGACTGGTCGTTGGAGATTTATCTTTGATATTGCAAGGGACATATACTCTTGAGGATTTTTATGTTACCCGTTTGGAAAATTTTATTCAGCTTGGCTTTGATAAAGATGACTTGGCATCAAATCCAGCGTACAAAAAAATTGGTAACTGAAACACTCCCTCTTTTAGCAGAGAAAGGAATTTCCGGCGCTGTATCGGGAGATGAAACCCGCAAACAAATGGACAGAGAAATAACTGCGGTGCTTGCTCAGATGCTCGATCAGCAGAGTGATGTATTTTCACTAGGGGCAGTGTTTTACGTAATGTTAACGGGCAGTACCATAGGAAAAACCGATGCGGATTTTCTCATTATCGATCCGTTTTCTCCTGACGGGAGGCAATTTTCACGCTGGGCGCGGTTTGATCCGCCGCTGGAAAAACTGGATACGATACAATATCCGGCAGTTGCTGAGGTAATATCAACCATGCTTCGCCATAAGAGGTCTGAACGGTATAGATCAATGCGCGAGGTAAAAGCGGCATTACAAACAACGGGCTTTTCCGAATTGCCGCCATTACAAGCGCGTTTGAGCCGGTCTGAACGGTTGTCCCTGCGCTTGCAGGCTACGCTTCAAAGTGATTTGCCGACTCTGCTCAGAGAAGCGGGAGTACTTCAAGATGATGTCGATTCTTTAATGGAATTGACCGATGACCAGCGTATTCGAGGCGATTTCCAGCTTCTCGGTGTTGTTGCACGGTTGAAACATCAACAACTTCATTCTGTAGTGTTGCGCGCGTACGCACGGGAATTAGTACATTTGCTTATCACTAATGCAGGGATTGAGGAAGTTACCCAACGGTTTATTCGGCAGGTTACACGGTCGCGGTTTGAACAGATGCGGTCGGTTATTGAAGATAATTGGGATATGCGTTTCAGCAATGATGCGCATTTTATGCAGGAACTAATCGATTTTTATGCCGATTCACAATTTTCTGGGGCGAATCGAGATGTTTTTTCATCGCCGGAATTCGACAATCTTGCATCCGCATTAAAGTATGCAGTAGGGACACGTTTGTATATTACACTCATCTTTTCGCCCGGCGAAGTGTATGATGCCGAATCATTCTTAGACCGTCAGGTATTGTTTGTGCGCATCCTTGCCGATACCGCTCGTCAGGCAGGGTTGAATATCGCAGTATTTGATCGGAAGACCGGCGAGAAAATCGATTCAGAACTCATCTCGGTAATCGAAAGGACGATTTTTCATTCCCGCGCAGTGGAATCATCGCTATAAATTACTAGCGCATATCAGGGCTCGTCTGTTCTTTCAAAATGTAAAAATCTGCTGGTAGAGGTTGTTGTATCGGTAACCGTTCGTAATGAGTATTGAGATAATCCCAGAAAAAAGCGGTATGCGGCATAATTGTGTTTATTGTTACGGCAATCATCACCGGTTTTGATGTGTTGAGGTCATCCAAAAGCATTTTCTGCATGCGGGTTAGAAGAATAGAGAACTGAGGTTTTTCGGTATACTTTAGTTTCGATAAACCGTGGAAATTACCCTGAATAAACGATGCGTAGATGAAGCGTGAGGCAGGTTTCCTGTTGCTCCAAATATACACATCGGGTGATGAACCCCAAACAAAGAGCGGTTTGTCTGCCGGTACGTAAGCCCGAATGATCTCGATCATTTTTCTGACTTGAAGTGTATGGTCGGGATGACGGTATACAGGATTTAAATAATACTCGTTTCCGTAGTGTTTTGAGTAAACGGAATTTTTTTTCAGCATGTGTTGAGGAGGAATATAATTCCATCGGTCAAATGAAGGAAGCAGTGTGTGCGGGAAAAAGAGATGCATAAAGAGTATTGCCGCATAAATCGTAGTTCCTGCAAAAAATACGTTTTGCCGATTTTGCAGGCATCCATAAAGGTAATGAAGGTTGGGGACGACGGTAAGTACTACGAAAGACGGCATGAGCTGTACAAAGTAATGATAAAAAAATAAACCGCTTACGGCAGTTCCTAGCAAATCCCCTGCATGCCATAGAAGTACCATTGAGAAAAAGAACCGCAATAACGGTGGGGCGGTTCTCTTGGCAATCGTGTAAACAGAAGCGATAATACCGCTGAAATAGGGGAGAAATATTAGCGGGTATTCCATCATATAATCACGATATATAGTCATCAGAGATTTGAGAATATCAAGTTTCGAGAACCCCGAACTATATATAAAATTAAATTCGAAACTGAGAAACCAAAAATCCCATAACGCATTCTTATGCCAGAAATATCCTATAATTAACAGCCATATGCTTCCGGTGCCTAGTATCAGAGCACTGATTGGTTTCCATACGGATTTCCATTCCGAAGTGTTCCTATGATACAGTATCCATCCAATGCTTAGAACACACACAATGACGCCGCCCGGTTGTTTGAATGCGGTAGCGATTCCTGCTGAAATTCCGGCAAGAATAATCAATCGGATGCTTTTCTTGAGGATGGCATGAATACCGATAAGCAGTGCACATAATTCGAAAGTTGTCATATACATTTCTGCATTTGGGCTTATAGAATCGCGAAACAGCATAAGATGCGATAATACAGGATACAGAAATGCCGCGATGCATGCCGTAAATCGAGAGGAAAACAATCGGATGATTTTGTATAATAAAATGGTGGATATACAGTTAAATGCCAATGTTGCAATTGTTACCGCAATGAAATTGTTTCTTCCTGAGCATTTTAAGATGAGCGCGAACAGCTGATACACGAATGGAGGCTTATTGTCCCAGAAATCTAAAAAGGGGACTGCGCCGTCCAATATCATTTGTCCGGCGAGTAAATAACCTGCGGTATCAATGTGAAGCAGATAAAATTTCAGGTATGGGCAATAAACCAATATCCACACTGCAAGCGGACAGCAAATGTCGATTAACAGCTTGACGTGCTCATGGGCAAAAAAAGTGTAAAGGCGGTTCGTTTTGTTCATTTCTGCTTATTATTTTTGAATAGCGCTCGAAAAATATGAGAACACACTATCAAATAATATCTGCTTTGACAAGCTTCAACAAATACGGTATTGTCAGATTTTGGAATAACATTCATCCTTGATGATAAAATGAGCAGTAAACGGAAGAATCTCAGATTAAAAAGTTCTTATGATGGAAAAAAATAAAACAGCCCTTGGTGAACTAGCGTGTCTTTTTTTAAAGCTTGGGGTAACCGCATTCGGCGGGCCAGCCGCTCATATTGCAATGATGGAAGACGAGGTGGTAACACGCCGAAAATGGATAGACAGCGGACATTTCCTTGATATGGTCGGCGCAACAAATTTAATACCCGGCCCAAATTCCACAGAAATGGCAATTCACATTGGATTGCTCAGGGCGGGATGGCGAGGCGCGGTGGTTGCGGGAGCGTGTTTTATTATTCCAGCAGTAACATTGACAACATGCCTTGCATGGTTGTATGTGCTGTCCGGGTCTGTGCCGAGCATGGCTCCTTTTTTTAGAGGGGTAAAGCCGGCGGTAATTATGATAGTTCTTAATGCTCTATGGAGGTTGGGCAGGAAAGGGATAAAAACATATTCTAATTGTATTGTTGCCTGTGTGGCGGTGTTTCTTTGTATCGTGGGTGTAAATCCGTTAGCGTGCTTGTTTTTTGGAGGGGTATTGGGACTCTTATTGAATGTGGTTAATCCTGCTAAGCACTTCCTTTGGCTGTGTGTTGGGTTGGTAAATTTTGGTTTTATGGTTGTGAATGGTGTGAGTACATGCACCGGATTTATCGGTTCGTTCTTTCACTCAGCGGCGTTTAGCGCTGTTCAAAAAGCAGAATCTGTTTCATTGTTTAAAATTATGCTGTTTTTCTTGAAGGTCGGAGCAATTTTGTACGGCAGTGGGTACGTATTGATGGCATTTATTGAGGAAGAATTGGTTCTCAACAGTCAATGGATTTCCTCGTCACAGTTAGTCGATGCAATTGCTGTAGGGCAGTTGACACCGGGGCCGGTGTTGTCAACAGCGGCATTTATCGGTTTTTTACTTGCGGGAATGAGCGGTGCTTTTATTGCGGCGGTATCCATATTTGCTCCTTCTTTCTTGTTTGTTGGAGTATTGCCTTTGCTTATAGACCGGTTGCGCGCATCCAAAATGACATCCGCGTTCCTTGACGGTGTTAATTCAAGCGTTGTTGTAATAATGGGAACGGTTCTTTGTAAATTAGCATGGACTCTGTCATGGGGATGGCAGGCGTTTTGTATTGCAGGCATATCGGGAGTATGTGTTTTTAAATTGAAAATCAATAATGCAGTTCTGATTCTCGGCGCTGGAATCCTCGGCCTGATTTTATGGAGGTAATTTTTTTAATAAATCAGTGGCTTTTTTTTTGAAAAACACTATAATATACGCAATTTTTCCAATCCATTATTAACCTATAAAAGGAGAGCTAATATGGGTATCAAAGTAGCAGACGTTCTGGGAAGTGAAGCGAAGTATTTACTCGACCACGAATGTAAAACAATCTCGAAAAAAGACATTCACCTTCCCTCGGCCGATGTAGTTGATAAAATTTTTATCGCGTCCGACAGAAACAACAATGTGTTGCGCAATCTTGAATGGATGTATAATTCAGGCAGGCTGGCAGGTACCGGATATTTGAGTATTCTTCCTGTCGACCAAGGAATAGAACACACAGCAGGCGCATCGTTTGCTCCCAACCCTATGTATTTTGATCCCGAAAATATTGTAAAGCTCGGTATTGAAGGCGGCTGTAATGCTGTTGCGTCTACATTGGGTGTTCTTGGATTGGTGTCGCGCAAATATGCTCATAAAATTCCGTTCGTGTTAAAATTCAATCATAATGAACTGATGACATATCCTAATAAACATGACCAACGCCTTTTTGCTTCAATCGAGCAGGCATTTAATATGGGTGCTGTAGGTGTCGGTGCGACGATTTATTTCGGTTCTGAAGAATCGTCCCGGCAGATTGAAGAAGTTTCTCAGGCATTCGAATATGCGCACAAATTAGGGATGTTTACCATTTTATGGTGCTACCTGCGCAATTCAGCTTTCACCAAAGATGGTGTAGATTACCACGCGGCGGCTGATTTAACCGGACAAGGCAATCATCTCGGCGTTACCATTCAAGCAGACGTAATCAAACAGAAATTACCGGAAAACAACGGTGGTTTTACCGCAATAAAATTCGGCAAATCTCATCCGCTGATGTACGATAAATTGTGTTCTGCCCATCCGATTGACCTTACTCGTTATCAGGTAGCAAACTGCTACATGGGACGCATCGGTTTAATCAATTCCGGCGGCCCATCTGGAAAAGATGACTTGAAACAAGCTGTTGCAACGGCAGTTATCAATAAGAGAGCTGGCGGTGCAGGCTTAATTTCCGGACGCAAAGCGTTCCAGAAACCTTTTAAAGAAGGTGTGGCAATCTTGAATGCAATTCAAGATGTATATCTTGACAAAAAGGTAACTATAGCTTAATCAGTTTGGATCGCATGTAATTAAAAGCCTTTGGAGGTTTACCAAACTTCCAAAGGCTTTTTTTATTTGTTTTTATGTTTGGATGTGGGAGATTGTATAGCGATATGTAAAAATGTTTTACGTGCGATATGTAAAACTGCCTTTATTTTTAAGTGATGAATATTCCGGTTTGAACTTGATTTTTTCTGGCATCAGAACTGCTTAACATCTGAATTGAGTGTTAAAACGAAAACCTCCGATAGAGATTGCCATGATAAACAGAATGATTCAAACAGTACTAGTGATAATAGTTTTTATGCCGTCCATGGTATCTGGTGCGGTAATGCATAATGTTCCGGATAATGAAGCATGTAGTTTTCAATCAAAAATCGCAGAAATTTCAGTTTTTTTAAAGCGGTATCCTTCGAACCGTACGGCAAAAGAGAGTTTAGTCATTGCGTCAATTCAGCATGCTTTACAATTAAACGAAGCCGGCCAGAATGACCGTGCCATAGAGGTGCTTGAGAACGCTGAATCGTATAATGCATCTATTTTTCAGCTTCATATGTTCCTTGCAAAACTCTATTTTGACCGCGGTGATTTGCTTGATGCAAAAAAACACATAAGCATAGCGCTTCTGATTAAACCTGAAGACCCTTATTTGCTCCGGTTTAATGCACGTATTATGTATTTACTCGAAGAGTATACTCATGCATTAAACAGCTACACTCTTCTAGTAGAAAACGGAGCGATTATGCCCGATATGGATGAATTTTCAATACTGCAAAAAGAAATGAATAGGGCGGAAACATATTTAAAATTAGTGCGGCATCCATTCGTAATTCATTATTCCGATGAAACCTTTGCGTCTCAAGCTGAATTGATAGGGAATGAATTGATTTCAACCTATTTAAAACTTTGCGCATGGATGAAGTTTACCGCATCACATGACATTCCGGTATATCTCTATACGGCATCTCAGTTTAAGGATTTTTCAAGGGATTCTCATTCAGTCGGTGTGTATGACGGAAAAATCCGCATTCTTGTCGGCGGGCGTGCAAATGACGATATTAGAGTTACTGCGGCTCATGAATTGACTCATCATGTTCTTGCGTATGCCAGCCGCAATGCTATTCCGTTCTGGCTTAACGAAGGGCTTGCGCAATATGTATCCGGCGAATGTGAACCGAATAAAATTTTGAAAAAATTTCACGATGAACCTTCAATACTTGATCTTCATACGCTTGAAACGGATGTTGTGCATAATTATACACATAATAAACTTCAGACTGCATATATTCAGTCATATATCGCCGTTAAATATTTGATTGAAACATATGGCGAAGAAATAATTGTCGAAATACTCGATGGATTGAGCAAAGGTTCTGCTGTTGAAGATGTAATCAAAGACGTTACGCTAATGGACTACACCGAATTATCGCAGGAAATAAAATTATTTGCCCTTACTATTCAGAATGAAAATAACCGCAGGTTGGCAATGAATTCTGTAAAGCGATAAAACAATTACAATCCGGGTTTTACATGTTGAATGCTTTTCCCATTGTCTCTTTGTCCCTCAGTAAAACCCGGATTTTTACATAGATAGAGTGCAATAATCAAAGTGGTTTTGGTATCCGATCTGAAAAAACTACATGTAAATCGTCCTTATTTTTTCTCTCCAATGAACCGTTTTTTCTTATTGAACAAAATATAATACGGGTTGTGCTGTTGCGCACATGTGATTGAATTGACGGCAAATCTTCCAGAATGGTTTCCCCGCTGATAAAAAGAATGTGTGATGGAATATGATGAACCGATTGGTTGTCCCAGCGCGAGAAAACGTGCGGCGCAATAAGCAATGCGACATAGCGAGGCATGCTGAAAGACGTCTTCTGTTTAATGTGCCATTGTATGGGGCGCGATATAGTTGCCGCGGCGGCTAAAGCTTCATGCCATGATGGCGTTGGGCATAGAATGATCACAGTATCGGAAAGCGGTATTGCGTCAATGCCATGTACATAAACGACAAATCGGGAATGTGTAGCCCAGAAGTTTACTATCCAGTATCGGGTATACGGAATAGAAAAAAAAGCGATCAAAAAGAGTGATGCTGTCATAATGGAAAATATAATAAATCCGGTTTTAGGAGATAACACAAGATACGCATTAAAATAATAGAGGAGAACAGAAGCAAAAAGAATCGCAATCCAGTTCAGCACATTGGATGCCGCAAGCAGGGAGCCGCGATATTGCGGAGGGCTCCGAAATTGAATAAGCGATTGGAGCGGAATAATCAGTAATCCTGAACTGATACCGAGGAATAGGACGAAAATAAGTGCGCTGATCAAATTCGAAGATCGGTACAAACCTGCAAGGCCGATAATCAATCCGATTGCTCCGAAAATGATACTGGAAAATTCAAAATGCCGTGCGGAAAGTTTACCTGAACCGATCGAACCTATTCCGATACCGATAGCGGCAATGAGAAAAAGATAACTGCTGTGTTCATGTGTAAGGTTGAGTATTTCAATCCCGTAAGGAATAAGGTTTAACTGCAAATAAGCGCCGGCCAAATAGTAATACATCGATCCGAAGATGGCAAACATGAGGTAATGGTCATGACGGAAATCCCTAATGCCGCAGAAAACATCTTTAAAGACAAATAAAGAAAATTTTTTTGTTGAACCTGACGGAACGGTCGGCAGGATTCGAAACGAGGTTATTGCTCCTGCTATCGCAATGATGATGCAGAGAACACTTGCAATCCCGTAATTACTGTGGGTTAGTGCTGAAGTAACGGGTGCAAGAAATGTTCCAAAGATTATTGCAAGAAAAGTAAAGCAGACAATAATGCTGTTTGCACGCGATAATTGCGTTGTTTCAACCAGTTCCGGCAAAATACCATACTTTGCCGGCCCAAAGAACGCACTTTGGGCAGACATCAGAAATAGAACGCCGTAAATAAGATATGGCAACCGTAACAAAAATGCGATGGTGCCGGCTGTCATAATGACAATTTCAAGCAGTTTTACAAAAATGGTTATACGCTGTTTGCTTATGCGGTCGGCAAGAATGCCTGCCGGAGGAGAAATGATAATAAACGGGATGACAAACAGCATGCCCACTACCGATACGATTGTGCTTGCGTTTGTATCACCGAAATATGAAATAAGGGCAAACATGACGATAAATTTGAATATATTATCGTTCAGAGCGCCGAGAAATTGGGTAATATTAAGCCAGTGAAAAGATGCTGGCATTGAATCAAGTTTTGTGTTCATTTAATCACAATAATACAACTTTTATGATTACCCCCAAGTTATTTAATCATTGCGTTTCGTGCGCGCTCCCGCCCTCGGTCGGTTAACTTAAGCAGAGAACGGTGTTTGGTAATTAAATTCCGTTCGATTGCTGATTGTATGATATGAAACATGATTGGGCTTTGCCAGTTAAGGTGTGTCGGCAATTCCGGAACTTTGCATTCAATGTTTTCCAGTTCGGTTCCTTCATGGTGGAGCAGGTGTACCAAAAGCATGGTTATGGAGATTTCAAAATGCTGGCGTTTTTTACGGATTATACCGGCGATAATGCCTCTTTCAGGTGCGGCTATGTAGACGACGGCAAAAATACCGCCGCAGAATGTCGCTATCGATCCTGCGATATTAACATCAAAAAAATGTGCCGCCCAATATCCGCATACTGCTCCGATAAGTCCGAAGAGTGCACTCAGCAGAAGCATTTTGCGCAAACTGTCAGTTAATAAATATGCTGATGCGGGCGGTGCAATCATGAGCGCCACAACCAATATCGAGCCGACAGAATCAAATGCGCCTACCGCAGTGATAGAGACAATTGCCATAAACGAATAATGGATTAAATCCGGCGAAAAACCAAGTGTTGCCGATAGCCCTTCGTCAAACGTTGCAAGTTTTAATTCTTTGTAAAATAAGAAGATAAACAGCAGGTTCAATAACAGTATCCCGCTTCCGGAATACAGTGCGCGCGGGCCGAAATCCAAACCGAAAAGAGTCAGCCTGTTAAAAGGCGCAAAAGCCAGTTCTCCAAGCAGTACGGCATCAGTGTCTAAGTGTACATTTCCTGCGTATCTCGAGATAAGAAGTACAGCAAGGCTGAAAAGAGCGGGAAATATCAAACCGATAGCGGCGTCTTGCGGAACAAGGCGGGTTTTGCTGAGCAGTTCAACGGAACTTACCAGCAATAAACCGATAAGAGCGGCGCCGATAATCAAAAGGGGAGAGGATAAGTCTTTTACCAGAAAAAAACCGAGTACGATTCCAAGAAGAATAGCATGGCTGAGGGCATCGCTCATGAGCGCAATTTTACGCAGTACAAGGAAAACGCCGGGCAGTGCGCATGCTATGGCGATAATCGATGCGATAAGCTGTATTTCTATTTGCGGAATGCTCATCGTTTCCCTTTTTCTTGCAGTTCTTGTGCATGGACAAACCCTTCAGGTGTGAGTGCCCATTCCGATTGTCCGAAAAGGCGTACCCATCCGCGTTTTTCCAAATCTTTCAAGGTAAATTTAATAGCGATATTTTTTCGTTCCGCCATTACGCTTAACATTGCAAAGGGGAAACTGCGTGAAACGGAACCGTGTTTCAAGGTTAATAAATAGAGGCTTGTCAATATTGTTTCATCGAGCACAAGCTTTTTCTGCCTTTGAAATTGAATCATATAGCTTAACAAACCGCGGTTAGGAGCCAGCACGATGGAAATGAAAACGATAACAGTAATACATAAAACAATAGTTGGGCCGGTGGGCAGGCGAGCGGCAGAACTGCTGATAATTGAGCCGGCTATGCCTGCAGTTGCGCCAAAAAAACCGGCGAGGGCAATCATGTGTCCCATCCGGTCTGTCCATTGCCGCGCGGCCGCCGCAGGAGCAATAATCATTGCGCTCATAAGAACAACGCCGACTGTTTGCAGTCCGATGATGATGGCAATCACAATTATTGTTGTTAGAATAATGTCCAATCCTGTAATCGGATACCCGATGCTTGCGGCAAAATCCGGATTAAAACAAAGAAGTTTGAATTCTTTCCAGAACAGAATCATCATACAAAGTGCGGCACAGCCTAATATCCCGATGGTAATAACATCGCTGTGCATCAGTGTTGCCGCCTGCCCGAAAAGAAATTTATTGAGCCCAGCTTGAGTCGAATCGGGTATTTTCTGAATGAACGTGAGCAAAACAATTCCAAGCCCGAAAAAAACGGATAAAAAAAATCCAAACACGCCGTCATTTTTTATGCGTGTTGTCTTTACGATATGATTGACAACGATCATTCCAATCCAGCCTGCGATAAATGCTCCTAATAAAAGAACGAAAGTGTTTTTAGAACGGGTTAAGAGGAATGCCATCGCAATGCCCGGTAATGCCGCGTGAGATATTGCATCTCCAACAAGGCTTTGTTTGCGTAGAAATGCATAGCATCCTAATGTACCGCTTACACAGCCAAGAACAGCTGAGCCGAGTGCGACTGTCCTCAATGTGTAATCAAAAAATATGTCATAAATAAACTGCCGAAAAAAATCCATTCAAATATCCATATTATTTTTATGATGCCGGCTTTTTGAGCGATGTTACAAACGGTGTTCTGCCGCCGTATGTGAGATGTAGGTTTTTCTCGTCGAAAACCTCTGTAACCGGCCCGGACGCTATACAGCGGACGTTAAGCATGGTTACCCAATCAAAGTACGATGGAACGGTTTGTAAATCATGGTGAACAATAATAAGCGTTTTACCCGATGACCGAAGTTCTTGCAGGAGCGCTACAATAGATCGTTCCGTTACCGCGTCGACTCCTTGAAACGGTTCATCCATAAGGTAAATCAATGCATTTTGTACCAGTGCGCGAGCGAGAAAAACACGCTGTTGCTGTCCACCGGACAGTTGGCTTATTTGGCGATGAGCGAAATCGGTCATTTTGACTTTGTCCAATGCATCCATAGCGAGTTTCTTCTCGTGGCTTCCGGGACGTTTAATCCATCCGAGGTTGCCATACATTCCCATCATAACTACGTCTATGACGGTAGTGGGAAAATCCCAATCGACGCTGGTGCGTTGAGGGACATACCCGACAATATTTCTTCGTTTGGCGTAGGGCAACCCGAGTACGGATACTTGTCCTGCCGCAGGGCGTATGAGGCCGAGGACTGCTTTGAGAAACGTTGTTTTCCCTGCGCCGTTCGGCCCGATAACCGCCATTACCACGCCTTCAGGCACCTGTACGTCTACATCCCATAGAGCCGGTTTATCTTTATAGACAACGGTCAAGTCCTCAACATGCAGAGCAATTTGAGGCGAAGCGGATTGAATATGAGTTGTTGGTTCCATAACGGGGTACCTTATTTTTCAGTGCGTCAACAATGGTATTGATATTATGTGTAACCATTCCGATAAAAGTGCCTTCGAATGTGCCGGCGTTGCCCATAGCATCGGAAAAGAGTTCTCCGCCGATCTCTACGTTAAACCCGCGCGACGCTACTGCCAATTGAAGCGCCTGAATAGTCCGCCGCGGAATGGATGATTCCACAAAAATTGCCGGTATTCTATTCTCCGCAATAAAATCTGCTAATCGCTGTACATCAGAAGTGCCGGCTTCAGCTTCAGTACTTATTCCTTGTAATCCCATTACTTTAAATCCGTATTGTTTTCCAAAATAATTAAACGCATCGTGTGCGGTAATGAGAACACGATGCTGAGGAGGAATTTCTGCCGACCTATTGAGAACATAAGTATGTAAATCCTGCAATTCCCGAATGTATTCTGAAGCATTTTCAGTATAAATCTTATTGTTTGAAGGATCAAGCATATTCAATGCATCTCGAATGGTTTCCACAGCTTGGATCCATAACGTTACATCGAACCAGATGTGAGGATCGTAATTACCTTTGAAAGACGGAGGAGATACCAGTAAATTACGGTTAATTGAGCGGGATACAGCAATGGTTTCTGTTCGGCTTTGCATTTCTTCTAAGAGTTCTCCGAGTTTTGCTTCCAAATGCAGTCCGTTGTAAAAAATAATATCGGCTTCTGATAAACGTGTAACATCGCCGGCGCTTGCTTTATATAAATGCGGGTCAACCCCGGGCCCCATCAGTCCGGTAACATTTACACGGGTTCCGCCAACGATCTTTGCCGCGTCTGCAATCATTCCGGTGGTCGTTACGATTTTTATTATCTCTCGAGACATATCTTTTGCGTTTTTATCGTGCTCAATTGTGCATCCTGAATAGAGAATGCTTAAGGGTATTAAGAATGTTACTACAGCATGTTTCATGAGAATATAATAACTCCGTTTGGTTTTTGGTATAACTAAAAATAAAATTAGCTATAGCTAATTATAGCGGAGAAAAATATTTAGTAAAGCGGAAAAATAAAAAACTCAAAGAAGAAGATTATTTCACTCAATAAACAATATCGGTAACTAAAGATTGTAAAATGGAGGAACGATATAAAATCGATTGTATATGCGGCAGAATATATGGGATAATGCACTTTTTACATGATTATGAAATACTGTTTTATACTATGGAAAGTTTATGAGTAAATTAAGGCGTTCACTGCGTGCTCTTGAGAATAAAAATTACCGCATTTATTTTTTTGGGTTGGGTGTTTCATTTGTCGGTACATGGATGCAACGGATAGGATTAAGCTGGCTGGCGTACCGGCTGACAAATTCGAGTGAAATGTTAGGGATTGTATCATTTGCAACGCTCATGCCGTCTTTTGTTTTATCTCCGGTAGCAGGAGCGTTGTCGGAACGCTGGAACAGGCGTAAGATGCTTATCGTTACGCAAATTTTTGCAATGATTCAGGCGTTGCTCCTGTATGTACTTGTTTTAAGGGGAGATGTGCAGATATGGCATCTTCTCGTTATGGGAATCTTTCTTGGTATTGTGATCGGTTTTGATTTACCGGTGCGGCAGGCATTTGTTGCTCAGATTGTTAATTCAAAAGAAGACCTTGGCAATGCGATTGCTCTTAATTCACTGCTTTTTAATGGTGCGCGCCTTATCGGCCCTGCAATAGCAGGGTATTTAATTAAAGCGTTTGGAGAAAGCACGTGTTTTCTTGCAAATGGGTTGAGTTACCTTGTTTTTCTCATTGCCCTCGAACGGATACAGATCGTACAGGAAACGGCACGTGAATCTGATAAAGGAGCATTTCTGTTGAAACTTAAAGAAGGCATACAGTATGCCTGTGCTACTCAACCGATCAAGGTCGTTTTGGTGGTTTTGAGCCTGATCAGCCTTTTTGGCATGCCCTATTTTACTTTGGCGCCGGTGTTTGCGCGCGATGTATTACAGGGCGGTCCTGAAACATTGGGGGTTTTAATGACGTGCGCAGGTATAGGCGCAATGTTTGGAGGAGCATATTTGCTGTCCCGTATTTCTGTTGCGGGATTAGAAAAAGCCGTTTTTTATTCGGTAGCACTTCTAAGTCTTGGCATGATTGTTTTCTCTCAATCAATAGTTTTATGGCTGTCAATGGCGGCAATGTTTATAATAGGAGCAGGTTTAATGGTTGCCATGGCGTCGTGCAATACAATTCTGCAAACGGTAGTGGACGATGATAAACGAGGCAGGGTAATGAGTTTCTATACGATGACTTTTCTTGGGTTGTTTCCTCTGGGGAGTTTGTTATCGGGAGAACTTGCAGAGCACTATGGCGCACCGTTGACTTTGTGTATACAAGGCACAATTTGTTTGACTGCAGTAGTGTTGTTTGCCGGACGATTGGCATCAATCAGGCAAGCGCTCCAGCCGGTGTTTGCCGCAGACAATTTGGCCTAGAAATGGGAAATGTAAGGATAGGGAATAATGGGAAAAGACATATATCACACTTTACATCAACTTGGAACAAAAATACCGATTCCAACTTCTCCGGAAGAAGCAGTGTTGGAGGCGGTGCAAAATCCTCATCCTGATACACAGTATGTGGTGCGGTTTACCTGTCCGGAATTCACATCGTTGTGTCCGGTTACCGGACAGCCGGATTTTGCATATCTTATGATTGATTATATTCCGTCTCAACTGCTTGTAGAAAGCAAGTCGCTCAAGCTCTATCTGAGTTCTTTTCGCAATCATGGTGCTTTTCATGAGGAGTGTACGGTAGCGATTGCTAAGAAGCTTCAAAAAACTCTCATGCCGGTTTGGCTTCGAATCGGTGGGTATTGGTATCCGCGCGGCGGCATGCCTATCGATGTATTTTTCCAAACGGGTGTTGCTCCAAAAGAAGTATGGATTCCTGAACAGTCAGTTCCCGCATATCGGGGACGGGGATAATATTCCGGTTGACGCCTTCAAAATTTCTTATTTGAGATAGCGTTTTATATCGATCTTGAATACGTAATATGGAACAGTGCGTTTATCAGTCCCATTATTAAACTGCGGCATGAGATGTATCTGCGATGCAGTAAAATACAAAAAACCGTCCGGCCCGATACATACGGAGTCAGGCCAGCTGATGCGGGTATCTTGAATAAGAATTTGCGTGATGGTTTTCTCTTCGTTAAACCGTACAATGGCATTTTGCTCAAGTGAAGTTAAGTACATATTGCCGTTGTGATCCATCGTAATACCGTCTACAATGCTGTTTTTCGCATACGGGCGTGCGCGCAATTCGTATTCTAAATCGTGGACAGTTGCATCTTTGAGGTAACTGGTGTTGAAACGGTAAAGCGTTTTTCCCGTGAGCGCTTGGTAATAGAGGTATTCGTTTTTGGTATCGAGTGCGATTGCGTCTGCATGAATTTGCGGTGTTTTCCCATCAGTACCTTGAAGCGGCACAGAATTGATAGTAATGGTTGTTTGCGGCTCGGCTTTTGTTGATGGGTGGTTGCTTAGAATGCGCCGTGCGGAGCGTTTTTTTATGTCGAGAACAATAATTGCGCCAAGCCCTGAATCCGTAATATACGCGAAATTGTCTGTTGTGTCGATGCGGATATCGTTGAGGTAACTTCCTGACGGGGCAATTGACGAGTCAAAATAGAAAATGTCCATAACCTGATCGGTTGCAAGATCGACTTTTACGAGTTTTGCCGGTTCGCTGATGCCTGTTATAAAGAGTGATTGTGCAGGGTCAAGTATCCATAAATGTCCGTCATTGTCGCAGTAAACGCTTTGTACGCATACAAAATGTTTTTTTGAATTTAATGATGTTTCAGGTTCCCACCAGTTCCATTCTTCATCCGGATATGGGTGCAGTGAACCATCGTTTGAAAGTTCTGCTACGGAATATTCGTGAGCAGTGTTCCATCGGGGAAAATTGATAAATATCCTGCCTTTTTGAGAAACGGCGATACCGGTGGGCTGGTGAGTCAATTGCGCAACTTCAATGAGTTGCGGCTTATAAAACAGCGATGTTTTCTTTGATGATGCGCAACCGCCAAATAAAATGATGCATGCGGTAATCAGTATATAAAATTTAATGGATTGCATAGCGTTCCTCCGTGTTGTTGTTTTTATTTTGAACAGTTATTATTCATTAAACTAAAAATTTTCAGTAAACGCCATGAAATAAATGAATAATAATTGACAAGAATTGAATACATATTATTATGTAACAAAAAGCACGAAGGCGATTGACCGCAGAAAAATAACAAAAATTTTAGTGGTGGTCGCTCTCATTAACTCATATACTATTTCTTGTTATTATTATCATAACCCAAAAAGCTCGTTTCAAGATAAAAAAGGAGCCGCATAATGCCAAAAGCAATTATTGTATACGGAAGCACAATGGGCAATACTGAAACACTTGCAAATACAATCGAAGACGTTTTTGAAAACGACGGTATTGAAGTAACCGTTTCAAATGTTACCGATACTGCTCCGCATGAACTCATGGAATATGATATCATATTGTTTGGCAGTTCAACATGGGGAGACGGTGAATTGCAGGATGATTTTGTGCCGTTTCATGAAGAGATGAAGTCAATATCTCTGGATGGTAAAAAAGGTGCGAGCTTCGGATGCGGCGACAGTAATTTTCCTAATTTCTGCAATGCAGTTTATATCCTTGAAGATTGTCTTCGCCAGTGCGGTGTAACGATTGTTGCCGATCCGCTCAAGATTGACGGCGACGTTGACGCTCAGCTCGAAGATGCCGAAATGTGGGCTCAAAATGTTGCCCGCCAACTCGTATAACTGCTTGTTTCAAAGTAGAGAAATCAGCGTGCCAAACCAAACGGCGCGCTTTTTTTTCATCATGGATCAAACCGGCAATTTCTGCTATACTCTGTAATCTCAGGCGAACGTACTCTTACGCGGAGCAGGGAAAGGTTTATCATGCAGGCTTTAATAAGCTGTGCCAGAAATAAAAATGCTGTCCAGAATATCATGAAGTTTCTTGCGGATCCAAAAAATCAGGATATTGTTTCCGTTGATTTTCATTCTACAGTTGATAAATCAGTAATACTCAACAACCATCGATTACTGCAGATTGCCGAATCTCTAAGAATAAACCGGCTTTTTGAGGACATGGACGTTCAACAGGTTCAATCGTTGGCTTCAACGCTGATTCTATATGTAAATAAGATTCATCTGAGTAAAGAGTTGGCGCTTAAACCTAAATTGAATACTGTTTCTTGCGAAATGTTGAAATCCGGCAAAGCCGCCCTTGAATCAATATGCTCTTTTTTTAGAAAAGAAGGTCGATGCCGGATAGCCGAAGCATTTGAACACTATACAGCGGTTGTTGACCGGTTGGCAACTTTTCTTGATGCAGTTCCGAGAAAACCGAAATCCGGAGAGGTTTATGCAGTTATGAGTAAACTTATTCCATCTGATAATCAGCTCCGGTTTGCTCAAAGCACGCACCATGCATCAGTTATGGCTTTATGTGAAGAGGAGGACAGTTCCGTCCAAAAATTTCCGACTCGAGAAGCATGGAATGAAGCACGGTTATTAGTTGATGCTTTGATTGAGGAAAAACGCAAAATTGCCGGAACTTATCCGCGCAAGGTGGTAGTAAATATTTGGGGAGGCGAGTTTAAGCGGTCCAAAGGAAGAAATCTGGCCGAATGCTTATATTTACTCGGTGTGGAACCGGTCTGGGATAGTGCCGGCATAGTGCATGATATCCGGCGTATTCCGATGGAAGAACTCAAAAGGCCTCGCATTGATGTAGTTGCACAAACTTCGGGTATGTTTCGCGACGTCGGTGCATCACGCATTGATCTGATCAATAAAGCAGTGAAGTCATTAACGGTTATTGAAGATGATATCAGCGGTGATAATTATGTGCGTGAAAGTTCGGTTAAGGCGAAAGAAATTATGCGGAGAAAAGGGTTTACTGCCGAAGATGCTGAAGAATTCTCTACGGTTCGGACTGTCGGGGCTGTGCCGGGAACATACGGTACCGGTATAATCCCTTTCGTAGAAAACGGCAATCACTGGAACTGCAAAACAATGGCCGCAGAAGCATATCTCACCTATATGGGAGTAATTTATACCCGAAAATATTGGGGCATGGAGAAAAGGGGTGTCCTTGAGGCATTGCTTCATGATGCTGATACCATTGTACAGCCATTGTCAAACAACACGTGCGGGCCGCTCAGTCTCGACCATATCTATGAATATGTTGGCGGCGTCAGCGCCGCGATTTCATATATAACGGGAAATAAACCGGATGCGTTTATCCATTCCATTATTGAAAAAAACAATCCGAAGGTCATTTCAATAGAGAATGCCGTTGAGGAAGAGAAGAGGGATTCATTCTGCAATCCGTTCTATATTCGGAGAGTCATGGAGGGTGAAACCGCTTCAACTAAGGCATTGGCGCGTACATTTCGCAATACTTTCGGTTGGAATGTCCTGCGCCCGTCAGTTCTGTCTGAGAGTATGTGGGCGGAACTGTTTTCTCTCTATGTCGATGATTCAGCCGGAATCGGAATAGGCCGCTATTTTGAAGAAATCAATCCTCATGGTTTTCAGGAAATTACAGGGATTTTGCTTGAGGCGGCACGGAAACAGTTTTGGTGTCCGGATACTGATGCCTGCACTGAGCTTGCTGTACGCCATGCTCAATCAGTGGTTGCACATGAAATGGTTTCAAACTCGTTTGTAACGGATAACCCGGCGTTGATTGAAATGATAAAAGTCTATCTCCCTGAATCATTATTGAATGGATATTCTAAAAAAATCGATCTCAAAGAAAATGATAGGGACAATCAGTTCGACCATATCAAGGAAATGCTGGGTTCAAGTATGGCGGCTATGGTAAGTGTAATGATTCTTACTGTTTTGTTTGCCGGTTCTTTTGTCGTGTATTTATGCGGAGAACGCACTACTTCTCAAGAGGTGACATGATAAATTTATGTAAAAAAAGCATGGTTATGATACGATATCCCTTTTATGAATCTTTAAAAATGTTGTGGCTTACAGGGTATAGTGTTACTGATGAATAAAAATAAGAGATGGTATCCAACCCCGAAATTATTAGGTATTTTGCTTTTTGTGTATGAAACGGCGAACGCGGTTCCATGTACTGCTTACATTGGGCCGGGAGCAGGATTCGCTTTTGCCGGTTCGGCGTTTGTGTTCCTTGTCGCGTTTATTGCCGCACTGCTTCTGATACTCTTGTGGCCGGTGAGGGCAGTATGGAAATTGATTTGCGGGAAAAAAATCAGTAAAAATGCACAGGCACGGCGTGTTGTAGTGCTTGGACTGGACGGCATTGATCCGAGATTAGTCGAGCAGTATAGTAAACAAGGAGCATTGCCGAACTTGAAACAATTAGGAGAACACGGAGTGTTCAGGCGTTTGGCGACAACGTATCCATCGATATCCCCGGTTGCGTGGTCGTCGTTTCAGACGGGCGTAAATCCCGGTGCTCACAATATTTTCGATTTTTTAACCCTTGACCGCCGTTTTCATGTTCCGGATTTATCGTCGTCTCATATCGGTACGCCGAAGCGGTTCATCAAAATAGGCAAATGGCAGTTTCCGCTTGGAAAACCCGAAATACGGTTATTGCGGAAATCCCAGCCTTTCTGGAAAGTTCTGAGCGATGCAGGCATTTTTTCTAATATATTGCGGGTACCAATTTCGTTTCCGCCTGAAAAATGTTATGGGACAATTTTATCGGCAATGTGCACGCCGGATATTCGCGGGTCGCAGGGCACGTTTGCCGCATATTCAACCCGAGAGCCGGAACATGCTGATACGATCGGAGGAGTGCGTATCCTTGTTGAACGAACCGGAAATAAAATTGCATCATATATTGAAGGACCTCCCAATCCGCTCTTAGCGGAAAAAACGCCGATGAAAGTGCCGTTTACTCTAATAATCAGCCCTAACGAAGATTTCGTAGAGTTATCCATACAGAAACAGAAATACACATTGGAATTGAATAAACACTCGCCATGGGTTCGCGTTGTGTTTACCGTAGGGTTCGGGATAAAAATCTCAGGCATATGCCGCTTTTGTGTACGCCAAGTATCGCCTGAATTTAGATTGTACGTTACTCCGATAAACATTGATCCCGAATCGCCGGTACTGCCGATTTCCGAACCGCGCTATTATGCAGGGTATTTATCTAAACTCAACGGGTTATACGGAACCCTCGGTTTTATGGAAGATACATGGGGATTAAATGAACACGTTTTAAACGATGAGACGTTCCTTGAACAAACGTATTTAATCCATGAAGAACGAGAAAAGATGTTTTTTAACGCTCTTGATAAAACACCGGAAGGATTGTGTGTCTGTGTATTTGATGCCAGCGATCGGATACAGCACATGTTCTGGCGGTATATCGACCCTCAGCATCCGGCGCCGAAAGATGATGCAAAACGATTCGAATGCGTCATTCCGCAAATGTACCAACGCATGGATGCATTAGTTGGGAAAACACTGAAAAAACTTGGTAAAAATGATGTCATCATGGTTATTAGCGATCATGGGTTCAGGTCGTTCCGGCGCGGTATCCATATCAATACGTGGCTGTATAATCATGGACTGCTTGCTTTGAAAAACGGCATTACCGGCGCAGATTATTTTCAGGATGTCGACTGGAGCAAAACCTATGCTTATGCCGTAGGGCTTGGCGGTATTTTCCTCAACAGGAAATCACGAGAAACTCAAGGGATTGTTGACGATGCAGAAGCGGCGTCGGTCAAAGCCAAAATCATTGAAAAACTGGCCGGCTTGAAAGACCCCGAAACAGGCGAAACTGCCATTTTGAACGTATACGATTCGAATGATATTTACCGCGGATTGTATACATCCGCCGCACCTGATCTTATTGTAGGATACAATGACGGGTATAGGATATCATGGGAGTCCGTTACCGGTAAACTTTCTGAAAGAATTTTCGAAGATAATCTCAAGGCATGGAGCGGCGACCATACGCTTGATCCGAAAATTGCCCCCGGAATCTTTTACTGCAACCGGAAAACAAATGCAGTTGAACCCCATATTATTGATATCGCCCCGACTGTGCTTTCGTTGTTCAATGTAAAAATTCCGAGATATATGGAAGGGAAAGCGTTGCTGTAATGTGCAAGAAAATCGTGTGGTTCGTAGTATTTTGTATCTTGTTTATCACCGGTGAAACTTTTGCCGGTTCAGATAAAAAATTGTTGGTCATCGGCATTGATGGTATGGACCCTGTTTTGCTTCAACAGTATATCGATGAAAAAAAAATGCCTAACGTTAAACAACTGATTGACAATGGAGGCGATTTTAAGAAACTTGGTACCAGTTATCCGCCGCAAAGCCCCGTTGCGTGGTCGAATTTTGCAGTAAGCGGAAATCCCGGTGTTCATGGTATTTTTGATTTTATCCATCGACATGCATCCACGTTAACGCCATATCTATCAACTACCGAGACTGGTTACCCGTCCCGTTTTTTGCGCTTTGGAAAATGGCAGTTCCCGCTGAATCAGGGGATTGTGCGCAATTTACGGCAAGGCACGCCGTTCTGGGAATATCTTGACCGGCATGGCGTTGATGCGCGCGTATTGAAATTGCCGGGAAACTATCCATGCTAATGTCCGTGCCAGAGCGGAAGAATCCATCTTTTGTCCGGTATGGGAACACCGGATATACTCGGTACGCAAGGCACATTCAGTTTTTATACGACATATCGTTCTGCCGGGCTCAAAGAAACAATCGGCGGAGGCAGAATTTATTCGGTTGAACTCAAAGACGGCAAATGTGATGCAGTTTTATACGGGCCTCAGCATCCGTATATCAATCCGCTTAAATGTAAATCGCTTGAGGAAAGTTCGCTGAAAACACCGTTCACCGTGTATGTTGATAGTGTTAACGATGTAGCAAAAATCGTTATCGGCGATCAGGAAATCATATTAAATCAAGGAGAGTTTAGCGATTTTGTCAAGGTGCGCTTCTCCATACTTCCTTTCTTGCAGAGCATGTCTGCAATATGCAGGTTTTATCTAAAAGAATGCCACCCGCATTTTAAGTTATATGTATCTCCGCTCAACATCGATCCTTCTGATCCGGCGATGCCTATCTCTGCTCCGGCAACGTATGCGGAGGAACTTTTTAAAGCGATCGGATTTTTCTATACGCAGAATATGCCTCCCGATACCAAAGCTCTTGAACATGGTATTCTGACTGATGATGAGTTTCTCGAACAAATGCATCTCGTTTTTGAAGAAGAAAAGAGAAGTATGTTTCATGAACTTAATCGATTTGATAAAGGTGTGCAGTTCCATTATTTTAATATACTTGACCAAACCTGCCATACCTTTTGGAGGGCAATGGACTCTGCCCACCCGCTTTATACCGAAGAACTAGGAGCAAAATACGGGAAAACCATAGAAAACCTCTACAGAGAATTCGATCAAGTTATCGGCAAAGTAATGGAAATAACCGATAATGATACGGCAGTTGTCATCATGTCAGACCACGGGTTCACGTCATTCCGGCGCGGTGTGAACTTGAATACTCTTTTGCTGAAAAACGGTTTTATTGCGCTTATCGACCCTTCAATACAAGGCGAAACAGAATTTTTCGAAAATGTCGACTGGGATAGAACCCGCGCGTACAACCTCGGAATCAATGCGGTGTATATCAACCTGTTCGAGCGTGAACCGAACGGTGTTGTCCTTGAGGAAGAATATGACGATGTATGCGAAGAAATCCGCACTGTATTGCTCAGTTTTGTTGACCCTCAAACCGGCAGACATCCGATTAAACACGTTGCACGGCGCGAAGAGATTTATTCCGGCCCAAACGTTGTTAATGCACCCGACTTGATTATCGGTTATGAAGACGGATACCGCGCATCATGGGAAACGATTCTTGGCAAAATTCCAAAAGAAACTGTTGTGGACAATGTGAGCCCTTGGAGCGGTGACCATTGCGTCTATTTCGGAATCGTTCCGGGAATCGTTGTTTCAAATAGAAAAATTTCTCTCGATAATCCAACATTGATAGATATTGCGCCTGCTATCTTAAAATATTATGGTATTGATACAGAAAAAACGGAAATGGAAGGCAAACCGCTGTTTTAAGAGAACAAACACAAAAGGAAACGGAAATGCTGGGGCCAAAAATTAAAATTACCAAAGAATTACTGGAAAAAGTCAAATTAGCCGCTGAATTGTCGGGGTGCTCATCAACGGATGAATTTATCGCCAATGTCCTTGAAAGGGAAGCTGACAAAATAAACAACCAAGCAAAAAAACAACAGGCTGAAGACAGCGCCGTCATCAAAAATCGGTTAAAAGGATTAGGATATATTGATTAAGTGGTGAGGATAATTCACGGTATTACTATAGTGTTCGATTGGATTACAGCGCCGTTTTCGCATATGCATCCGATGGTTGGGCTTTGTGTTTTTTCATGCATTGCCGGATATCTGCTCATGAAACTGTTCTATGCTTCTATGAATAAAGTGGCAAGTGAAAAAGCTAAAAACCGTATTAAAGCGCATTTGCTTGAAATGGTGTTATACCGCCATAATATGAGAATTTCTTTACAATCGCTCGGAAAAATAGTTTGGGCAAATTGCGTCTATGTGTGTACAACGCTTGTTCCTCTCGCAGTTGTTTTAGTGCCGTGTGTGCTCATCATGGGACAGCTGAGCCTTCGGTTTGGAGTTCGTCCGCTTAACCAAGGCGAAGAAACCGTATTGAAAGTACGCACAGAAGATACAGTGCCGCTTCATGGCGTTACTTTAGAATTGAGCGATGGGCTTCAGTGTGTTACGCCGCTTCTGCGTATTGCGGACAATAACGAAATCAATGTGCGCATACGTGCAGATAAACAGGGCAGGCAATCGGCGATTGTGAAAAATGGCGATGGAACGAACTGTCAAATAGATATTTATGTAGAAACAGCTGAACTTAAAATCTCTCCTTGCCGATATAAAAACCATATAAATGCAATCATATCTCCCGGATATGAGCCTATAAAAAAGAGTGTGCCGCTCCAGTCGATAACGGTAAGTTATCCCGAGCAGAAATATGGGCTATTCGGTTTTCAGGCAAACTGGCTTGGGGTATTTTGCTGTGTATCAATTTTGGCGGGAATATCCCTGAAAATGATAGGATTATAAAAGCATTTAATAAATATATTCATCATATAAATTCTGCGGAGAATAGGCGAATGGATCGATTATCAGAACTGGAAAACCAAAGTATTTTTATCATTCGAGAAGGATATAACCGGTTCCACAAAGTTGCACAGCTATGGTCAATAGGAAAAGATTCAACGACACTTCTGTGGCTCATCAGGAAAGCGTTTTACGGTCAAATACCGTTCCCTGTTTTGCATCTTGATACCGGCAGAAAATTCAAGGAAATTTATGAGTTCCGCGATAAATATGCTAAAGAATGGAAGTTAAACCTCATTATCCATAAAAACCAAGAGGCAATCGGTCGAGGAATAACCTGTAATCCGAATAATGCACTCGAATGTTGCGGCGAACTGAAAACTAATGCGCTCAAACAAGCTATTGAAAAACATAAATTTCGTGCTTTGTATCTTGGCATACGGCGAGATGAACATGGGATTCGGGCAAAAGAGCGGGTTTTTTCGCCTCGCAACGAAAATTTTCACTGGGATTACAAAGCCCAGCCTTTGGAAATGTGGGATCACTATAAAGCTCAGGCAGAAAACGAAGAGCACCTGCGCATTCATCCTTTGCTCGGTTGGACGGAATTGGATATTTGGGAATATATCCGCCGCGAAAATATCCCTGTAACCTCTTTGTACTTTGCCGTAAACGGAAAACGATACCGCAGTATAGGCTGTGAACCGGCATGCGTACCGGTCGATTCGCAGGCGGATACTATTGATAAAATTATTGACGAACTGAAAACCACTACCGTCGCCGAACGTGCCGGTAGGGCACAGGATAAAGAATCATCGTATATGATGCAAAAATTACGGTCATTAGGATATATGTAAAGGTGGAATGATGAACGAATTCGAACGGCTAAAATTTGTTATTGTTGGGCACGTCGACCACGGCAAATCAACGCTTATCGGCAGGTTGCTGTATGATACCAATTCCCTTAAGAAAGAAAAAATAAGGGAAGTAGAACAGAAATCCGGCGAGTTAGGGCGCGATACAGAATTTGCTTTTGTCATGGATAGTTTCAAAGAGGAGCAGGATCAAGGAATTACCATCGATACGGCTCAGGTTTTCTTTCAAACCGCAAAGCGCAAATATGTCATCATCGATGCTCCCGGGCATGTTGAGTTTGTAAAAAATATGGTGACCGGAGCGGCGCAAGCAGAAGCGGCGTTGTTGATTATTGATGCGGAAGAAGGCGTTCAACAGCAAACCAAACGGCATGCGTATATTTTGCATTTGCTTGGGCTCAAACAAGTGATAGTCGTTGTCAATAAAATGGATTTAGTTACTTATTCGCAGGAACGGTTCGAAGAAATACGAGGCGAAATCCAAACATTTCTTAAAAGTGTGGGTGTCGAGCCGCTCATGTATATCCCTATTTCAGCGAAGAACGGCGATAATATCGTTGCGGTATCGACCAGCCTTTCATGGTATGATGGATTAACTGTCTGCGATGCGCTCGATTCCCTCAAATGCCGCAAGCCCATTACCGATAAACCGCTGGTGTTGCCTGTTCAAGATGTATACAAAATCAGCAGTAAACGCATTACAGCCGGTAAGATTGCCGAAGGGAAAATCAGTGCGGGGCAACCGATAATCGTATTGCCTGAAGGACAAAAAACTGTCGTGAAATCAGTAGAAAAATTTTTAGAAAACGTTACCGCCTGTTCAGCGGGCGAGTCTGCGGGGTTTACTACCAACGACCCCCTTTTTATTGAGCGGGGAAATGTGGTGTGTTCCGAAGATACCAAAACAGCAGTCCGTTCAACATTCAAAGCGCATGTGTTTTGGCTTGCCAAAATCGAGTTTGAAATCGATTATAAGCTCCTTTTCAGATGCGCGACACAAGAAAGTTTGTGCCAGATAGTAAAAATTGAACACAAAATTGATTCATCCACCCTTGAGCGTATTGATGGCCATGCAAAAAAACTTAAAAATCTTGAAGTTGCAGAAATTGTTGTAAAAACAGACAAACCCTTGGTTATCAGTACGTTTAATGAAATAGAGGAGTTGGGGCGGTTTGTTTTTGAGATCAACGGCAATCTCTGTGCAGGCGGAATAATCATCGATATGGCGAATTGACATAACATTCAGTGTAAGGCAGAAATTATGCAGATTAAAACATTTGTGTTGGGAATAGACGGCGTTCCGTATACTTTTCTTCAAAAACAGTTTGCAAAAGGCGCGATGCCGAACCTTAAATCAATCTGTGAGAAGAATGGTTTTCAGCAGATGAATTCCGTGTTCCCTACCATTTCTGCAGTGGCGTGGGCAACGTATATGGCCGGCGTTAATCCGGCACGGCACAACATTATGGGGTTTATCGACCGTATACCCAATCCGTTTGAAATCACTATCAACACCGGTTCAGGTCGTAAAGCGGAATCAATTTGGGAAGCGCTGTCAAAAAAAGGACAGCGCGTTATTGTCATCAACGTGCCCATGACCTATCCGCCATTGCCGGTTAACGGTATTCTTGTGTCGGGTTTTTTGTGTCCGGATATTGCTCGCGTATCTTACCCTGCAGACTTTTCACGTTATTTGCAAGACAAGGGGTATTGTATTGATGTGGATGCTCAAATCGCCCATGAATCGCGCCTTACATTTATCCAACAACTCCAGCATGTTATGAAAAACCGGTTTGATATTGCCTTTGATTTGATTCGTGAACGCGAGTGGGATTTCTTCCAGATGGTCATCATGGAAACAGACCGGTTATACCATTTTTTCTGGGATGATCTTGAAGATGGACATGAATATTCCGGCCAGGTGCAAACTTTTTTTGAACAATTAGATGAAAAAATCGGGATACTGCTCGATAAACTGCCGCGGAATTCGCGAGTTCTATTCCTATCGGATCATGGGTTCTGCAGGCTGAACAGTGAAGTGCAAGTGAACAATTGGCTTGAACAAACCGGTTTATTGAAGTTTTCTGCTGATGGTAAAAAAAACCTGCAGAATTATGCGCCGGAGACAGTCTGTTATTCGTTATTGCCCGGCCGTATTTTTCTGAACCTCAAAGGCAGAGAAGAACGGGGAACAATTAAAAAAGAAGAATACGGTTCTGTCCGTAATTATGTCAAAGATGTGCTTGCTTCGTTTAAAAATCCTCAAACGGGAGAGAATATTTTTGCGCGGATTTTTGATCGTGAAGAGATTTATGAAGGCCCGTATTTGGAATCGGCGGCGGATATTATTGTGCATCCTTCTCGTGGTTATGACTTAAAAAGCAGGGTTGGCGAAGGAGACATTTTTAATAAGTGCTTCATGAATGGAATGCACACGTACAGCGATGCATTTATCTCTGGAATTAACCTCGATGTCAGTACTGTTAAAACTATAGCGGATATCAAAAATATTCTCACGGCTTAAAAGCCCTTTTATTTTTTTACTATTCTTATCATACACTATGCCTGCTAACAGTCTTAAACCCCGATTAAATCGAGAGATATTTATTTAAAGCAGAAGAGATTGTTTTTTACTTAATTTTTTCTTGCGCAATACTTTTTTGAGGTGTATATTATATATGTAGCCTTTGTAGGTTTACTACTTAATAACCGGATTCTTCCGGTTTCTATAATTCGAGTCAACGGTAAATAGTTCATGATATGGGGACAAACGCTATGAAAATCGTACGAATGACGTTGGCGGCGGTGATCTTTTTATTGTGTGCAGTGCACGTAAATGCTCAAGTTATTATAAATACCAATAAAGTTGGGGAAAGGAATGCGAGCATTACTTTGTTTTCCGGTCAAGCAACTTCAGTAAATCTTCCCAATGCCAGCGCGTCAATCAGGCATGTCGAATTCTATGCGACATCCAACTCAAACACTACGCAAGCCACGTCGACTGTCGGGCGTGCTTTAGCAACATTTGATGTCACGACTAATTATTCCGCAATAAATTCCGCAAAACTGCACATTATTGTGAATCCTAATAGTGTTGCGCAAAGTTCTATTGTCGATTTTTACGTTGCGGTGAAAAATGTTATTAACGCTACACTTACCGGTGCGGATTTTAATTATGCCGGTTCCAGTGCGCTTATCGATAATTTTAATGCGGTTAATAATTTAGGAACAGGCGTTGAAAAAAATAGTGTCGGTATTCCTCCGGCAACCGGGTTTGATACCGAGTATGTCATAGATGTCACAACATGGTATCAAAATGCAATCAATGCCGCCCAATCGACTGTAGGATTCCTCTTTTTTTATAAAAACGGCCCGTTATCAGGGAATGCTTTTCTTGAAAATGTTATTAAGATATACTCAGGCAACGGGTTTGGTCAATATGAACCGCAGAAAGCTCCTTGGCTTGAAATATCTGCATCGAACGGGACAGGTTTTGTGCCCGAACCGGTGAGCGTTATTCTCCTTGGACTTTCGATAACTGTTTTAACTATCCGGAAGCGATTTTCGAGAAAGTAATTCTCGGATTTTGACTATCTTTTTAAAAGCGCCGTATGACCGGCGCTTTTTTTTGTTTTTTTGAAAAAAATTCTAAGAAAAAAATAATAAAACACAACCGCTCGTGTATGAAAAACTGTGTTATTAGCTTTTTGATAGTAACTTACCGTTTTGTACAGTTTGTAACGCATTCATTTGCAAATTGTTATAGGTTGTGGTATAATGTTTTAAGAACAATTGCAATTTTCTGATTGAGTTGTAATTTTTTCATATTTCTATTGTTATATAGAGTTATATTTTTATTGAGTTCAAGCAATATCCGCTTATAATAAACGACCAATCCGGAGGGGAAAATGAAAAAGACAGCAGTATCGGTACTGTTTCTGGTGTTTTTATGTGCGAGTTTTGTACGCGCGCAAGAAATAATCGAGATTCAACGAGCGGATAACGTTGCTACTGTTGAAAGAGATTTCAGCTATTATTTTTCCCCTTATAATTATCAGCGTCAAATCGTTGATGGAGGATATGTGACCGTTGGGCGTGATGTGGGTACAAGCCGCGCATATTCATTCACATGGACATATTTCAGCTCAACAACATATTACCGTATATCAGAAGACCGAGCGGTCAATGCTATAGCAAACTTTGCTATTCCTGCTAATTTCGATGCCCAGAACTTAAATTATGTTAAGCTTCATGTTATAGCCGGCGCTCCGCTTATAGGGGAAAATAACAACAATCATGGCGGTGAGCTTACAATGGGACCAGAACCGCATTACTTTTTTGAGAGAATCCCCTCTTCATATACGAACGGAACATTTCATATGCATGTTGCGCCGATAGCTCCGGAATACTTGGATTTAACCTATAACAGTGTACATATTGGAAGCAGTCCGTCTACGCTTGTTGATGATTTTAACGGCAATATCGGAGAAAAAGTAGTAAAAAAGAATGCGCCTGTCACTCCCGATAGCCAGATTGAAAACGATGGGCGATTCCAGACGGAATATGTTATCGACGTTACAGAATGGTATTTGGCAATACAGGGCGGGGGAGGCAATTTTATAGGATTTGCGTTTTTTATGATCCAACCGGATGGTACTAAAGGATATACCGCAGTTAATATATGGTCGAACATTATTGGGTTTGAGCCTCCTACATATGATGCGTTCTCACCGTATCTTGAGTTCTCTTTTAATGAAGGGCCAGAAGCTGTTCCTGAACCATTATCTGTTATTCTCCTTGGTGTTGCGTTGAGTTTTCTTGGCGGGTATGGGAGATATAAGAAAAAATAGTGTTCTCGACATAATGTTCTTTTTTAAAGGCGCCGTATATGAGGCGCCTTTTTTGTCCCCAAACGCTTAATTGCCTCGTTAAATTTTTACTTACATACAAGAAAAGTATTTCCGATAATAAAAGAATTGTTGTAAAAGAAATAATCTGTGCTTATTATTGAGACGATTAGATAACATTATTTCTCTTAAAATAATTCCAAATTAAGCAGAGTTGAAGTAATGAAAATATTTATTAGTGTGATGCTTTTTTTTATTGTTGTTCAATATGGGTTCTGTGCCCCAGTAAAGGATGCTCAAACCGATGCCCGCCGACAGGCGAGCGATAGCGAGCAGGAATTGCGCAATATTGTTGTTAACACAGGAGACAACGATTCTGCCGCGCTAGGTTTTCAGAAAAGCGATTTCCAAAAAATGAGTACAGATGGTTCGATGTTTCCCTCTCAGATTGAGAAACAAGATGCAATATTGCCAACCGATGATTCCATTGATGATGCTGATGATGACAAAGATTCCACTTTAATGTACATGACCAATTTTATAGCGCCTGATATCATCGGGTTGCATAAAGCAGAAATGGAACATCCAACCTTTGAGCATCTCAATATTGACAAAGAAGATTTTCCCGACGAACTTGATTTTACAACACATGAGTTTCAAATCGGCGGCGAAGATGATTTGCGTTTTACCAAAACGATTAGAATTGCTACAGAAAAAGGGCTTTTCATGGCACCGTGGCCTGAAGAGGAACTGGTAAAACAAACACCGCTCCTCTTAGCCATTCAGACGGCATTGCAGGAAAATCAGAAGGTTCGGTTACAACGAATAACAGGGTATCTCAATAAGACGCCATCGGATAAAGACGGGTATCATTGTTTTCTTAAATGGATTTGTTATCTTGCTCTAAACGATATGGAGAATGCGAAAAAAAGCTTGATCGACCTTATTTTAACCCGTATTAGCAATTCAAAACGGGTGTATTGGTGGAATTATCTTTATCTGGGGCGTTTAGAATTTGTATTGGGAAATTTTCCACAAGCCGCATTGGCTTTCAAACAAGCAATAGATATGAACCCTGATAGGGCATCATTATATTTATATGCCGGACGTGCTTCATATAGAGCAGAACAGCCGAACAAAGCGAAAAGATATTATTTGCTCGGACTGAGTAAAACGGAAGACGATATGCTGAAAATGCAGTTCATAACATTCCTGTGTGAATTTTATGCCAGTTGCGATGCATGGAACGATATAGTGGAACTTTTGGCGCCCTATATTGGGCGTAACGATTTGCGCCCTATCCTTGTGCTGAATTATATCCGTGCTTTACGCCAGCAAGGCAGAGTGGATGAGATTGAAGCCATTCTGAAACAGCGTATCGCTGTCGACTCGAACAATGAACTGTGGTATTTCAATTTAGCTCAGTTTTATTGGGTTTCCGAGCGCAAAGATGAAGCGTTATCCCTTTTGTCAGAAAAATACGAAAGCGACCCATCTTTAGTGGGAATCGGGATGCGGTTAGCACGGTATAACCGTCAGCAAGGAAACATTGATAAAACTGAGAGTATTCTACAGAAGATCATTACTGAGAAACCGGACGCGGTGATTGCAATAATTCGTTTGGCTCAATTATATTATTCGCAAAATAAAATGAATGATGCGGCAGATTTATTTAAAAAAGCGCTCGATAAGAATCCGGATAACCCCGAAATTATCTTTTTCCTCGGAAGAATTTATGAACAGGAAAAACAATTTAAGGCAATGAAAGAGTACTTTCAGCTTTATTTAGAGAAATTTCCTGATGGAAAACGCGTTGGCCATGTTAAAACAGCGCTTGACAAATTGACGCACATTCAGGAAGGATTGTAGGGAATGCTTAAACGCATACTGATTGTTTTTTTTATTATCGCGATCATCTTTAGTTTCTATAAATTCGTTTTTCATAAACGGAATACCGTTGACCACATCGTCATTGTGACAATGGATACAACCCGAGCAGATCATTTCCGCTGTTATGGATATCCGCAAAATACAACTCCGTTCATCGATAAAATTGCCGCGCAGGGTATTCTTTATGAGAAACTGCATGGCATCGTAGGTTTGACATTGCCGATGCATAGTACCATAATGACCGGTATGACGCCTGCTTCTCATGCGGTGCATCTCAATAATATGCATCGCCTTCATCAGAACCGTACAACACTTGCGGAACTCTTTCAGAAAAAAAAATATGCGACCGCCGCTTTTGTCAGTTCATTTATTCTTAATGGGCGGTTTGGGCTGAATCAAGGGTTTCAGCTGTATCAGGATACTTTTAAAGTATCGCGAAAAGGAAGCCCTCGGTTGCCTTTAGAAAGACAGGCTACAGAAACAGCAAGCGAAGCCCTTGCGTGGATGAGCAAACATAAAAAAGAGCAGTTTTTTATTTGGATTCATTTTTATGACCCGCACTTTACGTATGATCCCCCCGAGCCGTTCAATACTGCATTTAAAGAAAACTTATATGACGGAGAAATTGCATATACTGATTATTGGGTTGGCAAAATCTGGGAGCAATTGCGCCGCCAGTCAGACAACTACCTTTTTATACTTACGGCGGATCATGGCGAGAGCATGGGACAACATGAAGAAGAAACACATGGTTTTTTTGCATATCAAGCGCAATTGGCAATTCCTCTGATTATTCAAGGGCCGCATTTGCCAAAAGGAGTTCGTGTTAAAGAGGTTGTCCGATCTATTGACATTGCTCCAACGGTATGCAAACAGGCGGGGCTTTTTGTTCCTGAGTCGATGGAAGGGATCAATTTACTTGATTTTGAGTCGTCTCGCCGCCATATGCCGGTTTATCAGGAGTCATGGACTCCTACCGGTTATAAATGGGCCGCTATTACTGCATGGACTGAGTATCCTTGGAAATATATCGATCTTCCTCGCCCTGAACTTTATAACCTTGAGGAAGACCCAAATGAATTGAACAATCTCTATGGAACTCAAAACCATAATGATACTGCGCAAAAACTGCAATCGATATTAAGGGGGTATCTCGAGGAACGTAAAGGAAGCAATTATGAAGTTGCAAATATTGATCTTGACCCTCAAACACTTGATCAGTTGAGAAGCCTTGGGTATGTTTCGGGTAAAGTTACTCTGGACGAAGTCACAAAAAATGCAAACAATGCTGATCCGAAAGATAAAATTTTAGTTTTCCGAAAATATCAGAGGGCGCAAAGCGCTGTTTCAGCTGAGCGGCATGACTTTGCAATAAAGCTGTATAAAGAAATTGCTGAAGAAGAACCGTTACTGCCGAAAATACATCTTGATCTTGCCTTGGCGTACAATGAAGCCCATCAATACGATGAAGCTTTAAATGAAGCACAGCTTGCTTTCAACCTAGAACCAACTGCACCGGATGCGGAAATGCTGATGGGTGATATCGAAGAAGAAAAAGGGAATCTCAACAAGACGATTCAGCATTACCAAAGTGCCTTGAAAAAATCACCGAAAAACATTTTTATTCGAAGCCGGCTTGGAGAAGTTTTCATTAAGGATAATAATTTTGCTGAAGCGGAAGAATATTTTAAAACCGCATTAAAGTTTTCCCCAAAACATCCTTATATATTAAATAATCTTGGTTATATTTACATAAAACAAAATCAAGACTTTGATAAAGGCATTGCGCTCATCCGAAAAGCGGATGAGTTCCGTTCCGATGACGGTTTGATAAAAGAAAGCCTAGGTTCAGCATTGTTGAGCAAAGGAGACTATGTCGAAGCACAAGTTCATCTAGAGCGCGCATATGAACTGCTCGGCAACGAGCCGCGAATAATTGGATATCTTAAGGAAGTATATACGGCATTGAAAATGGATTCAAAAGTACATGAAATGAATGAAATTCTCTCCGAAATAAAAAATAAAACAGCAGAAGGATTACCGCAAAATTGAAAATTAAAAATATGTTCGTAAATATATGCTTAATTGCTGGAATCGCCATTTTTGTGTATGGTGTGTATTCCTATATATACAAATATGTCATTCATAAAGATTCTGCTACGGCTGTTGACATTTCGGATGAAGATATGAAAACGTTGAGCAAAGCGTATAAATTATGTGAAGAACATAATTACCAAGAAGCGGAAAATGTCTTGAAGGAATTGGTATCGAGTACAGGAAATAACGTCTATTTTCGGCATGAACTTGGGGTCGTTCTCGGTTTGGAGCGCAAATTTGATCAGGCGATCGAATGTTTTGATAGCGTCATAAACGAATCGCCTAACATGATTCTTGCATATTTTAATCGCGGGCAAGCCAAATTGCTGGCAGGCCGTTTCGGCGATGCCCGCCGGGAATATATGGGGATAAAACTGCTTTTCCCCCATGTTTCAAAACAGGCGGATAGTGCTGTTGAAATACTTGAACGTGTGGCGAAAGAAGGCGAACGGCAAATAAAAAACCAACTTGAAAAACGCGTTGAGATAAATCAAAAAGACGCGCACGCTCTGTTTTCTCTTGGACAGTTGGCTTTGAAAGAAAAAGAATATGATAAGGCAGAACAATATTTCTCTCAGGCGCTGTCATATGAACCGAATGTTGAAGGGTATCAGATTGCTCTTAGCAATACGCTTTTGGAAAAAGGAGAATACAAGCAAGCGGCACTTATATTAGAACAAGCGCATAATGAGAAACCGGATAACCAGCAAATCAGCATTGCCTTGGCGTATAATTATCTCAAATCCAACCAATTCGAAAAGGCAAAGAAGATTTTTTCCGATGTTATTGGAAAAAATCCGAATCAGGTGGATTCGCTTATCGGTCTAGGATTGATTGAATTGACTCATGACAAAACAGATTCTGCCATCGGTTTTTTTCAGAAAACGCTCAGTGTTAATCATAAAAATATTTTCGCACGCAATATTCTCGGAACATGCTATATCACTATTGGAAATTATGATGCGGCAATCAATGAATTTAATACGATTATCGAACAAGATAAGACTTTTTTTGCCGTATATAGGAATCTTGGAGATGCATATTTGCGGAAAACGGATTACGAAAAAGCGGTGGAGTATTATAAAAAATACCTCGAATACGTGCCGGATGACCCAAACAAAAAAGCTCTTGAACAGTTCATACAGTCATATTATATGTAATTGCCGCTATGAGGAATTAGCGGTATGAAAAAGCAGTGTCTGAATGTATGGATTTTATTCATAAGCAGTATATGCATGTATTCATGTTCTGAGCAGAAGCCGTACCGGATGTATGAGGGAACTCAATTACCGGAAACCGAGTTTGCGCATATTGTAACATATGGCAGTGGGGCGTCCTATCAGAAGGGTACTGTCAGAGCACAGATAACTTCCATCGATAATATCGATGTGCCGAAAAGCAATATTGAATTTGAATTACTCCCGGGGTTACATTCGTTAGATGTGGGGTTTTATGCAAAGGAAACCTCTGTCTTGCAGTATATGCACTTTGATTTAGATTATTCTGATATTCAGCATTATATTCACTATAGTAAGGAAGATGACACAATACAATTTTTTGCTCAGTCGGGACATACCTACTTAGTGGTGATAAGATTTTCCAACGATTCTCCCACCAATTTTACTGCCGGCCATTATTTTTTTGCTGATGTAATAGATATAACCGATACTGATTATTAACATGAATTATCAAAATGGCAGTTGCTTGCTTGACATCCAGTAAGATTGTGGGTATACTTTCCCCGTTACGTCCTGTTACGTCTACCAAATTGTGCTCAAAACTTCTATTTTCACTGTATTCTATTGCATAAAATGTTAATGCGTTTTCTGTGCACAATCAGAGGGGATACCAAATGAAAGAAATCAAATTTGGCAGAAGTCTTGTTTCCATCAATCGTCCCTGTTATGTAATAGCAGAGATAGGGCATAATCATCAAGGAAGCCTTGAAAAAGCATTGCAAATGATTAAAATCGCCGCGCAATGCGGTGCGGATGCCGTAAAATTCCAAAAACGAAATAATAAACAGCTCTACACAAAAGCAATGTACAATAAACCGTATGATAACGAAAACAGTTATGGCGCTACGTACGGGGAACATCGGGAATACCTTGAATTCGAATGGAATGAATATGTTGAATTAAAAAAATGCGCCGATCAGAATAATATTGAGTTTATGAGTACCGCATTCGACTTTGATAGTGTGGATTTTCTCGAGAGGCTCGGTATAACAAGTTATAAATTTGCCTCTGCTGACCTGACCAATATTCCACTTCTCAAATATGCCGCCCAATTTAAAAAACCGATATTCTTATCAACTGGCGCCGCTACTTTAGACGAAATTCGCCTCGCGTATGACGCGATACGGGCGTATCACAACGATATTTGCCTATTGCATTGTATTTGCGGGTATCCGACCGAATATGAAGACCTTAATCTCCGTGTCATCGAAACGCTTATTAAAGAATTTCCCGATGCTGTCATAGGATACTCAGGGCATGATAACGGAATACTCGCTTCGGTTCTCGCATATATGCTTGGCGCTCAAGTAGTAGAAAAGCATTTCACGTTGAACCATGCAATGAAAGGAACCGACCATAAGTTTTCTCTGGAACCTATCGGCCTTCAAAAACAGATACGTGATTTGCGCAGAGTTGACCTTGCCCTTGGCGAGCCGATAAAGCGGCTATGGGATTATGAAATTTCCGCTCGCGATAAAATGGGTAAAAGCATTTATACTCAGCGTCCTCTGCCTGCAGGGCATGTTCTCCAAAAAAGCGATCTTCTACTCAAATCGCCGGGAGGAGGATTGCCGCCCTATAAACTTGATAACGTTGTCGGAAGACAATTAGCAGTGGCATTGGAAGAAGAAACTCAATTGGCATGGGAACATATGGAATATGCATTTGAAGATGAAAAAACAAATATTTCCAATCGAGAAGCTGTCCTTACAGGCAACTAAAATTAAAATGGTAGTTTTCGATTTTGACGGTGTTTTTACCGATAACCGTGTAATCGTATTGCAAGATGGTTCTGAAGGAGTGCTTTGCAATCGAAGCGATGGATTAGGGCTGGAAATGTTGCGTGATGCGGGCGTTGAACTGCTTGTGATATCGGCAGAGATTAACCCTGTTGTTAGCGCACGGTGCAAGAAACTCCGCATACCGTGTATGCAAGGAATAAAAGACAAACTTGAAACACTGAAGAGAGAAGTTGAAAAACGATCGGTTTCTCTCAATGAAACAGTTTTTATAGGCAATGACATAAATGATGTCCCGTGTCTGGAAAACGTTGGGTTTCCTGTGTGTGTTGCCGATGCTCATCCTGATGTTTTTATTTCGGTGCAATACGTTACCTCTCGAAACGGAGGATATGGGGCTGTTAGAGAATTGTGCGATGTGATCATAGAAGGTAAAAATGAAAACTCAGGTATCTCGGCTATTTGATGTATCAGGTAAGGCGGTACTCATTACAGGTGCTGGCGGACAGCTAGGCGGTGAATATGTTTCTGCTTTTTTAGAAGCAGGGGCGTATGTTGCGGCGTTGGATAAAAATGTCCACAATCCTCGAGGAAAACTTTCCTCAATCTCATCTGAAAATGTGTTTATTGCGGCTGTTGATATTACCGATAAAAATTCTATCCGCACGGCATTAGATGCATGCGTTTCGCGATTCGGTGTCCCGTCGGTGTTGGTTAATAACGCGGCGTTGGATGCTCCCCCCAATGCAACCGATCAGGATACAGGGCCGTTTGAACAGTATCCGGAAGATTCTTGGGATCAAATGATGAATGTCAATGTGAAAGGCACATTTCTTATGTGTCAAGCTGTTGGCGGATTGATGGCGTCTCATAATGGAGGAAGCATAATAAATATCGCGTCAATTTATGGGATGCTTTCACCTGACCAGAGGCTCTATGAACACAAAAAACCTCCTTTCACTAAGCCGATCGCGTATTCTGTTTCCAAATCTGCGATTTATAATTTGACTCGGTATCTTGCAACGTATTGGGCTAATAAAAAAGTCAGGGTCAATACGTTGACTCTTGCGGGTGTATTCAATAATCAGGATGACGCATTTCTCAAAAAGTATACTGCAAAAGTACCCCTCGGCAGAATGGCAAACCAAAACGAATATAATGGCGCTGTTTTATTTCTAGCATCAGATGCATCGGCTTATATGACCGGTGCAAATATGGTTATTGACGGCGGCTACAGTTGCTGGTAGTACGGGTAAAGGAGAATAAAAATGTCTGAAGTGAATGTGACCGTAGAATATTTTAAAAATTACATAGCAGGTATGTGGTGTGATGCATTGTCAGGGGAGGTTTTTGAAAATCGAAACCCGTCAAATAATGATGAGGTAATTGGATTATTCCCTCGTTCTAACAGGCAGGATATTGATGCCGCAGTTGCGGCGGCACAAAGCGCGCTTCAACAGTGGCGCAAAGTGCCTCCGCCAGAACGCGGGGAGATACTGTACGAAGCAGGGCGTATAATGAAAGCGCGCAAAAAAGAACTTGCCGAAATTGTATCCCGTGAAAACGGTAAAACGGTTGCCGGCGCTATGGGTGATGTTCAATCAGGAATTGATATGGCTTTTTATGCGGCAAGCGAAGGGCGGCGGTGGTTCGGCAATACCGCACATTCCGCACTGCGTAACCGGTTTGCCATGACAAAGCGTTATCCTGTCGGAGTGGTTGGCGTTATTACGTCTTGGAATTTTCCTATGGCGATAACCTGTTGGAAAACATTTCCTGCATTGTTATGCGGTAATGCGGTTATCCTCAAGTCGGAAGAAAACACTCCGGAAACAGCAGTGCATTTTGCGAAAATTCTCGAGGAAGCGGGGTTGCCAAAAGGTGTTTTGAGCGTCATCCATGGATTGGGAGCGGAAGCAGGCGACGCGTTGGTGAAACATCCCTGTGTCGATATGATTTCGTTTACCGGTTCAAGCGGCATAGGAAAGATAATCGCGGAGAATTGCGGCCGGCGATTGGCGAAAGTCTCTCTTGAGCTGGGCGGAAAAAATGCCATTATTGTTATGAATGATGCAAACTTGGATTTAGCGGCGGATGGCGCAATTTGCGGTGCTTTTTCAATTTCAGGACAGCGTTGCACTGCAACGAGCCGCGCATTTGTTCATGATTCGGTTTACGATGCGTTTATGGATAAACTTCTTGCTTTGACAACCAAACAAAAACTGGGGCCGGGATGGGACGATTCATCAACAATTACCCCCTTAATCAGCAAAAAACAGTGCGATAGAGTTCTCGGCTATATTGCGCGTGCCAAGAAACAAGGGGCTCGTATCCTTACCGGAGGCAATCAGTTGAAGGGCGGTGTCTACGATCAGGGATATTATATTGAACCTACGATTATCGATTCTGTGGCGCCTGATATGGAAATTGCTCAAGATGAAGTTTTTGGGCCTGTTCTGACAGTTTTTAAAGTCGCTTCTTTTGAACAAGCGGTTCAGATGCATAATACAGCGTCATACGGGTTGTCCGCCTCATTGTTTACCAACGATATCAATAAAGCGTTTTCCTTTTTTGATGAAATTCAAACCGGCGTGTGTTACATCAATGCCCCAACGTTTGGTTCTGAACCGCATATGCCGTTTGGCGGTGTAAAGAATTCCGGATTGGGATACAGAGAAGCAGGCTGGGCGGCAATAGAAGCGTTTTCAGAAGTGAAAACTTTGTATATAGACTACAGCGCCAAAATACAAAATGTTCAATTCGATACACAAGAATAGGAAACTGCTATGCCAGACGACTGCTTGAAAATTGCGTTTATCCCTTTCGACGAATTCGAGAAAGTTAAGAAAAGCTCGATTGATAAATTTAAAAAATTACAGCTTATTAGTGATATGTGCAGAGTAAATGCCTTTTCGGAAGTTAAGAAAGCAGGTTCCGGACATTTAGGTTCAAGCTTGAGTGCGTTGGATATTTTTACGTTGTTATATCTCGATGAAATGAATACTGTTTCGGTTGGGCTTACACATCCTGGCCGTGACATCTTTTTTTCTTCAAAAGGGCATGATTGTCCCGGGCAATATGCTGTTTTTTTCGCCGCAGGGATAGTACCGTTAGAAAAATTGGTGTTGTTGAGAAGATTAGGCGGGTTAGATGGGCATCCTGATGTAAAAATACCCGGGGTGGAAGCAAATTCCGGATCGCTTGGGATGGGAATTTCCAAAGCAAAAGGCATTGCGCTTGCAAAACAGCTGAGCGGCAGTAAAGGGCGGGTTTTTGTAATGACCGGCGATGGAGAACTTCAAGAAGGGCAAATTTGGGAGTCGTTACAGACAGCCTCTTATCAAAAATGTAATAATATTACGGCCATAATCGACCACAACAAAATTCAAACAGACAAATTATGTTCAGAAATTATAGATATCGGCGATATTGCCGCAAAATTCTCTTCGTTCGGCTGGCATGTTGAACGGTGTGACGGACATGATTTCCGAGCGATGAGCGATGTTTTTAACCGCTTAAAAACGATTGACAATAAACCCAAAGCAATCATAGCGGATACGGTCAAAGGTAAAGGAATATCCTTTATGGAAGGCACTCAAGCATTACGCGATGGAGATGGCTTATACAAGTGGCATTCCGGAGCGCCGAACGACAGCGATTATGAACGAGGTTTTGACGAACTAATAGAATCGGTCAACCGCCAATACTCCGCATATGGGCTGGGAAGAGTGTCGTCTATTGTTGTAGAAACACGAGAGAAAAATAGAATAACCCTTAAAACCACTGCTGAAAAAGTAGTGTCTGCGTATGGCGAGGCTTTGGTAGAGTGGGGTGCAAAGCGCAAAGACATTGTTGTACTTGATGCAGACCTGTCTGCAGACTGTGGCGTGAGAGATTTTGAAAATGCCTTTCCCGACCGTTTTTTAGAGCATGGTATTGCTGAGCAAGATATGGTATCTACTGCCGGAGGGCTTGCGTTACAAGGATATTTGCCGATTGTCAATTCATTCGGCGTATTTCTAGCTTCACGGGCAAATGAACAAATTTATGCAAATGCAACTGAGAAAACCAAAATAATTTATGCATGCCACTATGCAGGGTTAATACCTGCAGGGCCGGGAAAATCACATCAAAGTTTGAGAGATATTTCCTTGCTAGGATCGTTGCCGAATTTGATCGCTCTTGAACCGTGTAACGCTTTTGAAACAAAAAAAGTTGTTGATTGGTGCGTTTCCGAAGCAAAAGAAAATTGCCTTATACGGCTCATTATTTCTCCTTCTCCCCGAACAATCGAATTACCGGCAGATTATACTTTTACTTATGGAAAAGGAAGTGTACTGCATGATGGCGCTGACGCCGTATTGTTCAGCTATGGGCCGGTGATGCTCAACGAAGCGCTAACAGCGGCGGATATACTGCATGGGTATGGTATACAGTTGAAAGTAGTTAACATGCCATGGCTTAACAGAATAGATTTACCATGGCTTGAAGAAACCGTAGGAGCGTGCCCATTCATCTATACGTTAGACAATCATTTTGCCGTCGGAGGTTTGGGTGATTGTATGCTTAACAGTATTATTGGATCAAAGTTTCTTGTTCAGAAAGGTTTCTTTAAGTTTGCGGTAACGGAATTCCCTGCCTGCGGAACACCGCAGGAGACTCTGCAGTTCCACCGTCTCGACGGCAAGAGTATTGCAGATGCAATTATAAAACAAAAAAAGTATGTTGATGTCTATTCCACGGTATAAGTCGTAGGATGTAACCATATGAATTGCGCTGTAAAAAAAGCAAACCGGCCTTTTGGGCATTATGCCAATTCTGTAGTGCGGATCGGATGGCTGTTGTTTCTCAGAGACTTTATGTATCGGTACCGCCAAACGTTTCTTGGGTATTTTTGGGCATTTATCAAGCCATTGCTGATGGGGGTGCCGATCATACTTGTCGGGCGTCAATTTGATTTAGGGGATAACAACGCTGAAGTCCCCTATGAAGTATATTCGTTTATCGGATTGATTTTCTATAATATTTTCTGGGATTCCGTCATATTCCCTCAATGGATTATGCGGCGCACAATAAAAGTTATTCAAAATGCTCCGTTTCCTCATGAAGCTGTCCTTGTTTCAAGCATATTTTACGTATTGTTCAACACGGTTGTGTACCTTTTTCTGATGACGATCGTTATTGTATTGTTTAAAACCCCTGTGGCATTATCTGTTTTTTTCACGCTTATGAGTATCCCGTTAATGATGCTTGCAGGGATATCCATAGGCATTTATTTTGCGCCGACAGTGTTAGTTTATCTTGATGTGCGCTATAGTTTATCTTTTATTTCCAATATACTTATGTGGAGCGCTCCCATAGTATACAAACAACCTGAAACAGGGCTTTTATCAAATATAAATCGATGGAATCCGATTACGTATTTAATTTCTCTTCCAAGGGATTTATTGTTCGGCACACAGAATGGACATATCATGTTTTTTGTGATAAGCTTGCTCTTTTTCTTTGTGTTGCTGGCAGTTGGACTAAACTATTTTTATCGAGCAATGTCAATAGCAATCGATCAAATCATATAGGAAGTGACATGGTGAATGTATTAACCGAAAAACAAACTACCGAGTATGAAATTTATCTTGATGTTCGCGATCAGGTTTTGAAAATTTTGGCTGAGGAAAAGAACTTATCTACTGCATCTCCGAGCGAATACTGGAGAGAAGAGTTAGCAAATTTTGATTATATGCTTGAGGCGTCTCCGCTGATAATTCGTAAATTGCGCCATCATACGTTTCATGTTACAGGATTGAGGGTTTACGAATACCGAACCAACCAGCATGAACGAAAAAAAGCATTGGAAGACCGGCTTAATAAACTCAAAGAAATTGGAGGGAAACATTTAATTGTGCCGGAATCAAAAATTCTTGGCGGATTTGGGCATGAGATTAACGGACAGTTATATAATATAGATACTTTGAAGTTCGCTGAAGTATTTATCGCGCTTGACCGATATGGGATACTCGATATTTTCCGCCAATCCAATCAAAGAAAATTGGTATGGGAAATCGGTGCCGGATGGGGTGGGTTCGGTTACCAATTTAAAACATTGTTTCCTAATACAACATATATGATTACCGATTTGCCCGAGTTATTTATCTTTTCAGCAGTCTATTTGCAAACAGCGTTTCCCGATGCCCGAATTGCAATCTGCAACCGCGATAATATAAAATCTGTATGCCGCGAATGGGATTCCTATGATTTTATCTTTATTCCCAATACTCTAAATGAGTTGGTTGCGGCATGTGACCCTACGCTGATGATAAATATGGTTTCTTTTCAAGAGATGACTACCCAGCAAGTAAGTAATTATGTGCGTAAAGCAATGGAGTTGCAGTGCCCCTACCTGTACAGCATGAATCGTGACAAATCTGCGTATAATACTGAAATAACAAATGTGCGAAAGATTATCAGGCAATACTACCGCATTGATGAATGCGTTGTTTTAGATACCGATTATACTGCAGGCGCAAAAGGGAGTTCATCCGGCAATTTTCTGAAAAGAAATTATCGGCAAGTTATTGGTAATCTGCGTGTTGCCGATAGAAAAAAAGAACCTGTCCCAAACCCTAAAGTGGCAGTAGGCATGACAGTGTATAATGGCGGAGTATATATTGAAAATGCGCTGGAATCAATTCTTGCCCAAACATATGAAGATTTTGTTCTCTACGTTTTTGATGATGCGTCTACCGATAATTCTGAATCCATTATCCGCGCATATATGGAGAATGATAAACGGATAATCTATTACAAATCTCCTCAGAGAAACGGGATGGTTAAGGCATGGCGGTTAGCATATGAAAATAGTCGCAAACAATTTCCTGAAATCGAATATTTTGCATGGGCAAGTGACCATGATGTGTGGAGTACTCAATGGCTCAAAGCATTGATGGATTCTATGGAAACTCATCCTACCGCCGCTCTTGCGTATCCCTACACTCAGCATATTGATGATAAAGGTGATATTGCATCTATGGAACTGACACGTTTTTTTGTTGTGGATACCCCTAATCCGCACAAGCGGTTCAGAAGGGTGTGTAAGAAAATTTTCGGTGCAGGAAATATGGTATATGGATTGTTTAGGGTATCAATGTTTGAAAAAACGGGTATTTTTAGAAATATAGTATTTCCCGATAGGTTTCTCATGATAGAATTATCCCTTTGGGGAGAATTTTTACAAGTCCCTCGTGTGTTATGGTATAGGCGGAAATTATCGGCAACTTCAATTCAGAGACAGAGGAAAAGTTTGTTCCCGCCCTCTAAAACACCTCTTTCCTCTTATTTGCCATGGTGGTTCATTTTTACATGTGTCTTCATGAAAGATTATTTATTGACACGTAAAAATGATTTAGGCTTGTCGTTAAAGGAAAGATGCGCAATGACAGCAGATATTCTCGTTACACAATTTTCAAAAAGTACTAGTAAACGAATAAAAAAACATCTTTCTGCAAGAAAAAAGATGTGGGATTTGTATGTTAAAATTAAAAAACATTTCAAAAGTAATATCCAATAATATCGATAAATCGCGGCTCCGTGCGATTATACATATGTTTTTGAAAGTTCCTGTCAGGTTTGGTGCGCTTAAGAAAGACCAGTATTGTATTCTTAAAGATGTGTCTCTGTCGGTGGATTATAACGATAAAGTACTTATTCTGAGTATTTCACCGAAGGAACTTTCGGTATTGTCGCGTTTAATGTGCAGGTTGACATATCCGACGGCAGGAAAAATGAATATAACCGGGAGTACCCGTCGTATTGCAGTAGACAAGTTAGGCAACACCCCTTTAATGACAATAAAAGAATATGTATGGATGATCGGCACAATTTTTACCAATGATTATTCTCGGCTGAATCAGCAATTATCGGCAGTTTTAGAGGATTGCGGTTTTAAAGATCAAGAACAGGTAAAATTGAGTAATTGCGAGAACGCTATAATTAGAGATTTAACTTTTTATACCTGTGTTTCTTTGGATGCCGATGTCTTTATTTTTGATAATATGTTTACTACAGGAACTGGAGCTCTCCGCGAAAAAAGCGATGCAAAAGTGCAGGAAATCTTTCGAACTAAAACAACGGTGGCTCTTACCTGTTCACCTGAAACTCTGCCGCCCTGTGCTTTTTCTAAAGCAATTGTGATACATGATGGGAAAATATGTTATGAAGGCGATGCGCAAACTGCTATCCGCGGTTTCAACCTGCTCAGAGAATTTCTCAGTGTTGAAGGGAATGACAACAATGGAGTGCCGGTTTCATTTCAGTCGCTCTTTGACGGCAACCCTGTTCAGCACTCAACCAATACTATAGAACCGATAGAACACGTTGCGCCGATGCCTCCCAAAGCGCACGAGTTACTGCAAAAAATAGCTGACAGCGGACAGCCAATCATTGTCGGCCCGTTTTTATCGGAAGTAAGTTTTGAACTGCTCTATTGGATTCCCTTTTTAAGGGCGATTCAAAAACGGTACCGGATTGCTCCAAACCGTTTGGTTGCCGTATCTCGTTTCGGTGCAGATGGTTGGTACAAGGATTTTTGTTCGGAGTATGTTGATGTGCTTGATTTTTATTCCAGCCAAGAGTTTAAGGAAAAGCAGGAAAAACGCATAGAAACTGTCGGTGGAATAAAGCAGTTTACCATTACAGATTTTGAATATGAAATTATTAGGAATACTGCTCAGAAATATGATTTGGATGCCTATCAATATATTAGTCCGGCTTTGATGTATAATTTATTCCGCCCCTCATGGAAAAATATTGTTCCGCTTGATACTATGTTCCAGCTCCTTGAATATGGTTCTTTTCCACAGCCGCGCACAAATAAAGCGCCGTTTCTTCCTGACGAATATATAGCGTTTCGGTTCGATTTTAATCCCTTTTTCCCTGATACTGAAGAAACAAGAAATTTTATAAAAAACATCCTTTCTGCAGTGGCGGAATGGTGTACAGTTGTTGTGTTAAATGCTCATGATTCACCTGAGTTTTATGCCGAAATAAAACGAGAATTGAAGGAAAAATTGTTTTTGTGCCAAAATTTAGGAGACAATAGAGAAAGTTATACTATCCAAACACACATCATTTCGCATGCAAAAACATTTATTGGGTCGTGGATAAGCGAGTCGTTTATTGCGCCGTTTTGCCATACCAAAACTATCGGTTTGCTCGATAAAACCATCGGCAATTATCCGTCGCATCTTGAAACGTCTCGATATCTGTTTAAGTCTCTTCCTGAAAATAGTTTTGTGCTTTTGAAAATTTCAGATGCTGTTCCAGAACAAATAATGCGTATTTGTAAAAAATAAAAAACAGTCAAATGCAATGGGGGGGTAATGAGAATCCTATTTATGATGTTGCACCCGGGATACATGCGGTATTATTATACGACATTGCAGGTATTAGCAGAACGAGGGTATACTTTAGATTTATCTTTCGCGAATCCTGCAAAACAAGCCAAAGATATGCTTCATGAAAAATTGAACAAAGATTTCCCTGGACAAATTTTTGTGCGCGAGACACCGAAGCGCGATGATAAATGGGCAGATTTATCACGTGCCGTCGCATGGGGAATGGATTATCTGCGGTATTTGTTGCCCGGCTATGAAAATGCCCACAGATTAAAGCAGAGAGTCGAAATCCATATACATCCCGCATTTAAGTGGCCGGTAACTCGCTTGCCAATTATAAGAAGCCGGTTTGGCATCAAAGTCCTTATAAAAATTTTAAAAACAATAGACGAATTTATTCCCATATCGATAAAACAAGAAAAATACTTTCAGAAAATAAAACCGGATATGGTGTTGGTTACTCCGTTAGTGACTCAAGGGAGTTCACAGGGTGAATATTTTAAAGTTGCACGGCAATTGAGCATTCCAACAGCATATTGCGTTGCAAGTTGGGATAATTTGAGTTCTAAAGGCCTTATCCGCGGCAAACCACATAAAGTGATTTTGTGGAATGATGCGCAAAAAAGAGAAGCAGTGGAGTTTCACGGTATTCATCCGTCAAACATCATTGTAACTGGCGCTCAGAATTTTGATAATTGGTTTGATGTACAGCCTTCAGCTTCACGTGAGATTTTTTGCAGGAAGATCGGGCTCGACCCCTCGAAAAAAATCCTCTTATATTTGTGTTCATCTAATTTTATGGCACCCAACGAAACTAGATTTGTGTTAAACTGGATTGATGCTCTGCGAAACTCCGGTATTCAGAAGCTGGAAAACATCGGTATTTTAATTAGGCCTTATCCGGAGCACGTTAAACAATGGCGTACAGTTGATCTTAGTGTATACAACAATGTTGTTCTATGGCCTCCCGCCGGCGAATATCCTCTTACTGAAGAAGCGCGTTCCAGCTTTACAGATTCTATTTTTCACTCGGAAGCGGTGGTTGGAATCAATACGAGCGCAATGATAGAAACCGCTATTATTGGGCGTCCGGTATTTACCGTTTCCGCGCCTGAACTTAACGAAAGCCAGTCCAATACAATACATTTTCATTATATGTTGCAGGAAAACGGAGGTTTTCTCTACGTTTCCTCCGATTTGAATCAGCATGTACAGCAACTTAAGTCGGTGATTGATAATCCCGAGCGAGCTCAAGAAATGCTGAAACATTTTGTACACGCTTTTATTCGTCCTCATGGTTTGGATACCCCTTGTGTGCCGCTTGTTGTTTCAGAAATAGAAAAGCTCAGTGAGTTGCCGGTTAAAATCCCACCGATTTATAATCGGTTTAAGAAATGCATGAAATATGTTCTTATCCCTTTAGCGTTGGGAATAAAGTGCTTTCAACGGAGTGATGAATGGAAAAATAGGAAAGTTCAATGGAAAAAAATAGTCCGGCTTGCCGAGGATATGGGTGTAGACCCGTTACGATTATGGGATATTGCAGATTCTAAGGGATTGGTCAGTGAAGACGTGCAAACAATAAGCGAGGCGTATAAAGTCACTGTGGGATCAGTGTAATGCGTATTCTTTTTGTTGTGCGCCATCATCTTTATTTGCGTAACTATGAATCTACGTTAAAAGCATTAGCGGCAAGAAACCATGCGGTTTATATTGCCAGTAATATACATGATAGCCGCTACATAAACATCATTAAAACATTCGAAAACATTCCCAATATTCATTTTCTTCCTGAATGCGCGCCTATCCGATCGGATGTATGGAGCATATTTGCACGGTTTTTCCGCGCTCTGCAAGATTATATCCATTATTTTTCTCCTCTTTTCGATGATGCGCCGCGCTTAAAACAGAGAGCGTGTATGTGGCTTCCTCAGTGGCTGGCAAATGCTTTGTATCGCTTGAGAAATTCCAGTATGGTTGACCAACTGAAAAAAGTGCTTAGGTTTTGCGAAAAGATACTTCCGCGCTGTAAAGCAATAGATGCCTTTCTTATTACCAATTCTCCGGATGTACTGTTAATTACTCCATATGTAGACTTAAAATCCCAACAGGTTGATTATGTAAAAAGCGCTCGTGCGCTTGGTATTCCGTCAGTTTATTGTGTTGCAAGCTGGGATAACCTTACAAGTAAAGCGGCGATTAAGGTTCAACCGGACAAAATGTTTGTTTGGAATACATTTCAGGAGAATGAGGCAATAAAACTTCATAATATGCCACAATCAAAAATCGTTGTTACAGGGGCTCAATGTTACGATCAATGGTTTCATTGGAAGCCGGTTGATACCCAAGAGAAATTTTATTCGAAAGTTGGGTTGAAACATGATACTCCCTATATTTTATATCTGTGCTCATCAATTTTTATTGCAAGGAATGAAGTTGATTTTGTCAGGCGATGGATAAACGCTTTGCGCAGGTGTGGTGACAGTAATATTAAAAATATCGGTATTCTTATCCGCCCTCATCCTCAAAATGCTGAACAGTGGAAGAAGATAAAAGTAACGGAGTGGGATAATGTCGCATTGTTCCCAAAAGAAGGAGAACAACCAATTACTTCCGGATTGAAAGAGGATTATTTCAATTCCATGTATTTCAGCAGTGCTGTTGTTGGAATCAATACCAGCGCTATGATTGAGGCCGGCATACTCGGCAAACCGGTTTTTACCATTCAAACAAATGATTTTATGGAAACCCAAGAAGGCACGGTTCATTTTAGGTACCTTTCGAACGGAGGGCTTTTATATTCCAGTACAAGTATTGCGGAGCATGTAGATCAATTATCTCACGTGCTTTTGGAAAATCAGGATTATAAAACCCGTATACAGCAGTTTATTGCTGATTTCATACGCCCGAGAGGTTTAGGTTATGATTGTACTCCTTTTGTTGTGGATGAAATAGAAGCTGTATACCGTGAGAATAAAACAATGGAAAATCCCCGATGGCGGGCGTTATACTCATGTGTCCGCATCGCCTGTTTCCCGTTCGCAGTAGTGCTTTTGTTTGTTTTTGCTATGAAAAGATTGAATAAAAGAGATATTCAACATATAATTTAAAGGTAAATAACTGTAAGGTGAGATGAAATGGTTGAAGTTTCAGATGAGTTGATTATTCAGCATGAAGATTTTATGAAAGAAATAAATACTAATTTCAGGTTGATTTGGAAAACCCTGAAAAATATTTCTCCATATGTACACGATGCTGTTTTCAGTGAACTGCATAAAAAAAATGTTTTGCGGGAAGTGTATTTGACAGAATTATTTGAAGGGATAGAAAAAATCAGCCTTCCGTTAGAGGTTATCAATGAAGAGTCGGGGCAGGAAAACCACGTAGACCTTTTGTATGTTGTCGCTATTGCAAAATACCTTCAGGCAAAGAATATTTTTGAATTCGGAACATATTTCGGCAAAACAACATATTTTTTGGCGGCAACATCGGATGATACTCACGTCACCACGCTCGATTTTCCTCCCGATCAATCGCAAACCGGAGACTATCAGGGAAGTTACTTCAAAAACAGCGATAGAGAACATCAAATAACACAATTATTAGCGGATTCAAAAAAATTTGACCCTCTGCCGTATAAGCGTTTGATGAACTTAATTTTTGTTGATGGAGACCATTCTTATACAGGGATCAGCCATGAGTCTAAAAAAGCGCTTAAAATGCTCGCTCCCGGCGGCGTGATCATTTGGCATGACTATGCCGCTAAAACGCCTGATGTTGTCCGCTATTTTAATGATTTCACTGCTAAAAAACCGGTCTTTCATATAAAACGGACATCTTTGGTTATCTATATTGACGGTGTTGATCCATTGACGTTTAACCCGTCAAAGAGACTGTTTACAAAAAGCAACCTGCGGTGAAATCAATATAGTTTTATGCACTGTTAGCAGATTGCCATGAAGAAATTTTAGGCTAATCAACCATACCATGTTTTTAAACCTTGTCTCACAAGAAATTTTTATTAGAAATGACAAAGAATTAGGGTTTTATAAGGATGAATATATTAGGGTTTATACCTGCACGCGCAGGATCAAAGCGATTGCCTGATAAAAATATCAGGGTATTAGGAGATAAGCCGCTTATAACGTATACAATAGCCGCATCGTTGGCGGCACGGGACATAACCCGCACAATCGTATCGACTGATTCCCGAGACATTGCATCTATTTCGCTAAGCAGTGGAGCAGAGGTGCCGTTTATGCGCCCACCGGAGCTTGCACAGAGCAATTCTACTGAAATGGAGTTTTTTCTTCATGCATTGGAGTGGCTTAAAAAAAATGAATCATATGTTCCAGACCTGATTGTTTTGCTGTACCCTACATCACCTTTTCGAAAAGCTGAATCAATAGATAGAGCAATCCGGCTTATGCTCCAGCATCCTGAGGCTGATTCGCTTCGGTCAATACGCATGTGTTCCGAGCACCCGTATAAAATGTGGCAAATAGATGAGCGTGGCTATCTCCGTCCTTTCGTGAAAACGGGCGATACCTGCACACAAACATTATCGACTCAGCTTTTTCCGATGGTTTATATTCAAAATGCCAGTATATACATTACAAAACCTTCGACGATTTTGAATAAACAGTCTCCAATCGGCGATATCGTAATCCCTTTTATTATGGATGATATTGAATCGACAGACATTAACACGCTTTTTGATTTCAAATGTGCAGAAATGATATTAAATGAGAATAAAAAAGCTTCTTCGTAAAAGCATTAAACTGCGGCAAGCAATACGCAACTGGCGTTTAAAACATATACAGCCTCGATGGCAAAAAATACTCGCGCGCGATCGAGATTACTGGAATAATAAAAAAGCACAAAAAAAAGGCAAAAATATACTTATTGCAACAAGCGTAGGCGCTTATTTACCGGGTGTCATTACCGAAAGTATGTTGGCGGCGGCGCTTGAGATTCGCGGGGCAAACGTTCATATCCTTTTGTGTGATGGGATGTTAGATGCTTGCTTGGATTGCGGCTACAAAATCACCGAGACCGATTGGACGCTTGCCGAGTTCGGCCCTCAGAAAAATTTGTGCGGTAATTGCTGTGTCCATACTGCTAAGATGTTATCTGCGCTTGGTGTAACAGTGTATCGTTACAGCGACTGGCTTACCAAAGATGATATTCTGCGTGCCGATCGTTTAGCGGTTGAGGTCCCTTTCGAACAAATTGCTCATTTTACCTTGGAAGGAATAGCAATAGGCGAACATGCGTATTCCGGCGCTTTACGGTTCTATTCCAAAGGCTCTATTGATGATGAACCGCTGGCTGAAAAAATTGTGCGCCGCTATTTTCGTGCCGCAGTGATAACAGCGTGCGTTATGCAAAACTTACTTAGAGCTCAAACATATCATGCGGCAGTGTTTCATCATGGCATATATGTTCCGCAAGGAATTATCGGAGAAGTATGCAGAAATAACCGGATACCGGTAATAAATTGGAATGTGGCGTATCGTAAATCATGTTTTATCTTTAGCCATACCGATACATATCACCATTCGCTTATGCTTGAGCCAACTCAGAACTGGGAGCATTTGCCATGGAACACTACGTTAGATTCGGCGCTTGATAACTATTTGCAAAGCAGGTGGAAAGGCAGTCAGGATTGGATATGGTTTCATGAACGCCCTCAATTCGATAAGGACAAAATCGCCTCGACAACCGGAATAGATTTTTCCCGCCCTTGTATTGGAATGTTGACAAACGTTATGTGGGATGCACAGCTTCATTATCCCGCCAATGCATTTCCGAATATGCGTGAATGGGTATTGAGGACAATTGAGTATTTTTCAACACGTCCCGAGTTACAGCTTATCATCCGCATTCATCCTGCGGAAATCTGGGGCGGTAACCCATCTCGCCAGAAAATAGCCGATGAAATAAAGAAAGTGTATGATACCTTGCCTTCGAATATTTTTGTCATTCTTCCCGAAGCAGACGTGAGCACCTATGTGCTTATGAAGCAATGTAATGCAATAATTATTTATGGAACAAAAATGGGTGTTGAACTGGCAAGTATGGGAAAACCCGTCATTGTCGCAGGAGAAGCGTGGATTAGGAATAAAAATATCACGATGGATGCATTGAACGCTGAACATTACTTTGCATTGCTGGATACTCTTCCGCTGAAAAACTGTTTCAGCCAGAATGCTATTGAACGTGCTCGAAAATATGCTTTTCATTTCTTTTTTCGCCGGATGATTCCTCTTGAATTTATGAAGCCAATCAAAGGGTGGCCGCTTTTTAAACTCGATTTGAAATCAATTCGGCAACTTGAACAAGGAAATTCTCTCGGTTTGGATATAATCTGCAACGGTATCTTGGATGGTAAAGAATTTATTTATCCATATGAGACGACAATTGATAAGAATTCTCTGTAAGAAATGCGATGCGATTATGGATACAATCTCTTTACAGACCATTTGTTTTCTGAGTTGTGGATAAAGAGAAACCGGTCATGAAGCCGATGAGGTTTTTCTTCCCAAAATTCCATGCGTGCCGGTTTAATGCAGTATCCGGACCAATAAGGCGGGCGGGGAACATCTTTGCCTTCGAATTTGATTTTAAATTCATTGAACCGCAGTTGTAATTCGTTTGGGTCTTTCATTTCTTCGCTTTGTTTCGATGCCCATGCGCCAATTTGGCTTTGCCGGGGCCGGGACTGAAAATAGGCATCCGCTTCGGAATCGCTCACAATAGAAGCCTCTCCGGTTATGCGGACCTGTTTGCGTAAAGGGTCCCAGTAGAAAATTAACGTTGCGGTTGGATATTTTCTTAGCGAATCCCCTTTGGGCGAGTTCAGGTTGGTATAAAAAACAAATCCTTTATCGTCAAAATGTTTAAGTAATACCATCCTGCCGTCTGGATACCCTTCAGGAGAAATTGTAGAAACGCACATACATTCAGGAAGCCGTATATCTTTGCAGTTTTCAGCATCTGAATACCATTTTGCAAACAAGGCTAACGGGTTGTCGGATAAAGATTCAAGGGTGAATGTCATTCTGCCTGCCTTTTTGATTTTATGGCAATGAAATTGCAAAAGTGTTATAGTTGCCCGAGCCGGCGGCACGGTATAGAATATAGTTTTATGAACTATAAAAACAGATCAATTATATAATAGTTGAATATTCAAATAAAGGGCAAAAATGTTTATGCAGAATATAAGTTGGAAATTGTTGCCTGAATATCCTCATAAGTTCGAAAAATTTACGCGGTTACGAGACAATAAAAACGATGCGGAACTGATTACTGATTTTCAAAGAAACATTTATGAATTTTACAAAACTCATAAACGCCCTATGCCGTGGCGGGATATAGACGATCCGTATCGTGTATTGGTTTCCGAAGTAATGCTTCAGCAAACGCAAGTAGAGAGGATCATTAAAATGTATCCGCCTTTTATTGATGCGTTCCCCGCAATAGATGTTCTTGCAAAAGCTCCATTTGATAAGGTATTCGCACTTTGGCAAGGTTTGGGATATAACCGCCGTGCATTATTTCTGCACCGGTGTTCAAAGATTATTGTCGAGCGGTTTGACAGCGTTATTCCAAATAAGCCCGATAGTTTGGCTGAATTGCCGGGATTAGGATGGGCAACAGCCTGTTCAATCTGTACTTTTGCCTATAACATGCCGTTAGCTTTTATAGAAACAAATATTCGCAGTGTATATCTTTCATTTTTCTTCCCCGATGAAAAAAATGTGCCCGATAAACATATCCTTCCACTGGTCGAAAAAACGCTCGATTACGACAATCCTCGGCAATGGTATTATGCTTTGATGGATTATGGCGTAATGCTCAAGAAAATGTTAAAAAACCCAAGCAGGCGCAGTGCCCATCATACGAAACAATCGCCGTTTGACGGTTCATTCCGGCAAGTAAGAGGAGCGGTGATGAAGCAACTGACTGAACGAGGGTCTCTTTCCAAAACGGACTTATGCAGTAGCCTTGCTTTTTCCAACGATGCGATTCTTGCCGCAGTGATGTGCCTCGAATCAGAAGGTTTTATTATCGTTAATAATGATTGTATTACCTTGAAGTCAGATGAGCTAGCACAATAAATAAGTTCTTTTTTTATAATTAGTTACCTCCTTTTATTGAATTAAAACGTAAAAAAAAGTACAATATCGGTGGGTATATTCCTTCGCGATATTTTCTTAAAAAAGAGGAAAACGGTGTTTACTTTTTTTTACCACCGGAAAATTTTCGTTTTATGGTGTCTTGCATTGATACCCTGTATCAATACTTTGAGCAATGCATCTACTCAGAAAAGTTCATTTTCCGTAATAACTCCCGATAGCGGTTCTGTTGTATATGAGCGGGAATTTGAACAGCAAAAACGAGTTTATCTTATACAAGACGCTCACTGCCAACCCGATGCACAATACAACATTGCACGAATTATTGAACAGATACGTGCTTTCCATGATAATGTTATTGTCGGCATTGAGGGAGCTTCAGGTGTTATTGACGTTTCAAAATTCAGTTCTTTTCCTGATAAAAAAATATTAAAAAATGCGGCAGGATATTTTGTAGAGAAAGGGATCATTTCTGGTTCAGAATATGATCTCATTGTTCAGGGTTCATCATTTAGTTTAGTAGGAATTGAGCAAGCGGAATTATATCGTTCTAATCATCAGTCAATGATTGATTCTTTGCACATCCAACGTACAGCAGAAGCACAGTTTGATATTGTTTGCAAAGAGCTTGACCGAATAATTGCGAGCCGTTTAACTGCAGAACAATGCATGTTCAGCTGGCAATGGAAAAAGTTTTATTCTCATGCAGTAGACTTGAAAGAATACGTAGAATATTTAGCTGGAAATGAACCGGAATTATTGAATGGGCAGTATCCATCGCTTCAATTATTTGCGCATGTTGTTTCTGCTGAGAAAACTATTGATTTTGAGCGTGTCGAACAACAGCGCCTCGTGTTTCTTGACCGTATTTCTAATAGTGCTGACAAAGAAACAATTTCAGACATTTTTAAGTGGGATATTCAGTATAAATTACATAAAAAAACTCCGTTGGAATATTTCAGCCGCCTTGCAGAATGGATGGAACAGTTTCAACCGGAACAATCTTCTCTATACGAAGAATTTAATGCATATGTTGATTTATTGCGCCAATCTGAACAGATCGATAAGGCGCAACTTAAAAAAGAATTGTTTTCTGCGGTCGAGCAGTGTGCAAGAAAAATCTTTTCGAATGAGGAAGAATACAGAATTTTTGATTGTGTACGGAATAACGCCTTTGCTTCAGATATGATAGCGCTACAAATTGACCCTGATATGTGTCCTCAAAAAAATAATCCGGATTTTTTTACAGAGTTGCGTCAGGTGCTGAGCTTGCTTTTTGATGCACAAACGTTAGGAGATATCGATTGGAATATTCTCGAGGAAGCATATAATTGTGCCCAAACGTTTTATGAACGTGCGCATCAGCGTGACCAAGCGTTGTTTGAGAACCTTCTTGCCGAAATGGAGCGAAATGAGTGTTCAACGGGGATTATCATTGCCGGCGGGTTTCATCGTTCCGGCATTCAATCTGAATGCATTGAGCAGGAAATAAGCATTTGTGTTATCGAACCGGCAATAAAAAAAATCAGCGGCGATACGCAGTATTTTTCTTTGGTGCGCAATTATCGAAGCCAAATAGAACGCTGGATAGCTCGATCGACGCTTGCTCTTGCGTCTTGGCTGGCGTCCGAGCCGCTTGTTGATCCTGATGTAAAAACGATTCGCACACACATTTTCGCATCATTGCTAACCGCGTCGTATACACGGGAACTTACACAGGAAGAGCTCGCGGCAGTTGCTGAAAGTGGAGAAGAGATTGTCTTTCGCGCAAATGCGTATCTCAATGATTGGCTTGTGGAAAATGCTCTCCCTGTCCGTCTCAATACAGTAGAGCAAATCGGCAACAAACTTGCGATAACTCTTACAATCGGCAAACAGCGGTTGGTGTATCTCTTTACCCGTAAAGGATTGCCTGAGGATGTATTAGTCCCTTACGAAGGGCTTCTTGAAGAAGGCGAAATCGGAACTGATATGGTTCAGGCAGTTACCGATACGGTTATTGAGCGTATACGAGAGTTTGCGCAAACCACTCGGTTTTCAGAAGGGCATGTTTATTCATATGATTCTGCCGAACATACTTTAGGGATTCTTGGAATCCGTATCGATGATCCCAATACGGAGTTGTCTCTGCCGATCCTGCTAAATAAATATAAAGAATTCATTGCGGAAAGAAAAACGTTTGACCGGATTTCTCTTGCGGATTTCTATAATGCGATTCAGTATGTTATAGCGGAATACGAACCGCAAACCGACAGCCGAGAATTGGCGCGTTCTCTTGGAATAACTCTTCAGGACGATACGGCAAACCTGCTTGATCCGTCAGATTTAATAAAAGAAAGCTTTGAATTGTTTAGGCGGTCAAATGAAGGAGATACGCCCGTAGATGTGGAGAGTATGCGGACGCCATGGAAATATGTTCTGAAAGCACGTGGTATTCAGACACTGGTTTTTGATCCGCAACTATCATTTGAGGCGGTAGCAAATACGCTGTTTTTATTGGTTTTTTCTTCTGCTTTGGAAGCAGGAAAATATACGCTTGATACGGAATCAGGAAATATATATCTTACGCATGTTATTAAACTTGCGGACAATAGTTTTGTAGCCCGCACATCTATGGCATACAATTCAATTGTCAGCAATTTTTATCCGTCCTATGAAAAAGTGGTGCCTACTTCAGTCAGAGGCATACCGATGCGCAACGGCATATTGTCGCTTCAGATGGATGGAGCTATTACGTTTTCTACGGTGCAACCGGTGGGCGCTTCTCTCGGTAATCTAGAAGAACCGGTATTGCGTGCCAGCGCAAACAGCCTTGTTCGAGGTGAAATCGGTATCCGCCAAATGCAGAAATTTATTGCGGAAATGCGGGCGGCGGCATTAAACAAAGGAGTGATAATAAGAGGGGTCGCTTTTCAAAATCAAAATGGAGAACCTCAGTTCTTCCCCGATACCGGCTCTTTTTTTTCATTTTATAGACAATTGATTAACAGTGAATACATAATACCGGTACAAAGCGGTTGGGCGGAATCGGCCGGTTTAATGTCTCCCGAAGAGTTTGCGAATTATATTGGTTTAAATGTTCGATTGAGCGATTTGACTGGAGGTGTTCGGTTATTTGAAGAACTGAATAGATATACTTCGTTTGTGAATAAACGCTTTCTCGATGTCGGTTCGCAAATCGGACAGAATGTATTGTATGCGGCGCTTCATGAGCCGGTTTATGCGGTGGGCGTCGATTTCAATCCGTATAATATCCGGCTTGCCAGAGAGATTTCAGCATACAGCACAGAATATGAACAAATACCTTCGCCGCAAAACCTTAAGAGCGTATATGAAAATTTGCTTGAACCTGACGGTAATGTACACGGCCAATTGTATTTTAGGACTTCCATCGTCAAAGAACATGAAAAACGGACCGGCAGAAAAATTGCCAAAAAACCATCGAAACGCATAGAATTTGCCGTGGCAGACGCTCGAACGTTGCCGTATCCTGACGATAGCTTTGATATTACTAATACGCTTCATTTGCTTGAATTTATCAATGGTGCATCAACAGCGTTAAAAGAAATGATTCGCGTTACTGCACCGGGCGGTTATATTCAATTCAATTATGCAATGAATCCATTGACCAACATTGAACTGCTGAATGAAGCGGTTCGTTTATTGGAAATAGCGAGCGGAATAACTGCGTCATATGAAGTACTTGAACAACGTGCAGATGTCGGTGCAGTTATGGGGATAACAATAATCCGTATTGTTGATAAAACACCGGTATTGGATATTGATCAGCAAAAAGAATTAGTGCTTCAGCATTCGCTCAAATCTACTCCTCTGCCGAATTTTTTTGATGAAAAGCCGTATATTGAGTCGATTCTTGCACCGATCAATCTTGAGCCGGAGCAGGTTCATGTGGCCGAATCTATACCTCTTGCTCAGTTGGAGCAGGCGGCATATCTTTCTTCCCTGCAAAAGTTTAATATACTTTTTGCTCAAGAACTGCTTAAGAGAACTTATGGCGATGCTGTGTTTGACGGCATTGATAAGGTGCAAATCGAACGTGGAGATTTAACGTTGTTTTCATCAGATGCAGGCATTATTCGCCTGCATCTGCTTGCATTAAACGATCCGATGCTGATTGCGGTACAGATGATGCATGCCGTTTTCCGTGTACGCAGTAAGGCAATTCCCGACGAACTGTTTTTAGCAGATGGGATAAGTGTTCGGCAGGTTCTTTTATATAAAGAGATCGGGCTTTGGATACAAACGATATCGTTTATTCGTACTCAGTTCAGCGCGGAACAGCTGAACCGCCTCATTACCGTTTTAACCGGAAGCGTATCGCGTGATACTGCATTAGAAAAAGAAGCCTATGAATTTGCTCATATCCTTGAGAAAACCATAACTGAACAGTTGGCAGACGAAGCGGTTGCGGTACTTGTTGCAGATGCGCTTTATTCGTTGCCGCAGTACCAAAATTTCATGCCGTTAATGCGTGAACTTTCACCAGAAATTGAAGAAGGGGTGATATCTGCTGAATTTATTGAGAATACATTAAGTGTAGCACAGCGATCTTCACCGCTCGATATGCAGGATGTACAGGGCGCTCCATACCTTTCATCGGTTACATTGGAAAGTGTTGCATTGGGCGCGGCGGCGAAGAATCCTGCAAAAACGATTCCTGCACTAGTTGCTTTTTTGCCGCGTTATGCCCAGTTAAAAAATACTGCTCAACCCATACCGGAAAATGTTTCCTACTTATTGGAAGAAGATAATTTAAGGGATATTATTTCGTTATATCCTAATGCGGGTTTGTATATTCTTACAGATATTTTAAAAACCCTTGCCAATGATCCTTCAGACCCGCCGGAAGCGCCGTTTTTGCGTGACGTAGAGGCATCCGCCTTGTTGAATATTATGGCAAACCTTGAACGGCAAGTATCGATTGGCTTTCAAGATGCGCAACGATCGTTGCCCGAACTGATTTCATTACTTAAGTCCGTTCCGGTTTCTGCTTTCATCGGATCCCGCCTGCATGCCGCGCTTACTGAACGCAACAATGGGCGCGCATATAAATCCATAACAATTAACTTGCAAGATGGCGAACTATTTGAAGAATTTCAAAGACAGCTGGAGAATCAGTTGGCTTTGAATAATGCACAGGATGATGATAGGGTTGTTCTGCGCGTCAACAAAACGTATCCGTCTCGAAGCGATCCTAACGGTAACCTTCATATTGATATTGTTGCCGATAAAGTAAGCGCCATTCGCGATCTTTCCGAAGAAATAATCCTCAATAAAAGTTTTGGACAGTTTGATTTTGTTTACGGTAAAAATTTTCTTTCTGAAGAAAAAGCGATTCATGGTGACGGCATTTATCTTTCTGATGAAATGAAACAGTATACCGGAATAGGTTCGGAAATGTTTCGTTCCGATGCACAGCTTCTTATGCAACTTGGAGCGCATCGTGTGCCGGTGGAGATTTCTTCCCACCAAGTACGTGTGTTCAACATGACGAGCCGGCATTATTCCGCCGATGTCAATATGACGGAGTTCGTACAACTCGGGTTAAAGGAGCCTGCATACCGACAGAAATTCTATAATGTTCTCTTTCGGTTAGGTTTTTTTGATACCTCCGATTATAAAGAATTATCTGCGCAAACTATTCCTTCAGGAGAGATATATGATCGGATTTATGCGGTATTGCGCAATGCGCTTCAGCCGAATGAAGGTTTTCTTCAATTGATTAACAGGAGAATTCAAGAATGGTCATCCGTAAAAGCCCGTTTGGAAAAAGTAGTTAGTTTTTATACTGCGGTAAGCGATAATCCCGCAGTTGTGAGTGCAATGCCTTCCTTCGCCGAGGATTACGATAAATTAAAACAGATGATGCCTTTTGAAGAACCCACAGCGCAAAATCTTAATCCGGAACTTTTGATACAGGAACAAACTCTTTTAGAACGCCTCGAGGAATTCGAAAATGTAGTCAGAGTTTATTTCAGTAATGATACCCAAGGAGTACTTAGAAGTTACCATGATAATTTTATTTCGCCTCCGAATACGCGCACAACTTTTAGCCGGATAGCGGAATATATTGATTTATTATTCCCTTTAATTCCGATGCACGGGACAGTTCCAAATAGAGTACAGCCTGAAAACATATCATTGGTTATGGGAAATATCCTTAGTGTTGCTCAGCATGCGGCAGATGTAATGGGTAATGAACAAACTGTGCGCCTTATGGAATCTGATGCGGTATTGCCGGCTCTGATTCAAGAAATAGCAAAGCACGATACAGCAATAGACTACAAGAATGTGAACGCATATCATGCGTGGGAACAGTTTGTTCCTTTTTTTCGTGCAATGCTGAATTCCGGCAATCCCATACCGGAAACAATTAAAGAAATTTTTTCCAGCGATAATTACCATAAAATGTACGAGCGGTTTCCTGAAACAGGGTTTTATATTCTCACAGAATTGGTTAAATCCATTACGGCTGATCCTGAAGATCGTTCCGAGTTCCCCTTTCTGTCGGCATTATCTGCGCATGATATATTCGGTCTTATCGAATCGCTTGGCCGTTTGGCAAAAAGAGAAGCGTCTGGAGATTACTCTGCAGTCAGTTCGGGTATGTATGCGGTTAAAAACCTGCCTGCTCGAACATGGGTTGGGCCGCGGCTGAATCAGGCTTTATTGAAAATGAATAATGGCCAAGAATATAAGGAAATAAACCTTATTCTATCGGAAGGAATTACAACCGTCGAAGATACTCAGGAGCTATTCGAAAAATTCGTTCAGGAAGTATATGCGCAGGATATTCAGGAAGACGATATTGTTGTTCTCCGCATAAGCGACACAACGCATGTAGACGGAGAAACCGATATAGCAGTAACAATGATAGCCGATCGATTACGCAATCTGAATACGATTTCGGCGATAACAAGAATTGCTCAAGGCAATTCATTCGGAGACCACTTATTCAGTTTCCGGACGCATTTTCTTCCTGAAAACCTGAGTATCGGCGATTCTCCGTTCGGTTCTATCCATGAAGGCGATAGAAGCAATGGAGAGTTTGCCATTTCGGTATCAGATGAATTGCGCGCTGTTGGCGGTATCGGGTCTGAGCTTATACGCAATCATTCTGCATTGATGCAGTTGTTTGGAATTGGAGGAGTGCGGATTGACAGCACGATACACGGGCTCGGCATGATGGGAATTTTAGAACGGCAGTTTGATTCGGATTTTACGTCAAACCTGCATACCGATGCAATATCGTGGGATACCGCGGGGTTTAGCCGTTATAAAACATTACTCTTTCGCTTAGGGCTTATTGATGAAGATACCTACACTGATTTTGAACACCATAAGAATGACGTTGACTATTTGCAGAAACTCAGTGCTAAGGTACTCGATGCCAATCGTATAGGCACGGAAACCAACTTACAGCTATTGCAGAGAAAAGCACTTGAATTACAAAAGAATATTGCCGATTTAACATTTCTTGCAACGGTTTATCAAGCATTTTCCAACGATCCTGCAGTACGCGCGGCGTTTCCTCATTTAGATGATGATTTCGCAGGAATTAAGAGGTATCTGGAAGTTCAATCGATTGCTGGAGACACATTTTCAGATTCATTACCGAACATACAAATAGAACGGCGGCTTTTACAGGAATCTGCGGTATATTTCAGGCATATTGATGATTATTTCTATGAAAACCCCGGCGGTTCTCTTGATACATATAGAGAGTTAATCGATAATCCGCCTGATCTGACATTAGCCTTTTTACAAGTGAACGATTTCTTTGAAACACATTTTCCGTTTACCAACGCACAGGGAAGGACTCCGCTTGAAATCCGAGGAGAAAATATTCCTCTTGCAGTTCGGTTTGTTCTGAAATATGCAGAGCCGCTCTCCGAGGCATATTCTTCGGTTCAGGTTGCAAGGGTATTAACCGATGAGAATCCGATACAAGCTGTCAGTAATGGTTTGCACAATGTTCGGTTAATACAAAACCTCAGACAGAAAATTACATCATTAGCACGCCTCATTGCTGAAGAAACGATCCCCGAACTTATCGAATATTATTTTGACCAGCTTATCGAGCATTTGGGCAAATCAGTTGCTGATCCAATAGAAAGGATGCTTGAAAATAAAGGAAATCCCTATGAAACGTTATACAGCAATTTTCAAGGAGCTTTGCAGGTATTGTCTTACACCGTTATAGGCTTGTTGGTAAACCGGGCAGAGATACAACCGGTTATGGATCGTATCCGACGGCTTAATCAGAACCAGTTTCGTATTCTGCTTCAATATGCGGCAGAAAATCAGAGTACGTTTCCGGCGGGAGTAACGGTTTTGCTCGATATGCTTGAATCAGGCGTGATGGAATCAATACTGCACTTAAAGGCAAGCATTTCATCTTCATATGGAAGAATACCTGCTTTAATCGCTTTGGAAGGTAAAATTATACCCGGCGAGGGAGAAGCATCATCCATTTACATTGACCCGGAGGTTTTTACCGGAGACACAGCCGTTGTATACGGAAGGCAATTGGCTAGCGCAAAGAAAATTCAAGAACTGCTTTTCGATAAAGGGTTGCCTGCTGAAATTATCAAAGGACAGCGCCCGGGCATAGCAGTCGATGAATATTATGTGCGTGTGAATGGCGTTTCAATCGGGATAGCACCGTATAGTGCAGATTTCTCTGTATCTTTAGAAAATGAAGTATCTATTGATGCAGTGCAAATTGATGTTTCTGCAATGATGCCTGCTCAATTACCGTTGCATAATGAACCGATTTTGTGGCAACAAGTTAAAGAGCATGACGGCATATTTGTTTCAGGAGGTATTTCCCTAGAAATAGATTATATTGAATATGGTTTGTCTGTTAATCTTACGGTATCAGAAATAATTGATGGCAAGGTTAAGGGAGCGCATTTCTACAAAGCGTTTATCAGCCGTGATGATATTATCAGGTTTTACTATGCGCTTCGGTCTCATGCGCCTAATGAGGCAGTTGAAACGCTTAATAGTTATGTCTCTAATAAAAGTTATTTCGGAATTGAAAAAACTACCGGTTCTTTTGATAGAAGCGATCTCGGATACCAATTGGTAAATCAAACATTATATCATGTAATGATCGGCATTGCTCCGCAATGGATACATACCGAAAAGCTGACAAAACTCGATGAGGAGCTTACTCATATGGGTTCCAGCGATATACAACTGGCTATACTATCCATTGACGCTCTTGATGCCTCTGTACAGAGGGAGCTGGAAAAAATACACTATGACATAGTGTCGGATTTATCAAACAGCGGACAACTGGAATTGATGCGGCAGATATCTAATCCGGCCAATATGCGGGCAGTGTCGTTTAATAATCAGATTATTGGATTTCTTTATGAAGCTGACGGAGCTGTGGACCGGTTGGCGCTTCATCCTATGGTAAGCCCTGAAGCGGCTCAGATAATCAGGCAACGGTTATTGGATAGCGAGAGCGCATTTTTCCCGACAGTGCGTGCGCAAAAATCCAGTTCGGGAAAGATACCGTTGTTGACTCTTTCTTTATCTTCTACCGCTGTTGAATGGATTGTGGAATTTGCCGAAGGTATCGATGTATCTACAGTTAATTCTTCCGGTTACATTAACGCATTAGAAAATGCGTTGCGTGCGTTGCTGATTCAAAAACCGAAAAAATATCTCAAACAAGAACAAATTCAAATAAGATTGGTTGATGGGCACTGGCGGTTAGGGAGCAGACAGCCTACTCAGCCGGATGGAACAGTTGTGATTGAGTTAGACATTGATGCATTTCGTGATGCAAAATTATTGGAATTTGTTTTGCGCCATGAACTTGAGCCTCACAATGAAACAAATCCGCATGCGGCATTTGCAAGCGAAATCATTGCAGTGATAAACGATGTATACTTTTTCCGCGGCATGATGGAGCAGGAAAGAGCGCATTTGCTGGAAGTGTTGCGGCGAGAAAATGTTGACCAATATCAATTTGCGCTATTGCTGGAAAAAGGCCTTACTGCGGGGACAGAAGAGATTTTCACTGCTGTAGTGAATTATGTTGGCAATCCGGCTGTTTATCCGCGTTTTGCAGAGAGTACCCGTGGAAAAAGCGGCGTTGAAATTGCTGTGTTGGTTGCGGATAACAGTTTCCCTGAGCTTGCGGAAAAATTACGGAGCCAAGGAATGAATGAGGTGTCGGTGTCGGCATTAGTCGTGTCTCCGCCTGCGGTAAAAATCATGTTAGGGCTGGATTTTCTCGATTTTCTTGAATCTGATAAAGGACGTGCAGTGGATAGTGCGCTTCAATTCCCGGCGGCGATGCTGTCTGGTTCACAAGAAGGATTGCTCGAGTTAATTTCGCTTTATTATGAGAGTTCCGAGAAGGAAAAGGAATATATTTCTAAGCGTCCGTCATACAGGCAGGAATGGGCACAACTGTTTTCTTTGTATGGCGTTGAATCAGTTCCGCTGTTATTAGAGGCGGCACACGAAATCCCTGAGCGAATCGCTATGATGCAGGAACTCATCGACGATTTAAATAAACAGCTTGGCACTCAAGCATATGCTGGATTTCATCAGCACGAAGGAGCGGAAATTCTGCGCATTGCGTTTGAAAAGAACCAGCAAAACGTAATCAGGACATATTCGATACAGGGAAAATTGATTACAGAAGAATCACACGAAATTTTTCCATACAATACTGTGTTGCGCCAATTGATTATTGACCAAACAATACTTACCGAAAAATTGTTCGGCGATAAATTATCTCGGATAATGGCATTAACCAAACAAATACTTGATATGAAAGATGATAAGGAACATATGGATAACATTCGAACGCTTCTTTCCACTGCAGTGGAAAGAGGGCGCGAACTTTCCGATCTTTACAAAACATATCCGCGGGTGAATTCGCCTCATGTGGCACTGCATTTACAGAAGGACAGCAGAGAGATCGTCATGCAGTATGCAAGCGACTTGATTGGTTCGCCGTTAACTGCTGTATTTGGACAGCTTCAGCTTGCCGAACTATTTCTTGAATCGGGAGAAGATATTTCTCAATACCTTCAAAATGCTTTGGAATCGATGCACGCAATCAGGGAAAATAGTGTGCGTTTCAGAATGATCGATGAATATCGTATTTCAGTCGATACAGAAGAACCGATGATACTTTTTCCTAAAACATTTGAAGATGAGAAAAATAGTCCCTATGTTTCAATTAAGTTTACCGAGAATGCCGAACTGTCCGCATCGATCCGCAAACAAGTGGAAACCGCTCAAGAGAACGATGTTTTTGTTGTGTATTTTAATGGCGATAATCCCGCTTCTTTAATGTGGATTAACCAATTGGCTGTGCAACTTTCACAAAAACCATTGGGGCGTTTAGCAGTTTTTTCGTCACAATTAGATACGGATGTTGTTGAGAGCATTCTTGAACAAGCAGGGATTCCATTAAATAACGTTGTAACGCTCGGACGTGAATTACAGGGTAACGATGACGGTGCGGTTCCCGAAATGCTTGAACTGATTGCGGCGCACTTCAGCATAAATACGGAGAACCTCATCTTCCTTACCGGTGAAACCGAAGGGTTTGCAGAATTGATCCGTTCCGGTATACAGGTACTGCCGTTACCCGATATTCAGCGGTTGCCGCGATATCTTCCGAAACGTATCTTTCAGCATACCGTATTGGAAGAAGCGGCATAATACGTGTTTATATCCACATATTCCCATTATTTTTCATTCTTTGAGTTACAAATACTGTAAAAAAGAGTATAATAAACAAAGAGATGCGTCTTTTATGGTTCAAGAGAGTGTGGTATGAAACAGGAAATGCTTCGTGTTAAAGAAATATATTCAACTGAATGCCGTTCATCGGTAGAGATTCCTTTGGCGACAGGAAAAATTGCCGCAGGGTTTCCCTCGCCGGCAGACGATTTTGCAGAACGTTCTCTAGACTTGAACACCTATTTAATCAAACACCCTTCAGCGACCTTTTTTGTACGCGTCGAAGGAGATTCGATGATCAATGCCGGCATCCATTCCGGCGATATACTCATAGTGGATAAAGCGTTGGAACCGCAAGACAAGAAAATAGTCGTTGCAGTTGTTCAAGGTGATTTTACGGTTAAACGGATCTGCAAAATTAACGGCGATTTTTATCTCATGCCTGAAAACCAGCTCTTTAAACCCATTAAAGTAACAGAAGAAATGGCAGTAGAAATATGGGGTGTAGTGACCTATGTTATCCATAAACCGCAGTAACAGATGAGTAACGTTTTTGCACTGGTAGATTGCAACTGTTTTTATGTTTCTTGCGAGCGGGTTTTTAACCCTTGTTTGCGTGGGCGTCCGGTAGTCGTTCTCTCCAATAACGATGGATGTATTGTGGCGTGTTCTCATGAAGCCAAAGCGGTTGGTATGCAACGCGGAGCTCCCGTGTTCAAATACCGCGATAGTATCCGCCGGTACAATGTGGCGGTTTGTTCGTCTAATTACCCGTTATATGCGGATATGTCGCGCAGAGTAATGGATTGCCTTGCTCAGTTTACTCCCGATCTCGAAATATACTCGATAGACGAAGCGTTTCTTTTGTGTCCCCCGCATGTACCGGCAGACGAATATGCCCGGCGTATACAGCAAACAGTATCCCGCTGGACGGGAATTCCGGTTTCAATCGGTGTCGGCCCTACAAAAACACTTGCGAAATTTGCCAATGAGACTGCTAAAAAACATCCGGTTCATAAAGGGGTGTTGGATTGCAGTACATTACCGGATATCGATGCAATGTTTGCGGTTTTTCCTGCGGCTGATGTGTGGGGTATCGGCAGGCAGTTAGCGCGCATGCTTGCTCGGTATGGAATACACACTGCTTTGCAGTTAAAGAATATGCCCGATGTTTGGGTAAAAAAGACTATGGGAAGCGCCGGATTATTTACCGTTTTGGAATTACGCGGTAAACCGTGTATCGCGTTAGATACACTTGAACATGTAAAAAAAGCAATTTTAACTTCTCGGTCGTTTGGAAAACCTGTCGTTTGTTTTGATGCGCTTAAAGAAGCGCTCATAGCATATACATCGAGTGCTGTTCAAAAATTACGATGCAATAAGTCTTTAGCATCGTGCATAACTGTATTTGCGGCAGATGGAAAATACAACGCGGCTAATCAGTATAAGTCTCATTTTACAATGGCGTTGCCAGCGCCGTCTAGTTATACGCCGGACTTTATCCGATGTGTATCGTCTGGTACACGGCATATTTTTAAAGACGGCATTCGATTTAAAAGAGCAGGCGTTGTCCTTACCGGTATTGTGCCTGAAGATATCTTTCAGCTTGATATGTTTTCCACGATACAAGAAACACCGGAGCGCAGAGCATTGATGCGTGTGCTAGATACGATCAATTACAGATGGGGAAATGATGCCGTTGCATTTGCAAAAACGGCAAAGCCTCAGCCGTGGCAGATGCGTCAAATGTATCTTTCTGCGCGTTATACCACAAATTGGGATCAAATTCCTGTTGTGTCAGTGTGATTTGCTTGATGAAAAAACAAATCCATTTTTATCTTATTTGAACAGAAAATATATTGCCAATCCATGGTTATACATGTATCATGGTCATGTTTGCGGAGTAGAAGAAGGGCAATTATTAAGTATGAATACAAGGAGAATCAAGGATGCTGTTGGAATCAGAAAAAATCGATTTGGGTACACCACTGGTAAATTTTAAACTGCCGGGAATTGATGGACAAACCTATACGCCTGAAAGTTTTAAAAATTATGAAGCATTGGTAGTGGTAGTTTCCTGCAACCATTGCCCCTATGCGGTAGCGTCATGGCCGATACTGATTACTTTGCAAAAACAGTTTCAGGATAAAGGTGTCCGATTCGTCGCGATTAACCCGAATGATGGTGTTCGGTATCCTGATGATGCATTCGAAAAAATGGCGCCGTATGCAGAAACAATCGGGTTGAATTTTCCCTACTTGAGAGATGAAACTCAACAAGTAGCGCGCGATTTACGTGCACAGTGCACGCCGGATATTTATGTTTATAACAATCGGCGGAAACTCTATTATCATGGGCGCATCAATGACAATTGGCAACATCCCGAAAAAGTTACGCAAGAAAACTTAAAAGACGCCATTTCACGCCTTGTAAATAATGAACCTGCTCCGGAACGGCAGTATCCGTCAATGGGTTGTTCAATCAAATGGAAATAATAGTAACATGATGAGGAGCTCATTATGAAAAGCAAAATAATGGTGTGTGCTCTGTTTTTTTCATTGATAACGGTGGTATCGGCCTTAAGCAAAGATGTGTTAGAATCTGAAAAAGTAGCAGTTGGAACGCCGATTGTGCAGTTTAACTTACAAGGAACTGACGGCAAGATGTATTCCAATCAGGATTTTACTACAGCAGATGTGCTTGTTCTGATTGTTACCTGCAACCACTGCCCTTATGCAAAGGCGGCATGGCAACCATTAACCGCTCTGCAAGACGAGTTTGCCGATAAAGGAGTTCAATTTGTAGCGGTAAATCCCAATGATGCCGAGTCATATCCCGAAGACAGTTTTGAGAATATGAAAGAGTTTGTACAGCAATACAAATTGAATTTCCCTTATCTCTATGATGAAAGCCAGCAAACGGCAAAACAGCTGGGTGCAGTATGTACGCCGGATGTATTTGTATATGGAAAAGACCGAACGCTTTATTTTAGAGGGCGAGTTGCCGATAACTTGTTTAATCCGGCGGAAGTAACTGATGAGAGCCTCAAAAATGCCCTTAATGGATTGATTAACGGCAATCCGCCGCCATCGGAGCAGAACAATTCTTTCGGATGTTCTATAAAGTGGAAAAACTAGTTTTTCTGAGGCGATAAACTACTGATTTTAAGTCAAATTATAATTGACATGTTTTATAAATTGGGTGTACTATCAACCCCTTTATTATAGTATAAGATTTATGTGTTCGTTTATGATTTCAAAAAAGAATAAATACATCAACTTAAAAGCATGTGAAACCACATGCGCAAAATGTCAAGGAGGCCCTAATGCAGCAGTACCGATGTATCTTATGCGGATATATTTATGATCCGGAAGAGAATAACAACGTTCCGTTTGAAGATTTACCGGAAGATTGGCAATGCCCTGAATGCGGCGCAGATAAAACAGAATTTGAGGTCTTAGACTGATTTATTCTAAAAAAGCCGCATGTGACCCATGCGGCTTTTTTCTTTTTTAAACGCCGGATTTGTAGGTCAAGCCGGAACTTAATTATCTTCAAGAGGTTACTGTATTGTTGCAAATCTTTCCTTTTAGGTGGACATGAAAAATGTATAATCAGGAAAATATATTTCAAGCAATTAAAACGAGGCAGTACCGTTGTATAATTTGCGGATATATATACGATCCTTTGGAAAATCATAATATCGATTTTCTTACGTTGCCCTCAGATTGGGTATGCCCTGAATGCGGAGTAGGGAAATCGAAATTTACACAGATATAATTATTGTTTAGTTTGATTATATTCTGCAATTTTTGATGAGCTTTATAAATTTAGGACGGTTCATTAACGAGAGGCGCTTCAATTACTCAAATACATAAAATTAATGTACTGGCGGCACTAATCGTATTAGAGGGTGTAAATAATGCAAGAATTAAAGCAAGTATTAGATGAGAAATGTATAACAGCGATTCGCATGTTGGCGGCTGATGCTGTTGAAAAAGCTCGGTCTGGGCATCCCGGCATGCCGCTTGGCGCGGCGCCTCTTATCTATGTATTGTGGAATAAATTTTTAAAACATAACCCGTCTAATCCGCATTGGTTTGATAGAGACCGCTTTATCTTATCGGCCGGCCATGGTTCTGCACTCCTTTATGCGATGTTGCATTTAACAGGCTATGATGTTTCTCTTGAAGAAATTAAAAATTTCCGGCAATGGGGCAGTAAAACTGCAGGGCATCCTGAATACGGGCATACGCCGGGCGTCGAAGCGACAACCGGCCCACTTGGACAGGGGTTCGGAATGGGAGTTGGTATGGCGATTGCCGAACAGGTTTTGGCTCGGCAGTTTAATCGGGAACAGTTGGCTGTTGTGGATCATTATACTTATGCGATTGTCTCTGACGGCGATCTTATGGAAGGTATATCGTCCGAGGCCGCATCGCTTGCCGGGTTTTTAAAACTAGGCAAGCTGATTTACCTCTATGATCAAAATTTCATTTCTATTGAAGGAAGCACAGACCTTACATTTACCGAAGATATACAACAGCGGTTTACGGCTCACAACTGGCATGTAGTTAAAGTTGACGATGGCAATAATATTGAGTCTTTGGAAACAGCAATCAGGGAAGCACAGCAGGTTAAAAATCAGCCTTCATTGATAATCGCAAGGACTCATATCGGATACGGGAGCCCTAAGCAGGACAATCAAAATTCCCATGGAGAACCGCTTGGAACAGACGCGATGGCGGCAACCCGTAAATTTTTCGGCTGGGGCTGTGAACCGTTTCATATCCCGCAAGATGTTGCAGAGTATATGCATGGAGCAGTGGAGAAGGGTAAACAATTCGAAAAGGATTGGCAAAGCTTGTTTGAGCATTATAAGCAAACGTATCCTTCCCATGCATCATTACTAGAAAAACAATATGCTGGGGAATTGCCCGAAAACTGGGATGATGCAATTAAAAATTTTGTTTTTTCTACCGATGAAAAACCGATGGCTACACGAACTGCTTCAGGAAAAATAATGAACCTGCTTGCAGAAAAAATACCGCACTTAATTGGAGGTTCAGCGGACCTTGCGCCGTCGACCAAAACATTTTTATCAAAATACGGTTCATTGGGCAGTATTCATTCTGATGGCAAAGAGCAGAGAAATATTCATTTCGGAGTACGCGAACATGCAATGGGTGCCGCGGTCAATGGCATGGCTCTTCATGGCGGTATAATTCCTTATGGTTCGACGTTCCTTGTGTTTTCCGATTATATGAGGCCGTCAATACGCCTTGCGGCTTTAATGAATGTTCATTCATTATTTGTTTTTACCCACGACAGTATAGGTGTGGGAGAAGACGGCCCGACGCATCAGCCTATAGAGCATGTGATGTCACTCAGGCTGATACCGAATTTACTCGATTTCAGGCCCGGCGATGCAAATGAAACTTTGGCGGCATGGCGCCTTGCTGTGGAACTTAAAAGGCCTGCAGTGTTCTTCCTTTCACGCCAGAATTTACCGGTTCTCGATACAAAACGTTATCCGGTATTAGAAGGTGTTTCAAAGGGCGCTTATATTCTCTCGGAATCCGGTACCGGCAAACCGGATATTATTCTCTTGGCGACTGGTTCGGAAGTGTTTCTTGCTGTCCAAGCGCAGGAACAGCTCAAAGAAAAAGGAATACATGCACGTGTTGTTTCCATGCCGTCGTGGAAACTATTTGAAGAACAATCATTGCAGTATCGTAACGCAGTGCTTCTTCCGGCAATAAAAAAACGGATTGCCATAGAAGCTGGAATAACCCTTGGATGGCAAAAATGGGTTGGCAGTGAAGGCGCAATTATCGGAATAGACCGTTTCGGCGCTTCTGCTCCGGGTGAAATTGTGATGAAACAGTTCGGTTTTTCTGTCGATGCTATTGTAAAACATTCATGTGACTTATTGTCGTAAATTGTTTGAATGTTAATAAAAGTGGCAGTACAGGGGAAAATCATTATATATTCCATTATTTACGTTCACAGATGTAAATTCTCCAACATACTTAAAAAAAGTGTGTTATGGAGAATTTTTAGTTTAAAGATTTTTTACTGGTAGGAGAGATATATGCATATAGCGTTAGTTGGTTTAGGCAGAATGGGAATGAATATGGCCCGCCGGTTATATCAAGGGAAACACGATGTCGTCGTATATGATGTAGATGTAGCTAAGGCGGATATGCTTGCGTGTGAAGGTTTAATCGGTGTTCATTCGCTTGAGGAACTCTGTAGAAAGCTTCCTCTTCCTCGTGCAGTGTGGCTTATGCTTCCTGCAGGAAAACCGGTCGACGATCTATTGGTACAGCTCCATTCGCTTTTGAGTAAAGGGGATATTATCATCGAAGGAGGAAATACTTTTTTTCGCGATGATATCAGGCGTTCGGAAGAATGTAAACAATACGGCATTCATTATATAGATGCTGGAGTTTCCGGCGGAATATGGGGTTTGGAAAAAGGGTATTGTACTATGGTGGGCGGGAGCAAAGAAGATTTTGATTATATTGAACCGTTGTTAAGAACACTTGCTCCAAAAGATGGGTATTTATATTGCGGTTCGTCCGGCGCGGGGCATTTTGTTAAAATGGTCCATAATGGGATTGAATATGGTATGATGGAGGCTTATGGAGAAGGATTCGAACTGCTCAAAGCATCTCCGTATAAAGAATCTCTCAACCTTAGGGAAGTGGCTCATTTGTGGAATCAAGGGAGTGTTGTTCGGTCGTGGTTGTTGGAACTGCTTGAAAGCGCATTTTCCAAAGACCCTGAACTCTCGAATATTTCAGGTTTTGTGCAGGATTCCGGAGAAGGGCGGTGGACGGTACAGCAGGCGGTTGAACTTGGCGTTTCTATTCCGGTGATTGCTGATGCGCTCTTTAAACGATTTCAGTCGCGGCAAAATGATGTGTTTTCGGATAAAGTATTAGCGGCACTGCGCAATGAGTTTGGAGGCCATGCGGTTTTTCAGGATAAAAAAGAACAAGGTTCATCCACTGCCGGTGCAGGAAAAGTATCACATTCGGAAGCCGATGTGCGAAAAATTAAAAGAAGCGATGCATAATTATGGCATGTTTTAAAAGCCATATCACTATTCGAGACGATTTTTGTGTTGAATCCAAAGCCCAGCCATGCGGCATTGTCATTTTCGGGGCTTCAGGCGACCTTACTGCGCGCAAACTCATCCCCGCTTTATTTCATCTTTTTCATCGTAAATTGTTGCCGCATAACTTTTTTATCGTCGGATGCGGGCGCAGTTCGATCAGTTCGGAAGATTTTCGCGATAAAATAGCCGCCGCTCTTGTAGATGAAAACAATAAATTAGTTGCGAATGATACTCCGTATTTTAAAGAAGTGTTTTATGATGAAATCCTTCATTTTGTCAATCGATGTACCTATGTTATTGGCGAGTATCAGGAGAACGAACTCTATCTTCATCTTTCTAAAGAACTTAAGGTTTTAAATAAAAAATTTGGTACGGGAGGAAACCACATTTTTTATCTTGCCACTCCTCCACAGCTCTACAATGTCATTCCGCGTTTCCTTTCTGAAAATGGGTTAATTACTGAATCTGGAGAAACTTCGCCATGGTCGCGTGTTGTAGTGGAAAAACCTTTCGGGCATGATTTGGCGAGTGCTGTAAGGCTCGATACGGAGCTTCATGAATTTTTATCTGAAAAGCAGATTTATCGCATCGATCATTATCTTGGTAAAGAAACAGTGCAGAATATTCTTATATTTCGTTTTGCCAACGCGATTTTTGAACCGGTATGGAATAGGCATTACATAGATCATGTTCAGATCACCGTTTCCGAATCGCTTGGCGTAGGGCATCGGTATGGGTATTATGAGCAGGCAGGCTTAATGCGCGATATGTTTCAAAACCACATGCTCCAAATGATGGCACTTGTTGCAATGGAGCCTCCTGTGTCTTTCGAGCCGGATGAAGTGCGTGATGAGAAAGTAAAGCTTCTTCAATCAGTAAGAAAGCTTCAGGAAGATTGGATTATCCGCGGCCAATATACTGATGGAGTATGTAATGGGGAAGCAGTCTGCTCCTACCGTAAGGAAAAAGGGGTTAACCCTCATTCAAACAGAGAAACATTTGTTGCCGCCCGGCTTTTTGTTGATAATTGGCGATGGAAGGATGTACCGTTTTATCTCCGTTCCGGAAAACGCTTACCGCAGAAAGTGAGCGAAATTGCTGTCTTTTTTAAAAAAGTGCCGCATTCAATTTTTACGCCGATTTCTTCCGATGACCTTGCGCCGAATGTTCTGGTGTTTCACGTCCAACCTGAACAAGGCGTTTCTCTCACGATCCATGCAAAACGTCCCGGCCCGAAACTCTGTATGAGTTCGTTGACAATGGATTTCAATTACGAAGAAATTTTTGGCGCTGATCCGCCCGATGCGTATCAGCGGTTACTGCTCGATTGCATGCTAGGCGACCAAACGTTGTTTATCCGGCATGACGATATGCAAGTTGCGTGGACATTGATTTCTCCAATCCTTGAGAAATGGGAAATTGATCAAACTGCCGAAACGCTGTACCCCTATCCTGCGGGAACATGGGGGCCTGAACAATCGGAACTTCTTCTAAAAAAAGATAAACGCAAATGGTATTCGTGTGAACAAGAATAATCAGAGGGTACATATGGTACAGCGTCAAGTGCGCGAGTATGCGTCAAATATTGAAATGAGCATTGCGGTTGCGGAGTTTATCTGTGAATATGCAAATAATTGTGTCGGAAAACAGGGAAGTTTTACAATTGCCTTATCAGGGGGAACGACTCCGGCGAGAACATATTCTTTGCTTGCTCAAGAACCGTATATAACAATTATGCCGTGGGAAAAAACACATGTTTTTTTCGGCGATGAACGGTTTGTTCCACCGGATCATCCGGACAATAACTTTCGGATGGCGAATGAGCATCTTTTAACCAAAGTGCCTATTCCCCGACACAATATTTTTCCCATTGATACTCAGGTTGAGTCCGTTCAGGAATCGGCAAAGCGGTATGATAATTTGTTGAAAGAATTTTTTGTTTCAACCGATTCCAAGCCGATGACTTTTGATTTAATTCTGTTGGGAGTAGGGACAGATGGGCATACGGCATCTTTGTTTCCGTCAACTCCCGCGTTAAAAGAAAAAGAGAGGTGGGTTGTCAACACCTGCGCTCCCGAATACGCCGCCTCCCGCCAACGCATAACGCTTACGTTTCCTGCAATAAACTTGTCTCGCTGTGCAGTGTTTCTCTGCGGAGGGAAGGGCAAGAAAAACATCATAGGCACAATTATTAACGATGAATTTGATGCGAAACTACATTATCCCGCCGCTTGTGTCGATACACTTGATGAAATAATATGGTTTGTCGATACGGAAGGCTTTTGATTTTTAACTTGATACAGAGAGATAAATTCAGTAATATAGTTGACTTTATTTTATAAGGCGCCTGTACTGAAGAATGGCGGCAAAGTATGTCTTTAAATACGGAAATCATCTATTCTCAAAACACCGACCCGTGGTATAATTTAGCGCTTGAAGAGTATTTGCTGAATACTCTTCCGCAATCGGCAGTTCGACTGTATTTGTATGTTAATGATGCTTCCGTTGTTATAGGTAAAAATCAAAATCCATGGAATGAATGCGCGGTAAAATTGCTCTTCGTTGAGAACGTACGTTTGGCGCGGCGGATTACAGGCGGCGGTGCAGTATATCATGATTGTGGAAATCTTAATTATTCGTTTATTGCCGGACGCCGATTCTTTGACAGCGGAAAACAACTTGATTTAATCTTGTCTGCTGTTCGGCAATGCGGAATAGATGCAAAAAAAAATGAGCGGCATGATTTAGTTGTAGGGAACAGAAAGTTTTCAGGCAACGCATTTTGTTACAGAAAAGACACAGCAATACACCATGGGACGGTTTTAATCTCGGCGGATGAAAAAAAACTGAAACGGTATTTGACGCCGGATATCGATTCAATGGAAACCAGAGCAGTGAAGTCAGTCCGTTCAGAGATAGTCAATTTACGGGCAGTTCAACCTGAATTGACGATCGAATCTATTGTTGATGCGATAGTCAATGAGTTTAAAAAAATATATGGAACAACGGCAAACCTGCAAGAAGATATCCCGTTTCCAGAAGAAGAACAAATGTATAAACGGTATTCTTCATGGGAATGGCTGTATGGAAGAACACCGGATTTTAAAGTGGCTGTAGGTGAGAACGGAAATACTGTAATGCTTGTGGTGGCAAACGGCAAAGTTCAACAGGCGGTTGTTTGTTGTTCGAATTCAGTTCGACGTAAAAATAATATCTCAAGCAGGCTCGAAGGCATGGAGTTTGATGAATATAAGATTAAAGCCGTAATCGAGAAAACAGCACATAAGCGAAAGCTGATTCCGTAATGATTCAGTGTTTGCCAAGCTGTTCAGCATAATGGCAAAGGAGGGCGAGTTTGAACCAGAAAGAAATAATGCAAAAAATAGATTATGTCATCGAAAATTCCGAAGTCGGCATTTTGACAACCGTCGATACTGAAGGAAACCCGCATACGCGTTGGATGACCCCCACAACTCTTGAACGCCGTCATGGTTTTTTATATTGTGTTACATCGACAAAATTTAACAAAATATCCCACATCAAGCATAACCCGATAGTAGAATGGATGGTACAAACAAAAGCCTTGGACGAAGTTGTTACGATTCAGGGTAAAATGAATATCGTTGATGCTCCGACAATTAAATCCGAACTTTTAGAAAAAATTGCGGATCGTTTACAAGTGTTTTGGAAGTTAAATGACGATATTTCAACACTGATTGTATTAGAGACCATAATTCAAGAAGTTACGTTCTTTCTTCCGATGACAGGGAAAAAAGAAACAGTGGTATTTGCGTAGGAGGAAAAAATGACTAGTGTAGTTGAAGTTACCAAATATGAGCGTGTTTTCTTATGGAAACTTTTGAAAGAGATGATCCTCATCCGGCGTGTTGAAGAAAAGGCGGGTCAGCTATACGGTTTGCGAAAAATAGGCGGATTTTGTCATCTGTACATTGGACAGGAAGCGGTGGCGGTCGGTTCTATAGCATGTTTAGATTTGAAAAAAGATTATGTAATTACTGCATACCGCGACCACGGCCATGCTATTGCATGCGGAATGCACCCGAATCCTATGATGGCAGAATTATTTGGTAAAATTACCGGTTGTTCACGGGGCAAAGGCGGTTCCATGCACCTATTCGACGCAGAAAAACATATGTTGGGGGGGAATGGAATAGTAGGCGCTCAAATTCCTTTCGCAACAGGTGTTGCCTATAAAATTAAATATAATAAAGAAGACGGAGTGGTTTTATGCTTTTTTGGCGACGGCGCAATACATCAAGGCGCGTTTCATGAAAGCGTTAACCTTGCGAAGATATGGGGGCTTCCCATTATCTATATATGCGAGAATAACCAGTATGGGATGGGTACTGATTTCAGGCGCGTGTCGTCGGTGCATGATTTTTCCGTTATGGGCGCCTCGTATGGGATACCGGGAAAACAAATCAATGGAATGGATGTTTTGGAAGTATACGAAGAAGTTAGTGAATTTGTCAAATTGGCTCGTGAAGAACGGATGCCAAGTTTACTCGAAATAAAAACATACCGTTATAAAGGGCACTCTATGAGTGATCCCGCAAAATACCGTACTTCGGAAGAAGTTTCCGAATATAAGAAGCAAGACCCTATCTTAATACTGAAAGATACCCTCATCGAAAAAGGAATCATAACAGAACATGATTACCAATCGCTAGACGAGGAATGCAAACAAATTGCTTTGGAATCGGCAGATTTTGCAGAAGAAAGCGATGAACCGCCCCTTGAAACAATTTATGAAGACGTGTTGGCTTAAAGGAGGATCAGATTATGCCTGAAATTACCTATAGAGAAGCACTTAGACAGGCAATAGATGAAGAAATGGAACGCGACCGCACTGTCTTCCTTTTAGGAGAGGAAGTGGGAGAATATAACGGCGCCTATAAAGTGAGCATGGGATTATTGGATAAATATGGGCCTGAGCGAGTCCTCGATACGCCTATTACGGAAGAAGGATTTACCGGTGTCGGTATTGGTGCGGCGTGTGTCGGTTTACGCCCTATTGTTGAATGGATGACATTCAATTTTTCTATTCAAGCATTGGATCAGGTGCTTAATAATGCGGCAAAATTGCGGCATATGTCGGGTGGGCAGTTCAAAGTGCCTATTGTGTTTCGCGGTCCAAACGGACCGGCAGAATATTTGTCCTCACAGCATTCTCAAGCATTGCAAAGCATGTTTGCACACATCCCGGGATTGTTGGTTGTTGCGCCTGCAACACCGTATGATGCGAAAGGATTGCTTAAATCTGCAATCAGAAATGATAATCCGGTAGTATTCCTTGAAGCTGAGCTGATGTATGCATGGAAAGGGCATGTGCCTGATGAAGAATACCTTATCCCAATCGGAAAAGCAGATATAAAACGAAATGGATTAGATGTAACCATAGTTACCTATTCTAAACCGTTGAAAATTGTGCTTGATGCCGCTGATATTCTTGCGCAGGAAGATATCGATGTAGAAGTTGTCGATTTACGCTCATTGCGCCCTATTGATGAAGAAACGATTTATAAATCGGTACGAAAAACAAACCGGTGTGTTGTGGTGGATGAGGCATGGCCGGTCTGCAGTGTAGGGTCTCACGTTGCATGGTTGGTATCCAAGAATTGTTTTGATTCTCTTGATGCTCCGGTGGAGGTTATATCTTCTGAAGATGTGCCTCTTCCATATAATCATCGTCTTGAACTCGCATGCCAACCTTCAGTCGAAAAAGTTGTAAAAGCGGTTAAAAAAAGTTTATATATGGAATAATTCTTCACGAAACGCTCTCTGAGCATTGCGTGCAATCTTATGAAGTTAGGGAGGTATATGAATGGCCGAACCTATTTTGATGATAGCGTTGTCGCCTACAATGGAACAAGGGACAATTGCCAGATGGAATAAAAAAGAAGGCGATCCCGTCAAGTCAGGCGATATTATATGCGATGTTGAAACCGACAAAGCTACAATGGAATATGAATGCCCGGAAGATGGAATATTATTAAAAATCGTTGTTGCTAATGGCGGAAAAGCATCTGTAGGGCAACTCATTGCGGTCATTGGAGAAAAAGGCGAAAATGTTGATGATTTAGTCAAACAATTTTCAACCCAAGCGTTATCTCCAAAGCATTCAAAATCGAAAACAGCTCAGCAGGAAGACACGAAAGAAAATGATTCGGAATCGGATGTAGTATCCAAACAAAATGCAATTCATCGGCCGGGCGGTATTGTTAAGGCGTCGCCGTTGGCAAAGAGAATTGCCAAACAGCACGGATATGACCTTGCCGCGATCGCCGGAACCGGGCCGGGCGGAAGAATTGTCAAAAGGGATATCGAGTCATTATTGAAAAAAGGAAGTGTTGTATCGGGAGAAGCATCATCGCCGGTTTCTAGCACGCTCGTTGATGAAATATTGCCCGTGTCAGGGATGAGAAAGATTATTGCACAGCGCTTAACTGAATCGAAGTATTCTGCTCCTCATTATTATTTAAAATTATCTATTGATATGGGCGCTCTCATCGGCGCTCGAAAAGCCTTGAATAAAAGCATCAATTCGACTATTTCTTTAAATGCGTTTCTCATGAAGTTTACCGCTGAGGCGATAAAGCGGCATCCTATAATCAACTCAACGTGGAAAGGCGATACAATTGTCAAGCATGGCAGTATTGATATTGGGTTGGCAGTTGCACTTCCCGAAGGATTGATAACCCCGATTGTGAGAAATTGTGCATCAAAAGGGATCATTGAAATCGACAATGAATTACGTATGCTCATTGAAAAAGCACAAAATAACAGCCTCGCTCAGAATGAATATAACGGCGCGACGTTTACGATCACAAATCTTGGATCGTACGGTATTGAAGATTTCACTGCGATCATAAATCCGCCCGGTTCGGCAATTCTTGCCGTTGGAGCAATTATAAAAACTCCTGTTGTTGCTGAAAGCGACGAATTGGAAATTAAGCAGATGATGAAAGTTTCGTTATCTTCAGATCACCGTGTTATTGATGGCGCTGTAGGAGCATCATTTTTGAAAGATTTGAAAGATTTGATCGAAAACCCCATCCGCACATTATACTAATTGAACGTGTGTTGTTTCAGCAAACACTTATCTTTGATGTGTCACGGCATACGGCATATTCTAAAGGATTTTCCGGCTTGTTAGAAGCTCAATCGCAAGAAGGTATTGTGTGTGTGCCTCCTGAGAAAGAGCCCATTCTGCAAATTTTTTGAGATACTTATCAATACGCGCAGGATTTTTCTTACGTATACCATATTCTTTATATATTTTTTTCCATTCGATGCATGGTAAATCATGCGGGCGAAGTTTCTCCGTAATGTATGGTTCTATGTCTTTCCCAAGTGCCTGAGCAAGCTTACATGCAATTGTTCTCATAGAGAAGCAGTTACCTCCTAATATCGGTGTGACGGATAATCCGGTGGTATGGGCGTGAAGAGCGGATATGGTTTGGTTTACTGCATCATCAATAAAGATAAAGTCACGTTTCTGTATATCATTATCATAGATAAGAGGCGGTTGGTCTTTCATCAAAAAACTGGAAAAAATTCCTATGGCGTTGTTTGATAAATTTTGATGCGGGCCGAAAACAGAACCATATCGTAAAATCAATACAGGAAATTTAAATGAGTTGGAAAAATCCATTACGAGTGTTTCTTTAATTTTAAGAGAAGAATAAAATGCGTTATGCGGCGCATAGAAACTGAGATATTTGTCAGGCGGTTGTTTTATCAGTTCATTGCTGTTCCATTCAAGAGCGCAGAGAATCGAAGAGCCGAAAACAAATTGGCTGCAACAGTGTTCGGAATACGCAAAAATATCTAAAAGGTTTGCAATGCCGGAACAGTTTTTATTTATCATCTGCCTGAACCCTGTCCCTCTATACCTATTGCCTTGCGATGCAAGATAGATAACGATGGATTTATCTTTAATGACTCTCAGCAGGTGGTTGTAATCGCACACATCTCCCTTTATGAATTGCATTTTGCTGGTGAAATGTGTCGGAGGTTTCCCGTCAGGATGAACTTCCGGGTCGAGTGAATCGAATATGGTAATGTCGTAATTAAGTTTTGCAAGTTGCCGTGCAATAGCTGAACCGATAAACCCCGCACCGCCAATAATCAGAATTCTTTCCATGGAATTACCTTGCTCTTGTGAAACGAGTTCAAATGCACGTAAAGTAATACACTATTTGTGCTCAACAGTCGACCTTTTTTTTCGTTTATGAAAAATGGTTAGAGGGCTTAGCAGAAGCATCCAGAGGAAAGCATATATAAAAAAGATGCAGGTGGTTATTATATTAACTATAAACATACATTGGCTGGCGATAAATTTTACTGTTCTTCTGAACAGAAGTTTTTGAATGTTAATAACTTTATAATTACTAAGAGAATCAAAACCGATATGATAGCGTGCCGGTATCAAGTAGGCGTAGAGTTCTAAATTATACGTGTTTGGCAGTCCTCCAATGGTGCCGTAAAGTGGAAAGACCGCATCGTAGCGTTGGTTTCGGAAGTAGAGGAAGTGTGCAATGAGATGGCGAAGCAAAAAACCTTTAGAAGATAAAGTCGTATGAATTGTGCTGATAGAGAAATTATTATCCGGAATAGGAGATGCGTTTTTGACTTGCAGTAAATCAATAACGCAGTCGGGAAATTCCGAGCGGATTTTTGCAACAATGTCTTCAAGAAGTGGGGTATAAGAGCGAATTATGAGTACTTTTTCAAGTTTATATTCAAAATAATGTTTCATAAATAGTAGTAGTGCTCTATGTTAAGGTTGTGTCCTTTTCAATGAATGAAAAAAGTAAATCCCAGTTTGGATAATGCATTATCATAAACCGATGGCGTTTTATTAGTATGCGGGGAATTTTTGCGAATGCGCTCAATCGGCTTAAGAAAAAGCTGAACCCTTGGTCTGTTGTCGAAAAAAGATGCGCCATTTTAGTTTGGTGTTTAAGGATATTTTTCAACTCTAAAAAAATCCATTTTAACCGGAAATTTTTGAATAAAACAAAGAGTGTATTCCGGTTCGTATAAAATACATGAAAAAAACTGTGTGTGCCAAATGTTGCATTGCCATGATGATACGCAATAGCGTTTGGAACATAAAGAGCCCTATGAGTAGTAAGAAGAGATCTGCAGTTAAAGTCGACATCTTCCATGTAGGCAAAAAAATCTTCGTCAAAATTGCCTATTTCTTCAAATAGTTTCCGATGATACAGTGTAGCTCCTGCACAACCGCCGAAAACATGTTGTTCTTTGTCGAATTGCCCGACATCTTTTTGCATATGCCCACGATTAAATGGCGCGCATGAGAATGTTATGGCATCTCCTGCAGAATCGATATAGTGTGTCCGGTCGAAACGTTTAATTTTTCCTGTTGCCATGGAGCAGTCGGTGTTTAAGCAGAGAGATGTATATAAGCGTTCAATGCAATGAGGTTCGAGGCGCATATCGTTATTGAGCAAAAATATGTAGGAACCCGATGAGTTTTTTATGCCGGCATTGACTGCCGCAGAAAATCCTTTGTTTGTTTGGAATTTCAAAATTTTTACGAGAGGGAAATTATTGGTTATAAGCTCGATTGATTTATCGGTACTGCCATTATCGACAACAATTACTTCTAACTCAGAATAGGTAGATGCGAAAATTGATTCCAAGCAGGTAACAATATGTTTCGCCCCGTTCCAGTTAGGAATAATGATGCTGATTACTTGGGTGCAGGGATTATTAGGATTCATAGTTCAAACCATTACATTGGTTTACCGTTTACAATGATCTTTTATTGCTGTTGTTCAACGGTTTATCCTATAGAACTGCCGGATGTTACCGGCCGGTCTATGGTTAGCAAAGATAATCCGTTTTCATCTTTTGCGGCAAGAAGCATGCCTTGCGACGTCACCCCGCGCAGTTTAGCCGGCTTTAAATTTGCAACTATAATAATATATCGGTTAATCAAGTTTTCAGGCAAATACGAAAGAGCAATTCCTGCGACAAGCGTACGTTGTTCATTGCCGAGCTGAATAGTTAATTTTAAGAGTTTATCGGTATCGGGTATCTTTTCCGCATGGATTATTTGTGCTACTTTTAGCTGAATATTCTGAAAATCATCAAAGGTAATTAATGGTGTTTCTGTGGTGTCAGGCTGTGGTTGTGGCGTTGCCGCAAGAGGTTCTGAATTATGTGTCACGGTATCATCCTTTCCTTTTTATGCAGGGAGTGATTCGGCTAACTGCATAGCGAACCCTAAATCTTTAAATAGTTTATATCGTTCGCGGCTTTTATGATGTTCTACATCATCGGATTTATCAGCAAAATCAACAATTGTTTTAAATGATTTGTAAAAATTTATGTGGTTGGCAGATACATCTGATGCGTTAATCAATATTTGCGATTCAAACCGATTTGAATCATGTGTACCGATAACCACCGGACAATCGATTGTGTATGTGAACTCATCTATGACTGTATGAGGAATAAATGATTCCTGCCGAAATGTCCAAAGAAGCGAATCGAGCGCATTTGCATGAACATCAGTGCGCGTATAAATAAATACAGTGTGCCTTTGTTCAAAATAGTGTTGGCATACTCGACAAATCGCCCGGTCTTTATCGGGTGAATGCAGAGGATAAAATAATGTTTCAGGCAGTGTTTCAGACATTTTATTGTTTGCTGTTCGAATAAGAATGTTTCATTGATTCTAGCTCTATTAAAATTTGTTGATGTTTTATGTGATTTACCGGCAATACCGGAACGCATACTTTTTTATCAATTGTGCAGTAGTCCATAACTGAACATAATTGCCGTTCCGTTATAGGTTGTACACCGGCAATACGCGCACCGTTCATTGCAAGTGAATAGAATGTCACTTTTTTATGATATATTTCAACTAAATTTTCAATGTTTTTTCTGTATGAGCACAAATGAGGGCTGGATAATACGTGAGCATTCTTATAATCAAGGGCGGGAAGAGTTTTCTCTGCGTAAATACGTTTGCGGTGAAGCATTTCCAATGTATTAAATTTATGTGTGTGGTGAAAAAGCTGGAGGCTTTCCATGGAATTTGATGCATACGCTTTCATGTTTGGATATGAAAAATCCATTCCGACAAAAAGCACGGTTGAAAAACCGAATTGAAGCATGATATCTAATGCGATGCATGATACTGATCCTCCAGCCATGCTTATTCCTTTATCTGCCAAAAGATGTTCAAATTTTTTCGTAAAAGAATGATTTTTCTGTAAAAAAGCGATAAATGGCCCGGGATGCTTCGCAATAACATGATGATTTGAAACCGGAGACACAATGATAGGTATTCCGAAGCTGTTTCCACTGCGAAAATGCCGGGCGGAATGATTCTGGGGGTCAACCGAGACGACAAAATCAGGGCGTATGCCTGTTTCCTGGAGCAAAGGGAATGCTGTGTCGACTGCACAGATGTATGCACTGTCTTGAAAGGTATGAAGAACTGATACTGAGTTATCAAACGAAGGCCCAGCGCCAACTAAAAAAATGGGTTTGTTCTGAAACATACCGGAAAAATAATCGATTCCGGACGATTTGAGAATAGTTGCTATATTGAATTCAAAATTTTCAAGGTATTTCTCTTTAAAAACATATTGCGTTTTTTCTCCCGATAGTTCCATCTCGATTAACGAGGCAATTGTTTGGAATTGTTCGGGAATACATTTAAAAGACGGCGGATGGACAATCAGCCGGTTAGGGAGCGATTTATCGGCAAGAGAATGATGAATTTTATGCAATGCATCCGATTCGTTATCCGCAAAAAGCAGTGTGCATGGACAAATAGTCCATAAATCGCGCAAGTCTACCGATGATAAACCTGCGGATAGAATATCAGGGTTCAGTTCCATGATGGTCAAATGTCCGTTTTTACCAATGGCGCGCGCAATTTCAATTACGTGATAACCGATGCCGAATCCATAAAGAAATATATGTTCGCCTACCTTGATTGAGTGTCCTTCGACGAATCGCTCAGCTTCTCTCAACGGGTCAAACTGGCTGTGCAGTAACAAATCGTTTAAACGTCCGGTTACCGGGCCGCGCCTGCTGGGAATAAGGCTGACCGCTGTAGTGTTTTGCAAAGGAAACACTGTATCGATATCGGATAAAAACATCAGGTTTGAGTTAAAATATGTTTGTCCGTTCATTTAGTCCTATTTAAAAAATGCAAGTTTGGCATTCCATGTATCAAGTGCTATTACATCACCGTTTGCGCCTTTTGAAATGCAGTTCAGGCGTCCTTCGGGCAGTGTATAGTATGTTTCAACGCAGTTACCGCTTTTACGATAGGCTATGTTATTCAATTCGGCGGTTATAAGTAATGTATCATCATCAATGAATAAAATATCGCTGAAAAAGTCGCTCTTATCCGGCATTGCATGGGTGGTAATAGATTCAATCAGGGAACCCGATGAAGAAAAAATCTGTATCCGGTCGTTGCCGGTATCGGCTACGGCAATATTTCCCGATGGCGAAAGCGAAAGATTTTGAGGGTATTCAAAAGTTCCGATCGTGTATTCATTGTCATAGAACAATGTGTCGTAGGTTAAAAATTTATGCGATATGTTTTTCCAATGTTCAAAAATAAAACCTCTTTTGAAATCATTGCTTTCGAAATATTCTTTATCCGGTCCTGAATTGCCGAAAGCAGTAATGAAATTTCCTTGGGTATCAAATACTTGAATCCGATGATTATTGCGGTCGGAAACATAAAGTTTCCCTGAGTTGAATCCTATTCCCCACGGTTCGCTAAAAGTTCCCGGTTGTGTTCCGTAAACGCCGAAAGAACCGAGCAATTCGCCTTTGCCGGATAGATGGCGGACACAATGATTCCAACGGTCGGTTACCCAGATCGAATCGTGATAATCAGTACACAGTGAAGTTGGATACTGAAAAAGATTTTTGGTTCCGCCGCATTTACATGAAGAGCGGATTAGTGCGCCTTTATTGTCTATCCAGAGGATGCGATGGTTGTATTGGTCGATGATAATATAGTCTCCATTTAGATACAGAATATCTGATGGATACATAATCGAATGGTGTGTTAAATCCCAGAGTGTATACGGTTGAATGACGGAGAGCGTTTCCATGCCAACCGTCATGTAACCGGTATGAGAAGTTTTCGTAAATTGGCGCAGAGTATTCGTTTAATCGTTTCGACAACGTACACGACATCTTCTTCCGGTAGAATAGGATAAAGCGGCAACGTGATAACTCGTTCGGAGACATTTGTCGCGTTTGGAAAGTCGGAAGGAATCAAGCCGAATGTATCCTGAAAATACGGATGCAGGTGCAGTGCAATAAAATGAATACTGCATCCAACACCGTTTTGGCGAAGGAGTTCTATGCACTGGTCTCGGGTAATCGTCAGCATGTCGGTACGTAATTTAACCGGCATGAGATGGTATGCATGTTTTGAACGGATATCATCATCAAAGAGTTCTATTTCGGGTATATCCTGAAGGAGTGTTCGGTACAATTGTGCGCGAACGCGGCGTTTTTCCCAGAATTCATCGACCCGTGAAAGCTGTACAATTCCTAACGCCGCTTGGATATCCGACATGTTATATTTAAAGCCGCGAAAGAGAATTTGATAATAATTTTTAGCGCCGCTGTTGAGTGTCGGATGATATCGTTTCCATGCGTCTTTGCTCATCCCATGGAGGCTTAAAATACGAATTTTTTCAGCGAGTGCATCGTTATCACAAGTAAGCATTCCGCCTTCACCTGTCGTAATGTTTTTAGTGGCATAAAAACTAAAGCAGGTAAAATCGCCGATTGAACCGATTTTCTGTGAGTTAAACGAACTTTCGAGCGCATGTGCCGCGTCTTCAATAATTTTTAAATCGTACTCGAAAGAAAGATTCATTATTTCATTCATATCACAGGGGAGTCCGGCGTAATGTACAGGTATAACCGCTTTTGTTCGCGGTGAAATGGTTTGTTCGAGGCAGGCGGGATCAATGTTGCCTGTATGGGGATTGATGTCGGCAAATTTGAGGCGAGCACCTGCATGGATAATTTCGCTGGCGCTTGCCGAAAAAGTGAAGGGAGATGTAATGACTTCATCATCACTTGTGAGGTCGAGGCTCTCCAGTGCGAGATGCAGTGCGGCAGTACATGAGTTGACCGCCACGGCATTGCGGGCGCCGGTGTATGTTTTAAAAGCGTTTTCAAAGTCGGCGGTTTGTTGTCCGGTTGTTAACCAGCCTGACCGTAAAACTTCCATGACGGCGTGTTCTTCTTGAGTGCCGATATCGGTTTTAAAAAAAGCAACTTTTTTTTGAGTATTCATATTGATACCATTATAATTGAAGTTCCCATTTATTTTTCCACAGAGTGTAATTGTTTATTGTTCAGAGATTTTATACCCGCCGATGAGGATGGTATGCAAATTAAGCCGTGGGACATATGCGTTACTGCTGTACGAGTTTGTTCCAAATTATTTTTATGCCCGAAATAAGAAAAGGAGATAGAAGTATGTCCTCTGAAGTGCCCTCTGCCCGTTTCGTCAGATTCGCTGATCGAATGATAAATCCTAAATAAATAGCTTTTCTTGATTTCTTCGAATTCGATGAGTGGGACTGAGAAAAGCATGGCTTTATCCGATGCAATGGTAATGCCTTTTTTATCATCAGATATATCGATCCAGCCTTCAGTTGCTCCCAATGATGTTCGAGCAGAAGAGAGCGTGCCGACCGGATTTGTATGATGGATTCCCTTGCCTTGCGGGAAAAATGTTTCAATCGATTGATATCCATTGACGGTACTGAACCGGAGTGTATCTTTAGCAAATGATTCTGGATTGAGAGTTGTAATACCAACACGGAAGAACGAAGGATGGAGATCGTTAAAATAAAAACGGTAATTTAAATCTATTCTGGGAATGTTTTGATAGATGAAATATTCTTTCCAGCATATGCCGATACCAAGGTTTATTTCGCTTCGGACAGGAATTCTGATTGGATAAGATGCAGAGTCTTCAGGGACATACAATACGGTTGGTGTTGTGTCATTATACATTTTCCCGAACGAATCGCCGATCACTAACCCTCCTGAGTAGTAATCGTTTGAATGCCCTATGTGATCATAATACACAGGCGGCAAATAACCGATAAGAGGATGCGGAGAAAGTGTCGGGAATGTCAGATGGCGTATATCTGCTCCGGTACTTGCTGAAAGAAGTAAGTTTACTTCCGCAGTTTCAATGCGCAATTTGTCTCCGATGTAGGTACGAAGGTCGGGATAGATGGGGCGTTCGGTATCAATGCACCGTATTCTTCCTTGTGCCGCGTTGCCGGATGCGATAAAAGGCATAAGCACCGCTTTAATGCGGCGGTAACTGCCGTCTTTATACAATTCAAATTCTTCGATTTGTGCAGTAACAAGAGTTCCGTCAAGTTCAAAAACAACCGAACCTTTTTTTTCTCCCGGTTTAAACATAAGGTCAAGGCAGTATGGTTCATAGTTCCAGTTCCCATTAAGGGGGTTAATAAGGATGAAATCGTATTCCGGAGGAAAATGAGCATAAATTTCTTGTGTGCTCTTTTCAAGGATATGGCTTACTTCGCCAAGGGTCCTTTTGTTTGAGTAATGTTTTTCATCGGTTGTCTTAGTGCGTAAATCACTTCCCCATGATTCATTGATTTTTCTGAGCAGTGTTTCGCGGAGCGCATCCGATTCAATGCCGCTTAGGCAGGAAAAATTTTTAAATTGCTGGTATGTTTTAAAACATTCAGTATTCAGGTGGACATTATCTCTGCCGCTTACCGACCATCGAAGCACGTTGTAATCATCGCGGTTTTTGCAGGGAATAGGGCATTGCGGCGATTCAAGCGAAATAACGGTATCAGGCTGAAAATGGGCAATAATTTCCGATGGAGTCACAAGCGAAATAGTCGGGAGTGCAGTCAACTTTTGAAATATCTGTTCAATGCGGGCAATTTCACTGTGCGCTTCTTGCTGAGTACCCGGCCGGTAATCGAAAATTTCCCAATCGGTTCCGTATATCAATAGCGCTCTGTCGGATAATGGGGTGTGATGTGTTAAAATACTCTCGATGTAATCGTCGACTGAAATACGTTTGTATACACACCGCTGAAATTTATAAGAGTTCAACGAACTGTTCCATATAACCGGCAAGGTAACGTCTCCAATGCCTTTAGCAAGCGCGGGGCGATAGCGCAAATCAGGGGGGTAATCGTTAAATTCTGCGGCGTTATCCCAGTCCATAACAAACGATTCGTATCCTATTTCAGAAAACAAATTCGGTATGCCTTTGGAATAGGTTTGTTCATTCACAAAACCAATTGACGGCGATGCTCCAAGGAGAGAACGATAGTCTTTTTGCCCAAATACAAAATTTGCTTTATTGATTTCATAAGGAATGAGTGGAGAAATGCTTTGTATGTAGGATGAACCGATTATATCGCATGCGCCGTTTTCCCACAGTTTACGGATTTCGTGCAGTAAACAGTTATCGAGCTTTTCAATTTGGTGAAGCGTGTAGGTGTTGAATTCAAGCCCGAGTTTGTAACCTTTTCGCACCAATTCGATTACCGGCCAGTAGCAGGTATCGATTATTTTCGAGTATTGGTCTGGCGGAATGGATGAGAACGATAGATTGGCGTGAAAGATACCATATATGTACAATGTTCCCACAGGACGTGTCTCCTCAGGTGTGTAAATTATTTCGCTATGAGTAATCTAGCAGAAGTTATACCAGTAATTAGTATGACAGTTTTTGTTTATAAGAATATTTATGGATATATGCGAAATCGGTTTGATAAAGAGTTTTTAGGGCATGTCGGCAGTTCATTTTATAGTAGGAAATGTATGTTATTGCCATTGTATGCGTAAGGCTTATTTATATAACGAAAAGTGTCTATAAATGCCACATATTGAAAAGTTCATATGCGGTATGTTGCGAAACTGTTTGCGCATCATGTCTTGAGTGTAGCCGTATCGTATTCATGTTGAGACGCAAGAATATGTGCTTTAAGAATAATGCCGCGGCTATCTTCCGGCGATATTTCGAGAAGTTTGTTTACAAATTGTAAGGCGGTATCAGTTTGTTGTTTCTGGTGAAATATGTGTGCAATGTGATAAATCGTTTCCGGATGGCGATGGTTGATGAACAAAGCTCTCTCAAGAATGGGCAGTGCATGGCTGGCGTCATCCATAATAAGATAAATTCCTGCGATATGATTAAGAATTTCTACCCGATAGGGATTCTGTTCTGCCGCTTTTTCAAAACAGGATAGCGCATAAGAATAATTTTCCTTTTTCAAATATGCAATTCCCAGTAGCTCATGTGCATCGGTTCTTGATGCGTCAAGATCGATTGCCACCTCAAGCAGTTTTATGGATGCGTCAATCTCGTTCAGTTCAAAAAGATTGGATGCAAGTTCGAAAAACGCCTGTGAAGAATAGGGGTGCGATACAATCTTCTTGTATCCGAGTTTAATATACTCTTGACAACGAGCCAACAAACACTGTGGTTCTATGCATAATCCGTAATGATGAATCGGAATTGGGCTGGTATGGAGAATGAGGTTGTTGTCATAGAAAGAATGGTCTGTGTTTTCGTATACTTCACCGGTAAATCGGATGTTGGATAACCGCCTAAAAAGCCGGATTTGGGATGAACTTGTCCATACAGGGTAATCCTTCTCTTCGGAGTATTCTCCCTCACATCGTAGCCAGCGAAACCTTTCCGATGGGAAGTTGCTGTATGAACGGATAGTAAACCGGTATCCGCCAACGGCATTATTTATAATAAGCTGTCGCAACTGATGGATGTCGTCTATTGCAATTCGCTCGTCGGGATCAAGAATCAATGCCCATTCGCCTGAAGCTTGGTCAATGGAAAAATTACGAGCGGCGGAGAAATCGTCTATCCACGGAAAAGAAAAGATTTTGCATCCATACCGTTGTGCTATTTTCCGAGTTGCGTCTGTTGAACCGGTGTCAACAAGAATGATTTCGTCAACTGCCGAGTGGATCGATTCGAGAAAATCCGCTAACTGATCAGCTTCATTCTTAACAATTGTACATAGGCTCAGTTTCATTGAATTATTCCGTTATAATTTCTAAGGTTTTTAGTGCTTGGTTTACGCTTTCGATAGCTTCAAATCTAGTTGGCGCAGAACAAATAATATTCGCCGCTTTGCCGATATTGCTGGTGACCTCGCCGATTTTTTCGCCAATTTTTACATGAAGGAAAAGGTGATTGAACCCTTGAATAGTATTGAGTTTTTCTACATTTTTTATTTCTGTGACCATGCCGGGCGGTGGAATGATTGCACGTTCGCAAGCTGTGTAATGACGGGCAGGGGTAACATCATTTAAGTCCAGCTCATACCCGAGCGCTAGGTCTATGGCGCCTTTGATAGAGTTCATGCCGGTTGCGAGAGGATCGGTATATTGGCTGTGGTAGCCGCCGCTTAACCGTGCAGTTATCTCGCCTATTTTGGGCCCATCGGGAGTTACTTTGATATCTGCTTTAGACGCGCCGTTTTCAATGCCGATTGCTTTGACTGCTTTGCACATTACTGCGAAAACGTCGTCCAAGGTTTCTTGAGGCAGGCTTGAAGGGACGGTATGTCCTGTCTCAATAAAAAACGGTGAACCGGTAATATGCCGGTCGGCAATAGTGAGCAGATGTACCTTGCCGTTACAAACGAGAGTATCGACGCTGAGTTCCGGTCCGTCCATAAATTCTTCTATCACTGCTTTTTTAAGTTTACTGTATAGGAGAGCTTTGTTCAGGGCATGAGGCAAATCGTCTTTCGATTCAATTTTTTTTACGCCTCGTGCTCCCATATTGTCAATAGGTTTCAGAACCACTGGCAGTCCAAGTTCGGATATGGCATCATATGCTTGTTGGAGGGTCGTTATTTCTCGCCATTTTGGGGCAGGCACGCCTTCTTTCCAGAACCGTTCGCGCATTCGTGCTTTGTTTGTTGCACAGAGTGCGGTTTCGGGTGAAACGCCGGGCAATCCTAATGTATGCGCAACACCGGCGACCGTTTGCGAAACATCTGTTCCCACAGTCATAACGCCGTGAATCGGCTGTGTTTTATTGAAGTTAACCGCGAATTCGGTTGTTGCCTGCATGTCTTGAGTACTGACAATGCCGGTAAAATCTGCATATTCAAACCCCGGCGCTTGACGGTCTATATCGGTTGCTAATACTGTTAGTCCCAATTTCTTTGCTTGCTGAATGGCAACTGATTGGAAAATCCCTGCGCCAATAATCATCAGGGTCTTTTTTTCATATTTGGACATAATGGATATCTCGTTTTGTGATGAATGTTTCAATTGCAGAACAGATTCTAAAAATTCCTTTGCCGTCAATTTCCTTTTTTCCGCGTTTTGACATGTGTGACCGGCTGATTTTATCATAGGCAAGGTGTCTGAACGCGAGTTCGAATAATCGCGGTTTAAGTTCATCGTGGGCAAAAGGGCATAAGGTGATGCCTAAATGTTCAAAATGCTTTGCTATGGTATATTGGTGTTCAACTTGCGGTATAACCAATGATGGTGTTCCGGCACATGCGGCTTCATATAAAGTTATGCCACCTGAAATAATAGCAAGGTCACTGGAGAATAACAGTTCGGGCATGGCATCTGTATTGTGAATGAACGTATATCCATAGCGGTTACATGTTTCAGCTATTTCTGCGGTGTTTTTGCAGGCGTTTCCCACGACAACAGTAATGTCAAAAGGAGTAAATAATTCGCTGTTGTTGTCGAGTATCCATTGAGATAATCCGCGCGGGTCACTGCCGCCGAAGGAGACGGTTATTTTTTGTGCAGTGTTCGGAATAGTTTTTTCACAATCATGAAATGGTGCTAAACGCGAATCGATTGCCATGAAATCTTTGCCGAACAGTTGTAGCTGTGTTTCTTCAAGGGGTTGTTTTGTGGGCGGCAGGTTGGCATCGATGAGAATATCTGCATAACATCGTCCTTGTCCGAGATCGTCGAAATGAATAAGCTGAATCCCTTGAGCTTTTAATTGCCTGCTGTATTCTTCGTCGGTGTCAAGAATATCGTTGATGAGTATTGTTGCGTTGGTTTTACGCAGGGTTTCAATAATGGCGTTTAAATGACCGGTATTTTCGGAGAGTGTGATGACTTTGAATCCTAGAGAATGAAGGTTCTCCACAATGTTTTGTGGAGAACAAGTAATAATAATAGGGATGATTCCTTTTTTGCTCAGTTCCCCGCAAATGTTTTTTGCCCGTACGATGTGTCCTAATCCGATTGAATGTCCGCTGTCTGCGCGGTAGAGAAGAATTGGTGTCGCTTCCATAGTTGCCTCTAGAGAAGTTTTGAAAATGTTTCCCACCAATTTTTGAAGCAACTTTTGAACCAGTTTTTGTTTTCGCTTAAAAGTTTATTGCGTTCCTGCCACCCCAATATCATAAAGTCGTCATTGCCGGATATTTCTTTGACAACCTCTTTTCCATGTTCCGGTATAGAGATAAGCCCTTGGCTTAAATGGTGTAATGTGTCCCACATGTGTGGGTATTCTTCAATAAATTTCCGTTCATTTGAGCAATCCATGTGTACGCAATCGGGGCAGTCTATTGCCCGAGCAGAGCCTTTCGGATACTGAAGCCCCCAGAATATATCGGGTACGGAACGTCCATATGTTCTGCATGAAAAAGGGCGAACAGGATAAATTGAGCATCCGCCGTTTTTGCCAGATTTTCGGAATACGCATTTCTCCGTTTTTTTATCAGGATTGAAAAATACTTCTTGTTCTTCGGGTGAAAAATGTTTCAAGACATATTCGGCAATTGAATAGTATTCAATAGAATAGATAAGAGGCAGAGACATAAAGTTGCCTTGTCCGTCTTTAGACGATGCTAATTTTGTACAGCACCAATCGCCGCAAAACGATTCAAGGCACTTCGTAGCGGGAACTTTTTTATACATTTCTTGAAGGGCGGTAATTTTATCGCGCAGTTTTTCAATCTGCTTTTTATTAAATTCGATAAGTGGATTCATGGTGGTTTACCTGACAAATTGTTTGAAGTTGTTGAATTTTTGGACAAATGCCCTGCACTGCTCTGCAATGCGCGAGAAAATAATGGTATCTTTCGCAATCAGTTCGCGGATTCCGTCGGTATGAGCAATATCTAACTCGTCGAAAGTGAATGAATGTTTCTTTGCCTGTAAAAGCATAACGTCGGTTATATTATTGCCGAGCAATTGCAGTATAGCACGTTCATGGTTGAGCCGTGAAGAAATAGATGCCCATTCCTTGAGTTTCGACGTTAATTGAGGAGTGTAGTTTCTTGTCGAGAACATTTGTTCAAGCTGTTTCAAAATCGATGTTCCTTTTTCGCAGAGCGATGCGGTTTTTTTAAGTCCGGTTGTTGCGGCATCGATAGAGGAGTGTACGTTTTTTGCATTGTAACTGCATGGATTCGAGTAAGCGGTATGGATAATTGTTCGAATGTTGCGTTTTTGGCGGGCATATTTCATGATGAACTCTTTGAGAGGCATGGGATGTGCGCCTTGAATGTATGCGCCTCCTTCGGTAAGGTCGAAACACGGAAGCGGGTGTTTATCGAGCAGTTCTTCAAAATGCCGTAGAAAAACATGCATTGAAGCGTTTGTTTGTTCTGTGCCTCCGAAAATATTTTTAATGGAAACCGTATTTGAATCTTGGCTGGCAACTCTATTTTTTCGCACCATTGCAGAACCTCGTACGTGGCTCATTTTACCGGGGAATGATAAATCTTGCCCGACAAACCCGATTGGTGTTGTACCGAGCTTCAATGCGAAGAGAAATGCAGTATGTGCTACGGATAAACCCTTGTCCATATCGCCTTTTGAACCGACTTGAGCCGTCAGCCAATCGCACAAAGATTTACCAGGCAACGAGACCATAAATTTTGCGCCGGCATAATCGCGGATAATTTTAGGGTATACTTCCGGATCGACGACGAGTGCGGTATCGGGTGCATAAATTCCGTTAAAATAGCGGTTATTGTGTTCGGTGAAATCTATGCTTACTACAAAGTCGGGTTGTATTGAATGCTTCAGTAACACATGAAGAGCAGTATCGACAGCAACTAAGACTGCTTTTCCTTGGGCTTCTCGTAAGAAACGGATATTTTTTATCAATGAAGGACCTGCAGAAATAATGATGCAGGGGAATTCCGTAAATGCCTTAAAAAGCCGTTCTATGCCGGGAGTAGCCAGATAAGCGGGCATATTCTCGAATATATTTTCAGCATATTGGCGGGATGAAGTGATTTGAGACATTGTATTGATGCGAGACCACTCAAAAATATCTTTAATCTTTTCACCAACGGCTTGGTAATATTCAGGAGAGATTTTGCATGTTGCAGGATGTTTAATAACGGTGATGCCGTTTGCGAGGATAGTGAGCCCGCAACCTTGTAGTCCGCGGAAAATATCCATTCCTGATTTATGAACGGCAAAATAGAGCTTACAATGCGCATAAAAGCCGCTTAAGTCGACATGTTCAAGAAAGGTTTTGAATAGAGCGGTATTCTCTTCAACAACAAGTATGAAATCTCTATGGGAAGATCGTTTTACCAGTTCAAGAAGATGATATCCCATTCCTAATCCGAGGAGAGCAATATTGATATGGTCGTCAAACGATAATCCGTCAACGAACCTTTGTGCTTCGGTTACCGGATCATATACGCTGTGCAAAAGCGAATCATTGTATTTTATAGTGAGGTTCCCTTTTCGTGAAGGAATAACTTCCGGTAATTGCGAATCCGATATGGTTTTAAAGGTGTTCTGCAGTTGTTCGGCAATGTCCGGTTGATGCCGCGCTAGCAGTGCGATGTTTTTTTCATACTGAGTTGAGGCGGGTGCAGTAATAGTTTGTTTCATTTCGCGGAAATCAGTTTTTTTGAGCCGATATATGGGTGATAAGTTCCGATACGATGGTGATTTCTTCATCGATTTTCGGTGCAAGTTCGTATTCGATGAGATCGGACAGCATAACGAGATCGTCTTTTTCGATGGAATCTTTTGCATCTTTGAGCAAAAGCAGTAGCTCTTCGTTTGCCTGATCAATTGTTTTTTCAGCGAAAATCAGTTTAGAATAATCGATCTGAAGCAGTTGAGAAACGTTGTCGAGAAATTGAATGATGCGCCGCCATTCTTCGCAAATATGAGAAAATTGAACCAATGCGCCTTCTTTGTTGCCTGCTTGCAATGTTGTGGAGATATTCGACATTCCCTCAGATAATGAAGGCAAATCTTTTTTGATTGTCCCGAGCGTACGGATTATGGTTTCGATCAGATTATCAGTTTGAACTTCAATTGTTTTGATTGAATCAAGGGAATATGACCGAATATTCCGCGACGAGTCGAACAGTGGCTTCCCGTCAACTTTAATATCAATAATCACTTGTGTTTGATCTTGTTTATGAACACTGTCTTGAATACGAACCATTAAATCTTCTAAGTTGAGTTCATTTTCAGGCTGTATCTTTGATACTTGATCGTTGATAAGGATTTTCATTCGGATGCTCCTTTATAGTATTCTATTTTAGACACTGTGTATGGCGGTAAAATGCTTCAGCCGCACAATATCAATCACAATGAAAGCATAAACTATTCCAGTTAACCGGTTCGGATAAAAGAACAGTTCAGTGCACGCCAAGGAATAAAAGATTGTATAAGAAAGAAGAATGAATTATTATCGATAGAGTGATTCTTCTGAAAAATAACCAGTAACATATATGGGAATCAGATATGACATATCCGCTAGGAATAAGTTTATGCATGATTATTAAAAATCAAGAAAAACATAATGCTTCATATCTTGAAAAAATAAAACCTCTTGTTAATGAAATCATTGTTGTCGACGACGGTTTGTCCGATTCGACGATATCTTCTGCACGTCAATCTGGCGCCACAGTGTACGACTCTCGTATAGCGTCGGCCGAATCTGCCCGCAATTATGCGCTGTCAAAGGCGCAGTATGAATGGATTTTAGTTTTAGATAGTGATGAGACTATTTCACAAAATGATTTCTCTGCGATTCAAAAGGTAATCCAAAATGAAAACCGCAGTGCTTATGCCTTTTATCTGCACACATATACAGATGATCCGGAACAAGAAGATTGGCATGCGTGTCCGGTTGATTGTCCGGATAGCAAAGGTTTTATAGGTTATTTACAGAGCGATGTTATCCGCTTGTTTAGAAACCGCATAAATATACGGTATCTGGGGCATGCCGGCGAGTTGTTTGAGGAATCAATCAAACATGTCCCTAAAAAACACTCTGAAATTATCATACATAGTTTTGAATTAAACAATGACAGGGAAGAATTAAGGGAAAAAAGAAAAGAGTATATATCACAACTCGTGTTGGATTATAAAGCTGAGCCGGAATCATTTTCCTTAAACCTGCTTCTCGGCCAAGAGTATATCCGGTTGGGCGAAGCAGAGAATGCTGTCAAGCATTTAATGAGTGCTATTGAGATACGTGAAGATTGGCGCGCATTGTATGCTTTAGGTATGGCATACATAAAGATGGAGCGTTATTCTTATGCGGTAAAACAGTTAGAACGAGCTGTAAGAATCAATCCGCGGTATGCGGAAACGTATTATGGATTGGCAGTTTCTGCGTTATCGGTTAATCAAAACAAAGAAGCAGTTTCTGCATTGCGCCGGTTTTGCCAGTTAAATCCGCAGAACGTTAAAGGAATTAACGTATTAGGATATATATACTATCGGCAGGGAATGTATGGTTTGGCGGAAAAAGTATTTCGTGAAGCGTTGCGGATTCATCCTAAGTACACTCATGCTCAGCGGAATATAATTTCATTATTGTATGACAAAGGCGATATCATGAAAGCAGAACAAGAAAGCAGGCGGCTTTTAGAAATATGCCCTTCCGATCGGGAGTGGATCAATTCCCTCGCAACTCGATAACCCGTTTTTACCGTTTTTTGTAATCGGGGCACTTGCGTGCGTTTGGCCGTTCAGGGCGTGTGCAGGCATCGCCGTAATCGTATTTGCATGTGTCGCATAATATCGTATTGTAGAACAGAATATCGCGCAGTTGCCTTAAGAATTTCAGTATCATTTATTTGTCTTCCAGTATCAAGAAACCGTCTGATAGCATATTCAGGTAGAGTTTTTTCAGTAGAAATTTCCAGTTTGAATATGATACTATATCACATCTCAATAAAACTGTATAATAAATTTGCCGTATATAACCATCGCACAGGAAACGGAAATCCAAAGCAATGACAGAAGAAAAAACACAAAGGCGAAAAAATTATTTCATAAATAAACAGGTTCAAGGTATTTATGCGTTGATTATCATCGTCAGTGTGAGCATAATTTCCTTGCTTGTCGGCATGGAAATTTTACGCTCATTTTACGGGACATTCGGCATTGAGGGCGAAGGCGGGTTTCTCTCCAACCTTGATGTATGGTTTGTGGTTAAAGTTGTTTCGCTTCTGGTTATTGGCAGTTTGTGTATCGGCGGGTTATCGCTGTTTACATCACACCGGATTGCAGGCCCGATTTTTCGCTTGAATACCAGTTTAAAACGTGTTGCTCGAGGCAATCTCTCCGAACGAGTAGCCTTTAGAAAAAACGATTTTTTCCATGATGTTGCCGCTAATTTCAACTCCATGGTGGAATCATTCGAGAAAAAAGTTACTGAAGAAACTAAGATTGTGGATGAGATGAACAAACAAGTTGACGATATTGTTAGCAGAATGAACCTTGCTCAACTAGACCGTAATGCGACGATCGAGTCCTTAGAGCAACTCAAACAAATGATAGCCGGCCTTCAGCAGAAGCTCATCGAAGAACGAGGATATTAACCGCTTATGGACATCGCATCTTTACGAGGAACCTACGATATTTTCCCGCCGCAATCCCGCATATGGGAATCAGTTGAATTAGAAGCACGCAGAATTTTTAATGTGTATGGGTGCAGTGAGATTCGTACCCCCATAATTGAAGATACACGGTTATTTACTCGTTCCATCGGAGAAGGAACCGATATCGTAAATAAAGAAATGTATACATTCCCTGACCGCAAAGGGCGTTCTATTACGCTTCGCCCTGAAGGAACGGCGTCGGTTGTGCGTGCGTATCTCCAGCATTCTTTATATAAAGACCAAGGATTGTGCCGCTTTTTCTATATCGGCCCTATGTTTCGCTACGAGCGTCCTCAAGCAGGAAGAAACAGGCAGTTTTATCAGCTCGGCACAGAATTTTTAGGCAGTACGCATCCTTATTATGATGCGGAATCCATTGCGTTGCTCACAACTTTTTTTAAAACGCTGGGCATTACCGATGCAGTCGTTAAATTGAATAGCGTCGGTTCGCGGTCTTCAAAAGAAAATTACAGCCTTTCTCTGAAAGACTATTTTGCTCCCTTTATCAAATCGATGTGCGAAGACTGCATAACGAGATTTGAAAAAAATACTCTGCGCATTTTAGATTGTAAAAATCCCGCCTGCCGAGAAACCATTAAAGGTGCTCCTTCAACAGAACATGCTCTTAATCAAGAAGATGCAGAGCATTTTCATTCGGTTAAAGAATACCTTTGTGCAATGAATGTCCGCTTCGAAATCGAACCGCGGTTAGTGAGAGGATTGGATTATTATACCAATACGATCTTTGAGGTCGTTCACACACGGCTTGGAAGCCAAGATGCTTTAGGAGGAGGTGGGCGCTATAATAATCTGGTTGAAGAAATGGGCGGGCCGTCAACAGGCGCTGTGGGGTTTGCTGTGGGAATCGATAGGTTGGTAATGGTGCTGGAAAAAATACTTTCTTCTCAAGAGACAGCGTTGTCCGATTCGCTTGACGTCTATATCCTTAATCCAAATGATTCTCTAAGCGCTGATCATATCGTTATGCTTCATGCTCTGCGGTCTTGTTTCGTTAAGGCGGATATGTGCACCGAACAAAAAAGTTTTAAGGCGCAAATGAGAACTGCAAATAAACTGAATGCCCGGTTTGTGCTGATACACGGAGAAGATGAAATTCGACAATCGATTATAAAATTGAAAAATATGACGCAAAAAACGGAAGAAATAATACCATATACCACTTTTTATACCGCGGTAGAGAAAGTTATAGAAAGGATCGGGAAAAAATGAGCCCAGAGATATCATTCAAGGACGGATTTATCAATAAAACATTGAGAACTCATTCGTGCGGCAGTTTGCGCAGATCGGATGTGGGAAAAAAAGTTGTTCTGATGGGATGGGTTCAGCATCGGCGCGATCATGGCGGCGTTATTTTTATTGATTTGCGCGATCGGCATGGATTAACCCAAATCGTTTTTAATCCTGAACGGAATCATGCAAACCATGCCGCCGCTGAAGATTTTAGAAACGAGTACGTTCTCTATGTTGAAGGAGAAGTCGAGACGCGTCCGGCAGATGCATTAAACCCTAACCTGTCTACGGGCGAAATCGAAGTTCGGGTGGATAAAGTACGGCTTCTCAATCCCAGTGAACCGACACCGTTTCCCATCGATGATTCCAGTAATGTTACTGAAGAAATGCGCCTTACATACCGCTATCTCGATTTCCGTATGGAAAAAATGAATAAAGCGCTTGCGGCACGCCATCGCATTACGCATGCAGTGCGGAATTTCCTTAATGCCGAAGGATTTTTGGAAATAGAAACGCCTCTTTTGACAAAAAGTACTCCCGAAGGGGCGCGCGATTATCTTGTGCCCAGCAGGGTAAACCCCGGTAGTTTTTATGCGCTTCCTCAATCGCCGCAAATTATGAAACAACTTTTGATGGTAGGCGGTATCGACAAATATTTTCAAATATGCCGTTGCTTTCGCGATGAGGACCTCCGCGCTGACCGTCAGCCTGAATTTACCCAAATCGATATGGAAATGAGTTATGTCAATCAGGATGAAATTTTTAGAGTTACTGAAGGCGTAGTAGCCGCAATGTTTAAAGCGGGAATCAATAAAGATATTGCTTTCCCTTTTCCCCGTTATACGCATAAAGAAGTGCTCGATAGATATGGAATCGATAAACCGGATACACGGTTTGGTTTGGAGCTTTTCACCGCTACGGAAATATTGTCCGGTTCCGACTTTAAAATCTTTAATCAAACTATTGAGCAGGGCGGCATTATAAAAGGATTGGTATATCCGGGCGGCGTATCGTTTTCTCGGAAAGAATTGGATGATCTTACCGCATTTGTCGGCAAATACGGTGCGAAAGGGTTGGCATGGTTTAAATTTACCGGTGAGGGTGTACAGTCGCCAATCGCAAAATTCTTTTCCCACGCATCGTTTGATTCTCTTCGCACGGCAGGCAAAATAAAAGAGGGAGACATTGCTTTTTTTGTCTGCGACAAAGAATCGGTCGTGAATGAGTCTCTTGCCGCTTTGCGTAATCATTTGGGGCATTTAGGAAATCTTATTCCTGAAGGAGTATTTAATTTGTTGTGGGTTGTCGATTTTCCATTATTCAAATATAATGATGAAGAGAAACGCCTCGAAAGCGAACACCACCCATTTACTGCGCCGTTGCCCGATGATTTGCATTTGCTCGAAACACACCCGCTCAAGGTACGTTCAAGTTCCTATGATTTAGTGCTCAATGGAACGGAAGTGGCGAGTGGAAGCATAAGGATTCATAACTTTGCATTTCAACAGAAAATATTTCAAATGCTTGGGCTTGAGGATCAGGAAATAGAAGAAAAATTTGGGTTTTTCATCAATGCTTTGCGGTATGGCGCGCCTCCTCACGGCGGTATTGCGCCCGGGTTAGACCGTATCGTTACCATAATGCTTGGTTTGCCGAGCATACGAGACGTGATTGCATTTCCCAAAACACAAAAAGCCAGCTGTTTAATGACTCAGTCACCTTCTTCAGTTTCGGAAAAACAGCTCAAGGATTTGCGTTTGAGGATAACCAAGTAGGTATGACGAATAAGGATTATCCCATGGGAAAAGTACGGATTGCCTTTGAAAATGGCAGGATTGCCCGCGGTTTATTCTGCAATGATGAGCGTAACCTTGATACTATTGAGCAGACGCTTCAAATAAAAATTATCTCTCGCGATAATTTTTTCATTATAAAAGGGCGCGAAGAAAACATAGCGCGTACAAAATCTTTCTTTTCGCGCCTAAAAAAACTTGCCGATGAAGGAGTCGTTATACAGCACTCGGATTTTATGTTCTTGCTCCATGAAGTTGCAGAATCGGAACCTGTTCACAGTGTTTTTGATACACGCATTGAAGTGCCGGGCAGAAAACACATCATTGTACCGAAGTCCGAAGGGCAGAAAAAATATATTGAATGTATCGATTCGAGATCAATCGTATTCTGTATCGGGCCTGCAGGAACGGGCAAAACATATCTTGCAATGGCAATGGCGGTTGCATCTCTGAAAGCAGGTGTTACCCGCCGGATTATTTTAACCCGTCCTGCCGTTGAAGCGGGAGAAAGTTTAGGTTTCTTGCCCGGAGACCTTTACGAAAAAGTATTGCCTTATCTAAGGCCTTTATATGATGCTCTATATGATATGATTGACGAAGAAACGCTCGAACGGTATCGCGATAGAGGAATTATTGAAGTGGTTCCGCTTGCTTATATGCGCGGGCGTACGCTCAACGATGCGTTTGTCATTTTAGATGAGGCGCAAAATGCTACGGTCGAACAAATGCGTATGTTTTTAACGCGCCTTGGATTTGGTTCAAAAGCGGTTATTACCGGTGATATTACCCAAATTGACCTTCCATCGTTTCGCGGTTCAGGGCTTATTCAGATTCAATCGGTGCTCAAGGAAATTGACGACATTGAGTTTGTTTATCTCAATGAACACGATGTTGTCCGACATCCGCTGGTATCGAAGATTATTAAAGCATATGAGATTTTCGACCAAAAAATTGAGAACCAGCATGCGAAGAATACGAATGGTTCTATTCGTAAAAACCTCCGCAAGCGGCCGCCGTCGATCCGTGATAACGAATCGGATATAAACGAATGAAAATCCGTATATCTAACAGAAATAAACGATTTAAAATAAAAAAAATGCCGATCAAACAGCTATGCCGGTGTGTTCTTAAAGAAGAATTAAACGATCTTGATTGCGAACTCGATATTACCATTGTTTCAAATGAAGAAATCGCAAGACTCAATGAACAGTATCTGCAACACGAAGGCGCAACAGATGTATTGTCTTTTCCCCAGATTGAACAGAAAAAAACGGTGTTGTTGAACAGTCAGTTGGGCGATATTGTTGTATCCAGTGATATGGCATTTGAACAATCAAAAACGTATAGCAATACGTTCAATCAAGAATTCGGGCTTTATATAATTCATGGTATTTTGCATTTGCTTGGGTATGATGACCGTGAAGAATCTGATAAATTGATTATGGAAACCAAACAGGAAATTTGGTTTAATACCCTAGTGAAGAAAAACGATATGGAATTCATTTGCCATAATAAAAAGGGAGGATGATGGTTACCGAAATTATCATTTTAGCAGGTTTGTTGGCGAGTACTTTTTTTATCTCCGCTGTTACCGTTTTCTTTATTTCTTTGACCAGTATGCGCCTCAAAAAGATACTCGAAAAGAAAGGGAAGCGTTATGAAGAAACGCTGGGAAAAATCTGGGAACGCCATGCCGAACGAATTACCGGCACAGCGATAATAGTAAAAGCGCTCTTAGAACTGTCGCTTTTCTTGTGTCTGTTTCTTATTGTAGCTGATGCCGTTCAGAAAGATACTTTTATTCAGCTCGGCATAACGGCGGCGGGTGTAGTGCTTGCGCAATTTTTCGTTGTTGTATTGCCGGAATTATTATTACGGCGTTCTCCCGAACTTATTTCTCCTTTGGTAATTTTTCCTATGTATTGCGTATCGCTTTTGTTCATTCCGCTTGTGAAGTGTGCGGAATGGATTATTTCTTTGATAAGCATCATATTCAAGATCAAGGTTGTTCAGCTCGATTCTTCCGTTACTGAGGAGGAAATTAGAACCATGGTGGAAATTGGAGAAGTTGCAGGCACTGTAGAAGAATCCGAACGGAAAATGATACATAGTATTTTTGATTTTGGCGATACCATTGTCCGAGAAGTGATGAGCCCGCGTGTAGAAATGGAATGTATTAGCCAAACCGCAAGCTTGCTTGATGCAATCGCATTGATCAATGCGCATCACCATTCACGTATACCGGTATATAAAGACAATATTGATAATATTGTCGGTATTTTATATGCCAAAGATGTATTGAACTATGTGAATACCGATAGATTCTCGAAAGTAACTATAAAAGATGTAATGCATCCTCCTATGTTTGTTCCTGAAACAAAATTGGTAAGCGAACTCCTGCATGAATTCCGTAAATTAAAAACGCATCTTGCCATTGCTGTTGATGAATATGGCGGCACATCCGGATTAGTGACCATAGAGGATATCCTAGAAGAAATTATCGGTGAGATTCAAGATGAATATGATACCGATGAAGAGGTGCTCTATACTGCTGAAAAAAATGGAGATTACCTTGTAGATGCGCGCCTATCTGTTGCAGAATTGCTCGAGTTGCTTGATATTGATGACCGTGCGCTTGAAGGCGATGGCGAATATGATACGGTGGGCGGATATGTATTCTCAAAATTAGGCAATATTCCGGATGTCGGCGAAATTATCACAAGCGACTCATTAAAAATCGAAGTGCTTGAAGCGGATAAAAAAAGCGTCAAAAAGCTTCGTATACATGTATTAACCCAATCAGACCATGAATAATAAAAGAAGAAAACACATGCTTTTTAGAAAACTTCGCGCTTATTTTTTTACAGGGCTTTTAATTATACTGCCCATTATTGTTTCATTATATATCATCACCTTTCTGTTTATCAAAGCGACTGATTATATATTTAGTTTGTTCCCAAGCGTTTACTACGGAAATATAGAAATTAAAATTCTTGTGCGGGTTGTCGCTTTAGGGCTTTTGGTCGCAACGCTCATTTTGATCGGAATGTTCGGGAGAAATTTTATCGGCCGGCGTTTATTGCATTATGGTGAAACCCTCTTTATTAAAATCCCTTTGCTTGGACGCATTTATATTGCGGTTAAACAAGTGAGCGAAGCGTTTCTGAGCTTCGACAAAAAAAATATTCTGAGTAAAGTGTGCCTTATTGAATATCCGCGCAAAGGGATTATGTCGCTGGGCTTTATCACATCTCGCTCTGAAGGAGAAGTGCAGTACCGCACCGAGAAGAAAGTTATTTCAGTTTTTGTGCCAACGACACCTAATCCTACATCCGGTATTCTCGTATTTGTTCCCGAAGAAGAGATTGTGCCGTTACAGATGACGATTGAAGAAGGTTTAAAAATGGTTATATCGGGTGGTGCGGTTACTCCGCAGTTTGATCCCAAAAACGACATTGAACCGACTGTTAACCAAATCAATAAATAAGATACTGTCAAAATGTGCAAGAGTTGTTATCATGGCGAGCCATGCAAAAAGCCGCGGAATAATTATCAGGACTATCGACTATTCGAATACCAGTGTGATTGTTCATCTGTTGACTCCAGAGGAAACAATCGTACATGCCATTGCGCGAGGCGCTAAAAAATCAAAGAGTATATTTTCCGGTAAACTTGAGTTATTCTCATGTGTGGAATGCAATTATATTGTTTCTACGAGATCGAATATGCATGTTCTGGTTGATTGTTCGGTTATTCGCCGTTTTCATGGGCTTTGTGCAGATATTGACCTGTTATATTTGGCATCTTTCATGAGTGAAATTGTCTCCGCCATTTCATGGGATATTAAAAGCGGTGCGAAAGTGTATGTGCTGTTTGAATCGGTTATGGATTGTTTTGATTGTCCCGTCCCTTTCATTTCTATATCGCTTCTTACCTTATTTTTACTACATATTCTTGAAATTCAAGGGATACTGCCTAATGAAGAGCAGTGTGTCGGAACTGGTAAAATAGTAGATGGAATTGCTCAGTTTGAATTTTCTCCCTCTGTATCTCCGGTGGAACAAAGAAAAAATGTTATTTCCCGAGAATGTATTCGGCAAGTGTATAGTGCCTTGTCCATGGCTTGGAAAGATGCAGTTGATTGTATGGTGAAAATGCCTCAGAAAGAACTGATTCGGTTAAATGCAGTTTTGCTTTGTTTTTTGCGGGAAGAAATCGGCAAACAAATCAGGACCGAAAAATTTTTAAAAAGTGCGGGGTTAATTGAATCTTAAAAAAACTTCACCATGCTTGCAAGCTCGATTAACTGGTCGAGGTCATCTCCCGAATCGGGAAATACGGCATTGCCAATCCGTACTTGCGGAGCGTTTTCAGGATCAAATTGCGAAAAAAGCGCATTGAATTTTTCAAAGGTGATATGAGAGACTCTATCGACGTCTTCTTTGAGCCCCGGGCAAATTGCGATATATACTTCTGAATTGATAGAAGCGTATAAATCGTTTTCACGCAGTGAAAGCTGGAATGCTTTTTCCATATCGCGCGACCGGTTCGGATTTTCAGCAATCCACTGTTCTAATCCGGGGATTTCTATAAGTATAAGAGCCGTTGCAGAATTTGTTTGTATTGCTTTAGCCGATTCTTTGCCAAAAACCTCGGGGAAATCTTCCCACGAAATTTTTCTTGCGAGTTTGATGGGCGGAGGAGTTATATTTTCTAACGGAATTATCATCGTTTCTTTAAAAGAATCCTGAATATTCTCATCAGTCATAATGCTATCGATGAAATTGCCCATTTTTTTCTCATTTTTTTCCGGAACTCGCAACGTGACGTTTAAAACCTCATTTCCAGAACTTCCCTGAACAGTGGCGTGTGGCGTTTCGCGTTCTTCTTCAACAAATTTTTCAAAAAGTTGTTTGCCGTGAGCTTTCCGGTATGCTTCTAACGCGGAAATAGATTGATTTTTAAACAACTGCATCAGCGTCTGATCCATAGTGCAGTTGCCTTCTTGCTTTGATGTTTCCATTATCGATGCAATTTGGTGTGATTTTCCTTCGCGGATAAGGTTCGATATGCCTGAGTTTACCACAAGTACTTCATATGCGGCAACTCTCCCTGACTTATCTTTCTTTTCAAGAAGCTGTTGTGCTATAACTCCTTTGAGAGTAGAAGCGAGGATAGTGCGTATTTGTTCTTGCTGATTATCGGGAAACACATCGATAATGCGGTTAATGGTTTTCGGAGCGCTGTTGGTATGCAGTGTGCCGAAAACGAGAACGCCCATTTCGGCGGCGGTCAAAGCAAGCGCTATGGTTTCAAGGTCGCGCATTTCTCCTACCATTATGACGTCAGGGTCTTCACGCATTGATGCGCGCAATGCTTGAGAAAAGCTTAATGTATGTTGGTTTACCTCACGGTGGCTGATAAGCGATAATTTTTCTTCATGTACAAATTCTAATGGGTCTTCAATCGTAATTATATGTGCTTTTTGTTCAGAATTGATCAGGTCGATTAACGCCGCTAAGGTAGTTGATTTTCCTGAACCTGTGGGGCCGGTAACCAGCACAAGCCCGTTTTTAAGGCGGGTAAAATCTTTGATAACTTTGAGCAAGCCAAGTTCGTCTGCAGAAAATACGTGGGTGGGAATAATTCGAAATACCCCGCTTATGCCGTTATTTTGCTTAAAAATATTTCCTCGAAAGCGTGCTATCCCTTTGAGTTCGTAAGATAAATCGATTTCGTTGTGTTCTTCTATGGAGCGTATTTGAGTTGGTTTTAATATTTCGTAGAAGAACTCTTTATTCTGTTCTGATGTTAAAATAGGCAATGAAGTTCTGCGCAATTTTCCGTTAACCCGTAAAATGGGCGGGTCATTTGGAACCATGTGAAGGTCTGAGGCGTTATTCTCTGCTAATAACGTAAGAAAGGCATCAATTTTTGCCATTGGACGCCTCCTGCAAATAGCTCCTGAACTGGTTTTTGTCGTGCGCAAAGGCAAAAGCAGATTTGCCAGTGATAATTTCCTGTGAGAGCAAATCGTTGATGCTGTCGTCAAGCAGGCGCATCCCATGTTTTGCTTTACCGGACTGAATAATAGAAGGGATATGAAAGGTTTTATTATCACGTATTAAATTCGAGAGAGCCGGAGTTGTAATGAGCAGTTCTGAGGCGACAACCATTCCTGAACCGTCTTTTCGAGGAATTAACTGTTGTGATATAACGCCGTTGAGTGATTCTGCAAGCATCATTCTGATTTTATTTTGTTCACCCGGTGGAAAGACGTCGATGATTCTATTGACCGTACTTACCGCATCGGTTGTATGAAGTGTACCGAAAACAAGGTGTCCGGTTTCGGCGGCAGTTAATGCTAAAGAAATAGTATCGAGATCGCGCATTTCACCGACGATGATAATATCGGGGTCTTCGCGCAAAGCCGCTCGCAATGCGGATGTGTAGCTGGTTGTATGCCGCTGGATTTCACGTTGGTTGATTATTGCTTTTTCATTTTGAAAGAGAAATTCGATCGGGTCTTCAATAGTGATAATGTGATCGCTACGAGTTTCGTTAATAAATTTTGTAAGTGCGGCGAGAGTTGTGGTTTTGCCGCTTCCCATCGGGCCAGTCACCAGTACCAGCCCCTGATGGAGATGGGTAAAATTGAGTATTTGTGCCGGCAAACCTAATTCGCTGATATCAGGTATTGCAGAAGGGATTACTCGAAAGACTCCGTCGACGCCGCCACGATGTTGATAGAAAAGATTGCCCCTATATCGAGTGCCGTCTTGGGCAGTATACGAAAAATCCAAATCAAAGTTTTTCTGAAAGTAATCTTGCTGTTCTTTTGTAAGAATGCTAAAGAGCAATTTACGGGAATCGTCCACAAAGGTTTCTTCTTCTGTAAGACAGGCAAGTTCACCATGAAGCCGTATAACAGGTTGCCGGTTTGTGCCGATATGAATATCTGATGCGCCTTTATTGCGGGCGATTTCAAGAATAGTATCAATTAGCGCCATTTTGGGTATTTATTCTTTATTATATGTTGTTAGACGGCGTTTTTCTGCCATCCTGAACCTATCCTTGTAGGTTTCGCCGTATTGACGGCTGAGCGATGATCCTTGTTCTTGGCTGAGCTCTTTTTTCTTGTATTCGAACGCATCGATGTACAATCTAATGATTGGTTCGAAGTCCCCATGAGCATACCTTTTGAGGCGTTTGAGCTGAAGCAGTGTTTTGAACACATCGCTTTTACGATGGTAATATCGCCAATAATCAGGAGGGAATTGAGAAAAATCTTTTATGATTTCCTCAAGGCGGTTACCGGTAAGGCTGAATAAATCGGGATTATGTTGGTCGGTAATGATGTCAAGCTGATGCTGTTTGCGGGTTGCTTTGAGCTCTTGTTTGGAGAGGGCTAATTTTTGTTTATGCCAGCGAATTAGCTCTTGTTGTTGATGGTACCTTTGCAGTTTTTCGATGATATGAAGCGTTTCGAAACGTTCTTCTTCAGAGATTTCTTCGATAAATTCGATGTCCTCCCTATTAAAAATTTCCATGCCGAATTGTGTTTCCAGCGTAATAATTTCTCCGGTTTTTTCTCGAATAACCCCTTCTTCGGTGTCGCCGCTGATGAGTAATAATACATCTGCCGGGCCGGTTGACAGCGCTAATTCCAAACGCCGTATTTCTGACTCGTCTAAGATTTCAGGAGCAGGTTCAGAGGGATGGGAGACAGTGGGAAGCGTATCGTTATCTTTGCCAATACCTATTAAATCATCAAAAGTCATGTCATCAAGAGTACTGTTATTATCAGTGCTCGTTTCATCGCTAATGCCGGTTGATTCTTCCGAATCCAAATCTTCAATAAAGTCGATTTCATCTTCTATATCTATGTCCAAGTCATTGGTGTCTTGGTTTGTGTCGTTATCGGATTGAGGCACTGTTTGTGTCTCTGAAGCAATCTTTGCTGCCGGTATAACTTGATTATTAGAAACCGGTTCGCTTGCAGTGTTGTTTGAACTCGATGTTTCAAGCAATACAGGATTCGGCGGATTATCGATGCGGATGTTAGATGAAGATGATTCATTGTCATAAGATGGCGATGTATCGTTGTCAGATGCCGGAAGAGGATTGTGCGGCTCAAATGCGCTGGTATTTTCTTCGCTGTTGACGGTTTTTAAACGTGGTTCAGCACCGGCGTTTTGCGCAGTGCACGGAATGGTAAGCGCAAGTAATAAAATAATGGAAAGAATGATTGTTTTCATGGATGGTCTTTCTTTTTAGTTTCTTTAAAAAGCAAAGATTCTTCAATAGGTATAAACAGTGATGACGAGTTGATCAGGTCATTGGATGTGCTTGAAGGAAACGCTACTACTTCAACTCTGCATCCGCGTGCTTTGAGCATTTCAACAAGAGGTACAAAATCGCCGTCACCGCTGACCAGAACAATAGTGTCGACTTTCTCAGCGATAGCTATTGAGTCGATGGCAATCGCCATATCCCAATCTCCTTTGGCAGTACCGTCATTGCGTACGCGCAATTCTTTGGTTTTAACCTCGTATCCGAATTTATTGAGCAAATCCATAAAACCTGATTGATCAATTTCCGGGCGCTGTACAATGTATGCTATAGCGCGTATTAACTCGCGTTGCCCGACGATGATTTCCATCAGTTTCTTGAAATTTATCTTCGATTGAAAAATATTTTTTGCGGAATAGAATACATTTTGCATATCAACAAAAATCGCAATACGTTGAGGAAAGAACGATTGTGAATTAAAATAGTGTACAGTCATATTGGTCTCCTAAACGCTATTGTATATCTTACCCCAAAAAAGTAAAAACAAAAAAATAGTAAAAAAATAAATTACTATTCTCTGCTATGTTTTTTGATAAAAATGTGATTGAGATGAAGAGTGATATGCTATATGATTTTATGTGATGAAAAGTACTAAAAATAAGGAAGATAGAATGCCAATGATACTGCTAGACAGAGCATCTTACGAACAGCAGGAAACAGAGTTGCTTGCTCCATATGCTATGAAGAGCGCTTTAAGCAAAGGGAGAAAATATCCTGAGCCCCTCCATTCGTACCGTCCCATATTTCAGCGCGACCGCGATAGGATTGTCCACAGCAGGGCATTCCGGCGCCTTGAATATAAAACACAGGTGTTTGTAAACCATGAAGGAGACCACTACCGTACTCGGCTGACGCATACTCTCGAAGTGGCAATGATAGGGCGCAGTATTGCCCGTACTCTGCGCTTGAATGAAGATTTGGCCGAAGCGATGGCGTTTATTCATGATATCGGGCATCCGCCATTCGGGCATTCCGGCGAACAAGCGCTTAATGCACTGATGGAACATCATGGCGGTTTTGAACATAACCTTCAAGCGTTGCGGCTTGTTGAAAAATTAGAAAAAAAGTATCCTGAATTCGATGGGTTAAATTTGTCATGGGAAGTCAGGGAAGGAATATTGAAAAAAAATATTGATTACAATAAACCCGGCGACCATCAATACGAACCGGAAAAAGCGCCGCTTCTTGAGGTACAAGTTGTGGATGTCGCCGATGAGATTGCGTATAATTCCCATGATCTCGATGACGGGCTTCGTTCAGGGTTATTGGCAATTGAAGATTTACAGCAGGTTGACATATGGGCGGAAGTAGAACAGCAAATCCGTAAACAATACCCTGCACTTGATGGGCGTTTGCTCGGCTATTACGTTGTTCGAGGCATTATAGATATGCAAGTGCGCGATGTACTCAATCAAACACAGGCGAATCTGCAGGCCTATGGAATAAATTCGGTTAATGATGTCCAAAAAACATTTGTGCCTCTCGTTTCTCTCAGTCCGATTGTTGCAGAAAAACACAAACAACTCAAACGATTTCTCTATACCGGTCTCTATACTCATCATCAAGTTGAGATTATGAATCAGAAAGGATTGCGGATTATAACGGAGTTATTTAACTTATTTATCGATAACCCTCGGCTTCTTGAACCGTATGCGTATGTCCGATTGGAGGATTATCCGCTCCATAGAGTAGTGTGTGACTACATCGCCGGCATGACCGACCGTTATGCATTTAATGAATATGCAAAATTGTGCAGTTTGACTGAGAAGAATTATTTTTAAAAGTGATTTAGTAGAGAGATTGGCCTCCGAAAGAGTCTTTGTCAATCCACCGTGCTGTTCCATTGCATTGTAGAACCATACACCCTCCATTGTGACGGAAAGCAGGATTGGTGAAAGGATATATTTGGAATCCGATTGGATCAATTTCGCTATCAAGAAAGAGTATTCCCTCACCCTCATTTTCAGGGATTGCCATGCCGGATTTCAGCAGGTTGTAGTACCGTTGATTGAATGAATAGTGCACGCATCGTTCGGTTGGTTGCAGTGGCGGCGAGCCTTTTTTGGCGGCAGGGCAGAGCAGGAAAGATGGTTTAAGAGAATTTAGTGTGGCATACCATGGGATATCAGGGTTTTTCGCGAAAAGAGCTGGGTCGTCTTCCAATGCCTGAAAGAGGACATTATACATATGGGTGAGGCGAGCCGCACACGAAATCTGATCAAATTTTTTCATGCCGATAGTGATAGAAGTATTCGATACGAGTATTAAAACCAATAAAATAAGTGTGTAACCTATCGATTCTTTAGCTTGCATTCTATTCCCATCGTTGAGGTTTCGTTACTATTTGCGCAAAAGGGAAGTATTGCAATGGTCGAGCGGAAGGTAATTTTGTACAATTGGAATTCTTCTCCCTTCGCCAAACGCTTTGCGCGATACTTTTAAGCCCGGTGCCGCTTGTTTGCGTTTATATTCCGACCGGTCAACGAGTTGTATAACTTTAAGCACTGTTTCTTTATCAAATCCCATTTGTACAATTTCATCTCGTTCTTTATATTCTTCAATATATGCTTTTAAAATAGTATCAAGAATATCGTAATGAGGCAGAGAATCTTGATCTGTTTGATTATGCCTGAGTTCTGCTGACGGAGGCTTTGAAAGAGAGTTTGGGGGAATCACTGTTCTTTCTCGATTGAGGGTGCGGGCAATGCTGTATACCCGTGTTTTAAAAACATCCGAAATTACCGCCAATCCGCCGCACATATCACCGTATAGGGTGCAGTATCCTACAGCCAGTTCAGATTTGTTGCCGGTCGTCAAAACCATCCATCCATGTTTGTTTGACAGCGCCATCAGAATACTGCCTCGAATGCGTGCTTGGATGTTTTCTTCGGTGATATCCCATGGCTTATCAGAAAAATAGGGAGTGAGCGAATCGAGAAAACCTTCGAGGATTGATTCAATCGGTATTGTAAGAAACTCAATTTCCAAATTTTCTGCCAGTAACTGTGCATCGGTTTTACTTCCTTCCGATGAAAACCGAGACGGCATGCTTACGCCGATAACATTCTCTTTGCCAAGCGCTTTTACCGCTAAAACCGCTGTAACTGCAGAGTCAATGCCGCCGCTCAGCCCTATAACGACTTTTTGGAATTTGCATTTGTGCACATAATCTCTTATGCCGAGAGTGAGTGCCTGAATCAATTCATCATCCGGTGAGAGTGTGTTTAATTCAAGAGGCGAAGAGGGCGTGTTCATATCGTAAATGAGCGGCGATGATTGAAATTGAGGTTTCTGTGCGCAGAGTGTTCCGGTTTTGTCCAAAAAAAGTGCTCCCCCGTCAAAGACGATACTGTCGTTTCCGCCCAATTGATTAACATACATGACACCTATGTTATATTTTTTTGGGATTGATGTGAGTAATTGAAAGCGGGTGAGAAGCTTCGATTCCTCGTAAGGGGAAGCGGCTATATTGATTAAATAATCGATATTGTTTGCCGCGAGTTTTTCTATCGGGTCGAAACGGTATTTCGGATTTGTTTCAAACCACAAGTCTTCGCAGATACTGATACCGAAGGAAAGGTTTCCGAGGGAAATGGTTGTTACTGCATCTTTATGGTCGAAATAACGGTGTTCGTCAAAGACATCATATGTCGGGAGTAAATTTTTTGTTGCTATAGCTTCTATCGTGCCGTTTCTCAAAAATGCGGCGGCGTTATAGAGTTTTCGCTTGCCTCGAGAGTGTTCTGCATGGACAAACCCCGTTAAAATAGAGATATTTCTACTTAACGGTATTAAGCAGGAGAGGGCTTCCTGAATGTCTGCAATAAAATAGGGTTTATCGAGCAAGTCTTTCGGCGGATATCCACCTATGGCAAGTTCAGGGAAAATGGCAAAATCGACCGATTGCGATATCAGGGATTCAATCTGATTCTTTAGCATGGCGGTGTTGTGATATATATCACCAACAACAGGATTAAACGGGACAAGAGCAATTCTCATAAATGATATATCTTTGAACTGAAAAAATGAACTGGTATATCTGGACGATTGTATATAAAAGCGCGATATGGGTAAATATAAAATTTAAACTTTAATATAAATAGTGTTTGTGGTACTATCTTTACTTGCAATATTTTACAAAGGGCTATCCCCATAAATTTTCAAAACATTTACAATTAGATACTTATGGAAGAATTACTATATCGTGACTGTATAAAAAAACTGAATCCGAGCCATTTGAAAACCATTGCTGAGGCACATGGGTTGGTTTTGATTCCTTTTTCTTCGCAAACGGCATTAAATGAATTGATAAAACGTTTTGAAGACGAAGGTTTTATACACACAATACTTGATGCTCTCAATGATTTTCAGCGGGGCGTATTATTTTTTATTTCTTTGTTTTTTCAATCCATGACCGCACCGGACATTACTGCTCTGATTAAAAATTTTTTTCGTAAAGATGCAGAAGTGGATGAAGCGTTAAAAACTGTGCTTGATAACGGTATAGTATTTCACGTATATGTTCCTGATAATAATGCCAGTTATTTTTTTATTCCCTCAGATTCATCGGCGCTTGTGGAAAAATTTTGTTATGCTCAACTAAACCATTTATTCACCAGCCACTCGGCGGATACTGATAAAGTGCACCGTTGCGATACTCCGATCTGCATCGCATTGTTTTCGCTATTCCATTATGCTCTTAACAATGATCTTAAAGTCAACATCGATAATTCATTAAACAAACGATCTATCAATAAGATACGGGCATATCTCGGAAGCGAATCATCCACCCTTAACACTGAAGTCGCAGAAAGGTTCGTCAACGGTCTTTTTAACTATGCATTAACCACGAATATGCTTGTATTAAATGAAGAATACTATAAAGTCAATTCTCCTGCAATAAACGAATGTTTAAGTTCTATTAAGCACTTATACGGTTCTTTTTGCCGCACGGCACTCTTTATCCGAAATGCTGAGAATACGGAGTTTTGGCCGGAATATGCCGTACTGCTTTCAAAATTTGAACCGGACGTATCATATCCAATCGAAATGCTCCAGCGTATTGTCAGCGCTTTTTTTCCCCAAGAAGAGGCATACAACAACTGTTATAAGCATGATCCTTTACAGGTGTACCCGATATTTATTCTGTTTAGGCTCGGTATTATTCAATTCTTAATTTCCGATTCCCATACGGTACATTCATGGAAAATTACTCAATCCGGAATAGCGTTGCTTTCGGGAAAATATGCCGGCAATGAGAAAAATGAGTTTGATAACGGCTTGATCGTACAACCGAATTATGACCTTATTATTTCTCAAAATGCTGACCCTGCACTATTATGGCAGTTATTTCAAATAGCAGATTTGGTACAGTCGGAATTCTTACTTCGGTTTCATCTTTCACGCGATTCAGTATACCGCGGTTTATCTAAAAAAATGTGTGCGGATGCCATTATAAGTTTGCTGGCTGGCCATTCAAAGCAGGCAATACCTCAAAATGTTATCTATTCGCTTACCGAATGGTGCGAAGAGTACGGTTCTGTTTATTTCATGGATGTGTTTTTATTGCGCTGTAAAAATAAAAATATTGCCGATCACATAAAAATTCATCCTAAAACGCGAGAGTATATAGTAGGTGTTTTTTCTGAAACCGATTTAATTGTGAGGAAAGAAGAATATCAGGTTGTTCTCACGGTTCTTAAGGAAATAGGGTTTATGCCTTTGGATACAGTGAGAGACCCTTATCAGTCTGGCGATGTTGAAACTAAGCTGAATAGTAATGGAATGCACATGCCTGAGCAATTTCCGCACTCTATTCTCCAATTAAAAACATATAAATTCCGGTTTTTACCCGGCTTAATCCATCAATAAAAGCAGGCTCTATGAAATATCAGCAGGGAAATCCACTCATTGTACAAGGTGATAGCACAATTCTCATAGAAGTCAATACACCGCAGTACCAAGCGGCGAGAGATGCAATAATACGGTTTGCCGAACTTGAAAAATCGCCGGAACATATTCATACGTATCGCATTTCACCGCTTTCTCTCTGGAATGCCGCGGCAAGCGGCATGACAGCGGTTCAGGTTATTGAGCAGTTGAATCAATATTCGAAATATGACATTCCGCAAAATATCTTACGAGATATTACCGAATACGTTGCTCGATACGGAAAAGTGAAGTTGATTAAAGGGGAAACAAGCGATCAGCTTCTACTTACTTCAGATGATGCAATATTGATTGAGGAAATACTGAATTACAAAAGCGCACAGCCGTATATAGATTCTGTTATCGATAAGAATACTGTATCCGTAAAACCCGAATTTCGAGGGCTCATCAAACAGGTTCTTATTAAAATGGGGTTTCCTGTTGAGGATTTAGCAGGATATCGCGAGGGCACTCCTCATACAATTATATTGCGCAAAAGTACACAGTGCAGTGCGCCATTCACATTACGCCATTATCAGGAAGATGCAATAGAGCGTTTTTATCAATCAGGAAGCGTGCGGGGCGGATCAGGTGTAATCGTATTGCCATGCGGGGCGGGTAAAACGATTGTCGGATTGGGGGTTATGGCTCGATTATCCATGCAAACTCTGATATTATGCACTAATATCGTTGCGGTTAGGCAGTGGATCGATGAGCTTCTGGATAAAACTGAATTGAACTCAGAAGACATCGGCGAGTATAGCGGTGAACTGAAACAAGTAAAACCCATTACTATCACAACTTATCAGATATTAACGTATCGAAAAAACAAACAATCGGATTTCCCGCATTTTTCGTTGTTTAATTCAATGAACTGGGGGTTGATAATCTATGACGAAGTGCATTTATTGCCGGCACCGGTATTCCGAATAACATCTTCGATTCAAGCAACTCGTCGGTTGGGATTGACTGCTACCTTGATTCGCGAAGATGGGAAAGAGAGCGATGTATTCAGTTTAATCGGGCCTAAAAAACAGGATGTCCCTTGGAAAGACTTGGAAAAAGAAGGATGGATTGCTACTGCTCGCTGTTGCGAGATTCGAGTGAGTTTAAGCGATCAATTACGCATGCAGCATGCAATTTCAACGCCGAAAGCGCAATACCGAATAGCGTGTGAAAATCCGGTTAAAATATCAATTATTGAAAAGTTGATTGAACAGCATCAAAACGACAATATCCTTATTATTGGCCAGTTTCTCACACAGCTTGATGAAATTGCGTTTTGCATTGGTGCTCCTTTAATTACAGGGAGCACAAAAAACAGCGAACGCCAAATTCTCTATGACAAATTTCGTGCCGGAGAAATAAAACGGCTGATTGTTTCAAAAGTAGCAAATTTTTCTGTAGATTTGCCTGATGCAAATGTCGCTATTCAGGTGTCGGGGACATTCGGGTCGCGCCAGGAAGAAGCACAGCGGCTTGGGCGAATACTCCGCCCGAAAGAACAAGGAGGGTTCGCGCACTTTTACTCAATCATTACTCGCGAAACAGTCGATCAGAAATACGCCGCTAAACGCCAGCTTTTTCTTACCGAGCAAGGGTACAGCTACGAAATAATAGATGCAGAGTCATTGCTTAATTCAGCACATTGAATGTGCCTTCATTCCCCTGTTTGCGTGCACTATGTATTGTGTTCTATTCCCTGAAAATCATTTTTTCTTTAAAAAACGTTCTCCAATCAGTAGCAATTATCTAATTTGCAGTGTGCCTGTTTGTGAGATATGGTATACTATAATTATGTTGAACTTTTTTATCGAAGGAAGATTGAAGTATGTGCAAGACATATTTTTATATTGCGGTCTTTATTTTTTATCAATATATGCGGTGTGCTCAATGGAGACGATTTGCGGGAAGGCATTCGTTCCGAACATTCTGCCGGCGGCATGTCAACTATCGATTATATAACCTCTATCATTCCAACCGATTCATTTAAGATTATTGACTGGTCGGATGAACTCTCTGATGAGCTTATTATAAATATTCAGGATTATCATGCTCATTATGAGACACAGAAATCATACTCGAAACTTTTAAAGTTGTTCACAGAACATAATGATTTGTTAGGAATCCGTTTTGTTGGAGTTGAAGGCGCATCAGGCGTGATTGATACTGCATATGCGCGTGCGTACCCTGTAAAAGAAGTTAACGAAATTGTTGCAAATCATTTTTTTAAAAACTCTATAATCTCTGGAATAGAATATTATTCTATTGTTGCCGAAAACTCTCTTCCGTTAATTGGCGTTGACAGCCCGTCTTTATATCGAAAAAACAGTGAGTACTATTTTCGTTTGCAGGATGACCTGTCGGAAAACAAAAACGATGCGCTCAATGTAGTAAGGGTTATACGTGAGCAATTCAGAAATGCCGCTGATATTCGTTTGCGCGGAGATTCAGCAGAGCTTTTCAAACAGTTCTACCTGTTTCAAAACGGCGATTCGGATTATATCGGTTTCGCTCGGTATTTGATTAAAACTGCGCAAAAATATACTATTGATACTACGTTATATACAAATATCGTCAATAGCGTGGTTCTCATTGATGAGGAGAATTCACTCGACAAAAAACGGCTCAAAGACGAAACTTTTGCGCTATTCATGCAACTTATCTCAGTTGTTTCACCTGAAGAAGCAGAAGTGTTGCAGAAGGCGCACTTCCAGTTTTCATTCGGCAAAATATCTGCAGATGCGTTTTTCGGCATCATGAGTCAATATCAAACACAATATGAAGTTTCTTTCAATGATAAGCAGACGCTTCTCAAAATGCAGTATATTCTTTCGCAATTTAAAAAAATTCGAGAACCGCAGATTCCAAGCGAATTAAATAGGTTGTTTTCGGATGTTCTTTCTCGACAAACTTTATCGGTGGAAGAAAAAGCGCTGTTTGAATGGGTAAAAATGTTTTTTCTTATGGAAAAAATACTGCGGCTCAATGCTACAAAAGATGAATTTGAAATATATCTTATACAGCGGGAACATTATAATATTGAATCTATAACATCTTTCCTCGATGCTCTATCGTATCCCGTTTCGCTTTTTTCTTTTGCATCCCAAGAATATAAGTCAGTCAATGATTTGCTCCGCATGGCTGAGGGTTTTTATCAAGAGGCATTATCACGCGACCGTTATATGCTTGATACTGCTCTTAACCTGAATAGGACGTTTCAAGGCAATAGCATTGTACTTGTAACTGGCGGGTTTCATTCTCAGGGATTCGCAGAATTTTGCCGCGAGAGAAAATTATCCTATATTATAGTACGACCGGTGTTGCACGAAAATAATTTTGAAACGGCATACGGTTCGGTACTGTCGAATGTGCTTGACCCATTCAGCCAAATGTTGCGCGGGCTCGGAACGCACTTAATGCTTCCCTCATGGTTTAAAAACCTTCTGAATCCTGATCATGAATCCGTGCTTCTTGCAAAATGGTTTATTTTTTCGCTTATTATTGATGGTGTTGAATCTCTAAACCGCAGTAAACTGACATCAGAAGAGTTGCAAGTTCTGTTTACCCAACGGCAGGAGCAATTTTTACTCAATGTTGAGGGAATACTTCGAAACCAGCTCAGTCCCCTTATTGAACAAGGGGTCCTCCACGAGGGTTATATCGTCAGCCAAATTGCCAAAGTCGGTTCTGTTTTAAGTCAGATTGATTTTGACTTTACTCATTTAGAATATCTCGAAAGTTCTTTAACTGTCCCAGTGATTTTACGGAGCGGTGTGGAACGCCGCGCAGTGATTCGGGCAAGGCGGTTTGACAACGAGGCGGCTCTGCCCAATGAATACGAACAGCTTATCGACAGTATTGTTGCCGGCGATTATGTTTTGGATGTTTTTTCTGAAAACCTTTTAGCCGGACATCCAAAAGTGCGCACCGTTCTTGGCGATGCTGTCGATGAAGCATTCCCGCTTCAGGCTCGGGAAAAATTCTTTGATATTATCAAAATTTTCGGTATTTCTACCGGAGAACTCCTTTTGGAAAGATATACCATTGATGAACTTGTTCCCCTCTTATTAGAAAGCCCTTCCTATGCAGAACTTGAGAACATAAGAGACCTTGCACCAACCGTGCAGGTTGTAATCGAATTGCTGTTGTTTGATTTTGAAGGGTTTCTTGATTTGGCTTATAAGATTGCTCAAAACGATGATGATGAAGAATCTACCGAATATATCGTTCAACTTGCTGATACGATAAGGCAATTAAGCGACAGAAAACTTGGACGGAATAGGTTGCCCGACTTTGTTATAGAACCGGCAAATTTAGGTGATTTGAACAGATGGTTCGGAGAACCGTATCCGCGGACGTTTTCCCGCGAACAGTGGGAAGATGCGATTGAAGTTCCCGAACACCTTTATTTTGTAAAAGCACGTGATCCTCAAGGAAACATTCTAGGTTTGATGACCACGTCGAGTATGCCTGCTGTCAATGTAGTTTATATCAATTTTCTCGAAGTCAGTTCCAATACGCGCGGTGTAGGCGTTGGAAAAGAACTGATACAAGAATTAGCAAGGCGCAATCCTACCGCAACCATTTTACTCGATACCGATGATGGCGACGCATATTCATTTTACGAAAAATTGGGATTTAATACGCTCCCTCGTGAGAAAGAACGGGCATTTGACCTTTTGCCGTTGAAAGCAGGGGCTGTGTATCTTGAACTAACTCCGGAAGCAGGACAGGAGTTGATCGGTATTACCGCCGCAAAACAAAAAGAAACAGCGTTGAACGCATCTGATGTAGCTGTCAGAATACCTCAGTTAGAGGAAATGAATAAAACTGAATCGATAGAACGTTTCGGAAAAGTAATGACAAAATTCGGTAAACTGTCTGATGAAGACAGAATTTTTGTCATTAGCAAAATGGTTTCTTATCTTGGATTAACCATAGAACAAGCGATTCAGCAGTTTGCTCAAATAAGCCTTGAAGAATCAAACTTCTATAACACTCTTCAGGGCATATACGATTCAATGGTGGATGAATATATTGCAGGGTTTGATACCCAGCAGGACATTGCTCTTGCGGTTGTTCAGCTTGACTATAATGCTATTCCAGATGCTATTCCTTTCTTTGACGATTCTTTTCTTGTGCCGGAATTGGATATGTATCGCAGAATTTATTCACGTCTGCAGGAAACACGCACTGCGCTTGGTGAGGATTTGCAAAGCCGTTTCGATACGGATTATTCTTTTAATGGGACAGTGGCTCAAAGTATCCCATTGCTATCGAATGTTCGCAAAGTTCTACAGCGCCACGGTATTTTTTATGATATTGAAGTACTTGCTCCCGATGATCCGAGAATTGCTGAAAAAGCAATGGTTTTGATTGATAATACGTTGTATGTTAATCAGACAATTCGAGTAAGCGATTTTATATTCTATTTATCTCATGAAATGTCGCATATCCTTGATGGAGAACGCTCTGCTCGCCAAAGGGACAAAGAAAACATCCAGTTTATGCATCTTATTGCAGGTTATTTGCTTGATGCGGCCGGGCATACTGATGACCCGCAGAAGCAGAAGTATCTGAAGATTCTGGCAAACCAACTGGAATACCGTGCTTCTCAATACGAATTTAACGTGATTACTGCAACTCTGCAAAGTACCGATGAAGGGAAATCTTATCTTGCGAGGAATAATCTGCCGATGTTGCAGGGTGTTTCGAACGATTATTTGCATGCGTTATCTGTTGTAGGACTTGCTACTGTAAACAGGTATCCGCACCTTGATTCACCGATGATGCGTGCGGCTCAAGAATTGGGCAGTCAAGTGCGTCAACTGGTCGATGACGATCAATTAGATATAACGGCATTTGTTCGAAACCTCAAGCGGAATGTGGTCGCAACAGTATTACAGACAGCGATTGCCGCCGCGCAAATACGCCCTGACCGCGTAGATGCATTATTGTCAGAATGGGTTGCTGTCCAGCAGTCACGTGTTTTTTGGCAGACGGGAGATGCTTCGGTTCCTCCTATGATCGCGGAATTTATAGACCGTTCAACTGCAGAATTAGGATATGTTGACATTAGGAATATTCAGCAGGCGGTTTCCCGCACGTTGCGGCAATCGTCGGATGATGCTTATAAAACCGAACTTGAAAAACAAGTTGTCCAATGGGTTCGGTCATTATTGAGGGAAAATATTTCTCCTGCTGAAGGTGTAACTCAACTTCAGGATATAATCCAGCAGAAGTGCGCTAATTGTTTAGGTTTTTCTAAATTATTCGATGCGGTGAGTACGCAATTCGGATTAAACGTTACAAAAACGGTGATGGATTTTTCTGTAGAAGGGCATAAGGAATTGCATGCCGCAAATATTGTGCGTTATTCGGATGGGACAACAGAACTGATTGAGGTTGTCGATTCTAATCATCTCTATACTTCCGGTCAAAATGTTGCATTTAACGGTATAGTAGTACGAAAATTAAGCGATGACAAATGGAATTACGCAGTAATAAGCCTTGACGAATTAGCGTCCAGTAAGCATGGTACAATTAAAGGGTTAGCACGTAAAACAGTCGATGCTTTTTCTTATATGATGCGTGCCGCGGCTATTATGGAAAACGGCAGTGTAGAACAGGCATTGAGCCCAATGCTCAAAGCATATGAGCTGAATCCTGATGTTCCCTACATTGCATTTAATACCGCACAGCTTGCTTTTATACATTGGCTGGAAAATCAGCGGCAAGATATTCCAGAAGCAGAAGTTATCCAAAAGATGAGAAACTTTTATGAGGAATATCGTTTGTTTGCATTTTCTGAGACACCGTGGCAGTATTTTTATGAAAGTTTGGATTTATTTGAACAGCGGCTTATTCTTGTTAATTCGATTTCATCTGTTGGAGGAGGGGGAGATGGAAGAATACCGCCGTATCGAAGAAAGGTCGAACCGGTTAATCCTGCCGAAAAGCTTCCTGCTAAATTACCGCCAAAAGAACCGGAATATACCAAGAAAGAGCCTCCCGAAGAAGATGAACAACCGGAAAAAACTTCTGGACGCACTCCCAAAGCTCCTGTTCCGGCTTCGTCGTTGTGGACAACCTTAAACATTATGGCGGCTCAAAACCAAGCGGGACTGCTCATGCAGAAAGCAACACCGAATCCTGCAAAGGGAATAGAAGCATACCGCATGAATCAGCTTGTCGCCAATATGCCGGGGTTGGCGTTGTCTACTGCGGCTCAAATGATAAAAACCGGAAGTCAGGTTGAGGCATTGATTCAACAGCAAAATTATGCGCGTGCCCAACAAATGTTGATGGGGCTTGACCCGCATTTTGCAGAACGAATTATGATAGAGTTTCCATGGGTATTGGTGTTTATGCTGGAACTATACCCTGAGTGGTGGCGCGGAAAAGAGTTGAGGCAAATTGCCAAAGAAGCACGCTTGGATACAGAGCGGGAAGAACAAATGCGCCTTCAGTTAACCTCTGTTCAGGCGGTATCCCCTCTCACTGATAACGATCCTTTCCGCCGCCCGCAAGGACAGAACCCCCTGTGGGCAATGATTTCATCCGATAATACCCGCACGTTTATTGATGGATTATCCGAGCGTGGCAATATTACTCCGGAACAATATAGAGCGCTGTTTGACGTAACAGTAAACGATGCTTCTAGTTTAGAGACTTTATTGGACGCTCATCGAACAGTTTTGTTCGGTAAACGGGATGAAATACCAACGGATGATGGGCTGTTTGTTCAGGATGGTTATCTTTTAGGCAGTGGATTTGGTACTCCGCCTGCCGATATGGATACACAGCTTTATGCTTCTTTCTTGACTACCGTAATGGAACAGCATCCTGAAGAAGTTATGGCATTAGTACATAGTGCGGGCGATGAAGCATTTCTTGAACGCCTTGGCGGTTCCTATGGTATTTCTGCACAATCAGCTTTAAGCCGATCGCGCGGAGCGCTGTCGGTTGTTGCCGACGAATTGTTTCAGTCGATCGATGATTTTGATCTTGCTGACGGTGTGAGAGCGGCGATTACTGCTAATACTATGGTGCCAGTGCTAGAGGCGCTCTTTTCATCTAATTTTGTTAGGCCTGAACTGCAGGATATTGCGGCATCAATATATGAGTTAAATATTCTTAATGCGGAAGAACGCGCTGTTTTGGAATATATCAATAAATTCTATGTTGATGGAGATGAACTAACCTTACCATTTGAAGATGCGGTTTCACTTATGGCAGACATTGTAGCAGAGTATCCTTTTATAGGCGAGAAAATCGTTGTATTGGCAACTCGCTTGAAAAGAGTTGATCCGGGAAAATTGCTTTATGCGTTGCTTGCTGTGCAAAAAAATACTGCGGTTTTCGATGATTTTGGCAGTAAACCTGCGGTTCCTTTTAAACTGACAAGTTTCAGTCCGCTTATTGATCAAGCAATGTAATATACCGCTGAGAATAATCGTCCGACGAATTTTTTTCTATCCATTTATTCTATTGATGCGTTGAATAAGTATGGCGCATTCATTATCCGGAATTTATCACAAAGAAATAACTTGAACAGATGAGTACTTTTCTGTAAAAGTAACTGTGAGATTCTTCCAAAAGGACGTAGTGTGAAATCTATCACAGGCAAAACCATATCAATTATAGTTCCGGTCTATAATGAGGGGGCAAATATCAGTCCGCTTACAGACCGGTTGCTTCGTGTTATGACAGAAACAGGGGTTCCGTTTGAAATTTTGTTTGTTGATGACGGCAGTTCTGATGATTCATTAACTATCCTGAGAAAACGTTCTTCTCAAGATGAACGTATTAAATATATTTCTTTCAGTAGAAATTTTGGACATGAAGTTGCAAGTACGGCTGGGATGGATTATTGTGTAGGAGATGCCGCGGTCTTAATCGATGCCGATTTGCAGGATCCTCCCGAAGTCATTCCTTTACTCATAAACAAATGGAAAGAAGGATATGATGTTGTCTATGCAAAACGGGCAGTTCGACCGGGTGAAGGTTTGAAAAAACGGGTCAGCGCATGGTTATTTTATCGTGTTCTTCAAAAACTTTCTGAAGTTGCAATTCCGTTGGATACAGGCGATTTCCGATTGATGGATAAATGCGTTATCCATTCATTGCGGTTATGCCGCGAGCACAACCGTTTTGTTCGCGGTTTGGTTGCATGGGTCGGATTTGAACAGACCGGTATCGAGTATAAACGTGATGAACGGTTGGCTGGTTCTACGAAATACTCGTTCATGAAACTGCTGTTGCTGTCGCTTGATGCGATAATCAGTTTTTCCAATGTCCCTCTTCGTTTATCAAGCATATTCGGTATTCTAGCAATGTTTTTTAGCATATGTATCGGTGTGGCTGTGGTAGTTCATAAGCTGTTCTTAGGTTTAAACATTCCGGGTTATGCGTTAGCCACTGCCGGGCTGTTTTTCCTCTTCGGTATACAAATGTTTCTGATGGGAATAATGGGAGAATACATGGGCAGAATGTATAAACAAGTTCAAAATCGGCCGTTATACTTAATCAAAGATTCACAAGGTATCATGCGGTAATGGAAAAACAGCTCTACGATGAGATGTTTGCAGTAGAAGAGGCGCATTGGTGGTTTGTTGGACGGCGGAATATCGTTCTGTATCTTTTACGAAAATTTCTTGCGAAATCGAAAACACACAAAAATATTCATATCGCCGATATCGGTTGCGGTTGCGGCGCAAATATTCTGGCTTTTCAACAATATTACACAGTCACAGGATTCGAACCGTTTGATGATGCCGTATCATATTGCCGAAAACGAGGAATATCGGTTCGAAAAGGAGCACTTCCCGATGCTATTGACGCTGAGAGATTATCTTTTGATGCGGTGGTTATGCTTGATGTCCTTGAACATATCAAAGAAGATACAAAATCGCTGGAAAGAGTGCATGAATTATTGCGCGATGACGGTATTATTCTTCTAACTGTTCCGGCTTATCAATGGTTGTATTCGCCGAGGGATGCAGAACATCATCACGTAAGGCGGTATGCAAAACCTGAGCTGGACAAAAAACTCAGGCATGCAGGGTTTGAACCGGTTTTACTCTCTTATTATAATTTTTGCTTATTTCCGATAGTGGCTTTTGTCCGTATAATGAGTAAAATTATCCCCTCAAGAAAAATGAAAAGCGATGTATGGGTGCCGGTATGGGGGGTAAACAAAGTATTACGGTTCATTTTTCAAATCGAAAAATACGTATTGCGGATTACAGGATTTCCCTTTGGCGTATCCCTTATAGCGGTTTGCAGAAAAAAGGGAGAAAACCCTGCTCAATATTATTGATGCTATTGAGAAAGTATGTCCAATTCTTGAAAAACTTCTTTCAGGGAATGAGCGTTTTTAATAATGTCTTCCCGCGAGTTGTCGATACGTGTTCCCGCTAATTTTTCGCTCCAGCCGCCGGTAAAACTGCAGGCGACAATCGGTTTTCCATAGTGCCACGCGTAAGCAAGTTCTGTGAGCGTTCCTTTTTCTCCGCCGATACTTATAACAAGATCGGCCGCGAGCACATTCATTGAATTGCGTGCATATCCGATACCGGTAGGCAGTACGATACTGCAGAATTGGTTTGCGGCGGCGAATGTATCGTCGGGTAGGATGCCAATCACCAGTCCGCCGTTTTCAACCGCGCCTCGTGCGGCCGATTCCATTACTCCGCCTCTCCCTCCGCAAATCAGCGCAAATTTTTTTTTAGCAACATAGACGCCGATGGAATATGCAGTGGAAGCTTGAACTTCAGTTGCGTTGTGATTGCCGATAACCACAATCTGTTTTTTTCGCATAGCATTTTCCTTTGCGGTGAGCGCTTATTTTCCTATCAAAAGTTTTAGTGATACGAGCAGTAATACAACGGCAACGCATTTTCGAAGCATATCGGCAGGGATTTGAATAGAGATCCGCGCTCCGAGTACAGCAAAAATGAGTGAAACCGAAAGGATAATCAATAAATAAGAAAGATTGACATTGCCTGATTTTAGATGTGTTATACCCGATAATAAAGCGGTTGGCGCAATGACAAGCAAAGAGGTGCCGACAGCAGTATGAATGGGGACATTAAGAAAATAAACGAGAAATGGAATTATTATAATTCCGCCTCCAATCCCGATCATTCCTCCAATGAACCCCGATAGCGCTCCGCAAATCAGCAGGGTTACGATAATTGACATATCATGCTCCTTGTGTTGTATTCCGTAGATTTATCTTGAAAAATCAAAAGAGACTATACTATTCTTTTGCGAAATTTGTAAAAATAAAAATGGTGTACAAAATGAATACTGCTCATAAATCTTTTGAAATCAAGGTGCGGACGTTTACCCAGCATCTTGATAGTTCCTCGATATTCGCCAACACACAGCCGGTATGGCTTGAAATTGGATTCGGTGTGGGAAAATTTCTTCTTGAAATGTGCAGAATGTTCCCTTGCATCAATTTTATCGGATTGGAAAATGACGGGTTGAGGCATAAGAATATGCTGGATAAATTATATAAACGCAGTATTTCTAACGTTCGCATTTTATATGGCAATGCGGCATTGTCTGTTAAATATTTGTTTTCTCCCGAATCGGTTGAGGCAGTTTTTATAAATTTCCCTGATCCCTGGCCGAAAGACCGGCATGAAAAAAATCGGCTTTTTACAGCTGAATTTGCCTGTTCCTTAGCTTCCATAGTTTCTCCCAGAGGGCATGTTCGGATTATCACTGATGTATTATCATATGCGGAACATATCGAAATGCTTATGATCGGAAGCAGGGCATTTAAAAAATCAGAATGCTTCGAACCGCCAATTCAGTTTCCTACGACAACATTTCAAGACCGCTTTATAGAGGAATCAATTCCGTTTTATCCGGCAGTTTTCCGTAAAGTGGAGTATGCTGAGCCATAAAGGATAATGTTTTTTCTGAGCAGTTTGGAGAAACAGAGAATTCTAAGATGAAATTTCACAGTCCATTACTCTCCGGTGTAATTTTACGCAGGTATAAACGTTTCTTGTGTGATATTGTATTAGATAACAATAATGAGCATGTTGTTGCCCATTGTCCGAATTCCGGAAGTATGAAAGGGATTCCGCTTTTTAATAGCCATGTAATGGTTTCTTATAACCCTTTGCCGTCTCGAAAATATCAGTATACGCTTGAAATGGTACATAACGGAAATACATGGATTGGTATAAATACAATGTATCCGAATTCTTTGGTTGAAGAAGGTATTATAAACGGAACCATTGCTGAACTTAATCCATATAGCAGTATAAAGCGCGAGGTTGTTTGTAGCGATAAATCCCGATTGGATTTGATGGTGGAACAAAGGGATTCTATCTGTTATGTTGAAGTGAAAAATGTGACTCTTGCTGAAGGCAGTCGAGCTCTTTTCCCCGACAGTGTTACACTGCGAGGGCAAAAACATTTATTGGAGCTTATCCGTTTAAAAAGAAGCGGGTATCGCGCTATAATGATTTATGTTGTACAGCGTTCCGATTGCATTGACATGGGGCCGGCATGGAATATTGACTCCGAATACGCTGAAAAGCTTGTTGCGGCTGTCAAAGAAGGTGTGGAAGCCTACGTTTATCAGGCGGAAGTTTCTCCTGAAGAGATAACTTTGATTCGTAGAATCCCTATTGAGATTCATCGAACGATCATCTGAAAACGCAATTTTTGCGCAGTATTCTATAATAACAATGTAATGGGAAGATTGAAATTGTCGCACGATATATACGTAAGTATTATTATACCGGTGTATAATCGCTTGTTCGAACTTGAAAGAGCAATCAACTCGATACTGAAGCAAACGTATCAGCATTTTGAGATTATTGTTGTCGATGACGGTTCTGCCGATTCCATTCAAGGCAGTATTGAAAAATATAACGATAACCGCATTCGATTGTACCGAATTCCGCATAGCGGGGTAAGCTCTGCACGTAATATGGGTGTGGCGAATGCACGTTATGACTATATTGCGTTCCTCGATTCTGACGATGAATGGATGCCTGAAAAACTTGCTTTTCAACTTGAGGCTCTTTCTGCCAATCCGCACTATCCCGTTTGTTTTACCGGTGAACTATGGATTAGAAACGGTAAATCTTTTCCGCACGAAAAATCTCGTAAAAAATACGGAGGGTGGATATTTGAACAGTGTTTAATCGATTGTTTCGTTGGATGCTCTACAGTAGTGATGAAAAAATCAGTCTTTTTAGAAACTGCAGGGTTTGATACGCATCTTCCCATATGCGAAGACTATGATTTGTGGTTGAAAATTTCCGCAAAATACCCTATGTTATTATTGCCTCAACAGTTAATTCATAAATATGGAGGGCATGCCGATCAGCTTTCCAATTCAATGTGGGGAAAAGACCGGTTTCGGATTCATGCTTTGAAGAATATCTTGAAAAGCGGCCGTCTATCGGATTTATACCGGAAACAAGCGGAAGCCGTCTTTAAAAAGAAGTGCCTTGTCGTATCAGGCGGATGCTTAAAGCGGTTCCGGTATAAAGAATTTGCGTATTATTTTTCTATGGGTCAAAAAATAACATGTTTGGAGTTATTGTCATGAATATTCTGAATAAAATTCGGCTTACCGAGATTGATTTTCAGGATAAAACATATATCTTTTCATATCCTGCTTCAAATGCACAGTTGGAACGCACAATAAAAGAGTTTGGGTTTATTTCTCCGCCGGTATTAAAAAAGAAAGGCGCATCGTATCGTATTGTATCAGGATATAAACGCCTGCTGATTGCGCAGAAAGCCGGTATAAAAGAAATCAATGCGTTTATTACAGATATTGATGATTACAAAGCATTTAAATTTTCTGTTCTTGAAAATACCGCGCATCGTGCTCTCAACATTTTTGAAATCAGTTCCATTATTCATAAATTGTTGAATGAGTTCAAAATTTTAAAGAGTGATATTATCGCGAATTATTTGCCATTGTGGGGATATCAGGCATATGATAAAATTTTCAAGCAATTAGTCATTCTCGCAAACTTATCGCTTGGACAGAGGGATGCGCTTTTCAATGCTCAAATCGAATCGGAAAAAAGTATCATTTTAAGCGAATTCCCCGAAGATATTTGGGATGTTGCAATTACCATTCTCATTGATATGAAGCCGGGAGCAAATAAATTCAAGCACCTTTCGGAGACTCTGCGGGAAATTGTGCAGAGAGAGAAAATAACCTATAAACAACTGTTTTCTGAACCGAACATAAAAGATATTTTCCTTGATCCCGTACGTACATCTTCGCAAAAATTTGAGTTACTGCGGAAGAAATTAAATGAACGGCGCAATCCAGTGATTACCATCGTTGAGGAAGAATATCATAAAAAATATGCTCAATTACAACTTGATAAGAAAATAAAACTCATTCATCCGCCGGGATTCGAAGGTAAAGAGTTTAAAGTTGAGCTTAATTTCAAAGATAAAAACCAACTGCACAAATACGCAGTCGATTTATTGAACATTGCCGAAAATCCAATACTTGATGAACTATTAAATTTTTTATGAACGGGAGCAGGAATGAAAACACAATATCCGTACAATCCAAACCGTCTAGTCATTGAAGAATCAGCGCTTAACGCGGCTTTCACTCAAAAAATCCTCTCAGCATTTCCCGATGTTCCAAAACAGATTGTCGGTCAAGTAAATGAAATAAAAAAATCGGGGCATAGCCAGTATAAAAAGAAAGAGTTTATTATCACCGATTATAAAGGCGATATGATCAAAACATGTCCCGGGTGTGTTGGTACTGTAAACTGTAATTATTTGGTGGCGAATATTGTACAGGGATGTCCATTCGGATGTACCTATTGTTTTTTGCAGGATTATATGAATTCAGGGTCGATTGTCATTTGCGGAAACCTTGAAAAATTTTTCGAGCAGTTAACTCAAGTACAGCGCAACGGATTTCTCGTGCGCCTTGGAACTGGGGAACTCGCCGATAGTTTGGCATTTGACCCGATTCTTGGTCTCACAGATGAAATCATTCCTCATCTTAAAAATGTACCGAATGTGATTATGGAGTTTAAAACCAAATCGAATTATGTTGAAAATTTATTGAAGCATGATGGTTCTGAACAAATCGTAATAGGATGGTCGGTAAACCCGCAGATTATCATAAATCATGATGAGCGCGGTACTGCCTCGCTTGATGAACGCATTGAAGCGGCCAGAAAAGCGGCGAATCACGGTTATAGCGTTGCTTTTCATTTTGACCCCATAATCATGATCAATGACTGGGAATCCCATTATATTGATGTGGTAAATAAAATATTTGCGGCAATTCCTGCGTATAAAATAGCATGGATCAGCATGGGGGTGTTGCGTATTACTCCGTCGCTGAAATCAATTATTCAGGAACGCTATCAAAACAGTAAATTACTTGCTTATGGTGAGTTTACGATGAGCCAAGATGGAAAATTTAGGTATTTTCGGCCGTTACGGGTGAAATTATACCGCACAATTTTGAACGCAATCCGCTCTTACAGCACAAAAGTTCCTGTATATTGTTGTATGGAAACAGATCAGGTTTGGCAGGAAGTTTTCAATGCACAGCCTTCGGAACAGTCGGAGTTGTCGCTCATTTTCGACCGCAATACGGTGTATGCCGGCAGTTGTCAGGAGTCATAAATGCTTTTTCGGACGCTTATAGTTGGTTGTATTTTTGGATGTATAGCCAATATAGCGCCGTTTCTTTTTGCCCAAGACCATATTCGTTTATCTGATGAAGATGAAGAGCTTGTTGTCCAGCTCCTTTCTTTGCCGGATATAAAGCGCCTAAAACCGCCAGAACAAAAACGCATTTTTGAGCAGATGCAGCATTTGATCGGCATGGTTCAGAAAGCGACAATTCTAAACGATGAACTTTTAAAGAATTTATGTGAAAAACAATGTATTTTCTTTGCATATGAGAAAAAAGCATATATTGATTTAGCAACTTATTTCTATCGTAAAGATGATTTTCAAAACACAGTTTCAAATGCTCAGAAAGCATTATCTGCGGAAAATATTTTTTATAGTGATCCTCAAAACCAGCTGGATGTTACTGCTTATACCTATCTTGGGCAACATGCTTTAGAGAATGAAAAATTGCTTGATGCTTATAACTTTCTCAGTCAGGCATTAGTTCGAAACAGCCAGATAGTCTTGCCCTACTTTCTCATGGGGAATACATGTTTTAAATTGAAAAAGTTTAGTGAGTCTATCGAGGCGTATACGAAAGCATTTTCGCTCGATCCGACGCCAGCATATCCTATTGATTATTTTTTCTTTGCATTGGGTTTGCATAAGGCTGGTTATCCTGAAAAAGCAGAGCAAATACTTTTGCTGGGGATACTGGCTTACCCGAATGAAGAAGGGTTGCATCTCAACAGAGGATTTGTTCTTCGTGAAATGAATAACCTTTTTTTAGCGCTGTTAGAATTTCAAATGGAAATGTTTCTTTTAGGCCCTGAAGGGCGGTTCTATCAATCAGCTCATACAAACGCTATGGCGACAGAAAAACTAATACTTCAAAGAAACGATGTGCATGAAATGGAATTATTTGGGCATATCATCAAATGGCGGCAGTATATGGATGGCAAAAAGTATCCTTTGGCAATAGATGAGCTCCTTGCGCTGAAACAGTCTCTTGGCAGTTCGCATTGGGTAATTAACTTTTATCTCGAGCAAGCCTATTTTCTCATTGAAGATTACGAGAAAGCTCAAAAAGTGCTTGATGAAATGGAGACAACCAACCCCGGCATTGTCTTAACAAATCTCCTTTTGGCTGATGTTTACTTGAGAATGGCTAATATTGAACAGGCGAAAAACTACTATTCTCGTGCAAGTGCAATTGCTCCTGACAACTTCCGTGTCAAAGAGTTATTTGACCGAATAAGTGCAGTAAAAATTTCTGATAACGATTCACAAAATTGATATAAGGTTATTTTTGATGAATTTTCATTATGTTCAGCATGTCCCATTTGAAAATCTTGCGTGTATCGAGCATTGGGCTAAAGAAAAAGGTTACACAATTACTTCCAGTAAGATGTATGCTGACGATTCTTTCCCTTCGATCGGAGAACTCGATTGGGTTGTTATTATGGGCGGGCCCATGGGAGTTTATGATGATGTACAGTATCCGTGGCTTAAAAAAGAAAAAAAATTTATTGAACAGGCAATACATCATGGCAAACGTGTTTTAGGTATTTGCCTTGGTGCGCAACTGATTGCACATGTTCTTGGTGCAAAGGTGTATGCTAATTCGTATAAAGAAATAGGATGGTTTCCTGTCTCTCTAACTGATAGCGGTAAGAACGCCAAGTTATTTCACCAGTTTCCGCCAACATTTACCATATTTCAATGGCATGGCGATACATTTGATTTGCCTGCCGGCTGTGAACATAGCGCTTATAGTGATGCATGTGTAAATCAGGCATTTACTTATAATGAGAATACTGTAGCTTTGCAGTTTCATTTAGAATCCACACAGCAAAGTATTGAACAGCTTTTAATACACTGTGGGCATGAATGTGAAGAAGGCGGCGAATATATTCAGTTGCCTGTCGAGATTCGTTCACAAAAGCAGTTTATACTTGAAAACAACCGTTTATTATGTCTTCTTTTAAATCAGCTTGAGAATGCTGGCTCCACTAATTACTGAAAATAAAACTGCCATATTGTATTGTAATTAAAAAGTAAATATGTTATTTTTTTTCGCAAAATGGCAGAAAAAAGCAACATGATTCGGTAATATTATGCAGAATAATGAGAATACTGTTTCGTCGGGAGAACACAAACCAGCGTGGCTTCGTACGCGGGGTATTCTTGATCCGATAGTGCGTAAGTATCAAAAGCAAATGGATCAGTATGAAGTTAAAACGGTATGCAAAGAGGCATCGTGCCCTAACCGGCATGAATGTTGGTCGCAACGGTCGTTTACATTCATTCTGCTTGGAGAACATTGTACTCGGTCCTGCAGGTATTGTGACATAGATACCTTTAAGCCGGAGCAAGTTGATCCTCACGAACCGGCAAATGTAGCTCGTTTTGTAAAAGACTTCAACCTCAACCATGTTGTACTAACTTCTGTTACGCGAGATGATTTGGAGGATGGAGGCGCGGGTCATTTTGTAAAAACAATGCAGGCAGTAAGAGCAGTATCGCCTGATATCCCCATAGAACTTCTGATTCCTGATTTTGAAAAACCTTATTTAGACAAAATCATTGCAGAAAAACCTGATATTCTCGGGCATAACATTGAAACTCCCCGCAGGTTATACCGCAAAGTCCGGCCGGTTTTTAAGTATGATAATTGTCTCGAAATACTGCGTTACATTAAGGCGAAGGATCCGAAAATGTTAGTAAAGTCTGCTATCATTGCTGGGATGGGGGAAACAAAAGAAGAAATAATTGAAACATTGATTGACCTCAAAAAAGTAGATTGCGATATTGTATATATTGGACAATATATTGCGCCTTCAAAACGGCATCATCCTGTCATTAGATACTATACTCCTGCAGAATTCGATGAATTTCGAACTGAAGGAGAAAAACTTGGAATCAGATCAGTTGTATCCGGGCCGATGGTGCGCAGTTCGTATAAATCTTGGGAAGATTTAAAGCTGAAACAGAAATAGATAATCTCCTCATTATTATTCTGTTACGAATATCGTAAAAACCTCCTCATTATGTTATAATTATTATAGAAAAACGTAACGGGAAAAATATTCTTTTTCCACAAGAGGAGAAGTGTAGGCAAATGTTTGTTAGAGAAAGGTTAGTGTCGTTAAAGAAAAGAGTTGTGTATTGTGTGTTTGCATGGGCTTTTGCTGTTGCGGCGTATGCGGTGGAATATGATAACGATGTCCAGTCGCAATTAGAATTGTTACCTTATAAATACTCACGGCTAAATAAGCTCAAAGTTAGTGACAACGATTCTCCATGGGTTATACATATTACTGATTACCATTGCCAATATGAACTCCAGCAAAATATCAGTAAAATTATATATTTTATCGCTAATAAAAACCGCAACATTCCTGTTCCAATTTGCATTGAAGGTGCGAGCGGTGCAGTTTCGACTGCTTTCTTTTCTTCTATCCCCCATGAAAAAACGCGGAATGAAGTGTCTAATTATTTTTTAAAAAAAGGTAAAATATCCGGAGCAGAATTTTATGCAATAACTGCTGACACAAATCAGCAGTTATATGGAGTCGATGACCCCGGTTTATATAATCGGAGCTATGAATTATATCGAGAAGTGCATCATACAGCAGTGAAACTCCAGCCGCAATTTCAGATAATAAGTGATTTTTTCAAAAACGGAATACAGCAACGTTTATCTACTCAGTCAAAAACCATTGTTATGGCAGGGAAGAAGCTTTATTCGGAATCGAATGTCAAGCGGTTCATAGTGAGCATGGAGCCTTATTGGTCGCGCCTTGAGCCCACCTCGGATTTTTCTGCTATTAAACGCTATTATGAGCTTGAACGTTTAGTCAGTGCTGTTGACTTCAAAAAAGTGAATGAGCTGAAGAAAAAATTATTTGAACGGTTAGCGGCCATTTTGCCTGCCGACCAGCGAGAAAAGATATTATTTAATACCTATGTGCGGTATCAGTTAAACGAAATCAGCGAGCCGGTTTATCTGCGGCATTTAGCGGTACTTGGAGAGGAGTATAACATTCTTGATCGTGATTATGCTGAACTAATGCATGTCACTCAGCTTTTAGAAGAGATTGCCGGTTTTAATCATGAGCAGTTGCTTGAACAATGCATTTTAATGTACGACACCTTAAAAAATCATTTTCTTACTCCAGTTGAACGGCAATTCGTCATGTTTTATGAACAGTGGAATATAATTGAGGAGATGTGCGTTCTCGGATTATCGAGAAACGATTTTGTCAATCAGCAATTCCCCGATAAGGATGCCCGTGACCGTTTGCTTATGTATGTGCTTAGTGCCATAGGCGATAGCAACAGCAGTGATAAAGAGTTGCTTTTCCCTGTAGAATTCTATGCCGCATTTAATCAATTATACAACGATGTTAGTTCTTTTTACCAGAGTGCTATAGCAAGAGATTCTGCACTTGCAAACAATACTGTTTCGCTTATACAAACCCATAAGGTGCCTATTGTCATCCTTGTGACAGGCGGTTTTCATACAAATGGCATGATGGATATTTTTGAAAAAGAACATCTAAATTATGCGGTAATAAATCCGCATGGGCTCGAATTTACTGCTCAAAGCAACTATAAATCTATTATGATGGAATATCCCCAAGGTGCTATGCAGTTGCTGTATTCACCGCAAAGCAATCGTTTAGCTCCTCGCGTTTTATTAAAAAATATCCTTGCCGATCCGATTCTCAGCCAGCAGTTAATGAAAGAGGCGGCGTTAATGGCAAAACTTTTGGCCATGACCGAAGCAGATACTCTTTCCGGTTTTTCTATGGCTGAAGTTTCGTATGACTCAAATGCATTTAAAAAGAAGGTAACTGATACGCTAAAATCTTTTACGAGCGAGTGGATATATCGTTTAAGGAAAGCTATGCCTCAACATGGTGAATCTCCAGCTGATGTAAGGAAAATGGAAAATTCGCTGTTGCAATTAGTACTGATTGAAGAATCGTTGCTTTTAAAAGATGGAAAATCAATTGGATTAACGGTGTTTGATGCCGATACTGAAACGTTCGTTCATGTTGATGCCGCAGAAACTGCGTCATTAAATACTATATTAAACTATGATTCCGCTCTTTTCCCTGATGCTCCCGTTACTTTTGATTTGGAAGAACGGTTAGGAAGTTTTACATTTCGATTTACTCGAACTCAGCAACCAACCGGTATATTTTGATACTGCAATAGAGTCTGATTCGGCAAGAGAAACAGTGCAGACAGCATCAGTTGGAGAATTGCTTCAGCACATAGAGCACCTTAAAGAGAAGGTTATCACCCGCCCGTATGCAATCCGTTATCGTGTGCAGTTGAACAAAGCATTAAAGGCGGTTGCGGATTTTCTTGAGTTCGCCGCCGAACAGGAAGAGAAAATCGGCAGTCGTGCACAAGCTCTGCATTTACGTTCCAGCGCCGCATTATATCGAGGCAATATGGAACGGGCTCAACTTTTGTTCAGAGAATATATGAAATATCTGCCCGAAAACCAATCAAACCTTGCTTCGCAACTATTTGTTAGAAACGCCATGATGCATGGACAAAAAGTAAGCGAACAAATTGAGGATAGTGACGGCAAACCATTCTATGACCGCTATGGAAGGCCGATACATGCCCGTCTCCTTGATGATACCCTGCAGTACGGTTCAGAGACTTCGGATGTTACTCAACAGCGCCTTATTCAAAGAGCTCGTGAATTCGAGGAAATGAATGAACTGTACTATTCTCGTATAGTTGCAAGAGCGGCATCTAATCTAACTGATCCAAGCAGGAATTACCGGTATACACAACTTAACCTTGCGCTTATGTTGTCTTCGGGGAGAACAGGTTATTCTTCTTCAATGTTGGCTCAAGGCGGCCAGTCGTACGGGGCGTACACCAACACACAGTTGCGCCGTAATGTAGTCGGCGAAGTTATCCCTAGGGTAAGTTATCTGTACGATGCGGGATATACCCGGGAATTGGTGAAAAATAAAAAGATTTTTCTTAATGAAGAAGATGCGTTATCGGATGTTTCTTTACCGCCGTCACGTATAGCGGCAATTCTGGTGAATCCCATCCATTTGCCCGATGTATTAGGTAGCCTGAGCGATTTTCCTACAAGAAATATGCCGATACTCGATACGGAAGGGAATCTGTTATGGGAAAACGTCACAATTGAAACAGTCGCACGTAAATATGAAAAAGCATATCAGTCGCACAAGAAAGATGTAGTCGTTCGGCGGGAAATTTCCTCTGCGGACTATACATATGTGAAAAAAGTGAACAATCCGGAAAGAATAGTCGCTATAGGCGATGTCCAGTCGGATTATGCGGCGCTGAGCAAAATACTTCAGAATACAGGTATTATCGATCAGAACGGCACTCTCATCGCTCAATCCGGTACAGTAGTCGTAATAAACGGCGATTTTTGCGACAAGGGTACCGGCGAAGCAATGAAAAAAACGATTGATCTGGTGATGAATCTCCAAAAGCAGGCTGAAGGGACAGGCATTGAAATCATCGTTACGCTTGGCAATCATGAAGTCCGTTTCCTTTCAGGGAAATGGTACAGTACATCTGAGAAAACGCTCATGGATTTTTTAAGTATTATAGGGTTTGATGAGAAAAAAGCCGTTGAATTAAGAGAAGCATTATCCAAAAACGATACGGCAAAACTCGGATTTTTCATTAGCCAATATCCCGATACCATGAAATATATACATTATTTATGGCACCTTCCGGTTATTGCACAAGTAGGGAACCATGTGTTTGTTCATGCTGGCCCCACACCGGCGTTTAATACACAATTGAGAAACGTTCTGAACGAATACGTAGGCTGGAGCACAGAGCAGGCAATAGATTTTATTTATTCATCTGCAATTCGGGAAAAAGGATTTAATGGGTATCTTTTTGACGATGGGTTCGATTCGCTTTTTACTGCCGCTCCGGAATGGACTCCTCCTCATTTTATCCAAGACCAAAGTATTGTCGATGCGTTTCTCGCTTTTTTTGACGGAGCAAGTTTTCTTGGAGTTGGGCATAATAAAGCTTTGGGGGTCTTAGGCAATAAAGAACAGTTTGGTAAGATAACGCGAGTCGGTTCTAGAAACAATATTATCAAACTTGATGTCGGTGTATCGCATGCCGCAAACCGCAACCAGAAAACAACTTTTGCGAAAGCATATATTGTTGATCCGCGACAAGCAGATTTCATACATTCAGTAGATGAATCGAATAGCCGGGCAAGCCTTGTTTTGCCTTCCGAATGCCGGAAATCATTTATGGATACAGATGTGGCGGCAATATATGATCTAATGTTCGGCGGCAATAATCAAAGAGTTGATTCTCCGGGCAGTGCGGAACAAGACACTTCGGTTAGCATCAATGAGGTATTCGATCAGTTCTATCGCAAAGTATTTATGATTTTTACCCCTGTTGCCGGTTTAAAAGAAGCGCAGTTCATAACTGAAACCAATCGATGGCTGAAAGTTGGCGAACCGTTGTGGAATAAAACCAAAGAACGGATTGATCCCGTCGAAGATGAAAAAGTCTATAAGGTTCTTGAACGTTATATACAGTACCTTTACGATATTCGAGCGGGAATAATTGATTCTGAACTTATTTCGTTAAGCCATTTTAAAGAGTATGTTCAAAATATGCCTTTAGAAACTGGTTCTGCAGTCAGTACAAAAGCTCTGCATGGAAGAGAGGTAGACTATAAAAATAACGCTCCTCGTGTATATGCCGGTTTACATCAAGGCAAAAGCAAACCGTTCCCAAGCGAAATTATCGGTGTGGTGAAAGATAGGTTATCTCAAATTATTGAACAAAGGCGCCGTTTTAATGCCGCAGATTACATGACAATCGAGCATCTTTTACAGGTAAACGATTTGCTTACAAAAAGAGAAGAATACCGGTCGGCTTTTTTATTGTTTACTGCTAATGACGGTAATCCGGGAATTTTCCTCGATAAAGAAGGAGACGGCGTTTTAGGAGTTGGGTTCCATTACGAAATATATTTCGGCGCGCCTCTGGCGATGTATTTATGGAACATGTATATTAAAACAGGTGATGTTGAATATCTCAATAAATTAACTGCATTTATTGTTCATGAAAGTTTTGAATATATAAACCGCTATAGAGTGTCTCCCAAAAAGGATCTCGCTGAATTGCATAGCGAAGCTGAGCGTCTTGAAGTAGTTGTTGCAGGAAAAGGAAACACAGGCAGTGCACTTGACGATGAAATTGACCGGCTCATTAACGAATGGTTTAAAGAGAATACCGATAAGGAAGCAAAAGTAAAAAAACAATTTCTTGCGGAATATGGCAAATACCTGAGAGAAACAGGGAGTTTTCAGCAGTACAAAGCAGTGTTTAAAACCCTCAATATACCTATTGAGGGGCCTGCCTTAAATGAAGCCGATATGGTTAATCGCTTGTATATGTATTTGGCGGATCGGTATCCTAACCAGTTATTTGATGCGTTAAAATCTCTTTACGTCAATTTGGAAGATGTCTTTATTATTATAGACGAAGGCGCGTTTACTCAATCGGAACTGTTTTTGCTTGCTATGATGCTCACAGAAAAAACAGATTCGCATGAAACAGTCGATGTTGCAGTATTAGGAGGAGTATTTGACTTTCTCAACGTTACCGATTTGCCTCGTCCAAAAACATCATCAATGCAACAGCGTTCTATATCACAAATTTTGAGGGAATCTTCAATTTAATATGTACGGCATGTTATTACTATAAATATTGATTTATCTTAAAGTGAAGCGGTAGGTAAAAAAGTAAAAAACCGGAAAATTTTTCCTAAATTTTTTCATTATTGTTCCGATACAATTACTGCAGGAGCAATATAAGGAGATGTATATGGAAATACCCGATGTACGAAAGGTTGCATCCAATATAACCAATCAGGATGTGCATTCTGTTCGTAAACGTAATGAGCAAACCGCTGGACAACCTGAAAAAAATAAAACATTCGAAAGAACCGATGCGCTTGTTCTGTCGGAAGAAGGCAAAAAAGCATTGGAAATTGAACGATATGCTCAGATCGGGAAATTACTGCCCTCTGTACGCGAAGATACCATAGCTAAAGTCAAAGACCGTCTGCAAAACGGTTTCTATTCTAACGGCGAGATTCTAAAAGAAACCGCGAGAAAATTACTCGGATCATAAAGTGAGCCATAGCCAAGTGCGCGTTAAGTGTGCACTTTTCATGCTCTATAGCTCATCGCGGTTTTCCATCTAAGATCAATAAAATTGCTTCCGTTGTCATATCGGTTGGCACTCCGTTTTTTCTTTTTAAATCAAAGCGTAATGTATCATTTATAGATGTATTATTATTAGACAGTTATAAAATATATTCTGTTTTTTCCACACGTCGTTTATCTATTCTTAACAGTTACAATGAGATTTGTACAGCAAACAGCGCTGAATCGAACATATCCTTTACTATAAAATGCGATTGGCATAACTATTGCTTGATTATTTTTATCGTATAAAAGGAGGTTGCCATGTTCGAAGGGTTGTACAATTCTGCCTCAGGTATGATTTCTCAAAGTTTCATTCAGGAAATTATTGCCGCTAATATTGCAAAGTCCGTAGTGCCGGGTTATAAAAAACAAACACCTGTTTCAGAATCTTTTGAAACTGAGTTGTCGAACTATTTTAAACAGGTTGGCGGCTCGAAAATTAAGGATATTTATACGTCATTTGCCCAAGGAAATATCAAACTCACCAGTAATCCACTAGACGTAGCTTTAACAGGCGGAGGTTTTTTAGTTGTTGAAAATAGCACTTTGGAAGGAAGTGGAAATTTATATACGCGCAACGGAAGGTTAAGTATCAACCCCGATGGTGTATTAGTAACCCTTGATGGATATCCGGTTTTAGGGGAAAAAAGGAAAAATTTCCATTAAAGATGCAACACAGGATCTCACCGGTCCCCATGAAATCATTATTGATCAGAACGGCACCGTATCTGTTCGCCACAACCAGACGGTAGAGGAAATTGATACATTAAGAATCGTTGATTTTGAAGAATATAACCGTCTTGCGCCTGTAGGCAATAGCCTTTTTAATAGCGGCGGGCAAGAAGAAGGAAAAAGCGGAAATACTGTTGTCAATCAAGGATATATCGAGGAATCAAATGTTAATATTTTGGACGAAATGGTTTCGATGATTGCTAATATGCGGTTGTATGAATCGAATCAAAAAACGCTTCGTACTATCAGCGAATCATTGCAGAGAAGCATTACTGAAATAGGAAGAGTATAAACATTGAGCATAGATGAGGAGGTTACCCCATGTTAGGAGCGCTATTTACATCGTCAACGGGTATGAAGGCACAGCAGTTGTATGTAGACACAATCGCCAATAACCTTGCCAATGTCAATACCACAGGATTTAAAAAAAGCCGCATTGATTTCCAAGACCTTCTTTACCAAACATTAAAACCTGCCGGAGTAGAAACCGCAGACGGAAATCAAGTGCCGGAAGGAATGCAGGTCGGGTTGGGCGTTAAACCGGTGGCAATCAGCAAACAGTTTACACAAGGAACACTGACTTTGACCGGAAACGAATTTGATGTTGCGATTGAAGGAGATGGTTTTTTTCAGGTACTACAGCCGGATGGATCAGTCGCTTTTACCCGTGATGGTTCTTTTAATCTTGATGCAAATGGAAATATTGTTTCAAATGACGGTTTCTTCATTCAGCCTTCAATTACGGTACCTGCTAATACCCAGCAAGTTAGTATCGGGCAGGATGGAACGGTATCTGCCGTTTTGGAAGACGGCACCATTAGCAATCTCGGGCAAATCAATTTGGCAACGTTTCCCAATCCTGCAGGATTGAGCGCAATCGGGCGCAATTTGCTTCTTGAAACTGAAGCTTCCGGTTCTCCTTCTGCAGGCGTCGCAGGGTTGAATGGACGAGGTACTTTGACGCAAGGGTTTCTTGAATTATCTAATGTGGAAATTGTTGATGAAATGGTCAATATGATTATTGCTCAGCGTGCCTATGAAATCAATTCGCGTGCCATACGAACTGCCGATGAAATGCTTCAGGTAGCTAATCAGTTGAGGTAATACAATAATGAAACACTATAAAATTTTGCTGATAGTTTTTGTCGGATTACTGCTCATGCCGCAGTGTGTTTCACCATCTCCAACAGTCATTGAGTTGAAAAAAGAGGTGTCAGTAGGAGACCCTGAATTTCAGCTTGGCGACATAGCCGTAATAAATGGAGATAACGATAAAATAGTCAATCTGTTAAAAGCAGTAGATTTAGGCAATACACCCTCTATAACTCAAGGAAGGCGTAATGTAACGGCGGCAGAAATAATGAACAAAATTAGTGACGCAGGTTTTACCAACGATGACGTATCTTTTTGCGGTGCCCCCCATACATTGGTTTTGCCGGAAATGCAGACAATCCCGCCGGATGTACTGATTCAGCGGGCGGAAGAATATATCAGAGAGAATATGCCGTGGGAAGAAAATGAAGCGCTTATACTGCCGTTGCGTTCACCTAATCCCATCGATGTTTCTACAGGCGATGTGACGTTCGAAGTTGCCCCGCTGTCCAGTGATAATTTTATTGGGCAAACTCGTTACAATGTTATTGTGAGTGTAAATGGAATGGTCGAAAAAAGCGTTGACGTTTTTTTTAAAATAACGGTTTTTAAAAAAGTTTTGGTTGCGATGCAGAAGATCGAACGGGGAGAAATGTTAACTCCCGATAACGTCAAGCTGGTTAAACGCGAAGTAAAGGCATCAACACAGGATGCAATCAGTAAACCTGAACTTGCTTTAGGCATGATAGCGCGCAGGACAATTGCCGAACAAAAGATTATCAAAGAAGCATATTTGTCTATGCCGGTTTTAGTGCAGGCGCGAAATGCGGTCAAAATGATTGTTCAATCAGGACAGATGACCATTACAAGTCTAGGTGTTGCTTTGGAAAATGGAAGCCTCGGCCAGTTTGTCCGTGTGCAGAATATCGATTCGAAGAAAGTTGTTTATGGAAGGGTTGTAGGATTTAGGCAAGTTCTTTTAGATGGGTTTGACAATCAATCGAATATAGGTAATGAACTATGAACCGCTTTTGTTTCGTTCTCATGACAGTTGTGCAAATGCATTTAAGTATATCGGCATATGCTGATTCGCTTTGGCGTGAAGACCGGTTCCCGCGGGTATCTACAGTTTCAATGCTGAATGATAACAAAGCGTATAAAATAGGCGATATCATTACAATAGAAATTAGCGAATCCCTCACGGTTGATAGAACGTCTGAAACCTCAACAGATAAATCGGTCAGCAATAAAGGGAGTATTACCGAATGGCTGTATCCGGTTGCGGCATCACAAGGTTTTTTGTCTCATGAAGGCGAACTTCCTTCATGGGAATATGGCGTTGACAAAGATTTCGAAGGCAAAGGAAGCATCAAAGAATCAGATAAAATTACCGCACATATTGCCGCGACTATTATCGATATTCTTCCGAACGGTAACCTTCTTATCGAAGGAAGCAGGGAAATACAAGTTGCAAACGATTTAAAACGAGTCGTCATTTCCGGCATAATCCGCAAGACGGACATTACGGCGGAAAATACCGTATCGTCAACCCTAATTGCAAATTCGAAAATATATTATGAAGGCGAAGGGCCTTTAGCGGATAACCAACGCCGAGGGATTTTTACATGGCTTCGCGATCTTTTCAGCATGTTCTAATGTGAGGTCTAGGAATGAAATTATCAAGTGTCGGATTTATAAGTATGGTGTTATCGGCAGGGATTATGAGTGCGGCGGATTGCCTATCGGCGCCGACGGTGCGTGTTAAAGATATCGCATCGATCCAAGGGGTGCGTTCTAACCATTTATATGGATATGGTTTGGTTATCGGATTGGATGATTCCGGCGACGGGTCAAGTTCGGAATTCACGATTCAATCGATTTCAGCAATGCTCCAGCGAATGGGAATCAATGTTCCGAAGGCAGATATCAATACATCAAACGTTGCGGCTGTTATTGTTACAGCTGAATTGCCTCCTTTTGCGACGCCCGGCACGAGAATTGACGTAACAATATCATCTATTGGCGATGCGGAGAGTTTGTTCGGAGGTACTTTATTGCTTACCCCTCTTCAAGCAGTGGATGGCAACATCTATGCTCTTGCTCAGGGACCGGTATCACTTGGCGGTTTTTCTTTCGGATCGGGAGGTGGCGCCGGAGGAGCATCGGCGGTCAAAAATGTCCCCACTACGGGCACAATACCCAATGGGGCTCTGGTTGAAAGGGAAGTTCCTATCACCATAGTAAAAAATCAAATGCTTAAAATTGCTTTGCGCGAGCCGGATTTTACTACTGCAAAACGCTTGGAAGAATCCATCAATGCAGTCTTTACCGATAACGCCATAGCACGCGATGCGGCAATGGTTACTGTTGTTGTTCCGAATTCTTATATTATTGAAGACCGCATAGTCGATTTTATATCGCAAGTGGAAAACCTTCTTGTTACGCCCGATGCGCCGGCAAAAATCATTATCAACGAACGTACCGGCACTATCGTTGCAGGGAGCAATGTGCGTATTTCTGTGGTTGCGGTTTCGCATGGCAATCTGAATGTGGTTATCAAATCCAAACCGGTTATTTCTCAGCCCAACTCGTTCACGGAAGGCGGTGAAACAGTCGTCGAAAGCGATGACGAACTGCTTGTGAATGAACAAGTCAACCCCCTTGTTGTTGTACAAGACGGCGTTACAATCGGAGAAGTGGCTAAAGCCCTTAATGCTCTCGGAGCGACACCGCGCGATCTCATAGCTATTTTTCAAGCGATGAAAAAGGCAGGGGCAATTCAAGCTGAGTTAATCCTTATGTAAATGGAGGGTCTTTGATGGATTCTGTTCCAGATATTCGACACATAAATAGTTCTGATCCGCTGAATTACCATAAGTCAAAAATTGACGGCGGAGAACCGCCGGAAATTATTTCCAAAAAGAAGAAATTAATGGAAGCGGCGGAAGGATTTGAATCCATGTTTGTCAATATGCTTCTCAAACAAATGCGCCAGACAATCCCCGACTCGGAGCTGATTGACGGTGGGTATGCGGGAAAAATTTTTGAGGAAATGTTTGATGAAGAAATAAGTAAAAAAATTGCGTCAAGAGGCGGTTTAGGTATATCTCATGCTATATATAAGAAATTTGAACAATCATTGCCATCGCCTGAAACTAAAGGCTATTATGAGGAGCACGGAGAATGATAGACGCCCAGATTGTCGATAAACTTTTATCGGTACTCGAACGTGAAACATATTTGTATGTTCGGTTAGGAGAAATTGCTGTCCAAATTCAAGAAATTATTGTCATGAACGATGCCGAAATGCTCTCAAAGCGTATCAATGAAGAAGATTCCCTTTTGAAAAGAGCGGAACAATTGCGCCAAGAACGGTTTTCTATTTTAATGCAAATTAAAACGTCTTTGCATTTAAGCGATCGGGAATTAACCCTTGGCAAGCTGTTGGAGTTTGTGAGCGAGGCTGATGCCGCATTGATCCAAGAACAGCGTAAAAGATTGGCTGATGCCGTAACGCGATTGGAAAATATCAACAAAACAAACAATGCCCTTGTAAAATATTCACTGGATTTAAACGCAAAATTCATGAATTTACTGGTCAATATCGGACAAAATAACACAGTTTATAAACCGTCTGGAAAGATATCTGATCAGCCGAACGGCAAAAAAAGGTTGCTTGATAAGAAAGTGTAGGCATTCAGAAAGGCATATGGCAGATGAGTAGCATTTTTTCAATTTTTAACATTGGTTCTCAGGCATTATTTGCTCAGCAAACTGCTTTACATATTACGGGGCAGAATATTGCGAATGCGAATACCGAGAACTATGTGCGCCAAAGAGCCGAATTGAGAGAATCTACTCCGGTTGACCATTCTCCCGGGCAGTTAGGCACCGGTGTCAATGTAAATGAAATCATCCGCATCAAAAATGAATTTACCGATTTTCAAATACGGCGTGAAAACCAGTCTATGGGATACTTGGAAGAAAAAAATATTTTTCTTCAGCAGATTGAAAATATTTTCAATGAACCTTCGGAAAACGGTTTGAATGCGGCATTTAGCGGTTTTTACAATGCTTTAAGCGAACTCCAGAACGGTACTGAGGACACTTCTTCTCGCAGTTTTGTTACAGAACAAGCACGGGCGTTATCGGATGTTTTTAATGATATTGCAGGCAATTTGGAAAAATTAAAAGAAAATTTAAATGAAAATATCGGTTTTAAAGTCGACGAAATCAATTCCATTACTGATGAAATTGCTAAACTGAACGACCAAATTATTCGTACGGAATCAGGCGGCCAGCAAAATGCCAACGACTTACGTAATAGGCGCGATGGGCTTGTCCGCGATTTGAGCAAATTGGGAGATGTATTTGTAAAGGAGCTTGATTCAGGTTCAATTGATGTTAATTTCGGTGACCAACTGCTGGTCACCGGTATTCATCAAATAAAAATAGAAGGTGTGCTGGACGAAAATAATAATCAGAAAATTATTGTTGAAAATGTTCAAAGTATACTCAACGTAAATAATGGATCGCTTAAAGCGGTTTTGGAAGTTCGCGACGATATTCTTGCGGATTACAAGGATAAACTCGATACTTTGGCGAATTCTTTCATTGATTCGATCAATTCGATTCATGTTGGAGGTGTTGGGGTTGCGCGGTTTACGCAAGCCACTTCAGAAAATTCGGTAGATTCTTCAAGTGTGCCGATCCGCAATGCCGGGCTTGATTTCGATATGAGCAACGGGAGTTTTGTGATTGCGCGGTATAATTCTGCAAGCGAACCGCTTACACCTATTTCAGAAACGACAATTACTATCGATCCGTTCGTTGATACGTTAGAAGATATTGTTAGTCAAATTGATGCGGTCAGCGGTTTTAATGCGACTATAACCAGCGATAATAAAGTACAGGTAAATGTTACGGGATCGAATGATTTCTTTACTTTTATTTCATCCGGCAATCCGCCTGATACGGATTCAAGCGGTTTTCTCAAAGCTATCGGGTTAAACACGTTTTTTAAAGGAAGCGATGCAAGTACCATAGCAGTTGCAGATTATATCCTCAGTGATCCGGATAAAATTGCCGCCGCAAAAAACCTTGCGCCGGGAGACAACCAGAACGTGGTATTGATGGTGGAAACACAAAATACCGGATTGATCGACGGAGCATCGTTTCAGGATTATTATGCAGGTTTAATCGGCGGATTGGGCGTTCAGCGTGAAGTGACCTCTAATCGCGAAGAAACACAATCGCTCATCTTGAAAACGCTTAGCGAGCGCCAGCAAGCGGAGTCAGGTGTTTCTTTCGATGAAGAAGCGATTAACCTTCTTAAATTTCAACGGGGATATCAAGCCGCGGCTCGCTTTATCAATGTTGTTGATGGGTTGATTGAGACCTTAATATCGATTGTTTAAAAGGAAAAGTATATGTTAGACAGAATAACAAATGCGATGCAGGTCAATAATAATCTGTCGCACATAAACAGTAATTTAAAACGAATACAAAAAACTCAGGAGCAAATAGCTTCCGGAAAGACCATTCGTGTGCCGTCGGATAATCCTATCGGTACTACTCAGTCGATGAAAATCAATACTGCTTTAAAAAAGTCGGTGCAATTTAAAAAAAGCCTTGAGACCGGTATAAGCTACATGGAAAATACGTCGTCGCTCATTACGCAAATAGAAGGCGTTTTACTGGATATACGCGAAATAGCGGAAAATGCCGTTTCAGTCAATACTACCAGCGCCGAAAGAGTTGCGTTTGCTTTTGAAGTCAACCAATTGCTTGAGGAATTGGTTCAGTTGAGCAATTCAAAATTTCAAGGTAAATTTATTTTCGGCGGTACCGAGACATTAAGCGGTACTCAAGCAAATTCTTCTCCATTTAACATTCAACTAAGCGGAACGGCTATTGCCAGCGTTATTCCCAATCCTGACGGTATTGACGGACAAATTGTCCGTACGGTAGGGGAAGGAAAACAGATTACCATCAATATATCGGGCGAAGACATTTTTCAGCCCAACGGAGTGAACGGCGAGAAAGATATTTTTTCCACAATTATCGATTTCCGAGAAATGCTTCTGGCAAACAATACGAGCGGGTATGACCAAATTATCCGAGAATTAGATAGCGAATTCAATCAGGTTGTCAGCCAAAATACCATAGTCGGCTCAAAAATCAATCGCCTTCAACTTGTTGCAGACCAGCTTGACGACCTTGAAATAATTCAAAAAGAACAACGTTCTCAAATTGAAGATACGGATATTGCAGAGGCAATACTGGAATTAAGGACACAGGAAACTACGTTGCAAGCGGCTCTTGAAACAAGCGGGCGTATTTTAAGCCTTTCATTATTAGATTACATATAATACTATATTAAAATAAGCAGGAGGAATGTATGAAAATTAAAACAAGTCGATTCGGCGAATTCGATATTGCTGAAGAATCGATAATCAGTTTTCCCGATGGAATCATCGGATTTGAACGCTACAAAGGGTTTGTTATTCTGAGTAAAAAAGAAAATGCTCCGCTCAGATGGCTCCAGTCTGTTGACGAACCGGAACTGGCTTTTATCATTATCAGTCCGTTCATATTCAAAGCAGACTATGCGCCTGACATCGAGCGGCAGGATTTAATGTCGCTCCAATTGAAAAGTTTGAAAGAAGCGGAAATATTGTGTATTGTTGTCGTGCCGAGCAATCCTAAAGATATGGTTGCGAACCTTATGGCACCCATAATAATCAACCCGAAACTGTGTATCGGCAAACAGGCGATTGTAAGGGATTCTTCCTATCCGACACGGTACAGGATTCTCGATACGTATGACAAAGACCCTCGTTCAGCGCATACGGTTTCATGTAAATAATACTGTTCATCTAATGACATGATAAGGAGTTGCAAGTACTATGTTAGTACTTACCAGGAAGGTAAACGAAAGCATTATGATCGGTGATATTGAGGTAAAAATTACCACCCTCAAAGGCGATCATGTTAAACTGGGCATCATTGCTCCACGTGAAGTGCCGATTCACCGAAAAGAAATATATGATTTGATTCAAAAGGAAAACCAAGAAGCCGCTCAATCACATATTACGGATATCAGTAGTATTTCAAGTTTGTTCGGCTCGGAATAACAGCAATTATTTTAGTATGATCTTTGAAATGGCGGTGGAGGAGGAGACTCCATACTGGTTGCTTGAGAAAGGTTGCCTGAAACCATTCAGGTAATCTTATAGCGCTCATGAAGACATTTTCTTTTTGAGCAGTTTTCAAGTTGGGCTTGCATGGATGCAACCAGTAATCATGGAGGATTATACTATGGGTGATCTAGCACGAATAGCAACAAACGTAAGCGCATTGCGCGCATTTCAAACGTTAACTGATATCAATTCACGATTAACCAAAACCCAAGAACGAATATCAACAGGGAGTACTATAAACCGCGCATCGGATAGTCCGTCGGACTATTTCATTTCCCGAACATTGACCAAAGACGTCAATGCTTTGGAAAGAAAAAAGAAAAACATCGAGCGTGGTATAAACTTCCTGCAAACAAACAACAGCCGGTTAGCTCAAATCTCTGAAATTTTAATTGAGGCGAGCGATCTGGCAAATCAAGCAAACAGCTTGGCTGTGTCATCTGCGGAAAAACAAGCGATTCAAAATGACCTCACGCAATTGATGGAAGAGGTTCAGCTTATCCTGCAAAGCGGCGTTTCGCCGAAACTCTATACAGGGTTCAGCTTAGGCGGGTTGCAGAACGTTAGCTTAACCGGAAACCTTACTATCAATCCATTGAGTTCGCTCACTCTTAACGGCACCAATATTGCCGTAACAGGGAACAGCATCGATCAGACAATTGCAAATATTGACAGCGCGTTAGTAGTGATTTTGGAAAATGAAGAACGGTTAGGATCGTTCATTCGCCGTTTGGAAGTAGAATTTGATGGCGCTGAAGTCGAAGAAACCGATTTGCGGGCTTCACGAAGTTCCATCATGGACGCAGACTTAGCAGAAGAACAACTTGAACTGACCAATCTGCAAATCCTTCAGCAGGCGGCGTTAGCCATGTTGGCTCAAGCAAACAGTGCGCCTACATCAGTACTGCAATTATTTCAGCAGTAAAAGGTAGGAGCATAGAGAGTCGCCGGGGGAGAAAATTATTGTGTTTTCTCCCCCGTTCACACTAAACCCCCGCTTATTCAGTGCCGATAGTGAATATGAAAAGAAAAATTTAGACATGGTAGAATTATAAAATGCCGATATCAGATTCCTTAGAAATAGATGATGTAGTACAACAGATTATTGCTCTCGAACGCGACCGGCTTGATACGCTGATAGCGCGAAAAACTGAGGTTAATCTCCAAAATACCTCTTATACAACGGTTGACAGCAGTATTGAATCACTACAAAAAACATTGGATACTCTCAAGCTTGCCGGCACCTTCACGAGCAGTCTCGCGACAAGCGGCGATTCAAGCGTCATTTCAGCGTCTGCAGGAACAAACGCTGTTCAAACAGTTTATCAGATGGAAGTGGTGCGGCTAGCGCAAGCGGCTAAAATTACATCTGCCTCGGCTTTAGGATTGTCTCAAGGGACATATGCGGTTTTACAGAGCAGTGAAGAAATTAACCTTGACGGCGGATCAGCCGTTGTCGATCCGAATGTGAAATTTTCTTCGGGTTCAGCCGCAATCGGGTTTGATGCGGATAAAACGGTTGTTTCCGGGACATTCAAAATCAATGATACTGAAATAGCGGTCACAGGCAGTGATACCATTTATACTATTTTATCTAAAATAAACGCTTCGGCGGCGGGAGTTACTGCAACGTTTGACGCTGAGAATGATAAGGTTCTTTTAACTTCGGACGCAACAGGAACCGATCAAACAATTACGTTGTCTGACGATACGTCCGGATTATTAGATGCCCTGAAACTGACTGAAACAAATGGAAACCCTCCACAGGATTTTACCGATGGAACTACTCCGGGGCTTAACAGTAATTTAGTTGATACCGACTTGGTTAGCGGTTCGGCAAAAGTGGTGGACGGATATTTTACTATCAATAATATTACCATAGAAATTGATGTTGATAATGATACTCTTGCAGAAGTCTTAAGCAGGATAAACACATCTCAGGCGGGGGTCAGCGCATTTTATGACGACGTTACCGATCGCGTGACTATAAGTTCAAAAAAGACGGGTGAAGAAATTACTTTTGAAAACGATACGAGCAATTTTTTGAAAAACATTAACGTGCTCGATCAATCAGGCGATACCAATTCCGCTACAGGAAAATCAACATATGCCGGTACAACTGCCGAAGTGGTGGTAAACGGCGAAACCCTTACCCGCGATGGAAATACTTTTTCTTTAGGCGGGACGACGTTTACACTCAAAACGGTTGGTTCTGCTAATGTAGCGGTTGAACAGGATACCGCTAAAGCGCGCAATGCAGTTAAGGGATTTGTAGATCAATTTAATAATACTATGTCTGTTATTGATACCCAACTCAAAGGGAGCCTCAAAGGGAATCGCATGCTTCAAAATCTTAAGAGAAGCATACAGCGCCGTATTTACACGCAAATCGAAAATACCGGCGGGCTTTCTCGGCTGGGCGAAATAGGCGTTAAGTTTATCGATACCGGATTAGGCATTGGGTCTTTGCAGTTTGTCCAGTCCGATTTTAATGCGGCTATGGCGGCAAATAACTTAGACGTATACAAATTATTTGCCGACGATCTTGACAATGATGGAACGAGCGATGATGGCGGGTTTGCTCTCTTGGCTGAAGAGTATCTCGAAAATTTTACCAAGAGTACTTCAGGGATTTTTGCTAACCGAATAAACAGTTCAAATAGTATCTTGACACGCATCGATAAGCGTATAGAAAGAGAAGAAGAACGCCTTGCACGCAGAGAAGAAGAATTGCGAAAAGAATTTGAAGCGTTAAATGAAGCAGTGGCATCTCTGGATTCCCAATCGCAATCGATACAGGCATTTGCATCTTCATTGAGTGCTATTGTGCAAAGTAACCTTAGTGCAGGGCGATAAAAAAGTTAATATTTTTTATCGGGTGCCGATGAGTATTCTAAGAATAACTATGACTTATTTTCGGAGGAAAAACAAATGCCATTTGATCCTGCTGAAGCATCAAAGCACTACATACGGTCAAAGATAGAAAGTTCATCACCTATCGGATTAGTAGTGATTTTATATGACGGCGGCATAAAATTTCTCAGTAAAGCAATCGATGAATATCACCATAAACGGTTTATGGGCTTTTCAGATAATATTGTTAAGGCTCAGAATATTATTAGAGAACTCCGCGATTCATTGGATATGGACGTTCAAGAAATTGCGCCTCAGTTGCGGTCATTATATTCATATATGTTGAAAAGATTGATTGATGCAACTGTATCTAAAAAGACTGAACCGGTGCAGGAAGTCCTCCGCATGTTTGAGTCATTGAGAGAAACATGGGAAAAAGTGAAAAAGATGGCTGAGTCCGGACAGGTTGAACAACCTCAATCACGTTTGCATACCATTACGCAAGTTGCCCCGAAATCGAATTATCCTAAAGCGAATATTAGTATTAAGGGATAACTTTTTTACTTGCTGTTTTATGTAGGAAACTTTTCTTCTGATAATATACATTTGATTTTTTCTTCTTATTTCATTTAAATTTGAATGACATTTTTTGTTTATCTCACCACTATAAGAAATAAGGAAAATGTATATGCAATCCCACACTGTGTACATAACGTTCAATACGGCAAAACGGCGGGAATATATCAACATTACGTCTAAAATTGAACAGGAACTGAAAAAAAGCGGCATTAAAGAAGGGTTAGCATTTGTATCGGCAATGCATATTACTGCAGGGGTGTATATCAATGATGCTGAAAATGGATTTATTGCCGATCTCGATGAGATGCTTGAGCATTTAGCGCCTTTCGGAAAACAGTATCGACATCATCTTACTGGCGAAGACAACGGTGATGCCCATTTAAAAAGTATTCTGGTACATAATCAAGTGCTTTTACCGGTGACAAACGGAAAACTTGATCTCGGGCCGTGGCAACAGGTGTATTATGCCGAATTTGATGGATGCCGCCCAAAACGGTTGGTAATTAAAATTATTGGCGAATAAGAAACAGAAGCGGCTTTTTTATGAGAAATAATTCGATTTGCTTCTCAAATACTGCATGATTTTGTCGATAATAATAATGCGGATTACACAAAAATAATGAATAACAGTCATTTTCTATACAAAATACTATTCTATGGAGGAAAGTACCCAATGGAAAAATTAATTAAATACGGTGTATTCCTTGGTTTTGCGCTTGCTGTACTCAGTGTGGCTACATCGCTGATGCTTGCGGTAAAAGAAATGAAAAATCAAAAAGTTTCTGCCGGTAATGAAGAACAGCTCAATAAAATGGCTAATATGCAGAAAACATTGCGTGATAAAATAAAAGAACATGATGCGATCGTTGCCGAGAAAACCGAATTGCAAAATACGGTGAATGCAGTAACGAAAGATTTGAAGACTGCTCAGAAAGAACTTGATGAACTGAATACTGTTCTGCTTCAAAAACAAGAAGAACTGGAAAAAATCCGATTGGAAAATCAAACGGCAGTTGATTCCGAATCCGGTGAAGAAACGCAAGGCCTTTATGCAAAACTGGAATCAGCACAGAAAAAAACTTCTGAAATAGAAGAGAAATTCAAAAATATTGATGACGCAAAAAAACAATTGCAAGTTCGGTTAGATGAACTGGAAAATTCTCTTCAGGCAAAAGAAACGGAACTTCTTCAGGCAAAACAGCGCGAATCAGACCTCTTGACAAGCGTTAATGAGCTTAAAACCAAAGTTTCAGAATTAAGTGATTACCGCAACCAGAATTTCAATTCCGGAAGGAAGAGTGAAGCTCCCATAGAAGTAGTTAACCGCGAAATGAAATTTATCGTATTCGGCATTGGGCAAAATGACGGTTTAACCGAAGGGGAAATACTCAAAGTCTATCGCAGTAATAAATATCTTGGTACCGTACAGGTAGACGAAGTATTTCAGAATATGGCCGCCGCAACAGTCAATGACGAAGTACTCAGCAGAAATATTTCTGAAGGCGACGTTGTTAAGCGATAAAAAACTGGTGTTTTTGGTATTAGTTGCGATATACTTCCTATAATTAATCTATCCATTATAGGAGTACCTGCCATGAAAACTATTTTCTCTTTCATAGTGATCTCGTTGTTTCTTACTCTTCTTTTAGGATGCGCAAGTGTGCCTCCAGATGAAACGAATGCATCCATTCCGTGGAATCAGCCTCAAAGCTGGGAAAACAATGGTTTTGCCGGCCCTTCAATCGGCTTCTAACTTTTAATCGAGAGGGGAAATGATTAAACCATGAAATATCTTTTCGGCGTTTTTTATTCATTGTTGTGTATTTTTTATGCAGTTCTGCTTCATGCCGCACCGTCGATGGGGTTATGGGTTGAATGCCAAGGAAGCGAAGCTACTCTCGATTCAAAAAAAGCAATCGATGAAATGCTTGAAGATGCGGTTCAAATGCATATCGATACTCTTTTTATTCAACTTCATCGGGGGAACAGGGCATGGTTTGATTCATCTCTCGCAGATTCAACGCCATATAAGGCTTTTTTCGAGAAAGAAAAAACCGATCTGGTAACCTATATTTTGAATAATGCAAAACAACGGGGAATGCAAGTACATTTATGGGTGAATACGTTCAGGCTGTTAAAAAATAAAGACGCAAAGATTATTCAGGAATTCGGCACGAAAATTATTACTCGTGATGGGAAAAAACGGTTAATGCTCGATTATCCGAATGAAGATTTGCCGGACGGTGGCTATTGGTTGGATGCAGGCGATATTCAAGTGCAAGAGTATTTGCGGAATCTGTTTCTTGAAGCATTGGAAAAATACCCGCAATGCGATGGGTTGCACCTAGATTTTGTAAGGTATCCGTATCGCGTGCCGTTTTACCCCGGTTCTCAATGGGCGGCGGGCCATGGGTTCGGATATGGTGTCGATAGCGTAAACCGTTTTAAGAAAAAAACCGGGCTTGACCCCTTTACCATGGAATTAACTCGAGAAAATGCAGAATTATGGGACAATTGGCGCAGGGATCAAGTAACTCAATTTGTCCGTTCAATCAATACTCTTTGTAAAGAACGAGGCAAAATGCTTTCAGTTGCAGGCATATGTTGGGCAGACAGAGCATATTTAAGCGCATTTCAAGATTGGCGCGGATGGTTGGAAGAAGGTATTGTCGATTTTGTAGCAACCATGAATTACGGCACTGACCAAAAATTTGCGCGGTACCTTTCCCGTGAGGCAATTGTATCTCGTGGGGAAAAGCGTGTGTTTGTCGGTTTGGGCGCGTACCTCCTTAAAGAAAAACCTGATGTTTTGGCGGGGCAGATAGATGACGCAGTACGCCTCGGAGCTGATGGGTTGATTATCTTTTCTTATGATGCCGTTAAAAAGTCCCCTGCACTTAAAAATGTTATCAAAGACCGGTTTAATCGGTATAAACAATAAAATGGGTATTGAATACGAACATTATCCTGTCTTATTAACGTTCTCTGTACTTGCTGTCGATACCGATAGTATCGAGCAAGTTAAGGGGAAGTTGGAAGATGTATGGGATACGGTTATCGTTTCCAGCTCCGTAGTTCCTTTTTTGTACACATCTTATTACTGCGATGAGATGGGAAGAGATATTCTGCGCGTGTATTTCGGCACTGATTTATTGGTTGATGCAGGCACCATTGCCGCAATTAAACTCCGTACGAATGCCATAGAGAATGAGTATCTCAGAGATTGTAAACGAACGGTTAATATTGATCCGGGATATCTTACTTTGGCAAAGTTTGTTCTCGCCACAACAAAAGATGCCACTCACCGAGTTTATATTGGAAATAAAATATATGCGGAATCCACATTGTATTTTCAAAACGGTACTTTTATGCCGTGGCAGTGGACATATCCTGATTACCGCTCTGAGCACGCAATCGGTTTTTTTACTATTCTGCGATCAGGTTATTATGCACGCATAAAGCGCCTCAAATATATTTAGCCTTCAAGCTTATGTAAAAAATGCTTTTTTTAAAAGGAAACCATATCGATAAATCAGTTTGACATTTGAGCACAAAATGTAATATAGTGATAACTCTTGATTTCCCGTTGAAAGTTGTCTTTCAGGAAAAGGCGGCATGGACATTGTATAGTATTTTTTATATTACTGCGCCAAATAATGAAATAGGCAGAAAAATCGCACAGCTTCTTGTTGAAGAAAAACTTGCGGCGTGTGTAAGTATTGTTCCAGAAATATTTTCCTGTTACCGTTGGAATGGCAAGATTGAAACGAGTATGGAATGTTTATTGATGGGAAAAACAACCGAATCCCTAGCGCAGGCAATAAAGAATCGGGTGAGCGAAATCCATCCATATGATGTTCCCGAAATACTTTTTGTGAACATTGCCAATGGATTGGAGTCATATTTACAGTGGGTTGGCGAATCAGTAAGCAGTTAAATTGAAATATAAAAGTTAAAAATACAAATAATTGAGGAGGTTTATACCATGTCATTGCATCCCAGCTATCGGTCGGGCGGAACGATTAAATTAAAAAGAAATGTGCTTAAACGCTATGAGCGGATCGATCTTTTGCTCAAAAATAAAAAATGGAAAAAAGGCGATTCTGTTTTAGGCCTCCCTAAAACCAAGTCGGTTGAATAGATTATTATGGTATGAAGCAGCGTTTACATAAATTTCTTGCTCAGTGTGGCGTTGCGTCGAGACGCAGGTGCGAACAGTTGATCATTGAAGGGAAAGTAACGGTAAATGGTGAGGTTCTAACTCGCATAGGGTCTACAATTGATCCTAAACATGATAAAGTTGTATGTTTTGGAAAGTCTGTAGAACCGGTATCGTTAGAATATTGGGCATTACATAAACCTCAGGGTGTGATTTGCAGTTGCAAAAAGAGCGGTAAATACCGGAGAATAATTGATATTATTTCTACCGCAGAAAGCCGAATTTATCCTGTAGGCCGGCTGGATGTTGAAAGCGAAGGATTGATTTTTTTAACAAATGACGGCTCTTTTTGTAATATTATAACTCATCCGAGGTATAATATTTTCAAGGCATACGATGTCTGGCTGGATGCTGTTCTTTCCCGCGATGATATGCGGTTGCTTCAAGCCGGTATACACATTGATTCCTCATACATTGCACGCCCTGATATACTTAAGGTTGTTCCTCTTGAAGCGGGTTGTATGGTTTCTCTTCGGCTTAATGAAGGGCGTAATCGCGAAATCCGCAAACTGTTTGCGGAATTAAATAAAAAAGTTATCAGGCTTTGCCGGACATCTATTGGACCGGTTCAACTAGGCAGTTTATCTGCGGGGCAATTCAGAAAACTTGAACAAAAAGAGATTAGCCTTTTATTCAAAATAGCTTCAAAATTACAAACTTTGGGTGATAGTAATGTCCAGTAGAAAACAGATGCAGATGTTTTACTTATTTTTTATAGCAATTCTTCATTGTATTCTTCCTCAGATTGCCGCGGGGCAAGAGCGTTTTCCTTATATGGGAATTGTTACTACCGAAAAGCTAAGAGTTATGCCGCAAAAAGGTACAAATTATATGGAAATAGCCGAACTTGCCGAACACGATTTGGTTACCGTTGTTGATCGTGAGGGAGATTGGCTTCGCATTAAACCTCCTGAAGATATTGTTTGTTGGATTAGCAAGGATTTTGTGAAAAACGGCGAAATAACGGGAAATGCAGTAAATGTCCGGTCTGGACCGGGTATAGAACACCGGATTCTCGGACAAGTAAATATGGGCGATCATGTTGTATCAATAGAAGAAAAAGATACGTGGATTCATATTGCGGCGCCGGATAATCTAACGGCATATGTTAAAGCCGATTTTATTAAGTACTTCAGTACAATGGGAAATATGGATGCACAATTGCGGAAATTGAAGGAAAGCAAAGAACTGTTTGATGCCGCAGTTATTTATGCCAAAAATGAACTTCAGAAAACAGATTTTAAAGCGATTGATTTTGACTTATTAAAAGATAAATTTTATTCCATCATTAGGAGTTATTCCGAAACTGTTCAGGCAAAAAAATCATTATACTATCTCAATTGGATTGAAGAAGAACGGAAAAAACGTGAAGAACAGCATCGTGAAGAAGAAACTCAAAGAAAACTCAAGACACTTTTTGCTATTGCTGAAGACCACGCGCGAAAAGAAATGGCTAAAGAAAACTTTAAACTCGTTGATGTCGATACAATTATTACAAATTATTTGGCTGTTATTAAATCGTTTCCGAAGTCGAATGAGGCGGATTGGTCTGTTGACCGAATTGCTTATATCCAAGAGAAGATCACAAAAATGGCAGAAAAAGATTTGGAAAAACGCCAATTGATGTTGTATGAGGCCGAACAATATCGCGAAGCTCAGTTGCTTAAAGAGGTATCGGAAATAGATTATTTCGGAATTATGTCCAAATACAGAGAAATTAGTGTTTTGTTTCCCGATACTCCTGAAGCAAAGCAAGCAATCGAGCGAATTCAGGATATACAAGAACGGCAAAAGTTTTCGCAAGCAAAAATGACAAAAGGCGATTCGGTGATGTCGTTCCATTCTTTTGAAGGTATTTTAGTGCTTGAATCGAAAAACACTGAGGCCGGCGATTTGTATCGAGTTGAAGAAAAACAGTTTCTTTCCCGAAAAACGTTATGTTACTTTTATACTCTCGACAAAAAGATTGAAATTTATGAGAACAAGCGTGTTTTTGTTGAAGGTATTATCAGCTCTTTTGATAAAGACAACAATCCAATCATTGACTTAACTCGGATTCAGCGGAGATGATTGATCGGATAAAAACAGTTATTGGCCATTTAAAGTTTCCCACATTTCAGGGAGGCATTCATCCTGAAGTCGACAAGGAATTGAATGGGCCCAAACCATCTCTTATTATGGAGCTCCCTCAGAAAGTCCGTATTCCCCTTGTCCAGCATATTGGGCGCCCTGCACGGTCGCTTGTCCAGCGTGGAGACATGGTAAAAACAGGGCAGGTTATCGGAGAAGCTACAGGATTTGTCTCGTCACGCGTTCATGCATCAATATCCGGTAAAGTGAGCATGATAAAAAAAATGCCTGTTGCTCGTTTTAAACGAGGGATGTGCATCGAAATTACCTCCGATGGAAAAGACGAAAAAATTTGGGAAAATATCCATCGGAATTGGAGAGAACTTTCAAGAGATGAAATCCGCGAATATGCTACTTCTGCAGGAATAGTTGGAATGGGAGGAGCCGCGTTTCCGACCCATGTCAAGTTAACACTTCCGCCTGTTGCGCGAATAGACCACGTCATTATAAATGGTGTCGAGTGTGAGCCATATCTTGACTGTGACCGTTCAACGATGTGCCACCATACAAGAAAGGTCGTCGAGGGACTTCATATCATAATGAAAATGATGAGTGCTCGACAAGGTGTTGTTGGGATTGAACTCAATAAGCCCGATGCTATAGAAGCAATGAAAAATGAAATCGGCGCTGACCCTACTATCAAAGTTGAAGTAATGCCATTGTTTGAAAAATACCCTCAAGGCGGCGAAAAACAATTGATAAGTGCAGTGACCGGACGAGAAATCCCAGCGGGTGGATTGCCGCTCGATGTCGGATGTCTTGTGGTAAATGCAGGCACTGCATTGGCAATTTATGAAGCGGTTGTCGGCGGTAAACCGCTTATTTCCAGAAATGTCACCGTGGCAGGCAATTGTCTTAAAGAGTCGGTCAATGTTGAGGTTCGAATCGGTACTATGATCAGTGATATCGTTGATTGGCTTGGCGGGTTCTCGCGTGAACCGCAAACCGTCATTTTAGGCGGCCCTATGATGGGGCAGTCTCAATTTTCTTATGATATTCCTATCATCAAAGGAACCTCAGGCGTTCTTTTTTTCGCCAAAGAAAAACAAAAACAGCTCGATATGATGCCGTGTATACGGTGCGGCAAATGCGTTGATGTATGCCCGGTAGGGATAGACCCTGCGCAGATATGCCAAGCTGTGGAGTTCGGAAACTATGCGCTTGCCGAAAAACTTGGGCTAAGAACCTGTATTAAATGTGGATGCTGTTCGTATGTATGTCCGGCAAAGAGGGAACTCGTTCAGCTTATTGAAATGGGAGAACACTATATAAAAAATAAAGATAAGAAAGGCCATTAAAGTGGAAGAAACATTTCTTATTGCATCTCCATCACCGCATTTGCGCAGTAAAGAAACGATTGCCAGAATAATGTGGCGTGTTACTTTATCGCTTATTCCCGTTATCATGTACAGCGCATATCATTTTGGCGTTAAAGTCCTTGTTCCGATAGTTTTTGCAATGGCGTCCGCCATGGCTCTTGAGGTTGTTTGTCTTGCCGCACGACGAAAAAAAATTGCTATAGTATTCGACGGCAGTGCGGCTCTTACCGGATTGTTGCTGGCGTTTAACGTGCCGCCTGAAATTGATTTATGGATTTTATTTATCGGAGTAGCCGTAGCTGTTTGTATCGCAAAACACCTGTTTGGAGGAATTGGATATAACCTTTTCAACCCTGCATTTATCGGCAGGGCATTTTTATTGGCGGCATGGCCTGCTGAAATGACACATTGGACGCTCAACGGAGTGAGTACAGCTACGCCTCTGGGTATTTTAAAAGAACACGGATATTCTGCTGTCGTTGAGGCTTTCGGGAGCAAAACTGCTATGTACTGGCATATGTTTATCGGCGATATTCCGGGGTGTATTGGAGAAACATCAGCGTTGCTTATAATCGTTGCGGGAGGTCTATTGTTTTATTGGAAGATCATCAACTGGCAGACTCCTGCCGCGTATCTGATGTCCATACTACTTTTGAGTTGGATGTTTGGAGGAAATAGCGGGTTTATGAGTGGTGATCCGTTATTCTATGCATTATCCGGAGGATTATGCCTTGCTGTATTTGTAATGGCGAATGACATGGTAACATCACCGTTAACACTGAAAGGTAAATTTGTCTTTGGGTTAGGATGCGGGGTGTTGACGTTTATTATCAGAAAATACAGTGCATATCCTGAAGGCGTCTCATATGCAGTATTGCTTATGAACGCTTGTACTCCGCTGATTGATAAATATATTGTTAACCGAAGATACGGTACACAGAAAGCGTAGGAATTTTAAGGCGGGCTTATATATGGCGGTCAAAAGAGCAAAAAAGAGAAAAAAACAACATCCCTTTGATTATTTAGGATTAGGCATATTGTTAGCACTAATATGTATAATTTCGGCATCTGCTCTCTCTTTCACGTATTCAATGACATTAAAGCGTATTGAAGAGCAAAAAATAAAAAAATTGATGGAGTCGTTGCCGCAAGTATTGCCTCATGCTTCACATTTTTCTGGAGAAAACCATTTAAATGAACTACTATACTATGTTGGATATAATGAGCAGAAAACAGCAGGCTATGCTTTGTGCGGAAGTGTTCAAGGTTATCAGTCGGTTATTAAATTTATAGTTGGGGTCAATATCGACGGAATGATTACCGGTTTGCAAATTCTTGAACATGCCGAGACACCGGGATTAGGCGCTCGCATAACCGAATTAAAAAATGACCGGACTTTGAGAGGTGCTATAAGCGCAATAATCCGTAATCAGACAAGTCCGGAAAATAAGTTGCCTGAACCATGGTTTACGGCGTTGTTTAAGCAGAAACATTATGATACATTGGCGCTCGGTGTCGAAGGAGAACATATTGCCGCTATAACAGGAGCGACCATTACAAGCAGTGCTGTTGTTGAAGGAGTAAAAAGCGACGTGAAGAAATTCTTTGAGGAAATACAAGTGAAACCATGAAACTCGTTAAAGCAACTTTGGGAGAAATATACCGAGGGCTTTTTAAAGAAAACCCTATTTTTATCCTGAATTTGGGGTTGTGTCCTGCTTTGGCAACGTCTACTTCATTGAAAAACTCGCTGGGTATGGGCTTGTCTACCACTTCAGTATTATTGTTGTCTAACGTCTCTATTTCGTTATTGGTTGTCGTGTTTAAATTAGTTGGCGGGCAAGATGTAATGAAACGCATCGAAAAAATTCGTGTTCCTATTTACATTGTTATAATTGCATCGTTTGTTTCTATTGTAGACATGATTTTAAAAGGCTATTTCCCTGCATTGGCAAAGGAATTAGGGTTGTTCATCGCTTTAATTGTCGTGAACTGCAATATATTGGGGCGTGCGGAAACATTTGCGAGCAAAAATACTCTTTTTGCTTCTTTAATGGATGCAATCGGAATAGGGCTTGGGTTTACCGGAGCTTTAATGTTGATAGGTTCAATTCGCGAAATTCTTGGTGCAGGGCAAATCATGGGGTTGCGTATATTCGGTGAGAATTTTAAACCGGCTATCATTTTTATTCTTGCGCCGGGCGCTTTTATTACTATCGGTTTACTTATGGGCTTTTTCCGTTTTCTTACACTCCGTCGTGAAAAAAGGGTTTAATCGAATGGCAGAAATCCATGCAGTTTTGAAAATAGTCATTGCAGTTGTTCTCGTAAACAATTTTGTCTTTTTTCGGTTTCTCGGATTATGTCCGTATATCGGCGTTTCTAAAGACAGCACATCCGCGTTAGGAATGGGAATGGCAGTGATATTTGTTATGACTATGACTGCCGCAGTAACATGGATCATTTACAATTATGTGCTGGTGCCGTTTCATATAGAATATCTGCATTTGATTGCGTTTATCTTGACAATCGCTTCTCTTGTGCAGTTAGTGGAAATGATACTGCAAAAATCATCTCCGGCCCTCTATGATGCATTAGGAATATATTTACCCTTAATAACAACAAATTGTGTGGTATTGGGAGTGGCGATTCTTAATAAAGATACATTGTTCAGCGAAAAATTGAGCTTTATAAAATGTGTAGTGCAAGGCGGAGGAGCCGGTGTAGGATTTACGCTTGCCATGATATTGATGGCGGGCATTCGAGAACGGCTCGATATAGCAGATGTCCCGAAATGTTTCAAAGGCGTTCCCATTGCGTTTATTGCCGCAGGATTACTTGCTATAGCTTTTCTCGGGTTCGCCGGAATATTATAAGCAAAAGGAAACGGTACAGAACGTGAGTAATTTTCTCATACTAGCATCTATTATAATTTTAGGAATTTTGGGGCTTCTGTTTGGTGTATGCCTCGCGTTTGCATCGCGGATATTCAGCGTTAAAAAAGACCCGCGGTTTGACGAAGTCTACAGCGCATTGCCTGAATATAATTGCGGTGCGTGCGGGTATCCGGGTTGTAAACCTTATGCTGAAGCAATATTAAAAGGTGAAAAAACAACCCTGTGTAAACCGGGCGGAAAAGAAACCGCGGCGCGGCTTTCGGAAGTTATGGGCGTTAAAGATCAAGGGGATATTATTGAAGAAGTGGCATATGTTTTCTGCTCTGGCGGGCCCGGCGCAAAAAAAATCACGAACTATACAGGGATACCTACATGTAACGCCGCGGCGCTTTTAGGAGGAGGCCCTCTAAAATGCGATTATGGCTGTATGATGTTTTACGACTGTTTAAAAGTATGTGATTACGATGCTATACGGATCCGAGAAGACGGGTTGCCTGAAGTGATCCCTGATAAATGTACGGCGTGTATGGCGTGTGTGGAAGCCTGTCCCAAAAATATTATAAAAATGGTTCCTAAAAAGCAAGAAACCGTATACGTTGCCTGCAATAATCCGGATTATGCTAAAGAAGTTATGGATGTCTGTTCAAATGGGTGTATCAGTTGTGAAAAATGTGTTCGCGCGTGTCCGGTAGGGGCAATTTCTATGGTAGACGGTTTAGCAGTTATTGATCAAAATAAATGCGAATTGTGCCTTGATTGCGTTCCTGTTTGTCCAACACATGTTATAAAACATCTTAAGGGTAAAGTTGTTGTCGATACAAATAAAGTGATCAAACCATCAAATGGAGGAGTTGCCGCCTCATCAGATTGTTCATCGGAGAAACCTGTTGTGAATAATGCGCTAAAAACAGGTTCTTCCGATACGTCAGCTTCCGGCGGTTGCGGTTCATGTTCATGCCACAAATAATTTCAGGGAATGCTATCGCATCAAAAATATACGAGGAGCTCGAAGGAAGAATCGAGCGGATTAAAAAAGAAAAAGCGGGCACACCCGGTTTGGCGGTTATTTTGATTGGCGATAACCCGGCGTCACGCGTTTACGTGAGTATGAAAACCAAAAAATGTAATCAGTTGGGGGTTTTATCTGAAGAATTTACTTTGCCAAAAGATGTTTCAGAAAAAAATGTTTTACAGTTGATAGCAGAATTAAATAATCGTAAGGATATAGACGGCATTCTCGTACAGCTTCCCTTGCCGGAACATCTCAATGAAAATAAAATTCTTACAGCTGTATGTCCTTCTAAAGATGTAGATGGTTTTCATCCTCTTAATGCGGGAAAGTTGTTGATTGGGCAACCGGCATTTATTCCATGTACACCGTTGGGTGTGTGGGTCATGCTTATTGAATCAGGATTTTCACCTGAAGGGAAACATGTTGTTATCGTCGGAAGAAGTACTATTGTCGGCAAACCTTTAATGAGTATTCTTTGTCAAAAAAAGAAATTTGCAAACGCCACGGTAACACTCTGCCATTCTCGCACTAATAATTTACCCGAAATAGCGCGGAGTGCCGATATCCTCATCGCCGCTATCGGCAGACCCAAATTTATTACGCGCGATATGGTAAAACAGGATGCAGTCGTTATAGATGTTGGTATTAATCGTGTCGATAATCCGTCATTGCCGCGTGGATATGAATTGGTCGGCGATGTAGATTATGATGACGTTTTGCCCGTAGTTTCCGCCATTACCCCTGTTCCGGGTGGTGTGGGCCCCATGACAATTGCCATGCTTATGCGCAATACCGTCCAATCTTGCGAAGAGAAAGCAGGAATCATTTTGCACAATCTTTACTGATGAAAACGCTATTCAACTCCGCTTGTTAAACTTTTATATCCATCCTGCGAAGGGCTATATTTTGCCAGTACAAAATCATTGCGAAGGTATGGTTCTGTACGGAGAACAACCACTGCATTTTTTTCAATTTCGCTAGGCAGGCGATTCATTGTGTCAGGTGATGTAATGAAATAATATAGCTGTTTCTCTCTTGCGCATTCGATAAGCTCGTCGTTGGTTGTAATAGCCCGAATTTCAGGGTTGATGTAAAAAGCAATTGAATGATTCCATCCATTAAAGAATACTATTTGTTCGGGGCTTGCTATTTTTTTAATTTTCTCTGAAAAAGGCTCTAAATTACAATATTTGTCAAGAGCCGCTTCAATGTTAAGGTAATAAAAAAAATACATTGAAGAAAAACAAATGACATAGCTTACTAAAATTCTTTTTACGGTTGATTTACTGAGTAATAAAGAGATTGACAGAATAATATTTATAAGTAAAACCGCAAAAATTGATAGTTTATTTTCATCAAAATAGTTAAATGAAGAATAAATCATTGTCATATCATTTTCATTAAAATACTTTTGAAAAAAAGGGCATGTGCATAGTGTAGGATAAATCTTAAAGTAATTAGCTATATAAGCACTAGGAAAACACACGAGAAAAATGCCCGTGAGCACATACATGACCCCTTTAATCCAGTTCAGTTTTTTTCCGAGGAATTTCTCATCTGTTAAACACTGCCCAAGCAGTAATGAAAAAGCAGGAAATACAGGTAAAATATAATCACTTCTTTTAAAAGAGGACAAAGAGAAGAACGTAAAAATAACTCCTATCACGAGAGTAAAAAAGAGGTGTACCGTTTTGCAATGTGCCGATGTATCGGATAGTGTTTCACGGGGATGTTTGCTTGTTAGATGCCAGCGGAGATAAATAGTAAGGAGCGGAATAAAAAATGCCCACGGCATAGTACCGGTTAAAAAATGAGGTATGTAAAACCATAACGGTTTTCGTTTTCCAAATGTTCCTTGGGCGCCTAAAAAACGTTCAAAGTTATGTTTTAAAATGAAATCTTCGAAAAACGATCCGTGAGTTATTTTTAAAACGAGCAGAATATACGGTATGAGAGTGAAAAGCAAAAAACAGATTGCTTCGGGGCGAAGAAATTTTTTTATGGCTCCGGTATCTTTTTTCAATAGTAAAAATATAGTGAGAATGATTACAGGAAGAATTATGCCGATAGGGCCCTTGCTGAGAAAAGACAACCCTGAAAAAAAGTAACCGGCATAAAGATGCCTCAATTTTCCGTTCAAGTAAAAAAGCAGTAATTCTCCTAGGCATATTGTCAAGCAAACCGTTAGAAGAATATCAATCCGCGAAGTTCTGCTCATATGTAAAAACTTAATGCACGTAACAAGAATAATTGCCGCAACAAAGCCGGTTTTCGGCGATAAAAGTTTTTGACCTAAATAGAATAGGTAAAACGCGCATATTAAACCGCAGAAAACTGATGGAAGGCGCACAAAAAAGGGGGAGACTTCACCGCCGGCGATACATGAGAGATTGACAAGCCAATGATAGAGAATCGGCTTTTGAGTACTGCGCTGTCCTTCAATGGTCGGAACGATCCAATCAGCAAAAGTACCGTTCAACATGGTTTTTGCCGCAATTGCATTACGAGCCTCTTGCGAGCTCCAAAGCCCTTTTTCTCCTAAATTTATAAAAAAAAGTAAGTTCGCAAATACAATAACAATGACAAGATAATATAGTGAATTTCTGGTTTTTGATAAATTCATCCGCCCCTCTTCTCACGTGTTAGAAATTATTAAGAGTCTTATAATTCTTTCAGTTTTTTGTATGAACTAAAATTTTGTAATGGCTGGAATAACGAATCGTTATCTATTTTCTCATACGATATGTAGTTATTTTCAATGCATTCGGCAAGATGTTCGATAGACCGCTCAAATTGTCCGATAAGCGCATACGTCCTTGCAAGATTATACTGAGGCGGCATGTAATGGGGATTAAGAGTAATAGATTGTTTGAATGCTTCTATTGCCGCATCATAATTTCCTTGTTCCATATATATGTATCCAAGAAAATTATGTGTTTCCGGAAAAAGGGTTTGGTCAATTGATAGGGATTTTTCAAGATACCCGAGAGCAGTTTCAAAATCCGCATTATTAAAATAAATTACCCCCAACAAAAAGTATGCTTCTTGCGATGAAGGAGAAACCGCAATGATTCCTTTAAGTTCCTCGATGGCTTCGTTGATTTTCTCCAGTTTGAGCAATGATTTGGCTTGTCCGATACGGGCTTTGATATTGCGTTCATTTTCAATTTCTGCTTCGAGGTAGATAGCGTATGCGTCATTGTAGTTTTGCTGAGCATAATAGCGGTCTGCGCGTGCCAAATATTCCAAATCAAATAAATGATCGTTTCCGAGCAGTTCGCGTTTATTGGCAGGCACAATGATCAGCATGCTGTTTTCTGCCGTGTGCCATGATTCCATAAAAGCATCATACCGAATCTGAAATATATCGCTTGCATAAAGACAATTCTTTATGCGGTCATATCCGCAGATGGTTCTTAGGTGTACTACGGGTATGTGCGATTCATTATAAAATACCTGATTGACGATAATCGGAATGTCTTTATCAATCCATGAAACGATGTCATCAAACGATCCTTGCTGAACCGATACTTCAAATCCGAGATTGCGGACAAAATCGATCATTTCAATTAAAAAACCACCGTCTGTTGTGTCCATGAGGTGCCGAGCCAGCTCTTTTGCTGATGTCGGTTCGCCCCAGTAAGCCAGAATCGCCGCGAGTGCAGAGGGCATGCAATTGTTTTGCTGAGGCACGATATGAGGGATACCTCCCAGAATCTTTTTTTGTCCTTGGTGTTTTGCCATGTTGTTACGAATATTATCTAAATAATAAGATGCCTCTTCGGAAAATTCCGAGTCGACGTTTTTCGCAAGGTTTTGGTAAAGAGGGATAGCATCGTAGTAACGGTTGAACTTACATAAGAGTTCGGCGGTACGAAAAACAGCGTAATCTTTTTCTGTTCCGGTAAAGTTTTGAATGAAAAACTGAAAATTGATGAGAGCGTCTTCAGATTTGAGCATTGCTTCTTGAGCAATGGCTAAACCCTGATAAGCAGGCAAATAACCGGGATCAATATCGATTGCTTCTTCAAAAGCGTTTTCCGCAAGCGCAAAATTCTGTTGTTTAAGATGTATTGTCCCAAGCATATTCCATATTTCTATATCATTTCGGTTCGCGAGAGCGACAGTAGTTAAGTGCCGGATTGCGTCATCATATCTGCCTTCTTTAAAAGCAAGTTTGCCTTCAAGGAGCGCTTCATAGTATGATTTCGAACCGGTTTCCACAGGCGAAGCCTGAGATTGCTGGGCATAATTCTCTTCAACAAAAGAGCTGAAAATGAGAATAAACAATAGAAAAAAACGCGTCATATAACCAGTCTTAAAAGATAGTTGTTATTTTTCAATTTGTATTCCATAGTGTTTTATTTTTGCGTCGAGCGTAGGGCGTGAAATTTTCAAAATTTCTGCTGTTTTGCTCTTTTTCCAATTGTTTTCACGCAATATCCTCACAATATACTGTTCCTCCAGTTCATCGAGAGAGCCTTCTTTTGCTTTGTATGCAAAGGAACTGCGGATATTTTTTGTAAGGTTTTCTGGTAAATCTTCAAGAGTAATGTTTGTCCCTTCGCACATAACGAGAGAGGTTTTTATGACGTTTTTTAGTTCGCGAATATTCCCCGGCCACTCATAGTTTAACAATATTTCAAGAGCATCCTTATCAATGCCGCTTATGTTTTATGGAATGAAGAGGCAAACACTTTAATAAAATGGTTAATGAGCAACGGGATATCTCCTTTGCGTTCATGAAGAGCCGGAAGGAGAATATGCATTTCATAAAGGCGGTAAAACAGGTCTTCTCGAAATGTCCCTTCTTCAACCATTTTACGCAAATCTTTATTTGTGGCGGCGATAATACGGACGTCGGTTTTAATGGGAGTATCGCCTCCGACGCGCATGTGGATGCCCGTCTCGAGCGCTCTGAGTATTTTTGCTTGAACAGATAAACCCATGTCGCCGATTTCATCGAGAAACAAAGTACCGCCGGATGCAGATTCGAATTTACCTTTGCGAGCGGCAACGGCTCCGGTGAACGCTCCGCGTTCGTGCCCAAACAGTTCTGATTCAATGAGGTGTTCCGGCAATGCGGAACAATTTATGGGAATATAGGGTTTTTCCGACCGATGGCTGTTAGAATGAATCTCTCGAGCAAGAAGTTCTTTCCCTGTACCGCTTTCGCCGGTGATTAGAACGGTTACATCAAAAGGAGCGATTTTTTCGGCGCGCCGTAAAACATCGGCAAGGGCTTTGCTTTGCCCGATGATGGTTTGTTCCAGCCCTATCACTTTTTTTAGTTCGATATTTTCCTGATTAAGTTTTGCAAATGCATCACAATACCGTATGGCAATAGCTACCTGAGATGTTAATGCTTCAAGTAAAATAAGGTCTTCAGCGCTAAAATAGTCTTTATCATGGGGGTTCAATACTTCAACAATGCCGAGAATGTCACCTTGATATTCGACAGGCGCGGCGATGATCGACCGTGTGACGAAACCGGTTGAAAGATCAATGTCTTTATTATGGCGCGGATCGCGTTCCACATCGGGGACAAGCAGGCTTTTGCGGTTTTTGGCAACCCATCCTGCAATGCCTTCGCCCATTTTTATCTTAAGGTTTTTGATTTCTTCTGCGACGTTGCCTGTTGCCGATTTAAAATAGAGATGGTTGGTCTTTTTGTTGAGTAAAAGCAAAGAGGCGCCTTCGCAGTGCATAGATTGCGTTACTGCTTGTATAATCCGCTCAAGCGCAATGTTTAAGTCAAATGAAGAGTTGATAAGCTTGCACGCATCCAGAAGAATCTCAAAAAACTTTTTGTAATTGATATTATTCATTTCCATGAGCTGTGCGGCGGAATAATGAGTAGTTAAAATATTCGTAAAATAAAATTACCCAGACAAACATTCCGATAAAGTATAAAACGCCGATATACCATTTGTAATGGAGCACCAAACATGCTACTAATGCGAGAGAACTGCCCGCAACAAATGCTGAGGCGAGTATCATCACTTTATCGATAAGGGAATTATGTATTGCCGCGTCATCATCCTCTATTTGGGAAATAATGGGAGCATTATGTTTTTCCGTCACAGTGAACCCTCCTCTTGTTCTGAATGGTCATCAACAAATTTCATTAGCGATTGACGGCAGTTATCATCGATGCGAACGAATGAAATGCCTAGAGAAAAGACGTTATTCTGCTGAACCTGTTCACTTCGTATTACTTCGCCTATAACTTGTATTGAGTGCGAAATTGAAGGGATAGAAAGCTTGATTTCCAGAAGAGTTGTCGGCGGATAATAGTATTTCGATTCGAGCAGTAAACCGCCCGCGCTCATGTTTTTTGCATGCATAAACGCAAAATGCGACACGGATTCTACATTACCCGAACAATCTCTGCAAGTAACGACGTAATTAAAAGGGACTCGTTTATGCTGGCGTTTTTCTTTGCCCAAAAACTTCTTCTGGTCAGACAACTGAAACCTCCGGTCAAATAGTATACAAATAGTGGAAAACCGCTAAAAAAGAGCAATTTTCATTCAGGAATTTTCATGATATAGTAACACATTAAATAGATGAAGAAAACAGTTTTCTGTAAACAAATTTGACATACGCACCGCGAAAGCGTTGTTTAGAGTTTCAAACTGATTACCAGCAATAGAAACAAGCACGCATGAAGATACTTTCACACAAAAAACTTATAATAGCAGTATTTTTATTGAGCAGTGCAATTACGGTTTTACTGCGTTTGCCTTATTCAACAGTTCCCGTGCTTATTGTTGATGAAGCATTGTATGCTGAAATTGCAAATGTTATCCTTGACGGAGGTATGCCGTATAGAGATGCGTGGGAGCAGAAACCTCCGGGAGTATATTATCTTTATGCTCTTATATTTAAGCTATTTGGAAGAAACAATCTTTTTGCCGTACACTGTTTTTGTATAGCGGCAGTGCTGATTACATCGGCAGGTTTGTTGTATATCGGGATATTGATGCATGGTGTCGGCACAGGGATTCTCGCTTCTTTTTTTTATGGCGTTTTGAGCAGTGCGGGGAGTGCATCCCATTTTCAGGCGGCAAACACAGAAATTTTTGCGATGGTGTTTGTTGTGTGGGCGTTAGCAGTGTATCTCAGAAGCGGAAAGAGTGCCCAAGGAATACTGTGTTCCGGATTTCTTACTGCGCTAGGTTTCGTATTTAAACAGCCTGCAGGGTTTGGAGGGGTAGTAATACTGTGCCATCTTTTTTTGACTCGTTCTACACCCCTGAGAAAAGCTATTCTTGGCGCTGTTTGGTTTTTTGTGGGGTTTCTGTTTGTCGTTATGATAATGGCGGGATTTTTTTTGATTCACGGCGCATTGCGTGATTTATGGATGGTTGGTTTTTGGCATAATATACTCTATATGCGAGGAAATTCACTCTTATACGGGCTTCACGTTGCAGTAAAAAATATACCGGTTCAGACTCAGGGGAACCAGTTTTTTTATCTATCTTCCGCATCCGTTTTTTGTTTTTCTCTGTGGTCTTCATTGAAAAAAAAACATAGTTTTTTACAAAAAAGTGTTTCGAGGAATATTTTTTTTGCCTTATGGTGGTGTATAGGTTGGGCGAGTGTCGGATTAGGATGGCGTTTTGAAGGGCATTATTTCTTTTTTGTTCTGCCGGTTGTTGCGTTGTTGTCGGCATTTTTTTGTTCGGTATGCACGAGATATTTCTATTCAACCATTATGCGGCATAAGCTCAAGTCAATCGGTTTGGTTTTTCTTATTATTGTGGTATCGTCTTGTGGTATTGGGTATTCAATATACAAGCATTGCTTAGGCGCATTTCGGTTGCAAAGGACATATAAGGTTTTGCTCGATCCCGATAATCCCCAAGGAGAATCATTCCGCCGTACGGCACAGTTCATTAAAAACAATACGTTGCCGAACCAGAAAATTTTTGTATGGGGTTTTTGTCCTGAGATATATGTGCTCTCCGATAGACGGTGTGCCAGCAGGTTCGTCTTTTGCAATTTTCTTATTGGACAAATGACCGGTGATGAGTTCTTCTTTAAAAATAACGAACGTTTAGACAGGGTTATCCCAGGGGCATGGCGTTATTTAATGGATGATTTGTTATCAAATTTTCCTGTATTTATTATCGATACGTCTCCCAGCAACTATTTTCAATATGGAAAATATCCGATCGCTCGATTTGGAGAACTGCGTAGCTTTGTCAACTCTTTTTATACGCTTGAAAAAAGAATCGGTGGATTCGATGTCTATCGGCTTGATGAAGCCCGCATATGATATATCACTACAGTTTGAAGAATAACGATGTGTCTTCGCATACATTTTCAATTTCATGGAGAAGAACTTCGTTGGGCAAAACACCAAACATCGAATCTGTTTGAAGCAATACGGAATAATTATTAGAAAAATCCATCCTGAAATAGACAGGGCATTTGCCGGGATAACGGGCAAATACTGTTTGATAACGGGCGATATGTTCTTTTTGCAGTTTTTCCACGTTTAGATTTATGGTAAGTGCAGTAAGTTTTTTCCCGTACGCGTCTTTAAGCGGGATGAGATCATTCGCAATGATTTTTTGCTGTGCCCTCGTTAATTTCGAGAGTTCCGCTAATAAAAACCACGTTATCATCAAAGACATCTTCGGCGCATTTTGAAAATACTTTCGGATAAACCAGCACTTCAACGCTGTTGGAAAAATCTTCAAGCTGGACGATTGCCATTTTTTCACTCGATCGTTTTGTGAACGTAATTTTAACTTTAGAAAGCAAGCCGGCAAGATTGATGCTATTCCCTGAAGTTCCGGAAGCTAAATCACCGATGGGTTGAAATCCAAACCGTTTAAAGAGGGGGCGGTATTCGCCGAGCGGATGTCCTGTGACATAAAACCCAAGGAATTCCTTTTCATATTGCAGGCGTTGGCGGGTAGGCCAGTCGTCGATATCGGGTAAAATGTCGCTGTCTGAAAAGACGGAGGATTGTTCTTCTTCGGCATCGAAAAGGCTGAATTGTCCTGCCGCTTCATCTTGTTGTATCGCGTTTGCCCTGTCGATTGTGTTTTCGAGGCCGGCAAAAAGCCGTGCGCGGTTGTTGTTCAGGCTGTCAAAAGCACCGCAACGAATGAGGCTCTCGATAACTTTTTTGTTTACTTGCCGCGGGTCGGTTTTTTTTGTGAAGTCATATAACGAAGTAAATGATCCTTTTGATCTTCGTGCTTGGATGATTGATTCGACCGCAGTTGCTCCGACATTTTTTATGGCATTTAACCCGAATCGAATGGTATTCCCAATAACCGTAAAGGTGGAGTAACTTTGGTTGACATCCGGAGGCAAAAGCTCAATATTCATCTGCTTGCATTCATCAAGGTAGAGAGCAATTTTATCGGGATTAGTCATTTCGCTTGAAAGCAAAGCCGCCATAAATTCGACTGAATAATTAGCTTTGAAATAGGCTGTCTGGTATGAAATAAGCGCGTATGCGGCACTGTGAGATTTGTTGAAACCGTATTCGGCGAATTTTGCCATAAGGTCGAAGATTTTTTTTGCGGTTTCTTTCGGAACATTATTTTTGACGGCTCCATCAACGAAGCGTACGCTTTGCTGTTCCATCTCTTCGATAATTTTCTTTCCCATAGCTCGGCGCAAAATATCTGCCTCACCGAGGGAAAACCCTCCTAATACCGATGCGATTTTTTGAACTTGCTCCTGATATAAGATGATTCCGTACGTGTCTTTGAGGATCGGTTCGAGCTGAGGAAGTTCATAGATAATTTTTGTTTTTCCGTGTTTGCGGTTGATAAAGTCATCGACCATACCGCTTCCAAGCGGCCCCGGACGGTAAAGCGCAACTAAAGCGATAATATCTTCGAAACAAGTCGGTTTGAGTTTTATGAGAATTTCGCGCATGCCGGAACTTTCAAGCTGGAACAATCCTATTGCTTTCCCTTCGCTTAACATTTGATAGGTGGCGTTGTCATCAAGCGGGAGTGAATCAAGGTCGATTGAAATAGCGCGTGAAAGAAGAATATTTTTGACGGTGTTTTCGATAACCGTGAGGGTTTTTAATCCTAAGAAGTCCATTTTCAAGAGCCCGATCTTTTCCACCAGTTTCATGGAGTATTGAGTGGAAATTTCACTGTTGGAACTTGTGCAAAGCGGCACATAAGTGGTGAGCGGTTTTTCACTAATGACAATACCTGCGGCATGAGTCGAAGTATTTCTTACATTTCCTTCCAGCGATGATGCTGTATCAATCAGAGTATGAATTTGGTGGTCGGTATCATACAGTGTTTTAAGGTCGGGATTGCTTTCCAGAGCCTTGCCGAGCGTCATTTTAAGTTCCGCAGGAATGAGCTTTGCGATTTTATCGACTTCATTGTATTCCATGCCCATCACTCGCCCGACGTCGCGTATGGCGGCTTTGGCGCCGAGCGTCCCGAATGTAACAATTTGGGCGACATTTTGTTTTCCGTATTTCTGAGTGACATAATTGATAACTTCGCTCCGCCGCTCGTAGCAGAAGTCGATATCAATATCGGGCATCGATATTCGTTCCGGATTAAGAAATCTTTCGAAAATAAGGCCGTATTTGAGCGGGTCGATATTTGTTATGCCGAGAAGATAAGCAACAATACTGCCGGCGGCAGAACCTCTGCCCGGCCCGACTGGAATATGTTGGCTGCGGGCATAGTTGATAAAATCCCAAACGATAAGAAAATAGTCAATGAACCCCATGGTTTTAATCATAGAAAGCTCATACTGGAGCCGCTGGTGAATCTGTTCTGCCGCATTCGGATAATGCCGTTGAAGCCCTTGTTTGCATAAATGTATTAGGTATTCTTCATTGGTATATCCACGTGGAGTATGGAATCGGGGGAGCAAACGTTGCCCGAAATCGATTTCTGCGGAACATTTTTCCGCTATTTCCAGAGTATTTTTAAGCGCGTGAGGAATATGCCCGAATAGTTGTTCCATTTCTGCCGGTTGCTTAACGTAAAATTCTTGGCTACTGAACCGCATCCTTTTAGGGTCGCTCAGCGTGTACCCTGTTTGAATACAGAGAAGCACTTCATGCGGGTATGCATCTTCTTTACATAAATAATGGCAGTCGTTTGTCGCAATGACCGGCAAAGAAAATTCTTTGCTTATTTTGAGCAGTTCGGTATTGACAAGTTCTTGTTCGGGAATGCCGTGATACATTAGCTCAACGTAAAAATCGCCTTTGTCAAAATAGGAAATGAATTCTTCCGTCAGCTGGCGTGCCTTATCCAGTTTTCCGTTCATAATATGTTGGGGAATAATCCCTTTGAGACAGCTTGTGGTAGCAATGAGCCCCTTCGAGTATTGCTGAAGCACATCACGGTCAATGCGCGGTTTATAATAAAAACCCTCAAGAAACCCGATAGAAACCAACTGCATAAGGTTGCGGTAGCCTTCATCATTTTTTGCGAGGAGCAGTTGATGATAATATGCATCGCGCCCTTTCATCGATTTGTCGGTCAGTTTGGTAGGGGCAAGATATGTTTCACAGCCGATGATCGGTTTTATGCCGTGTTTTTTTGCTTCAACCACAAATTCTGCACATCCATACATGTTGCCGTGATCGGTAATGGCTATAGCGGGCATATTATATTCTTTGAGTTTTTGCATGAGTTTGCTGATCGATGTTGCACCGTCGAGCACACTGTATTCTGTGTGATTGTGTAAATGAACAAATTCTGCCATTGAAACTCCTTATTAAAAACATACTCAGATGATGACTTTGTTTGCGGATAATCTCTTCAGGATAATGCGATTGCTTCAATAAGTCAATCGCGAGGAAAAAATTATAAAATAAAAATGATACTGAAACAATCTTTAATTAAACAAAATTTTTTCAGGTTTTATAACCGATTAAATATATTACGCATGTTTTTTTGTGTGTGTTTTGTAAAGTTTATGTAAAAAGTTAATTCAAAAGATTAGAAGAATGATTGCCTTTATCAATTTTCTGCCGAAACATACATATTTTTGTAAGATTTATAGTTGCGCTTTTAAATCAAAAATTTTATAATGATTGCCTTTATTTTTATCTAAACGCGACACATTAAAATTAAGGAAAATGAAAAATGGACATTACAGATGTAGGAATTATTGGCGCAAGCACAAGGGGTAGGGAACTGGCAGAAGCGCTTTGCCTTTCAGGTTTTAACCTGACGCTTGTAGAAGTAAATAAGCCAACACTTGAAAGAGGTTTTAAACTCATTGAACAGGAGATGGATGCTCTTATCGCAAAATGGGGGTTGACTGAAAGCGAAAAAAAAGCGGCTCTTGCCCGCATCAAAGGCGTTACTTCTATCAAGGAAATAAATCGTAATGCACAAATTGTTTTTGTAACGGTTCAGGAAAATCTTCAGCTCAACAAAACGATTTTTGAAGAACTTGACCAAGTAATGAACCCGCGCTGTATATTGGTAAGCCATACTGCTATATTGAGCATTACGGACATTGCAACAGCGACATCGCGTCCCGATAAAGTTGCGGGGATTGTCTTTTTGCCTCCGGTAACGCAAGTGCCGTTTGCGGAGGTGGTGTGCGGTTTAAATACATCCATAGACACCTTCACAACATTGAGGGAATTCGTTCAGGTGGGCATGAATAAAACACCGATACAAATAACGGAGTTCCCCGGCAATGTGTCAATTCGCATGCTCGTATCTATGATTAACGAAGCGCTTTGCATCGCAATGGAAGGAACTGCTACCATTGAAGATATCGATACAACGATGAAACTTGGATACAAGATGCGTCGCGGCCCGTTTGAATTAGCGGACAAAATCGGTCTTGATTTGATTGCGGTATGGATGGATTATTTATACAAAGAAATGGGAGCCGGTTCCGCCGCACCATACCGTCTTATATCCAAACTGGTAAACGCAGGGCATTTAGGTTACAAAACCCGCAAAGGATTCTATAAATACGACGAACAAGGAAAAATTATTAGCTTAGGCGCTCTAAACCAGTTGAAAAAAATGGAGTTGTTTTAAATGAAAGTATTGGTTTTAAATTCTGGAAGCTCATCTATTAAATTTCAGCTTATGGACATGAACAACGAAACACTCCTTGTAAAAGGCGCTGTAAGCAAAATCGGAACGCGTTCTGCCACTTTGGTTCTGGAAGTTCCCGGAAAAGACAAAGTTACAGAAGTAAGCGAAATTCTTGACCATCAAGCATCACTTGAACATATTGTCCATGCACTGTTAAATAAAGAACTGGGTATTCTTAACGACCAATCGGAAATTACTGCAATAGGACATCGTGTTGTACACGGAGGAGAATCGTATTCCGGTTCGGTACTTATTGATGACAGTGTTGTCCGTGAAGTGAGGCAGTTGATTGATCTTGCATCGTTGCATAATCCGCCGAACCTCAAAGGAATTGAGGTGTGCCGCCGTTTATTTGCCTCGACTCCGCAGGTTGCAGTATTTGATACGGCGTTCCATCAAACAATGCCTCCGCGTGCGTATATTTATCCGCTTCCGTATGTCTTGTACCGACGGTATAAAATACGGCGATACGGTTTCCATGGGACGTCTCATGCATATGTCGCCGGACAATGTGCCGAGAAAATGGGTAAGTCTATGGAACAGCTCAACATCATCACTGCTCACCTTGGCAATGGATGCAGTATTGCCGCAATAAAAAAAGGCAAGGTGATGGATACTTCCATGGGGTTAACTCCGCTTGAAGGATTAGTGATGGGTACCCGTAGCGGTGATATTGATCCGTCAATCATCACGTTTGTTATGGCGCAGGAAGACCTTGGTTTGTACGAAGCAAACGCAATGCTGAATAAGCATAGCGGATTATTGGGCATTTCAGGTGTTTCAAACGATATGAAAGATTTACTGGATGTTGCGGACAGCAATGAACGTGCTCAATTAGCAATTGATGTGTTTTGCTATCGATTAAAGAAGTACATTGCCGCGTATGCAGGTGTGCTTGGCGGTGTCGATGCGCTTGTGTTTACCGGAGGAATCGGAGAAAAAAAAAAAAA
>JACKPL010000003.1 GCA_024233545.1 bacterium
TTTGTACAGTATAAGTCCCCAATAAAATGCGAGTACTATACACTGTTTATTTCAAAAAATAAACAACTAATTTTAATATCTTTAATTTTTTTTGTAACTATATGTAATAAAGGTGGTTATAGTTTTGTTTAAGTGCGCTTTTTTTTTGCCTTTTTTTCAAAAATTATTCCAAAAAGAAAAAGCAGAGAAAAATATCGGCATAAAAAGCGTTAAGTGTAGGGGATAAAAGAGCAAAAGTTTTGACAGTTTTTTCACTTTGCCGCAAAGCTGGAAATGTGCTGTTCGATAATTGCAAAGGACAAAATAAAAATATGTGAATAAAAATTTACAAAATAATTCTGTGTTACGGATTACTGCTGGCAGGATGGGTGCAATAAACACAAGCAATCGAACACAGCACGATACCCAGCAAACCGAAACTCGGCAGAAAATGAACCGATTGTATCCCGAAAAGTTTTTCCAGAAATACCGCTTGAATCTGTGTAAGCGCAACACAGCAAAAAAGCATATAATATACCCTGCGCAATGTAGCGTGTGTAAGCGTTTGCCATTGGCTGATATAAAAAGGAATCGCCGGCACAATAAAAATAAGCGAATATGCATACGATGTGGAAGGAATTAAAAACATGCACGGCATAAGATACATGATATGCCGCAGGCATGAAACGCTTTTACGGTTCCGAACTATTCCGGCGCACAGCACACCAACCAGTACAACCCACAAAATCGAGGCGGAGTTCAACAGAAAATCGCGCGGCAAAGGAATATGCAAAAAGCGCGAGAGATAAAATAGCGTATTTGCCAAACTGACATTTTCAATTACGTGGAATGAGTCAAGCCGTTCTGCAAGGCGGAACTGAACATAATCGAACCATGCTTCGGGCCGGATAAGAAAAAATACCGCGAACGGCACAAACAAAGTACACACGGTTTTCCACTTGCGATGAATAACTAGCGGAACCGCAATTAAGAGAGGATATACCTTTATGGCGGCGCTCATTCCCAAAAGCAAACCGGCGGGAATATCTTTTTCACGATCGAGAAAAAATAATCCTGCCCAAACACAAAACAGCGTCAGCCAGTCCGCGTTAATGCGGTCAAAGATGAAATACACCGGATAACTATACAGTATAATAATGCCAAGGCACATATACAGCATGCGCTTGCCGAACTCTGGTATCTGTTCGTTTTTCGGCAAAAATATCTTGGCGGACAGCCATATGCTTGCCGCAATAGAGAGTATAATAAAGGTTTGCAGAAGCGTCCTGATTGTTCTATACGGCATACTTTTTATGAGCGGATAGAGCATGAGTGCCGCTGTGGGCGGCGTTACGTACCGGCTGACTGCGTAAATCGAACCGCCGGGCTTTTCAATTTGATGCGCGGCGGAACAATAATCGAACAAATCCATAGACTGCCGAAACTGGTGCAAAGGGTACATCGGTTCGAACCGGTACAGCTGAATTATGGTGCACAACCCATAAGACACCGCTAGAAACAACGCGATGGCTATTACAGGAAACGCACATGTATCGGTCAGTTTTTTTGATGTCATAGTCATTACATTACCGGTTTAAAATAGTTGCATTAAGATTATAGCAGAATACGAAAAAGTGGCAATCAGAAGTTACACGCGTTTACCATTTATCAGTAAACGGTTGACTAAGAAGTATGCAATGTGATGCGATTGAAAAATCGTATGCTAGTTGCTGAAAGAAAGTTTATACAGGCGCGGCCCCGGATCGTCCGAAGGATGAGGGATACCGTTGCCGGCATTTCCTTGATCAAGTAGTGCAGAAACCGCATCAGTTGCGGCGTACCCTGAAATAAGCGGCAGATAGGTTTCTCCCGTTAAGGGAGACTGTACCCATAAGGTATAGCGTATGCCCGGTATACTGTACCATGCAAGAAGCACTCCGGAAACTGATGTTTCGTTAACCAGCGACAAATCAAAAAAATCGTGAGAAAAATCAGGATCGACGAATTCCTGCGCGCCGATATCGGGGGCGGAATTTACCGGACGCGGAGTACCGTCATAATCGTCCGGCACATCGGGTAATGTTACCGCCGCATCAATGGCGGGCAGTGCGGTTGAAGTCAAATGAAAATCGGCTTGTGAAGGGTCAGCAAACCATGTGCTGAGTGCGTTTGCAATGTTGCCGGTTGTTTGCGCCTCCGCATTGTCGCGTGCGGCAATCGGGTTGTCAGTTAAGTTGTATGATAGTGTCCCGCTTGGTTCACCCGTTACGGATTGAAACCGGTACTCGATAGCCCATGGAAATGTTCCGTTGAGCAGGACAGTGTTGTGATATACACCCACGTTGCGTGTTTGATTTAAACTGATTCCCGTATCGCCGCTGACGGTGCGGTATACAATATTATTGCGGATAATGCCGCCTATATGCTGATCGGAGGTATGAACCGCTCCTTCGCCGAACATAATGCCTCGTTCGCATTCAATGAGCAGGTTCTTTTCCACAATGGTGCCGATACTGCCGCTCCAGACCAAAATAGCCGGATCGACCAGTTGTGCAGGATGAACAAAATTTCTGCAGGTATTAGCGCTGATAACCCATCCTTCAATGCCGTGCGCATCGATTGCGCCGGTATAAAAATCGGGTGCTGTACCGGAATATTCCATAAGGCATCCTTGAATAATACCGTCGCGGGCATGCCGTTCAGGATGATCGAAATCGAGAGAAACTTTAATGAACTGATCGCCCGCATCAACCAAATGCACATTACGGATTGTCGTGCGAATAGGGTTCTGTTCACCCTGAACCTGAATAAGATGGTCTCGCACGTCGCGGAGTGTCAGCCCTTCTATGGTAATGTCCGCGGTGTGGCGGATTAAAATCAAAATGCGGGGTGTTGATCCGTTTGTCATGCCGGGTCCGTGCAAAACAACTGCGGCACGGTTGCCGCTTTGGCTCCGAATAGACACATTGGAAAGCGGCGTTCCTGTCGGCGACCATTCAGGGCCGATAACCAAAACGGACGTCATAAGGTAGGTGCCGTCGGCAATGAGTATATCGGTATTATTGACTGCATTGTTGACCGCTGATGCCAGTTCAGCAGATGTTGTGACCACTATTTCTCCTGCGTTCAGGATACTACACGCAAACAGAATACTGCTCAGTTGTACATATGCTAAAAAACAGTTCTTCTTCTTCATTGGCATATAAAACTCCATATTGTTATAAAGAAACTTTGCAGGAGGAACAAAGAAGGCAATTAAAAGTGCGGCGGAAATGTTTCCCTGTACTGAATCAAGCATGGCGTTTTATATAACAACGGTATGAAGGAAAATATAACAAAGGCGATTGCAGGGAAAGACGGTAATTTCATTCTAACATAATATTTACAAATAGGTTGTGAATGATAAAATTTTTTTACTATTGAATTTTTTGTGCAGTTTAATCTGCTATGCGTTGCAGCGGCTGGCAAGAAGCGAACTGATAATGCGTTCAACGTTTTCGTGCGATGTGTTGATAAACACCTTGAAATCGCTTTGAGTGCCGCCGGTAACGGTGCCTGCTAGATAGATGCCGGGTACGTTTGTTTCCATAGTTTCAGGATTAAATGCCGGTTCTTCATTCTCTGGAGAAAGGAAAACGCCTACTTCGCGGCAGAGCGTCATATCGGCGGTATAACCGGTCATAAGCAGTACATAATCGGTTGGAATACTAAAACTTTTGTCGTCGGTAGTATCGCGAAACCGAATAGAATGCTGGTCTATTTTAATCGGTGTGGTGTTGAACAAAGCAGTGATTTTACCTGTCCATTCAAGAGAGTAGAATTCCTTGAGAAGCCATGGCTTAATCCGTTCATCATTCAATTTATCGCGCCGGTAGCTTAGCGTTATGTCGGCTCCGGCATGGTAACACAGTATTGCGGCTTCAACTGCGGAATTTCCTCCGCCGACTATGGTTAGCCGTTTGTTGGAATACGTAGCGGGTGAAGTAAGGAAATGACTTACATGCGGCAACGATTCGCCCGGAATTTGAATCAGGCGCGGCGTTGACATTCCACCGGTAGCAATAATGATTTTATCGACGAAATACGTGAATTTCTTTTCCAGTTTTTGCGTTTGAACAGCAAAAAAATTCTTTTGCTGATTGATGCTTATAACACGCTCCCCAGTTTGAATTGTGAGGTCGTATTTTAGAATAATCCCATTGAGATAGAAAAGATATTCATCGCGCGTGCATACCCTAGGATGTGCTGTATGAAGCGGATGCGCAGGTATCTGAAGTTCTTCCGGAGCACTGTAAAAGATCATATCATCGGGAAATTTCCTGATGGTATGAGCTATATCGTTTGCTTCAAAATGGATATACGATATCTCATTCCGCTTTAATGCGGCGGCGGCTTCTATCCCAATCGGGCCTGCTCCAATTAAAGCAACTTTCACCGGCAACTCCATAGAGTAATAATGTTGTGATAGTAATTAGTATTATTCTCATCGGTAATATAGATAAATCCTGAAGTTTATTCCATAAAAATATTTTCCACAATATTATGAACATTAAAGAATGGAAAGCCGAACCGATTATTCTCAGATGAACGACGGTTTTCGTTGAACAGAAAACGAGCTTTTGATTTATTGTTTTTCATTCATATGGTATAATTTCTTTTGAAAAAATATAAAATTCTAAAGCGAAAAAAAGTTGATGTAACAATACAATAATGGAGATTCGAATCATGAGGCTTCAAAAATTTTTGTTTTCCCCTCACCTTAAACAAGTTACCGCTGTTTTCATGGCGGCTCTGCTTATCAGCGCGCCTTTCCCCGGAGGCTTTGCGGCTCCTGCAGAGAAGATAAATTTCAACACTAAATACGGGCGTATTCGGGAATCCTATTCTGCGTCTTCGGAAAAAACAATTATTCATATTCAAGACGCCCATTGTGTCTATGAAGCGCAAAAGAATATTATCGGGATGATTCACGACTTGTATAAAAACCATAACGTCTCGCTCGTGACGCTTGAAGGTGCGGACGGATACTTCGATTTCGAAGAATTATCAACATTCCCTCTCATCGAATCTCGCGAAAATGTAGCGGATTATTTTTTAAGAAAAGGACGTATAAGCGGATCAGAATATTTAATGATTGAAAACCAGTTACCCTTAAGTTACCGCGGAGCAGAGAACAGGGATTTGTATATCGAAAATTATGCCAGTTTTATGTCGTCTCTCCCTAAACCTGATGATCCCGCTGTGGTGCGGGCGCGCGATATTGCCGATGCCTTAGGTTCACTCAAAAAACATATGTATAACGATGCTCTCGTACAGCTTGACGAACAAGTACAGCGGTATGCTGAACAACAAGTTTCATTCGGCGAATACGCGCAGTTTCTTAAAGAACAGGCGGATAACCATTCTATCGCTATTGATTCCTATAAAAACCTTGCCGCTTTCTATGAAGTAAGCGAAATGGAAACAAAAATTGATTTCGGAAAAATCCACACCGAATTATCGAACATCATTAACGAATTGACAGAAATTATTACTAAAGACGAACTAAGCCAACTGTTGTATAAAAATCTTTTTTATAAACTCGAAAAAATCACTCCGGCAGAATTTTTTGTTCATTTGAATTCTCTTGGAGCATCATATAATTATTCGTTCTCTCCATTTTCCAATGTAACCTATTACATGGAATACCTGAAAATATACGATACAATCAACGAAATCGAGATTCTTGATGAAGCAAAAAAGCTTGTCAGGGAAATCCAAAATCAATTATATGACAGCGATGACCAGCGCCTTTTGGCTCAGCTTACCGCAGACAGCGGTATTCTCAGTAAACTTTTAGAACTTAAAGTTACAAAAAATGAGCTGAACTATTATATAAATAATAAAGACAGTTTTACTGCGGAGCGGTTTATAACTTTTATAAAGAAACACGCTCCAACGTATCAGGTTCCTTTTAATTCGCTCAACGATTTTGCCGTCATTGCCCAGCGTATGCCGGTGTTGGACGATTTCTATGAAATCGCCGCCAAACGAAATGAAGCGCTTATCGAAAATACATTGGCGGAAATGGAACTCGAAGATACTAATACTGCAATTTTAATTACAGGCGGGTTTCATACCGAAGGGATCACAGAAATTCTTCGCCGTGAAGGGATTTCGTATCATGTGGTTTCACCGGTTTTAACCGAACAGCCGACTAATGACCTTTACCTTGCCCGCCTTGCCGGAATGCCTACCGAAATGGAAGAACTGCTTACCGCCGAGCGCTTAAGCGTGCCGCTGGTATTAGGTGAAACTGAACTTGTTGAAGGGCAAAACAGCCAACAGTTCAAAGACGTTTTCAAAACTCTGCTCGATGTAGATTCCGCATTAAGCGAACTTCCCGATCAACTGCCGGCGGATTACCAACCGTCGGTTACGTATTTGGATGCGTTCTCAATACGAAATTTTTCCGTAACCGATGCATCAGGGCAACCGGCTTCCGAAACGGTTAAGTTTCTCGCTTTTAAAGCATTAGGAAAAACGTACCAGATGGCGGTTTTGCCTGCCGGCATGCGCATTGACGGTGCAGTCGGCAAGTCGCAGGCGGTTGCTGGACGGGAACTGGTCTTGATTGACTCAGCGGCATTTGTTGCCGCTGAACAAAACCCAGCGCGCGAGGCAATCGGCGTTGCCGCAAACACTGTTGATTATTATCTTGAGGCGGCGGCGGTTGCGGGAAATGCCGCCATTCCGCCTGCCGGCCGCATTCCCGATCTTGATACTCAGCTCAATGCGCTTGCACAAAACAACTTAATTGTGAGGTCAACCGATGGGTCTGGTGCTGTCCGCCCGACATTTGCGTATGTGATGCGTTCAAACATTTCGCAAGCGCATATTCAGCCGCGTGTCGTGCAAGTCGATGCGCTGAGCGTTTTGCCTCCGGTACGCGCATATCTTGAACAACAAGGGATTACTCAAATCGCCGCGTTTTCCAATCACTCGATCTTAACTTCCGCAGAAGCCGCAGAACTGAACGATAACCTTATCACTATCCTGCAGAACGGCAATTACCGGCTTGCTTCAGGGAAAAATATAAATGCAGTTGTTCAAGACGGCATAGCGCAGGTATTCTCCACGCAGGATACCGCAGTCAAACCGTTTGTGCCGATTCCGCACAGCGTATTTGAAGCGATGGTGCCGGAATATAACCGTGTGCGGTTGCTTTCGCCTATTGAAGCTCAAACACAAGGGTACATTGAACTAGGCGTTGTCGATGGCAAAGTAACGGTAACGCTCTATCGTGTGGATGCATTGGGTTCGGCTGTAGCGGTGCAGTCGTATGCTGTTGAATCGCCCGATGCGACAGAATCGGACATTTTTAGCTTGATTCTTCAAGCCCGTCAGCAAGCGTATCAGGACAACATCGGGTTGCTGGGATACGGCAATCCGGACAGCGGAATTGCGATTTCGTTCAATAATTTAGACGAATTGATGGCAGTGGTAAACGGCAATCCGGTACGGCAAGCCGCATTGAATGTGTTTGCCGCAATAACGTCTCTTCCGGCTCTGCGTGAATTATCGCGAGAAAGTATTGAGCGCGAAGGAATTACGTCGGTGCAAGATTTATCGGCATATATTCAAGGGCAAACGCCGGATGTGGAACTGCCCGATTTAACGTGTGCGGCATGTGCCGCCGCAGTCGTTCACGATTCGTTGACGGTTGGCGATATTGAGTATACTCGCGAGGCATATACCGATTATGCGCAATTTTTACTTCAGATGATGCTGTTTATCGATGCGCGCCAACGTCCCGGCGGCATTGAACAAATAGACGGACAAATTTTTAACAGCATGTATGCCATGGCGACGGCATTTCAAGTTGCCGGGCGCAATTCGCAAGCGGTATCTGTTGTGCCGGCAGGTCAAACGCTGACTGCCGAAGAACGCATTCAGCGGTTACAGAGGCTTCTAGAACAATTGCCTGAAGGTGAAAGCATAGTTCTTGCATTGCGTACTCGCGAAGACAAAGGGCATTTTATCACTCTGCGGCGTACCAATCAGGGGTATCAGGTATATGATGCGTTAGCCGAGAGTTTCCGCGATGAACAACAGGCTGGTATAACGGCAATTACCGATAACCCGCAGGCGATGGGCGGCATTAATTATGTTCTCAATACATATTTGACCGATACGTATGGTACAGAGGCGTTTACCGGCGCTATTCTTGCGGGGCAGTCCATTGATGCGACCGGTCAAGTATTGGCATCTCTGATTGAAAACGGTGTGGTTCGAACCATGCCTCGCCAAGAGCAGTTTGCAGTTGTCGGCGCATCGCCGGAAGTAGTAAGCATATTGGTTTCTGCAATGAGAAATATCTCTGATGACCGAATACTTGTTGCAATGCGTGACCTTCTCGATTCTCTTCTGATAAACCAAAAAAGCATCGAAGAAAAATATGGTGAATTTGCTTCGGAAAATTATTTTGAACGTGTTCTCCGTGTTCATGGGGTGGAGACGATAACGCCTCAACTCCAGCAATTGTTGTCGTTAATAAAACGGCTCTATTCAGTGCGGGGTGAATTGCCGCAACGTGAATTTATCCGCCGTTTGGCACAGTTGTTTGACAGAGGTATTTCTCCTGCAACTTTTTACGGATTGTACGGCGCGCTAGGAAGGCGAAACGCTCTTGGCGCTGACAACCCATTAGCTTCCGCTGACCCGCGAGCGCTGAAAATCGTTTCAGATCATTTAAGCAGTTTGGAACGAGTCCCAACAATAAACGAATTGAAATCGGTATACTATTGGGTGCGTGTATTTAATGAACAGGGAGGCGCTGAAGCGGTCAGGTCTTTGTTGGTTCCGATGGTTCCTGTATTGGAATATCTTATTTATACCGAAATATCCCGCTTGAAGGAGCGCGGAGAAGGTTTGGTTACTGCTGATAGTGTTGCTAAATATATTGAGCAAAGCGCCGCAATGTACCTTGAGGCTAAAACTCCCGCAGACGATCCGATGGAACGTATGCTGATGAGACAATCTCATATTGGGCATCCGCTGAGCGTATCTCAGCCTTCGTTGCAAATCGTGTACAATCATCTGCAGGGGCTTAGTGCGAAAGGCGCATTTCCTGCGGAAATCGCCAACCCTGCTACCGCCGGCAGATATTGGTCTGCCGTTTTTTCCAACGCAGGGCAGGGTGTGCTTTATAATGCCGAAGGGAGGAGACTGGTTCAGGATTTATTGTTGTCAGCAAATGCGCTGTATTCTGTCAGCCGCCCTGCAGGAAGCAAAGCGCCTTTTAACGGACAATATGCCGCACAAGTATTTTCTTCGTCCATCGCACCATTTATTGTTGCGGAGTTTCCAAAAGTTACCACGGTTGCTTCTGTTCCTGTTGTTGCTGAAGAACCGCAACCGGAAGAAAAAACTGTTCCGGAAAAAAAACCGGAAGACCCCTTAGCAGTAAAAAAACGAGCGGCTATTCAGGAAGGAGCAAGCGTTACGAATACTGCAGTTGCCATGATCGGATCAATGCGTGAGTTGGTTGTACGGATTGCTACGTCGCATAATGCTCATTTTTCAACCATCAATACTCAATTTCAAAGTCTACAGCAACAGATGGTGCGTATTGAAAATACCTTGCGCCGGCTGTCAAGCGATGAATTGCAGTTGGTCATGACTGCAAAAGACAAACAAGACTTTGAGGGAGTGGAAAATGCTCTGCGCGAATTGAAACAAATAATAACCCCGCTTCAGGCGCGGTCGAGCGATAACCCGATGCGCAACGCTCCCAATGCTCAAGCAGGATTAAAAAGTGCATGGGATATGGGGCCGTTACGCCGGCTATTTGATAGTCTGGTAAGTTTAGGAGGCGACGCAAGCTTTGCCCTCGACCTGAAAAAATCGTTCAGCTCGAAATTATCAGGTATTTTGGCAGAAGAACAAAAAGCCCGTGCAGAGGAAGAAGTTGTTACGGCAAGGCAAATTGCGGCACAGCCGGCTTCCCCTGAAGTGATTGCATTGAAAGTAATGCTCGATGAGGTTCAGCAGAGAAAACGAGTAACCGAAACCAATATTATTTCCTATGGGTTGGCACTGCAGTACTGGGAACATGCGGTTTTCGACCATGGTTTGGACGGTACATATAAGACGGACTTAAAAGCATTGTTTGTTCAGCAAAGAAGGCTTATCGCAAGCGTTCTTCTTGAAGCACAACGGCTTGGAGCAAATAACGGTGCTCAAACCTTACAAAAACTTGTAGAGATACTTCAGAGAAACATTGCACAATTCTCAACGCCTGAAGGGGCGGTAATGAACCGGTACAGCCAAGATTTCCTCGACGAAATCAATCAAATCGGGCAGGCACTCGGATTAACCGAAGGGCAACTGGTTCAGTTCATGGGACAGGGTTCTTTCGCGTTAGTTGACCGTGACGGAATTTCACGCATCGAAGGAAGCCCGCGCAATGCGCTGGCTCTGATATCCCGAATTCAGAATATTCCGGTTGAGCTTAACCGCGCGAAAGGTATATATCACGAATTGATCGAATCGATTACCGGACAACGGCCCGATGTAGTATCCCGCATTGTTTCTCAGTTGGAAACCGCGGCGGAGAATACACCTGAATCGCGTGCACGCTTTGTGTTGCAGTCTGTATTCGCAGAACGTTACAACATGGATGGACAGCCGTTGCAGGCGTTGGTGCGTGAAGCGGTGGCTAAAATATTTACTAACGCGATACTGCCTCCCGATTCAGTGTCGGCATTTTACGCGGAACCTGCTGTTGCGGAAATGGCGGAAACGATCAGGAATGCGGCCAGCACAGCCGATAGAACAGTCTATGAACAAATAACCGCATCGGCGGCCGCAACGCCGCAGGAAAGTATCAGGTCGCTTACCGAAGGGATGAAAACGCTCGGCTTGACTTTGCCCGGCGGCATCGAACAAGCGATCGTCGACAATACCCTCGAACAATGGTTTGATACGGTTTTCAGTACGGAGCTTATGGCGGCGATAGAGCTGTATAACGATTTGCCGTTGCCGCAAGCTGTCGAGCAGGCATCGCGAAGCGAAGCGGTACGGCGCACTATTCGGCGCGCTCAGGAACGCGCTCAACTGCAGAATTCCCTGCCGCGCTTGACCTCCATGGACTTTTCATTTTTAGTTAATGATACCGTCAGCCACATCATAGCGAATAAAGATACGTTTTACGATGCGCAAGGGCGTCCTACCCGTTCCATGTTGGATTATATTGAACAGCAGGGAGGCATCTCCGATACGCGAACCCTCGGTATTGCTCAGCTAATACAGGAATATGTTGCAGATGAACAGAACGTATTTGTGCTGTATTCGCTTGACCATTCCACCGATACAATTGAAAAAATAATGAGTTTATATGGGATATCTCCGGCAAAAGTAGTTATCATCGATGCCGAAAGACTTAGAGCGGAAAATGCCGATACGCCGATTCTTGGATTGCCTGCGGCAATCCAAGGGCGATTGGAGCTCGGAGACGGCATAACGCTCGAAATGAGCGATCTAGTACTTATTGCTACCGACAACGATGTAGCGCGGTTTTCCGCAGACCGCGGCGCTAAGGTTTATTTGAGCCCGTCAGGCATCTTGCCGCAGAATTTTACTGTCGACAACACGCTTGCTCTCGGATTCAACGTGTTTCAGGCGGCAACGCGGATGGCACAAGGTGAACCTCAATATGGAAATCTTATTATCTCATATGTCGGAGAACAGAACGTTTTTATTAGCGAACTGATCGGCCGAATCAAAGAAAAAACCGGATTGGATTCCGTTACTCTTGAACAGCTGGTCAATGAATTAGGCGGCTTGAAAGCGCTCGGCGAACTGAACAGAAACGACGTGGAAGGCATTGTCCTGAGTTTTCCTGAAAGAAACATTACACCCGATGACATTCAGAGCGATTTTCTCAATCGCCTAAAGGCTCAGCGGATGGTAGAAACCTCTGCGTAATCTATTCGTTCAATCCCCTATAGTGCGCAATTTTCCACTATAGGGGATTGCTGTATAAACGATGCGGCACAGAACAGCTTTACATGGAACAACAAACTATGTAGCAAGACAATAAGTTGTTGCATGTTTTAGCAAACGCGGTATAATACACCAAACACAAACTAGGTTTGTGAGGAATGTCTGTCGCATAAGGGCGGGCAGTTATTTTCTCACAATTAAATACAATGCAAACAAGCATCATACTCTGGAAAAGCGATGTTATTTAATTCACTGCAGTTTCTTATTTTTTTCCCTTTGATAGTGGCATTCTATTTTTCTTTGCCGCACTGGTTTCGCTGGATACTGCTTCTTGTTGCCAGTTATTATTTTTATATGTGCTGGAAAGCAGAATACCTCATCCTGATAGTCGTATCGACGCTTATCGACTACTATGCAGGCGTTATGATGGGGAAAACCGGCGATAAAAGAAAACGCAAAAAGTATCTCATACTGAGTCTGTTTTCGAATCTCGGCTTGCTGTTTGCATTTAAATATTTCAATTTTTTCAACGAATCTGCCCGCGCGCTGTTTAATCATCTGAATATCTTTTATAATGTTCCTGCATTTAATGTATTGTTGCCGGTGGGTATTTCTTTTTATACATTTCAAACAATGAGCTATTCGATTGATGTCTACCGAGGCGATAAAGAACCGGAACGCAATCTTGGAATTTTCGCATTATACGTAGCGTTTTTTCCTCAACTTGTTGCTGGCCCTATTGAGCGTTCAACGCGCTTGATGCCGCAGTTTTTTGAGAAAAAAAAGTTCGAATACCAGCGTGTATGCGACGGATTGAAGCTGATGCTCTGGGGATTCTTTAAAAAGGTCGTTATTGCAGACCGCTTAGCGGTGTTTGTCAATCAAGTGTATTCTGCGCCGACGGAATACACCGGTATGCCGCTTCTTGTTGCCACCTATTTTTTTGCATTTCAGATTTATTGTGATTTTTCAGGCTATTCGGATATCGCTATCGGCTCGGCTCAGGTATTGGGTTACGATTTGATGGACAACTTCAACCGCCCTTACTTTTCCAAGTCGATTGCTGAATTTTGGAAGCGGTGGCATATTTCCCTTTCAAGTTGGTTTCGCGATTATTTGTATATTCCGCTTGGCGGAAACCGCGTAGCGAAATGGCGATGGTATGTAAACCTGATTACCGTGTTTTTGGTTAGCGGGTTGTGGCATGGAGCTAGCTGGACGTTTGTCGTCTGGGGCGGCCTGCACGGGTTCTATTTGATGTTTTCTATCGTTACCGACAAAGCGCGCAAAGCAGTTGCCCGGTTCTTCTTTATTGATACGGTGCCGGAACTTCAAGCGTTTCTCAAGATGTTCATCACGTTCCATTTAGTGTTGTTTGCATGGATGTTTTTCCGTGCAAATTCCCTATCGGATGCGCTTTATATTTGTACCCATTGGCTTCCTGCCTGTTCGATTCAGGGATTGAAAGCGTATTGCGATACGTGGTTCAGTTATTGGGGATCGTGGGGGTATCTTATGAAAAGCGAATTTCTGCTGTCGATTTTCTGTATTCTTTTTATGGAATTTATCCATCTGATTCAACGGCATGAGAGTATCCGCCATATGCTTGCGCAACGTCCGCGATGGTACCGGTGGGCAATTTATTACGGCATCATCGTGCTGATTCTCATATTCGGCGAGTTTACCAAACAACAATTTATTTATTTCCAATTTTGATTGCCACATGAAAACATTTATTAAACACAGTGTTGTATTTTGCAGTATTTTGGGGGTTATCCTCAGCGGAGTAATCGTTGTGTCGCACATGAGCGACCGCAACATATTTCTTATGGATATTCAGCTGAGCAAATGGGGTATCCTGAAACAAGGAAAAAACTGGCGTTCGATCATCATGGGAGACAGCCGAGGGTTGGCAATGAATAAAGAAAAAGCGGTTGCCGATCAGTATGATCTTTTTAATTTTTGTACTGTTATTATAGGAGGAATACATCCATATTGTTATTTTCTCCGCACCTATTTGAAATATAATAATCCTCCCAAAGTAATTTTTATGACGTTCCTTGAAACAACGTTCAGTACTGACAGCGGCTTGTTTCGCCAGCCGCCGATCGCGTTTGGCGATGGACAGTTGTACCGTGCGTCGCGGTATTATTCCCTAGCCGGATTATTTACTGAACCGATATTTAAGCAATTCTCCTCGGTGCGCTGGCAGGTGCTGGCAACGCGCCTATTCCCCAATAAATGTTATGTTAAGATATTGGAACCGTTGTGGTTAAAAGAAAAGTACCTTGACATGAACACAGGGTTCGCCGCCATTAACGGAAAGCATGTGTGGAAACCGACGGAACCGGTATTGGATGAAATGTCGCGTCCTTATGTTCCATCTGCATTGCATATTGAGTCTATGCGTGAATTTTTGGCTATTGCAAAAGAACATGGCATAAAAGTAGTCATTGTACATATTCCTACGCCTCAATCGCTTTATGACACGCAAATTCAAACAGGTTTTTTCACTGAGTACTTTGCAATCCTTGACCGATTGAGCGCTGAGTTTCCAGATACCTTAAAAATCGGCAATAAACCGTATCCGTACCCCGATGAGCTTTTTTCCGATTATCATCATCTCAACGATGCCGGCGCTGAACGGTACAATTCCGCTGAATTCCTCGAACTGCTTGAAAAATACGCAGGAAAATAAACAAAAAACGATACGCCGGACACTACTTTCCGACGTATCGCCTTGGATTTGTTTTAGAAATTTTCTCAGGCTGTTTGGCCTGTTACATCGAATATTTCAGGGTTTTCACTGCGTTCACGACGGAAGCGAGCCGGACGAGATCGTGGATTTTCTCATCGGAAACCTGTTCGTTGCGCAATGTTTGTTCGTGTGCGTTAATGCACATTGCACAGCCGTTCAGTACTGAAACCGCAAGAGAAAGCATCTCGAACAGTACTTTGCCAAGTACGGGGCGCGCCATAGAATTCATGCGCAGTCCGGTCATTTTGTAACGCTGTTCAGCTTCCTGTCCTTGCCCTTCTTTTATCATGTGGCGGAACCGGTAATAGATGTTCAGCATACCCATGAGAGCGGCGGTTTCACGGGCTTCCTGTATCTGCTCGCTGGAAATTTGAAGCGCGGCAAGGCGCTGGTTTGCCAGTTCGATAAGATAGGGAAACTCCAGAGATGTTGCCGTTGCAAGAAGTGTAAGCGATGCTTCTTCCGGCGACAAGGCTCCTTCAGTGAGGAGTTTTTTTAAGTTGAGTTTTAAATCTTTGGCGATTGCCGTCGATGAATCGTCAAAAAGCCGGTTGATCGATTCACTTGTCATCTCTATAATGTCTGCGGTCATGTTAAATTCTCCTCAATATAATGAAAAGAAAGCCCGCTTGATCATGAAAGAGAAAAAGCGGGCTGACATTTTCTAAAATTATTTATACGTGAATAGTTGCTTGTCCTCTTTCCCAGTTGCATGGGCAAAGTTCGTCGGTTTGCAGTGCATCGAGAGTGCGCAGGATTTCTTTTACGTTTCTGCCTACGCTGAGGTCATTGACGCTTACCCACCGGATAATACCGTCTGGATCAACAATATATGTTGCTCTCAACGGAACTTTTTCGACGTCATGCAGAATGCCCAAGGCAATGCTCAGGTCCTTCTTGTTGTCTGCAAGCATTGGGTAGTTGAGTTTGCGCAGGTCCTCGTGGTCTTTTCGCCATGCGAGGTGCACGAATTGACTATCAGTGCTTGCGCCGAAAACCTGTGCGTCGCGGTCTTCAAATTCTTCAAGTTCATTGTTGAATGAAGCAATTTCAGTTGGGCAGACGAAAGTAAAATCCATCGGCCAGAAGAAGATGACCGACCATTTGCCTTTTAATGCCGCTGAAGTTATTGTCGAGAATTCTTTGTTTTTTTCAATTGATACCACAGCGGGCAGTGAAAATTCAGGAAATTGCTCTCCTACTCCGAGAATACGTGCCATTTTTGAACCTCCGTATAATATTTTGTTTTGTTTATTTTGTAATAAATGGTTTTATGAAAACCACAAATTGCCGAAGTATGAAAAAGTTTTGATACGTTGCGGGCAAGGAGGTTCAAAAGTTTTTCGATTTTTAATCACATGACACCCAGCATCTGAGAAAAGCCAAGGAAAAAGGTATCACATTTCGGTATTTTTATGCAAAGATAAAATTGTTGGTGTTTTTTAAAAAAAGAGGCTATTTTTTATCAATTTCGTAATATTCTTATGAAAAAAAGTGTTGTAAATAATGGAGGCGCTATTCAATAAATGCTGAATAACCAGTATTTTACAGCGTCACTAAATATGAAAGTTGATTAACAATATGGTTTTAAAAAAATGAAAAGAAAATCTATGATACGCGCCATGAAGGCGTCCTTAAAAACTGTTGTTTTATTATGGAGTATTGCCGCCGCCGTGTTATGTGGGGTTCCGTCTTTGTTAGGTGTAGAACCGCAGGCGGCCTATTTTCATACTCATGCTAAAAAAACAGTTAAAGGATACGTATATAATGCCGGTTCGGATACCGGTATCGTTATGGTTCATGGCGCCCGGTTTACCGCTGATGACTGGCATGGTTTGGCTGTAAAACTTTCCGATGCCGGTTATACCTGTTTGACAATAGATGTTCGAAACGATACCGAGAGCGAACCGAACGAAAAACAACAGGTTCACGCTGAAATACGCGCGGCGATACGATACTTGCAACATCACGGTTGTACAAACATTATTCTTGCCGGAGCCGATTCGGTCGCCCCGTACATTGTGCGCATATCAAATAACGAGGCAGAAGGCAGGATAACGGCAGTGATTTTATTTTCGCCGGTGTCCGGTGCAAAACTGAAAGGCGAATCGACAAAGAAACTCATTCTCTATTCTTCAAGCGAACAGTTTGCAGATCATATCAGAGCATACTATCGGTCTCTGCCGGAACCTAAGAAACAGATTGCTTACCCGGGCAGTGACCAGTCATTGGAGATTTTGAATTCAAAATATACCGTGCTTGTCATGAATGACATTCTCCGGTTTCTTCAGCATTAAACCGCAAGCAATGAAAACATTTGTTAAAAGAGGATGCGGCAGGTCATTCTAGGCATTGCCTGCCGCATTTTGCAAAAGGGATCAGTCTTCCCAATCAAGGTTAGCGGAAGTTTGGTATTCGGTGACGCGCGTTTCAAAGAAATTCTTTTCTTTGTTGAGGTCGGTTGCTTCAGATAACCATGGAAACGGATTTTCCGTTTCGTATATTTTGGGAAGGTGTATGCTCATTAAACGCCGGTCGGCGATATACTCGACATATTTTGCAAATTGTTCTGCGTTGATGCCGAGGAGCCCGTCAGGGCACGCATCGTAGGCATATTTCTTTTCATATTCAACCGATGTTTTGATCAGTCCGGTAATCTCATTTTGAAAGTCTGTCGTCCAGATACCGGGATTTTCCGCTTTGATGGTGTTTATAAGGTCGCGCCCGAATGCAAGATGCACGCTCTCGTCACGCATGATGAATTCGAATTGTTCTCCAACGCCGACCATTTTTCCTTGACGTTTGAGCGCCAGCATCATAGCAAATCCGGCATAAAAGAAAATGCCTTCCATGATGATGTAATAACCGATCAAATCATGGACAAACCGCTGTATGTTTTTTGTTCCTTCGGTGTTAAACAGCGGGTCAAGAATCGATTCGGTTAGATTGACTACGAAATCGTCTTTGTCTTTAATGGAAGGAATGGTTTTGTACATGTTGTATACTTCTTCGGGATCGAGCCCCAATGTGTCACAGCAGTAGATGAAAGTATCGGTGTGAATCGCTTCCTCAAAAGCTTGGCGCAGTAAATACTGCCGCGCTTCAGGGTTTGTGACATGGCGGTATACGGTCAAGACGATGTTGTTTGCGGTCAGCGATTCGGCGGTTGAGAAGAATCCCATGTTCCATAGAATCAAACGGCGCTCTTTTTCAGTAAGGGCTGTTTGCGATTTCCATTGTTCCACATCTTTCTGCATGGCGATTTCTTCGGGCACCCAGTTGTTGGCGACACCGGTTTTGTAATGTTCGCGCGCCCATAAGTAGTTCATGGGAAGAATCTTATTCGGATCGGTTTTTGAGCAGTTGATAATAGGCATTTGAGGTTTCCTCCTGTATTCCGTTTTATTCTCAATGTACCGTGTTGTGTTATACGGTATTTTCCGCCTGCATGCAATATTTTATTACTGGCATGATTCGCAGTCGGGGTCGCCTATAAGGCACAGTTTCGGTTCGCGTGTCTCCTCTTCCGCAGACGGTTCGTCCAGTGCCGAATTGTCTTTAATGGTTACTTGTATCGGGTCGGCGCTGATGTTAATGAATTGTTCGGCATGCGGTGTGCCGGAATGTTTCTGCGCGGTTTCATACGACCGTTTTTGGTTGAAGCCGAATTTTGCCGAATCTAAGGTGGATTTCTCAATCTGGCTTGCACCGAGAGAACGGAGGTAATAGGTTGTTTTCACACCCGTTTCCCATGCGGCGATATAAATATCATTGAGCTGTTTGCCGGATGTTCCCCGCATAAAAATGTTGAGCGATTGGCTTTGGTCGATCCACTTTGCACGTACGGCGGCATGTTTGACCAGCCATACGGGATCAATCTCGAACGCCTCTTTGTAAATTTTCTTCAATTGAGAAGGAACCATGGGAATTTTTTCAATGCTTCCGTCATAATATTTGATCTGATGAAGCATTTCTTCATTCCACAGGTTGCGCTTTTTCAGTTCGTTGACGAGATATTCGTTAATGATTGTAAATTCGCCGCTGACATTTGCTTTGACGTAGATATTCTTGTAAATCGGTTCAATAGACGGGTAACAGCCGGCAATATTCGAAATGGTTGCGGTCGGCGCGATTGCCATGGTATTGGAATTGCGCATGCCGAATGCCTGAATATGTTCGCGTACCGGTTCCCAGTCCATGTATGATTCGCGGGTTACTTGAATTTCCATGCCGCGTTCCTGTTCAAGTATTTCAACGGTATCATGGGGGAGAATGCCTCTGTCCCACTTTGAACCTAAAAACGATTCATACGATCCGCGTTCTTTTGCGAGTTCGGATGATGCGAGAATTGCGTGGTATGAGATAAATTCCATGACTTTGTTGTTAAATACGGTCGTGGCGGGTGAATCGAACGGCAGGTTTAACATGAACAACGCATCCTGCAATCCCATTATGCCTAATCCCACCGGACGGTGGCGCATGTTGGCTGTGCAGGCTTCCGGTGTAGGATAAAAGTTTATGTCGATTACGTTGTCAAGCATGCGTATGGCGGTTTTTGTTGTTTTCGCAAGCAGTTCGCGTTCGAAATCTGTCCCTTTAATATGGTTTTTTATGTTTATTGAACCGAGGTTGCAGACTGCGGTTTCTTCTACGGATGTGTTAAGGGTAATTTCGGTACAAAGGTTGGAACTGTGCACCACGCCGCAATGATCTTGAGGCGACCTGACATTGCAGGGGTCTTTGAACGTAATCCACGGATGTCCGGTTTCGAAAAGCATGCTCAGCATTTTACGCCAGAGTTTTTTTGCCGATACAACTTTGTGGCGGTGGAGTTTGCCGTTGCGTGCTTTTTCTTCGTATTCTTCATATTTCTTTTCGAATTTTCTTCCGTACAAATCATGCAGTTCCGGCGTTTCATCGGGTGAGAAAAGCGTCCATTGTTCATCGGCGAGAACACGTTTCATGAACAGGTCGGGAATCCAGTTTGCGGTATTGAGGTCGTGGGTGCGCCGCCGTTCGTCGCCGGTATTTTTACGAAGCATGAGGAATTCTTCGATATCCAAATGCCATGTTTCAAGATAGCCGCACGTACCGCCGCGCCGTTTGCCGGTTTTGCTGATTACGGTGGTATCATTGGCTATTTTGAGGAACGGCACAATTCCTTGGCTGAATGCCTGAGTCCCTTTAATCAGCGCTCCGGTAGCACGGATGTATGACCAGTCGTTGCCGATGCCGCCCGACCATTTAGCCAATTGCGCGTTGTCGCCGAGGCACTTGAATATCACTGACAAGTCGTCGCCGATGGTCGTTAGGTAGCATGAACTCAATTGCGGGCGCACGGAACCGGAAAAAAAGAGCGTAGGAGTGGAGGGTATGTACCGTAGAGTCGACATAACATCGTAGAATTCAAGCGTACGGTCGGTTGGTTCGTCTTCATTGATAGCCAGTCCCATTGCGACGCGCATCCAGAATGCTTGCGGTGTTTCAATCCGCTGGTCTTGATGCGACATGAAATAGCGGTCGTACAGCGTGCGTATGCCGAGATAGGTAAAAATTTCGTCGCGTTCAAGCACTAATTGTTGAGAAAGGTATTCGAGGTCGAAATTCAGCAGGCGTTTGTCAAGCAACCCGCATTCGACACCGGTTTTGATACCGTTTATAAATGATTTCCGGTATAGAGTTCGCAGGTCTTCATTTTTTATCGAATATCCGATGACTTCACGATAGAGTTTCTGCATGAGAAGCCGGGCGGATATGATATCGTAGACCGGGTCTTTTTCGATAAATGTTGTTGCGGCAAGCACCAGCGCATTCTCTATTTCGGCGGTTGTTACGCCGTCGTAGAGGTTTTTTACGACTTCGCGCGCGAGTTTTTGGAGAGCGTTTTCATCCAGCGGCGTATCGATTCCGCTGGATATGCGCACGAGTGTTTGCTGAATCTTTTTTATATTGAACAGCACATTGCGGGAATCGCGTTTCTTGACGGTCAGTTTGCCGAGAATCGAACGGGAAATGGTTTCTTCTTTCTCCTGTTCGCGCAATTTCTGGCGGTTGGCGCGATAGAGGATGTATGCCTTTGCAATCTCGTACAACCCGTTCATAACCAGATGTTTTTCAACGATATCCTGAATGTTTTCGACATTGGGGAAAAAATCGATGAACCGCTGTTCAACTTCATTTGTGATATCGTCGACAATCTTGTCGATAAGGTTGGGCCCAATCTGTTGTCCGGTTGCCTGAACTGCTTTTAGAATAGCGTTTTTAATGCGTATAACATCAAATTCTACCAATTCGCCTGTCCGTTTTGTCACCATCAGTTTTGTCTCGAGCATAAATGCGTTCCCCCCATTTTTTGGTTGACACCAGCTTCCACTGTTTTTATGAGTTATGTAGATTGTATAGAAGTAACTTTTGCATTTTTTTACGGAGCCGCTCTGTTTTCTCTATGAGTTTTCTGCAAGATGGGTGCAGTAACGTGAGCCGCGCTATAAATCTGTAAAGTATTTTTTCGAACTAAAACGAATTGGAATATATGCCCGATGACTGCGTACAAGATACTATATATTGTGTAAATTTAGTGCTTTGTTGTTCTTTATAGTACTACATATTGCGGTTTTTATAAAAGGAAAAAATAAGGCTGGCCGTTTTTTTTTATAATAAGAGGAGGCTTTTGAATAGAATTTCAGAGCGAGGCATAAAAAAATGATTGGCATTGACTATTTTTCGGTGATCCGTACAATTGATATTTTATGAACCGCTGATGATGAAGAAACGCCGGCGGCTTCGGCTCGCTAACAAAAATCTAATGCGAACCTAATATTTTTTTAGAAGCAATTTAATATTTTGCCATTATGACAAACGTAATAAACCGCGAACATTCTCGGAGGAACGCATGGCAAAAGAACATATTTTTATTGTCGATGACGAAGAAGACATACTGCGTGTGTTGGAGTACAATTTATCGAAAGAAGGATATAAGGTAACGAGTTCCGCAAAAGGAGACGGCGTGTTTGATGCGGTTAAATCAATCATGCCCGACCTTATAGTGCTTGACTTGATGCTTCCCGGCGTGAACGGGCTTGATATTTGCCGTCAGCTGAAAAACGATTCTGCGACCAATCATATTCCGATCATCATGCTGACTGCAAAAGGAGAAGAGTCGGATATTGTTATCGGTTTGGAACTGGGTGCGGACGATTATATTCCTAAACCTTTCAATATGAAAGTGCTCAAAGCCCGCATACGTGTTGTTCTGCGCCGTAAAAAAGGGGATGCTATGGACGAAAACAGCGTCATTGCGCTTCCCGATCTGGTGATTCATCCCGGCAGGCACGAAGTACTTGTGCAAGGAGAACCGGTTCGCCTAACGTTTACCGAGTTCAAAATACTTCATTCTTTGGCGCGCCGCCCCGGCTGGGTATTTACCCGCTATCAGATAGTCGATGCGGTTCGAGGCGAAGAATATCCTGTTACCGAGCGTTCTGTTGACGTTCAGATTGTCGGCTTGCGGAAAAAATTAGGGGAATGCGGAAATTATATCGAAACTGTCCGAGGCATCGGCTATCGGTTCAAGGAAAGCGCATGATTAAAAAACGTTTATTATGGCAATTGTTTCCGTTGTATTTAATCATTGTGGTGGTTTCAATGGTTGTTATGCTCGGTTATTACAGCGGGTCTTTGCGTGAAATGTATCTCGGGACTGTAGCGCAAGGGCTCGAGGCGCGCGCTAATCTTTTGATTCCCGAAGTAACCGCTTTTCTCGATTCCCCTGAACGAATTGCAGAACTCTCTAAAATACTCAAAGAAATGGGCATAAAATCGCGAACTAGAATTACGGTTATTCTGCCCAATGGGGAAGTTGCCGCCGATTCTGATCAGGACCCGGCAAAAATGGAAAACCATGCCGCGCGCCCGGAAGTTATTACGGCTTTATCGGGAAATACCGGTATTATTACACGGTACAGCAATACGCTTGATGTGCGCATGATGTATGGCGCTGTGCCGCTTTTAGTTGAAGGAAAAACACGAGCGGTAATACGCACGGCTGTTCCGATAAGTTCTTTCGATGCAATACTTGACGCTTTTTTCAACCGTATGGTAATTGGTGCGTGCATGATTGCACTGGCTGTTTCGCTGATAAGCTGGTGGCTGTTGCGCAGGTTTCTTCTTCCGCTTGAAGATATACGCAATGGCGTTCAGCGGTTTGCCAACGGCGACTTGACCAGCCGGATATACGTACACGGTTCCAAGGAAATAGTTTATCTTGCCCGACTAATGAATAAAATGGCGATGCAGCTTAATGAACGAATCGACACCGTTGTACGCCAGCGAAACGAACTTGATGCCGTTTTTTCCAGCATGACCGATGGGGTTATTGCGGTTGACAGCTCGGAAAGGATAATCAGCATTAACCGTGCCGCCGTTCGCCTGCTCGAACTTGAACCCGATGCTGTTCGCGGGAAACTTATCCATGAGGCGATCCGCAACGCCGACCTGCAAAATTTCGTTCGGCGGGTGTTTAACTCGGCCGCGGGGATCGATTACGAATTCCGCATCTATAAAAACCGGCAGGAACAGTTTTTTAAAATTTATGGTGCAATATTGAAAGATTCGCAAGGACAATTTATCGGCGCCGTAGTAATCATAACCGATATAACACAAAGCAGAAAACTCGAGATTGTCCGGCGCGATTTTGTCGCAAATGTGTCGCATGAACTGCGCACGCCTATTGCCGCTATCAAAGGAGCGTCCGAACTGCTCATCAGCGGCGATATTGACAACGATAAAGATAAGGCAGAGTTCTTATCCATTATTGATGTCCAAACAGAACGGCTGTCGCTCATTATTGATGATTTGCTTGCGTTATCGAGAATCGAACAGGAAGAAAATAAAGAAGAAAAAGACCTTTCGGTAATGCCGATTAAAGATGTTATCGCTTCCGCCATTCATGATTGCGAAGTGTTCGCCACGGAAAAAAAAATATTGATTAAATTTACCTGTGATGATAATCTTACCGCAAAGATTCAGCCTCGCTTGCTTGAACAGGCGGTAGTGAATCTTATCGAGAACGCTATAAAATACAGCGATGCAGGAAGTCATGTGGCAGTTGCCGCCTCAGAACAAGGCAAAGAGGTAATTGTCAGCGTCAAAGACAACGGTTGCGGAATTCCTCATGAACATCTATCACGAATATTTGAACGGTTTTATCGTGTAGATAAATCACGAAGCAGAAAAAACGGCGGTACTGGATTAGGGCTTGCTATAGTTAAACACATAGCGCATCTCCACGGAGGGCGCGTTGACGTAGAGAGCAAACCGAATTCAGGAAGTACCTTTTACGTTACATTGCAGAAAAGTTAAATCGGTCAGGCAGAATATCCTACTCGTTTCCCATGTTATGGCAGATGTGCTGGCACAAACAGGCGTATTCTATTACACGTTAAAATAATCTCAAGTAAATTTAGTGATCAACATTTTTATTTTGAAATGTGCTAAAAGGAGGTGGTAGCCCAACCTAAACCTATACTGTATTTAAGTAAAGAAAAGAACAACTCAACATAACTGAGGGGGAAGGTTATGGTCAAAAAAACACTTTTAGCAGTAATTTGTATTGTATTGTGTGCTTCGAAAGTGATGGCGGGCGGATATCCGGGCAATGTTATGCCCAATGAAATTCAAGACGATTCAAAATTGCAAGAACTCGAAAAAATGCTTAAAGACCAAGCCAAAACAATCGAGTCTTTGCAAAATCAGGTAAAGAATCTGCAAGATGAAAAAGATTCGCATCTTCATCAATTGCCTCCTACTGCATCAGCCGCGGCGGCGGGCGAAGAAACATGGGCTGACCGCATTAAATGGTTCGGCGATTTCAGACTGCGCCATCAGATTATCGATGATGATGGAGCCGCAGGCAATACGGTTCGCAACAGAACCCGCATGCGCGTCCGTCCCGGTTTAACAGCAAAAGTAAACGATGACATCGATTTTATTTTTCGCTTAACGACCGGCGAACCGGCGAATTCCGGCAACCAGACATTCGATGATTATTTCGACAGCAAAGATATCTTTATCGACCTTGCCTATGTGCATTACCATCCCGAAGAAATTCTCGGCAATAAAGTCGAAAACGATATCATCAAAGAGCTCCACTTTTTCGGCGGAAAAATGAAGAACCCGTTTTACCGCGTAGGCGATAACGAAATCGTTTTTGATAAAGATGTTACCCCCGAAGGCGGTGCGGTTAAAGTTCAGTTCCAATGTCCCACTGATACACTCTGTATGTGGTTATCAGCAGGTGGGTTTGTTGTCGAAGAAGATGAAGATGATGCAGACGCCAGCCTCTGGGGTGTTCAAGGCGGATTCAAAAGCGATCTTGGCAAACATGAAAACCTCGGCGAAATGAAATTAGTCACTGGTATCAGCTATTACAACTACGGTTCCATCAAAGGGCGTGCATTGCCGAGCGGCGGTGCGTGGGGCAATACGACCAAACGCGCAGTTCCGGGCGGAGTAGTGGAAGAAGATGTATTTGCATCCGATTTCGATATACTCGAAGTATTCGGCGAGTTGGAAATAAATCCGCTTGATGTGCCTGTTTTGATTTATACGATGTATGTTGTCAATGCCGCTACCGATGAAGACCATCAAGCATGGGGCGCCGGCGCTACAATCGGAAAAACCAAAAAAGTTGGCGATTGGGAAACCGGCTACTTCTATCGCCGCGTTGAAGCGGATTCTGTGTTGGGTGTTTTTACCGATTCGGATTTCGTCGGCGGCGGGTCTGATGGCCACGGGCATCGTGTTCATGTCGGTTATAAACTCGCAGAAAACGTCAAAACAAAAGCGACATTCTTTTTAGCCAGAAAAATTATTGAAGATTCCGATGATTTCTGGAATATGTTGTTTGACGTCGAATTTTATTGGTAAACCGAACAGTTAAAACTTAATAGTCTTGCAAAAACCCCCGGCATATCGCTATGCCGGGGGTTTTTGTGTTTTTTCTTCCGGATTCCTCACGTATTTTAGCCGATACTGCACTGAAAATTCTTTGTGAATAAATACACCATGACCGCTATTGCATGAGAAATTTTTCATTCCAACATAATCTTCGATAAGAACTATTCAAAAAGGGTATCCAGCCCGCAGAAATTCACGAAATCCTAACGAGTGGATAATAAAAGCGTAATTATTCTTCCGTAATGTTTAGGCAGTAAATAAACCTAACTCCCCCTCAGGTTTATACAAGGCAATTCTGTTACAAAGCTATGAACCATAACAAAAAAATGATTATGAGATCAGAAAGGAGCAGTATATCGGAGAAAATAAACATTACGAAATGATTTCATGCTGGCTAATATACCGCTACAGAGATTGAGTTAAAAGAATGCATATGGAATAGAAAAACTAATAAAAACCTATTTTTAATAGGGGGGTAATAGTAATGGTTAGAAAAAATCTTATCGCAATTATAACAGGTATCGCATTAGCAAGTTACAGTGCAACTGCTATTGCCGGCGGATACGAAAATGACGCCAAACGAATGGAACAATTAGAGAAAACCGTTGCTCAGCAAGGTGAAATGCTGCAGAACATGCATGACCATATTATGCGGCTTGATGGGCAGAAACATCAGGAAATGGGTGCGACACCGGAATGTGCCGATGCATATTTGTCCAAAGAAAAAGCAGGTTGGGCAGAAAATATTAAATGGTTCGGAGATTTTAGGTATCGTCATCAAATTGAAAAAGCAGATGGCGGCATAACCCGTAATAGAAACCGAATCAGAGCGCGTATCGGTATGGAAGCCAAAGTCAACGATGACACTGATTTTATATTTCAGATGGCGTCGAGCGACCTTGATGCTGACGAGCATATCAACCGCGACCCTGTTTCAGCGAACTCTACCCTCGACGATTACTTTGACGACAAAGAACTTGCCATAGACCTTGCCTATATCGATTATCATCCTGAGGAAATTTTCGGATTCAAACTGACCAATGAGTTCATCAAAGAAATAAATCTGTTTGCCGGAAAAATGAAGAACCCCTTTTACCGTGCCGGCAAAAACGAAGTCATATTCGATGACGATTTGCGCCCAGAAGGCGGCGCTTTAAAAATCACCGCTCAGATTCCCGATACCAATATCGAACTTTTTACCAACGTCGGCGGATTCTGGGTTGAAGAACGGAGCAGTGATTCGGACACGAGCCTCTGGGGAGTTCAAGGCGGTATGACAGTTGTACTGCTCGAGAAGGATGAAAATCTTGGAAAAGTAAAATTTACTACCGGGTTATCATATTATGATTACGGCAGTATCAAAGAAACAACTGCCTACGATGCGGGCAATAATACCACCAGCGGCGGGTCGTATTTGTACGATTACGATATGTTTGAAGTGTTCGGTGAATTGGAAAGCCATCCGTTTGATACGCCGGTGGCTCTCTTTGCCAACTATGTCAACAATACTGACCGTGATGTGGAAGACCATGCATGGCAGGTTGGCGTCAAAGTTGGAAAAGCGAAAAAACCGGGCCAGTGGGAAGCTAAATACCTCTACAAGAAACTCCAAAATGATTCAGTGCTCGGCATATTCACCGATTCGGATTTCGGCGGCGGCGGAGCAGGCAACGAAGGCCATGAGATTGCTGTAAACCATATGTTCGCAAAAAATTTCAAATTGGGCGCTACGTTGTTCATCAATCAGCGCGATTTTGATAAGAAAGATTCGAGTCAGGATGGACAACTCTATCTTGCTCAGTTCGATGCTGTCGTAACATTCTAATGTACAGCGTCTAAAAGTATTCTTTGAATACGTTATTTAACATCCGGCAGTAGATTTTTCTTCCTGCCGGATGTTTTTTATGCCGAAGAGTATTAGTTATAGAATGAATTATATTTCTCGTTTGACAGAACTCTTTTAAGCAGGGTATAGTTAAAACTATTGTAACAATAGCAATATAACCAAAGCGTTAACAATGACGAGGTAGTTTTTATGTCTGTACACATGCAAAATGATCTTGAATTACTAAAGAAAAAAACGCTTCATTTATGCGCGTCTGTGGAAGATGATGTACAGCTGGCTCTGCAGGCAATAGAAGAAAAAAGTATAGAACTTGCCCATCAAGTCATCAGTAAAGATTTCGATATAGACCAAATGGAAGTCGATGTTGAGGAAGAGTGTCTCAAAATACTTGCCCTTCACCAGCCGGTTGCTATAGATTTGCGGTATATTATTTCAGTCTTAAAATTAAACAATGACCTTGAGCGAATCGGCGATTTGGCAGTGAATATAGCTGAACGCGCTACTTACATAGCGCAATATCCTGCCGAACGTTTCGGGTTCGATTTAAGCGATATGCTCACAAAAGTTCGGTATATGCTCAAAAGCAGTCTTGATTCGCTGGTCAATATGGATCAGCGGCTTGCCGTTGAGGTATGCAAAGCTGACGATGAAGTCGACGACATCAACCGTGCCGTTATTCAATACATTATTGATGGAATCAGAAAAGCTCCCGATAAAACAGAATGGTATTTGCAATACCTTGCGGTTTCACGTTACCTTGAACGCATTGCCGACCATGCAACGAATATTGCTGAAGATGTGCTGTATATGATTAAAGGAACCATAGTTCGCCATAAAACGAGCGAATATCAAGAAAGCTAAAAATATTTATCGCTTAATATATTGCTGGATTCCAGCGTCTTCATTACAACAACGTAGACAATAAGTAGAAGAGTGACTAGATAAATCAGCATTGCCAACGGATTCCAAAACAGTTTTTTCAGAAAAACTGTCAACCCGTTTATTCTCGCCAACTGAATGCGGTTTTCCTCAAGAGCTCCCATTAACTTTTGGAACTCAATAAACGATGTGTTCCATGTCGATGAGAGGCGTTTTGCCATTCCGCCCGATAATTCTTTGATGTCTTGAAGCAGAGTGTATTGAGTGAGTATATCGAAGGATTTATCATAGAGATTATTATCGAACCTGATTGATTGCAGGAGCAACCCGTATTTCTTGGCTATTTCTGCTTTAAGACGAGCATATTCCTGCTCGTCTTCAGGCGTTAAATCTTGATTTGCGCTGGCTTTTAGAATGAGAGAACCGCATTTTTGCCATAATGCAAGAAACTCACTGAATTCAACAATTTGATATTCGAGTTTTTTGTCAATCATACTGACAATTTATTTTCTCATGCCGACACGTTGTGCGGCTTGAAAAACTTTTCCCTCGGTTTGAATAGTTGGCGCAATAATTATTTCGGTTAACTGCATTTCGCGAATGTTGCGTGCTCCGACGTTGCCCATGGAAGTCTGCAGAGCACCCATAAGGTTTTGCGTGCCGTCGTCGAGGTCGGCGGGTCCGAACAATATTTGTTCAAGAGTGCCGGTAGTGCCGACTTGAATACGCGTCCCGCGCGGCAAGTTTGCGTGAGGTGTTGCCATTCCCCAGTGAAAACCGCGTCCCGGCGCTTCCTTAGAGCGGGCAAATGCTGAACCGATCATTACGGCATCAGCGCCTGATGCGAACGCTTTGCAGATATCTCCGCCGGTAGTCATGCCGCCATCGGTAATAATGGGCACATATCTTCCTGAAAGTTTATAATAAAAATCGCGGGCGGCGGCGCAATCGGCTGTGGCAGTTACCTGAGGTACGCCGATACCCAATACGCCGCGTGTAGTACACGCCGCGCCGGGCCCGATGCCTACCAATAAGCCGTTTATACCGGCTTCCATTAGAGCGAGCGCAACTTTGTAAGTTACACAATTTCCTACAACAACGGAAATTTTCATTTTTTTGCAGAAATTCTCAAAATTAAGCGTTTTGTATGCGGTAGATATGTGCTGAACAGTGGTAACAGTGGATTGAACAACAAAAATGTCGGCTCCTGCGTCTTGCGCTATTTGTCCGAATTCTTCGGCGCGTTGCGGAATGGATGATACCGCCGCGGGAACGCCGGCTTTTTTAATCGCGCTGATTCGTTTGCTGATAAGGTCTTTTTTTATCGGTTCTTTATAGAGATTCTGAACCAGTTTTGTCGCTTCGTCCGGCGATGCGGTGGCGATGGATTTGAGTACTTGATCGGGATTTTCATACCGTGTTTGAATCCCTTCAAGATTCAGTACGGCAATACCGCCCATTTTTCCCATTTTGATGGCGAATTCAGTATCTACTACGCCGTCCATGGCGGCGGCAAGTATAGGCACGTTGATTTTCAAACCGCCGATATTCCACGAGGTATCGACTTCGTCTGGGTTAATCGTTATGTCGCCGGGTACAAGAGCAATTTCGTCAAATCCGTAACAGCGGCGCGCCTTGCGTCCTCTGCCGACCCACATTCCCATAATTCAAATCCTCTCTTTATAATATTGTATGACCACTATGATCCGATATGCCGGCTCATTGTAAATATCCTCCTAGATTTTGTCAATAATTTTATGGAGCCTTTGTAAAAAAAGAACTGCTCAGTATCCTTTATTTCGTTAATTGTAACCATTACGTATCTGGAAAACAAAAATTAACGAAAAAATGAAACGGCATTTAGAAACGAATACTAATTGTATCCTAACATTATTCTAACAATTGCCTGCCATTATAAGACCGCAACAAAGAAACTGCTTTGTTTTTTTTGTATGTAGGATGCATGTTTTTGATAACGAGAAAGACGAAAGATATTTTTATAGAAAATCATCATAGCACTGTGCGGGATGCATGAATGTTTGATGTAACACAACACAAAAGGAGAAAAAAATGAAAAAAAACCTACTTACAGCCGCAGTAGTTGCGGTGTTGAGCGCGCAGAGTGTGTTTGCCGCCGTCGAAGTTGATTCAAAGATCGGATCGTACGAAAAAACATCCGGCGTTTCGGGGCAGTTGTCATCAATCGGTTCGGATACCTTGAACAACTTAATGACGTACTGGTCGGAAGGGTTCACGAAAATATATCCGATTGTCAAAACACAGGTTGAAGGAAAAGGTTCGTCGACCGCTCCTCCGGCGTTAATTGAAGGAATTGCTCAGCTTGGTCCTATGTCGCGTAAAATGAAAAGCAAAGAAATTGACGATTTCGTTGAAAAATATGGTTATAAACCGACGGAAATCCGTGTGGCAATCGATTCGCTGGCGGTGTATGTCAACAAAGACAACCCTGTCGAGCAGTTGACTATGGAAGAAGTCGACGCGATCTTCTCCAAATCAAGAAATAAAGGGTATCCCACTGACATTACTACGTGGGGGCACGTCGGTCTTGCTGGTGAATGGGCAGATAAACCGATGTCGCTGTACGGGCGTAATTCGGCTTCAGGTACCTATGGGTATTTCAAGGAACATACTCTTGGCAAAGGCGATTACAAAGATACCGTAAAGGAACAGCCCGGCAGTGCTTCAGTGGTGCAGGGTGTTGAAAAAGACCTCGGCGGCATTGGATATTCCGGTATCGGCTACAAAACATCGGGTGTCAAAGCGATTGCGCTTGCAAATAAATCAGGCGAACCGTATTATGAACCGTCGATTGAAAATGCAATCTCTGGAAATTATCCGTTGGCTCGATACTTGTATGTTTATGTTAATAAAAAACCCGGAGAACAGCTTGACAAACTGACCTACGAATTTGTTAAATATGTGCTGAGCCGCGAAGGGCAAGAATCTGTTATTAAAGATGGATATATCTCATTGTCGGCGGACGTTGTCGAAGCAGAACTTGAAAAATTGCGTTAAACCCTGACTCTCTGTACTTTAAATGAACACAAACATACGCAAAATTAAAAATAATGTCGCTCACGGTGTTTTCACCGTGGGCGGCATTTCAACAATAATCATCATTGTTCTTTTGGTAACATTCCTTGCAAAAGAATTTGTGCCGTTGTTTGTTTCCGCGCGGCTTAAAGAAACCAAAGAGGTGGTTTTTAAACCGCAGGTATCAGAATCTCTTTTATTTGCCCGTATTTCCGAGGATGGAAATATGGGATTGTTTTTTTATCCTTCAGGCACGTTATATCTTGTTAATATTCAGTCCGGTAACTTGCTTAAAACATGGCAGTTGAATGTGCCGGGCAAAAATGTTTATTTCGAAAACAACCATCTCTTTTATGCGGCGCATAAAAAATTCACCGCATACCCGCTCCGTTTTACCACAGACCGCCAGACCGGATTGGAAACCGATGCAAAACTCGGCGAACCGGTTGAAATAGAAATACCGTTTGAGTCTGTTACTCATGCCGCAGTCCGAGAATTAAGCGATGAAGAAATAACCATTGCGGTATCCTCCGGAGACGAAGCCTATTTTGTTTCTCTTGAAATGGAAGAAAGTTTTTCAGGTGAAATAGAAGTTTCCGATGAAATGAAAAAGCAATTCTCTGTTGGCGCAGAGATTGCGGGATTGGAATTCTACCCGGGCAACCTGCTCTTAGTAGCATTGACTCCCGGACAAGTAAAAATATATGACCGGTCATGTGTGTATCGCGATTTGTTCAATAATAAAAAAGAAATCGCCGTTATGAAAAAATTGTTCGGCGACAGGGCTGTGTGTATCGGCGGAGCTGACGGATCGGTTACTGTGTGGTCTGAAGCGATCCGTAATCAGGGAAGAAAATTTTTCCTGATTCATTCGATGCCGTCTTTAAGCGGCAAGGTCAAAGGGTTTGCGTTTAATGACCGCGACCGTTCCTTCATCGGATGGGATGCATCAGGTTTGGTTAAGCTGTACCACTCTACGAGCGAAAATGTGCGTCTTGAGATGCAGAGAACGGCAGAAACACGGTATACGTTCAATTCCAAAGGAACAATACTGTTCGCATACGGCGATAAAAATGAGTGCCTGCATCTGGAAAACCATCATGCGGACGTAACAGTTAAAACGCTGTTCGCAAAAGTATGGTATGAGGGTTATCCAAAACCGGCTTATGTGTGGCAGTCAACGGGCGGGTCACAGGATTTCGAACCGAAATTCTCTTTGGTTCCATTGTTGATCGGCACATTTAAAGGCGCGTTATATGCTATGTTGTTTGCGTTGCCGCTTGCGTTGTGCGGCGCTTTATTTATGAATCAGTTTCTGCACCCTTCACTGCATCAATATATCAAACCGGTTGTTGAAATTATGGCGGGACTGCCGAGCGTCATTATCGGGTTCCTTGCCGGTTTATGGCTGGCTCCCGTACTCGAAAAGGTACTGCCGAGCGTTTTGTTGGCGTTATTGGTCATTCCGGTTGTTACCGTGATAACAGGGTTTCTTATAGAAAAAATATTTTTTTCAAAAAGCACCGATACTTATAAATTTGAAATATTTATATTTGTTCCGGTGATTGTTGTAACATTTTGGGCATGTTTGAACTGTAATTCTTTTTTGAGCGATTGGCTGTTCAACGGAGATTTTAAACAGTATGTATATGATACACTTGGTATGCCGTATGACCAGCGCAATGCGGTTGTTGTGGGGTTTGCCATGGGGTTTGCGGTTATTCCCATCATTTTTTCACTCGTTGAAGACGCGCTGTCGTTTGTGCCGAAAGAGATTATTGCCGGATCGTTAGCGCTTGGATTGTCCCGCTGGAAAACTGCTACGGGAGTTGTCCTTAAATCCGCCCGTTCCGGTATACTGTCGGCGGTTATGGTTGGGTTTGGGAGAGCGATCGGCGAAACCATGATTGTGCTGATGGCAACTGGAAATACGCCGGTGTTGTCGATGTTTCCTTTTAACGGGTTCCGTACATTATCTGCAAACATTGCAGTTGAACTGCCGGAAGCGCCGGTAGACGGCAGTTTGTACCGCATATTGTTCTTGTCAGCCTTCTTATTGTTTCTTTTTACGTTTCTCGTTAATACTCTGACAGACCTTTTGCGCGATTACTGGAGAAGGAGGTTGCAGGGATGAAATCCGAAAAAGTATATACCTATTTGCTGTCAACCGGTTTGATGATTATTACTTTGATGGTGTTGTCGGTTTTTTGCATTGTTATTGTGAACGGAGCGCCTCATTTTTGGCCTAAAAAAGTATCGCATTTTGTTCTCAAGGACGGACGCGAATACCTCGGAGAAATTCACGGCAAAGAGTTGACTCTGGATAAGTCGCAGTTCCGCTACCGTATCAAAATCGGCAACCGTGATGTCTACGGGCAAGATTATGTTTGGATTGATGAAGATCAGATAGTTTCCCGCGCGTTTCCGCACGGAGTTATTATGCTTGAACGAATGGAATGGGGAAACGCCTATGGGTTTATACCGGAAAAAAGCATAACGGAAATTAAAACAAAAATTAAAGAAGCAACCCGGTTGCGTAAACGGATTGTTAGATTTGAAAAGAAAAACATTGCCGGTGTATATGCCGACATTGAGGCAATACAAAAAAAATACGCCGAAGAAGAAACAGCATACCGCAAAAATAGATTATCTGAACTTGAAGATCAATACAGGAACAATGAACAAATCCTAGAGGAACTGTATATTAAGGCGCAAAAAGAAACATTTCGGTTTAGTCTAATAGATAAGACAGAAAAAGAAATGCGCTGTTTTGACATAGTTCATGCCACCGCAGTGAATGACCTGAGTATAGTTCGGAAGGCGGGGGTGTTTATCTATCGCATCGGTGAATTTATTTTTTCATATCCGCGCGAATCGAATACAGAAGGCGGTGTGTTTCCAGCATTGTTCGGAACAGTGTTTTTGGTCTTAATCATGAGCGTATTTGTCTTTCCGTTCGGCGTAATTGCGGCGGTGTACCTGCATGAGTATGCCCGTCATGGCATCATATTAAAGCTTGTCCGCATAACGATATTCAATCTTGCCGGAGTTCCGTCGATTGTGTACGGCGTGTTCGGACTTGGTTTTTTTATTTATACCGTTGGAGGCGGCGTGGATGCGTTCTTCTTTTCCGATAACCTGCCGTCGCCGACATTTGGTACAGGCGGTATACTGTGGGCATCGCTGACTATGGCAATCCTGACTTTGCCGGTTGTAGTGGTGGCAAGCATGGAAGGGCTAAAATCCGTACCGCAAATGTATCGCGACGGGGCGTATGGTTTAGCGGCGACTAAGTGGGAAGTCATCAAGGATGTCGTTATACCGAACGCTATGCCGGGTATGTTGACCGGGCTTATTCTGGCAATTTCTCGTGCGGCGGGTGAAGTGGCGCCGCTCATGATTACCGGTGTCGTTAAACTTGCGTTGAGTTTACCGGCGGATTTGACTGCGCCGTTTGTGCATCTTGAGAGAAAATTCATGCATTTAGGGTTTCATATATATGATGTGGGGTTTCAATCTCCCAATGTTGAGGCATCACGCCCGATGGTGTTCAATACCACCTTGTTATTACTGGTAGTGGTGTTTGTCCTCAACCTTACTGCAATTATCATTCGAAATAAGCTGAGGAAAAAGTTTTTAAGGAGCGGCGTATAAAAAATGGAGTACACAGCCATTGCAAATCCGGTCATTACGGTCGAGGATTTGAACCTCTATTACGGCAAATTTCAAGCGTTGAAAAATATCTCAATGCTGATTGAAGAAAAGATTACAACCGCATTTATCGGGCCGTCCGGATGCGGCAAATCAACGTTATTACGCTGTTTTAACCGGATGAACGATCTGGTCGAAAATGTCAAAGTTGAAGGGAAAGCGATATTCAACGAAGAAAATATCCTTGTCCCCGAATGCGATGTCACCACACTGCGAAGCCGTGTCGGCATGGTATTTCAGAAATCCAACCCGTTTCCCATGAGCATATTCGACAATATTGCCTACGGTCCGCGCAAGAAGGGTATCCGGAATAAAACAATGTTGGCTGAACTTGTGGAAGATTGCCTCAAAGCCGCGGCGTTATGGGATGAAGTCAAAAATAAGCTTGATAAAAGCGCGCTTGGGTTATCCGGCGGACAACAGCAAAGGTTGTGCATTGCACGCACCATAGCAATGAAACCTGAAGTGATTTTAATGGACGAGCCGTGTTCGGCTCTTGATCCGATAGCTACTACAAAAATCGAAGACCTGATAGGGGAGTTGCAAAAAGATTACACCATTGTAATCGTAACACACAACATGCAGCAGGCGGCTCGAGTGTCACAGCGAACGGCGTTCATGTATCTCGGCGAACTCATCGAGTACGGCGATACCGATGCGCTGTTTCAGAATCCGAAGAATCAAAAAACGGAGGATTACATTACCGGCCGTTTCGGGTAAAAAGGAGGTTTTTGTGGGTGTCCATTTAATAAATGAACTGAATCGCCTTAAAAAAATGCTTTTTAGTTTTTCAGAAAAAATTGAAGCGAACCTCGAGAATGCGCTCCGTTCGTTGCTGGAAAATAACCGTGAGACTGCACAACAGGTTATAGAAGGCGATGCGGATATTGACCGGATGGAGGTGGAAATCGAAGAGGAATGCCTTAAGGCCTTGGCATTATATCAACCCGTTGCCATAGATTTGCGGTATCTGATAGCTATTCTCAAACTTACGGGCGATTTAGAACGAATCGGCGACCTTGCGGTTAATATTGCAATTTCTGCACTGAACATTATTGAAAGAAACGGGCATCTGGAATATCCTATTGAAGTTAAGGAGATGTCTGACATCGTTCGGGGAATGCTTAGAAAAACATTGCAGGCCCTCACCGAATCGGATGCGGAACTGGCAAAAGAAGTATTAACCAGCGATACCGTTGTTGACGATATACATCGGAATAATTATATTCGAGTCGAAGATAAGATACTTGCCGATTTAACACACCGTTCGTTTTATATATTTTTTCTCAGTGTGTCGCGATATCTTGAACGTATTGCCGACCATGCGACGAATATTGCCGAGGATGTCATATACAATATTACCGGAGAGATAGTGCGACATAGAAAAACCAAAATGTAGGTCAATCGGCGACTGGTTTTTCCTTGCCCCATTTAAACAATTTTTCTTTTAACAAGGCGGCATCGATGGGTTTGCGCAAATAGTCATTCATGCCGGCTTTGAAACACTTGTTTTCGTCTTCGTTCATTGCGTTTGCGGTAAGAGCGATTATGCTGGTTGAGTTCTTTAATTTATTACGAATGCGCCATGTTGCTTCAAACCCATTCATTTCAGGCATTTGAATATCCATAAGAATGACATCATAGTGATTCATCTGAATTTTTTCAATGGCTTCGCGCCCGTTTTCAGCCAAATCCGTACTGCATCCAAAATTTTCTAAGATAAGAGTGATAAGTTTCTGGTTTGTCGGGTTGTCTTCAACAACGAGTATATGCAATCCTTTGCATGAATACTCTTCCGCCATATGTTTGGTAATAATCTGTCCTTCTTCCCGTTCGTCTCCGAGTATGGTGTTGATAACTTTGATCAACTCGCGTTTTAATATCGGCTTAGGAAGGAAACCGTCAAAATGGACATCCTTGAGGTGTTGCGCCGCTCCGACATTCATATCGGATGTTATAGCGATAAGTTTTACCTTACAGCAATGCTCATTTTTACGCAGGATTTCTGCAAATTCATATCCGTCGCGTTCCGGCATCATTATGTCTATTAACGCGATTTCCGGACATCCGTCAGGGTTGGTGCATGAGGTTTCCACATATGCTAAAGCGGGTTCTACCGAATCGAATTCGTGTACCAGCATGCCGAATTCTTTGCAGAACGAGGATAAAATAAACCGGTTGTTTGGATTATCGTCTACAATCATAATATGTTTATTAGTGAGTTGCCTGCTGGAGAGAGGGTAAATCGGTTGCTCCAGAATGCTCAGGCTTTTACCGCAGAGTATAGTGAATGTTAATGTTGTTCCTTTGCCGACTGTCGATACGGCAGAAATATTTCCGCCCATGAGCGACACGAAACTGCGGCAGATTGAAAGCCCTAATCCTGTGCCCCCGTATTTACGAGTCGTCGACATATCAGCTTGAGAAAAGGGATTGAAAATATCTTCGATTTTTTCGGCTGGTATGCCAATGCCGGTATCGGAAATGGAAAATTCCACTGCATATTTTTCAGGTTCGGGCGATACTTTATTTTTTACCGTTAAACAGATTTCTCCCGATTCGGTAAATTTGACCGCATTATTGAAAATGTTGAGCAACACTTGGCGCAGTTTTGTCGGGTCGCTATTTATAGTATGCGGCACATTCTGTTCAATAGAATAGTTAAGCTCTATGTCTTTTTCCGCAAGGCGAGGACGGATAATTTTCACTATATCTTCAATAAGATAGTGAACGTTGAAGTCGATTTGTTCAAGCGTCATCTCTCCGGCTTCAATTTTTGATATATCCAGTATTTCATTTATAATATCCAGTAAAGTATTTCCGCTCATGCCGATTGTTTCTAAATAGTCGGTTTGCTGAGCAGTGAGCGGAGTTGCCTGAAGTAACTGAACAAATCCGATAATTGCGTTCATTGGCGTTCGAATCTCATGCGACATATTGGCGAGAAACCTGCTCTTTGCCATATTGGCAAATTCAGCTTCGTCTTTTGCTTTTTTTAGTGATGCTTCGGAATTTTTAAGCCGTTCGATTGAAACCATAGAACGGTTTAAATCGTCTATCATGAGGTTAAACGATTGTGCTAACTGCCCGATTTCATCGTTAGTGCTGACAGCAACTTTGGTTACAAAATCTCCCGCGGCAATCTTCTTTGTTGTTTGAATAAGTGATAAGATAGGATATGAAAGAGCTTTGCGTAAAAAAAAGGCGATCAATATACTCGCGATTATGCCGAATGCGATTCCTGTCGTTACGATAAACTGTATCTTTTCTGTGTAGTGAAGCAGTCCGTTGCTTTGTTCGCCGAGGTTTGAACCGATGGATTGAGTTACCTGTGCATTCTGAATCATGGCGCTTGAAAAAGATTCGTTAAATATATGTTCCATATCAAGCGCCGCATCACCGGAGTATCCTTTTTCTAATTCGTATTCCAATGCCTTAGCCGCAGTGCGGAGTTTTTTTGCCCGGTGGTATAGCGTATCAAGCTGTTTATCCTCAGCGTTTGTTCTTGTCAGAGTTTTCAAAAATTCACATCGATTTGCTACGTCTTTCATCAGCACTTGTATTTTCGGCATGTCGCTTGTCCCGTCGCGTAAAAAAGAATATGAAATAGTGCTCGCTTCGACAAAATTAGCGTTGATGGTGGAGTATTCTGCGAGTTGCCGCTGTTTTTCAGCAACCACTTCATTAAGAGCACCTAATTTTTTTTGAATGTTTAGGATGCTTATATACGAGAATATGCCGATGCACAAAGAGGTTGAGAACAACAACCCTATGCCGAAATTGAGTGCCTGCCTATATGAAATGCGCATGGTTTATTCTTTATCGAAAATGAGTGTAATTGCATTATTTACGTCACCGGCATTATAAAGCGGCTGGTTCCAATCAGGTTCCGGCAACCCTCCGGCAATTTCGTACCGCGATATTCCGAAGAGGTACGTTTTTCCAGTGTCGAACGATATGTCGTCAGCATTGCCGGTTTGCAGTGCTCGTGAAAATTCGATTATCCATTGATTGTTATTCCATACACCTTTTGCCTGTATGTCAGCTCTGCTTCCGTCGGGAGGGCAATGGTTGTAATGATGCACGGTATCTCCTTCGTATAGTGTAGGCAATGATGAAAAATATGCTTCCCGCCCTTCGTCGCCAGTTCGCGAAAGATACATTGTTGCGCCCGTCCGTGTAATGATTTCTGTTGATTTATTCATTTTCTCATCGGAAAAAATATGCATTTTATCGTCTGCGTATCCTACAGGGTCAGTCCGGTCGGCTTTCCAAAACCATATGTCGGCATAGTATTCATTATCGGCGTAGATGCTGAGGTCAACGGGTTTTTCTTCCATGTTCCATTTGAATATGAATGTATCTTCCCGTTCAAAACCTTGTAGACCATATCTTCAGCGGTGTTCAATGCCAAACTTTTATGCTGGCGCGATTCGGTAGGTCGATAAAGCCAGACAGGAAAATATCTTATCTGCAGTGTAAACGGCTTTAATATGAACGTTGATTTGAGCGATGGAATCCCATACGCAGATCGCTTCTCTTTATCCCTTTCGGATCAGGCGGCATGCCGTCGATGGCTGGTTCGATAGTGATGACAGGTTTTCGCATATATATGGATATATTGTTTTCCTGCTCCCAGTTGAGCGTTTCTACTCCAGATGCCTGCTCTTTTGCATACGATTCGACTATCTCATACGGTTGCTGAGAATACATATGAATGAATAAACAAAAGAGCTATACCGCTCATAATTTTATACCCCGGATATCGTTCATGCTTCTCTCCGGTTTCTTTTATATGATAATACTAGCGTTTATGATATCGGCAAAAGAGGGCGGCTTAAGAATCAGTACTATTCAGTACTATTTTATATAAGATGATGATTATTCAGGCAATTCGTTTTGAGATAAAATATCAATAAGCATTGAAGGTGAAGTACTTACGTCATTTAAGTTCAATGGCTGATTGCAGGAGTTTCCAAAAACAGGCATGCTTTTACATAGCCGGCAATACGATTCCGAAGAAATGGAAGAAGGGTTCGATATAAATTCTTCGTAACGAGAATTCTTGGCGAAGCGCCATATCGATTTCTATCAAATCTTTCTGTGCCGGTTTGTGCGTTGGCGTTTTTGACAGAATATGTTCAGATGTTTTTGCTGTGAGTGTAACAGCCGAGCTGTTTAAGCTGGCTGGCAGATCATAGTGGATATCTATTCTGTGGAGTTCTTCGCAGTGGGCAAGATACAGGAGTTCGCCGAGCACATCGACAGGTCTGTCCAACAAATCGGTATAAATAGGCAACGCTGTGTTTTTCTGCCGAATCGTCCATAGGAAGAAGGAAGAGGAGAGCGCAAGCAATGATATTCCCATCGATAACGGATAAAAACAGAATGCCGCGTTGTCCGACAAATAAAAAATCCGAACAGGCTGATAGCGGCAGCCGCCATTAACAGCGCCGATGCCCGCGGCACTACGCCGGAAACATAGCGAAGTGTCAGCGTAAAACGGCCGTGCCTGATAAGCGGAACAGCAAAATCGCATAATGGAACGAAAATCTTCGGAACAGAAGGAAGGTGAGTGTGGGGGCAAAGCAATGAATGTATCCCCAGACAATAAACGCAGTGAACACAATTTCATGCCATGTGGCGATTCGGCGAGATGGGCATTCCGAAGCAAAGCGAGGCGTTATTTGAGCAATGCTATCAGCGAAAGGAAGGACGAGCGGAGTATACCGAGCGCCGGCTGTCATCCTGCTTTATGATCCACAACCGATGCGGCAAACAGCGGTGTATGATGCGGCTGTGCCGCATAGGATAATTCCACTCAATCCGGTGCCATCTGGCTTTCCAGCGGTTTTAAGAGGCTGGGAACAGCAAACAGCAAAAACGGCGAAATAAAACATGCCGCGCGATGGAAAACAAAATGCCCCAAAGCGTTTTTTCCATGATGGAATCGATACGCCTGATAACCACTTCCAGCATGATAACCAATACATCTGGCTCACCGCCGCCTTGTGTGCATAGCCCGTACTGAACGGACTGCCGAAACTGAGATAGTTCACATACATCTGAAGCGCAATGGGAAGAAAAGCGAACGGTAAAACGGCGCATCGGGATACGAAGTGAACCGATTGTTTTCTATTGAGGCGCGGGGCAGAAGCCACTGCGGCAAGCAGTATGGCGGGGTATTCCAATATGACGCATAATCACATAATCCGCCGATTGCCGCAAAGGCAGATTAGGGTAAGCAGTGTACAGCGCAGTCGATTATGCACCATGCTATGCCGCCGCGGACGCGGCAACCGTATGGCTGTACAGCATTATTGCTGTATGCTAAAAAAGATTATTTGTGCCTATCACAACGCCGATGAGTGTCCTAAAAGCGCTTTTTATTGTCAGGGTTTGCGATATAGGTTTTTACAGATCATATAAATAAAAGCACCGCCAGCAGGACAACTGTCAAACACCGGAGAAAATATTTTAACCATTCATTATCGGATGCCGGCCCGTGTAGTATAAAATAAAATAGTAAAGGTGCACAGCAGTGTTATGCCGAATGCTTTATCGGAATAAAAACGGCAAATTTGTATATGGTTTGTCCGCGTACCCGTATCGTGTTATCATGGCGTCTATGGCGGGGTTTGTTCTCACAACGAGCGACCGAATCTGAGCTAATCCAGCTGTATTCGCTGGATTAAGGGCACCAGGAGGCGATGGGTTATTCCGAACATTGAAACAGCCATACAAAAATGATAAGAGCCAGATGGCGGTATTTTCATAAAGCGTTCCTCGATTTGTCGTTAAGGATAAAGAAACTGCGTGGTTTTCCAGAAAAATGACGCGCAATACTCTATTTCAAGATGTTAGAAAGTAAAAAGCAAATGATGAAAAAAATAGTGTTGACGTATGCTGTTTTGGTATGATAATGTTTACGCACTAAAAAAATGTTAAGACGCGAGGAATTAAACAATGCGAACATATTATGCGAAGCCGCAAGATATTGAGAGAAAATGGTATATTATCGATGCCGCCGATCAGGTGTTAGGACGGTTGGCAGTGAAAGCCGCAGATATTTTACGCGGTAAAATGACGATATTTACCCCATCGGTGATTGGATACGGGCGATTATGTAATCTTGGTCAATGCTGAAAAAAAAGGGTTCGGGTGACCGGCAAGAAAGCAGATCAAAAACATATGCGAACTATTCTGGGTATCCCGGCGGGCTGAAATAAAAATCATATAGCCCGAATGATGGCAAAAAAGCCGACATCATTGAACATGCGGTGCGAGGGTGATTCTCATACAAAACCCCAGGTGACGCTATAGTTAAAGCTCAAGGTGTATGCGGGCGCAGATCATCCTCATACAGCTCAGTCTTCTGGAGGCATAACCATATGAAATCAAGCTGGATTTTTGGTCAATAGGGTATACAGGTGAGCGCTGAAAAATTAAATGTATGGAACTGGTAAACCGAAAAACTGCGTGGCGCAGGTGTGTGGATACCAGTGGAAAGAATACAATAACAGTCAATGGCCAAACTGCAGATGATTATTTTCATCATCACTTCCCTTCAAATCTTAGTGCAGCAACCGTTAGTAACCGATATGGTAAAAATCGATATTTGGGCAGCCGTCGAAGGCGGTGGAAAAAAGCAGCCAGGCCGGGCGCTTTGCGTCATGGTATTGCCCGCGCGCTTGTCCGATACGATGAATCTCAAGCGCGATTTAAAAAAGCGGTTGCTTACCCGTGTTTCGCTCGTAAGCAGAAGAACGTAAAAAATACGGACAGCCGGGCGCACGCAAACGAGGATTTCCAATTCGGCAAACGATAAAATTTTATACTTTATTTTTTCGATTGTTTCTCTCTAACGCCTTCTTAACTATTAGAAGGCGTTTATTTGATATATCTCCTCGGAAAATTAAACATCTCGTATCCGCTCAGCTAAATATCTATGTGAATTTGTTTTTTATAGCAAAGGATTATGTTTTATAGGCTGTCCATTAGCATGCCACAAAAGTGTTGACATTATTCGCAGTACAGGATAATAAAACCCTCTGCAGTTCAGAGTGCAGAAAAGAATTAGGATTGAAGGGGAGAGCAATTGTGCGGACGACTCTATTTTTTACAATTTACGATTTTCTTTTAATGCAATATGAGCATATCCTCATTGTTAAAGTAGGAATGAACGGTATTAGGCAAACGAGCGGATATTTGCAGTTAATCAAAAAAGCAGTCGCGCCAATCCTGCTTTTACTGCTGGGGATTTCTTTTTTTTACGTTAGGATTCGTTTTTTCTATTGTTGTAATGGCTTAGCCAGGCAAACCTAAGTGTTGCGTATCCGGTAATTACTGAGTGTCGGGTATATGCTGGTTATTATCGTTTCGTGGCTGTTGCGCCGAAACGATCGTTGTCCCACAACGCGGGTTTGCATTAATTATTTGGCGTATGGCTGGTGGCGAAATGAACGGAATGAATACCGCTGAAACACCGAAAAAAATTATGCCTATAATCGGCATTTTGTGGAGGCGCTGAAAACTGCTCGGTTATACATGCCTTGGAGATACCCTGAATGTTCAATGTTGTCCCCGTTTTGTACCCACAACATCGAGATGCCTCGACCAAATGTGTTCGGTTTTTATGTCTAAGCATGCTATGACCTCAATATAATGCTCAAAGGGCAAAGCCTTGCGGATGTAACGACTCGTGCTTTGCAGGGAATTGCCGGGCTCATCGACAAAGAGAAACCTGACATGATTATGGCGCAAGGCGATACCACTACAGTATTTTCCGCCGCGCTGAGCTCATTTTATTACCGCATACCGTTTGCACATGTTGAGGCAGGATTGCGTACACAGGACAGATACAGCCCGTTCCCTGAAGAAATCAACCGGCGTTTAACCTCACCCTTAACGGAAGTGCACCTTGCTCCGACGGAAACGGCACGAAGAAACCTTCTGAAAGAAAACGACAAGCCGGAAACGATGCCGTGACCGGCAATACGATTATCGATGCCTTGTTTATGTTCTCGGTGATAAACCTGAGCTTAACAGCAGAACTGATCGAAACCCTCAACATTGAGCCGAAAAATTTATTCTTGTTACCGCTCACCGTCGCGAAAGTTTCGGCGAGCCGTTCCGGCATATATACCGCGGGCTTAAAAAGTTGCCGATGCATATCCGATTATACTATTGTTTATCGATTGCACCTTAATCAGATGTACAACAGCCGGTCAACGAAATATTATCCAGTTCTCCCAACGTCAGGTTGATTGAGCCGTTGGATTATGTGCAGTTTATTCATTTTGTAAAGATGCGTATCTGGTGAGTTACCGATTCCGGGCGTTATTCAGGAAGAAGCGCCGAGCCTCGGCATGCACCGAGTTCTTGTTTTGCGGGGAAATTACCGAGCGTCGAAGCGGTTGAAGCAGGCACGGTCAAACTGGTCAGTTCAGATGTTCGGCCGGATTTTCGGCGAAGTTCAGCGGTTGATGGAGAACCGAGCGGCGTATGATGAAATGGCGCGCGCTATCAATCCGTGCAGGAGACGGCAAGCAGCGGCGGGCGTATTATTTCGGTACTGAAACATTTTTAAGATCGGCCGCTGATTGCCCAATTTCCGAGTTTTCTTCCATATAAACTTTCGTTTCAAAACGTGCTTGAATACTTATGGGCCTGCTGACGTGATGTACGCAATGAATTAAAGGTGTGGTTCGCCGGAAAAAGCACATTTTAGCGCTTCTTTAAAACCGGTCCCCGGACAATACGCCGAAGGCAATGTGTTTTTATCGGTGTAACAGTGCCTCAAACACACGCAAAATTGCAAAAAGTACCGGCATCTTACCGAAACAGAGTGCAGTCAGCTGCTCAAATCGAAATCCATGAAGAAAGACTGCTCGGTTTGCTTATATGTATTTGGGCATTTCGAAGGAGATGAGCAAACCAAAGAATCCGAGTATCCGGTTCTGTGCCGGCATATGCAGTATGTCAATAATTGGAAGTTTAGTAGACGCTTTCCGCCGAGCAGCGGATTGTCAGGCAATATCTTTACGCGTGACGAAGAACAACACTTTATAATTTGGCACAGTCAATATCCTGTGGGAACGGCGTATAGCGATAATTGCAACGTTTCATTTTTATTTAAAACCGGGTGTTTTGACGATACTATCGCTATATAGCACAGTTGCTGTGTAACGATATAGACAAGATTTAATCAAAGCTGTCGGCTGGATGTTGCGCGAAATGGGAAAACAGGAAACGAACTCTTGCTCGAATCGTTTATTCGCACGCACTGTTCCGCTATGCCGCGAACAATGCTTCGGTATGCGATAGAAAAATTCCCCCGGCAGAGCGACTGGTAGGACTGATTGTCATCAAAGACAGTTTTGCAGAATGTATACTCAGTGCAATTCAACTCAATAATACGCTAAATCCATAATATGTGAGAGAATTTCTTCCGATAAATGGGTAAAGAAAATTCCCAGCTGGTAATCGTGCGAGTTATCAACTTTACAGCACCGTATGACTGCGCCTTGACAACTGAACTGCTCATCGTCTTTGTCTTCGAGTGTGTCGTCGGCGAGAAAGTGAATCGTTATTTCCGCGTAAAGCGGCAGGCGTTGCTGAATATAACAGCCTGCTCCGGTCATGCTTAAATCTGCTAATTTTCCGTCAAGCAACATGCCATCGTATTCGATAAGAACGGGTATATTTTGGTAATACCGTTTGTACTGCCGTCGGTCTTTCATTGGGCGACACTCCTCGGTTGTAAGTTTTCTTTGTAGTATATATCGGTATGCCGAGGAGAATTTTAATTGATTTTTGATAAATTTTTCACGCAGTGTTCTGGCACAGTGGTGTTTATGTTTATGCCAGTAGCAATTTCGAACCCCGCCCAGTTTGCAGTACGCGGAATAATATCGAGGTACCAATGAGTACAATAATGAAATTGTACAGGGACAAAAATATGATGGAGATGAATGGAGAAGTCTGTTTTGTTTGTTTCATCATAAATACGGTTGAAAAGATCATGGCATATAAGAGAAAATTCATGGAGCATTTCATCCGAAATGCCGCTAAAGTGCGGAGAATGTGCTAAAGGAGCTATCAGCGTTTCATACGGAAAACGTTGAAAGAACGGACAGAATGCAACAAATCGTTCAGTTTGAGAAATGACCCGCTGGTTATACTCAATTTCAGCGCATATCACTTCGCACAAAGGGCAAATGTGCTTGTCTTCGTAACGTTCATGAACTGATTCGATACACCGGTCGAGAAAATCGGGATGGTCCGGCACGATAGTTAGATGCGATTCTCGCTCGGTGCCTTTCAGCGTGCATGATGGTTTGATAATGCTGTGTATCATGATATCTCTGCAGTTATTGAGGGCATTTGTTATCCATGCGGCGTATGCGCGGAAATAATCATATAGTTCGGTATGAGACAATCCGATAAGCGGCACAGTATTTCCATCAGAAAAATACTGTTCGTATGCGCTGGCGCTGTAATGCTGGTAAATGTCCGGTGAATCTACATCGGGATGATGCTGAGGGGCTGTTCCGGATAACAAAACCCATTCTCCAGAAAGAAGGTTTTTACGGTAATGCATATCAGTCCGATCCTTCGCTGAGTTCAAGAAGTTTCCGTTCGGTTTCCGGAGAGCAGTTAGCGATATGAATCAGTTTTTGAGAAGAAGTTTCCCCTCGCACAATGCTGAACAGCGATTTGCTTATTCCGAGCGATTTTGCAAGAAAAGAGAGCAAGGCGGCATTGGCTTTGCCGTCTACAGGGGCGGCAGTCAGTTTAATTTTGAGCATGTGGTCATGAGAACCGGCAATTGCGTTTCGCGATGAGCGCGGTTGTACTTTTATTTCAAAAGAGATGCTGGTTCCGGTGCGGTTTATTCGCAGTGAATCATGCATTGGCGCTTAACTCTTTTGACCGGTTTGCGGCGGCGGTAACTGCTTCGCGAAAGATGCTTCTTATATTGTATGATTCGAGAACGCCGATTCCCCGTTCGGTTGTGCCTCCTTTTGAGGTAACTTTAGCACGCAGTGACGCAGGGTTTTCCTGCGAAGAAATCAGCAGTTCAATTGATCCTTTGAATGTCTGCAGGACAAGAGTAGCCGCCTGATCTTCCGTCATACCTAAAGATACTGCCGCGTTGCACAGAGCTTCTACAAAATAAAAAACGTATGCTGGGCCGCTTCCTGAAATGCCGGTTATAGCATCCATGCTTGATTCGTCGACGACAACGGTTTTTCCAAGTTGATTGAATATAAACTGTGTTGTATCGATATCGAAACCGGATGCATTTTTTCCGGCGGCGATTCCTGCCATTCCGTGTCCGATAAGTGCCGGCGTGTTAGGCATAACGCGCACTACGCGAATTCCTGTTCCTAACGTGGACTCGATTTTGTGCGTTGGTATGCCGGCTAAAATGGAAATAACCAATTTATTCGCAGCAATAGGCGGTATGCCGGCGGAAAAACCGGCAAAATTCTGCGGTTTAATCGCAAGAATAATGATATCGCCTTCTTCAATAGCTTCAGTATTATCTGCAGTAATGTTGATATCATATTTTGCGCTCAAGTATGCGCATCGTTCCTCTGAAATATCCGATACGTAGAGGGCAAGCGGTTCGACGGCCTGCTGAGAAATCAGCCCGTTAATGATAGCTTCTGCCATATTGCCGCCGCCGATAAATGAGATTTTCGTCTGTTCAAGCATTGTGTGCCTCCCGTTTTGAACGCGGCCCGAACAATGCTTCGCCGAGCCGTATAATGTTTGCGCCTTCGCGGACTGCTTGGTAATAATCATGCGACATGCCCATAGAAAGATATTTGAGTGAATTAAAGAATACCGGCTGTTCCTGAAAATACTTGTACAATTCGCGCATTGTCTGAAAGTACGGGCGCACTTCCTGCTGGTCTTCGTAGTAGGGAGGAATAGCCATAAGCCCTTGTACATCAAGATAACGGTATTCTTCAAACCGTTCTTCTATATCGTCTATATCGCGCAGGAGAAAACCGGTTTTGCTCGGTTCATTTGCTACGTTGAACTGCAACAGAACCGGTATCTTTTTGTTATTCTGTTCTGCATGAGCATTAAGTTCTTTTGCCAACCGAAAGCTGTCTACCGATTGGATCATATCGAATAATTCTACTGCTTTTTTTGCTTTATTGCGCTGAAGGTGCCCGATAAAATGCAGTTCATAACGTGAGGCGCTTTTGAGTTGAGGAAATTTTTCTTCTGCTTCCTGCACGCGGTTTTCGCCGAACAAAGTGATTCCGGCATCGAGCGCAATTTTTACCGCTTCGATAGGAAATGATTTTGTTACCGCCATGATGCGCACTTCAGGCTCGATTTTTACTTCAGATCGAGCGGCGGCAAAGTTAGACGAACTCACAGCGCGTTTTATATTCTGCCGAATTTCGCCAATATTCTTAAGAATCAGTTCTTTATTGAGCATAAAAATCCTTTGTGAAACGATAAAAAATCTTTTTTTAGTAGATAGTTATAATACTATCGTGGTAATTTTTAAAGTATCTTTTTTATGTTAATGACAAAAATACCGGAAATGCGCATAGGAGTAGACAGCATGGAACCTTCATTGTTCCCTTATATTCAAAAACTGCTAAAACAACGGGAGGATTTAACGCCGCAGGAAATAGAAATAATCGGCGGTATAATGTTGTCGGGAAAAGCGGAGGATGTGCAGGTTGCGGCATTGCTGACATTACTGCACTGTAAAGGAGCGTCTCCTCAGGAAGTGTACGCGTTTGCTAAGGTACTCCGCGACCATGCAACACCCATCCATACTCAGACTAACCGTATATTGATGGATACCTGCGGTACCGGTGGAGACCATCTGAATACGTTCAATATTTCAACAACAGCGATGTTTATTCTGGCGTCTGCCGGCATACCCATCGCGAAACACGGCAATAAGGGCATTACATCAAAAAGCGGCAGTTCGGATGTACTGGAAGCATTAGGCATAAAAATCGATGCACCGCCGGAAAAAGTAAGCGAATGTATCGAAAAAACAAATATCGGTTTTATGTTTGCGCCGTTGTATCATGCCAGTATGAAGCATCTTGCCCATGTGCGTCAAAACCTGCCGTTTAGAACGGTATTTAATATCATCGGCCCGTTATCGAACCCTGCGCATGTACAGCGGCAAGTCATGGGAGTATACCATCCCGACTTGCTCGAGATTATGCCGAACGCGCTACTGCAGTTAGGGATAAAACGCGCTTTGGTTTTTTCGGGATATGTGCCCGAAGTGGAATCGTACATGGATGAGATATCACCGTTCGGTATTACTCACTGTGCAGAGGTAACCGAAGGGAAAATCCAAAAGTTTTCGGTATTCAGTAAAGATTTCGGCATTAAACCGTTCAAATTAAAAGATATACTCGGCGGGACTGCCGGTGAAAATGCTCGGTTGACAGAAAATATTCTCTTAAACAAGGAACTAGGCCCGCCGCGCGAAGTGGTTAAACTTAATGCCGCGGCAGGATTGTATGTTGCGGGACAGACGGACAATCTCGTTAGTGGGTTTTATAAAGCCGAAGAAATACTTTCTTCAGGAAAACCATACGAAGTACTTCAAAAACTGCGCGATATAAATGGAATATAAGAACAGTTCGCTTCTATCCGCTCAAAAAAAACCGTCGCTGTTCGATAATACGTATCTGATGATGGCAATTATTTTTTTCATTTCATGGGCGTTGGCATCTGTCTATGAAGAAGCCGTACAAATACGGTTTTTGATGGAGAGAATCAAGACACATCAATCTATTCTCACCGGCACGGCGGGCTCCCCGTACCGCTACCGGCTATTGGTAGTAGTTGGATTAGGAATGATAACAAAAGCCCTCGCTGGCTTTATGGAATACCCAAAAGCCTTTCAGCTAACCTATTCAGGCTACATGCTCTGTTGTTTGTTTGCATTATTCAGCGGGATGTATCTGTTTTTTACGCGTTTTTTTTCGCGCAGGCTTTCATTTTTCGGGATACTCTATGTTGCAGGTACCATACCGATAACGTTTGGAGAGCATTTCTTTCAGCCGTGGTCGTTTCTTGAGGCGGTGTTTTTTATGCTTGCGTTGCAATGGATATACGATAAACGGCATGTTCTGCTTATTCCACTTATTATCATTGCCGCTTTGAATAGAGAAACAGCCGCAATGATTCCGATACTTTTTTTATGTGCGCATTATTCAACCGGTTCAGATGAATATGGAGTAAAGCGTTTTGAAAAGGGAAGTCTTGGGTGGTTTGCGGTGTATTTTATTGTATGGGCAGGAGTAACCATCGGATTGCGGTACCTGTGCGGATATACGGAGCATGAGTTTACCTTTTCAGACAATTTTGCATTCAATAAACAGCATCTGCTCACTTCATTGAAGAATAACGTAGTTTTTTGGGGGATATTCGGATATTTTGCTGTCAGAGGATACTGGTACGCGCCGGTCTTTTTCCGTCGGACAGCATTGCTTATACCGATTTATTGCGGGCTGATCTTCTGCTATGCGTATTGGCCGGAAGTACGGGTATTTGTTATGTTGTACCCGGTGTTTGTTCCTCTGGCATTGTCGTATATTGCAGAAAAATACGAAGTGTGATTCCGTTTCTGTCGCGATATCCTACAATATTTTATTATCGACTAGCTGTACTAAACGCGGCAGTTGCGGTTTGGTAACTTCGGCGTCAGAACCCACTTTTTTGCATTTCAACGACAATTCTTCAGATATCATTGAGGAAAACACTATGCAAGGAAGTTTCCTGAGTTTTGCATTACTGCGTATCCGCTCGATAAGATGCAAGCCGTCCATATGCGGCATTTCAATATCGGTAATTATCAATTGAATATGATTTTCAATGCCTTGAAAATCTTTGGATTCAGTTGCCTCAATCAATGAATCCCATGCTTCTTTGCCGTTAGTTGCGGTTTTAATGTTGTATCCAGCTTGTTCAAGTTGTTCGGTAAGCATATTGCGTATGAAATCAGAATCGTCTACGACCAGAATCGTTTTGGTTTTTCGGTCAAACCCGAGTTCGGATACCGTGTCGATGATTACGCTTGATTTTCCGTTCATTCCGACTTGCGGATTGATGTCGCCGGCTATTTTCTCGAAATCGAGAATAAAGAAAATGAGATTGTTGAGTTTTGCTATTGCAACCGTATAATTACATTCTGACTGCATAATTTTTGATGGCGGTTCGATCTGTTCCCATGACAACCGATGAATTTTGTTGACGGAACTTACTCTGAACCCGATAGTTATTTCGTTGAATTCCGATACAATTATCCGTTCTTTTTTCTTATCGTTTTCCACAGTGTAGTTCAGGTGTTTCGCAAGATTGATTACAGGAATTATCCTGCCGCGAATGCTGATAACACCTTCAATCGACGGATGCATATCGGGAGATTCAGCTATTGCGTCGGGCACGCTGATTATTTCCCTGACTTTCGCAACATTGATGCCGTAATAAGACTTGCCGATAGTAAACTCTATCATCTCAACTTCATTAGTGCCTGCGTCAAGGAGGATACTTGTCATATTATTTGCACTTGTTTTCACCGCATTCAACTCCTTTGAAATCTATTTTATGATATCGCTAGTTCTGTTTTCGTTTCACTGAGCATCTGCTTGATTGTTTCGTGAATTTTGGGTAAATCAAGCAGTGTAATAAGGCGCTTCTCTGGTTTGGCTACTCCCTGAATACATGCTCGGTTGACATGCATCTTCACCGAAGGCGCAGGTTCGATCTCGTTTTCATGGAGTTTAATATTTTCCAAGATTTCGTCTACGACAAGGCTTATTTCTAAACCGTCTATCGATGTTACGAGAATCTTCGGTATTTTTGCGTGTTCTTTGCTTTTGAGCACCAGTATTTTTTTTAAGTCGAACAATCCTATCACGTTGCCTCTAATATTTATTACGCCTTGGCAAAAATCAGGCATTTGCGGAATGTATGTTACCCGCGGCACGCGAATGACTTCTTTAACATAGGTTATATCCAGTGCATATTCTTCTTCTGCCAGCTTGAAACAAACGAATTGCCGGATTTGATTTTTTGTGCTGTTTTCTACAAATTCTTTTTTTGCGCTCATGAATATCCTCCCCATCATTTTTATTTGTTAAATCGGCGTTATTCGAAAATGGATTAGAAAAAACAAAGGCGCTTTTGCAAAATTTCTGAGAATGATAAACGATAAAAACGATACGCATTGTGCGGTAAACCAAATTTTCTAAACCGATCCGGTTTTTGTGGCGATAAAACCGGTATCAAGATGTATAAATTGCATGAATCTGAGAAAAAGGATGAAGAAAATGTTAAAGAAAATAGTAGTGCTGTTTCAAAGTGTTTCTGCAAAAACCAAAGCGACGCTCGTCGTGTTGGCGGCATTATTTGTAATAATGTTTGCCGATATCTTCTGGGTAACTCAAAAACAGAAAGACGATGGCGCGCTCATCAATTTTGCCGGCCGCCAGCGGATGCTTATAGAAAAAATGACCAAAGAACTATTAGTGTTTCAAGATACGCAGGATGCAGTAGTCAAAGAGAAACTGCACAACAGCGTGGATGTTTTCGGAAAAACACTTGATGCCCTTTCCTATGGCGGGAAAATTCCTATTGATTTGCAGTTAAGCAGTTTTAGAACCTGTTCAAAACCATCATCTTCAGTTATTTCAAGTCAACTTGCCGCCGTGATGGCATTATGGGAACCGTTTCAAAACAATATCAGGACGGCAATCGAGAACGGTTCCGGCGCAAATACCGCTTTGCAGTATGTTTTAGAGCATAATGAAGAAATCCTTGGCGCTATGAATAAAACAGTTGTCTTGATGCAGAAGGACTCAGAAAAAAAAGTAGCACGCATGTTCATTTTTCAAGGGATTTCCGTTTTAATTGGGTTGGTGCTGTGTGGCTGGATGGTGTTTTTCCTTGTTCATTATGTTGTGGGAACTATCATCAAAGCTCATGAGGCATTCCTGAAAGCATCGGAAGGCGATTTGACCGTTCAGCTTGATTCTCAATCGATCAATTGTTCGGAAATACGCAAATGCGGCAATACAAAATGCAAAGATTTCGGAATAAAAGCGCATTGTTGGCGGGAAGTCGGGTCATTTGTTATTAAAGAAAAGCAACAATGCCCGCGAATTATGACTGGCAAAATTAAAAGTTGTACAGAATGCAATGTATTTGAAATGTCACGCGGTGATGAAATGAATCAATTGAAAGACCATTTCAATATTCTTGTCACGCGAGTAAGCGATATGATCGGAAGAATAAAAGATACTTCAGAACAGCTTACGTGCGGTTCACGAGAGATTGCATCGGTATCACAAAAGATAGCCGATGGCGCGCAACAGCAGTCCGCAAGTTTTGAGGAACTTGCCGCATCAGTCCAATCTAACGCACAGAATGCGGCATCCGCAAGTGAAATTGCTCAGCAGACTGCTGAAGCAATTTCACAAGTAGGAAAATACATGGATAGCACCATAGCAACGATGAACAGCATAGAAAAAAGTTCTCACCAGATCGCAAAGGCAATCGATCTTATAACAGAAATAGCGGAACAAACCAATTTGCTTTCCTTGAATGCGGCAATCGAGGCGGCACGCGCCGGCGAGCACGGCAAAGGATTTGCCGTTGTTGCCGATGAAGTGAGCAGGCTGGCAGACCGCAGTGCGGCATCAGCAAAAGAAATTGAAGTGCTCATCAAACAAAGCGTACACCAAGTTGCCGAGGGCGTTAGCTCATCCAAGAATGCTGATGAAAGCCTCAAATCGATCATCGGCAGGATTGCTGAAGCGGCTCAGCAGATTGAAGCAATTTCGACTGCAACAAAAGAACAGGCAGATACGATGGAAGAAAACACTGCTATTGTTGAATCAAACGCCGCCGCATCGGAACAGCTCGCGGCATCTGCTGAGGAAATGAGCGCTGAGGCTGAAACGCTTCAAAATGAAATCGAAAAGTTTAAATTGTCCGACACTAAAGTAAAACAGCAAAGTAAAGTTAAGGCAAATTCGGCATTGCCGAATAATACTATAAAGAATTCTCCGAAACTTCCTCCATCAAAAAGTACTAAAACGGAACAGAAGAAACAGGTTTCTAGTAATGGACGGGGCCTTCCAGAATCGGCGGATGTGGATTTTGTGACTGAATACCAGGAAAATATAAAAGAAGATAAACTAGTAATAGGATGAATGTTAGGAGGATGAAAAATGTTGAACTTACGTAACCTTTCGATCAAAACAAAATTAACGGGTGGATTTGGAATTATTCTTGCATTGATGGTTATCATGGGGGTGTTTGCTGTTATAGAAGGCAGTATAACTGCGAAAATGGACAATCAAGCGTTATTTTTTAATGAAAAAGTCATAGATCATTATAAATGGGCAGAAAAAGTCCGTGATGCGCTGATTAATAAAAATAATGAAGAATCCATTGTTGCTGATCGCCATAAATGTTCGTTTGGACAATGGTATTATGCTTTTATGTCATCAAGCGAATTGAATAATGTTTCACCACAATTAAGAGAAGTCTTAGACTCAATAGAGTCAAGCCATAAAGATATGCACGAGTCCGTTGGCGATATTAGAGCGGCAAAAACGCTAGACGAAAAAGCGGCAATATATAAAGACAAAACAGAAGGTTTCTTTGGAGAGACTATACATAAGTTGGAAGAGATTCATGAAATATATCATGAAACAGCTATAGCCAAACAAAAAGAAATGAAAGTTATTTTATCGATTCTTATTCTTGGCGGTATTTTGGGAACGGTCTTTTTGGCAATGTATCTTATAAGAGGAATTGTTAAGCCGGTCCAATCGCTTACGAAAACAATCCAGCAGGTTGCGGAAGGTGATTTTACGGTAAGTTCTGCCGTTGACAGCAGTGATGAAGTTGGGCAAATGTCACAAAGTGTGAACACGATGATTGAAAAAATAAGCGCGGCGCTTCGTAAAGTCAAAGAGACGTCTCAACAGCTTTTTGAAGCGACAAAAGAAATTAGTTCGTCATCAAAAAATATATCGGACGGAGCGCAACAGCAGACAGCCAGCTTTGAAGAGTTTGCCAGTTCAGTGCAATCCAATGCGAATGAAGCGACCAGCGCTAACGAAACAGCGCAACAAACTGCGAAAAAAGCGGAAACAACCGGACAGGATATGACTGAAACCATCGATGCGATGAATGCCATCGAGAAAAGTTCCAAGCAGATTACAGATGTAGTTGCCCTTATTGCAGATATTGCCGAACAAACAAACCTGTTGGCGCTGAATGCCGCTATAGAAGCCGCTCATGCCGGCGAACACGGCAAAGGGTTTGCAGTCGTTGCCGATGAAGTGCGCAAGCTTGCTGAGCGAAGCACGGCGCTTTCCGCAGAAATTGAAGATTTAATCAACGAAAGCACGAATCAAGTAACGGCAGGCGTCAAGCTGTCTCAGCGTGCCGGTGAAAATATTAAATCTATTGTAACGAACATCGGCGATGTGGCAAAGCAGATTCAGTCCATTTCATCGACAACGCATGAACAAGCCGCCAGTATGGAAGAGAATACATCCATAACCGAATCGAACGCCGCGGCGTCCGAAGAACTTGCGGCGGCGGCGGAACAGCTTGAAAACCAAGCCGTCGTACTGAAAGATGTTGTCGGGAAATTCCGTGTATAACGGTGGCAAACACATTCATTACAAAAAAAGGCATGTAGTATGTTGTCTATAACTGATACTGATTTTCAGAAAATCCAAAACATCATGTATAACCAGACGGGAGTGTTCCTGAAAGACGCAAAAAAGAATCTGGTTATAGCACGCCTGCGAAGACGGCTGGAAGAACTAGGATTAGATGATTTTAGCGGTTATATCCGATTCTTGGAAGATGTCAGCAGTAATGAACTGGAGTTTTTTGTCAATGCCATTACGACCAATGAAACCTACTTCTTCCGGCATACCGAACAGTTCAATTATCTGTTCGAAAAGCTTCTGCCGGCATTGGTTGAGGAAAAGAGCCGGTTGTCGCAACGCGAAGTGAAGATATGGTCTGCGGCATGTTCGACCGGCGAAGAACCGTATTCATTGTCAATCTTATGCCATGAATTTTTCAAAAAGAATCACGGGTTCAGGTTCAGCATATTAGCGTCGGACATAAACAGCAAAGTGCTTGAACAGGCGGTAACGGCGCAGTACAGCGAAAGAAGCCTCAGGGAGGTATCTGCGGAATTAGATGCCAAATATTTTGTGCATCTTCCACCCGACCGGGCCCGTCGCGGTTTAGATATCACCGTGATCGATGCGGTCAAAAAAAATGTTCGGTTTGTGGCGCATAATTTGCTTAAACCCATGGCGGGTGAAAAATTCGATATCATCTTTTTGCGCAATGTCATTATTTATTTCGATAAGCAGACAAAACAGCATGTAGTTAACCTTATTGAAAATAACCTTAATCAAGGCGGGCACTTGTTTATCAGCCTATCGGAAAGTTTAATGGATATCAAAACAGGCTTGAATTATTGTAAACCGGGCGTCTATTGCAAAAAATGACTTGTTTTTTAGTTTAAATATAAAAATACAACATGAGGAATCAAAACAATGTCACATGCGTTTGGAGAAGAACATCAGGAATATATCCGAGATTTTTTGATTGAAGGCAAAGAGCATCTCGATGTATTGAATCAAAAGTTGCTGGAAGCGGAATCAGTTATAAAAAACGAAAGCCACATGTCGGAAGACGACCTGAATGCCATGTTTCGTGCGGCTCATACTATTAAAGGGTCGGCATCATTTATCGGCTTAACGAAAATTGAGCATCTTGCCCACGAAATGGAAGCGATTTTACAGCTTGTCCGGCAAGGCAAAATCGAACTGACATTAGAGATAATTGATGTGCTGTTTTTTGCTTTTGATACGTTCGGGCTCCTTTTTCAGGCACTTGAAGAAAGCAATAATGACGACGAATGCGATATAGAGGAAAGCGTTCAGAAAATAAAATCTATTTTGAGCAACGATGTTCCTCCGAAAGAAGCGTCTTCTTCAGGAAAATACCTTGAGGAATACCTTGTTGAATCAAATCAGTACATAGCAGATTTCAACGAACTGCTGGTTGCTGTCGAGAAAAAGCACGGCGAATATAATGCAGATCAGGTCAATGAACTTTTCCGGCTGATGCATAATATCAAAGGTTCGGCGTGGGTTGTTAAAGCGGAAAAAATTACCGGTTTGGCACATGCCATGGAGAATATTCTTTCAACATTTCGCGACAAACATCAACCGCTTCAGCCGGAGATAATTACTTTGCTGTTTGACGGCATTGATATGATTGCGTCCATCAATAAGTCGTTTTCAGAGCATGCCGAGTCTACCGCTGATATATCGGGTATTCTTGATTCCTTGAACGAATATTATGAAAAAATTACGGGAAAGCAAAACGACAGCAAAAAAGTGAAAGCCAAACCGAAAAACGAGTTTGGCTCACTTGTTGAAGTTACTCTTTCAGACAACGAGCTCGAGCAGTACAAAAATGTACTGCAAGCCGTTTTTACTGTTGATAAAACCGTTATGCTGAAAAACATCCACCTTATCCTTGTTGAAGAACACCTTCGTAAAAAAGGCGACTTGATTTCTTTTAAACACAGCCCTGATCCTATCGAAGATAAGTTCGATGGCGAAGTAACGGTAGGTGCGGTGCTGGGAACAGACCATGAAAAAGCTGACATTAAAAAAACATTAAATTCCATTGACGGCATTAAAATAGTGTCACTTGAACCTGTGTCTGCAACAGATAAAAAAGTCGAAAAACCTAAACCGGTACTGGTTGAAGAAGTAACTAAAAAAACACCGGAACAGAAAAGCAAAGTTAAACCTAAAAATTCCATAACCGAACCGGATGCCTCTAAAAACGTTCAGGCAGTAAAAAACGCACCCATTGAATTGTCAACCATTCGGATTGATTCGCATAAGCTCGATAATCTTATGAATTTATCCGGCGAGCTGGTTATTGTCCGTGCACAGCTTGCGCGGTTGATACATATGTTTGATGGCGATATTGCGCTTTTTAGGCAAATAGCTTCTGAATTTGAAATAACGAAGTCCGAAGCTAAAACGGTACAAAACGAGTTTAAAGAATTAAATGTCCGTACAACAGATGAAACCGATAAAGTCAGAAAAGTCTGGAGCCATTTGGAAAAATTGACCGAAGGGTTGGGAAAACTTGAAGCGCATATCGCTAAAAACGATGTAGCCAACAAGGTGCATCTTCTCGATGATTCGATTGATTCCCTGGGCAAAATCGCGTCCAGTATTCAGTCGGGAATAATGCAGACGCGCATGATTCCTGTTGAAGGGGTTTTTACGCGGTTTAAACGAATCGTCAGAGATATTTCAAAAGATTTGGGCAAAGAAGTTAATCTGGTCATTGAAGGTGAAGATACCGAACTTGACAAAAAAATTGTCGACAGCCTTGGCGACCCGTTAACCCATATGATTCGCAATGCTATCGATCATGGAGTTGAATCTCCTCAAGCGCGCGCCGAAGCGGGTAAACCGGAAACTGGTACCGTATTGCTACGTGCATCGCATAAAGGGAATAACATTTGTATTGAAATAGGTGATGACGGCAAAGGGCTTGATCCTGAAAAGCTTGCTGAAGTGGCGGTAAAAAAAGGTTTATTAACCGAAGAACAGACAGATGCATTGAGCGAGAAAGAGAAATTGAACCTCATTTTCCTACCCGGGTTCAGCAGTGCACAAACAGTTACCGGTATTTCCGGGCGAGGCGTGGGAATGGATGTTGTCAAAAATATGATTACATCGGTAAACGGTGTTGTCGATATCAACTCTACCATCGGCAAAGGGACTGTTTTTACTCTTAAAATACCGTTAACGCTTGCGATTATACAAGTTCTGCTGGTATCAATAGGCGAAGAAATCTATGCTGTCCCGCTGGAAGCTGTCCTTGAAATAATCAAAATTTCCGATACCGATATTTATGCCGTCGATGGGAACCCAACAATAAAATTGCGCAATCAAGTGTTGGGATTGGTTAATATTGAAAACGTCATCAATATCAAAGGGAAAAATGACAATAGCACCAAAGCAAAAAAGGTTGTTGTCTTAACTGATGGCGAAACCCAGTTAGGCATTACGGTCGATTCGCTTATCGGAGAAGAAGAAATTGTTATAAAACCGCTTACGGAACATTTTTCACGAGTAAAAGGGATAACTGGAGCATCTATTCTTGGTGATGGGCAGGTGGCGCTAATACTTGATCCAATTTCAATCATCAAAGAATCAAAGTGAGACATGCATGAATTCACAGGAGATTGTCGTCGGTATTGCAGACTATAAAGTTGCAAAAGCGCCCGTTGTCCTTTCAACAAATTTGGGGTCGTGTATTGCCGTGTGTCTGTATTCTTCGTTACATAAAGCAGGGAGTATGCTGCATATCATTTTGCCGGATTCCAGTTCCGGTATAAATAAAGACGGCATTAAAACCGCGAAATTTGCTGATACCGGCATACCGGAGATGTTTAATAAACTTCAGCAAGTTTGCGGAGTAGGCATAAATGATTGTGTTGCAAAACTTTTTGGCGGCGCAAAAATTCTTCAGCAGGTAAGCAATAATATCGGGCAGGCAAACGAAATAGCCGCCCGGGCCGTTTTAAAACAGCTCGGCATACGTGTTGTTGCAGCAAAAACCGGCGGAGAAAAAGGGTATAGAGTAAAATTTGACCTGATTACCGGAAAAGTTCAATGCCAGATTTTTGGCGAAGAAATAATGGAGTATTAAAATTATGGCTATCAATAAAGCTCTAAAATTTGTTGCACAGCTCAGTATTGATAAAGCGTCTCAAGCCCTTTCACGTTTTATTAGAGTTGGCGCCAAGATTGAAATGGACGATATCTACATGGCTGATATATCGGAGATTACAGGAAAACTAAGCGCCGAAAGCGATGAAGTGGTTGGAGCGTTTATTGATTTGGGAGGAGACGTAAAATTTAAGTTTCTCTTTTTTGTCAATGCGCAAGACAGTTGCCTGCTTGCTGATTTGATACTGCGCAGGCCGGTCGGCACAACAACGACGTATGATCAATATACTTCAAGCGCCGTTCAGGAAATAGCCAATATTTTGTCATGCGGAATAGCGAGCGTTTTTACATCCGATTTTCAGCTTGGCATAACCATTTCTCCGCCGACAGTGATACATGATTTTGTCGGCACCGTTTTCCTTGAATATTTTATGAGTATTGCAGTTGAACAAAACGAAGTAATGATGATAGAGACAACCTTTAAAATCGTACAGCAGAATATCAACTGCCATATGTTTATTATACCGGATTCAAAAACTGAAAAAGTATTAAGTTATATTTCAAATACATTATGAAAAGGAGCTCTTTATGAGTAAGAAGGTTTTATTGGTAGACGATGCTCCAATTCTGCGCCTATTGCTAAAGGACATCCTCGAGAAAAATGGCTATGAGGTTGTTGCTGAATGCAGTAACGGTAATGAAGCGGTAGCGAAATTCAAAGAACTGCGTCCCGATTTGGTCACTTTGGATATCATCATGCCGGAAAAAACCGGCCTTGAGGCGTTAGGCGAAATACTGAAAATCGATCCGAATGCACGGATAATAATGGTAACTGCCATTGAAGACCGCGAATCTTTAATGAAAGCTTTGCGGTCCGGAGCTAACGACTATATCTTAAAGCCCTTTGAAGAGGGGCGAGTCATTTCAGCTGTGAAGGGGACATTAGATGAATAATCCGCATCCGTTGTTGGAATTACAGAGCATAATGCAGAGAAATGTAAAAACGGTAACCCCTGATACGACGCTTTATGATGCGGTAACATTGTTTCAGCGTCAAAATGTTTCTTCACTGCCTGTTGTCAACAAAGATAACGCTGTTTGCGGAATAATAAGCCAGCAAGACATAATCAGGTTTATGCTGAACGATGTCATTACAATGAAATCATTCGTCAAGGACCATATGCGGAAAAACATTGTGAAGTTTTTCCCCTCAGACTGCATCATCGATGTGTGCGAATTTTTTGTCAAAAGCACTGAATCCGAAGCATTCATATTCAGCAAAGATTCTCTCGTCGGCATGATAAAAAGAAACGAAATTCTTGATTTGTTGATGGTTGTCCTTGAGACACAAGTTTTAATGGATAAAAGCACTGTGCATAACAATATAACAGACCTACATAAAGAAAGGCGGGTAGTATGAAAATTATTGTTATTGACGACTCGATGACTACGCGCAGGATCATTAAAAACACCTTGAACCAGCTGGGATTCGAGGACATCGTCGAAGCGGAAAACGGGTTGGATGCTTTGACTAAAATGGATGGTATCCAGTTGATACTTACCGACTGGAATATGCCGGAAATGGATGGATTGACTTTTGTAAAAACAGTCAAAAGCAGTGTAGCGTATAAAAATATTCCCATCATCATGATTACCACGGAAGCGGGAAAAGACGATATCATCGAGGCGATAAAATCAGGAGTAAGCAATTACATTGTTAAACCGTTTACCAAAGCGATCTTAGAGGAAAAAGTCAAAGCGATCATCAGTAACTAAACGAATAATAAGGATACTACGCACATGAACGTTGAATATATCAATCCATTTATTGCATCAACGATAAATGCCCTATCTGTTATGGCGGCTGTAAACCCTGTTCTCGGAAAACCGTATTTGCGCGAAGACAATACCATCCGGAGCGATATATCCGGTTCTATCGGCATCGCGGGCGAAGTTGTGGGGTCTGTCGCTTTGAATTTCCCTGAATCGCTTGCAATGAAAATAACCGGCAATATGCTTGACGACGTCGTTAATGAAGTAAACGATTATGTACGCGATACCGTTGGCGAAATAGCTAATATGGTTGCCGGCGGCGCAAAAAAAACGTTGCTTGAAAAAGGGTTCCATTTGCAAATCGCTTTGCCGATAGTTATCAGCGGACACAATCTTAATACCATGTATCCGAGAGATTTCCCGTGCGTTGTGGTGCCATTTACCATTGACGGCGAAAATTTCTTTCTCGAAATAGCATTGGATTTCCCCGCAAAATAATCACGGGCATCCCTCTCATACGCTATAAGAACACTAACCTGAGTTTGGATTAGTGAGCGCGTGCCGTTCGCCACAGAACCGTCTAACGATGGAATTCATTTTTTTCCTTTGGTACCTAGTGGATTAGTTTACGTAATCCAACCGGCTCAAATTTAATGCGAAAACTGGCTGATACAAATCAGTTTACTATAAATTTTTTTTGTTTTAGTCCGATATTTACCATAAGAATAAAAGTAAGAAACCGCAATTTGGGGAAAGGTGAGCCAGATGAAAAAAATATGGGACAAATTATCATTAAAAACGAAAGTTATTTTTCTGCTTTTGGGAACGACAATTATCACTTCGATAGGGGCAGGATATTACCAATCCTATGGAATCAAGAAAACTATTGAGCAGGCGGATGCAAAATTTGATGCTCTGTTAGTGGAATCGATAAATAGCAAAATGGAACAACAGCTGTACATTGCGAGTACGGTACTATCTACCGTGACCGAAAATACGGCAATACAAAAATTGTTTGCGGAAAAAAAGCGTGACGAATTAAAAGAACTTCTATTGCCGGTATACGAAAAGAACAAAGAGCTTTTCGATCAGTTTCAGTTTCACCTGCCTGATTCCACATCGTTTCTCCGATTGCATCAGCCGGAAAAATTCGGTGACAGCTTAAAGGAATTTCGATATACGGTAAATACAGCGAATAAAGAAAATAAAATTGTGATGGGGCTTGAACAAGGAAAAGGCGGGTATGGCTATAGAGTTGTCGCGCCCATGCATTATCAAGGCAATCACATCGGCAGTGTGGAAGTAGGCGCAAATTTTGGGGAACTGTTCCTTGCTTCAATTAAAAAAGAATTGGGGGGAGATTATTTTATTTATCTTCTTGAAGATGCCAAAAATGTCGCATGGAATAAAAAGGATACAAATACATTTATTGCCGGTACTCAAGCTCAGGATACATTCACTGTTGTACCCAAAGTTCTAGGGAAGCTTAAACCTGATACTCCTGTATTTACTTTTTCCCCTGACGGCAAATGGAGTATTGCACTGATTCCCTTTACGGATTATCAGGGTGAATTTAAAGGGTATATTAAATCGGTCAGAGACAGAAAAGCGTCGATGCAGGAATTGGCGCGTTTGCAAATCGGTTTAGCGGCATCGAATATTGTTGTTACAGCGCTTCTTTTGTTAATGATCATTGTCATTATAAAAGTGGTTCTTCGTCGATTGGAAAATCTTGTTACGATTGTGCGCGCTTCAGCGCATCAAAACGATTTGTCAAAACGGTTTCCTGTTGAAACATATGATGAGCTTGGCAAAGTTTCCATCGGGTTGAATGAACTGTTTGAAAAGATGGAAAAAACTATAGTACTGCTCAAAGAATCGTCGGACAGCGTTACTCTGGCATCAAAAGAAATTGCTTCAGTGTCACAGACATTATCTGACGGTGCTCAGCATCATTCAGCGAGTTTTGAAGAAATATCGAGTTCAATTCAGATAAACGCTGTCAATACGCGGGAAGCAAATGAACTTGCACAGAAAACGGCGGCAACTGCTCAAGAATCCGGAATTGCAATGGAAAAGACAATCACTACCATGAATTCCATTGAAAAGAGTTCAAAACATATATCGGAAGCAATCGGCATCATCACTGATATTGCGGAGCAGACAAACCTTCTTGCCCTAAATGCGGCAATCGAAGCGGCGCATGCCGGAGAACACGGCAAAGGGTTTGCCGTTGTTGCCGATGAAGTACGGAAACTCGCAGAAAGAAGCGCGACGGCCGCAAATAAAATTGACCAAATTATGAAAGAAAGCATTACCCAAGTCGGCGAAGGCGTAAGTTTAACGAGGATCACCGGAGAAAATTTATCCAAGATAACGCAATATATTGCAGGCATAGCCGAACAACTGCAATCAGTGTCTGATACCACCAATGAGCAGGCTTCAACCATGGAAAGCAATACGACTATCACAGAGGGAAATGCCGCCGCATCGGAACAGCTTGCCGCATCTGCTGAAAACCTTGCTACTCAAGCACAGACATTGCAGGAGCAGATTGCGCAGTTCCGTGTGCGTAAAGAAATGCAGAGCCAGCAGATTATTTCGTGGGACCCAAGCTATGATGTGTCTCATGATGATATGAATGATCAGCATAAAGTATTGTTCCGGCTGATAAACGATCTGGCTATCGCGAGAAAGAAAAAAGATAGAAATGAAATGCTTGTTGTTGTGCGTGAACTCATCAATTATACCGAATACCATTTCGGCGATGAAGAAAAGTTGATGAAAAAACATAAATTCCCCGAATATGAAGCACATAAAAAGATTCATAAAGGGTTTGTCGATAAGATTAAACAAGTTGAAACAGATATTAAAGAGAATAAAAAGGATGTTGATGACAGCCTTATACAATTTCTCAATGATTGGCTTGTCAAGCATATTAAAGGACAAGATGTTAAATACGGCAAACATATACATTAAGCTGTTATTGCTCAAGAGCATTGTGCCAAAAAGAAAACCCGCATAAACTATATGCGGGTTTTCTTTTTAAACTCATATAGCAAACGGTTATTTGCCTCTCTTCTTAATTTCAAAAGTACCGTCGGATAAATCCGAACCGCTAAGAGCGGGTGTGCCTGATTGTTCCGTTGCGTCGATGCGAATGCGGTATCCGGTCGTTTTGGGATATGCGTTGAGCCCCCCTTTGGTGTAACTGCCGTTATGAATCAACGATGAGTTGACATTGATTGTTTGCTGTCCAAGATAATACTCTGTTCCTTGGTTTACCAGATAAAACCGTACGTTGATCGGTATTGAGGGGTTATCATCGGTTATCGTGTACGTTATAGTCATGCTGGGAGGGGTTAATACTTCTCCGCCGTTTGGATAGGTTACTGTGCATACCGGTGCAGTATTGGATGAGGATGATGAACTAATCTCAAAATCGAAGTTGGATTGGTCATAACTGCTCAAATCGTTAGCAGGTATGCCTGATTGTTCCGTTACTTCAATCCGTATTCGGTAGCCGGAAACAAGAGGGTACGCGCTGGCGTTAAGTGAGTAGCTTCCGTTATACGATAATGATGCATTAACAGTAACTGTTTCTTCTCCGAGAAAATATTCCGTTCCTTGCGTGCTGTTCGCCAAATAAAATTTAACAGCGATAGGCGTTGATGGGTCATCGTCATAGAGTGTATAGGTGATGGTGTCCGTGGAAGTGTTTATTACTTCGCCGCCGTTGGGATAGTTCACATAGCAGACCGGAGCGGTGTTATATGTTGGAGTTATCGGCTCTTGCGGTGAGAATATATCTTCTCGCAACTGGCGGTAAGATCGTTTTACAACACCGTTGTGAGCCCATACTTCATCATCAGCTTCATAATAATGAATGATATTGTACTCAAGATTTTCATAATAATTGGGAGAAATCGGATCAAAATATGCATAATCAATCGTAGTGAGCATCCGTTCCAGCGCGTTATTCCCGTTGAACCAGAACGATTCTGTCGGCGATGTATTAAATGTTTCATATACAATATCTACCGGTTTATTCAGCGAACGGGCATAATTTATCTCATCTCGACAGGTATACACTGCGCCGTGATTGGTGACATAATTCATAATCTGTGCTTTATCGATGATATTGAGGATTTGTTGAAATCCCGGTCCGGTATAAGCGTCTGCCGGTACATAATCTTCGTGCCAGAAGTTGCCGATTGCCGCAGAAAAAGGAATGTTTAAACCGGTACTGGCATTATTCTGGTCGATGACTGACTTGAAGAACGCCATTGTCGGAATGTATTCAGCCCATACCCATGGTTCCATGCCGGGTTCATTGTCTGTATCGATGGCGTGGGGTTCGATGTCGAATTGGATAGAATCGAACCGTTCTTCAACAGCCGCCTGCTGATTGAAAGTAAATATTTTGTTTATGTCGTCAACGCCTATTTGGCGGTTATATTCAAACGACCATTCCGGTTCGCCGGTAACAAAATGGACTTCACAGCCTCGGCTGTGTGCTTCGGCTATAAATGCGCGGAACAACGGTGATTCTGCCCCGTTTATGTCTTGCGGAAGCGCTATAATGATCGATTCAATTTTATTCGAGCCTGCACCTTTCGGCGCTGAACAAAAAGAGAAAAAGTCGCGTTGGTTTACGGGATTTGTTGCGACGTTATATCCTTCTTTCCATACATAAATACCTCGTTTGCCGGAAAATATCTTGGGCATGCCTCCGGTGTAGTTAAGATTTGAAAGGTCGCAGAACGCGCCGAAATCGCCGGCATCGGTCATGGTAAAAATACCGATGCAGATGCTTGCTCCGTCAACATTCCACAACACGGTAGGAGATAACCGGAACGTCCATGCAACTTCGAGCGCGGCGGGGTTGGCAAGTTGCGTAGCTGTAACAGAAATTACTTCTAGTTCAGGAATATTCCACGCTATAGGGGTTGTGTAAGGAGTGGTTTTCTGAAATGTGGCATATCCCGTTCCTTCAGGGCCGCTGAATGCTCGAATACCGATAATATTGTTGCGCAGAGCGTTGAGAATGTGTAGTTCAGGATAAAAATAAGGTATCTGCAATGGTTGTCCGTCATATATTGCAAGGTGTTGTGTCGTTACGGTATAAACAGTGCCGGGATTCAATTCGGCAATCGAATGTTGAATCGGTACAATAAGTGTTCCTATTTTGTCTCCTTCAGTGAGCACTTTGTAATATGATTTCGGGTTCTGAGCGGGAGGATCACTCGAAAACCGCGCGAATCCGGGTATTTCAAAGCCAGTCGTACTTCCCATTATCTTGTAGGTGAACGTACGCGGAAGGTTGTCGTCAAACGGCCCCCACAATATGCATCCTTCCGAATAATCAATGATACCGCCGCCGCTAATATGTGTTGGGTTGATTTCGGCAATGAGGAATTCTTTTACAAAATAAGATGTAGTAGAACTGTCAGGAGTAACGGTTACGATAATTTCCGGGTTGATTGTTGCATCGTTAAGGATTTGGCGGGTGATGAGCGAGTCTGCGGATACATTACTGCACATAAATACTGCCAGCAGTAATAACGAAAATAAGAAAAATTTTTTGGTACTTTTTGTTTTTGTCTTCACCTCACAACCCTCCGTAATAAATAATGTGAATGATATTATTTTTGTATATAACAAAATGAAAATTTTTCGGTGGTGTATTTCATGGTGTTAATTGAAAATAAAGTATAAGATATTCATGCAGAGACCACAAGAAAAAACGGTTGGATAGTCAGTGATAAATGAAAGTGTATGAGGCGAGCAAATGTTTAGCTATGCTTTATTCTGCCTGCCGCTATGCATAGAGCAGCCGCTATGAGCAGGAGAAAAGTTGCGGGTTCTGGAACGATTATCGCTTCTTCACCGCCAATAATTGAATCGGTGTCTTCGTCTCCCGGTATGAGAATATGCCCGAAAACGGAACCGTCGTCTGCCGGATAAAGCAATGCCAGCGGATCGGTATCCGGCGACTTAAAACCGCTATTTGAAACGGTATTCCATGCCTTGCCGGTTTTCTGTCCGATTGCATAAAAGTCTCCCCATGCAGGGGCGCGGTCGGTAACGATGGTAAACGTGTATTCCGTCTTCTTCTTTTGAGGAGCGAATTCTATGCCGAATAATGTGTCCGGCTGATTTTCCTCTTCACCGAACATACCGAGCTTAATGAAATCGCTCGTGCCTTCCAGTATATTCTCTTCCGAAAAGGTTGATGAAGTTTCCAGATATACGTATTGGATGGTTTTTTTATTTACCGAAAGATGATAGTTATATATCCACGCATCGCTAATCTCATCGTACGATACATCCCACGAAAAAGACGTTTTAGTATTCCATGAAGAGGTTGCGTTAAGTCCGCCGGAAGAAAGGCTTCCTTCATAAACAGGGTAAGCCGCAAGCCGAGGTACCCATGAAACAAGCAGGGCAAATACAAAAATAACACTGCGCATACGATATCGTTTTTATTATGGTTTAAGTTATTGTCTTAGTAATAGTTATCGTACAATTTGCTCAAAAAATAAGTGTTTTAAAAAAGGTGATGCAAAACTAATGCGGCGGTTCAATAGCATTGTTAGTTCAAAAAGGTAAAATATACATTAAGCATCTTGTTTTTTTTTAATGGTTATGGTAGCGTGATAGTGTGCTCTATAAGGCACATAAAAATAAAGGCAAACACATGGCTGTGCTGGATGGGGAGTTAGCGGTGCCCTGTAACCTGCAATCCGCTCTAGCAGGGTTTAAAGCCGTTCCGAGGCCATTCAATTTTTCGGCGCGGAACCCAATTGGCGATCGATGATAGCCGGGCTCTATGCAATAGGGGCTTACGAACCCCGTCAGGGCCGGAAGGCAGCAGCGGTAAGAAAGTTACCCTATGTGCCGTAGAACTACCTGGCAGGAGTTTGGCAATTGATGGATGTACTGGAAAATGGGGTCAACGTTCGGTCGCACAGCCATTAAATAGCATAAAAGAATTATGATGAGTATTACTAGCGAAACAGAATTTCTTGCCAGCGCTCGAAAATGGCGGCCTCTAAAATTTGACGATTTGGTCGGGCAGAGCCATGTAACCACAACGCTCAAGAACGCGATAATAAAAAACCGCATTGCCCATGCGTATCTGTTTACCGGGTCGCGCGGTGTCGGCAAAACCAGTTTAGCGCGCATTTTTTCTATGGCGCTCAATTGCGTCAACGGCCCCACAATCGAGCCGTGCGGGCAATGTACAATGTGCGAAGAAATTATTTACGGAAACTGTATGGACGTTATCGAAATAGACGGCGCGTCCAATAACAGCGTGGAAGATGTGCGCGAACTGCGCGACAGCATCATGTTCGTTCCCGCTCATGCGAAGTACAAAATATACATTATCGACGAAGTGCATATGCTTTCTACTTCGGCATTCAACGCACTGCTTAAGACTCTTGAAGAACCGCCCGCCCATGCAGTATTTATTTTTGCCACGACAGAAGCGCATAAAGTGCCAGCTACCATACTTTCCCGTTGCCAGCGATATGATTTCCGCCTTATCAGTCAGGCAATCATAACCAGCAGGCTGAAGGAAATAGCGCAAAACGACGGCATCTCTGTGGATGATCCTGCACTGCGAACCATTGCGCGTGCAGGAAACGGCAGTATGCGCGATGCGCAATCGATGTTTGACCAAGTAGTTGCATTTTGCGGCGATGTTGTTTCCCTCGAACAAGTAACGCAGATTTTAGGCGTCTATGACCGGCAAATATTTTTCGAGTTGATCTCCCATGCATTTCATAATAGGGTTGCAGAGGGCATACAGTTCCTCGATCAGGTGATTCGCGATGGAAAAAATGTTACCTATTTCGTTGAACAATGGCTTGACCACATGCGTTTGCTTCTGTTAGTCCGGCTTCTCGAAGAGAAAACCGATGTGCTAGAGTGTACGGAGGAAGAAATCATCCGTTTGCGCGCTCAAGCAGAATTATATACACCCGGAGAATTGGAGTTTGCCGTCCAAATGGTTGCGGAAGCTGGCGTTAAGATGCGTTATGCGCTTTCTCGGCAAGTGGTACTCGAATTATTGTTTATCAAGTTCTGCCGCTTAAAATCGCTCATTTCTGTCGACCAAGCCCTTCTCAAATTAGAGGAGATGCAGAAAAACGGTTTTCCGGCAGTATCTGTATCCAATCAGCCAGTTGTTATGCAAAAAATTTCGGATGAAAAGAACAGTTCTTCGCATCAGCCGGTTCAAAAACAGAATGATCCGGTTATGAAACCTGTGCAAACACCGAGTGTTTTGCCGCAACTTCCGATTGAAAAACAGCATGCAGTTATCCAGCCGGAACCTGCCGCCGTTGCGCCGGTTTTGGAATTCACACTTGAAAATGTGCGGGCAGTATGGCGTGAATATGGCGAAAATGCAACGGGAGCGATGGTTGGGCATATACAGAAGTTACAATTAGTAAGCAGTGATGCGAATGCCATCCGTTTTACGGTCGCAGAAAAATTTTATTTGGATTTAGTGAAACCGAAATTACGCGAACTGGAAGAGCTGTTCAGTAAACGGTTCGGAAGGAAAGTCGCCGTGAAACTTGAGCTTCATAACGGCGAAAATACGGCTGGCGGCACAACAGTGCATAACGAAACGGAACATCAGAAACCGGATACGGAAAACATTCGGCCGGAGGATGCTGTGCTTCGCCACGAGCGAATAAAAGATATAATCGATACATTTAATGCGAAGGTAATAAGCGTGAGGAGGAAAGAATAAATGGGCATGGGGAAAATCCTTAAACAAGCTCAGAAAATGCAGCGTGAAATGGAACGTGTTCAGGAAGAACTTGCCGCTAAAGAGTTAGAAGTAACTGCCGGCGGAGGGATGGTAACAATAAAAATAACCGGCGAACAAAAAATAACCGGCATAAAGATAAAACCCGAAGTTGTCAAATCCGGCGATATCGAGGACATTGAGGATTTAATTGTTGCCGCCGTCAATCAGGCGATCGACGAATCAAAAAAAATGATGTCCGATGAAATGGGAAAAATAACCGGAGGATTGAACATACCGGGATTTGGGCTGGGCATATAAAATGCAGTACGGTAGGGTATGAGCTGTTATCCTGATGCAATTGAAACACTAATCAGCTGGTTTTCACGATTACCCGGCGTAGGGTATAAAAGTGCAGAACGAATGGTGATGCATCTCCTTGAAATGCGGGAAGAAGATATTCAGGATTTTGCCGCTTCAATGACTGAAATGAAACGAACTATACGGAGATGTGCGGTAACAAATGCGCTGACAGACCGCGAAGTGAGCGAGTTTTATACTGATCCTTCGCGTGACTCTTCTCTCTTATGCGTTGTTGAAACGTCTCGTGATATGTTTGCCGTAGAACGGTCGGGAGTATTCAAAGGACGGTATCTCGTATTAGGCGGCAAACTCTCTCCATTGAATGGCATAGGTCCTGATGAACTGGCATTTGATAAATTGCTTCGTATGCTTGATAATGGTTCGTATGGAGAAATTATCGTTGCCACCGGATCGGATGTGGAAGGCGAAGCGACAGCGGTTTATATTCAGAAACTGCTCCACCATAAAAAAATCCGCATAACACGAATTGCCTATGGAGTTCCGGTAGGAAGCAGTCTCGATTATACTGATGAAATGACCATAATGCGCGCTCTGCAAGGGCGCCGTGAATATTAAGGTTTCCAGTTACTGAATATGCCGACAAATTATATCTTGTATTTTCGTTTCAAAAAGCTTGCAATACTCAATCCAAGCAAGATAAAAGTTGCCGGTTCGGGAATAGGAACGGGAGATGAAACGGAACCGGTAATCACGTCATTTCCGCATACAGCTGTACCGAAAATAAAATCGAATTCATTCCAATCGCTCGATTGATTGGCGCCGGACAAAGTGATTTCCCATCGATATTGAGCATAAGTTTCTTGATAATGTATAAAAATGTCGTCCGGTATATCCCATCCGATTCCATAAATATCAAAATACCAATCATTCATATCTTGCCGGTATTGTTGCCAGTCGTTGGATAGTGTGGTTTGGTAAAGGGGAGAACCGCTAGCGTTATATTGAATGTTCCCTAAACCATCCCGCAAGAACGGTTTAAAGCCGGTTGTTTCGATGTAGTTTTTATAGTACAAATCTTCATAGTTTGGCTGTTGTGTTACTTGAACATTGATTGATACTTGAACTCCGGTGTTTGTTGCATATTGCGTAAAGACAGGGATTGTTTTAGGCGCGGACTCATCGTAATTTTCAGCGCCGCCGCCAGCGATTAAAGTTGTGTCGTACGGTTTGAGCCATGAATTGACAGAATAGAGCCCTACGGCTAAATCATCATAATCATGGTTATAAACTGTTCCAAGCCGTTGGGTTCCCCATGAATTGATGTGCGCTTCGGTAACGATATATTCTTGGTGGTCCTGAAGGACAATGCTTTTATCCCATGTCCCGTCTTGATTAAGGTCAATAAAAAAATCGGCAGTATGAAGGATTCCAAGCCCGGCGTCTTCGTTAGTGAAAGTTGTCGGTACGCCGTTTGACTGCCATTCTGCCGGAGGCGTTCCGCCGATCGCACGGAGCAAATCATACGTATACCCAAAATTAGTGTAGTAGCTCAGAGGGGTATTTGTCGATTTATGCCCTTGATTAGTGTTTATGCCGATGATCAAATCCTGCTGATCCCATGTAAAATCGACACTATAAGTGTCTTGGAATCCAATTTTCGGTTTCCATCCGAAAAGAGTTGCATTACCTTGGCTATCCCAGTGGACTTCCTGTACTTTTGTCGCATCATCCGGAATAACTATAGGATTTCCCATAAGCGATGAAGTAAAACTTGCGCAAGTTGTTATGCCAATACATATGCACTGCAGTAGCAATAATGTTCGATTCATTTTTCATTCCTTAATTATGTACGTGAAAAGTTAAATAAATATATAGCATATAATATGTTGGCAATCAAGATATTTCAAAAAAAAAAAAAAAAAAAACTGCTTGAACAGTAAAGAAATAGTATACAAATAGTATGAAGTATGGTACACTGCCCCCCATTTTTACTATAAGTGCTGTATCAGCGAAATACAGCCACTGTGCAAGCTGAGAATAACATAACAATTTTTATAAGGGACGTTGGTATGGCAGAAAAAAAAGTAATGAACAGATGGTTTGTTTTGATGGGAAGCCTTGGAATTCAGCTGTGCCTTGGTTCGCTGTATGCGTGGAGCATTTTCGTGACGCCGCTCAAATCGCAGTATGGGTACACGACAACTCAAGCTCAATCAATTTTTTCAATGAACCTCATATTTTTTGCACTGTCAATGTTTTTCGCAGGGCGCCTTCAAGATAAGATCGGGCCACGTATTACTGCGTTGACCGGTTCAATTTTGTTTGCGCTCGGTTATTTTCTAAGCGGTTACAGCAATGGTTCGTATATAGGGCTTTTGTCAACTATGGGTGTTTTGGCAGGGGTTGGCATAGGGTTTTGCTATGTGTCTCCCATCGCGGCGCTGGTAAAATGGTTCCCTGAAATGCGCGGTTTGATAACCGGCATTGGTGTTGCCGGATACGGTATCGGCGCCCTTATATTTGCGAAAGTTGTGACCTATTTTATCGATACAAACGGTGTACAAAGCGCTTTCTTGAATTTGGGAATTATCTTTTTTATTGTATGTATACCGGGCGCCTTATTGTTGTGCAACCCTCCGGCAGGCTGGGCGCCTAAGGGATGGGTTCCTGCACAAAAGAAAAATGTGAGCGGGGCATATGATTTTTCATGGAAAGAAATGCTTGCTGTTCGTCAGTTCTGGATGTTGTGGGGTATGTTTATTGCCGGTGCCGCGGCAGGGTTGTTAGTGATTAGCAACCTCAAACCGTTTGGCGTTTATTGCGGGCTTTCTAAAGAAGCGGCAGTGTCTGCGGTTGGCATACTTGCTATTTTCAATGGTGCCGGCAGGATTGTATGGGGATGGGCATATGACAAACTGGGCAGGCCTGTATCCATGGCGCTCATGTTCTTTTTACAGGGGCTGATGATGTTTGTGATTCTCAAAATGGGCTCTCATCCTACCTTGCTTGCGGTTGCCGCGTCTTGGGTAGGGTTTAACTATGGCGGGATTTTTACCCTGTTCCCTTCATCGACAGCCGATTTCTTCGGCACAAAAAATATGGGCATCAACTACGCATTTGTGTTTAGCGCATATGGCATTGCAGGGATTCTTGGACCCCTTGTCGGCGGTAAAATATTCGATGTAACCGGCAGTTACCTCTATGCGTTTATACCTGCCGGGGCGATATGTCTAGGTGCAGGTGTTGTGGCGCTAATAACAAAACATCCCGAAGACAGGTGTCCGAGCAAAAAAACAGCGGTGGCAAGCTGTCATTCATAATGGGTTCCGAAAAACATTCTCTATCGTATGTTTTGACAAAAGCGGAAGTGTGCATCTAAAAATAACACGCATTGTTAGGAACCGCTATATTCCAGCCAACCCATACCGTTTTGAATAAAACGTATGCAGATGCTATTATCAGCCCTGCCTTTACTTTTTTTGACGTTAGTGTTCCGATCCTTTGAATGCAGAGTGCGTCGACAACCGTTATAAGCGGAATACACGGGAGAATATAGCGGCATTGCGGGTTTTGCCATATCATCATTGCCGCAAGATAAAGCAAGGCGTATACAGACAACAGAATGACCTCTGGCTTACACCGGAAAAGGTATCCGGTAAACAGCGTGCAATAGAAAAATAAGTGAACCGGTGCCAGTTCTATGATTCTGAGAATGTAAAAGTACCACGGGTCATAGTAAAAAAAGCGGGCAGTATCACCGTTTCGCGGAATATGAAAAGGATTAAGAAAAGCAAGAATGTGTTGTCGGCAATAAGCTGAATAGAGGCATATGCATATCAGGCAGGAAACAACAATCAGCCTGATATATTTTGCACGAATAAATTTGCAGAAACGATTCCGGAATTTCAAGAGAAAAATCAGTCCGGCAAATCCCGTTGCGCAAGGGAAAAACCATTTTTTTGCAAGAACCATGATCTTGGCTATTTCTTCGCAGTGTTCTTCCGAGAAGGCGGCGGTTCCGTACACGCTGGCTATCCTGTATCCCCACGGTAAAAAAATAAGAAATGCAATGAACAGTGCGGAAAAAATATATTTTCTCCGTTGCGGGAACAGAAACAAACCCGCAACAGGCAAAGCCAGTGCTATGAATGCGGGATATTTTGTGATGCATGCCAGTCCGAGCGCTATACCTGCATGTATCCAGTATCGGGTATCTTCGATGAGCAAGATAAAGTAATATGCAAATATGGTTAGTAAACATGCAAGCATTGTATCAATCCATATTTTCTGAGAGCAAATCCAGAAAACCGGTTCGATTGTTAGGATGCATGCGGCAATTAAACCTGTTGAAGGCGATCCGCATTTCTTTGCCGTCAAATAGGTATATAAAATGCACAGAAGCCCCCAGAACAAAGACGGGATCACTCCATAGCGGTATATAAGATTTGTCGAGGTATACGTTTGCTGATTATAGCTTGCATGAAAGTATGGTTTCATTGCCGGCTGAAACAGTTCCACGATTTTATATGTCAGCGCGATGGTTGCCGGATAAAGCGGAGGATGTTTAAACAAAGGGTTATCCAGATAGTCAGGCGGATCGAGGGGACCGGTACACTGCGAAAGAAAATTATGCGTATTATAAGAAAATAGCCCTTCGCGCATTTGAAGCGCAAGGCTGACATACAACGGTTCATCAAACGTCAGATTATGCGGTGCGTATGATCCCGGGACCCTTATGGCAATCGATAGTATCCCAAGAACTGCCAACGAGAGAAGGTGTATAATCTGTTTTTTATTCATATATAGTTCTTTTCATCATATAAACTCAGTTAGCTTAAGAGCATTGTCTATTTTTTTATGGTATTTTGCAAGTGTTAAAGGCACTGTTTCAAATGGCAAAATAACCGGAATCGTATGGGGGATAAATTTTATTTAAAAATACTATTTATTACCGGATTAAAAATAAAATAAATAATAAAATCCAGCAGAAATTCTTTAGTGTTCAAAATGATGAAATAAGAAAAACTTTTACGGTTTAACGTAATGATTGAAAAAAAAGCGGCTATTATCTTTCCTTTAGAAAACCTCTAATATTTTGATAACAATTCTCTGTTATTCTCAAAGCATCATAAAACAAAAAGCACACTTCATAACTAGGTAACGTAATGCGCAGAAAAAATAAGAAGTATATAACTATCATTGCTTGGCTTTGTGTTGCGGGAATTTTACACGATGATTACCAATGTTACGCATTTGCGGCAAAGAAGGAAAACCCTTCAGCAGAAGCAGTCCAAAACAGTTCGATAGGATTAACCCGCGATAAGAAAGATAATGCATATTCTGCTGAAAACGGCGTTAAGCCGACGGTATATCTGGTGCAGGATGCGCATTGCGTTCCGGATATTCAGCACACTATTTATTCGATTCTCAATGACCTGCATGCCAACCATGGCGTCAGCCATGTTTTTGTCGAAGGCTGTACCGGCATACAGGATTACGCTTATTTGAGGTTGTACCCTTTAAATGATAAAAAGAAACGGATTCTCAATGAGTTCTTGCAACGAGGCATTATAAGCGGCGTGGAATATTTTTCTGCTCTCGCTTCAATGGAAAATCAGTTAAATATTGTCGGATTAGAAACGTTGTCGCTGTACAACCGCAATATTTATGCATTGCGCACCTTATCTGATTCAAAAGCGGAACACGAGGTTCTCTTTGAACTGAAAAGTACCATGGTAAAATGGTTTGACGAGCATGGCGTGCGAGAGTTAGCCGCCGCGTTACGGCGCATGGAGCTTGTATCTGCCGCAAAACTAGCAGGAGATATCATAGTAGAATGCGAACTTGACGGCAGATCGGAAATACTCGATTCTGTTCCCGATTTAACTGCGTATTATCATGCAGTATGGGCTTTGTCGACTTTGGATATTAACTGCGTTTTAAGTGAACTGACTGCATTGCAGAACGATACCCAATACCTTAAAAAATTCTCTGCGGTGTCTCCAGAGCAAATTCGTTCAAAAATTCGTTCTTTATTTGCCGATCCGCTGGCATCGCATACTGCGGATACCGATGTGTTGATGATGATTGAAGGCAAAGAGCCGTATTCAAATGCTGAAGAATGGATCAAATGTTCGCGTGAAGTAAATCAATCGAATTTATCGGAAATCAATGCTCAGGTTGATAGGGTGATTCAACTCTATTTGGATGCGCTTTGTGATTCTGAAGAGCATCGGACAGTACTCCGGTTTTATCGTGATACCGCTCGCCTTCAACAGTTGTTGATGCTGGAATTGTCTGCTTCTGAATCAGCGGCGCTTATGGAAGAATCGCTTCTTGAGCACATTCGCGCCGGAGCACAAAATTTACCGCCTGTTTTGCGCACAAAAAGCGTTGCGGTTCTTAGCAGTTTAGATGCGGCAGTAGCGAATGCTGTAGATTTTTATTCCTGTGCCGCGGTAAGGGATTGTGCGATGATGAACAATTTTTATGCAGAGTACGAACGCTTGCAGGGACCGTGTGTACTCGTGTTGGGAGGATTCCATTTAGATTATTTTGTACAGCGGTTTCAGGCGGAAAAAATCCCGTTTATTATTCGTAAACCTGAAACGTCAAATATGGCTGATTCGATCGAAAAAAAAAGGTATTTTCAGCATTTCATGACTCGTTTTACCGGCAGTGAATTTATTTATAACGAGAATTCGCTTGCTGTTGAGCCGGTTCTCAGCGCGTCTGGTTCAGGGCATAGCGGGCCGTCGGCGGTATGGTTTAATGAAGTGCTGGCAGGATTAGTTGATGAAATAAAACCGTATCCGTCATTAGCGGCGCAGTGGATTGCCGCTTTCCGCAATCACATTGATTTTGCGGCTGATAAAATAAAAAATTTAATCGTTCTCGGCACAATAACGGCAATGCTTGGAATGGGAGGCGTTGCCGAGGCACAGGAAGGAAACGGTACTCAACTGATAAATCCGCCCGGCGTTGTTGTTCAATTAACCCAAGATCAACTCACACAGCACATTCTTGCTTATAGCCGGCCGGTTTCGGTGGAGCAAACTCAAATAACCCAAGACATTTTATCCGGCAACAGCGATTTGCAAAACCGCGCCTTTCATGTGCTGGAAGAACGAGGCACAACCGGATTGTTATCGGACGTCTTCCTTGGAAATGACAACGACGAGTTGCGCCGCACAATTATCAGCCGTTTGATTGCAACGGATAATTACACTGTTTTGCAAATACTTTTTCAAAATATTACGGAAAAAAATGCACCTGAACACCTACAAAAAATACGCCCGCTGTTTGATGAAATGATGCTGAGCAGTTTTTCGGCACGCCCTGAACTTCTCCATAATTTTCAGTCGTCACAAGACAGTAACGCGCGCCATGCTATGCATATTCTTCTGGCGTATTATACGCAGGCATCAACAGGAAGCCTCCGCGATGCTTTAGCAAGTGTATTAGTCAATTCTTTAGATGAACGCGAACTCGTTGCGTTGTACCTTGGGTATACCGATGGGCTTTCACGCGGGAATCCTGTATGGCAGGTCATGGAGCCTTCTCAAACGACAGCTTTTTTCCGGCACGGAAGTACAACATTAAAAAATCTTGCATATAAGAAACTGCTTGAATCGTCTGTTGTGCCGGCGCTTGAAAAGATCATACGGCTTAATACGAAATCGAAGGGGTTGACTAACTTATTATACAGCGATCTTGTTGAGGATGCGCGCAGTCTTCTTGTATTGCATCAGGAAAAAAACCCTGCTTTTTTATCGGCTGTCGAAGCGGTCTTCCCCGACATTTATCAAAACAGCATCAATGAAATACAGCGCGATATGGATCGGATACAGCAAACCATATCCTTTAACGCTCCTCACGAATACCCGCCGTTACAACCGGCAGGAACGCTGAGGGTTCTCCGTACTGCAAATGCACAGGACGCTTCACTGGCGATGATTTATCTCGATAGAAACGCTTCAATGGGCGATTGGGCAGACGTCGATGCATTTATTCAGTCCGGCGCAGATTCGCGGCTCAGAGAAAACGCTTTGCGGCAGTATTACGGTTCTTCAGTTTATAAATTAGTGGCGTGTTATGATAAATTCGACGGAATTGATCCTGTGATGCAGGATGCTGTCGTCTCTGTCCTCGAAAAGCTTTTTACGGCAAACAGCCGGCAGTATTTTCCTCTCGCACAGTATAATGAGTATATAAATAGAGGGCTTATACTTGTTGCGCGTTCTCAAAGTGCGCAAAATAAAGAACCGTCCGCTTGGGAATACTTATTGCGTTCCACAGAGACAGAATATCAGCTCTATCGCGCTTTGCACAACACAACATTTGAAGGTATTACATTGACCGAACAGGAAATCAGCGATGTGCAGAACGAATTGCTCGTCCGGTTTTTACGGACAAGTTTACAGCAACGGTTGCAAGAACTCAGCTTGTCTACAACGCCGGCATGGTTTAACCCTTCGGAAGACAACCTTTTAGAAATACAGGAAGATTTGGAACTGCTTGATGCGCGCCTGCTTGAAAATCCACAAACCTTGATTGAAAAACATCGCCTTCACGAGGAGTATACACAATGGCAAAATCGCAGTATCGATATACAAAACCGCACGTATTACCGGCCTTCCATTGTTCATAAAATGATTGATGTTGCCAAAATTCCTATTTTAACCATTTTAGGTGTCATCATTACGCTTCTGACCGGATTTAGTTTGGTGCGCAAAAAGATGAAAGCTGAAAAAACGAATGGAGACTCTGATTCTTTTGCTGGAAAAATGCATAGAGCAGTGACGGTGGTTGAACGATTTATTGAGTTTAGTGAAGAACAAATTACCCCTGCACATGCCGATGAACTGCAGGAAGCAGTTCATACCCTCAACGGTGACATGAAATACCATGTCAGTTTGGCATCAACCGTCGAACTTCTTGAAAAAATTGAGGTATTCTATGAAAACACTGAACACTCAAAAGAACTTCGTGAACAACTGGCAAGCATTCATCAAACAATACAGAGATTTCATAAAAGCAATAAACATAAGCTTATTCTTTTTGAGGATGAATCAAAGCAGAAAAGCACACAGAAAGCAACGTTTAAAACGCTTATTACCCACATGCTTTCAATGGGCAACGTCAGGAGCCAGCTTATTAGCGAGATGAAAAAAATAATCAATGTTGAGCAATTCGAAAAAGTATATAAATCGCGGCGATTAAAAATCCAGCTGTATAAAACGATTGCGCTAACGGCGAAATTTATGTTTTTTGGTATTCTCATCGCTACGCCGTTCTCGACAGTAGTAAGCGGGTTCGGATTTATTCTGATGGTGCTTTCCCTGCATGCTTTGGATGTTATGATGTTGTATACACTGAGCCGTAATTACGATGAAATTACAAAATGGTTTGCGTTCCATTTATCCCGTGCGTCGAAATTCGATTCGCGAGTCGAAGCGCAAATCACCGCAAAATCAATTGCCGACGGCGAGGCGGCATTATGGGCAACTGGGCAAAGTGTCATCAATTTTACCGGTGCGGTAGCAACGATGGTGTTTCTCAGCCCGTGGTATATACTTCCTTATGCGGTTTATATGATTTTCGGCATTCTTCGGTGGAGAAGCATGATAAAACAATCCGACGGGTCGACGAGCGATACGTATTACAGCCCGCTGTATGATATCGAGCACAAGGTGCAGAACCCTGCTGTGGCAGTCGCGTTTGGAGCCGTTGTCGAAACATTTATCGTAACGCAATTGCTGGAAGCGTTAACGAAAACCGGCAGTTCAAAGTTTGTCAGCGGTTTTCGAAAAGCATACCAGCAAGCCCAAATAAGCCTGAATTATCTTACGGGGATTATTGACGACAAAAAAACCGTTACCCGTCAAACATGGGAGGACAACGGAAAAACAGTTATAAGGGCGACAACAGTTTTTAATCGTTTTAACTACAACCTCATTACCTCAAATATTGTCAATGGAGCACAGCACCCTGTAGTGAGCGATGTCACTTTGTCAATTGGGCGAGGAGAAATGGTGTATATCGATGCTTTGCCCGGGATGGGCAAAAGTACTCTGGGGCGAATGCTGGCTCTCTACCGCACTCCTCTCTCAGGATCGGTTAGCGTTGAAACGGCAGGGCGTGATATCCAAGTAACGCCGCAAACCGTATCGCATCATTTATTGCGCCGTTTTTTTAAATATTTGAAATTCAAAGATATTCCTGTTTTATCAGCAAAACAAATACTCCTAGAAGCAGAAAAACCGACAGGCGAATTTATTAAAATCGCCTCAAAATTTATACCCGGATTTAAAGAACGATACATGGACAGAGACCTTGGCAGTTTGGGATTTAATGAAAAGAAACTGTTGATGCTGGTTCTCTATGCCTATATCAATGACCCGAAATTTTTAGTGCTGGATGATATGTTTAGCGGCCTGCACATTGATACAGCCGAGTTCATTATGGATTTCCTCGCTTACCTTTCCCGTGAACGCGGGATAACAATTGTTGCGATTGACACCGATATTCCCAAACAAATCCGCAATCAATTTGATACAAGCTATACGTTGAGTGCAGGAAAGCTGATTTCACAGAAGGATCATAATGAGCTGATGTTGCGCCTCGATCGGGAAATCGAAGTGGAAGAAAAAAATGGTGCACGGAAAACTCTTGTGCAAACGGTTCAATCTTCCGGTGCTGACAAAAGTTCCCCACTACAGAAACCTGCTGAGAAACAAGTATCTCCTATGGATTTTTTTGACGATGAATCGCCTCTCTTCACTCAAAAAACTGCGGAAGAGGCGCAGGAATTCTCCGAACCGTTCAAAGTGTCCGCTACGGTTCCAATAGGCAGTTCCAGTGTTCCAGAACCGGATTTTTTCGATGAAGCGCCTCCTGTCTCTCCACAAAAAGAAGCTGTGGCGGAAAGGAAAAGCCAATCCAGCGTATTGGACGATTATATAAAACTGCTCCACACGACTGCTCGAAAATCTACGACGGTAGAACGGTTTAACCGGAACACCCCGCATGATAATTTGCTTACATTCATCTATGCAGTATTAGAGCAAATCAAAGCGTACGTATCACTGAAAGACCCAAATCAGCGAATGCACATGATTCGGGCATATACACAGGGAACACGCGAGCAGAAAATTGCCGCTCAGATTATGCGCCGTACGCGCAAAGGAACAAAAACGCGGTTTGTTAATGAAATTATCAACTATATTTCTTACTCAGATTTAGCAGATGATTTTACAGTTGATACGTTAACGAATAACGAAGTGAGAGAATTGGTCAAAACAGAGGTGCTTCAACGCAGATTAGCCCAGCTATTGGCCGATGTTATTATGTATGTCGATGTTTTTGGCGAAGAAGATATTCCTCACCGTATGAAATTGTGGCGGGATTATTCCCTGCCGGATGCTTCACCGGAACAAAAAATCGCGGCGTATATCATTTCCAAAATACTTGAACAGCAAGGCAGTGAATACAATATTACGGGAAAATCGTTTAACGACCGCAAACAAGCGCTTATCCATGCAGTCCACTACATCACCGGTGAGAAAGATTTGCGCGAACAGTACGATGCGGTTATCAGGCATACACCTGTTTCGGAAATTGTTGATTTAGTGACGTTAGAATTGCATAACCGCCGTACCGAACTCATTACTGAAATACAACAAAAAGCGCCGGTTATTCATGGCGAAAAAAGCTCCTTTAACCGCTCAGGGCGGTCGTTATATGAACTATGGGGCATCGTTTCACTGCTCAAGGAGTACGGTGTGAACGATGACTTACTGCCTTTGGCATTACATGGCTTTTCTTTCAAACAATTGCGCAATGTGCTATTCGGGCTTCGCGATGCCGGAGTACCGATAACCGAACAAACGCTGAGAATGAATCTTTCGCTTGAAGGAATGCCCCCGCAAAATTCACCGGTTGCTCCTTCCGATGCAGAGCGGTTAGATGAAGAAAAACAGCCGACACCGCCAAAACCGTTCATGCAGTTTCATCATGTATTCGATTGGGCGGCATGACAGTATTCACCTCATTTTTTACAGCTAAGGCACTGTGGGGAAAACAACTGCTTCGCTGATACAAAGATTCACTGCTACGCGAGTATTGAGTTCCCAATTGCACTCAGGCGGCATGTCTGATAAAACCGTTTGTTTGGAAGGCAGGCTGATAGTATAACGAAACGTTGAACCTAAGAATTGTTTTTTTATAAGCACGCCGATTCCTGCTGTATGTTGCTGTACGGATAGATCGCATGGTTTTAGCATAACTTCCAGTACGGGAATCTGTCTGTATTGCATAGGGCACGGAAGGGTGCCGATTTCAGTAACAATATGGTTGCCGGAAACGTGTCCTTGTAGAAACGATGCATTTCCTATGAAGGCGGCAATGAACTTGGTTTTCGGATGCCGGTATAAGTCCCATGGCGTATCGAATTGTTCAATGATCCCGTTGTTCATCACCAGTACGCGGTCGGCAGTATCAAGCGCTTCGTTTAGGTCGTGAGTTACCCAGACCGCTGTTGTTTTTGTTTGCTGAATAATGCTTTTCAGTTCTTGAGCAAGGTTGTTGCGCAATTCAGCATCGATATTGCTCAACGGCTCATCCAGCAAAAGAATTTTCGGATTTGGCGCTAAACTGCGCGCCAGTGCAACTCTCTGCTGTTGCCCGCCGGATAATTCATAGGGGTATCTATTCAGGAAATTTTGAATTCCAAGCATGTCTGTCAATTCGTGAAGCCTATTGGTTTGGAATTTTTTATCCATTTTTTTTATACCGAACAGAATATTTTTTTTGACGGTTAAATGCGGGAACAAAGCATGGTCTTGAAATACCATACCGATTTTTCTCTTTTCAGGAGGGATAAAACTGTTTTTATCGAATAAAACCGAACCATTCACTCTGCACATTCCGAAGGATGTCCGTTCGAGACCTGATATCAACCGCAAAAGCGTGGTTTTGCCCGAGCCGCTCTGTCCGATAACAACGATGATTTCGCCCTTTTTTATCGCTAGAGTAACCGGCCCGAATGTGAAAGGCGGTTTATCGCATGCCGGTATCCGGTATGTATGAGCGACATCGTGCAGTTGAACATATGGTTCTGTTGTGCGGTTAACCATGGTTTCGGATAGTGTGTCTATTGCATTAAGGTTCATGTCGCCCCTTTGTGTTGGTGGTGCATGATAGAGTATGCTAACGGCAGAGATGCCGCAATTAGCAGTAATGCCGGTGCGGCGGCTTGTTCATAAAACCCTTCGCTTGCGGCAAGCCAAACCTTGACGGTCAGAGAATCGAATCCGGCAGGACGAAGCAATAGTGATGCAGGGAGTTCACGCATCGAACTTAAAAACACAATGAGCCACGCACTGAAAAGAGCAGGCCTTATCAAGCGCAGGATGATGTATCCAAAGGTTTTTAATGATGAAAATCCGAGCAGACGAGCTCCTTCCTCCAATCGGCGTGAAACCTGATTTATGCCTGCACTGATCATTTGAAAACCCTGTGAAAAAAAATGTGTCATCAATGCAATGACAATGGCGGCAATGCTGAAATTGAGCGTCGGAACAATAAAACGGAAAACCAAAGATACACCGAGTGCAACCAGTATGCCGGGCAATGCGAAGCCGAACTGTGCAACCCATGCCGAAATCCTTATCATCCGATTGTTTTTTTCACGGACGCTCAAGTAGGCAACCGGCAATGATAGAGCAACACATGCAGTTGCGGTAACCGTTGCAATCAATACACTGTTCAGGCCTGATTGAATGAGACTATCCCAAGAGAATGCCCAGATGCTCAGTGTGCTGGCGGCATGCGAAGCCGAGTAACTCCAATACATCAATGTTCCTATCGGCAGAACAAGTCCGGCAATGATAATGGCAATTACAAAACAGGCGGCGGGAATTCTGGCATATTTGAGATTGATTATCGATTTGGGACGAAGATGGTTCTTTGCCGATACAAATAACCTCCTTCCGGTAAGCGTATCCTGAATATAAAGCAAGAGAAAGGTAAACAGCATCAAGAAACAACTCAGCGCATTTGCAATGGAATAATTATAACTTCCGTTTATTTCATGGTATATTGCGCTGACGAATGTCGGGTATCGCAATAAACTTACCACACCAAAGTCTGAAAGCGCGTACAATCCGGTCAATACACTTCCTGCGGTAATCGCAGGTAGCAGAAGCGGCAACGAAACGGATACCATCCGTTGCCGACGCCCCATGCCCAAACATTGTGCGGCTTCAGTGAATGTCAGGTCTATGTTATGTATTGATGCGCGGATAATAGTGTATACATAGGGATAAGAACCGAGGATAAGTATAAATGCCGCACCGCTAAACCCATATATGGCGGGCAGTGTAACCGGTAAACCGAGAAACGAGAAAAGTTTTTCGCCCACTCCTTTGTTGCCGAAAAAGTTTACATAACACAGCGCGAGTATATAACACGGTATGATCAACGGCGTTACTAAAGCTGGCGCGAAAAATTTTTTCAACGGCAAATCTGTGCGTTCGACAAGAAATGCCAGCACGCCTCCTAATACCAATGCACCGCAGGTGACAGTCAAAGCAAGTATGACGGAGTTCACCATAAGATAAGGCACATACCGCGTTACGGTACGGTACCAAACGGAAAAATCGACATTGGCGGCGCCGTAAATCACACAGATACACGGCAATGCCATGATACAGGCAACAATCAAACTTATGCCGTATTTTACCGGCAGTTTTAGCGCCATTGAACTTCTTCCAAAAGGGCACGTGTTTTTTCCAGTTCTGCACCAAGCCGGTCTATTTCGATTTCCATGATGCGAACCGCTTCTAATGCGGATGTTCCCGGAGCATTGAGTGATTCCAGCACTTCAGGGTGAGTCTCAACTGCGGGAAGCAAAGGGTATTCGAAATTAACTTCCGCAAACAATTTTTGAGCATCAGGAGATACAAGAAAATCAATGAATTGTTCGGCATTACGCCGGTTTGCCGCATTTTTAATAATGCCGGCGCCGCAGACATTAACAATCTCTCCTCGTCCGCCGGGTTGTTGGTCGAGGTATACAATGCCTACATTCCGTAATGACGGGTCGGTTTCATTCTTTTGGAGATGATAGTAATAGTGGTTGATAAGTCCCATGGCGTATTCTCCGCGTCCCACAGCCTTGCGCACATCAGTGTGGCTGTCTGACAAAAGGGCTATATCATTATTTTTGAGTTTCAGGAGAATATCTTTGGTTTTTTCATCGCCCAACTTTATACGCAGTGCACTTACCCATGCTACCAGAGATTCGTTACCGCTGTTTACCGCGGCTATTTTTCCGGCATATTTTGTATCGGTTAACGCATCCAGTGTTTTCGGTACAGCGGATTCATCGATCAAATCTTTGTTATAGATAATAGCGCGCGATCTGCCTGAAATACCAATCCATGATCCGTCTTGAGCTTTGAAATAGGAAGGTATTTTTGCTGTCGCTTCGGATGAATACGACGCAAAAGCTCCGTTCGATTGCAGGTATTCCAGCGCGCCAGATTCTTTGGCTATAAATACGTCTGCTGATGGAGCAGTCAACTCGTGCAGAATCTGTTGTGCAAGCGCGCCAGATTTTCCCGCTTTTAAGACTACTTTGACACCGGTTTGCTGTTCGAAAAGCGAAATTACCGGTTCTATAAGCGGTTGTTTTCGCGCAGAAAACACAACAAGTGTATTATCTTCTGCCGCGCAATACCGTGCACAAGCAAACTGTAAAAGCACAAGAATAAGCAATAACCATTTTTTCATAATGAAACTCTCCTTATTAGTTTAATTTGTAGACTATGTCCACAGTCATTGTTAACGTTTTAGAATCAATATCTGAGGGGAATGCAGGGAACGGAGATGCTTTTTTCACCGATTGCTGAGCCGATTCATTGAGTATTTTATAGGGGCACGGTTCTTTTACCCTCACAAAGTGCAATGCGCCTGAGGGCAATAAAGCAAACTCCAGTTTTACAACTCCTTGCAGACGCATGCGCCGTGCGGAAGAAGGGTACTTTTGAGCCGATTGTATATACTGTTTGACAGTATCTTCATAACGCATTACCATTTCGCTATGGATATCGGATACCTGTGCTTTCTGCGTTGACCGATCATCAGGAGTTTCCTGTTTTTCTTGTTTGATAGACGGTACGGCAGGATTCTCTTGTTCTTTTATAAGCGGTTCGGCCGTTTCCTCTACAGGCAGTATCGGTTCTTCTTCAGCCGGTTCCATCGGAGCTTCGTTTGCGTCTTGTTTTGGCAGATCGGCAGTTGTTGTATTTTCGAGAACCGGTTCGGCAGATTCTTCCTTAGGAATATTGTCGGTGTCTTGAATCGGTATCTCTTCGGATTCCACTGGAATTGCAGACAGTTCTTCTGTGTCTACCGGTGTAGGTTCCGGCAGTTCGATGGGTTTTTCCAGAGGAACAAACTGTGTCTGTTCGGAGACCTGTTCAAGTTTCGGCAAAAGAGGGGGGGATTCAAATTGAATTTCCAATTCGATGTCCTCTTTTTTTGTTATGTCTTGTATTTCAAAAAAATTAAAGCTTGATAATCCTACAGCGCCTCCATGAATAAACAAGGATAGCCCAAGGCTGATACCTAAACCATAATTTTCCAGAAATTGTTTCATTGCACGGCTCCTTTTTGAGCGGCAATAATAAAATTGTTGGAACCGGCTCGTTTAGCCGTATCAATAACCTGAACAGCCAATCCGAAATCGATATGTTCATCGGCGTTCAAAATGACTTTCTTGTGCGGCGAAAGGGAGTTCTTAAGCAATCCGAAGAGTTCGCTGATATCTATTTTCGTATCATTAAAATATAATTCGTTATATTGGTTTATATATATTGTCAGTTCTTGTTGTTCCTGCGGTACGGCGCTCTGTGCTTTGGGCAGTGAAATAGACAAACCGGGGTTTATTATGAAATTTGCCGTAAGCATAAAGAAAATCAGCAGGAGAAATACGATATCAATTAAAGGAGCGATATTCAATTGGCAACCGGGACGTTTTGTTCTATCAAAGTCCATGAGTTTCTACCTTATTTTTTTTGTTTTGGATTGAAACGGCAATCGGATTGCTTATCTGTTCTATGCCGGTTTTCCGGTATTCTTTACACCATTCTAAAACAGTCGATGCCGCTTCCTTCATGTGTGCGGCGGCGGTATCGATTTTCCCTTCGAAATGATGGTAGAAAATCATTGCGGGAATTGCCGCGACAAGACTGGCGGCGGTGGTCATCAGCGCTTCCCAAATACCGCCGGCAAGTACAGATGCGTCAACGTTGCCGCTCAGTTCCTGAATTTTCATAAATGCCTTTATCATTCCTGTGACGGTGCCGAGCAATCCGAGCAGGGGAGATATATGGGCAATTAAACTGAGTGCACGAAGATGTTTTTCCATGCGCCGCAATTCCTTGGTTCCTTCAAGATGAATAATTTTCTCCTGTGTTTCTTTTGAACGGTTTTTTGCTTCAATACATTTTTTTACGATATGAGCAACCGGCCCGGCAGAACGTGCCGCAAGGCCGGATGCCGCATCGAAGTCGCCTGATTGTATAGCGCGTTTTATCGCTTCAAAAAAAGGTTCCTTATTGATATGTGCCCGTTTGAGATGAAACATCCGTTCTAAAACAATGGCTCCAACCACAATAGAGCACGCAATGATCGGATACATAAAAAAACCGCCGCGCATTACGAAATCAAGCATATGTGTGTCCTTGTTACTTAATCCATTAGACTGATCCATTCCATTTTGACAGCATTTCAATAATGAGAATAAGCCAGTATAGTTCCTTAGTTCTTGCACCCTGAGTGGGGTGTATTTCTTTTTCCTTCATACTAACCGAAACCTTTTATCAGAATTTAAACGTACATGACCCCCCGACTACAAAATTTCTGGCGATGCCATGAAAATTAGTGAGGGGCTCGCGGTAATTTTTATTGAAAATATTTTCAACCGCCGCATGCACTTTAAATCCTTTGATATACGGTATATCGCAACCGACGCGAACATCCCATAATCCATATCCGGGAGTATGGAGGCTGCTATCGGCTATACGCTCATTGTCGTGAACGAATTCTCCTTCAACTTCGCAGAACAAGTTCCATAGTGTATCTTGAGGTACTTGATAACGCACGCCGGTATGGACTTCTGCCGGTGTGATTGAATTGAGGAATACATCGGTGTCTTTGTCAAACCCTTCGGTGATTTCCAGTGTTGCGAAGGTTGAAATACCGTTCCATATATCAATTTCGATAAATCCTTCGAGCCCGTATATCTCCGCATCGGAAACATTGCGTGCTGTTGTGGTGCCGCCGGGAGGGCCGAATGGCCCAAACGGAAAAGTAACGTCTACATCAAGGTCGATGAAATCTTTGGCGTCTATATAGAAGAAAACCAGTTCGGCTTGTATCCTGTCGTGGTCGAGGCGTGCTCCTGCTTCCATACTTTTTGCCTTTTCAGGCCTTAAGTCGGGATTGGGAACAAATGTATTAAAGGCAAAATGGGTGCCGGTTGTGTATAATTCCAGCAAACTGGGCGATCGGAATCCATGTCCGTAATTTGCAAATAGGCTGAATTCGTCAGTAACTTTAAGTACCGTAGCGATTTTCGGATTGAACCGGCCTTCTTCATTTTCGTCTTCGCCGGATGCCTGAGAGCGGTATTTATCCCAGCGAACGCCGGGGATAATGCTTAACCTGCCGTCAAAAAAAGTAATCTCATTTTGGATATATACACCGAGGCTTTCAAAGTCGCCGGCGGGAAAACTGCCCAGCGGCGCACTGCCGGAACCGCTGGCAGTGCGGTTGCCTTCTGCGCTGTCTTGATAATATTCTATTCCGTATGTCAGGAGGTTCTCTATACCCGCTAATTCGAAAGCGCTGGTATTTTTAAATTCGAGGCCGTAGGTATCAATGTCGCGGTCGTCTTTGATACCTTCCGAGGAGCGGTCATGTTGTATTTCAGTTAATTGGTAATAGAAATTCCCTTTGAAATCGGCAAATAACCCGTAACCTTCGGCATGGGATAGTTCCAAGTTTAAAAGGTTGCGGCGTGTTGTCCGGTCGGTAAGAGTATTGGAAGTACTCAACGCGGTTGAGGGGTTGACGGGAACAATCGATTTTTCGTCATACAACGTGTTGCTGATAGTAAATTTGGTTATATCCGACGGGTTGAAAACAATTTTTGAAAATAAATTGTTGCCGGATTGTTCCGAATCGCGCAGGCGGTCGCCGTTGCTTAATTTGATGCTGTCGCCGGTATCCCAATAGGTATATGAAATAAGGTATTCCAGATAGTCGGTGATAGTGCCGAAGATTCGTTCGGTCTGGCGGAATTCCTGATTGGCTGAATTGAAAAGAGTCCGCGTCCCGATGCCGAAGGTTTCGTTGTCGATAAGCATGTCGCTCGGGTCTTTGGTAATAATATTGATTACCCCGCCGATGGCATCGGAGCCATAGAGCGCTGACGCCGAACCGCGCAGAACCTCAATACGCTCTATGTCGTCGATATTGAGGAATAACCGTCCTTGATGGCCGCTGAAGAAATTCATGCGTGAATCATCCTGCCGGATTTGAACGCGCCTGCCGCCCAAACCGCGAATGGTAGGCGATTGTCCAACTTGACGAGGCCCGGAGTTTATTTGCACACCGGGAATATCTTCCAGAATATCGCCGACATCTTTTGCGCCTTTTGAGAATATTTCCTCAGAGGTTGCCACGCCGACTGATTGCGGCGAATCAAGCAATGCACGGCGGGTTTTTGTGCCGGCGTACACAACTGTTCCAAGATCGTACCGTCCGATGTTTGCAGGCAATGGCGGTGCGGGTGTTTGCTCATTTTTCGATTCGGCATTTTCCGCAAAGAGCGGTTGATAAGAAAATGCCGTCAATGCCATTGCTATTAGAGCAACCAACTTCTTGTGAGCGGTGCAGTTAGATGTTACTGTATTCACTGACTATAATCCTCCATCACGAACAACGCCGGTTGACCGGTAGAGCGCGTGTTTTCTGCTGTTGATGCAAACTCCACAAATATGGTCGTTTTGGATGTTAAACCGTTTCTTTTCATTCTTTTCCAACTGAACAACCGTTCCGTTATGAATTTTTATAATCACTTCGCCGAATGAGATTGTTTCTATCGCACTGATAATTTCATCAAGGATGCAAGGCGCTATTTTTTCTTTGTGTATGCTCATTATGCGGTTAGCCTCCTGCGGCGTATTCCTAAAATAACTGTTATGATGAATACACAGATTATACCTAACACTATCAATGCGGCGGATAAACTGTCCTTAATCATTTCTTTTACTTTTTCAACAGTGACGGTTTCTTCTTTTAATGTCATGCCTTCCTGTTGCTGAGAAGCGGAGGAAAACGTAGTTTCGTTGATTTTCTCTGTATACTGCTGAGCTAGGGTAGGATCGGCAATGTTTGCGATCATTTGCTGAAGTTTGATATTGTCGCAGACAAACCCACTGCACCCTGCTTGGTATTCGCTGACAAGAGAAGTATGCAGATTTGCGATAGTTTTAATCATTTCCTCCGATGGTTTCCAGTATCCTTTGCGTACTGTTTCGAGCATAACCGCTGTCATTTCCTGCAAGGCATAGGGATTAACGTCCTTAAACCGGTCGATAATATTGAGCTCATGAATATCATCGATGTATACGTCATACAGAGTATTCCACAGCGCTTCATCGACTGCCGATGGTTTCATCACGTTCCATCCGAAAGTATTGCGGAATGTTTCAGCGAATTCTTCTGCGCCCGAGGCGCCTTCTTTGAGCATTTCGTCGATGAAAACAGGATTGTAAATAGTGGAACGCGCTTCGATCCAAATTGCTTGGGTTACTCCCTGTACCGTTGCGTTATATTTGTTGCGCAGGTCGCTGAAATATGATGCAGGGTCATTGCCGGTAACCGAACGTATTGCGGCATTAAGCCCGCCCATAAATTCATAGGTATGGTCGAGCGACAAGGGGCCGGTCATGTTGCTCGAACGAGGGTGCATGACGGTGTCAGTATGCTGAAGAGCGGCTTCAAACATACCCGGCGCGTAAACGCTCCAGCGGCCTTTAGTGTACATTGCGCCCATATTTTCTATGTATTGTGTAGCGATTTGGCTGTCGTTTTCCCATGCGTCGCCGTCTTCAACCAGCGGCATAATGCCGGTGCCGTATTGCCCGTTGATGCCGCCGAACACTCGAACGGTAGAAAAGGTGCGGGCTTCTTCGGGAGAAAACCCTTTTTGTTTGAGCACTTTTTCTGCGGCACCGGTTCCTCTGCGCACATAGTTTGGAAATGATTCCGTTCCCTGTGCTTCTGAGGCAATCCGAATAGCTTTTTCGATCAGGTAAATGCGCGATGCGGCAAGGTCGCGGAATTGCCCTGATGTTTGGACAAACACGTCGATGCGCGGCCTGCCGAGAGTTTCTGTAGGAATAAGCCTTACATCATATACCCTGCCGCGAGAGTTCCATACCGGTTCAACGCCCAGCAGATAGAGTATCTGAGCAATATTAACTCCCTCGCCGCGTATAAATTCGCCGCCCCACAGGCTGAATGCCACTTTTTCAGGGTAATTCCCTTTAGAATACAGCGATGATTCAAAAAGTTGCCCGACGAGTTTCTGTGCCGTTTTCCATGCTTCTTTTGTCGGAGTTCGTTCGGCATCGATGGAATAGATATTTTTACCGGTTGGAATAGCCGACGGGTTGATAATGGCGTCGCCGCCGGATGAAGGAGCAGTATATCCGCCGTTAAGTCCGTTCAACAACGCTTGAAGCTCCATCGCCGCTGAGCCCTGCAAATCGGCAACATATTGCTTTACCGATCGTAATGCGTCGCGATAGGTGCGGATTGCTTGTGCGCGTTCTGCTTCTTTTCCGCGTATTTCTGCAATGCGAGCCCGAGCGCCATTGATTGTATTTTTAATAAAACTGGTAGCTTGATCGCTTCTTAAAATTGCGCCGACGGCTTTTGCGTTGCCCGTGCCGGTTTGCGTTATCGCATCGGCAAGAGCGGTATTCCCGATGTAAGATTCCAAATGTCCGGCAAATGTTTCCAGTGTTTGCGTATCCCATTGGTTCAAAGCAGTTTTAAGTTTTTCCGGCTGTTGCGTAAGGAAAAGATCGGAAGTGTAGGGTTCTGAAAGTAATTGTGCCGTCAGTTCACGTTCTTTCTGTTGTTTTTCTGCTTGTATGCGTGCCTCGAAATGTGTGTCTTTAAGAAGTTCAAAAGTATATTCCCGTGCCTGTGTATTCTGCATTGTTTCAAGAAGGCTCATCATATCAGGCTGGACGAGCAAATCGATCTGCTTTTTCATTGCCGGTATCAATTGAGCAATTTTTTGTGTTTTGTCGCGGGTAACCGGATCGAGTAGCGCGGAACTTTTATTGAATTTTGTTTCATTTTGCATTTCAAGTACGGCTTTTTTCTTTTCAGGGTCGGATGCGATGGCGAGAACCAGCGATGCAACGTGTTCTTTCTGAAATGGTTGTTCTGCTTGTGCTTGCTTCTCGTTGCCTGTCCCGAGCTGAAACATGCTTAACAGCCATTCTTCTTCAGACAATGTTTTGTTTTCTTGTTCCCATTTTTCAAGGAACGCTGAGTCTGCCGGATCGATCAACGAATCGGGTTGTGCCGTGCCTTGGAGAATTGCATTCAGGTATTCGCGGGCGTGTGTCCCATATAGAGCGTTAAACTCATGGGCGTTCTCATAGGCCGCATCAGTGGTTTTCCCTGTGAGGATGTCCATGGCGGCCATGCTGTACATAACCGGGTCAAGTGCCATGAGCAAGGCAGTTTCGTATATATCAGTTTGATCATATGGTGTGCCGAATGTATGGAAGCCTCGTATGACTTTTTCCGCTTCAACGGCATGAATATGATTATGCAGTTTCATGATCCCTTCTTCAGAAAACCGTAAGTATTGTGATGAGAGAATACCGGACGCTTCGGCAACGGTTTTATTGGCGGAAATGTATTCCAGCAGATTTTTTTCAGATTGAAACTGCTGTTCGGCGGCCGGCGCATTAACGACGCTTTGTTGCAATGCTGTTAGCTGAGCATCAGGAATAGTTCGGCTGTATTCTGTTATTCTCTCAACCCCTTCTTGAGTTAAACGCGTAAAACGGCGGTCAATGAGTGACAAGTCGATATGAACGTCAGTTTTAATTGCCAGATCGAACAGAGATTTTTCATGTTCTTCTTTGAGCATTTTGTCTTCAACATTCAAAAGCGCATGAAGCTTGTCGTGCAGAAGAGAAAAATCACCGTATAGTTCTGTTTTCATAAACGGCGGCGTGAGATGCGAAATCATGGTTGCATATATTCTTCGTTTTGCCATCATTGCTTCGCCGACATTATTTATCACATAGACATAGTGGTGCGGTATGTCGCCGATGAGGTTATCAGCCCAATCATAATGAGAGAGCGCAACTTGTTTGCCGGGAGTAAACTCAAGGCTTCCATGTGTGCCGAAATGGATGATGGCATCGGCATTAAAACGGTGCCTGCTCCAGAGATATGACGCTATATAGGTGTGAGTTGCGGCTTTATTTGCTCCATGGAGAAGATTGTATTCGTTTTCGCCATATGCCGGCGGCAGAATGGGCAACAGGACAACATTGCCGAATTGAACACGAGGGATAGCAAGGTATTGTGCACCGTTGCGCGTCACATTCAGGTATTTCCCGGGAGGCGGCCCGTAGGTGTCGATTACCTCATTGAGGCGTTCTGCAGGGATATCGCTGTAAAACCATTGTTTGTATTCATCAACGGTAATGAGTTCAGGATTCCCTTCGTTGATAAATTTTTCGATAGTGCCTTGTGCATAAATGCCCAATACCGGCCCTTCTTTGTTTATCCGTGCGGAAAATTCTTCGGCGGTTTGCGGCAGTTCGCCGGTAGTATAACCGGCATCTTTGAGCGATCGAAGCACGTTGAGCAGTGAATCGGCAACGTTCATGCCTCCGGCAACAAGCGAATTGAGCCCCGGCGCTTTGATATAATAAATTGCCACTTTTTTTTCTGCGTTGGGTTTGGTTTGCAGTGTCAACCAGTTATGAACCAATGAAACACATTTTTCCAGCCGGTCGGTAATGGCTTTAAATACATATAATCCGTTTTCATTTTTAAACTGAGCGGTGAGTACCCGCGGGTTCGTGGATCCGTCGAGTTCGGGAACCACGATGTTTTGCCCCATTTCGCCTCCTATCATTCCGCGCTGGTCAGCCATCCAATCTTCGTAGGGAACGAGAATATTCAGCGGTGCTATCAAAGGAATGTTTTGCTCTTTGAGCCATGCTACCGCTTCATCTCCTCTGCCGATTGCTAAACGGCCGTGTGGAAAATAGATAACAAGATTTGGATTTATCTCCTTAAGAAAATCAAGCCGTTTCAAAAAACCGTCTATGGGATATACGTTGATCTCCTTGTTTTCTAGCGCGGAAATCAATGCGTCAATATGTTCGCGGTTTGAGTTGCGCGGACCGGCGGTGGATGTGATAACCGCGACGCGCGGGGCATTTTCTTTATATAATCCGCTCTGCACATAAAATTGCTGGTATTGTTCATATGATTCAAAATAGTTCTCGTCACTGATGTGAAAAAAGGTGTCGTCGGGGATTGTGTGCGGTTCGCTAACGGTACTGGTAAACAGTTTTTTCCCATCGAGTGTGCGGCGTGTATAATTGAGAAGGTTTTTATAATTCTTTAATCCGCCGTACGACAAATAGTTTTTTACCGATTTCAGCTGATTGCCGGTTAAACTGGTTATGTCATTCTCATCGCTTGTTGCGGCGTGAGAGTAAACCGGCACCCCATTTTTTATGGCATTTTTTATATGTCCGCGCTGTTCTTCCGATAACGTTTTCCCATGAGCAAAAATGTACACTGCATCGAACCGTTTCACCGAGTGCAGTTTATCTAAAGGAATACTTGATAACCGTATAAAAGGGTTTGTGTTGGCTTGTAAAAATTTTGCGTATTGGTAATCGGCAAAATTCACCAATGCAATCCGTGTTGGGGCGAGGTATTTCTCATAGCCAATCCAACAGGCGAATATAAGAAGGCTAATAAGCAAGATTTTCTTTTTCAATGGATTATACTCCTTAGTTGTGTTATTCGGGGATATAAATTATTTCACCATTTTCCAGCTGATACGCAGTGCCGACTTTTTTTCCCCTGCCGCGCCCCGTTCCTTCGGCGGCTTTATATTTCGTGATCTTTTCCCCTCGTTTCATAATAATTTCCATATCATCTTTACCGGGATTTTTTACCATCGTCATTTCATCGTGAGTGAAAAGTTCTGTTAAGTTCAAATGTGTAACGAGAGCGACCATCAAAGCGACGGCGAAAACCATGCCTAGATCGAATAGGTTAGCCATACCTGCTAAGGGATCATTGTCGAATTCGTCTGTCAGTATTAAATGATGTTTGCTGTAGTTTCGCATGTCTTTCCTATTTCGTGTTGAGCAAGTTGCAGGATATAGCGCAAATGTGAAATATCTTCAACAAACCATCGCTTTTTTATCAAATGGGTAATGAATCCGACTGCGCCGACAAAAATCCCTACGACTGTGGTAGAGAAGGCTACCTGCATATTAACCGCCATCGATGCGATGTTGCCCACCGCCAATCCGACAAGAGCTGGCCCCATGGGTATCAGTGTTCCCATCAATCCGAGCATAGGGCCGAGCCGGACAAGCGTTTGGGACGATTCAAGCGATTTTGCGCCGGCTATCTCATAATCATCGATGATTTTATCTGCGTGCGGTGATTGCCAGCGGACACGTTTCATGTTTGCCAGCGGCAGAGATAAGTGGTTTTCTGCTGAGAGCTCAGATTCGAAAACAATTGATTGTACCGGTGTATGCCGGAGTGTTTCCAGCAGGTCGGAAAATTTTTTCCCGTTCGAAAGGCGATGCATATAAATTCCGTAAAATGAACCTGCCATAAATAATGCCCAAATGAAACACCACAATAGCGCAATGATGACTGGAATAAGGAGTCCGGAAGAAATCCAAAACAAACTGTTTGTTAATATGCTCATTCTGTCCCCTTCGATTGTTTATAGGCTGTTATAAGATATCCTGTGCCGGCGATTACTCCCATGCCGAACAGTAGTAATACAGTATTGAAAAGGCTTGTCTGCGTGGAAATGTTCACCATAGGCAATCCACTTATTACCATAGGGGAAAACATTGCAATGAGCATCTGAGCGAAAACGATAAGCGCTTTCAATTCCACTCGCCATTCCCAGCGGGGCAGAAGGTGTTTGAACAACCATGCTCCACCGAAAAGAAGGATAAACAGCCCGAAAGAGATAAAAAAAGAAATAAACGAATACGAGTATCCTTGGATTAGGTTGAACATCATGGTTTGAGCGCATAAAATTCCCAAAAGAAAAATTCCGGAAGGAAATAAGCTTAAATACTCTATTCGCCGTGATTTGGCCTGCAGGCATCGGGTGTGTATCAAAGCGAATGCCGTTGCCATTACGACAATTGCCTCACCTATTTGATAAGCACAGAATCCCGTTATCATTTCGTAATTCATAAACCATTGGTGTAACAGCCTCAGGCGTATCCTTGCTGAAAGAAACGCAAATGAAAAGTTAAAAATAGAAATCCCTAAACACATCAGAAAATGCCCTCTTGTTGTTTTTGTCAGGGAAATATTTATGAGGGTATGAATAAGCCCTACAATAATGAGTGCCGTAAATAATAACCACATGTCCTTGCCTAAAAAGGAAATTTATAAAAAACAAATTAGATATATCAAACATTATTGGTCTAGTCAAATAATATTTATCTATACATAGTTTTTTTGAGAGGATGAATAGCTTTTAAAAAAACCTTTATTCAACTATGCGCGGAATGGCGTGGAAAAGCGCGGAATACCGTGCTTTAGAGATGCGTAAAGCATTGCAAAAAAACAATTTGAAAGTCATATCTATCTTCTGAAAAGCAGGATAGATTATTTGCTTTTAGGTGGGAACAAGAATTGCGTATCCCTTGATGAATAATCATGAAATAAAAATACATTGTATTGGTCACAGAAACTTTTAAAATTTGATTTTTTTTTCAAAAGAGAAGAATTTTTATATAAATCCATATTTAAAAGGAGAAATATGATGAATACAGTAGGTGGTACAAGGGGTGGATATCCGCCTATAGTGAAATCTGTTTATTGTCTTTCTTTTTTCCTCTTGCTTATCCTTTCAGCTTCCTCCGTTTTCCCCATTGATTTAAGCGTAACAGGAACCACAACTTCAATCGATTCGGTACGTTCACAGGTACAAGGTACTAATACTGCGGGAACAAGTTCGGTCAGCGTAGCCAATGGATCGTTATTTACTGTTGGCGCACAGGTGTTTATCATCACGATGCAGGGCAGTTCCATCGGTGAATATGAGTTCAATACAATAGCCGGCATCTCTTCCAATACGTTGAATTTGCAGAATGTCCTCTCCCACACCTATGGAACAAGCGCTCAGGTAATCCAAGTAACGGAATACGGAACGGTAACTGTTTCCAACAGCGGTATTCTGACCTGCTCAGATTGGGATGGTTCGACTGGCGGTGTCTTAGTGATAAAAGCCTCTGGTGTGGTAGTTGATTCAACGAGTTTTATAGATACTTCAGCAAAAGGTTTTCTCTCTACAACAGGCACGGGTGCAGGAACTTCCGCTACAAGTAGCAATGGCGCCGGCGGCGGAGCGTACGGCGGCGATGGCGGTGACGGTTACAGCGGGTATGCAGGCGGTACGGGCTATGGATTGATTCATCAGCCGGCCTGCATGGGGTCTGCCGGCGGACGTAATACGACATACAGCAATAACGGCGGCGACGGCGGTGGAATCGTTTTTATCGAAGCGAGCGGGACAGTGACGGTCAACGGTGTTATCCGGAGCAATGGGCAGAATTCTCCAAACAGCCATTCTTATAACGGCGGTGCCGGAGCCGGCGGGTCGATTTTCATTTCTGCCGCTTCCATAACGGGTACCAATGGGGCGTCATATATGGAAGCATCCGGTGGATCGAATAATTCGACAAGCTATCGCGGCGGCGGTGGCGGCGGCGGGCGTATTGCCATCCATTGTGCCGCAGGGTCATATTCTTATTCCGGAGAACTCAAAGCATTTGGCGGTAGCGGGTACAACGGTTTTTACGGTGGTGCCGGAACCATTTATACAAAAAAAGGCACGGATGAAAATATCGATATCGTCAACATCGATTATAACTGCGATTATACACAATTGGCTCATGATGGCACGGATATTTCAGTCAATGTTATGTACGTCGAATGGGCTCGGTTGAATTATGTCAATTTTGAAGGGTGTACCATCCTCGATGTGCGTAACAGTGATTTGACTCTGAACCCTTCTTCAGATGCTGAATTCGACACAGTTGTTTTTGCGGTCGACTTGTCAGGAACCCGAACGCTTGCCCTCGCTCAAAATGTGACAGTTAATACGGTTACCGTTGCAGGATTGAACGAATCGAACCATGCAAATCTCACGCTTTCGGGCGGAACCAATATTACTGATAAAATCAACTTGAACGGCTATACATCGCTGACAAATAGTACCGACATGGCGGTTCCGGTAAAAATTTATTTAAGCAATAATGATAATGATATTACGAATAATGCGGGCAACCATTTGCGGTTTGCTAACTTTGAACTCGGAAATAATTCCAATTGCACTAATAATGGCACGATAGAAGTATTAAATGACCTGATTTCTGTTCCAAACGGCAGTATCATTCAAGGTTCCGGTTCGTTTTATGATAACGACAATAACCTTATTGTATATTCAGGCGGAACATATGTGTCTCAAACAGCTGATGCCGAATACTTTAATAATATAGAATTTCAGTCCGGCGCAACAGTATATCATCTTGGTAACTCGACGGCGGAGTCGTATAAACTTCATTTTGTATGTAGCGGCAACTTTACTATTCAGGACGGGGTAACCATTGATCTTACCGGTAAAGGATATCGGTACGCAAGCGGTCCCGGTGCAGGAAACGATGCATTGTATTATTCCGGATGCGTATACAATCATTATTCATACAATTATTATTACAATGGCGGCGGCGGCGCGGCTCACGGCGGAAATGGTTCTGATGCCTACCAGCTCAGCGGGAACTATGGAAAAGGCGGAGACCAATATGGTGATATTTCCAACCCTGTTAATATCGGTTCAGGCGGTGGAAACGGTAAATATACTTATCTTGGATATGCGTACTATGCCTGCTATTCTGTAACCACATATCAGGGCGGTTACGGCGGTGGTGCGTTCATTGCTGATATTGCTGGGACATTTACCTTAAACGGAACGATTAAAGTCAACGGGACAAACGGCACTTCCGGTTCAGGTAATGCATCAGGCGGCGGCGGCGCAGGCGGATCGGTGAATATTTCATGTAATGATTTTATCGGTACGAATGTATCGGCGAGTATTGAAGCCAACGGCGGTAGCCGGTATTCCGGACAATACGGCGGCGGTGGTGCCGGCGGACGCATTTCAATAAAAGCCGATTCATCGTATTCTTTTGCCGGTTCTTTATCCTCTTACGGCGGTAACGGCAAAGGAACGAGCTCTTCTTCAAGCTATACTGTATACGGCGGCGCAGGAACGATCTATGTAAAAAATGGTTCGCAAGATTCATTGACAGTCAAAAATGCAATTACCCAAACGGACTTTATTACCAGCGATTTAACCACGATTAACGACTCGGAAATTCTCCAAGACGGAACCGTGCTTGATCTTCAAGGTGTTAATGTCGATATGACGGTTGGGATGTCTGTCAATACGGTGAGCATCATCGATTCCCAAGTAAACGCCGCAACAGCATCTGATATTACCATCAATACGGTTACGGTTTCTACCCCATCCACCCGCAACAGCACCTTCCATTTAGGAAGTGTTACGGGAAATGTTTCGATTACCACCATGAACGTTACCGGCTACAATGCTTCATACCGCGGGCAATCTACCGTGCCGGAAAACAGCATACTTATGTATTTGGAACTCAACGGATATACAACAATATATAATTACGGCACTATTGCAACCGCTGTTCTTAACAATACCGATAACGACATTTATAACTATTCAAGCGGTTCCATAGGATTTCCCGTTTTGATTATCACAAACGGGAGTACATTTTTCAATGCTGGGATTTTTGCCGTCGGCGATAACAACCTGACAGTAGAAAGCGGCGGTACATTTCAATCTCAAACCGCCGCCCCCATGACGTTCAATACGGTATGGATTAAAAACGGCGCGACGGTTACACAATCCGCATCAACGGCATCCAACGAGTATAAAATATATTTTATATGTACAGATTTTACCTTGGAACAAGGCGCAACAATCAACGCAAGTTTTAAAGGTTATCCGAACACACAAGGACCGGGTAAAGGTATGTCTACCTCGTCATCCAGTTACGGTGCCGCGGGCGGTTCGTATGGCGGTAACGGAAGCAACGGATATAATGTTGAAGTAGAATGCGAGGGATACGGTTTAATAACTGATCCGGTATATGTCGGTTCGGGCGGCGGCGACAATACCTATAGTTCCCTTTCCCGCGGCGGATACGGCGGCGGCGCAGTAATTCTTGAAGTAGCAAACACGGCGGTTATCAATGGATATATCTATGTAAACGGAGAACCTGCATCAAGCGGCGGGACTTCGCGCCATGGCGGCGGCGGTTCAGGCGGTGCAGTTAATATCGAAGCCGCAAATATCTCACTCGGTTCGACAGCACGGTTGGAAGCAAAAGGCGGTAGCCGCTATTCGTCATATAACGGCGGCGGCGGCGGCGGCGGGCGTATTGCGTTGAAAGCTTCCTCGAGCATGACAATCGATCCGAGTTCGGTTGTTGAATATTACGGCGGGCAAGGATACAACTCGATTTACGGCGGCGCAGGGACATACTATACGAAACTTGGATCGGTTGAAAAACTCTTTATTCAAGGAACAAATCAAAATCGCGCTCAGACAATAATAGACGATACTGCCGAACCGATTAACCTTACGTTGCTCTCTTTGAATCAAGCTACCGTCGATCTCCTTTCGCTGACTGGATGTACTGAATTGCAGGTAGTCAACACCGACCTTATGTTTCTGCCGACAAACGCTATAACGATTGATACCGTAGCTATTTCCCTCGTTTCGTCTGCGTTGAATAATAGGCGTTCAACATTCGGCGCTTTGGTTGATATGGCTAATGTTACTGTCCAAGGATACAATGCTTCCCGCCATGCTGAACTTGAACTGGTAAACGGCGCTGATATTACAGCAAGCCTGCAGACAAACGGATACACAACAGTATACAATAATACTTCGATAAACCTTCCCGCAACATTTACTATGTCGGGGACAGACAACGATATATATAATTATTCTTCAGGAATTATCATATTGCCGACATTTGTCGTATCTGCCAACTCCTATGTTCAGGATTTCGGAACGATTACGCCCGTTGACACTAATCTCACTATCAATAGCGGCGGAATATATGATATCGCAAAAAATGCAACTCTAACATATACCAATGTAATAGTGAGCGGAACCCTGACGCATACTCAGGATACTGCAAACAACTGCGATATCGACATAATTTGTACAGGCAACCTTACCGTTTCCGGAACGATCGATGCTTCCGGCAGGGGATATGTGCAGGATGACGGCGCAGGCAAAGGGACAAGCACCTCAAACAGTAGTTACGGCGGCGGCGGCGCAGGGCACGGCGGACGCGGTTCCGAAGCATATAGCGCAATAAGCGGCGGTTCTCAATACGGAGTCATAAAACATCCCGTTACTTACGGTTCAGGCGGCGGTTCAAATACCTATTACAATTATCTCGGCGGTTCGGGCGGCGGGCGAGTCAAGCTTGTTGTTGCGGGGACTGCTACTGTTCAAGGTACTATCAAGACAAATGGAATAAGCGCACCGAATGGCGGTAGTTCGCGTTCGGGCGGCGGCGGATCGGGCGGAAGTATCTGGATTGATACTTCAGTTTTAACCGGAACCGGTTCTATACAATCCAACGGAGGCGACAACTATTCTTCTTCATCATATTATGGCGGCGGCGGCGCGGGCGGGCGGATAGCAATCTATACAAGTTCCAGCAACTCTTTCAATGACAGTCAATATATCGCTTCAGGCGGTAGAGGGTATAATAATTTCTACGGAGCCGCCGGAACAATTTATGTCAATAATAACGCAGTTGAAAGTCTCATCGTGAAAAACAGTTCTACTTCTCAAAGAGAATTGACTGTTATAGAGAATGACAACGAAACCCCGTCTGATCTCGAAATATTTAAAATCCAAAATGCAAATATCCAGATTGATAAACTGGCAACTGTATCGATGATGGATGTTGACGATTCCGATGTCAATCTTAACCTTTCTGCGGCATGTAGTATTAACCAACTTGATTTTGTTGTAGGCGTTGCGGTAAGCAATAGAACACTTACCGTGCCGGCAATGGCTGATATCGTATCGCTTATGTTCGATGGGCATAATTCATCGTACCGCGCTATTGTTACCCTTGCGGACGGTGTCGATATCACAAATTCAATTACTTTGAACGGTTATACGACACTTCATAATTATACGGTCATAAACCTGCCGTATGGTTTCCATATGAATAATACGGATAACATTATTTATAACTATGGCACCGGCCATATTACTTTTGCATCCTTAATCATAAGCGGCACGGCGATTCATAATGATGGGACAATCGTGAGCCAAGATAAAACAATCACAATCAATAGCGGCAGTACTTTCTACGTCAACAGCCAGATGCCCTTACCCGACTATGATTTGATTGTGAATTCCGGCGGAACATATTTCTGCCAGACTGCTGTACCGATTCAATTCCGTCACGTCACCGTTAATACCGGCGGAATAATGACGCATGATTCGAATACGAATACGCCTGCATATAAATTAGCATTTGACTGTTCAGGAAACTTCACGCTCAATACCGGCGGTTTAATAGATGTGAACGGCAAAGGATATACGTATGATCAAGGCCCCGGCAAAGGCACTCAGCCGACAAACAGCTCCTATGGCGGCGGCGGAGCCGGATACGGCGGCGACGGAAGCGATGCCTATAACAACACTGTTTCTGCCGGGCAAGGCGGCAGTGCATTCGGACAACTCAACAATTCTACCGAACTCGGATCGGGCGGAGGAAGCACCTACAATGGAACCTATGGCAACGGGAGCGCTGGCGGCGGCGCAGTTATACTTGACATCGCCGGAACACTAACTCTTGACGGTACAATCAGGGCAAATGCGGCTGATGTAACGTCCGGTTCAAGCAGTCGATGCGGCGGCGGAGGAGCTGGCGGTTCGGTGCATATGCAGGCATCGGTTATTACTGGAACAAATACCTCTGCGATAATCGAGTCAAAAGGCGGAAAACGGTATTCAAGTTACTATGGCGGCGGCGGAGCTGGCGGGCGTATTGCGTTGATCTGCACAACCTATTCGTATTCAGGAGATTTTAATGCCGCCGGCGGACAAGGTTATTACAAAAACGGCGGTACTGGAACCGTATATATCGAAGACAGCGCCGTAAAACATGTTAAAGTTATTGGAAGCTTGCCTTCATCATCTTCAATCCCTGAATATGAGTTAACTCCAATAAAAGATAACGATTCCGTTCCGTCAATTGTAGCGACGTATGAAATCGATTCGGCAAATGTGGAAATCAACAAACTGCAAACCTGTGAAACAATGACGTTGATTGATGCAGATGTGAATATCAATACATCCTCAACATGCACAATCAATACGGCAACGCATACCGTTCATAATAACACCTATAAACATCGGCGAATAACCTGCCAACCGAATACAGTGATTAAAGATTTTACCGCTCAGGGAACCGTTACTTCCTATCATGCGGAATTAGAGCTGATAAACGGTTCGTCGATCAAAGACCATCTTGCAACAAACGGGTATACGACCCTGTACAATTATACAACGATAACTCTTCCTTCCGCTCCGAATGATTTTTCTCGCAGTGGAACGGATAACGATATTTACAATTATGAAACAGGGAACATAACCCTCCCTACTCTGGTTGTTACGCAATATTCGTATATTCAGGATTTCGGCGTCATCACTCCGGTCGATACCGATCTTACGATCGACAATGGCGGAACCTATGACATTGCAAAAAATGCCGCCCTTACTTTTACTGATGTCATTGTGAACGGTACGCTCACCCATACGCAAAATACAACATCGGGATATAAAATTAAGCTTGTTGTCACCAATGGATGTACCGTCGGTGCCACAGGATTGATTGATGCAGTAGGAAAAGGGTATGGTTCCGAACAGGGGCCCGGAGCCGGCGCCAACCAGAATGTATCGAACAGTTCATATGCCGGCGGCGGCGGCGCGTATGGCGGTTGGGGCGGAAAATCATATAATAACCTTGCGAATACCAATCCGCCTTATGGCTCTCTCACTAATCCGGTTGATTACGGTTCGGGCGGCGGGCGAAACACATATTACAGTTTTCCGGCAGGGTCAGGCGGCGGCATTGTCGATATCACTGTTGCCGGTTCTTTAACTGTCTCCGGAACGATTCGATGCGACGGTTCAAACAGCGATCAGAAAGGCGGCGGCGGGTCAGGAGGATCCATTAAACTTGTTACTAATATTTTGACCGGAACTTCGACGGGAATGATAGCCAGCAACGGCGGAAATAAGTATACCTATGGCGGCGGCGGTTCAGGAGGAAGAATTGCGGTATATTGTAATTCAAACAGTTATGCCGGCCAGTTCCAAGCGTCCGGCGGAGACGGCTATAATCATTCCACAAACCGGTATGGCGGAGCAGGAACCGTTTATATTGATGCAAACGGCTCAAAAACCATACAAGTTAAAAATACCTATAGCGGATATAAGGCGCCAACCATTATTGATAACGATGCCGCTATTCCGGCAACAGTTGAGAACTATATAATCGAAAATGCCGATCTGACTGTAAAAAAACTTACCGGCTGTACATCAATGTCTGTAAAAGATTCAATAATAGTATTTGACAATATCGGCGTTGCGAATATTACGAATATGACCGTTCAGGGTTCGAATACATCTTACGGTAAGTCGGTTGTCACTATTCCTGCCAGTATGTCGATTACCAATCAAATGATACTGAACGGATATTCACTGTTGAATAATTATGGGCAAATCAATCTTCTGCAGTTAAATAACAATTACAATGATGTCTACAATTATACCGGCGCTGTTGCGGCGGCGCCAACCTTAGATTTGCACCAGTACTCTAATTTTGCGAATTACGGCGCGTTTTCGATTCAGGACGGAAATCTGGTAATTGGAAATGCAAGCACCTATACGGTAACGGATAAAACACAACTTACATTTAACAATGTGACTATTCAGTCTGGAGGCATTTTAACACATCTGCCGAATACCAATCAGGAATTATATAAGGTCAATATATATTGTACAGGGAATTTTGATATTCAGTCCGGCGGCAAAATAGATGTAAGTGCGAAAGGCTATTCTGCCAGCGAAGGCCCCGGTGCAGGCAGTGACATATCGACTTCGAGCTATGGCGGCGGCGGCGCATCGTATGGCGGGTTAGGGTCGCAAGGATATTCAAACGTTGCGGCGGGTGTGTCATACGGTTCCATAAGTAACCCGACCGACCTTGGTTCAGGCGGCGGCACCAACACTTATCAGAATTATCAAGGCGGCGCGGGCGGCGGCGCGGTGATTCTTGATGTTGACGGGACATTCACAATCAACGGATATATTTATGCAGACGGTGGAACTCCATCTACTTTGACAACCTACAATGGCGGCGGCGGGTCGGGAGGATCGGTTAACATTACAGCTACAACGCTTAATGGTTCCGGATACATCTATGCAAAAGGGGCGTATAACGGAAGTACCGGATATTACGGCGGCGGAGGAGGCGGCGGGCGTATTGCTATTTCTTGTGCCGCCAATAATCATTCCTATCCCGATCGGTTTCAAGCCTATGGAAATTATGGAAGGTCTACCGGCACCTATTACCGAGGCGGCGCCGGAACAGTCTATATTAAGGTAGGCGGCAACGAACAATTACGGATTGTCAACGATTCCAATTATTACCAAGCTCCTACCCCTCTCGAGGTTCCTTTGAACATTGATATGCTGTGGCTCGATAGAGCGGTTGTAATTCTTGATAATGAAGGAATGGCATTCGATACTGTTTCGGTATTAAATTCGCAATTGACTATCGATACCGTCGGCAATACTTCTATTTCCGATCTGAACATAACTCAAAACACCACGCAGTACAATAGTTACCATACAACATTAGGCGAAAATGTGACAGTGCAGAATGCAACGACATATAGTACGAGCACCTCATATTATGCATATTTTACACTAGAAGAAGGTGCGGCGGTTGCAAATAACCTTACTATGGGCGGCAACTCATATGTTTATAACCACGGTTCTATCGGAGGCTTAACAAGGACTGCCGGACGGACATACAATTTACTCTATAACTATGATACTTCCACCATAACCGCAGCAAACCTTAATCTCAATTCATACGATTATTTTCTTTATGACGGAACTGTAACGGTTGTCGATGCATCTCTTATGGATTTGCAGTCATACAGCACACTGGAATTTGCTTCAACCAGCCAGCTTGTTATCGATTCGGTGAGGGTTCGAGGCAACGCGCTCATAACCCATACCGCTAATGATAATTCAATAGAATCAATGGTTAATATCCTCTGTTCCGGCGATTTCCAAATCGACCAGAACGGTAAGGTAGACGTTACCGCAAAAGGATATGCCGCAGGCAACGGGCCCGGACAAGGAACCGATGCTGAAACCGGTTTTAGCAACACGGGCGGCGGCGGCGGCGCATACGGCGGAAATGGCGGGCATCCGTACCGGTTTGCCAATGAAGGCGGTGAACGAGGCATTGCCTATGACAATGATTCTGTTAAAAATCCCCTTAATTTCGGATCAGGCGGCGGCGCAGGGTACCGTACCGCAACACCTTACTATGGAGGCGCTGGCGGCGGATTGATAAAATTGAACATCGGCGGAGCATTAAAATTAGACCGCAATTCATATATCCTTGCAGATGGCGCCAGTGCCACAACCGGTTCTTCCAGTACGTGCGGCGGCGGCGGTGCGGGTGGCGGAATCAATATCACGACGGCAACGCTCAGCTTTATCGGTACATCCGGGCAAGCATATATTGAAGCGGACGGTGGAAACAGGTATTCGAGCTTCTACGGCGGCGGCGGCGGCGGCGGAAGAATTCATATCGGTTATCAAGCGTTCCCTGCTCCTGCGAGTTTCAGCATTCATGCGACAAAAGGAACAGGGTACTATACCGATGCGGCAAACGGCCCTGCAAACGGTACCGTCGATATCGCGGCAGACCCTGCCGGTACAATTACCGTTCTTGCTAGCCCTTCAACACTGCATGCCAACAGCAACGAAGTATCACATATAACAGCCGGCCCAGTGCGCGATTTTGTTGGACAGACAGTTGGCGACGGCACGGAAATTACAATTGGCGCTACAAACGGTACAATTCTAAATGCCGCAGATATAAATCTTATTGAGCCGGGAATCCAATTATATACTGTCAGCGGATATGTCTATTTTGATCTGAAAGCGACTATCGGCACCCAGGCAGGAACCATTACGGTGAGCGCTGATTCCGTAGTCGGTTCAGCGGCAGGCGAGACAATGGTTTCCGTTGTTGTCGGCAATCCGACAGGAACGATTACCCTTACTCCAACACCTGCGCAAATTACAGCGGACGGATCGACGACGGCAATCATAACCAGCAACGCCTTGCATGATGAGTTCGGCAATACAATTCCTGCCGGACAATATGTTACGGTAAGCACTAACCGCGGCACAATTACAACTCCAGATGCGACAGGCACTATTGCCGGAAAACAAGTTGCTGTTCTCGCTGACGGAACGATTTCTTTTGTAATACAGAGCAGTACTAATGCCGGCAATGCGCTCATTTCAGCCGACTCACATCTCGGCGATGCGTATGGTGAAGTTACGGTAAGCATGATACCCGGAGAACTGGATAAATTGATTGTGCTTATGCCGGGAGAATCATACAGTAAACCTGCGGGTTCGGGGAAAACCGGTGTTCCGTCGAACCGAACTGCAGGGTCAAGTTATATCGTAACTATAATGGCAGTCGATGAATACAATAATATTATCACTTCCAATACAGATACAGTAGAGCTTATCTCCAACCAAGAATTTTCAAATGTGTCTCCTTCTCAGCAAACATTCAACGGTATCAGCGGGCAAATGACTTTTTCTGTTACCGAATACATTGCCGATAGCGGAGTTATGCTTACCGTCAACAATATTTCAAATAGCGCGTTCAATACAACAAGCAGTGCGTATACTATCGGTAATGCGGTGCCTGCAAAACTGCAAATTCTGATGCCGGGTGAAACACTCTATTCCGGTTCGCCGACGGGTAAAACAGGCACGGCTGTCCATCAACGCGCCGGCCAGCCGTTTAACATTTATATCAATATGGTTGATGCTTTTTTTAATATTGTTCAAGGGAGAAACGATACGGTAACACTTACTTCAAATGGCCCGAATGCTGTTTTGCCGGCAGTACAACTTGTTAACGGTACAGATTACGTCACCGTAACCGAAAACGATTTGAGCGGCGGTTTGACACGGCAGTTATCCGCATCGGTAACCGACCCGCAGATTAGCGATGCCCAAAGCGTATTGTTCGGCGTGTTCAATTCTATTCCGAGTATCGTTTCGGTTGTTCCCAATGAATCTCGTCCGGGAATTACCAAAATTCTCACTGTTTCAGGTACGGAGTTCAGCAATGGCGCAACCGTCGAGTTTATCGGCGGAGGAATAGATGTGAACGACGTTACTTTTGTAGGCAACAGCGAATTGACGGTAACTGTCTATGTTCAGCCTTCAGCGGCGGTTGGATATCGTGACGTTCGCATAATAAATCCCGATATGGCGGATGATGTCGGTTCCGCTATGTTCCGCGTGTGGGACAACGAATCGCCAGCCATTGCCAATCTTTCCGTGCCCTCAGGTGCGACAACTGGCGATACGGTCGTTGTTTCTTTTGACGTAAACGAATTGTTGGCGGCGAATCCTGTGGTTACAATAGACGGAAATACTATTGGCGCTCCAACACAGATCAGCAACGGAGGATTAACCTACACCTATGAATACATGGTGAACGGTTCTGAAAACACAGGATATGTGGAAGTTATTGTAACAGCGCAGGATTTTGTCGGAAATACCAGTCAGGCAAAAACGCATGTTATTTTCGATTTCAACGATCCGTCTCTCAGCAACAAAGTAATCGATCCTGTAACAATATCTCCTGACGGGGATTTTGTGAATGATGCGGCAAATATTGCGTTCAACATCGTCGATGAAAGTTCCTATTTTGATGTCACGGTAACCATCCAGAGCGGATTGACTCCTATCCGTCAACTTTGGGATGGGCAAGTTAACGGCAGGTATTTTACGAGAACATGGGATGGCAAAGACGATTTCGGCAGTTCTGTGCCGGACGGCATCTATCTCGTTAAAGTTACCGTTACCGACCCTGCAAATAATTTTGTAGAGGAAAATATCGGATCGATTACTGTAGATTATACCGCTGACCAACAGCCGTATATTGTGTTTGTCGAAGAAGTTCAGTTTGCTAACGTCGGCAACGGAGTGTTCAGCCTTCCTATCTCCTTGATAAATAATGACTTGATTGACGCACACACGCTTACTGTTCTTGATGTAATCAATACGGATATGTCGGTGGATGTACATTTCACTACAAATCCCGGTGGTGTAACAATACCTGCAATGCTCGATAACGATGTACTGTTATATGTAGATTCATCAAACCCTGATTATGACCGTGTTGATGTCCAGCTGAAACTGGTTAACGAAATGGCAGACCAAATAGATTACGCAAATCTGAGAATCTACATGAATCCGGTTCCGAAACCTGATTTAGTGGTTACTGCGCAGGATGTAACATTTAATCCCGTCAATCCGGGGGCGGGGGTCAATACGACGGTGTCGGTTACTGTTAGAAACGTAGGCAATGAAACAGCTTCGAACATCGTTGTTGCATTATCCAGTTTCGGTTCGCCAATCGGTTCCGGAACGATAATTATATCATCGTTGGCAGGCGGTGAAGACATAACGATAAATGATACTATTGTTTTTGCATCTGAAGGGCTGAAACTAGTGAATATCCAAATTGACCCTTCCGATGCGATAGATGAACTCGACGAATTTAATAACGAAGTAAATAAAATCATCCATGTCGGCATAGTTCCTTTGGTTTCGGGCGGTATTCGCGTTTTGGCGGACGTTCCTCAGCAGTCTTTAGCAAATAGCGTTATAACTGTTTCGGGAAGAGCTGATTATGCCTTGCTGATAAATGATGTCCCGAATTATGATTATCCTGTAAAAGGAGCGACAATTTATCTCCAAGTAAAAAATACCGACGGCGATGTTCTGCTCAGCCAAACCGGTTGGTTTACAACAGTTACCGGCGATTTCGATTTGTCATTCAAACTCCCTCCGGATTTCAGCGCCGGAGAATATGCGCTTGTGAGAATTACCGTTACGGATCATACATTTGTTGGGGTGACGCAAGTTGCAACCTACATTTATGAATTGCTAACACCCACTGCGCTGGAACCGGATTCGCCTGATGTAGATAATGACGGAATTATGAATATCAACGACCCTGATATAGACGGTGACGGTATTCCCAATGAAACCGATCCTGATATAGACGGCGACGGTATTCCCAATGAACATGATATTGTTGTATATGGGCCTATTGCAGGCGATCCCGACAGGGACGGCGACGGCATCCCAAATTATTATGATGATGATATAGACGGTGACGGCATTCCGAACGGAAGCGACCCAAGCCCATACGGAAGCGGCGGGTTCGGAGGATACGGGACCGGATATGGCGGCGGTTTTGGAAGCGGTAGCGGTAGCGGATACGGCGGTGGGTTTTCCGGAAGCGGCGGGTTCGGCGGATTCGGCGGCGGAAACGGTTTTGGCGGCGGCGGAGCAGGGTTCAGTATACCTCAGGGCGGGAAAGTCGTTACCGGTACTGGTGAGAGTTCCGGAGGGTATTCCGGCGATCCTATAACAGTCACCCCGTCTCTTTATGATGCCTATGTACATTCAAGAGATATTGCATTCAGCAACGAAAATCCGCAAGTTGGCGAGGAAATAACAATCAGTACTGTTGTGTGGGCGGAAGGGTATGGATACAAAGATCTCATTCCCGTTTCGTTCTACGAAATATACCCGACGTACAGCGAAACGCGCATTGGCTTTGAACACTATATTTCACGGTTGTATGCCGGAGCAAATAAATCTCTCGCGACATCATGGACAAACTTTGCTGAAGGCGTATACATTATTGAAGTTCGGATGGATCAAACATATACCGATGCATGCAATGAAAATAACGAAGCGTCACGGGCAATTATAGTCGGCGAACTCAATCAACTGCTTGATGTAATCATCAATCTGCCGGTTGACGGTATGACGTATCATTGTATGCGGGATGTGATAACGATAAAATTCGAAGTGCTGAACGGATTTACAAAGCTTGCGCCGCAAGACCTCGATACTCTTGTCCTTAAATTCAGCGATTCCATGGCGTTGGTTTCGGATATTATTGTGGTGCAGGGAGGAATATTGAAGGCAGGAACGTTTAATCCCTCTAATTATGTATATACAGTATCTATTCAGGCGCCTGTTCCGTTGACCGCACCGATCGGCAATCTTTATCCGGGAACGATAGAGGCTATTGCTCAGGTGGTTGATAATGATACGGTTCTTAACGGTTCGGACAGTGTCGGCATCAATCTTACGGCAGGTGCGGTTCCTCCCGGTTCAATTGATGTATTTGCAACAAGTTATGCTGTTCAAATTACATGGCCTGAAGAAACAGGTATCACTGAATATAATGTATACCGCAATGATTCGACACTTGCTACGGTCGAAGAAACGCAGTTCCAAGGGACATTCACCTTCATTGATTATTATGTGACGATGCTCCAAACCTATGAGTATTTCTGTACTTCTATCGATACCATGACTGGCAAAGAAGGAATCATTTCGTCTCCCATTATCAATAAAACGGTTCCGGTAAGGAGGAGACGATAATGAATACATTATACCCCAAATATAAAACACCTGCACTTATTGAAACATATAAACAAAGGAGCATGAAACAAATGGATGGCAGAGGAGAAAAATATATCCTATTAAACATAGGGCTGTTTGCCATATGTTTTATGATGATGTATTCAAATGCACATGCCGCGCCGGTTATGGAAGCAACGTTTGGTTCGAAAGGTGAATCGGGTATTTGGTTTGACCCGAGTTATAATGTGATGTCGCCTCTTGCTCAAAAATCAACACCGGGTGTAAACTTTGCCGGTGCCGGCGGCATCAATGCAGAGCTTGCACAGGTGCATGAATTTGATGCGGCGGTTTCAACAACCGAAACCGGCGGCGCAGGATATTTCCTGACTGAAAGCGCGTTTGGTTCGGTTGTGCCGCTTACTGTTACGCCGACGTATACCGATGTCTCACCTGCGCAAACCGGATTAACCTACATTATTCAGCATTATCTTATAGAGAACCTTACTGCGGCATCTGTTAATGATATATGGTTTATGAGTTATCTGAATGCCGATTTGTTTAGGGCAAACAACCTTGTTCCGGCGCAAAGAGTAGGGTTGCTCAACGATGAAAAAGTTACTGCCTCAACGCTGGCAGGCAGTGCGGCAGATAACCTTATCTTTCGACAATATCAAAACGATGGAACCGAAATTTATTTTCATGGGATGCTTTACAGAAACGGTGTTCTGGCAGGCGCTGACAGCTTTTTGGTTGAGGGGCCGGGCACGCCGAGCGGCGGTGGCGATGCGCTGTATGATGAAATATATTATAATGGCGCTGTCAATTTTAGCAGTGCTCAAACACTTTATGCGTCCGGAGTGCCTATCGAATACTCAATACAAGCAGAATATGCTCAATCTATCGGATTTGATATCGGGACGCTTTTACCCGGGGAAGTGGTTGAGGTTGCAATTGCGCTTTCAACGGAATATGGGTTATTTGTTCAGGATTTTTTCTATAACAGATACCTTGAAACATTTGTAATACCTGAACCATTGTCGGTTTTCATGCTTTTTAGTGCGGTGATAGGATTATTTGTGAAAAAATCCAAAAAATTACCGAAATAATAAGTGGCGAAATTCATTATAATGATAGATGGAATATGACGGAAAGTTAAATAGAGAAAATTCAAAGGCATGATACCGGTCTGCCTTTTTTATCTTTTATTCGTTTTTTGTGTAATCTGATACTTTTTAACCATGCAAAATCTGTTTGGTGAGCGCATATGGATGTAATGAACCGTCGTATAGTTTTGATAATACTGTATATACTCCTGAATGTGCAGGCCAGCTTTGCGGCGCTTACTAACGGCTCAATCAGCGGTAAGGTTACAGTTGCCGGATATAATGAGGGAGTTGCCGGATTTGCCATTGAGGCAGTTACCGGCAGTGAAGCAGTACTAATATCGGCCATAACCAATGCTGACGGTTCATATACTTTGTCTGGTATAACAGCATCTCAGGTGTATGTTCGTGTTCCGGCCCAGTCCGGCTATGAAAAACGGTTCTATAATGGTGCATCGACAGTGGCTTTGGCAACCGCTATTTCTCAGAGTTCCGCATCAATTGATATTCAGCTTGAAGAATCAATCGCACAGCCTGATTCCGATTCTGATGGCATCAAAGACGCCGAAGAAGTAATACTCGGCTTGGATGGATTTCGCACCAATCCTGCCGACAATGATTCGGATAACGATTTCTTATCCGATTCCGAAGAAGTAACGCTTGGCGCAGACGGATTTTTCACCGACCCGAATCGCGCCGACACCGATAACGATGGTTTTTCGGACAATGCCGACGCAATTCCCGTTCCGGCATATGTGTTTCTCTCTGTTGCCGATGGGGTACTGGCAAACGAAAGCGCCGCTGTATCGGCAGAGGTTCGCGATTTGTATCATAACCTCATTGTGAAGGATGGAATCCAATTTACCCTGCATTGTACTGGAGCGGCGGTATTTGCTATGTCTGCCAATACGGGGATTCTAATAAGCGGCGGCGGCACTCAATCCGTTGTCATGCAGACTATCGGAGGAGTAGCGAGCATTGACGTTTCAAGTGCAGTGATTGAGAATGTGGATATATCAGCAACGGATAACTCTGGATTGAACCTTATGGTCTTTTCACGAACCGCGCCGTTTCAGACTGCACAGTTCCCCATATCCGAAATGATGGGGGATATACACGATACCGGCATTCAGTTTATCGATTTTTTTTCTCAAGGCATACCGATAGGTTTTACGTTTTATCATTTCGGAATTCCGCATTCTACGATAAACATCCATTCAAACGGATTTCTTACTTTCGAGACCTATCAAGGCATACCGACAGAACCGTTTTTCGCAGAATTGTATACAAACGACCCTATTCCGAACGTATCTATCCCCAACGATTTTATTGCGCCATATTGGGATGACCTCGATATCGAATCACATGGGACGGGAAGCATAAAGTATGTCAACCGCATAACCGCGGCCGGCGAAGTATTCCGTGTGCGCTGGAAAGACCATGCGATTTACGATTCGCGCGAGGCGGTTAACTCACTCCTGACATTTAATGTTCAACTCTATAAAGCAAGCGGTTTGATTGAATTTTCCTACGAAACATTGCAGAACGGAACGTCACGCATGGCAAATGGAAGCAGTGCAACAATTGGAGCAGAAAACAGCTCAGGTTCGGGAGGATTGGTTTTTTCATATAATACCGCTTCGGTCACTGAGGGGCTTACCATACTGTTTTCAACTCATTTCCCTATTGCGTATTTTCTCTCCGCATCGGGCGATTTTGATAATGACGGACTAACTAATCAAGAAGAGAGAACGCAATCGTTTACCAGCCCGTTGAGCCCCGATACGGATGGCGATACGTTGCCCGATAAATGGGAGTACGATTATGGTTTGAACCCGAACTCCAACGCAGGTGAAAATGGTGCAGACGGTGATTTTGATAACGATGGTTTGAGCAACATAGAAGAATTATCATTGCAAACAATCCCCAATGACAATGATTCCGACAATGACGGTTTGGCAGATGGCGATGAAGTATACGAATATATGACCTCTCCTTTGCTTACTGATACGGATAACGATACTCTAGCTGACGGTGAAGAAATTACCTTCGGTGCAGATGGGTTTCGTACCGATCCATTGCTTGTCGATAGTGACGAAGACGGTGTTTCGGATGCGGTGGATACTATACCGGTTTTTGCGCGGTTAATAATAAAAGAACCGTCAGATGTGCTTGTCGGCAACCCCGAACCTGATGCCGTCCGGTTTCAATTATGGTCGATGGAAGGGGATTTGCTTGAACCTGTAAATGATTTTATATTTACCGCTCAGGTGTCCGGATCGGCTTTTTTTGTACCAAACCCTCTGAAGGGGACGCTTCTCAGCGGAGCAGGAACAAACACTGTTTCTATTCAGCTTGAAAATGGGGAAGCGCATGTGCGTGTGAGAGATTTTACTGCGGAGAAAGTCTTTTTTACTGCCGCTGACCCCTTTTCTTCAGGCGTGAGAATGCCGATGCAGTCTGCTGGATTTGACGTTATCCCCAATAATTTTATCGATATTGCACAACTGCCGAACCGGCTTGCGTTGGTTGGCGATGATGCGGCAGTCAACATTACGTTGCCGTCAGGGTTTTTCCTACGCTTTTTTGATTCGCTGTATTCCAGCGCTATACCTATGAAGGCCAGTACAAATGGATATGTGACATTCGGCAGTTTCGGTTCGGCTCTTTCTAACAAACCCATACCGTTTCATGGTTCGAATGATCCGGATGCATTCATTGCGCCGTTTTGGGATGACTTGATAGTATCTGCGGGATCAGTCTATGCCGTATCGATCGGTTCAGCGCCGTCGCGCAGATTTATTATCCAGTGGAATAATGTTGCTTTAGCGGTATCTCCTTCAGTATCGTTGACATTCCAAATAATTTTTTATGAACAGGACTCGCTCATCGAGTTTCACTATGGGGCCATGGGAAATTTAGGAACGTCAGCAACAATCGGTATTGAAAACGAAACAGGAACAGCGGGTGTTTCAATCGGATACAATACATCGGTTTTAGCGTCGTTTACGGGATATGCTCTTTTTGACGGAGATGTTCCTGCGATGTCGTTCATCAACGGCGATTATGACGGTGACCAGTTAAGCGATATCGATGAACTCGATAATTATGGCACCGATCCGGCAGTAAGGGATTCCGATAATGACGGGCTCGGTGACGGCGAAGAAGTATTGACGCATTTGACCGACCCCACTAATTCCGATCCTGATAATGACGGTTTGACCGATATGCAGGAAATATTTGATTATTCCAGCGATCCTTTTGATGCAAATAGCGATGACGACCCGTTCAGCGACGGCGAAGAAGCTTTAGCCGGCACCGATCTCAACGATCCTGCCTCATACCTCCATATAATAGAATTGTATGAAGATGCGGATACCGGCGATGTTGTTATTATATGGAGCAGTGTGAACGGCAAGAAATACGATATCTATTATTCTCCTGATTTGAACCCCGGCAATTTCCAACTCATGGGCACCAATGTTCAATCATCCTCGGACGAATCGTTATTTGTAGATCAGGGGGATGTTCTTAACAACATTCCGCATCCTCATTCTGTACCGGCACGGATGTACCGAATTTCAGTATCGCAGTAGAAATTTTATTGTTTATGTGTAGTGCAGGCACTGGCAGACTCATTTTTTGAGAAAGAAAATCCGAATGTGCTCTTTCCCTTCGTTCAAAGAGATTGAGTGGAGCGTTGACAGAAAATGTTCCGTATCGGTTTCGTTTCCAAAAGAGAGAAAATAATCGATAGCATGATCTTTCAACTGTGTTTCCAAACCGGTGTTTTTTTGCGGTATTCCGTAAAAGGCATTGCCAGAGAAGAAACAGAGAGAAAGGGCAGTGTTATAACGGCTGTCAGCCGCAATAGTCCCTTGAGTAATTGATGCGTCTTTCAGCTGGTTAGCAAGAATAGAAACCTCTTTTCCCGTATTGATTTTATTTATGAGACGATAGGCAGGGATAATAGTAAACCCGGCTGAAAACATAAGTATAATCAGCCTACGTGAAAGTTTATTTATCTGAACGTGTTGATATAAAACCGTTAATAAACAGCCGCAAACGATCATGATCAGAAAATATATTCCCCAAAGGTATCGAGAGAGCACTCGCACAAAACAGTATCCGGCAATATAGATGAAAATTGTGATGGCGCAATACATGATGAAAGAGTGAGTGAGCGGCCACTGTATTTTTTTTCTCTGAACAAAAATACAGCTTGCGAGAACAAAAATACAGCACCATGCAAAAGCGAGCTTCCGAATGGCGACAAGGCAATTTACACAGAAATGACGTGCGAAATACAACAAATCGTGCCAGCTTGCGAACGGGTTCCATGGTGTGAAAATATGATATGACGGGTCTTCCCATGCGCTTAATGCCGTTGCGTTGGATGGTGCCATGAGCCCTCCATATTTTATCGGAATGCCCGGTGAATCAGGGGCAAACTCAGCCAGATTGTATGCGCCGGCGGTGCTAACGGTAATGCCGCCGTACTTAGCGCTCAATACAAAAATCCAGCAACCGGATATTATTAAAAACGATAAGATTCCTGCAATGAAGTTGCGCGCAATACTTTTTCTATGGGCGATATCATTATTCATGTAAAAAAATAAGATGTTAATCGTCAGAAAATGAACCGCAAAAAAATAGAAAATATATGCTTTGGAAAAATATCCTAATGCGCCGAGTATACCGCACGCTGTTCCGTATGAAAGTTTTTCGAGATAACGGGCATTGAAAAGTATTCCCCAGTACCAGCATAAAATTCCCGCCGACAGCATATCGGGAGAAATGACGTAAAGAACTCCATATAATACGAGTGGAATAAGAGAAATGAAAATCGCTCTTTTTATTTCATCAGAAATAGTAAAACAGCGCCATAAACTATGTACTCCAATGAATACCACTATTCCCGAAAACAGCAAACATATTTTCATCGCGACAATATCATTTAACCCGATAAGGTAAAACGGAATGCTCATCCAAACCAACAGGGGGCTCCAATAGGCGTTAACTGCGTGAGCATAATCGCCTGAGACATACTTTTGGGCGAGAGATATATATGATATGCCGTCAGGGTTAATTTGAAACCGGTAGAAGTACAAAAAAAGCATTCCTGCAGAAAAATATACAAATACTACTAGTATCAGGAATTTTTTTTGTGAAGGTACGGGCATTTTCAAAATGCTCGGCATTTGTCTATTCCCTATTTACTTTTAATGGGATTGTACTTTCGGTTTATCGTACCATGTCATACAATTTTTCTGATATGTGCAGTGTCCTGAGCGATATTTTTTTGACGGTGAAGGATACTCCGGGGAAAAAGGAAAAGGTTTTGAAATGTAATCGTATCGTTTCGCTCCTTACAACGAGGGGAAATGTCACGTTGTTTTTATATGGCGGCAGTGAAACAGGTTGCGGAAACCGTGAATCATCAATTTCGGAACGGTGGTCGAAGTATGTCCCGTCAAATATTTCGGGTATTACGAAGAAACGGGGTGTTTTTCCGAAGAAAGGAATTTTTTTCATCGGATTAGTTATTGAATAATCAATTTGAACAAGAAGCATGGTATTGCCTTTTGGAATCCATTCTCTAGGGATGTTGAAGATTTCACTGTTTGCATCAGGCTCAAACGATATATAATTGTTGGCGGCATTTTCCCATGGAGTATTTTTGCGTTTCCAAAGCATGCCGTGAAACGGTATGGCAAGAAGATCATAGTTTTTAAACAGTTCCTCATAAAATTCCCATGTAGTTGTTTGGAGCCATTCTTCATAAGGAAAATACGAACGTTTGATGGTTTCGACGAATTCCGGTTGAACGGTTTTAAAAGTATCAATGTATGCCGTTCTCTTTTCAGGACCCAATGCATGAATAATATAATCCTCCGCCGGATTGAAAATACCGTAATGATCGTGTATTAAGCCGGAGTATGTCGACCAGAGCGAAACCGGCTCGTTTTTATCGCGCCGATTGGTTTCAATGGAGTCAATGATGCTTTTTGTATATTCAGACCAGTACTGAGATAACCGAAGCGGTGTGCCTGCTTTGTTTTTTTTAAGCAAAAATATCTTTTCCCGCAATCCGGGAACGTCAATATAGTTTGAGTAACATAATCCGGCTATTACCGCGATGGCGGTAAAAAACATTATTTTAGGAGATATTATTCGATAGATATAATAGAGAACTCTGTCGCCTGCTTTGAATATCACCATGGATGCAATAAGAACCAGCATGAGCCTGAAGGGCAAAAGATATTGAGTGGTAAAAATACCAAGACAGCTCAAACTCGATGCAACTCCATACATCAGCATGATTGCAATGGTTATGATTCCGTTTTTGGGAAACATCGTTCGCGATGCAAATAATTTGAGTACCGCAATGACTGCGATAAGTTCCGAGCAGATACGAAATGTCAGTTTCCGTACGTTCGAGTCTGTGGAAAGCTGTTCAAAACTCGCGAAAAGTTTGTTAGGCGGAACGCCGAAATACCAGAACTGGTCTTTTCCGACGGTTACGATATTAAATTTTAATGCGCTGATAAAAGGGTCAATCCCCTTAATGAACATATACAACAGCAGGGCTATTCCGCTCGAAAGTACCGTAAAAAAAATATAAATATGACACTGCTTATCATAAGGGCGGTAAAAGAACGGAAATACGATGCCGGTAACAAGAAACGCCGCGCCAAGCGCTAATCCCTGTTCCGTACCGCACAAAAAAAGAGAGCGACAGAAACACTCCGGACAGTATTGATTTGAGCATCATAGGGGTTGAAAGAAGCTGTATTCCGATGAAAAAAATCGGCAATATCATTCGGACATTTTTTAAACTGCCGCGGGGTTCGAACAAGTTGTCATCTAATTTTGTAATAATGCTCAGTAGCATTATTACGCCGAAAAACAAAAATGCTTTATTCCATTTTTTCGTAAAAACGAAAGAGAAAAACAATAAAGCGGCAAACATCATAACGGTAGCAGTTATATGCCGCGACAATTCGGATGCGTAAATAGTTTTTCCGAACAGCATGTACAGCGGGTAGAACAAATACGGTATCGATTGGCCGTGAAAATAATGAAAATCTTTTCCCAAAACCTGGCCGTCTGCAATGCGCCTCAAAGGGTTGAATACCTGAAATGCGCCGTTGGCAAAATCTCCGTCGAAACAGATACTTTCCAGTATGCCGATAGCCAAAAATTTGATTACCATAACAAGAGACATTACTTGCAGGAACCGAGCAAAAAAAACAGTCATTTTAGTTTTGGGGCTGACATCATTCATGGAGAAATATCTCAGTGTTATGTGTTGCCGTATTTTTGAAAAGCGGTTAAACAAATGGCAATTGGCAAAAAATAATTCTGTTTCACGGATTCATCTTTTTGAAACCATCAATCAAGAAAAGAGCTGTCTCTTCCTGAATAGTTATTGGAATATAGAGCGAATAGCCGATATGACAAAATCTGAACCCGTGTGGTATATATCGTGAGTAGCTGAATCGCATTGCCGATCAATTAAAACTCCCCACCGACAAAAAATCATGAAAAAAAGACTTTCCCTGCGTATGGTAAAAGCTTACCAATATGAGATATCACGAAAGGGAAAAATTTACAATAAAATTCGTTATTACACAAGAAATAGTCCGGTGTTTTTGAGGCAAAAAACAAGGTAACGGCATCATATCTTCACACATAACTTATTCAGAACGCTTTATCCATAGTTCCTGATCGTCTATCTGTTTATAGAACCGATAATGATTGTGAATATAGTTAAACACAATCGGATGCCGTTTTTTACTGCTAATCCGGTCGATATGGTTTGCCCAATGATTGCTGGAGTAGAGGATCATGCGGGTATTGCACTGTTTTAGGTCTGCTACAACCGCTCGTTGAAAATCTTCTGTCGCCGCATACCAGAGCACGGGAAACCGCGATGGCGATGGTCTGTCGAGAAAATAATACCAGGCCGCCTCTGAAGTCAAGGTATAAAAACTGTCATTCTCTTTCAGGTTTTCCTGCAGAAACGTTATGGTTCTTTTATAATTTTCGGGTATAAAGGCAGAATCTGATTGTGCGGCAGGAAAACTGTCGGGCAGGATAATCGGGTATCGGCAGAACATATACGCGCACCAAATAACTCCGTATGTAATTATGCTGTACAGCCCGTATAAAATTGCCGTATTCATAGACCGAAACTTTTCGCAAAGAGCCGGAAAAAAATATTTGCTGACAATAACTCCGGATAAAAAACACGATAAAGGGAAAGATGCCGCTACGTGCTCTATATCCGAGCGTCCGAGAGCAGTGCGGAAAAAGAAAACTCCCATCAGAGCCAATGAAAATTCTGCCAAATATTTTTCAAAAAAAGACGCGCATGCATCCTTAAAGTGTCTCCGATGCGCATGAAACTCCCTCAAAAATTGAAGCGCTATCCAGTAGGTGTTCATTGCAATAATGAGGCAGGGTACATAAAAAAGTATATTGGAAATCGGATAAACAAATCCGTCCATCAGTTCTTTATACTGCGGCAGTTGGATAAAGTTAAAGAGGAAGAAATCTTTAATGCCGCCTCTAAGCAGAATGAACAGCAGGAAAAAAGCGGTTGATATACCCGCAAGAGCGCTCACAGCTGATACCGTCCGGGCGGTTCTTTGTTTTATAAGAAACAGAAAAAAAATCGGTGCAGTAATACAAAAACTTGCTGTCAAATAAAATGCTCTGTCAAGGGAATAGATGAATGCGCCGAACGGCAGGAAACCGAACAGGAAACTGCCTAAGCATAGCACCCATATGTTCTTCCGGAGAGAAGGCATGGCGCATACGATACTGATATACGAGAATGTAAGTACATCTCGTTGAGGAATAATGAAGAAATGCGGAATATTCAGCAGACGGTTCTTATTACATGCTATGCCGATCACAATTATTGCCGCAAAAGCATACAGAAAGTTTCTTTTAAATATAATCAACAGCATAATTCCTAAAGCAACAAATGCTAAAATCTGATGGAGTGAAAGAGATGTACGATGCGCTCCTATTGATTTTCCAAAAAGTTTGAATGCAAGGAGCGGGCGCAGAGGTTCATAATACACGCCGTGGAGGAATATAAAATCTTTATAGGGAACTTTGCCAGCCGCATATGAAACGGCAGTGCCCAAACATTCCCCTTCATGAAAGGTATCGGTGTAGCGCATGTTTGCATGGAATGTCGGCGTAATAATCGCAAAAAATACAGAAAGCATAATAAGAAGGAATATGCAGAGACAAACTTTTCTGCCGGACGCGTTTTCAGGCAGGCTTTCCTTTAAATGTGTTGAGGCAAAGAGAGAAGGCACTTTTTTATAAAGAAAAATATACAGCAGTATCAGAAAAAAAATAGGAACGGTAATATAAACAAGAAATCTCAGGACATCATTAGCCGGATTATACCTTATTATGCTGAGTGTTCCGACAATGCCTAAAGGATTCTTAAACGGCAGAACTATCTTATCCCACGCGAATGTGCCTAAAGCAATTCCGCACAGTAAGGGAATAGATATAAAAAGTGTTCGGTACCGCATAGTAATGCCGTTCATAAAATTCCATCGGTATGGTTCAATTCTCATTGAATATGAGAGAGTTATCTGTCAAAAAGCTTTTTAACCGATTCAACCGCCTGCCGTATGCTTTCGATGTCAAAAGGAGAATTCTGCTCTTTCATTTCGATTGATATCCAGTGCGGGTAATCTACTTTTTTCAGTGCGGATGTAAAACGTGGTAAATCTACCCCGCCGTTGCCGACTTGCCCAAGATACGGTTCGCTGACATGAAAATGTTTCATGTACGGAGCGCCTTGCGAGATAACGGCTTCGACGTCATCACCGCTGAGTGTCATACAGGCGGTATCGAGATGCAGTCCGAATCCGGGTGAGCCGACCATTTTTACTAGTTCTACCGCATCATGCCCATTGGTAATAAAATCGCTGTTGTATTCTTTCGGGTTGGGTTCAATGCACAGATAGACGCCGTTTTTCGATGCAATTGAACCGATGCGGGAGAAAAAGCCGCGGCTGATTTTTTCGACTTCATCTTTAGCGAGGTTGCCGATCAGTCTGTTTTTAGGCGAGCCGAACACAAGAACCTGTGCACCGAGTTTTTTTGCAAGGTGAATGATCTTTGTTAGATAAGCGATTGTCGCATCGCGCGTGGTTTGGTTCTCGAAAATTGTCAGTTCCGGATGCCCGAAGAGCACTGCTTGAAACGCAACAATCTGAAAACCGCGCTGTTCCCAGAACTTTTTATATTCATTCACTTCTCTCTCAGGCACATCTATAGGGTTCTGCCATACTTTTGTAGGGGCAATTTCTATGCCGGATACGCCGTATTCTTTTAATACACTTGCCACGTTTTTATCTTCGCTGAGCGGCCATGCGATGTTTGAAATTGCGAGCTTTTTCATCTTTGCCACCCTTCGGACACAACGTATTCGTTCAGTGACGCAAGGATTTGTTCTTTAGAGTAGATATATCCGTTTTTACCTTTATATAATGCAGAATATTTTGTCTTAAAATCATACGAAGCGGGCGGATATGATGGTTCGTTGGTAAAATCTATGCCGAATGCGTGTGCGGCTACTTCTTTTATGCTTACCGGTTCGGTTGCAAAATTTACCAGCGGCAATTTTGCATTCTGTGCAATGGCAATATCTTTCCATAAGTTTTTCAAGTAATAAAACTGATAGACGCTGTGTGCGTGTATCTTGTCAATCTGGTTATTGTGCAGAAAATCGTAGACGGCATTTTTTTTCAGCCCGGTTCCGAATAATCCCGGCAGGCGTATTATGAGAGAATCGAATGTAGTGTTCACAAATCGTTCCAATATAAAGCGGTTTTTCCCGTACGCATGGTTCTCTGGCGGTATAGGGGTGTCTTCGTCGACGTTGAACGGATGCGGGTATACATCTATGGTTGAAATGAGAATACAGCGAGCCGCTTTCGTTTGTTTTAGGCAGTCAATGAGGAGCTGGGTGTTTTTAAGGTCGTTTTCAGGGTTTTGGTTGGCGATCCATTTTTCGGCGCGTGCTCCACTGCATACAACCAGTTCGTATTCTTTTCCGCGTATAGTTTCGATGTTTTTTGAATTATACAGATCATCAAATGAGTATTGCGCATTCAAATTGCTTCCGACAAATCCGGTGTATCCGATAAGCGCTGTGGGCATATGCTGTAATCTCCTTATTATGGATTAAACCGTCCGGCGCACGCGGCAAACAGAGTGCGCAGTACGAGAAAGTTTCCCTTTAACGGGCTGATTTTTGTTGGGATAGGGCCGTCAGATGGGTACTGGCGGGTAACGGGCAGTTCTTTTACTTTAAACCCTAACCGTGCCGCCCGTATTGCCATGTAGTAATGCAGTTCGTAGTGGGAGAAAATGTCTCTAAACGGCGCGACGTTTTTATCGAGCAGGAGCTGTTTGCTGTATGCACGGAACCCGTTAGTCGTGTCAGTGTAGCGGAACCGCGAAGCGATTGATATCAGCGGCGCGTGAATAAAAGTAATGCCGAACCACCGGCTGAACGGTAAATTGACCGATTTTCCTCCGGGGATAAACCGTGATCCTTGAATGTGGTCGAATCCGTCGTCAAGCGCTTTGACGAAATCGGGAATTGCAGACGGGTCGTCTTTGCCGTTGCCGTCAATGGTGATAACGCCGTCATAGCCTTGCTTCATCGCATAGGCAAACGCCATTCTCATCTGCGCGCTTAGTTTGCCCGGGCCGGTTTTGGTGAGCAGTGTGTGTACGCCGAGCGGTTTGATTATTTCAGGAGCAAGCGATCCGTCGGTGCTTCCGCCATCGGCGATGATGACGTCGATTGTTTTTGAAAGTTCCTGCATGTTGCGCAGTTGTTTTTTGATTTTTTCGCCTTCGTTGATTACAAAAATACAGACGCAGTATCTGCTTTGTTTCGGGCGAAAAGCGTTAACGGCATATGCAGGCACCTGCCAGTCTGCGGTGCCGTGTGCATCGTGTGTGGTACTCATAATGGTGTCTCCTTGTTGCCGGTTGATGAGGACGTTGATCTATCCATGACATTTCTGCGGGTTTCATCGGCGATAAGTACGGAACTGCTTTTTTCTTCCATAACATAATATAATGGGCGTTGTTTGGATTCTTCCAATATCTGCCCCACGTATTCGCAAATAACGCTGAGAATAAGGAAATGGATGAAAAACAAGCCGGTAATTTGAAACGACATAGTTGTCCACCCTTCGACGACATCTTTTTTAAGGATGTTGATGACAATGATATATAAAATGTACACCATGGTAAGGATACTGCCGATTATTCCCAAAAGCCCCACAAACCGCAATGGAGCCATTGAATTTGATATAATCATTGCAAGGGCTAACCGCAATGAATCAATGCCGCTCATTTTTTGATGAATGCCTGACCGGTTGATTTGATTATAATGATAAAGCACAGGATTAAAGCCGACATTTAAAGCAAGCACTCTAAAATACCGTCCTTTCTGCCTCACGCGGGTGATTCCATTTACCGCCTGCCTGCTTAATGCCTGAAAAAAAGTGGCGTTTCTTGGAAAATGTATTCCGGAGAATGTACAGAGCTTATAAAAGAACGGTTCGAATATTTTGACGAACGAACTGCGTTTTGTGCGCCGTTCGGCAATGCCGATAACAACACCGTTGTTTGCCCGAGCAAGATTGACGATCTGCGGAATTTCTGCCGGCGGATCGCTGTTTGGTTCAACCACGACAACATAGTCGCCGATGGATGTGTCGAGACCGGCGGTAATAGCTATTTCTATTCCGAAGTGGCGTGAAAGGCGAATCAATCGAATGCATTTAAGCTGTTGCAATAACGGATTGAGCGAAGCGGCGATACTTTCCGTTAAGTGATCGTCTACAAGAATCAGCTCGTAGTTGGCATAATTCGTTTTGAGAATGTCAATTACTTCCTGTACAAACTCTTTTAAATACAAAGAAGCATTTTTTTCCAGCGGGACAACAACCGAAACAAAACAGTCGCTTATTTTCATCCTTTATCATTTTCTCCTGAAAGCATGATAGTGATTTCGTCGGTTACGTCGTACACATTATCAATTTTTCCCCCCATAAGTGAATGAAAATTTTTCAGCCCTGCATCTTTGCGGAATAATATGGGGCGGCTGTCATCAACTTCGCTAAGCGGCAGGACCGTTTTAACTTCCCAAAGCGAGTCGACATATGCGCATTCTTTCAATAAGGGAACATACCGCTGAGCGTCGCGGATCATGTAAGAATAATTCGTTTGTTTGGGGATCGAGTCGAAATATGCATGAGCATCCATATAGTGTTCCGGGTTATCATGCCAGTAATGATGCGGGGTATACCGTACATGGCTCAAAGTGTGCAGATTGCGCGGCGGAAAAGGCATAATGGAAAAAAACGGCCCGCACATCACGGTTATGCCGATACTTTTGATGCTGTCAGGCACCTCTACCAAAGCCATTTCGGTCAACTCGTGTTTGAGAGGTATTATGGGCAAACCAGCGTTGTGTGGAACAAAGTTAAGCTGAGAATATGTACAGTTAAAAACATGATGCGACAATACGGAATGTTCGCCGTCGGGTGTTTGAATCGTTGCTTTAAGTGCGCCTGATTGAAGAGGGTTTACTGTTGTCACTTTTGCGTTAAGTTTCAGCGAAATATTTTTCGCTTCAGCAATCTTATTCAGCATGAGCTTCTTAAGTTTAGCGGAGTCAAACGCAAATTCTTCAACAAGAAAAACATCTTCGATTAACTCAGCGTCGAACAATTTTTTCAGCGCGGCAGGAGCAGGGGCAATCGGCGCCTTGATGCGTGACATGAAAAGTTGAAACTGAGTAGCCGAAACCTTGGAGAAAGTATGGGGAATCGCATAGAGTTTTGTAAAAGAACGGTCGATGCAGGCATTAAAATCATGGACAAATTTCGGAAAATTCTCTTTCGACCTCAATGCGGTCAATATGCTTCGCGGATAATGATAACCTTGATGTACCCGCGCTTGGTTGACATACGATGCGCGTTGCATGGCGTCGGCTTCTTTTTCACAAATGGTGACCTGCCTGAAATGGCCGCTCAAATATAATCCGATGTACAGCCCAAAAAAACCGCCGCCGATTATGAGAATATCAGAATGCTTATCCACAGAACTGTTTCCTGTCCGATTCAATAAAGCGCCGTGATTGTTGAAGTGAATATTTTTAAAATGTATTTTGTATCATAAAAAGTGATTGTTCACAACGAACAATTAGTATTTAGGTTTTAATTCCATACTCCTGCGGTATTCTTGAAATAATTTTTATTGGTGGTGCACGAATACGGTGTTTTTGTTGTTTTAAGGGAGCTGTATACAGTATTCAATAAGTATTCATTGACTCTATTAAAAATGTAAAAAAATCAAATAAAATGGCCGTTTCATTCGTTATATAAGTAGAAGAAAAATAGTTATAGCTATTATATAAGCCGATTAAGGAGGAAAATATGAGTAAGCTATTATCAGCGGTTGTGTTGGGAATATGTTTAACAACGTTTGTATCTCAAGGCAAAGTTTTCGCCGGCGACAGGGAATGGGCGACCGTCGGCAAAATATTGACCGGTGTTGTCGGAGCACGGGTTCTTTATGATGTTTTGGATGATAGAGATTATTGTTATACCAGACGGCGGGTTTACATTGAACGCCCAGCGCGCTATTATAGTGACTGTGACGACGATGTGGTAATCATAGAAAAACATTATTACCGGCCGATCTATCCGCGGTACCGAAGGCATTGTTATCGGTACTAAACAAGCTGGCGTATCGAAGGCAAAGAATAGAATCTGCGTATCTGCCGGGTACTTAGGATATATCACGATTGATCTTTGCGGAGAGCAATACTGGTAAAGAGGTGTGTCTGAAAACCGGAATGAAATTTCACAACCGGCGCTGAAAATAAGGCAGGCAATCCTCAAATCATTTTGGAATGCTGAAAAAGCCTCACGATTTCTTGTTTAAACGGCCATAACGAGGGGCGTAAGCGTTCCAAGGTAATCTCAAAACGAACAGAACGTAAGCCCCCCTTAGGGGCTTCGCAAAGACGATTTTTTATGACTTTTTCATCATTCCCCTTTTTACGGTAAAAATCAATGCACAGCAATTTGCTTGACGTATCGAAGGCAACTTTTTTATACTCATCCTATTCATTTTCAACATTGAGAAGCTACATATCGGTTGAGGGATTCCGAGTAATGAATATCACCATACTTACTTTGGGAACACGGGGCGATATCGTTCCTTTCGTTGCGCTTGCCTGTGCTTTGAAAAAAGACCATTCCGTTACTATTGTCACAAACAGTAATTTTGAATCATTTATTACAGGCAAAGGAATCAAATTTGCCCCGTTGAGTTTTGATTTTCGGCAATTTCTTAATTCACCCGAAGGCAAAAAGATCATCGAAGGCAATGTAATTCAAAATCTTAAGAGTATCAAGACAACGTTTCGTCCATTGATAAAAAGTATATTAGACGATGCATGGAACGCTTCACAAGACAGCGATATGCTTATTTATCATCCGGTGATTCTTGCAGGGAGCCATATTGCGGAACGGCTCGATATTCCGGCGGTTATGGCAACATACTGGCCTTTTATTACCCCAACGCGCGAATTCCCTATCCCCTATTTTCCTAATCTAAATTTAGGAGGGTTTCTTAACTGGTGCAGTTATTATCTATTGGTATTTCAAATGCTTCCTTATCAAAATATTATAAATACATGGCGTGAAAAATCGCTTGGTTTGCCGCCCCGTTCTGTTTTCAAAACCAACCCGATATGCGGCGGGCATCCGATTTATAATCTTTACTTTTACAGTCCGCATGTTATTCCAACGCCCAAAGACTGGCCTCCTACCGCTTTTGCTACCGGCTACTGGTTTTTGAAAAACGATGAGACGTGGCAACCGCCTTTGGAATTGACAGATTTTCTTAATGCAGGGGAACCGCCAATTTATGTGTGTTTCGGCAGTATGACATCGCGTAATGCGGAAAAATTGACGCGCTGTATTGTTTCAGCGCTCAAAAAAACGAATCAGCGCGGTATTATTGCATCCGGATGGGGCGGCCTGCAAGATTGCGATAAGTACTCGGAAACATTTTTCGCTGTCGATGAGGTTCCTTACGATTGGTTATTCCCCAAGGTCAAGGCTCTTATTCATCATGGCGGTTCAGGGACTCTTGCATACGGATTGCGGTCTGGTAAACCGTCTATTGTCTGCCCGTTCTTTTCAGATCAGCCGTTTTGGGGAGAAACCATAAAAAAAATCGGTGTCGGGCCGCCGCCGATTAGGCAAAAAGACCTCTCCGAAGAAAAACTTATCAGCGCGATAAACGAAATACTCAGAAATCCGGAATATACGGCAAAAGCAACCGATTTAGGAGAAAAAATCCGGTCTGAAAATGGATTGGATAGAGCGGTGCAATTTATTTCGCAAACATTCTGCTAATCCGCGCGTTTTGAAACCATACACGAACCGGCTATTTTAGGCTGATAATCAGAACTCCCCAATTCCCTATTATAGCCTGTTGCAAATAGTGCAATGTACATAATTTCATTATAGTGGTTTGGAATTATATTCTTCATGCATTTATTTATTTTTAAATAATGATATAATATAAACTTAACACAAACGTTCTCTAGCGTAATAACCACAGGGAAATAACCGCTCTCAAACAATGGGATGGCTGAAGTGAGAAAAAAATGTAAGCGGATATACGTCGCATACTATCTCTTTTTTGCGCTTATTGCTTCTCTCCTACCGGTTTCTGCCAATTCGCCAACAGATGATCAAATACTCTCTAAAATCCCATCCGGCAATTTTCATGTTATGAGGTCACATCAAACGGGCGGTGCGAAAAATGTTATTCTAATCGAAGACCTTCACTGCAACGTCTCAGCGCAAAAAAATATCGCATCTATTCTTTCTGCAATCGCAGAGAAAGACATGGTGTTTGATATCTTAACCGAAGGTTCATCCGGCGCGATTCTTACCCAGTTTTATGCAAGTTTCCCCATCCTGAGAACCCGGAAAAAAGTTTCTGATGAATTGCTCTATAAAGGGCTTATTTCAGGCGAGGAATATTTTTCGATAACATCGGGCAATACCCCTGTTATAACCGGTATCGATGACCCTGTGCTTTATCGCCTCAACAAAAATCAATTCCGCGATGTACTTTCCCAGCAAGAAGCAGTAGGCCTGCTCATGGCTAAACTTGAAACGGCCATACGCTATATCAAGCAAAACCGTTATAACAGTGCACTCGACACTTTTGACAAAACCGTAGATTCGTATACTAATAGTGCGGTGTCAATAAATGCATTGCTTGCCGATTGTTTTGCAATAGCAGATAAAAGCAGTAATGCAGAGCTGTATGCGTTTTATGAGTTGCTTCAAAAACAGGAACAATTCAATTATGCCGCTCTTGACCGGCAAGTTACTGCCATGGTGCAGTATGTCGTTGAACAGTGCGGGGCGGATTATGCACGCACCGCGGTGTCAATCGTGACGAATCCATCACGAAACACGCTTCATTACAAACAGCTTGTTCAATTAGCGGAACAATGTATCCCTCAACAGGATATGGTGTATTATACGGCGATAAAACAATACGGTGAACTCATCAAACAATTTGAACAATTTTCCATGAAATCGATCAACGATGCCATCACTGTTCTGATAGAGGACTGTTATGAACGGTTGATGCAAACCGATGAAGAACGTGCAGTTCATCGCGCTGTAGGCATGTTTTCACATATTAAACATTTGTTCACTCTGAGCCTTTCCCGTTCTGAATATAACGCGCTCTTTGAAACAGACGTCTCGTTTGAGAGCATAATGGGAAAAATCGATTCTTTGTTTGACGCAGATTCCTCGTTACGGCCATTGTTTTTACAAGCAGAGCCGTTTGCAGAGCGGGCGATCGCATTTTATATGGCTACGTGCCGGCGGGATATGGTGTTGTCCGAAAATATTATTGATGCGGTAAATAATTCTTCGGCAAATATAGTGGTTGCCATTTGCGGCGGTTTTCATACGGAACATATTTCAAAGGTATTAGAAGAAAACGGGATTAGTTACTGTGTCATTCGTCCTGTAACGACCGATGCGTTTGATTTCTCTTTATATGCGTCGGCTGTTTTACGTTCAGAGTTGTCCTTAATTCCTGAAGTTGCGGCGGCAAACCTGCGTGCGTCTTCGTTTTTTGCGCAAAACAGTTTCGATACACCAGAGGTGATAAACGAATTTCGGGCACATTATGTTTTCCGGTCGATTCTTGACGCGCTTGAGGATTTCACCGTTGCCGAGCTCCATTCTGTCGTTAAACAGTGGAGAGCGTCATTCGCAAATGCTCTGCGCCTGTACTATGATGACTCTGCTCAGGTGCGGACTGCAATGGCCGCATTTGACCGTCTTGTGACCGATCTTCTTTTATCGGATACCGTGATTTTGTCGCGCACACAACGAACGCTCGAGCTTTTTTATAATGGCGATTTATACCATTTGGAAAAACAGCCTTTCGGTTCATTAGTTGTCAATAAACGTGTTGGCGTGCCTCGCGGAGATGCTGTTGCGGTATCAATGAGTTTAGATGTGGTTCAGAAAGAGGCGGCTACTCCACATCCCGTGTTTATTGTTTCCTCTGTCTTGAACGATCCTGAGTTATCCGAATCGTATATTGAGTTTGATTCCGCAGTGATACGATCGCTCAATGCTCAAGGGATACGCCCGAACATTATCCTGCCTTACTATCCGCCAGAGCGTGCAGGCGTACTTAATCGGCTTAAGAAAATAATTTCTTCTGCAACTCATGATGTTCAGTATGTAGTCCACGATGATGCCGATGGCGGCGGGTACATAATTGTTGATGAAAACGGAATGCCGTTGGCCATGATGCCGCTTAGTCTTCGTGTGCGCCCTGTTATTTTGCAAATTGCTCCGTCGCAATCAGGCCGAGTGCAAGAGCAGACAGCGGAAACAACCGCTCATTTTTCGGATTATTACGCCCAAATGGCCGTTGATAAGGAGAGACTGCCATTCACGGAGCCGTTTTTTATGCGGATATATCCGCCTGAACTGTCGCATGCGGCAATTCCCGATACTCCTCATTCGGTTTCGGTGTATTTTGGAAATGGGCTGGATATTCAGCATGCGCACGCAATCGATGCGGGAATACCGGTTGATGCGGAGTTGCTGTCTGTCATTAAAAAACGATTGAATACTGATCGGCAATCAATGCGTGAAGATGTTCAATCAATGCTTTTTGAAACAACTTCTCCAGCGTTTCAGGCATTTATTGCGAAACATCCTCTTTTAAATAAAAAACCGTTACGGAATATGCAATGGATAGTGCATGATGTTCAAGCATTCAGTAATCGCGAATTGACCGATTTTTATACCGCTCTCGGTATGTCCGGCGAACCTCAGGTTGTTTTTACTTTTCTTGCCGATCGGACTGAAATGGAAAAGGAGCACCGGTTATTTCTTCAGGAACATACAGCATATTTTGATGCGCAGAACTTCGACAATACTTCGGTTAAACCTGATTCCAAGGTAGTAGTTATCAACATACCGCGGGCAGATTATGCGGTGAAACGTTTTCTGTATGCTGTTTCCGGCGCAGTTTTTGCAAGCGAACCGAAAATGATAAAGGACGCATTGCTGTTTAACAAGTTCGGATTCATTTCCGCACTGCTTTTTCGTTTTGCGAGCCCTGAACAAGCTGAAATAGCACGTCAGCTCCTTGCAGAAGATGGAATGCCGAGCGAATTAGCGGCTTCTTATTTTGAATATGCCGTTATGAAAGACTCATTGAACGGCGAACCTTTGGATGTCGACCGGCCGCCAACACCGACAGCGCATTTTTTAGCAAGCGTACTTTATAATCCGTCCATACAGACAGCGGTTGCAAGCCATCTCGGCCGAATCATTCCAGCGGATAATGCGTTTAACAGTATTCCTCGCATTATCGCGCAGATTGATCTAAATACTGTTGCTGATTCATTGCTTAAACGCAATTCTTCGGTTGTGCGCAATCATGCGGCGCGGCTACTGGATGCGTTCTTTCTTGACCCTCTGCTTGCTTTTGATTTGCCGGAAGGGCAACAGCAGTTTATCGAGGCGCATGTGTTTCCGTTTATTGCGTCGTATATTCGACAGCAAACGTCCGGTGTTGCTCCACGTCCGTTGAACGATATGAAAAACGATATCGAAACTATTTTTTCATCTCTGCTGGAAATGTATGATCGGAAGCTTGAAAGATTGGCATTTGCCAATGCGGATGCGGCAGTAGAGTCTCTCCGGATTATGCTTAATTCTCTTGTAAATGACATACATGCCATATCCGGTGAACATTTGTTTGTGCCTGCGCCGGCGAACCGGTACCTTTATTTTTATACGGATAACAATCGATTCAATCCCGATCCTGTTAAGCAAAATAGTACTGCAATACACGAAGGGCTTATTTCTCGTGAAAGTTTCGGTGAAATAGCGGATCAACTGATTGATATAGAAACGGTTAATGAGATACTTTCAATACCCGGCGTACTGGATTTCGATCGGTTATTTGAACAGTGGAACGATGCCTCTGTAGCGTTGCCGGGTAAATCATATGTAGGTTATATTGCGACGTACAACGGTTCTTCAGAACAAAAAAATGCGTTAAAAAACGATATAGCGGTGATTTTGCTCGAACAAATGCGCGGTTTATTGAGCGACTATACGCCGTTGCTTGAATCTGCAGGATATAGCGTTCCCACTCTGGAATCGTTGCATTTGTTTATTGAAACACTGTATACGGATACGTCTACTCCTTTGGGAGAAACATCTCGCTTATTACAGGACTTCAACACTATCATAGCACGTATCACCACGTTCCGAGTGCAGGGGCATACACAATTTTTCCGCGGAGAACGGCAATGGCGCCCAATTGTAGAACAATACCTGTCTGATATTATTCCCGTCAAGATTGCATCCGGCGATTTTAGTGTAACAGTGGCAAGCATTGGCGCCTCCTATGGAAAAGAGGCATATTCCATTGCGGCTGTTATTGACCGGTCGCTCAAAATGTTTGCAGAAGAACAGCTTTTTGCCGACGTGCCTGCCGGCACTGAAAAAGAGAGGCGTATTCAAGAATGGATCGATTTATGGGATATTACGATTCATGCTTATGAGATCGATATTCAAAAACTGGTCATATTGACGGAAGGAGTGTATACCGTTACGGATTATGCGTATCAAGATTTTACCGTGAACGAAATCCTGCCGGAATTCAATTCGATAATAGCTGACAGCGTGTTAGTTTCAGAAATACCGCGTACAAGTTCTGCAATGACAGAAAAGCAGTATCGCGTTCAGGTTAATCCTCGGTATAAACGATGGGTGCGCCCTCATTATTTCGATTTTAGCGCAGATACTGCCGCCGGGCAATTGTCTTTGCATCCGGCAGAAATTACGTTCGGGCTTAATTTTTTGCCGTATATCGATTTTGAGGGAGAACCGACCCCTTCGACAGTCGCGTTTCCCCAAGTTGTGAAACGGTTCCGTTCAATGCTTGCCGCATCGCGCCCTTCGGAATACAAAAGCGTGGGTATTTTCAATATTAAATTCCAAGACACCCCTCAACCTCTCAATCAGGTTGACGGGCAAAATTATGTATTGCCTCCGAAAACTATTCCGGGAATTGATGTGGTTCATGCGCTGTCACAGTATCGTTCCCTTGCTTCTGCCGAAGATATTGCCCGAATCTTTGGAATTCAGCAAATGGTTGCCGAACGATTATATCTTATCTATTCCGGAATTCAATCTGCCGCTTTTGAAATAGGGAATAGCGCAGGAAAAACCGATGGGGCTGTCGAGCAGATTCTCAGCTCATTTTTAAATACCGTCTCGCCGTTGTTGCTGGAGATAGAATATCCGCAGAATGTGCTTAGTGAACAATTATCGGCAATCAAGCATCTTGTACAGGCATTAGTGCGAAGCGCTTTACAGGAACAACAAAATCAGCAAACAGCATCTGAGGCAGATGTCCTCATAGAAACACAGTTCGGTTTAGTAACCATACTGTCCAATAATGGTTTGATTATTCCCGATACTGCCGATGGGAAGTTGCATTATTCGTATTACTATGCTGATATTTTCACCGCTGATAAAACATATCGCTTTGTACGTACAGCCTATTCTTTGTCAGAGAAACAAAAAGAGAAGCTTGTTGAGCAGGAAAAAAACACTGCGGCGGCTTCTGCAATACTCTCTATGTTGAATGTGCCGTATGAAGGGCGCGATGCCGAAATCTTTATTCCTGCGTTTGAATCGATTGTAAAAAATCATGCACAATTGCTTTTCAATATTTATGGTTCGGCGGCGATGGAAACGCTTGCGCAGTATGTATCGGGTGTTTACGCCGGAATTCTTGAAGATGATGCCCGAGTTTTGGCGGATATCAAGACTGTATTGCGTATTCCGGAAACTCCTTTAGGCGCGCCGGCATATGAACAATCTTTTTTTGACGGATTCGATGTGTGGCGGGTTTCAGTGGAATCAACAGTACTCCGATTGATAACGATGAAGACACTAACCGGCGATTTTACGCTTACCCTTCGTGTGCTTGATGACCTGAACGGCAAGGCATCATTTTCTGTCGGTGCAATCGTTGAATCGGTTTTGCGGCAGTATGCGGCAGAGTCTGTATACGCATCTTTACCGGAAGGGCTGGAAAAAGATACGGCTGTCACACGATGGCTAGATAGATGGGATGTGCGCATTGTGATGCCTTCATCGCGTCCTGATTTTCTGCAAACAGCTCTTAGAGGGACATATACGCTCAGTCCCGATGAAACAGCGTTTTTCAACCGCAATTCGCCGCTCAAGCTCCTTTTTGCACATTATCAGGAAACGGATAATCAAACGGCGGAAGTTGTCGTCAATCCGCGCTTAAGAAGATGGCTGGTGCCGGTGTATACCGCTGGTACTTTGGAGCAGTATGCGAAATCCATTCACGATGCGGTAATTACACATATTCCCGATCATGCGCAAGATGCCCGGTTGAGTTTGTTCATTTCGGATGTTTCCCTTAATATGCAGATTTCTTCGAGTTCGGCACAGCGTGGATATGGCTTGCCATTAGATTTTGAACGGCGCGTTATGCGGATGATACAAGTGCGTAAACAAGATTCCGTATATGCCGGTATCGCGTTGCCGTCAGACGAGGTTATTCGGGATATTATAACAACCCTTTCAGCATACCGGATAACGCATCCATATGCGTTTATGCCGGATTATCCAGCCGAAATCACTGTTGCCGTTCGTCCTGAATTGAATAATCTCGCGTATGCCGCGGAACATACGGCGCCGGAACGCTATCCGGCATTATTTGCTGTTATCGGTTTGGAAGTTGAAGCGCAGAATGCTCCAATTCTGATTCCACCGTATATTGTTGACATGTTTATGCTCGATGCACTCATCAAAAAGAACGAAAATGCTTCTGAACACGATGTAAGTTCGATTATCGGTATGCCGGTTAGTACGCCGTATGTCGCCCGCCATTATAAACAAATATACGAATTACTAATGGTGCATATTGAAAAACTATATAATCGCTATGAGATTGATTTTGAGTCGGAGGCGTTTCACGAAATTCTCTTATCGGCGCTTTTTTCGGATATAATCAGTGCTGTAGCACGGGATTTTTCAGCGCCTGATGTGATAGAATATTCGCTTCCGCATCTTGTTCCGGAAATAGCGCGTATTGCCGGTATGGTTTATAGAGACCGGCTCGCGGCTGGCGATTCGGAAAATGCGGATATTCTTGCACTTTCTTTACTGCGCAAAATTGAAGATACGCTTGCCCGCATTGAGTATGAAGGCATGAATCATGCGTTTATACCTCAGGCAGACGGATTATTCGTACATATGCGCGTTGAACAGTCTTATCTTGCTCCAGTGATGGATGTAATGATAACGCGCCTGATCGATGCATACTATTCTGTTAAATGGACGCCGCCTGCTAAACCTGCCGCTTCAATCGTAACCGCGCTGGTATCGCCGGCGGCAAAAGCAACTGCGCGGGAATATTTGAGGCAAACGCAGATACTTCGTAATGCATTGAGTATTTCTCATGCAAATGAGCGGGTTACGTTTCTGCCGGTAGAACAATTGCCGCACGATTATTTTAAAGACCATTCGGTATCGATTCGCCACGAAGGGTTTAATCTGCTTGAGCGTGTGCCGCTCCTGCGCGTTTCAAGCGAATCGAACAAGCCGAACCTGTACAGCCGGCTCGGTGCCGCGTTATGGTATCATTTTCACGATGAGTTGTCTGAAGCCGATAGAAATGCCTTTCTTGAAGAAGGCGATGTGTTAATTCCGGAAAAACTGCAGGAGAATATCGTCGGCAGAATTACACAGTTGCCCCTTGGGCACGATACAGTCGAATTTTCTACTCAATTATCGGATTTTTTCAGAGACTATGGGTATTGGGAACGGGCGCTTGTTGAATATTTGACTGATGTTATTGCGCAAAAAACGGCGCGAGGCGATTTAACGTTGTCTGCAAAAAGCATCGGCAGTTCCATAGGGAAAGAAGCATATTCGTTCGCCGCTATGTTTAACGCATCTTTGAGAAACTATGCACGCGCCAATTTATTTCAGAATATTACGGATTCTCTCGCACAAAATGATGCAGTAGAACGATGGGTAGGTTTATGGGATATAAAAATTTTCGCTATAGATTCAAGCCCTCAACGGCTTATTGCCGCACAAGAGGGTGTATTTCTTATTGGATATTCCGAGATAAATTTCTTTGAAACACATCCCGAATACAAACAAATTTTTTCTCAGTTCTCTATTCCTGACGGCGCAAAAGATGTTGGTTATGCGGCAGTTAATCCGCGGGTAAAATCATGGATATACCCTGTCTATGCCGATCTCAATACTCGGCAGGAAGTTATTGCGGATTTTCCAACGGAAATTTCTTTTGCCCTGAATATTCTTCCTTATTTGACAATAGAGCCGAATGCTTTTATTCAACAGGTTGTGCAAAGCGGTAATCCGCCGTATAAGTCTCTTGTTATGGTTAATAAAGAGTTTGGCGTTTCTCCGGTTCCAGTCGATGCTCTTTCCGGACAACACTTTACGGTGCCTGTTGCGTTAGTGCCTGATTATGCGGTGATCAGTAGTGTTGTTCAAAAAAACGGTATTACGGATGCCCGTCGTCTTGCGGCATTTCTCGGTTTGCCTGATTCCGAAGTATTCCGCGCCGAACTCTATTTTCGTATGCAGAATTCCGTACAAACTGTTGTCGATTCTTTCGAAAACCAATCATATAGCGGTTTGTATTCGGATGACAGTACCCGCGAATTTATTTCGAATTACCTTGCCGATGCCGTTGCAGGCATTTTGCGCGAAATACCCGATGATGCCCGCACAGTTGATATGATTGGCACCTATCTTTCGGCATTCACGCAATTAGCGAAAAGCGAAATAATAGCGCGGTTTGGCGTTTCTCCGGATGACGCAAAGCGGCTGGAAAAGCAGATGAGCCTGTGGCTAGATACTGTTGAGGTTATCGATTCGGAGAATATATTTGTTCCGTTTAATAGTCATGGGCATGAGGTTTTTATGCACCATTTTATTGATCGGCAACCGTTTTCTTTTGACTCGAATGCTGTTGGAACGCCAGTAGTGAAATCGCTTTTTGTCCCTCTAACTGCAAAAGAGGAGTTTGTACGCGAACGTACAGATATGCGCGCAACGCGGGAATTACTCGCTTTTATCGATTTCGATGAGCTGTTTGTTTTATGGAAAAAGCATCGCGTGATACTGCCGCATTATATTGCTCATCCGAACCAGATTGCGGCATTGGCTGATACTGTTGCACGCATTGTGAGCCCCTATGCTCAGGAGCTTGTACAAAAGTATGCTGATGAACTTGTCCAGCAGTATGGCGTTGCAAGTAGAGAAACACTTGCTCGGTATGCGGCATTTTTAAGCAATGAGCCGAAAAGGGCGTCTCCGCATCCTCTTGTTGCCGATCTTAGAAATCTTTATGAAGAATTATCCCGTCACTACATAACGGAAGATAGAAGCGATGAAGCATGGAATTACGGTGTCTACACGGATTTCTTCCGCGAAGGAGAAGGCTGGGAGCCGCACTTGAAAACATACGTAGACGACCTCATTTTACAAAAAACCGCTGTAGGCGATTTCTCTATAACCGCACGAAGTATCGGCGCATCGCTGGGAAAAGAAGCATACTCGATTGCGGAAATTATCAATGAACGCTTGGCGCATTATGCCGATACGGTTCTCTTTTCTCATATCGATTCACCTGAATTGCGGCGCAGAGAAGTGGATGCATGGATTGGAATATGGGATGTGCGGATATATGCAATGGAGTTTGTATACCAACGGCTTGCAACTGCAGTAACCGGTATATACGGGTTTAAAGATCAAACTTATTTTTTCCGGCACCGCGAGTATCTCGAGATGTTTTCCGATCAGGGGAAAACAGACGACAATATACCGCTTGTCCGTATAAATGATCGTTTGCGCAGTTGGCTGAAACCGGTTCAGATCGACCTGAACAAAGAGAAAAACAATCTCTATGATTATCCTGCGGAAATAACGTTTACTATGAATGTGCTACGGTATATTCAGGACGCAGAAACCCTTGAGAATGCTATTCGCGAATCATTTAACCCGCGTTACAAAACATATTTTGCTTATAATGTTAGATTTTTTGATTATCCTTCCGATCACCTGCTTTTGAGCAAACAGCCGCATACACTGCCGCCGGTTATCAGCCCGGCACAAGATCAGCTTATATCTTTTGCGCAGTTTCATTCTATTTATTCGATCGAACAACTTGCGCGGATTTTTGGTTTAGACACTGCTCAAGCAGAAGCACTATTTGGTGATACAGAAAAAGAGCGCTATTATAAAAAAATCTTTAGCGCCGGCATGATTGTGGATTCGATGATTTGACGGTATGCCGCAAGCGATAATCGCATCGTATCTATTTTTGTTTCAGTGTTATCTTATTGGTAATGAGCATTTATTTTGCATTCATTTTTTGTTATAATTACGCCAGTATAAAATAATATTTTATTCAACATCATTTATCGGAAAGGCGCATGAAGAAATCATGAAAAACAGCAGAAGAAAACTAATTGATGCCGCGTATTTTTTTGTCATCTTTTTGAACGTAATTACGGGCAATGCATTTTCAGCTTCTCATCCCAAAGATATTATCGACGGCATAGCCCAGACATTACCGGGCGGCAAGATAAAAGATTCGTATATCGGCGATGGAACTATGCTGGTTATTCATATCAACGATCTCCACGGAAACCCAAGCGTACAAAGGAATATTGCTCAAATCATTCAGCATATTGCGCAGTATTGCGAGCAGAGCACTGTATTTGTCGAAGGATATTGGGGAGAATATGATACTTCCGCGGTAAAGAATCATCCCGCGTCACAGGGAATTAAAAATGCAGTTATAGAATATTTTATGAATAATGGTTTTATTACTGGAACTGAATATTATTCATTTGTCAATACTCCGTCGTATCCTCTGTTCGGTATAGAAGATAAAACAATATATGATGCCAATACGAATGCATTTTCTGATGTCATGGCTAATAATACATCGGTGCAAAATTATTTAATGCGGATAGACGAATCGATGGCATCGCTAAGGGAACAGTATTTTAGCCCTGAGCTTCAGGAATTTTACAATGAGTACGATCTTTTTTTTAATAAGAGGGCTATCGATTTCGAAGAGTTTTTAGAGTATATAGAGCCGTATCTCGCGTCGAACAAAGTTGCTTATGATTCTCTTGCCAACTTAAAAAAATTTATGGTGCTTGTTACAATGCAGAAAGAGTTTTCTCCTGCATCATTTAAAAAAGAGTTGCCGGGTTTTGTTGTCCAATTAAAAAACTATAATACTCCCGAGTCGAAAAACATGATTTCAACAATCATGCAATATATGGCAGGAAAGGCAAGCGAAGAAAAATTCTTAATAGGAGCCTCCGATTTTTTTGAATCGAATCAGCTCGATCTCGAACAATTCCCGCAGATCACGCTTCGCCGCTCGATTTTGAAACTGGCAAGAGAATGTGACTTGACTCAATTACTGCAGGAATTTCAAGCCGTCAGCCACGATATTATTGAAATACTTGCCGTATCTCCTGAAGAAAAGACGATATGCCATGCTTCCGATTATAGAGAATTACTGGGACGGCTGGTTTCTTTGCAAATTACCGCATATGAGATTGAACAGTATTATGCCTACGCTCACCAATTTTCGATTGAATCTTATGCACAACTTTTTGCTTCGTTGAGCGGCGGTTTGTTCCCTGTTCCTTCTGCTGACAGCATAGCATGTGTAAAGCGGGCAGAAGAATTTTACGCCTATTCTTTACAACGCAATGAAATACTTTTATCGAAAACCCTCGAGGAAGCAAATGCCCAAGGCATAACGTCCTGCATACAAGTTACCGGAGGTTTTCATACTGAATCTATTCTCGAAGAATTGAAGGGGCAGGGCGTTTCATACATTTCAATTATACCGTTTACGGATTATGTCGACACAGGGAACCACTATACCGAGGTTATGTCAGGGTACACATCGTATCTTGAAAGAGCGTTAGGCATGAACAATTTTCAACGGGCATATCTTGCTCCGGAACTTCGCGGAGTACGTTTGATTGTGCAGGCGCTCAACCGTCTTGAAGGCGTAAATGTGTCCGAACAGTTCGGGCGGTCGGTTTACAATTTGATGCAGACACTCAGTTCGCTCAATTTTGAGATAGGCGGAACAATACTCGATTTATTCAAAAGTTCTACTCCCTTGTCATCAAAACTCATCGATGATTTCCTTGCAGGAAAAATAACAGAAAAAGAGACCGATAAAGTCTTGGAAATAGTTCTTGCGTCTGCGCCGTCTCCGTACTTTGATGGAAGGTATTTAAGAAAATTGCGCGATAATGAGTACTTGTCGATATCAGACGAAGCCATAACGGAGTTTGAAGGCATAATCACCCAGTTGCGGAAAATAGATACTGCTAACCGCAAAGCGCTTGTGGAGGCAATCCAAACCGAAATGGCGGGGCTGAAAACCATCGAGCCTAATCCCGTGGTTCGCACATATGATTCTGTATCTGAAGTAGTTAATAAGCTGGAAGGGAAAAGCGTCGTGTATATTTCACCCGAAATGAAACTCATCGGCGGTACCCGTTCGTGGATGGCAGGCGGATTAGGCGTTCTTGCCGGCGAATATGTGGAAGGGTTAGCCGATATGGGCGTTACTACTTACGGTGTTACGCTTTATAATACGCATTCGATCCTTCAGATGCTCTCACCCGATAACCAGCAGTTAATATCCGAAGTTCCGATAGATTATACCAAACTGCCGGTGTACGATACTGATATTGTCGTTGAACAGAATGCCATGGGCGAACCGCTTCGGGTGCGCGTATGGGAAGTGCGCGCCGGCGAAGCACGTATCTTTGCGCTTCAAGACCTCACATCCGATACAACCGAAATGCTCTACGGAGGGCGGAAAGAAACAAAACCGCTTCGCGAACGGCAGAATCAACTGCTGGGCAGGGCAGGCATAAAAGCGATAGAGGAACTGTATGCAAACGGTATTATAGATCATAAACCGGGTATTGTTCATCTTAATGAAGCAAACTGTTATTGCGCTCTTGACGAGATTGAAAAAAAGCGTTTGCTTCCCGATGAAGACGCGCTCAATTTGTGGCAGGATGTCGGTAGAGCTTTTACAACGCATACACCGGTGCCTGCAGGGCTTCCTATGGTTTACAGTGATGATTACCAAACCAGCAATATAGTGCATCTCGCATGGTTGACCGGCATGGACCCTGTCACCTTAATGATGTTCTATGTGCAGTATCCCGGCGGCAAAGCGTGGAGCGACCTTGATGCCGGTGTGCGCGAACGGCTTATCAATCATTTGGATGCATATGCACAGAATAACAATTCGGAAGATATCGATAGGTTTATCGCAGAGTTTCGCGATGTTATTCAATCAAATAATATTGTGTTGAGCCTTACCGAAGGAGCGGCGGCGCAGGCAGACGGTTCAACATCGGTAAGCCTTCGGCATGAGCAAGTGACAAATGAAGAGATAATTAGGCATTCGCGCAATTCTCCATCGAGGCATGGAGGAGAAAATCAGGCAACAGTCGGTGTTACAAACGGTGTCATTGCACATGACTGGCAACCGGTGGAATTCCAAGGAGTATCGCCTGAGAAAATTCCCGATCAAACAATTCTCGACGTGAAACGGCGTGAAAAAGAGGAGTTGATCGATTTGGCAAATAAACGCACCGGCCAGAACCTGTCGGCAGACCATCTGACCATTGCTGTTATGCGCCGGATAAACACCTATAAACGTACCGATTTAATCGTAAAAGAAATCGATGAGTTGGCTAAAGAACTTGGAGACAGGGAAATAAACATTATCTTTTCCGGTATGCCTCATGAGCAGGACAAACCGGCTCTTGCGCTGTTTCAGAATATTCAGAAAGCGATTCAGCGGAATCATCCGAATATTCATATTGCGTTTGTCAATCAATACGATATCAGTGTCGCAAAACATGGCGTGCGCGGCGCCGATATCTGGCTGATGCAGCCGGTAGAAAAGAAAGAAGCGTCTTCAACCAGCCATCAAAAAGCATTGCTCGCAGGTACATTGGTGGTTAGTTCGTATGACGGCGCCATGATTGAAAATGTCGTCGATTTTGAAGTAGACCGAAAGAATGGGAACGGTGCATTTATCACGCCGATAATTTTTCATCGGACAGTTGCCAAGGATGCGATGAACTTTATCCAGTCGGATACCGTGACGGATAATTTTCACCATGCTCCGCGCATATGGCTTCAAGATGAAGGCGAGGTTCGTCCGGTTGCCGTTATTGATAAAGGCGACCATTACGTTATTATTGATGCGATGGAACCCGACCTTTCGCCACAGCGGTTGAAACAACTGCGTGACTCTTTACCGGCTTACATTCAGCATTCGAGCTTGGATTTTGCCAACCTCGTTAAAGAAGACGGTACAGTAGATTCCGATTCCTTTCACACTCTCATGTATGACAGTCTTGCTCCGTTCAGTACGGGTGAACTGCATCATTTATATGATTTCAATCCGACAACGTGGTCGGGAAGTTTATACCATAAGTTAGGCAGTCTCGCGCGGTTATATTATGATGCTCAGGCTGGGCAACCGGAATCCCGCGCTCAATGGGTTGATATGATGCGCAATTCACTGCGAAGAGTATATGAAGTCGATATACACCGAATGGCGGCGGAATACCTGCGCGATATTTACAGCCATATTTTAAACTCAGACAGGGATATGCTCCAGCTTTACGGTGATGAAAAACTTCTGCGTATTGCTCGGAAATGGCGCACCGATTTTGATCAGGCAAAAGACCAGGAATATGACCTTGCATTGGCGGGGAGATTGGCATGGGGATATTTAGGCGGAGATATCGGAACCTCAGTTCTTGGACTTAAAACATCAGCCGCCGCTCTTGAAGGTCTACATGAAGCCGGCACACCGCTAACAGTCGATGCCGATATTCATTTCGGATGGGTTGTTGTTCCAGAGGATTTCGATATAGAACTCTATTACGGCACTGATGGAAAATTCACTCAAAGGGTACCCATGGAACTGGTTAAAGCAACGGATTCCATTGAGAAAAATTTTCGGTTTAGAGCTCAAGTGATTCCTTTTCAAAGCGGCGGGCTTGAGTTTAAAGTTGCCATCAAACCGAAAAACAGCCGGTTGATTAACTTTATTCAATTTGCCCGTGATAACAGGGAAAATAACCAATTGGATGCACAACTGAAATCACAAATAAGTGCCGTCAATGAAATTGTCGACCAATCGCTCGATGAGGGTTATCGGAAATGGTCTGTCGCGAGGGTTGCTGTTAATGTCATTCCGCCGGTTGTTCCGATTCGGATTAGCGATGGAATCGACCCGCGTCAACGGCGTGTTTTAGAATTAAGTTTATAATGGTATACGGTTAATTTACCGTATTAAAGTTTTTACGGCCTGATAAGTATTTCTTATTAGGCCGTTTTTATTAGCGTGTCAAATTGTCCGTTTTACGGTTATTTTGAACCTGACTGGATAAAATGAACCGCCTATTTTCGCACAATGTGCCTCCATTTTTTGATTTATTGATAAAAATATGTTATGATGTAGTAATGTATGTTCTTTTCCAATAGGAGGTTATGGCATGAAACGATGTAAGGTTTGTCTTATGGTGCTGTGCATTCTGGCATATGGCGGCTCGGCATCCGCTTTTTTTCAGGAAGACTTTGAAAGCTATTCGAGCGGAGATGTGTATGGGCAGGTTAATGGAATCCAGTCTCTTTTCAGTATGCCGATTCCGATTGTTGGGGGCGAAATAGTTGAGCACAATGGGAATCATTTAGTAAAACTTCAGGCGTCGTCACCGGAACTTTCGGTTGATTTGGGTATTCCTGTTGATATAGCGAATAATACTCTTACCACTATCACATTTGATTTCTTTTTTTCGTATATTCAGAATACACAAACGATTCTTACTATGCCGACGGTTTTAAGCGGAGAATTTTTCCTGATCGAGTCCGATAATGGGTCTGACGCATTAGTAAATAGTCTTTTTACGTTTAATTTTAATTACAACGGGTTGCAAAACGGATTGATAGATGTTGTCGATATTGCACTTGCCGGAAACGAACCGTTTTCGTTGTCGAATCTAGCTAAATATGTGGCAAATCTTTCTCAACAGCAGTCCGATTTGCTGAAAAATTACGATTCTGTTTTTCTTATTCTGACTGCGCTCTATCCCGACCCATTTGATGAGTATGATGCGGCAGGATATTTTGACAATATTCAGTTTCTTCAAATAGATGCGATTGTTCCGGAACCCTGCACCATGTTATTGCTGATATCTGCAATGGCGGCGCTGAGAAAGCGGTTGTCAAAAATAGAATAAGTACGTTTTGAAGAACCAGAATTTCAAACGAGTTATTTTAAATTGAAAGCCGTTTAACGGGAAATTTTCTGTAAAGTTGAGAATCTGAATGTGGTTTTAAGAAGAAGTGGTGCCGGAGGCCGGACTCGAACCGGCACGAGGTTGCCCTCGGAGGATTTTGAGTCCTCTGCGTCTACCAATTTCACCACTCCGGCGATGCAGACGTTTGTACGATAAAACCTTGTTTAATGTCAAGAAATTTTCTTTAACATTTCATGATTCATACATCTTTTTTTCTCCAAAGTACGTAAACTGTGTGCGCAGTTTTTTTACTGGCAATATGGAATTTTCCGAAAGTACAAAATTTTGAGGTTTGGGCTGTTTCTGCTGAGATGAAATTGATGAAAAGGCATAGCCATTTATAGTATAATAATAGAATTAAAATCAATGCAGAATAATCAAAATCAGGGAGTAAAAGGAGGTCGGTATGTTGCGGTATTTCCCAACGGCTGTTCTGTGGATATGGATAATTGCTTTATTCGGTAATCCGGTATGGAGTACTATTCATGATACACAGGATACTATTGTTATTCCATTGACGTGCGGTTCTGTTGTCCAGTCGTATCAGGGAACTTCCGAGCAAGAGGTTATACTGATACAAGACGCGCATTGTGAGTATGGCGTACAGTCGAACATTGCCAAGATACTTGGTATCCTTCATGAAAAGCACAATCTTACCTTTATCGCTTCGGAAGGTGTGGCGGATAAGGCTGATGTACAGGCATATCAGTCTTTTCCGGTAAAAACAGTTCGCGAATATGTAAGTAATTTATTTATGAAAAGAGGGCTTATTTCTGGTGCTGAATATTACGCAATAGCCAGCGATAAACCTCTTATCCTTTGGGGTGCCGACGATCCCGCATTGTATCGGGAAAACCTCACCGCGTATACTGGTTTTTTATCTATGCAAGATCAAGCCGCGCCCCTGCTCGATTCTCTAACGGCGTCGTTTGCAATGATTGGCGGCAATCTCTATACGGCGGAATTCAATGTATTTCAAGCCGAGGCGGAACGATATGCATCGGATACTTCTGCGGAATCGTTCCATGCATATATTGAATTGCTTGGCCGTTATGCTGAGGATTTGAATATCGATATATCTGAAATGAGCAATTTTGAGCGATACCTCACTTTTTTTCAGGTGGAAAAAACGATCGATTTCACTCAAGTTGATGCCCAGTTCGGAAAATTGTATGCAACGTTGTATGAAGCGTTGAACGATCAAGAACGGGACATACTGAGAAAAAAAGATTTGTATGTTAAAATCAACCTCATTCCTCAACATGAATTTCACACCTATGTAGGCAGTTTGGCGGCAGGCCGTCCCGATATTTCTTTAGATAGTTACCCTGAACTCAAAAGATATTTTGATAACCTGAACCTTTTGGCTTCAGTCAATTCAGCAGGTGTGATGCGTGAATGTGCACGGATAGAAACGCAGGTTTCAAACGTTTTATGTATTACCCCTGCACAGAAAGAATGTTACCGGTTTTCTCAGGCGGTAGCGATTCTGAGGCGCTTTTCCGGTTTACAGCTTACGCGCGACGATAGCGTTTTTTGCCAGTCGCACCCTGAGTGTTTTGACGGTATTTCTTTGGGAGAATTTGTCAATGCTCATTCGACGATTGTAAAGATATCTCCGGAAGAGATGCAGATTCTGGCACACTATTTTGATTTTTTTACTGCATTCTACTCATCGGCAGAAAAGCGAGATGTAATTCTTGTTGACAATTTTTTGTCGGCTATGAGGCTCAATAAGGTAAGCCGAGGAGTTTTAATTGCGGGCGGGTATCATGCTGAAGGTATAGCTCAGGCACTTCGGGAACGAGAAATTGGGTATACGATGATTATGCCGGCGGTTCCGGAGTTTTCTGAAGAGTCTCCGTATCTAGGCCTTTTAACCGGGGAAACTTCATTTCAGCCGCTTATATCACAATTGAGCGGCAACACGCTGGCTCTTGCATCGTGGCTTGCCGAAACACCGATGGTAAATCCTGAAAGGAAACAGCAGTTAGGGCGTATTTTGCAGTCATACTTTATCGGAAATGCTGTCAAGGAGTTATCGTATGCGGATGCCGAGTTTTTTAAGGAAGGCATGGAGGGCGCTCTTTCTAAAGCGCAAGAATTGATTGGTGCATGGGGTATTGCTCATGCGCCGTCAATTGCTGTTTCCGAAATAAAAAAAGTCGGAACGGTTTTATTTGTGGTGATGACAATCGATAATGTACCGATAGTATTTACCTATTATAACGCGTTAGATTTCAATGCAAACCTCATTTTGCCTGCCACTCGCCGGCCGTTAGACACAACCCTCGATGAAGAGGTAATACAGGAAATTCATACCTATGAAACATACCAAACACTGCTAAAAAATGTCCCCTACATATCAGAGGAATTGCCCGAAAATGTACCGGTACTAAGCATTCGGCTGGATACAACCGGCAGGTATAATGTGCGTCTTAGCTACTCGGAAATAGGGCGGTTAGCGGGCAAGCAACCGGTAGTGAATATGGTTCGGGATATTGTCCGTTCAATACCGAATAGGGAAGTTAAAGCCCGTCTAACGCAACTGTCAGAAGAAGGGCACGAAAGGAAATTTTTGACGGAATTTTTTGAATATTACGGTAAAACCATTGCATCAATGGCGGAACTTCTTTTCAGCAAATATGAAGGGATTGACGACCGGCTATGGATTCAACTCGGTTTAAATGGCGCTCAATTGAGTTCCATTGATGTTACCGCTCATAAAATTATGCTCGATATCAATGCGTTGAGAAGTATTGGAATGTTGTTTGCACAGATTGAACATGGTTTTCTATTTAATGTATATGAACCGCATGTAACTCGGGCATTGCGCACATTGGAAATGAGCGACGAAGAAATCGAGCGGTACAAATTTGCAGTAAGCGAATTTTTTGTGACGCTGAAACTGCTGGAACGATACCAGAGCTATGGGCTCGACCGTGCTTTAGGCGATCAGACTTATCGTACTATGTTGTCATTAGTCGGTACACCATATGTCACTTATAATGAAATTCTGCTTGCAGAGAGTACCGACGAAGACCGTTTTCTGCGTGCCATCGAGCTGATTAAAGAACGGTATCCGGCACATAAGGATATTATTGCGGTATTAGAAAGTGAAAATCAATATTTATTGCGTGACATTCAGTTCAAACTGCACCAGTCCCTTGAAGAAGAAAGAGGCGAATTCGAGTTTGTGGAAAGGCATCTGCCTGATGTTTTGGATATACCGCGTCCTGAAACAATAGATCATGCGGCAGAACTGCTTAAGAAACACAATGTCGAATTCCTTGAGATCAAATTTCTCGATCCTAAAGGGGGAATACGAGGAGTGCTTGCACCTATCGGCGAAGTAGACGATTTTCTTGAAAACGGCATCGGTTTTGACGGCTCGTCTATTCCCGGATATGGATTTATTTCCAAAAGCGATATGGTGGCACGCTTGGATCCGACACGCTTAAAAATTTACCGTGCTACACCGGGTGAACCGATTAAAGCTTCCATTTGGGCAGTGCCCATGGCACCCGAAGAAAACCGTCCGCGCAAACTGGAGAGTTCTGTTACATTTCGCAAAAATGTACCGACTGCTCAAACCAAAGGCGACGTGTTAGCGCACATGAAAGATAAAGGAATTACCTCTGTACGCATTGCCATAGTTGATTCTACCGGATATCTCAAATATGTTTCAGTTCCGTTGTCCGAGCTAGAAAAAGATTCGATATGGCAACAAGGCATAAGGTTGCCGCATGAAGTTCGCGAATCCCTTCCTACAATGGCGTCCACGGAAGATTTAAGGGCGGTGCCCGACCCTTCAACAATGCGGATTCTCGATTGGCAGGACGGAACAACGCCGGAAGTATATATGTATGTAAATCTTGTAAAAAATGACGGGACACCATTCGAAGGCGATTTTCGGTATATCCTCAAAAATGTGGTGAACCGTGCCGCCCTGCAGGACCTTGAGCCGGTTGTTGCTCCAGAACCGGAATTCTTCTTACTTGATAAAAGCGGCAACCTCATTGATGAAAAAGCATATTATTCCGATCTTGAAGGCATTGCGCCGGTTATCCGAAATACGCTTCAAGATATCATGTCGGGAGCGCAGAGTATCGGTATTCGTGTGCGGTATGCGCACCATGAAGTTGCGCCCGGGCAATATGAAATCCCCATGGATCGCGGCAATGCGCTTGATGTTGCCGATGATATTATGCTGTATAAAGAGATTGTCCGTAAGGCGGCTCAGCGGAATGGACTGAAATCTACATTCAGAGCAAAAGTGAGACCGGATATAAATGGAAGCGGTATGCATGTTCATCAGTCATTGCGCCGTCTCAGTACGGGCGAGAATGTGTTTTCCGATCAATCGGATCCGATGCGTTTGTCGGAAACCGCCCGGAATTATTCCGAAGGGTTGATGCGGCATGCGCGCGAAATATCTGCATTGACCAATCAGCATGCGAATTCATATCAACGCTTGACTCCGGGATTTGAAGCGCCCATTGCGATTGCGTGGGGATTGCGCAACCGCTCTGCATTGGTGCGTGTTCCGGGATGGCCGGATGAATCGAAAGGCGCCGCCCGTGTAGAATATCGCGGGCCGGATCCGATGGGAACCACACATTTGACTTTCGCGTCACTCATTGCCGCCGGACTTGACGGTGTTGAAAATAAACTCTCCGCACGCCAGCCGGTGTCGGATAATATCTACAAGCTCGATTCTGTTCAGCGCGAACAAAAAGGAATAGAATCGCTTCCGACAAGTATGGAAGAAGCGGTTGAGAGCCTTGACAGCAGTAGTTTCGTAACCTCATTCTTGCCGAGCGATGTTAAACAGTTTTTGGTTTTGCGCGGCAGAAAACTCAAAGAACGGACAATCGATTTCGGAGAAGCCCGCACCATAGATGATGCCGCAGTGAAAATGCTTGAAAATACTATCGCATTTATTGAAGTGAAGTTTGTCGATCCTTTAGGGAATGTGCACAGTGTGCTTGCGCCGTCGAGTTTTATCAAAAGCCTATTGGAAGACGGTGTTGGCTTTGACGGTTCGTCCATATCGGGTTATGGTGGTATCTCTGCAAGCGATATGGCGGTGCGCATCGATCCTGCAACCCTGAAAATATATGAAGGGCAAAACGGAAACCCAAACCATGCGGAGATATGGGCGACACCCATGAATCCTGAAGAAAACATTCCGCGCGAATTGCAAACACCAGTACAAAAATTCCAAAAAAGAGTACAGCCTACATCCAAAGAAGAAGTAATCAGCCTCCTTGAAGCTAAGGGTATAACCGAAGTACAGTTTACTATTCCCGACCATACGGGTACAGTGCAGTTTCAAACAATTACTGTGGATGAATTGAAAACCGGCTCTCTATTCGAAGAAGGGTTTGCACTTGATGAACCAATACGCAGGCAGTTGCCGACGAACCGCCCTACATCGCCTTTACGAGCGGTACCTGATATTGCATCATTAAGGATTCTTGATTTGCATGACGGGTCTCCTCTTGAAGCGTTTATGTATGTCGATATTGTTCAGCCGGATGGATCGCCTTTCGGTGATTTTCGTCAACAGCTCAAGAAACTCGAAGCTCAGGCGAGGGAAACATTAAATGCCCAACCGATCATGGCACCCGAACCTGAATTTTTTCTCCTCAACCCAGACGGGTCAATGGCGGATAAAGATGGGTATTACGACGAAATCGGCGGAATGAGTGAAAATATTTATAACGCATTGAGTCAGATTTTACTTGCTTCTCAAAGTATAGGCATCGATACACGATATGCGCATCATGAAGTTGCTCCGTCGCAATTCGAAATTCCCGTGGGTGCGTCAACCGCACTTGAAATGGCTGATAATACGATGCTGTTTAAATGGCTTGTCCAGCGAATAGCAAAAAAACATGGATTGAATGCATCGTTCAATCCAAAGGTTACTCCTGAAGAAAACGGAAGCGGCATGCATGTACATCAATCTTTACGAGATATTAGTACGGGACAGAATTTGTTCAGTGATCCTGCAGACCCGATGGGGTTATCTCCGTTGGCAAAACAGTATGTCGGCGGTATCCTCAGTACTATTCAAGAATTGACTGCTTTAACCAATCAGACACACGATTCGTATAAACGGCTGGTGCCGGGATTCGAAGCCCCTATCGCGGTTGCATGGGGAATGAAAAACCGGTCGGCGACTATACGTGTGCCGGGTTGGGCTGATCCGCGGCTTGCCCGAATCGAAGTGCGGTCTCCGGACCCGCATGGCAATGCACATCAAACGTTTGCCGCGCTTCTTGCCGCGGGACTGCATGGCATTGCGAACGACATTCAGCCGCCTAAACCGATTACGCCAAACGACTATGCCGGCGGCAACATTTACCGTATGACAGCCGAACAAAGAGCCGAACTTGGCATTAGATCATTGCCTACCAGTTTGCATCAGGCAATCGATTGGCTCAATAACGGCACATTTGCCCGCAGTATATTTGGTGATGAGCTGATCGATTTTTTTGTGAACCGCAGTTATTATGAATTCGGCGAATTGCTTGATACGGGAAAAATCGAAACGGCAGATACAGCATTGAAAGTGTTGCACGACAATGCTGTTCGGTATATAGAAATAAAATTTCCTGACCCTGACGGCAGGATACGCGGTGTCTATGCAACTGTTGGAGAAGTAGAGGATTTCTTCGAAAACGGTATCGGTTTTGACGGTTCATCTATAGAAGGGTTCGGCTTTATTTCCCATAGCGATATGGTTGCGCGGCTTGATCCCTCTTCACTGCGTATCTTTAGCCCCTATGACGGCGAGCCGATGACAGCAACAATTTGGGCAACGCCCATGGACCCTGCTGAAAACCAAGTTCGTAAGCTTGAAACAAAAGGAACTTATGTTTTTCGGAAAGATGCGCCGAAACCGAATAACAAGATCGAAGCGATACGCCAGCTTCGTGATGCAGGCATTACTGAAGTGAGGTTATCCATTACCGATATGTCGGGCGATTTGCAGTTTTTCACGGTATCGGTAGATGAACTTGAGTCCAGTGATCCCTATGAAAACGGTATTGTGTTGCCGGAATCGGTTGCACAACAGTTTGGCGATGTTCGAGTGCCGAAAAAGCTTTTAGCGTTTCCCGATCCGGCGACACTGCGCATCCTTGATTGGAAAGATGGCATAACGCCGAAAGAGGCGTTTATGTATGTTGACGTGAAAACCTCGCAGGGCAACCCGTATCGCGGTGATCCGCGTACTTTGTTAAAGCGGGCAACATCTGAAGCGTTTCAAAGTGGCTTTATTCCTATTCTCGCGCCGGAACCGGAATTTTTCCTGCTTAATCCCGATGGTTCGTTGCCTGATGAAAACAGGTACTATGACGTTGCATCAGGGTTGCCGCACAATATAAAGAAAACATTGCGGGAAATTATGTCAGGCGCTGAGAGTATCGGCATTCGCATTCGGTATGCTCATCACGAAGTTGCGCCGAGTCAGTATGAAATTCCCATGGAGCGCAAACCTGCTCTTGAAATGGCTGATGATATAATGCTTTACAAGTATATTGTCAAACAAGCCGCAGAACGCAATAATTTGCGCGCATCTTTCAATGCAAAAGTGTTGCCGAATGAAAACGGGAGCGGTATGCATGTCCATCAATCTTTAAAACGGGTATCGGACGGTACAAATGCTTTTGCCGCCGATAAGAGTACCGAATCAGGTTTATCCGGACTTGGCGAGTCGTATGCCGAAGGAATTTTACGGTATGCGCCGGCATTGATGGCGTTGACCAATCAGCATCCGAATTCTTATGAACGGTTGGTACCGGGATTTGAAGCGCCGGTTGTGCCTGTTATGGGGGTAAGAAACCGCTCTGCGATGGTGCGTATTCCCGGTTGGCCGGATGAAAGTAAAGGCGCGGCGCGCATTGAGTTCCGCATGCCTGATCCGATGGGGACTGCGCATCTTGCGTTTGCCGCCATGATTCATGCCGGCATGATAGGGATTCGGGAAGGGCTTGAACCGCGTGCTCTTATTTCGGAAAATGTGTTTAAGATGGATCCCCAAGAGCTTATTGACCGCGGTATAGAAACGTTGCCGGCAAATTATGCACAAGCCGTAAAAGCTCTTGGCGATGATAAAGTAATGCATTCTTTTGTCGGTGATAGCATGGTGCGGTTTTTGCGCGGGAGAGTCCGTGAAATGCAACAGCGAAAGGCATTGAACACTCGCATGACTGATTTTTCGATTCGCATCGACGAAAATGGGCGGGTGCGTGTGTTGAGTCCGGTTGAGCAAACGGAATTGCGTGAACGATTGCGTGAGGAAGGCGTCAACATTGCTGAATCTTCCACAACGTTTATCAATCCCGATATACCGATTGGAGAAGGAACGATAATCGGCTCAAACGTTTCTATTACGGGTAGCAATATTCATATAGGGCGTAACGTAACTATTGAGGCAGGCGCGCGGATTGAAAATGTCGGTTCTTATAATCTTATCATAGAAGACGGTGCATTCATTGGCGAAGGAGTGGTTATTACCGGTTCTCCGGCGCAGGAGACGGTTATATCCGGTAGCGTTCAAGGCGCTCAGCTGGTTGGTTTCTCGCCGTTTAACGGCATTCAACCGGCGGCTATCGGTGATGTTATTCAACAGGATATTGATGCTCAACGGGTTATAAACCGATCGCTGTAACAGGAAGTATGCTGATATATGATACAGCATAGCACGGATTGGGAATAAAACTTTTCGCGTTTGACGATTACGTTCCTTTGCGATTCAATCACGTGTAAAGTAAATGTCCGCATAGTGACAAGAAAATTTCTTTAACAGAGGGACTTTGTTTCTCTCTTTTACAAAAAAGTCTATTGATTATTTGCTAGCTAGAATAGTTTGTTGGCGCCAATCCGAGCAGTTATAAGCTAATTTCTCACCGGTTGTTGCTGATAATCTTTCCACAGTTGTAACGCCGGCCTGCCTGCACCGTTGTGATTATATAATCCAGTGTCGCGCCATAATTTTTGCGTATCGGTGCCTTGTCCGATGGAAACAAGAAAATCAAAAAGCTGATCGTAATCCCTGAGTACAAAGTTGATGATGAATTTAAAATCATGCTGGTTGGCATATGCGAGCAGATCGGTAAAATAATCGAGCTGTTTTTGTTCCGTCCCATTGAATACAATGCTTCCATTGAGTACGGAAAACGTTTCTGCCGGATACCCTGTTTCAGTAACGACAATCGGTTTTGTACTCAACGAAAAAAGGTCATCGTACAGTGTTGCGGGTATTGATTCGGCAAGATATACAGTTAAGTAGGGATAAAGCGAGACGGCGAAAAAATCAGAGTACGGCATGATCTGTTGAAGCCCAGCGATTTGCAGTGCGTGGTCGTCTTCTGCGCGGTATCCGTCGAGCAGGGCCGCGCCCAGTAGCGAGCAGAACACTGGCAAATCGGGATAAAGTGTTTTGACAGAAGTATATATATATTGATGCAGTTCGAGGTAGTCGCTCCATACTTCTGCAGGCGTTCCCGCGGCGGTTGTCAGCAGGAGGTTAGATTCGATACCGATGGCAACATAATCGGGTTGAAACAGGGCAATCATCGTTAACGCATAATTTAGAAATGCCGTTTTTACATTGTCGTGATTAAAACGATAGGTATGCCATGGATGTGTCAAACTACCCTGCACTAAAGGGTCGGATGGGTCAAGCGGCATGTTTTCCGATGCTCCTCGGTAATATGCTAATCCTGTGCGGTCTATGTTGATAGGCGTAATGGCAAGATATACTTTGTGTCCGGGAGAAATACTGTTATATGCTTGGACGATATCATAAATAAAGTTTGCATTGTATACAGTTGCCGAATTGGAAAAGTCGAGTGTCCCTCTCAAAGATTCCTCCCACGGCACGCCGCCGTCGAAGTGGAGCGCAACGATGTCGGCATCTTCCGCGATGTGTTGGCGAATATATGATTGCGCTACGGCAGTGACGTCATACGGAAACAGCGTGAACCCTAGATAAAATGAACGGCTTGTTTGCGGGTTGTCAGCCGGTGCCGACGCAATGGAGTAAAATGCCGAGTTAGTGTTCAGTGCCCTGTGTTTCAGAAAAACGGGTGAGCCCGAACCAAGAACTTGAGCCCCGAATTGATTCCACGAACTCATGTCATATGAATAGGAAAATGAATAAATACAGTTATTTTCTGCTGTGAAAGAAAGATGAGTCGTTTGCTGTGTGTCGATAGAAAGTTCTATCTCTTCGCAGAAAACCGGAAATGCGAATATAAGTAAGCATAAAGTTATACAATTTTTAATCATGGCTAAATTTCACTAAAAACAAATCGTTATCTTTTATGCATACTAAAACAAATTATTTGGGGATAAAATTACAAATATTTATGCCGCTCTTCGATAATTCTTAGTCCGACTCATTGTATAAAATTGTAAATAGTGTGTTCGTACGGGATGCAGAAGAACACAAAGGCTGAAACTGAGAAAACTTTCAAATACCATAAAATGTGTAAATTAAAAATAGCACTTTAAAAGGATGCAACATATTCTTAATTGCTTGAAGGACGGTAATTAGATTAACAAATTCTGCGGCATGCCGTTAAAATAATAGTAAGGAGAGTGTTATACGTTTATATTGAAAAATGTTATAATAATACGGAAGCAGGAATAATCTTTTTTCTTAAAAAACAAAGAGCGGGAAGGAACAATTCTTTCCGGATATTGTCTGAATAGGTCAAGAGAACATTATTGTCGAAGGCGGAGAAAATGGCGAGATATTTTATCAGTATGCTAACAGGTGTTGCGCTTCTCATATCCGGTGTGTTGTATGCAAACGACCGGGGATTATGGGTATGGGATAAATCCGATGATATCATACTGAACGAGAAAGACCGTGTAGAATTTTATAGTTTCATTACTGCTCCTCACGGCAATAAAAATGCACGGATTACTACAATTTTTATTTCCATTTCGCCGGATTTTCTTATCAGCAACCAGCCGGCAGTCCAACGGTTTATAGCCGATGCACACAGCCGGGGAATTTCAGTCCAATATTTGCTCGGCAACAATGTATTTGCGATGACCGATACCAATCCGGCAACGGGCATGCCGTATAACCAGCCTCTTTTTGATATTCTCGATACGTCTTTTTTCCCCTATCAAATTGCATGCGCTCCGCAAGAACGGTTTGATGCGCTTCATGTAGACATTGAGCCGCATGGAATCGGGGTTGAATCAGGGTTGCGCAAAAGCGCTCAGCCGAATGAGTTCTGGGATTGGGATAACGATACGGAGGCGTTATGGAGCCAGTTTATTGATTCGCTCCAGAACATACAAAATGCTGTCAATGCACATAACATGTCCTATGCGGATTCAGTACAAACCGGCGCCGATATACCGTTTTGGTATGACAGTCTGCCGAATAGAAACGGAGATCCGTCAGCCGGCAATCAGGATGTGCAGAATACCGTCGATTTTATAACTGTTATGAACTATGAAGTTCGGACTAATGTTGTTCATCAAATATGCAAGGATGAAATTGACTATGCAAAATTGCTCGGCAAACCCGATTCGGTAATAGTTGGTTTTGAAACTCAAGAAATCAGTGCAAAAACGAGAACTCTCTCTAACGAAGATTACGGGTATTTGCGCGGGTACGGCACGATTTATCTGCAAACCGTATCGTCATGGATATTCGAAGGACTCGAAGGAACATCTTCGCTTTACGGCGATACCGAAACATTAGTCGGCATCATTGAAGCACAATATGATTCCCCGCCGGGTAATTTCAGCAGTAGCTTCAGGGGAACGGCGTTTCATTATTATGAAAACATAGCAAACAGCGAGAACGCTTACAGGTCGATCGGCAAACGTCAAATAAACAGTGCGCCGGTGTGTATGCTGATAAGCCCGAACGGCGGAGAGATATTAAGCGGTGAGGGAACCGTACGGTATCGGCTCTATGATGTTGATAATGATGCAGTTCTGGTGCGTGTTTTAATCCGTATGGTGCCCGAACAAGAATGGCAGACGGTATCGGAGGCGGTTATTCTTTCTTCAGTTGCTGTCAGCAATACAGTTGTTTTTGATACGATGAATCCACTGCTGTACAGCGGTACTTCACTCAATCCCGGCGATGCTGTGACAACGGCGGAAATTCGCATTGAAGTAAATGAATTGGATAACAATGGAGCAATTGACAACGACGGTTTAAGCGGGTTTGACATATCCGATTTCCCCTTTACTATTGTTCCGCTAAAGCATGATGCGCTTGCACCTTTTGACAGCGGGGTAGCGATTTCGGCGGTTCCTGCCGGCGGGTATCCGGTTCATGGTTCGTTGCTGATCGCGTGGGCTGACGGTTTTATTGACGATACAGCCAGCGGAGCGAATACAAGCGGTATCAAAGGGTATTGGTATTCGCTGTATCCGCAAAATCAACCCGACAGAGCGTATTTTACCTACGGATTCTTAGGGTCGTTGCCTTCTGCGGTTGCAGGATTGCAGGACGTATATGTGTGGGCAGAAGATTACTGCGGCAACCGGTCATCGGCAGTGCATGCGCAAGTAACCGTGTATAATGATGCCGATTGCGACGGCATAGCGGATGTCATTGATAGCGATATCGACGGCGACGGCATCTCGAATACTGCAGAACTTGCCGGAAATACAGATGTCTATAGCCCATTAAGTTTTAATACTGCGTATGCTGTTGGAGAATGGGATTTCCGGTCTGATGATACAGCGGACATTTTCCTAGAAAACTCTCTTGCCGCAGGCAGTCCGCTTCGCGTAACCCATGATACTACGGATTGGAATATCGTGCCGGATGCGGAATATCCATCCTTGAATAATAACCTATGGATGGACTCTGCAAACTATGTAACGCTCGATTTGCCGGATAACACGGTAATTTCCAGCGGGATCACTGCATTGACGGTGGAAATGTGGATAAAACCTGATGCAGGTTTGCGCAGTTCTTCTCAGTTTCATTTTATTCCGCTCTGTTTTGTCGGTGATATCGATAACGGTATTTCGTTATTACTGCAAAACGATGCGCGGTATTTGTCGCTAAGGTTTTATCATTCCGGCGTATCGTTTATTGGAAGTTCCGGCAAGTTCTTAAGCATCAATGTACAAAATGAACCGTTATTTGAAGATTTGGATAATGACGGCATCAGCGATCAGTGGCATCATGTGGCATTCAGTTACAACGGGCTGGATAGGATAGTTAAATTATTTGTGGACGGCGTGTTGATAGAGAAACTCCAAGGCGGCCAAGTGACACCGTCCATTCAAAGTGTAAACCAAACAATACGGCTGTTTGACGCGCGCAGTAGTTTTGATTCGGATAATTATGAGTTGAGTGGAGGTGTTGTGGTAGTTGAGAATGTAGTGATAAATAACAGTGCGCAGTTCGAAAGCAATTATTGGGAGCATATTCAGGTCCCGTCCGATCTGTTTATTGACAATTGCAAATACGGCGGATTAGTTAATAAAATTAAAATCACCCGAGCGGCGTTACCGATACAACAAACCTTTCTGCTGGAAGACAGTGAGAAAGACGGCATGCCGGATATGTGGGAAATAGAAAATGGATTGAACCCGTACTTCAACGATGCAGATAATGATGCTGATAACGACGGGCTCATAAATGCCGAAGAATACAATCGGCACACAAATGTGAATAATCCCGATACGGATAATGACGGGTTTCCGGATGGCTGGGAGGTGAGTAACGGTTATGATCCTGTCTTTGACAATTCACTTACCGATACGGATAATGACGGGTTGACCGATTTTTACGAAATTCAAAATTCTCTGAACCCTCACTCCGCGGACACAGACAGTGATGGGCTTACCGATTCCGAAGAGCTGAATTACGGTACGAATCCACTCTCGGCGGATACAGATAACGATGGGTTGTCCGATAGACAAGAAACAACAGTTGCCGGCGCAGAATTTGTCATCAATCATTTTCTGCCGTATAATCAATCCGATCCGTTTGCTGTGTACAGATCGAATGAATATCTTATAGTATGGCAGAGTGAAAATCAAGACGGTGACAGCGGTGGTATATATGGCACACTTTTAACCTCTGATGTGCCCTCTCAGGACATGGAATTGCGCATCAATACCGTAACGTCCGGCAATCAGTCAAATCCTGTTGCCGCAACAGACGGCAGTCATTATATGATCGCATGGGAAACTGAAAACGCCGGTACTCGGAGCGTAGCCGGCAAAGTTGTCAGCAGTGAATTTCAAACGGTGGTAAGCCAGCTGGGCAATGAGCAGTATACCACACTCAACAATTTCCGGAGCGGGCAGATGTATTACTGGGGTGGATATGAGGCGCCTAAAGACGGCATGGCAACGGGTATCTGGATGAAATTTGCAAACGGTGCCGGAGCAGTCATCTATCTCGGTTTGTATTCCGATACCGGCAACGGGTATCCGGCAGAAAAGATTGCGCAAACCGAGCCGGTTACACTTTCTGCACAGTTTACCGGATGGCAGTTTTTTCCGTTCAGTTCGCCTGTACCGGTATATGCCGGAGAAAAATATTGGTTTGGTTGGGGGCATAGTAATCCGTCGGACGTTTATATTTATTACAAAATCGATTCGAGTAAGCCTGCGTATCGTAATTATGCTTGGAACCCTGCGGAAGGCTACCCTTCACATGCAGTAGCCGGAATGAATACTCATTCCAGCCGCGCGGCAGTGTATCTTGAATATTCTTTTCAAGGATACGCGTTTAATGAATTGAATGCTTTTTCTTATGATTGCGGTATTCAAGATAACGAACTGAACCCTGCCGCCACATATACAGGGCACAATTACATACTTGTTTGGGAAAGAAACGATAGTGTTGCCGGACAAATCGTGGAAAATGATGGGTGCGTAACTGTCGCGCCGGTACAAATTATCGCGAAAAGTTCCGTATCGGAAGTGAACCCTGCAATAGCATCGAACGGTGTTGACAACCTGCTGGTTTGGAAAACCGATACCGGAATAGCGGGGCAGTTATTCGTGTTCAATGAACATACAGATGTATTTGAACTAGGCAATACGTTTCATACCGTTATCAATAATTTTCCATCAGGAAGTACGTATTATTGGGGAAATTATCAGGTAGTATCGGATGGAGTTTCCGATGGAGTATGGATGAAATTCCGCAACGGGGCAGGAGCCGCAATGCAGATTGCGCTCTATGAAGATACCGGTTCGAATTATCCCGGACAAAAAATTGCTTTGACTGAGCCGGTGACAGTCCCGAGCCAAGTTGACGGATGGTTCTTTTTTCCATTTGCAAGTTCAGTTAATCTTTCTGCATCAAAGAAATACTGGTTTGCATGGAGGCATAACAATAGTGCGGCGGTCTATCCGTATTATCACTTGTCATCCGGATTCACCGCGTATACGGATGGAATATCGGCCGGCTATCCTGAAACCGCATTGTTTTCAATGGGGACCCATGCCAGCAAGGGCGCGGTCTATTTGGAATATCAAAGCACAGTATTAACGGCGGGTTTCATAGAGAATCAAATACTCATTCCAGTAGAAGATGCGGTAAATATTGCGGCGAATCATGACGGCGTTTCTTATATCGTATCTTGGGAAAAAAAAGTAGGAACTGCAATGGTACGCTATAGCCGGCGTGTGGATTCTTCAGCAAACTTTATCGGCGCTTATCTTCCTGTTGCGATGTATTCATCGGCATTACTGAATGCTGTTATATCTGCTTCGAATACAACCAGTTCTCTTATGGTATGGCAGGATAAAATAACGGATGATACATACGATATTATCGGCGCACTTATGCGCTTGGGGTTGCAAACCAACCCTTTATCTAAAGATACTGATGGAGATGGGTTAGAAGATTATGACGAACTCATTCTTTATTGTGCAAACCCGCTTGATAACGATACCGATAATGATGGGATTACCGATAATTGGGAACTCGCTTATGGAACCGGTTTGACCAATCCTGATACGGATAATGATGGGATATCGGATGGTGGTGAATTGAATTGGGGAACAGTGCTTCTCAATCCTGATACCGACAATGACGGGTTGAAGGACGGCGATGAAATAGCCATAGGAACATCTCCGCTGAATGCCGATACCGACGGCGACGGTATCCCTGACGGATGGGAAATCGCCCATTTGCTTAACCCATTTTCCGTTGATACTGATAATGATGGGCAGTCAGATGCGTATGAGGTTATTGCCGGCAGTGACCCGCTTGACAGGTCGTCTCGGTTTTTTGTCGAAGTTCTCCCAACGGGGCTTAAATGGTATTGTTTACCGGGTAAAACATATTCGATTTTTGTGCGCGAGAATCTATCGGATGCCGAACAGCTCTACGGACAGCCGATTATCGGCAGTGAAGAAGGCTACCATGAGTTTGTCGATACCGGTGTAGACAGCGATAATGACGGCGACATCGACGAATCGGATTTTCTGCCCCCAACAGATTCGCGCGTAAAGTCGCGGATGTATTTTTTGCGCATCGTTGACGATATGTTTTAAATACCATAGTTCATACAATTGTAACATGTTTGTTTCCAAGCTTTTTGATTCTAATTTGAAATTGTATTCCACGTTATTTCCTTCAGATAAAACACACAAACTGTATTGACGATTTATTTCGAGAGTAATTATCACTATTACATTTTACATATATTTTACATTATTTTCGTTGGAACTTCATTGCAGGGTGGTACAAAATAGACGTTTCGGGTTTGTCTCAAATTAGATTGGAGCTTTATGTGGTTAATATCGATTACAAAGAGTCTATTTTATCCCTTCATAGCCATAAGCATTACGGTAGCGAGTATTGGCAATCTTTTTTTCAGATACATAATATAACGGTAAAAGATGTCATTGAAAACCCTCTGAGCATACCGCCGATGGATAGCAATGCATTGAGGACATTGCCGTTGACGTCTTTTATCCCCAAAAAAATTCTTTCAGAACCCTGTTATTTAATAATGGGCGAAACATCAGGGTTTTCCGGTAAACCGATAACCACTGTTTTTACAGAAAAAGAGTTTCATGCGGGGTTCATACAGCCGTTTCTTGATGCGGCAGAAAAGAATTTTTTTCCTGTATCGGGGAATTGGCTTTGGGCTGGGCCGTCAGGGCCGCATATCATCGGCAAAGCGGTGCGCGAAATCGTGCGGTGTGCAAAGGGGATCGATCCCTTCTCAATCGATTTTGATCCGCGCTGGTTTCGAAAAATGCCGGATGGGTCGTTGTCGCAGAAGCGGTATTTTAATCATATCAAAGAACAGTTGTTCGCTATTCTCAATTACCAGCATATCGATGTGATTTTTTCGACGCCGCCCGTAGTGCATATGCTTGCGGAAGAGCTTCCTGAAGAGAAACGCCATGCGATTCGCGGAGTTCATTACGGCGGTGTTGCAATGTCATATGCAGACTATCGGTTGTTCCATAATGCGTTTCCGAATGCTGTTCATTTATCAGGGTATGGAAATAGTTTGTTCGGTGTTTTCATTGAAGATTCATTCGATGAGTCCGGTATTGCGTATTGTACTGATTCAGAACGAGTTGAGGTTCAGGTTGTCCATCAGGAAGGTTCTCAGCTCGAACAATGCGCCATCGGAGAACAAGGGCGCGTGATGATGTCACGGTTTGACGAATCGTTTCTTATTCTCAATATGCTTGAGCGCGATACTGCGGTAAAAACGGGCAACGGCATCAAAAACCCAACTCCCTTGAGCAAATTCAAACCAGTAAAGGTATTGTACTAATGAAACCATATAGACACAAACCGGAGCTTCTGGCGCCGGCTGGAAAAAAAGACGTTTTTTACGCGGTTATCGAGGCGGGTGCGGATGCGGTGTACTTGTCGGGAAAAAAATTTAATATGCGGCGCCACCGCAAGGATTTCCATTTTACCGACGAACAATTGGCAGAATGCTGTAATTATGCGCATGAGAAGGGAAAAAGAATCTACGTTGTTATAAACAGTTTGCTTGGCGACGGCGAAATGAACGATTTATATGAATTTCTTGCCTATCTTGAAATGATTAAAGTTGATGCCCTTATTATTCAGGATTTAGCCGTTGCACAAGTATGCCGAGAAAAGGCTGTTGCGATTGAACTGCATTCCAGTACCATGATGAATGTCAACAGTATTGAATCAGCGCTATTCCTTAAAAAACATGGGTTTACTCGCGTAGTAACTTCACGCGATATAACTATTGATGAAGTGCGGAGAATCAAAGAAGGCGCAGGGATTGAGGTTGAATATTTTGTTCACGGCGATATGTGTTCGGTTCAGTCGGGGCAGTGCCATGCAAGCGGGTTGATGTTCGGCAAAAGCGCAAATCGCGGGCAGTGCTTGAAAATGTGTCGCTGGTCATATGATTTAGTGTCGCAAGGAACGGGCGATGTAATCAAACATGATGCGTATCTGTTGGCGGCAAAGGATATGACGATTATTCAGCATATACCTCAGTTTATCCAAGCGGGCATCGATTCGTTTAAAATTGAAGGGCGCATGAAATCTGCCGATGTGCTTGTCCCTATCGTGCAAGCGTATCGCGCTGAAATTGATGCATATCTCAATAATCCGATTGGGCATACACGCAGTTTCTATGCTACTAAAAAGATTTTCGATAACCGAATACGAAATGTAAGTACCGGATTTTCTTTCGGCGCACCGGATAATGATTTTATCGACACAGCCGGCGACAGAGAACCGCTTTTCCTTTCCTATTCAGGCGGCGTAAAAGAAATAGACGATTATTCTGCCGATGCATTTGGCAATGGCGGCAATGAATACGGAATACCGTTGCCGGAACTTACTTGTATCGCCGGAACCTTTGATTCTGCATGCGCGGCGGTAAAAAACGGCGCTGATAACGTGATTCTTTCTTGGGAAGGAGATTTGCGCATTAGTTCCGGATGGCAGAAAGATCAGATTTTTGCACTTATCAAATTGTGCAGGGATGAAGGGAAAAAACTGCTGTTGTCGACACCGAAAATTCTTACCGAGCGAGAACTTTGCGAGCTGTACCAAACAGTCGATATGTACGATGAAATTACTACGTATGCGATTACAGCATTTTCACCGATTGAGTTTCTCAAAAACAGAGGGAAAAAACTGTGGGCAGGCCTTTCCTGCAATATTCTTAACAGTAAGTCTGCCCGGTTTTACTATGATGCAGGCATAGAACGCATCATGCCTTCGCAAGAGGCTTCGTTTGAAACAGTGCATGGGTTAATTCATGATAACCCGAACGTTTCTTTCGATGTGCTTGTGCACGGTACTTTAACTTCAATGATTATTGAACATTGCCTTGTGGCAATGAATATCCTTAATATCAGCAAACGGGAGTTCTGTAAAATGCCGTGCCATTACGACGAATATTTTCTCATAGACCGCGCAGGGAACAAACGAATCATAAAAACAGACCGGTATTGCAGAAATCATATTATTCTCGAAAAAGAATTGACCGTCCTGCCTTCCTTAAGATCGTTTATGTCGCTCGGCGCTAAAAGTTTTCGTATCGATGCACGGACGTATTCTCCGGAGAAAACTGCCTTTTTGGTTGCCTTGTTCAAAAGCGCACTCGAAGACGGTGCACAGATGCTTGGTAAAAAATGCGATGCTCTCCGAGCGTTTTATGATGGGCAAAACCTTACCTATGGCGCATATCTAAAAGGGATTGTAACCGACGGGTCAAAATCGTTATTTGAACTGAAAAAGGAAGAAGCTCATGCATAAGGATTCCAATCGGATAATCGAATTGAAAAAACAGTACATTATGCCGTGCCTCTATCATTTTTACCAACGCCCTCCGGTGATGGTAAAGGGAGACATGCAGTACCTGTATGATGCCGATGGAAAACAGTATACCGATTTTTATGCCGGCGTTTCGGTTATGAATTGCGGGCATAACAATCCCGCTATCATCGAACCGGTTATTCAGCAAATACGAACCTTACAGCATACTACAACCATTTATCTTACCGAACCGATCGCAGAGCTTGCGGAGCGTGTTGTTGCGTTTATGGATTCATCGCTTAAAAAAGTATTTTTTGTCAATAGCGGCACAGAAGCGAACGAAGGCGCATTACTGCTCAGCAAACTGTATACCGGAAAAAACGGTTTTATTGCGTTTGAAGGCGGTTTGCACGGCAGGACATCGTTAACAATGAACCTAACCGGCATCGATATGTGGCGCACAGACCCTGAAATACGCCCCAACATTTTTTTCGCGCCGCATCCGGGTCGGTTTATTCGCGAGATGAACAATGAAAAACGGATATGCGCTTCGCTAAATGCCATCGAGAAGATTCTCGTTCAGCATAATACTATTGCCGCATGTATCATTGAACCGATTCAAGGGAATGGCGGGATTATTGAAGCGCCCGACACATTTTTCGTTCGGCTCAAAGAATTGCTTGCGCGCTACGGAGTTCTTCTCATTTTTGATGAGGTGCAAACCGGTTTCGGCAGGACTGGGGAACCATTTTACTTTAAACATACCGGCATTGCCCCCGACATTCTTACATGCGCCAAAGCGCTTGGAAACGGATTTCCCATAGGAATGTTTGCCGCTTCCGATGAAATTGCCGCTTGTTATACGCGGCCGGGGGCATCGACAACGGGCGGAAACCCAGTGTCTGCGGCGGCGGCATTAGCTGTTTTGTCGTATATTGAAAAAAATTCTTTGTGCGGCAAAGCGCGGCAATTGGGAGAATACCTCAAATCTCAGCTAAAAAAACTGCAGGAACAATATCCCGTCATTTCAGAAGTGCGCGGCAAAGGATTGATGATCGGCGCCGAGTTGAGCAGTGAAAATGTGCCGCTTACGAAAGAAACGGACAGCGTGTTGGAAGGATTGAAAGATAACGGCTATTTAATAGGGAAAACCGGTATTAACCGAAATGTGCTTACTTTTCAGCCGCCGCTTATTATATCGAAAGATGACATTGATGGGCTTATCACGGCGCTCGAACGCCAGTTGGCAGGATTATGTATACCATCGGCATTATAAATTATATCAACTCTATTCCGTTAAGCTATGGGCTTGAAACGCATTTTACGATCGTCAAAGATACGCCGCGCCGATTGGCGCAACGGTTCAAACATGGAGAACTCGACGGCGCGTTTATTCCGTCAGTTGACTATCTGTGCCATAAGGACACGTATTTTCGTGTGGAAGGCGTATCTATTTCTTCATTCGGTTCTGTCGGGTCGGTATTCCTGATTAAAAAACGCGGTGCAGTCATTAAGGCAGTTTTGGAAAGCAGTGAGTCGATTACGTCAAATTTTATAGCACGAGTCATCATTGAAAAAAAATATGGGGCTATACCATTGATGTTTAAGGAACATGAATGCTGTCAAACTGATGCACGGATTATTATCGGTGATACTGCGTTGAAAAACTGCGTGTATAGTGCTGATGAAGAAATAATGGATTTAGGGGAAGAGTGGTATGCTCTTACCGGTTTGCCTTTGATTTATGCTGTAAGTGTTGCGCGCGATCCGCAGAGTGCTCATCGTATGAGCGGTGTGTTCATACAAAACCTGCACCGAAACCTTTCATCCTTAGATGCAGTTCTCACAGCCTGTAAAATGTCCGAATATGGCGATTATCTGAGAAAAATCAATTACGGGTGGTCGGAGCTTCACGACATATCGTTATCAACTCTCGAAATGTTCTACCGGCAGGATAATCTATGCACCGCAAAGTAATCATTACAGGAGTGACAGGATTGGTCGGCGGATATTTCTTGAGCAGAATAGTAAAGCGCTCAGGCATCGATATTGCCGTCATTATCAGGCCAAAAGGACGTGAGTCGGCACGGCAAAGGCTGAGAACAGTCCTTGATTATTTTAATATGGCTGAATACTGTGATTCAATCGCAGTTTATGAAGGCGATATAACCGCACGCAATTTCGGGCTTAATCAATTGGAATACAACAGGCTCTGCTACGGTGTTACCGATATTTTTCATTCAGCGGCTTTATTGGGATTTGACCCGCGCAAGAAAATCGATGTGTATTCTGCCAATGTTGCCGGCACGATCAATGTGCTCAATGCGGCGGCAAACGATACACGTTTTTTTTATGTCAGCACAGCATATGTTGCTGGCAAATCAACCGGCATTTTTAAAGAATCGCATATCGAACGAGGTCAAAGCTTTAATAACGACTATGAACGCTCAAAATATCTGACCGAAAAACTCCTCAGAGATTTTTTTGCAGACGACCCCCATAAACTTACTATACTTCGCCCTTCTATCATTACCGGCGAATATCCGTGCGGAAGAACATTTCAATATACAGGGTTGTATACCATTTTGCGCAGTTTTCATGCGGCTGTTACAGTGCTCGGCGAACAGATACTCTATGTGCCGTATAATGGTGCGTGCACAAAAAATTATATTCCCGTTAATTACCTTGCCGACATGATTCAGGAAATTTTCGTCCGGCCTGATGCATGGGGAAAAACATATAATCTCGTTAATGATAAACCGTTATCGAACAGCAAATTATCTGCAATGTTGCATGATGTGATGGGAGTCACGATTGTTAACGATCTGCCCTCAAAAAAGGGCGGCGCCAGCAACGAACTAGTGCAGGCGCTAAATGCGTATTTGCCTTATTTGCAGGATGAACCTGCGTTTGCCTGCGATAACCGCAATATGCTGGTGTCAAGTAAGCGCGATATGGCTTTTACGAAAACATACTTAGAAAATATGCTGGCATTTTGTATTGAATCAAGCTGGGGGAAAAAATATGCAGTTTGTTGATGATTTTTTTACCGTATTCCTGCGGGAAAAAATGAATACTCTTTTACTCAAAGGATTTGAGGCGTATTGCATCGATTTTTCAATTGAATTTTCGGATATACACCGAGAGTGGCATATCACGGTTTCAAACGGCATGATTACTGCAATCGAACATACGGTTCTGCGCAAACCTACCGTTCGGTTTATTGTAGCTGTTCCGGTTTTTCGCGATATTCTTATGAAATCCATATCGCCGCGGCAAGCGTTTTTTTTACGGAAAACCGATATCAAAGGAAACCTCTTCGAAGGAATGAAACTTGCCCAGATACTTGCATATTTTTTTAATCAGTACCTCTTTGAAATAGACGAGAATAATCAATGCCATTTAATTGCAAAGGATATATTGCCCTGTGTATGAAGAAATAATACCGGTCAACCTTGAGAATGGATTAACCGTCAACGCGGTTTTAGGATATACCGACGATGCCTCGCCAGATAGCGTGGCAATTCTTTTTCCGCCTCATCCGTTACTCGGAGGCGATATGGAAAACAATGTTGTTACCGCACTATTTAAAGGATTTACCGCCCGCAACTATATGGTTGTCCGGTTTAGTTACCGCGGCGTTGATACTGGGGAAGTCAATGGAGAACATTATCTTGCTTATTGGGATAAACTCGAACAGCGGCAAGATTTCACCGAAATTATTTCCGATACCCATGAGGTGCTCACATCTGTAATAGCGCAGATCAATCCTACAGCCCGTATAATATTCGTGCCGTATTCTTTCGGTACTATTATCGCCTTAGCGCTGTATGACCGTTTTCTGCCGGCGAAGTTTGTCGGCATTGCACCGCCGGTGAACGAATATGATTTCTCACGCCATTTGCGCCGGCATCATGATGTTTTATTTGTTCTAGCTCAGAATGATCCGTTTTGCAGCCGCTTGCTTCTCGATAAACTCGATGCGGCATATACGGTCTGTGACGCGGACGACCATTTTTTTAGAGGATATGAAGATGTTTTATGGAATAAAATAACTCAACTTGTGGAGGAACAATGGAAAACACAATCAGGCGAAAAGTAGAAAGCGGCGCGCGCATTTCCGATGCTGAAGCCTTGTGGCTTTTGACGCAAGGAGACCTGCATTTCATGGGTGAGATGGCAAATATCAGGCGCCGTGAAAAAGTGGGCGATAATGCGTATTATCAATTTAATTTTAACCTTAACCATACAACCATATGCGAACTTGAATGCGAGCTATGCGCATACTACAACAATAAATCAGGTTATACAATGAAATTGCCGGAAATTGAAGATGCTGTGCGTGCCGCATCGAAAAAAGGCGCAAATGAAGTGCATATTGTTGGCGGGCTGAACCCGAATCTCCCGTTTTCCTATTTCATAGAAATGTGTCAGCGGATCAAGGGAATTGACAAGAATATGCACATTCAGGCGTTTACCACCGTTGAAATAGATTATTTCGCAAAGCGGTCGGGAAAAACGACTCTTCAAGTATTGCAGGAGTTAAAAGATGCCGGCCTTGATACATTACCCGGCGGCGGGGCGGAAATATTCGCACAGCGTGTGCGTGATATCATTTGTTCGAAAAAAATAAGCGGGCAGGCATGGCTCGATATCATGGAAGAAGCGCATTCTGTCGGCATACCGAGCAACGCAACAATGTTGTACGGGCATGTCGAAACTCCGGAGGAAATCATCGACCATATGCGCCGCTTGCGCGAAGTACAAGACCGTACCGGCGGTTTCTTTGCATTTGTGCCGCTGGCATTTTTTCCGCAAAATACGAAGATACCCGGTGTTGCGGTAGGCAATTTTACATCAGGTGTTCTTGATATGAAAATTATTTCGCTCGGAAGGATTTATCTGGATAATTTCGATCATGTCAAATCGATGTGGATGATTTATGGTTACAAAGGATGCCAAGTGGGGCTTGATTATGGAGCGGACGACATAGGAGGCACTTATTTTGATGAAATCATTGTTCACGCGGCTGGCGCAGAAACACCGAAAAGCGTATCAAAACCGGAAATCATCGATCTCATCAAAAAAATGGGGCGTACTCCAATTGAAGTGAATAGCAAATATCAACCTGTTTGCGTAACAGTATAAGGTGTTAAAATGAGAAGTGTAATTGAATCGAAAATTATTTTAGGACAGCGAATTTCGGATGAAGAATGCCGCTATTTGTTTTCTGAAGAACTTCCTTGGCTTGGGAAGATGGCAACGGTAGTGAAACAACGGTATCATGCCGATAACATCGCTACATTCCTAGTCGACATAAATATCAACTATACGAATGTATGTATTTGCGATTGCGATTTTTGTGCGTTTTATGTCAAAGACGGCGATCCCAGCGCTTATGTGATGAGCACCGAACAAATTCTTGAAAGAGTCCAGCGGCTCGTCGATATCGGCGGCACACAAGTACTCCTGCAAGGAGGCGTGAATATCAATCTCGGCATCGATTATTACACTGCGTTGTTTAGGGCAATCAAAGCGCGGTTTGATGTGTATATCCATTCCTTATCCCCTGTCGAAATTTATTTCCTTGCTCAAAAAGAGAAAAAAACAGTCAAAGAAATTTTAACCGTTCTACATCGTGCAGGGCTTGATTCTTTGCCGGGCGGCGGGGCAGAAATTCTTGTGGAGCGAGTCCGAAAGCAAATCAGCCCGAAAAAAATACCTGCCGGCATGTGGTTGTCGGTGATGCGCGATGTACATTCTATCGGAATGGAAGCAACCGCAACGATGATGTTCGGTTCAGTCGAAACAGAAGCTGAACGTGTTGAGCATCTGAAAAAAATACGTGATTTGCAGGATGAAACCGGTGTGTTCCGCGCGTTTATTCCATGGACATTCCAACCGGGCAGTACGCGGCTTGATCATGTTATCCTTGCCGGAGGAGGAGAATACCTCAAAACGCTGGCAATCTCCCGTATATACCTTGATAATATTCGTAATTTCGGATCGGGCTGTATCACGGAAGGGATGAAAGTTGCAGAACTCGGATTGCTGTTTGGAGCCAATGATATGGGCGGTATATTGATGGATGAAAAAGTCTTAGAAAAAACCGGCACTGCAACGAGAACAAACAGCGAAGATATGAAACGTGTTATTTTCAACGCGGGGTTTGTGCCGGCAAAACGCAATACCCGTTATGAGGTGCTGGAGACTTATGAAGACAATTACGGTCGGGCACACGCCTGATACCGATGACGCATTCATGTTTTATGCGCTGTTGAACGGGAAAATCGATCTTCTCGGATTATCGTTTGAGGATTTTTTAGAGCCGATCACAGGACTCAATATGCGTGCGGTATCTGGGTATTATGATATGACTGCGGTATCGGTGGGGTATTTGCCTCAGGTTGCGCAAAATTATCATGTGCTTACTGCGGGCGCCTGTATGGCGGAATTCCGAGGGCCGGTATTGGCTCTGAATAAAAAAAGTATGGCAAAGCGCATTGCTGTGCCGGGATTCAATACGACAGGGTATTATGCATTAAAACTGTTTAAACCCGATGTGGAGTGCCATCAAGTAGCATTTGACCAGATTCTTCCGGCGGTTCTTGCCGGCACATATGATGGCGGCGTCATTATTAGCGAAGACCAGATGCGTATCGATGCAACGAGGCTCGATACTGTCGATCTGGGAAAATGGTGGCGCGAAGAAACTGGGTTGCCTCTGCCGCTGGGTGTTGACGTTGTAAAAGCATGTTTGCCGCACACTATTCAAAAGAGAATAAATACCGTTTTTAAATCGTCTATTCAATATGCACTTTCCAATACCGAAGAGGCGCTTCATTATGCGCTGAAATTCGGCAGAGGAATCGACAGGGTGCGTGCAGAAACGTTTGTCAAAACGTTTGTCAGCCAGTATACATGCAGTTTGGGCGAACAAGGAGAAAATGCAATACGTTTTTTTCTTGAGAAGTGTATGAGTGCACAATTATTTTCTCAAGGAAATTCTATAACGTTTGTGGATGGATGTGAATAATGAAAAATATCGTTATTATCGGAGCCGGTTTCAGCGGGCAGGGCATTGTGCAAAAGCTATACCGCGACAGACGGTTCCGAATAACCCTGATAGATAAAAATCCCTATATCAGTTATAAACCGCTCTATCCGGATGTTGCCTCTGGCAGGTTATCTGCAAACGTGATTGAATATCCGCTCGAAGAATACGCTCGCCGATACTCATGCGATGCCATAGTAGGAGAAGCGAAGCACATCGATTTTGAACAGAAGAAAGTTATTGTTGGCACCATGAATGTGCCGTATGATTTCCTTGTTATTGCCACAGGTGTCGAAGCATCGTTTTATGGACAAAATCATTTCAGGGAAAATGCCTATACCATTGATTCTAGCGAACAATGCCGAGCGGTACAGGAACGTTTGCGCTATTTAATGTCAATAAAAAAAGAACCGGTTTCCATCTCGATTATTGGCGGCGGATATACCGGAATCGAATTTGCTTCTCACGTGAGGCATTATTGTGAAAATCATAAAAAACAAACAAATATTCGAATCATAGAACAGCAAAAAACGATTTTAAACGGATTGCCGGAAACGATAACCAAACGGGTTACGAATTATATAACATCTTGCGGCATTCAAATCCTCACCGGAACGCAGGTGCTCGATATCAAATCCGGTATGGCCGTATTGGAAAATAAACAGCTGGCTTCGGATATTATCATTTGGACGGCTGGGATGCAGGGAACAAATATCTCTGGACGGTTCAAGCAATTAGCGCCAAACGGACGGATTAAAATCGATGCTACTGCAAGAGCGAACGGTTTAGATAGCGTTTTTATAGCAGGCGACGCTTCTGATAAATACCGTATGTCTGTTCCATTCGCAAAACAGTATGCGGTATACATTGCCGCCGCCATAAAGCGGTTGTCTTACGGCAAACCCATTCGCCCGTTTTGCGCGAAAGATTACGGATATGTCGTAGCTCTTGCCGGCGGAAGAGGGGTTGGGCAATTGAACGGAATTGCAGTAGACGGCTTGTTTGGTTATCTATTCCACTATTTTATGTGTGTTTTAAGTTTGCAGGGATGGCGGAACAAGGGGAAGTTAATTCGGTTTGTGTTAGGTTGGTCTCCACACGATGCGGGTCTGCCAACCGAACCATGTGCCAACAATAGCGATGAAATGTCGATACACAAGTAAAAAATGAGGTGAATATGAAAAGAATTTTTACTGCCTGTTTTTTAATAGTTTTCTTTTTTTTCCATATCGTAATTACGCGTGCATCAGATAAAGAAGTACTCGTTGTATATTTTTCGCGAGATGGGCATACCCACATGGTAGCGCAGAAACTTGCTGAAGCCTTTGATGCGGACATTGAGCGGTTAAGAGACCAAAAAGAGCGAACGGGAATGATCGGTACTCTGTCTGCCGGCAAAGATGCCATGGCGCACAATGTTACGGAGATAGAACCTTTGGCGAACAATCCAAATGATTATTCTGTCATTCTTATTGGCACGCCGGCGTGGTTCAGCAATATGGCGCCTGCAGTGAGGACGTTTATCGAACAGTTCCATTTAACCGATAAAACAATCGGTTTGTTTTCGACATGCCACCGTATAGGCGCAGATAAAGCAACTCAGCAGATGGCAGAATTGATCTCAGCGGAAAAAGCCGCCGGTTATGCGCGCCTGCCGTTGACTCACCATGATCTTGAAGAAGGCATGCTCGCGGAAAAAATCAAACAATTCGAATCGGCAATAAACGCGCAACGTTTAAACGAGTAAAACTCGTTTGTTCTCTCTTTCTCATTCTTCTAACCGGAATCGGACAATGTAGTTGTATGTTCAGGATTCCGCATGTTGTTTTCTCTTTGGATATATCAAAGTTAAACCAATTATCTATATGTGTTTCAAAAAGTGCTATGGAAACACAAATAAATTCAAATTTTTATTGTAAAGTGTATAATAGAAGATAACTGCATATATTTAATTATTATTATAAAAAAATGGGACGATTTCATAATGCACTTCTATATAAAATCAGTAATAGGCACTATGTACGAAGTTCTTTAAAGTTGATAAGCGCTGTTCTTATACAACTTATGGTTTTCAAACCGCAGTGACGGAGAACCGGTATCTTCGCGCGATATAAACATATCTCGGTCAATTGCCGCAGTTCTCGAACGGCATGAAGGCGACAGTTCTCAAGGAACAGTAATTCATATTCAAGATAACCACACCAGTTATTCTGCACAGAAATATTTATCTAAAATTATTAAACAGCTTAATGAATCGTACGGCATAAGCCTTATAGGAACTGAAGGCGCATCGAGTGTTGTCAATACTTCTGAATTCTCCCGTTTCCCTGACAAGGAAGTGAAAGAAAATGTTGCCGACTATTTTTTGAAAAAAGGCGATATTGACGGAGTGGAATTCTTCTGTATTGTGGAAGAATCCGGTTCAGCTGACAAAATTTATGTGGTTGAAGGTGTTGAAGTTGACATCTTGTACAAGAGAAACCTCGATGCTTTTTTGAGGTCGTTGTCATATCAAAAGGAATTAACGGTATTTTGCGAAGAATACCGTGCGGCAATAGCGAGATTAAAGCCGCTTGTTTATTCTGAGCAATTAGGCAGGTTCGATGCTTTCGTCGAGTCATATAAATGCCGCGATATATCGTTTATTGACTTTGCAGAAGGAATTCTTGAGCTTTGCAATCAAAATTTAATAGAAATCGAGTCATTTGGACAGATCGATAATCTTGTCAAATTGATCAGCTATGAGAAATCAATAGACTTCAGCCGCGTTGATCCGGAGCGCATGAATGCATTGCGCGAAGCGGGTGCACTGCTTCCGCCTGAAGAGGCCGCTAAACTTCTCAAAGAGGAGTTAGCATTTCGAACCCAAAAACTCCCGACGGAACAGTATTATTCATCTCTTGATACTTTTTTCAATACTCACGAATTTTCCCTTGACGGCTATCCGAACCTCAAATCGTATATTGCTTATGTCAGAGACTATTATACAGTCAATAACAGTAAGGTATTTGAAGAATCACAGCGAATAGTAGATGTATTGTATGAAACGCTTATTCGTTCTGAACGGGAAAAAACGTTGTACGGCTTTTCACGGTTAATAGATTTGATGAACCAATTTGCCGGATTGAAAATGACCCGTACTGATTTTGAGCTGTATCATTCCTATCGCAGTGTTTATTCTACTGCATTTATCAGTGACACGCTTGTATCTTTAAGCAAAGAGTATGCTATTGACTTTGAACCGGCGCAAAACCTTGCGGTCATTGAAGAAAATGTGGCGCATTTCGAAGAATTTTATTCCGTTGCGCACGAGCGCGAAGATGCTTTAGTTGCCAATACGCTTGGGCTTATGAAAAAATACAACCAGCAATCGATTATATTGCTTGCAGGCGGTTTTCATACAGAAGGCATTACGGAAAAACTGCGGGAACGCAATCTGTCGTATGTCGTAGTTCAGCCTCAAATGAATGCGCAGGAAAATCTTATTCCTTATACCGAATTATTGCAGAATGCCAGTACACCGCTCGATCAAATGCTTGCACTAAAAGCAAGCACATTGAAACTTGCATCTTGGATGACAGAAAATGTTCCCTTGGCTCATGCCGAACGCGCGCAGAGTTTAGGAACAAAAATGAAACTTTTGTTCAGTGCTGTTTTTTTGCAGAAAGAATGGAGGGCTCTTGCGGCTCAATATTCAATTGAAGAGCAGTCTTCGTTGGCGCGGACTTTAGAAAAACAGCTTGCGGCATCACTGCAAACGGTAATAAGGCTGGCAGGTTATGAATCGGATATCACGATCAATGCTGTTACTATGGATGTGGGGCGCGGCACAATTTCTGCACATTTTTCCATTCAAGGGATATCTGATTCGATTGAAGTGTCGTTTACCGATTCAACCGAATTCGAAACTATACCGGATATCATTGCCGAAAATGTGCTGGAAATAATACGGCTCGGCGACGGTTCGATGGCATATGTTGTAAATGCAAATGGAGGCAATGCGTTATCGGAACACTATGCAGTTGTGCGCAAGCAAATTCTCGATATTGTAAGCGCCGCTCCTCAAACTGCAGAGCAGATTTTAGCACAACTGCATGCATTGCCGGGGTTTGAGAAGAGTACTATCTCTGAAATAGAATCATATCTTTCCGATTTTCGTGCATTGGGAATTATTGAATTGTCCGGGTCTGGTTTATTCTCTCTTGCTACGGACGAAACGGCACAGTCTGTTGCGGCAGTAGTCCGCAATTCTCTCGCACCGCTTTCTGAGGGTAGCGGCATTCTTTCCCGTTCGTACAGGACAACACGAATCAGCACTGGTATTTTCCCGCAAGCATTCCGCAGTGCGCTAGAATCGTCAAACATTGGGACTTTGATTATTGAACCGTCGGTTTCAATAATCATCATCAAAAAAATGGTTGATGCGGTTGTATCCGGTTCACTGCAAGGCGTTTTAAAACCCGGCGCGATCGTTCAGCTTGATGAAACGGCGCACATCATGATTACACAACCGGTTGACGGAGAGCACTCTATTTTAACCGTTGTGTTGAAGCCGGCAACTGATGTGGGAGGAGAACAGCCGGCGGAAACAAAAGATAATATCGAACTCATAGCATTGCAATTGCTGAAAGATGAAATAGCGCGGAAAAACGGGCTTGACGATATATCGCTTCTTAACTTGTCTACAAACTTGTCTGTCGGGGAAAAAACGGTTCTTTTAGATTATCTCTTAACACGCGCCCGCATCGAAAAGAACAAAGAAAACCGGTTGGAAAACATGCTTCGTTCCATTCTCGGCTTTCCGGAGGACGGACAACCTGTTTATACAGACCGCGCCGCGCAACTTATTTTGGGAACATCGTACCGCGATATAAGAGATACCGCGTTAGCGGCACTTTTGCGAATCAACCCTGCCCTATCTATAACGAATGAGCTGTCTGAGGCGATCAATCACAGTATTGTTGAATTGTCTTTACTGCGCTCTGATGCCGGCATGACGGTAAATGATACGATGTGGTTTTCTCTTATAGAGAAAAGTTTCAGCGAGGCGCCGGCAACAGTACAGAATTCATTATTTCATCGTACTGTCGGCGCGATACTCCGGAAAGCAAATCAAGGTGAACGCATTACGGCGGCAGAGCTTAACCAAGTGGTTGCCAATCAAATTGCACTGCAGGAACCCGCAACTTTATCCGAACAAGCACGGAACGGCTTGCTCAATACACTGCGTATTAATAATACGCCGGCGCAATTTGTTTCCAGAGACCGGTCTATAACCGTTACATTGGCAGTAGCGGACAGGCAGTCTGATGACAACACCTTTTCGGCATATGAAACCGCAACACGGCAGGCATATCACATTTCAGTTCTGCCTTTGAATGATCAAGGTGGGATTGTCTATCCTGAAAATATTGAAGATTCCGAAAATTCGTTCGTTGATCCGGCAGGATATGTGATAACACGAATGGATACGGTCATAGACCGTATTGATACATCTTCTCAACCGGAACTGGCATATCAGTCACTGCGTGCATCTTGGAATGATTTTCTTAATGAAAATGATAGTGCCGGACAAATAACGTTTGCTTGGCCAGATATTACAGTTGTCGGGGAAACTATAGTGCCAATACTCGATGGATACCTAGAACATCTTGATAGCCGGCGGCAGGCATATAGAGAACGTCAACAGTTGTTATCGGATGAATTAGAGGGAAACGCTTCTGCTGTTGCGCAATTCACAGCGGAGATTGAAGAAGTACGTGGGCAAATAAAATATAATGCCGGTGTATTTGTTAACGCTATGGAGCAGATAGAAAACGAACAAAACCAAGCGCAAAGAAGTATCAAGGAGTATGACGTACGAATTTCAGAATTGGTTGAAGAATATGTCGCAATGGAATTGCTCGCCGTAATGTCTGCAGAATTGACAGCACAACCTGATTTTACCGGTATTGCTAATACTCTTGCAGTATGGACTGGAGTAAATTCTGAAAATGCCAGCGGATTGGTAAAAACGCTTTCCGATAATCCCGATAAGGTGCGCAGTTTAAATCTGCCGTTGATGTTTACCGCCGAAACCATCCGCACTATCAAAGAAAATTTGCCGGCGGATGTATCATCAGAAATTCTCTCATCCATTTTTGTACAGAGACAGAATGGTGCATGGTTGACACCGCGGTTTCAAGAGAAATTTTTTGACCGGATAGCGAAACGAAATAACCAAGCAGTATTTGCTAATATTCTCAGTTCAGCGGTTGCTATTAAAGAATGGGAAAGCAGGCTTGAGTCTACAGACAACCGAACTGCGGCAGAACAGCAAATAACACGGCGTTGGCAGGCAATCGAAAATCTGACAAAACGCTCACAAGTGCGAGAGGATATTATTCAAACGGTTTTGCTCCTTGCTGAAATACAAAAGTCGTTGAGAACGGCATCGAAAGACAGGGTGTTAAGCACGGCTTTTGATGAAAGGCGCCGAAAAGCCCATAATGATTTTGTTACTGCCAGAGACCAGTTGCAGGAGCGACTTGGAACTGTTCAGCGCAATCTTGCTACAGCGCAGGATCAGTTAACACAGCGTTCAGAACAGGTGTTGCCGAAAATAAACGACATATCCGCAGAGTTGTTATTTCTTGATGCAGTTCAACAAGCAATAGAAGGCGATCCTCAGGCACTACCGGCCTCACTTTTTACCGGCATCAAGACGCGGGCACGGAATAATGATGCGCAATTGCTTGCGCAAATCACTTCCCCGTATTCTGCACAGATAGATACCGGACGCCTTCAAACAGCCATATTTGAACTTGCCTACAAGATAACGCTTCACAATGCGTATGCTCCGGTAACTGCTGAACAACAACCGGCGGCGCAGGATATTCTCGATGCGGCATCTAAAAAAGCACAACTGTATTTGAATAATTATAAAGCAAAGTATGCTCTTCGCGGCGAAGAACAGGAAATAAGCCGCAATATACCGGTTTTCCAAAATGACAGCGGCGCAATTACGCCGGGAATTTTAGTGTACGGCACTGATTCAGCCGGGCAATTTACCGCGGCTCAGAACCAAGTCCATAATTATCGAGTAAACGGTTTAATTACTCAGGCGTTGAATCTGCTCGATACCGTTGACAGCCAGTTGGCGGCAATAGTTCGTAATAATTTCAACATCGTTGTTGCGGCAAATGTGTTTCTGCCATATCGCGAAGACCCGCGCGGGCTTTATGCACAATCGCTTGAAACGAAAACGCTCTATCTTGAAAAAGCGCAGTTCGGCTATGCAATGGAGTTGCAGGATACTCATCCGCGCGCCGCAGTTCGGCTTATTGCCGCGCATATTGCTTTTGCGGCTCAGCCGTTGAGAAAAGAGAGTGTAACACCGGTCAAAATCAATACTGTATCCTATGACGATCTGGCGGCTTTGATAACTGCAAAAGCGCTTCAAACTCAGTTACCCGTTTCGCCTGAAGCAATTGCCGCGGCCGCTCGGTCGATCATATCGTTGCGGGATGCCCGCACGGAACCATTGCGTTCTGTGAATGATTTTAATGGTTTATCAGGTGTTGCCGAAGGGTATGATATTTCGGCGCTCATGCCGCATATTCTGCCGTATTTTTCGTTTTCCGATACCGTCAATATCTATACAGTTGCGGTCAATAAAGCGGATATGCTTCTCAATTCCCGTTACTTATCGGTAAGAAGAATGCTCCAGCTGGAACAAGAACGATATTTTCAGGGAATCAATCCTGATGATATTCCACCGTTCTTGTCGGGAACGCTTTTTGAGTCTCTCAATAAAGTACTCGATGCCGATATTCCTGTATACCAGAAATACAGTATTATCCTCAGCCGGTTAACGGGTTCCGAACAATTGTTGGATGAGCTGTCACTGTTAATCCAGACGTTTGACCATTCTTCCGGTATTCAGGCTTTCATTGCCCTTGCCCGCGAAATGCAGGAAGTACTCGACAATTATAAAACACGTATAACCGTCTCAATAAAAAATGCTCAGAGAATAGTAACTCCTTCCGGAGAAGTTGTTTATTCGGTACTGTTGCTTGATGGGAAACAAAGGGTTATGAAAGCGGCGGAATTCAAGTTTTTCTCCGATCGAATACAGTATTCTCTTGCTTCAATGAATATGTATGTTGATGAAATGCAGGGTATAGGTATTCAATTTGGTACCGATAAAGAAGAATTGATGCGAATGCCGGTATTGGTTCCAACGGTGCAATACAGGCAAATCCCTGTTGAGCAATTATCGCGCCTTCGCCGGAAAGATTCCGAGCACGGTGCGATTAATTCTCCATTGGCAACAAATCTTATTACCGTTTTTGATCCGGTTCAAGCCGGCAATCGGCGCGAGGCATCAGTTTTTTTAACCGTGAAACAGCGTGCGGATATTTTGAAAAACCGCTATCGAGATATCCAGAAACTGCTTGAACATGACCCAGTTCTGCCGTGGAACTCACTGAGCTTTGGCGAACACAAAGGGATTGCCGCATTGATGCTGATGCAGGAAGGCATCGATAACCAGTGGGCGGGATTCATTGCTGACATCTATGACGAATCGATTCCGTTTGTTATGTCGCAACGTGTTTCCACAGTATTTAATACGTGGTTGCGACGAGAACCGTCAGGCGCGTTATTTGATGCGGCACAACAGTTACTTGCTGTTACAGGTTCCAACGGATGGAACGAACTTACGGAGTCAAGTAGAAACGGTATCGGTTCTATGATAATGGAACGATACACGGCACAACTGCAGGATGCCCGGCAAAGGGAGTATTTATCGATTCTGTTTGACCGGTTCGCTCCTTTCAAAGAGGGTGCCCCATCGAACGTATCATTCAAAGAGATCGAATTTCTTTGGAACGTTATACAGCCGCGGTTAAATGCAGTTTCCAGTTTTGAGGTAATCGCGCGGGATATCGCGTGGATACAAGAGAGAATTTCCGGCCGTTATGAGATATTGGAAAAAACTGTTGGCGACGATACCCTCAAAAGCTGGGAACAGTCGCAATTACAGATATTAAAAGAAAATATACAGCAAACTGCCGTTGCGTTGGCTGTCGAATACGTTACTGCTTTTAACAGCCGGTATGCCGGTATTGCCCGCCTCGATGTTTCCCGACAGATAATAGAAGAAAATCCGTTGATGGTCTTGGAATATTTGGCATTGATCCAAGAGCCCCTGCAATTAGATGCTCAGCAGAATCCTTCTGCGGCGATGGTGAAGAATGTGATCGATGCTTATGAGCAGGCAAGGAGATTATGGAATAACGGTTTTCAACAGGAAGCCTTAGATGCATTCGATCAGCTGTTACCAAGAATTCAAGATGCTGTTGCGCAAGGAGATTTTCAGTTTATTGGGGAAAATGAACTGGGCGTTTTTCAGAATGACCGTATTATGCTCAGCGACATAATATCGGCAAAACGCACTGCTGTTCAGCCAATAGATTTATTTAGTGGGATGAACCTGCTCTTACGAGAATTGCTTGCTCAATTGCCGGAAAATAAAATGTTTTCCGTGCTTACAGCATTCCCCGAATTTGTTTATGCAAATAGTGTTCCTGAACCCGGCCTTACTGAAGTGGTGTTAAGTCTCAAGCCTGCCGGATATAAATTACGGGAAGATGAGTATCAATCAACGTTAGAGTACTCAATGTTTGAAAGTTACGGTGCAGTTTCTTCGGGTAGTATTCTCTATATAGATACGGGCAAACAGCATATTGGCACAGAGGAATTCTTTAGTGCTGTGCAGAGTGCTGTCAGCGATGCATATGCCCATAGGGCAAAATCTTTTGAGGCCAAATTATCCTCACTTTCAGCCGCGGGTTATCCTGCCGATATTCGGTTATTGCGTATTAGTCCTCAAGCATTCCGAGAAACCACTGAGGGAATCAGATTAGACAATGAGGTGCGGACACGGGATATCCTCCCGCAGTCACGCGATATTGGAATGAGTATTCCCGTTGCATTACCTCCTGGCCGGTATGGCCAGTTGAAGCAAAATCAACTGCAGGTTTTCGATCTTATACGAGGCTACATTGATCAGGCCTCGTACGCTATGAACCGCCATTCCGATATGGTTACCGCCCGCCAATTTCTTGAACATGCTCAGCAACTGGCCGATGGGCTTAACTTGATTTCTCCCGTATTGCGCAATACCTTAAGAATGGTAATAAAACGTGATATAGATGAACTTACGAATGCCATTGCCGCTTTAACTGCACCGGCTGGTACGGCTGGTGAAATAATTTATCAAGCGCAAAGAGCTGTTACGCCGTTTTATCCTAAAGCGGCTCCAAATCCGGTTACGTCACGGTTGCTGGACGGTGCGTTTGACGATCTTTCCCGTTCAGTCAGCAGGGATTTGACAAAAATAATTCGCCAGCACTACAGTATTGTCATAGGGAATAAACCGCGTGAAAACGCTCCGCCAAATGTTATATACATCAGTTCTTCCCTGTACGATATGCTGATCTATCTTGTTGCGCAGGAGGCTACATCAAGTGCCGCCACAGCTCTTTTGGCGCGTGCCATTTTTGATGCGTATACCAATAAGCCGGAGTTTATGACAAGCGTTTTTCTCGATCAAACTGTGGGTACGCCGGAAGATTTACAGCGTTATTTCATACCGGTGCAAATAGGCGGAAATCCCGCGGATGCATTATTTACCGGAGAAATAATAAGCCCATCGGAAATTACCTACAATAAACGTGGGCAACCTATTGCCAACTTATCAGGGCACCGAACGGTAACACATTTTAAGAACGGCCGGCCTGTGACTGTTGTTGAGTTTTCTCCTTCACCGCAAGGAATTACCTTAGGCCCTCTTGCCCAGCTTTTTGGTTTTGGACACCCTGCAGAACGGTCGTATCCTTTGACTGAATCAGGGCTGGATTTCCGAGTATCCGGTTTTACTCCGGTACGCAATGGGCAAGGTGATATTGCCTCTCTGAACTTATTTTCACCCCTTGAACAGTGGATCGGCGATATTGCGGCGAGCGATTTACTGTATTTCATCGAAAAAAACGGTGTGGTTGTTGCCTTGGTAAAAGCCACTGAGGAAGATGACCGTATATTCCCCTTATTACCGCTTGATGAAATCGGAACATTATTTGGGCTCGAATCTGAGGACCAGGCAATTCCAACACTAAAATCCTATGCCGTTCAGCATCGCCAGAAAATCAAAGAGATGGAAAGCGAAGAATTACGAGAAGAGCCGGAAGAGGGTGTCGGCGCTGAAAAGTCTTCTTTAGCTCAAAGTACCGTATTGCTTGGTGTCCTTGCCGCAATCGCAGTGGGATGTCTTGCCGGATGCGGTGTTGATCCTTCAGGAAGCGGTCAGAATCAGCCGCAAATTAAGCAAGGCGATCAGTCACAGCAAACGGTAGAACAAGGACAAATTCCTGATATATCGCAATTTCAAAATCAACCGCTGGATCAGGCAATTACATCGGATCAAAAACAAACCGGATTACAATTATTGGAAAACACACGTACTGTGTTGCAACAAGAACTTGATGCCCTTATCAAAGACGGGCAAGGCGATTTGCCGCGGGCAGATGATATTCGCGCACGGCTTCTCGAAACGAGCAAGCAGATCGAGACCCTGCAAGCATTGCCTGTGCGTGATGAGACTGCAAAAGGAGATGTTGCCAGTCTTCCGCAAGATACTACAAACCAACGTGTTTCAATTGAAGGACAGGCGGCGGTTAATTTGCCGGACGGTTTGCGTAGAGACATACAGGCGATTCTTACGAATCAAGAGTACGAAACCCTTATGCGCGATTTAGCGTCATTCAGTACATCGCGCCTTCTTGACCGAAGCGGCCCGAATGCGCTTGCTAACCCAGAGTTTAATAAATTTGACGGGTTTGTGCGCAGTTATGCCGGAGATGAAAAACATTCTGATTATTCGTATCTTGTCAAGCATGGGCGTGTTGTGCCGTACGATCAGTCGATAAGCATTTATGCGGACCTTGCAAACAATAATTATGTATCTGCCCGTAGAAAAATCGATGCTCTTTTCCGCATCATGCAGTACGAACAAGACCGTGGATTGCGCAGTGTAGTTCGGTTTGGCTACAATACAACCGATGATTTGTACGAATCTCCTATCTCTCCTTTGGGAAATACTGCGTGGGCGCTGAAATCAATTTTTGCTTATATTGATGTAACGGGCGATTGGTCGGCGATGACTGGCAGTAAAGGCGAGTTACTGAATAATGCCATGGAGTTTGTGCTGTCTCAGCAAGTCCTCAATCAGCAAGACCCGCGCTATGGTTTTTTTCTCGCGGGAATGCGTATTCGCGATGAAGGCGGGCGGATAGTTGAAATTCAGAATCAATGGGTTGTGTTTGAACATCTTGCAGATATGCATGATTTGCTGAACTTAGCATTTCGCGTTACCGGTAATCCGGTATTTAAAGAACGGCGAATTTTGCTCGACAATAAGGTATTGGAAAAATTTCTTGTGGATATTGATGATTCGCAAGGCGCTCATTTCCGTCCGAACATGAATCAGAATGGACAGTTCGGTTCTGGCATTGCCATCGATGATTTAACGTGGGCAGGCAGTATGGTTTTAACCATGGACCATATCCCGCAGGCGCGGCGATTAGAGATTACTCGGCGGCTGATTACCCATGTACAGAAAAATTTTGTGGTGGAACATCAAGCGGCGGATTTAACCGATCCATCGCCGGCACAGGCAGTTGTTATGAACGATGCCCTTATTCAGGACCGCACGGCTAATCCTAAGCCTAACACTATAATAGGAGTAAAATTCTTCGATGGAGTCTTCGGCGACGATTTTATAGAACAAAAAAATTGGGACGACTCTACGATAATGTCCGTACAGTTTGAAGCAACATTAGGATATATCCATCTATTGGTTCAAACTGCTTCAGTCAGCGACAGCCAGCAGGAACGAGACGCTTTAATGCGGGAAGCACGGTTTTTACTCGATAATATTCTGAAAGCACAACGGATTTATAATAAGTATAATGGGATTCCGTATTCGACACGAAATATTTCCCAAGTGCAAACGACCCTTGAATCGACTATTTCTACTGAAACACTCAGGACTTTACTGGGAATTTGGTCTAATCCTCGTTTAATGTGGACATTTATCGGCGCTTCAGACCAATCCTTGCAAGGAAATCGGCAGGTAGACATTCCCCAAAGCCTCCAAGGGCTTATACCGCCTAATTCAATTCCTGCGGCAGACCGTCCCGAAACGCCTCCTACGGTTCAACCGCAAAATCAAACAGGGCAAACGCCGCAGAGCGCTGTTCCTGATGCTGTGTCATTGTCAAATACCTATGTGTTTGATATGAGGAATAGCAATATTATACATCCGCCGGATAAGTTTGGGACTCCCACTGTTGGGGTTCCGGAAGATACTTCTGTTGCGCAAGTTATGCGAGAAGATTTCCTGTGGGTCGTAGATTTTCTCAGCGGCCTTTCTCCAGCTGAAGGGCTGGGGCTTGAAACTGTTGATAATTGGCAAGGAAACATTTTTGTCCCTGCATCCCGTCCATTGCCGGCTCAATTCATTCAAGGGTTAGGGCTTATGCCGGGAACAGAATATAGAGCATCCGCTGTTGACGGAAAACTAAATATCGAGTTTGAACTGGTAATTCCACAGAATAAACTCGGCGCTCTGAAATTGGAAAATGCAAACGATCGGTATTCCTTAATTATTTCAGGAAATGATATTCTAATACAACCGTTGTTTACTGATGGGCAATATCAGCGGTATTCGCAATTTTCCGATGTAACACAACGTGTGGCACGGTCGCAATCTGCTTCAGTACGGTTATCTCTGAGCGATTTTCCTGAACTGCAGGGGTTGCCGCGAAATGTTCCCCTTTCCGCTCGAGCCGATATTCGCAGTAATGTTTTGCGCGTAGCTCCCGGCTCAAATATAATTGTACGGCCTCTCCAGACTGTTTTTGGCGACAATTATTTTGTTGCTGACGGAACAGAATATACACTTGCGGTTGATGCGCAAGGAAATGCGTCAATTCGCGAAAATACCGATATCTCTACGGTGTTTCAGAACCCATGGACGCCCAACATTAAGCCGGAACAATTGCCGGGGTTCTTCCGTGCTCTGCGCAATGAATCGGTAACCCGCTTGGTGGTAAATACCGATCCGCTTGTGAGAAGCAGTGAGATTCATGGAGTCAGTACACGCCGCTACTATCTTGCAATGATAGAACTTGCACACAGAGAAGGCATCGAAATCTATGCCGCGCAGGGGGGGCCCGATTGGGTAACACAAGCAGGGGCAAGCAGGGCATTGCTGTATATCGATGAACTCGGCAGAAAACAACTTGACTTCGATGGGTATCTCTTAAACATTCAGCCTGATGCTATGCCGTTATGGCGCGATGGTTCGCAAACCGACCGGACTGTTTTTACTGCGCGGTATGCACGGCTTGTTACTGAGTTGGCGCATAAACTGCATTACTATGCAGGAAACACAGTGCCGGTTGTCTCGTATGTTTCTAAAGATTTGAGCGCGATGGATAACTATCGGGCATCCGATACGGCAGGCGATGTACTGGTTGTCCGAGGCACATCAGTTGATGCAATGCTGAAAACTATTCAAGACATCAATCCGCAACGCCCTTTCAGAATTTATATTGAAGCAGGCATGCTTCAGGATGGGGCGCAGTCATTTGCTCTGAAAGAGGGGACATTGCCTGTTGTGTTGCCGCAACTTCTGGCGCGTATCCGCCAGAATGAAAACATAGGAAAATTATTTCAAGGGTTTGTTGTAAATCAAGATACTGGAGAAGACTTGCTTCATGTGTTGCGTACCGGTAACGGCCGCGACCTTGGACAACGTATGAACGATGCGGTATATCAAGCGCCGGATGGTGTGTTTTATGTTACCGGTTCAATGTATAACTATTTTATCGAAGGACTCAAACCGACACTCATTCCCATGGGGCAACAAGACCCTTCGGAAAGTGCCGAGGTGCTTGGCACAATCAATGCGCGTATCGAGGCGTTGGCACGCGGTATATCCGGAGCTGGAAATATCGATCATATGGTACGGTCGCTTCTTGAAACGATTCGGCGTGACCGTTTAACCATTTTACCGATACTCCTCCGCTTGGAGCAGAAATCGGTTCGCTCGTATCGCTCGCGAATATTATTTGGGGCGAGCAGTACTCCGACCTTGGCGAAATTACCAATGTTCAGATACTTGGCAAAAACACTGCCGGTGAAGTGGTTGCAACGTGGAATAACCTTATCAATAATCCTGTGCCCGTGGTTGTGGGGCGCCAAAGCGACATAACAAAGATTGAAGTCAGGGTTGATGTCCGCTCGAAAGCCGGTAAAGGGCAGGTATTTCCCGCGTATATCGGATTTCTTACCCATCACCCGGGAAGCGGAAGTGTAGTGACAGAAATTTCGTCTGACGAGTTTACTCTTGCACCGAACGAACAAACGACCGTTTCTTTTGATGTCGATGTAAACCGGGACGGGTTTAACGGGTATAGTTTAATTCTGTTTAATGGACAGAAATTCAGTTCTTCCACCAAGGTTGTTGATCTGGTAGGGAGGTTTGGGCACCGGTTTGGAATTCTTGCAGAGTGGATAAACGGCAATGCGGCAAAATTCCCTGCATTTTATGCTGAACAAACCAAAGAAGACGAATCACTGATAATAAACCGCGCAGGGTTATTTTCCGGTGTGGTTGACAGCAGGATTGTGATTGACAGTTTCAGCCAGAGTGATTTTACCCGTCAAAATGGAGCGCTCCTTGCGGAATTGCTCTCGCAATCGGGTATAAGCGAAGTTGCGCTTAACGGCGATGCTTTAGCACAGCTCATGAATGCCAGCACAAATCCGTCGAGCTTGCGGAATAATATTTCTCAATTCCTTGAAGAGCTTTCTTTACAGCATATAAGCGTAGCGGTAACGGTTGGCAAGCAGGAGTGGATTCAAGATGCGCCGAGCTATTTGAATGTTCAGCGCGAAATTAACGATGTTTTTCGCTATAAACTTCCTTTCAACGCGGTTGTTGTCGATTTGGCTCAGGAAATAGATGAAGCACATCCGCTGTTTAAAGAAATTACTCGACTGGCAAATATTGAGGGTTATACAACAATTTCTTTGTTTAAGCCTACGCAAGTGCGTGTGAATGGTGTTGATGTACGTTCGATTCAATCTTCTGCCCATCTCATGGCAGGCCTTGAGAGCGGTGCTTCTCATATAGAGTTGTCTGTAGCATCCATCGGCCAATTGACTGGAATCTTATCAAACAGGGAACTGCAGTTTGTACCTGAACAATCATTGATAGAACGAGCTGAACGAACCAATGAAAACAGTCTTCAGGAATATGTGCGCATCGGGTATCCGAATTTATCACGGATTGAAAAGCTGTTATACAATTTTGCGGGTATTAAACGGTTGCCTGAAGTACAGCTCGGAGAGGTCGCCGCGCAAGTGAATCTTCTCAATACTCCTGAATTGTTCAGTCCGGTTGACAGTACTCCCTATGTTGCGGTACAAGTGCAAAATGTCGGCAATACACATATCGGCAACTTTACAGCGGTAGTAGAATTAACCGACAACCACACGCGCGAACGCCGCGAAGTAGCATTTCCGATCATATTACAGCAAGGAGAAACACGCGTTCTCAATATTCCGATAGAAAACCTTCCTGTGGGGCAATGGCGGTATGATGTAAGTATTGTGCCCGACTATTACGAACGCGCCCGGTTGTTTAAACCGAGCAGTCCGCTTCGTCCGGAAGGTACGACCGTTCAAGTGGGGCAGTGGAATTTTACGGCGTATCCAATGACGCGAATCGCCGGTGTTCCCGGAGAACGAACAGTAAAATTCGGCGATATAGAATTTCAGTTAATAGAACAGCATGGAACGCAAAAAATTCCGGCGGTTAGGTTTTACGACACTCAAGGAAATCCTGTGATACTCGAATTAGCCGATAGAGAAAAGGGAGTTTATTATGCAATCGGCCCATCGAAAGTTATGGTGAATGTCAGTAAAACACTTTTTAATGAATGGGCGATAGAAATCGGCGGCGAAGAAGTTACTATCGGCAGTTTTCGAAGCGGCGAAGAAGTTTTGACTATTGGAGTTCCGCACCGGTCGAAAGTGTTCGGGTTTATTCAGCGAGGGTTGCCGAATATTGCGCTAACCAATGTTGCTGTTACTGCGGAAGACCGGTATATTGATCAAACTGCTTCGGTAATAAGTGATGTTGAATTAGGAAAAGAAATTACTATTGGAGAATATAAGGTACAATTTAACCGGACGTCTCTGGATGATATCATAGAGTTGAAAGTTACCCGCCCTGACGGAACAGTCGATGCCCGTACATTTCTTAAAGATTCGCCTCCGCGTTCGCTTGTGCTCGGCGATAGGATTTTTATCTTCGGCAACGATGCACGCAATAACACAGTTGCAGTGATTTCTCAATATGTTAATGCGCACGTAAAATTTGCCATAACGAACAACGGCAACAGCCCGTTGCGCTATCAACCTGAGATAACTTTCAACCATCCTTTGATTGGAGAAGTATCCGTAACTGATCAAAATCAATATACCATTTTGCCGGGAGAATCAAAAGAAGTACAAACGACATTCCCTATTCCCATAGATATTCTTGCCGCAGAAAAACAACAACTTAACGGTATTCTGAGTTCATTTAGGACAATTCAGCAGGAATTGAATGGTTTTATTGCCGAGTCTCAAGCACGCATTGATAATGGCGAACTGCATCCCGATACATATCAAGTACAGTTGCGTAATCGCCAACAACAATATAAAACACGCATCGACCAATTGCTCAAAGAAGCGTCTCAGCTTATCCTGACTGTTCAAAATAAACATCTTAAACAAGAAACGCTTTTAGCTGAAAAAGTGAATCTTACCAGCCGCGAACAACAACTGCAGGAATCGCTCAAAAAAATAGCAGAATCTGATCCTGCCCATTTTGCCGATGCATTGATAGAAGCAGTTCATATTGTTACGTTGCTGAAAGGAGATTTTGGCGATTTATCGACTCAGCAAGTGGGCTATCTTCTCTCAATTCATGATCTTGCCAATATGCTCGGAGAACCGGTTTTTACGCGCGGGTTAAACGGTGAACTAGGGGTACCGGTAATACGCAGTATTATTGTCGATCCGGTCATGAACAAAAGCCTTCCGCAACAGGTAAGAAGAATCGGCAAGGCGGAACCGTTCATGATTAAAGGCATTTATTCTGAAGCCGACATAAACAGCCAGCTCAATGCGCTTCAGGGGTCGGAAATCGATCTGTTGACCGGTTTGGAACAGCTCTTTTCTTTGCAGGAAAGCATCTATCGCGTTAAGTTTTCTGATATACCTGCCGCTCAGCTTGTTAAAGAAACAGCATTGCAAAATATTGTTACTGCACGGCAGGATTTAAGCCGTGCTCAAACCACTCAAACCGTTGATTTGTTTGCCTCGCTTATAAACCGCCTGAATATCATCGACCGGACAGACCCGATTCCGGCGGCGATACAAATAATGGCGGAAGTACAACGTTCTGTCGATCAAGTCTCTTCCGTTGTAGTCAGCGATCTGGCAACCGGCGATACTGGGCGGTTCCGGTCGCAACAGCCGGTTTCTATGGAGCGCATCGGTGTTTTATATCGCGGAGTCGCAAATTCACGAAATATAAACGAGCTTAACGGGCATATCGATACCTTTATGCAAGGGCAAAGCGCAGGGCGTATTGCGCGTGTAAAACAAGCTGTCGCCCGCATTGCGACCAGCAGTGACCGTATCCGTCCGCAATCGCTTGCAATCATGGTTACTATTCTTGACGAAATGGGGATGAGGAATAGTTTTACCATTGAAGCGATGGCGCGGTTGGAACCGCTTTATCAAAATAACGTTCGCATTTTACCTAACCTGATTCAGCATCTGCGGACTTTTAAAGGACAACAGCTTTCGCGGTCGGATGTTTCACGCATTATAGAACGGTATGCAGAAAAAAATGGCAAAGAGTACCGTTACTATACCACGTTTGTCGGTTCAAACCTTGACGATACTATCAGGTATATGCAAATGCGGCACGATAAAAGTTCCGGTTGGCTGGCGGCTATGGGGCTTATTAAAGAATATATGCAGGCTCAAGACCTTGCGAAAGACGCCCTTGCGAACGGGCAAGTATCGCCTCAGGATATTGAACGCGCAAAAACACATTATCACCGCGCACTTGGGTTTTACCTGCAAATGATTGGAGTCAATAGCGATTTTCAAGTTTCTTCCGATTACACCGCAATTCTTCAGCGGGTTAATGCTTCAGGCTTAAGCCAAGCTGATAAAGACCGTGTCAAACGCAAAATCGAAGATATCAGAAGCCGCATGGCAGAATTTCAGCAGTTTGTCGCCGACCGGGAAAAAGATGTTACTGCCGCTCAACGGCAAGCGCAAGTACAGACACAAGCGGCGACCCAATCAAACGAACTGCTTCAAAAACTAGAAGCAATGCGTGCCGTTCATGAAAAATTTCTTGGAGAGCTCTATGCCGCTAATCAGCGGGCTGTGGCAGAATTGCAAGACGGTATTCGAACAATGCCGAACGATCAGGCCATTGACTATCTCAATCAATCGCAACGGTTATATGTCCATTATTTGAATCGGTTTGCAACCGAGTTGGAAACGGTTACCGTATCCAAGAGCAATGCACAAAGCCAAATTGAAACAAATGAAGAACTTATTCGAAACCTCTACGATTTATATCAGCAGGAACCTGTTGCCGCAAAGAAAGCCGCAATGGAAAATCAAATCCGCGCATTGAAAAACAGCGTCTATGACGCACAAGCGTATGTTGCGTTTTCAGAATGGTATATTCCAAAACTGAATACTGAAATCCAGCGTGTTCAAAAACAGATTGCTCAAATTCAAGCGGCGATTCGCGATCTGGGAGGCACTCCTGACCGAACAGTCGTTACTGCCGCATTCGACGATATTGCGAGTTCTGCTCAAACCGCCCGGGCAAATGCCGATCGGTTGTCTTCTGCCGAACAAGCGCTTCAAACACGGGAACGTGAGTTACTGGCATCGATCAGCGATATTCAAGGGTCTTTAGCGTTTCCTTTCAATCGGACTGATGCTCTTTTGGATACGTCTCAAGCGCAGGGAGTATATCAACAGCAATTGCTCCGTTCTGCACAAACTCTGCAAGGGCATCTCGATGAACTGAATAAACTGATTACCATTGATTCTCGGTACCGGTCTGGTCACCAAGCGGTTCTCGATGCAATACGCGCTGACGAAACCATACGGGCTCAATTATCCATAGCGCCGGACGCTCCTCTTGATGTGCCGCAGTTCATCTCTTCTGTCGAACAGTTTACTGCAATTCGAGCAGAAATTACTGCACTCAGAGAAAAACTTCAAGGGTCGCCGTCACTTGACACTATTAAAGCCGTTGCTGAACGTACGCAAGCATTATATACGCAGTCGCAAACATTTGTCCGGCAAATGAAACTTTCTCATGGAACGTTGGATTCTCCGGATTTATTGGTGTATCGTATTCAAACCACTGCACCGCCGTCGGCTACCGGTATTCGGCAATATGTGACAATAAAAGTTGGCGTATTAAGCGGGCAGTCGCCGACGCTTGTTGCAACAGTCCGTGACCAGAACTTCAATGAAACTCAAATAGACCTTGCCGCTCAGAGCAGAACAGTCCGGCAAAAACTGCAAGCATTACGAGAATCAGGCAGAGAGTTCAGTAGCCTTTCTGTTATTCTCGATGGCTGGGATGCACAAATTACCGAGGATTTAGATGATATCGGCACTATTCAGCAAGCAGTGGAAATTGAGCGAAAGCGAAGCGCTGAAATCGAGCCAATTACTGTAACCATACCGCAACGTATAACAATTTATATCAATGGCGAATCGCGCGATATACCGGCAGGCCCGTATCAAATAACTGGTAATCTATTATCAGCGCTTGAACAAGTCAAAGCAATAAGCCGCGCTTTGCAAGAACCCGCTTTGGCGGCGCGCCTCAGGGCGGAAGGGCTTGAACAAGTACGGCAGTCGCTGAACAAAATGTATGCTAACCTTCCTGCTATTGAAGCGGGCAATTCTTTTGTGAAACAACCAGGGCCTGAACAACACGTGGTTATTACTGTTGTTGAAAATGCACGGCGTAATGTCGCAATTGCCGAGCAGTTGCTGGGTCAGGCTCGTTCTTCTCTGCAAGTAGCAGAAACCGCAAAACAACAGGCAGAAGAAAATATTCGCCTTGCAGAGGCAGAACTGCAAAATGCGAGAAATGCTCTGGCTCAAGCGCGCAACGAAGTTAATGAAGCACGTGTCGCATCGCAAAAACAATTTGAAGGGTTAGTAAGCGTCATGACTGGTTTTGACGTGTCGTCCATTGTTCGGTATCAGGCGCAACAGCAGAGGCTTTCCGCACGGGTTACCGGCGGTTCAAATGTGCGTTATCGGGCATTGATTGACTCGCTGACCCGCATGGGGCGCGATGCGGAATCGGCGCTTCAGCAAGGTAACTTAAATGAATTTAGGGCTCAATATGGCGATTCTGTTACTGTCGAAACCGATCCGTCGCTTGCTATTGCAGGGCTTATGCGGTTGCGGGTAACATTGTATGATGGGTTATTTACACTCAGCTGGAACCCAACAAATCCCGAACAGCTTGATTTTGCTATGTCATATAAACTTGCTGAAGATGGAGGAGTAGACCTCAACCGTATCAATGCTCAGCGCCGTGAAGCGCAAAACATTATATCGCGCATTGCACGTCAAGGCGATTTCAACGTTGTTTATCAGGAAGTTCAACAACTCGAAAGAGCGCTGGCGTCGTACCAAAATTCTGTATCGTGGGTACAGTATTTACAGCGAATTACTTCGCAGGCGGAAGAAAACCGCCGTAAATCTCAAATCAATTTACGTCGGGCACAGCAGTTTTTAGAAACACAACAGTATGAAATTGCGCGCGCAGAAGAAAACCTTACCAGAAAAGAAGGGGAATACCGCGGGGCTCAAGATGGATTAAAACAAGCAGAACGCGATGCAAAAGATACAATCACACCCGCAGAAGCGCAAGGAGTGTTCAGTTCGCAAGGACAACCTGATGTTACTACAACTGGCGATACCACTTTGCATGATGCCGGATTAGGCAAAGAAGGCGATTCGGTCGTAAAAGAACGGATTTTTTCCCGCATTTTAGCGCGGATTATTTATATGCTCATTGGATACATTTTGGTGTTGTTTGGTATTGATTCCATAAAACGATTAGCCAACAAAAAAGCTATAGAACGCGAAAAAGCAAAATTGCTCGACGCGGCAAGCCAACAGAAAGCGGCTCAACCGGGCGGTTTGTTAAGAAGATTAGCATCCTATTTGCCGTTTAGGCAATTAACGGTAACTGAGATAATTCCATTCAGCGGCAGGCGCGTTTTGAACCTTGCCCGCAATAAACCCCAGTTTCAGCGAGTTGCACGCCTTATGGAACGGTGGGGAATTGATACGATGGCAGTGGTTTCGGATGAATTGAAGCATGAAGGGAAATTTATCGATGTTGAGAAATTGTCTTTTAAGACATTGTTCAGCAGTGAAAAAGTACGCAGTTTGTCGCAGAAAGACCGTCTGATTTACCGTTCGCGATTATTCCTCCGATTATTCCGGAGTTCATATGATGATTTTATTTCTACCGGACGCTTTAAGATGTTCTGGCTGTTGTTTGCTATAGTTGCGGGCACGGTAGTATTTCCGGTTATCGGTTTCCCATCGCTTCCGTTGCAATTATTGTCGAATATACCATTATTGTGGGGCGGAGCACCGCTATTCAGCCCATTGTTTTTTCTTACTCCAACGATAACTCTGCCGTGGTTTTTCTGGGTGCCTACGCTTTATTTTCTGCCGCGCTTGTTATACAATGCGGCAGTGATGGTTCCGGTATTGTGGGGAATTATCCAGTTGTTGGCGTTCGTTGGATTTGCAGTGTTTAAATATTTCTTTACGAAAGCGCTCTATATAATACTCATCCCCGTGCTTCCCCTGTGGAGAGGACTGCAAAGTTTGAGCGCACGCTGGACAAACCGCACAGTACCCGATTTGTCGGATATTCGTTTCTTGCCGAACAGAATAGTTCAGCCGATAGTGCGCGCATACAGGCGTATTGCACAAAGCGGGCGCCAAAAAACACCGCATGGACGGGAATTCTCCATAGAGTTTTCCGAGCGGGCAATCGCTCGTGCCCGCGAATGGGCTGAGCAAAACGGATTCGGCCCATTGGAAACCATGGCACGTTCCGACGCTCAACGGCTCATCAATAGTTTCATTATTGAGGATACTATAAAATCGACAAAGCATGTAGTTTTTCAGGACGAAGGGAATTCTTTGCGCGTTAATGTCGGCGATGAAATAGATGACCTTGCCGTTTCTCCCGGAGTTTTCGCATCGATGCCGGCGATATATGTGCCGTTCTTCTTGCCGGATAAACAACATTTCAATAAATGGTTCTGGGGTATTTTGATTCAAAACTTTACTCAGTCACTTCAATATGCCGCTTCTATGGGAGCGCGCTCTATTCGCGGTGCAGAGCGCGGCGCAAATGCGAAACATAAAATTTTCTCTCATATTGTTTCAAAATCGGAGCTTGATATACATTCGTTCTTATTTATGGTACAGCCGCGCTGGCTTATGGGGCATCTCCATGTTATTCGAGAAGAATTGTTAGGCGGTAGAATTGTGCTTGACCTCGAATTTACCGATGCGAGGGAACTTGAAGAAAAACAAGCTCCCGAAGGTGTTGAACAATGGAATAATGTTGAGGATTATGTACGGTACTTAATCGACCGCCGAGCTGAATTGCCGGAATTTGATGCGGAAACATTACATCAGATATTTACTCAAGGTTTAGCCATTGATGTGAATTTTCCTGATGAAATGCCTGAAGAAGACCGCCAATTGATACGTGATGCAATCGATGCGCAAATGCGTAATCTGGTGCAGATTGCCGCGGGCTATTATCGCGCGTATCCTGATGAGTTTAACCCGTTTTACGGGCCGGGAGAAAATGTTACATTCAGCGGGCATTTTCCTGATGTCAATCCCATGGATGCCTCAGACCGTTTTGGCTTGGGAACTTATGCTGATGATCCGACACAAGGTGTTTTTTATGCGCGCGGCAATTATTTCGGCGGATTCAATTATGCGCCTGGCGGTGTAACAATAAGTGGCGAAGACGGAAATTTGTCTTTTGCTCCAACCGGTGAAATTTCTCGGGTAGAATACCAGCAGAAAATTGGCGGTACCGGAGAGAAGGTTCCGGGTACTAAAGCAACGAATTTAAACGCGGTCTTGTTGGTAATTCAAGGACAGACATTCCTCTCGCGTGAGGTGGTAACCCGTCCGGACGGTACACGCGAGCTGATTATAGCCTTTAAGGATGCCCATGAAGAATTTTTGCCTGAGGTAGCTCAAGCACGCGAATCATTTGAGGAACAGAGCGCCGAACGAGATGCCTTTTTCCGCAGAAGCTGGTGGAATGTGTCAAAAAAACGGTTTGCAACAATCTTTGATTCAACCCGGAAAACATTTTTCTCAGTTAATTTAGGTACGCGCCTCGGATTTGAGCCCTTTGCCGGACTTCGCGGGATTCTTGCTCGATGGAAAACACTTACTCTTGGTGCATTTATCGGTGTTATACCGGTTTCTCTATATGGATTTTTGCAAGATCCAATCAATGCCGCAATGCAGGCGTATTATGACCCTCTCGTAGTAGAAAAAGAAGCACGTTACGAGATGTATCTTAATAATCAAGTGTATACTAAACTGCATCAGCAATTTTCAATGCAGAGCGAACCGTTAGCAGGGGCAACTGTTGTATTAGGCGGCAACCGTTTTTCTATCCCTCCTGCGGCAGACTTAAACATTCTTGAAAGACGCGAGGCGTTCGCTTTAGAACTCCACCAAATTGCGCAAGATGCGGGCATTCATATCGATGAAAGTTTTTTTATATCCAATGCAGAACTGTTGACCGACAGTCACATCGGGTTACGGGAATTTCTCTTGGCGGCCGAACTTACGCGCCTCCAAATAGCACGCAGAGCGAACGGCGGCGTTATCCGGACGTGGGATAAAGCGTTAGCGGAGCAAGGCACTGCATTAGTCAATGTTCAAGGATATCTTACTCAATTAGCGGCGATTTTTCCGACGGATAGCGCACAGAATACGGCGTTGCGGTATCTTGCATCTACCATCGGTAATACCGACCGTCCAATTACGATACAACGGTATGATCCTTATGGTGACATTGAAGAGCGGGAATATAATCAGAATACGGCATATCAGGTAGGCGTGTTTAACCGTACCTCGCAGAACCATATTGCGGCGTATAATCAAGTTGCCGCTCTGACATACCATGGTTCACATGATGATAACGTGCATCGGTCTGGTGCGTTGGAACGTCAGCTCGGCGACCGCAACCGCGAACCGATCGTCCGGTTAGGGCAGGAACGGAATGAGTTGCAGGGAACTCGTTCATGGGCAATGATTTCTCCTACGGGGCCGTTAAATATTTTTCAGATGAAGTCTATGGCAAAACGCATTCGCAACGCTGACGGCAACCCGATTCCAAGGCTATTTGTACGACGATTGGTCGATGCGTCCATCAAAAATGGAACTCCTATCGATAGAATCATTATCCATGACGGAAACGGTAATCCGCCGTCTGACAATCCTTCGCAATGGCGTATTATTGTTGTCAGCGATTCCGAACGGTTTCTTATGTCGGCGGCGCAGGTTATGCCGCTTATTGCTGATGTGCTTGCTCAGAATGAATTTAGCGGGATACAAATTCTCCCTCAACAGCTCGATGTTATTCACCGGGACGGTTTTAATACATTGGAAAAATTTAAAATATATACTGCACAAGGAAACGAACTGGAAAATTATGACCGCATAATTGAAAATGCAAATCGCATAGTAACAAGCCGAATTGTGCGCAGTATATTCAGTATTAAAACGCTCTTTGGTATAGCGTCTCCGTCGCAAGCGGCGGCGGTATTAAAAAGCATCTCGTCGACCATTGGAAACCCGCAGGCTTTGCAAGACAGAATTACCCGCATAGAGGCAATCAATCAAACTCGCGAACGCCTGCGCGAATCTATTAGAAGGTTATTTACCATTGATGAAAAGAACGTGTTTGACAAAATTATTGTTTCGCCGATTGTATTTTTCGTTAACCATAGCCTGCTGTTGAGCGCAGTTGGTTTAGCGGCTCTCGGTATCGGGCCTGCCCTATCGCTTTTAGGCGCCGGGATTATTCTGCCTTTTGCTACGCCGGGACTGGGAATGCTTGGGCTGATCGGGTCGGGCATTTTGTCTGTTTATTTGGGAATTGGTTTGCCATTGATGCTGATTGCCGGACTGAGAAATTACCGTGTAACAGTTGCCTTGCTCAAAGAATTGCATGGGGCGAAGAACGATGCGGCCCACAATATGCTGAATAATATTCCTCTCATTCAAAAATTCAGAATTTTACCTAAATCGGAACTTGCTCAAGTTGATGAGCAACTTAAAATCGCCGACGGTACCTCGAATGACACGTTTCCTTTACGATCGGTAATCAATGCTTTGCGTGCAGGCAACCCGCTGATTCGCCCGACATATTCCGAGACGCTAGAGCGAGCAAATATGGTACAGGCGGCATTACGCAATGGAGTGGTTATTGAACCTTCTACCGTTGACGAAGAATACGTTACGCGCGATACTGCAAACGAAGATTATACTGAGGATATCCCCTTTCAGGAATTTAACTATAATCAAACTGAGATAGAACCGGCTGTTGAAGAAATTAGTAACGAATTTGCACGAAGAGGCAGATTACTGCTCGACAATTTGCGGCGTGCGGCAACAGAAGACCCTCATGCGCTCATGAATTCTATAAATGAATATATAACACAGCGCCAGCGGGCAGAGGCGCCGCAAGGGTTAGAGTACCGTTTCGAATATGTTACTCTTGCCGACATCAAGGCATTGGCAACATTAAGCCGCGACTTGAAAAACGACGGGTTTATTGATGTCCGCACCAAATCGCACCGACAAGATGTGCGCATATTGGGTAAAATTTTCGGGCTTAATTATGAAGATGCTCTTGATATGCTGAGTTCCTATTGGAGTGAAGCTCAATGGCCGGTTGCTGTCGGTATTCCGTTCCTGCCGGGTACCACGAAGGGGAGAGTACGTGTGGCTCAGCGCGGCGGAAACATTCAGGACGCTCGTCCGATTCCTGTATTGTCAGCATTGATGACATTTGCCGAACCGCCTTGGCTTGCCGGATTATCTGCATTCAATGTGCTTGATACCGAGGCTGATGACCCGGCGTTTGCGTTGGCTGAAGACACAAAGTTCGGAATCATGAATGTATTTAACCCGCCGTTGTATCCGAATACTCCGGCAATTTCTGTCCATCTTAAAAAATATATTGAAGAACAATATGAGCGCAGAACATTTGGCGAAAACAGTTATAAAACGGCGGCTCAAGTCGGCAAGGGATTCAGTGTTTTGCAGGGAATCAATGCCCTGATGTCTCATCCGGTTTTCACCTATGGAGCCGATGACCAAATGCGCGAAAATTGGGACATTTTGTTCAAGACAGTATTCAATGCTAAAGCACATAAGCGAGATGAAATTGCTTACGAAGGAGCAGGACGAGGGTCAGGGTGGCTGAATTATATCATTTTCGGGTATACATTGTATGGGCATCTGGGAAAAAGGATCGGCGGGTTTCCTCCGGGAATTGCGCAATCGGTGCGGCAAATTCAATATATCCGCGAGCTTGACGAACAACTTAACGGACGGTTGCTGAAAGTGATTCGTTATTTGCAAATAACGGCGCCTCAGCCGGTGTTAAATGGATTGAGCGGCGTCGATTTTCGGTTAGCCGTTTCTATCGCAAAAGGATTTGAGCGGATAGTCGTTGAAGGGAGAGACAGCGGAGAAGTATTAGACGAGTTAATCGAGCAGGCATTGCGCGCTCATTTTAACGAACTGAATCCTTCCGAGCGGGCAAAAGCCGCCGCTGAACTGCAACGAGGAAATGAACTTTTTAGGCATCATATTCCAGTGCCGGCAGAATTTGATTCGTACATTGTTGAAAATGAACCGCGCGGGATTGAACCGAATCAAGGTGTTTCTACCGATTTTACGGACGATGAGCAATCCATAATTGATGAGTTGCGAAATGCTGGAATTACGGAAGACAATCTAGCGCAGATTCTTGATTCAATTCGTCCGCTTAGCCCAGCTGTGCGCCTGAATGCGTTGCAGAATATCAATGTAGCAGTAATGACACCGGCACGTTCTTTAAAAAATGTTGAAAAATGGTTGTGGCAGTTCCGCTACAATAAAGCGATTCCCCGTACTATTACGCGCAAAAGTTTTACACGCAGAGTGTTAGGCAGAATATTAAGTATTTCTGCTATTGTCGGTTCTGTATCGCTTTGGGGATGGTGGGCTGTTGTTATTCCGCTCATGTTTATGATTACTGAAAGTATGGGGATATATCATGGTAAATCCGTAAAAAGTCTAGTGCGCATTGCTCTTGGTGCGGCAAGCGTTGTATTGATGACTATTCTCACCGGAGGCATTGGTGCGCTTACGGTACCGCACCTTTTAGTATTATATGTGTATCTTCTTGGAGGTGAACGCGGTGCGGATGTGTTCCTCTATCTTCTTGACCGCATACCGATCTTAGGATTGGAAATTTCAAATTCTATTTACAATAGGGGATCGTTATCAGAAAAATTGCGCGATTTGGAATTGCAGGATTCTTTCAGCTCAGAACAGAAGCAAAAGATTGTTACCGATGTTGTATCGTCAATAGGAGCAGTTGCGACTGATCCGCAAGAATATGAAAATATCTTTCATAATCGATTTATTCTTAATACATTGGAACAAACATACATAATGCGCTTAAGAGAATATTACCGTGCATTATATGGTGATAGGGCAGAAGCGTTGGAACAAAATATAGCCGCAAGCCTTTCACGGTTTGCAGTAGACCAGCGCTTGCGGATTCTGAAGAAAATTCATTCCCGATTGCGTGATTCATTCTCGTTCCAAGATACATTTCTTTATTTTGCAAAGAAAATTAAACCGGGCGAGAACCGTCTTTATCAAGGTTTTACAGCGTTTGCGAGGAAATTTTTCACTCAAGCTTCAAAGGCAAGAGCATTAGGAATCGCGGCTGTTGCGGTTATCCTTGCAACTCATATATTTGTTGTCGGCATATCTTTTACTCCTTTAGGAATCTTAGGATTGATTCTTTCAACCAGTGTTCCTTTCTTGTTCGGAACACGCACATTCGAGCAAACGTTCGGAGCAGTCACCGGCACAATATTGCCTATCCTTCATGTTAGTTTATGGGGCATATCGGCATCATTTATGCCGTTAGTTGTTATTATATCCGAGCTTATTGGCGGGTATATGATCGGTTCAACAATCGGGTTGTTACTGAAACATTCGGCAGAATTTTTCCATAATTTTATTCTTTATCCTTTATATAAACGTCCTGTTGCCGCTGTTCGCAGTTGGCGGACAATTAGGGAAAAAAGTCTGGATTTAAAACGGAGAGTGCTTCTTTCCGAAATTATACCGCTTGTCAATGAAGTCGATTCGGATATTGAGTTTACCCAAAAGTTTGACCAGCTTTATTTTGATACCATCGAATCGATCGAAGACAGCACATTTCTTGGTTCCGATCCTGATGACACAGAAAACGGAGGCGGCCCTAGCCCGACACTGCCGCCTGACGGGTTTAATCCACCGGATAATCGTCAAGGCACACCATCTTCCGGAACACAGGCTCTGCCTCAATCTCCCGCGGGACAGGATTCCTTACCGCGTTCAGAAGAAGCGCAAGATGTAGCGGTACGAAAAGGATTGGCGGATTTTGGAATGATGTTGGGGAATGCATTAGAATTAAATCCCTTCGAGTTGGAGACACTTACTAAAGCAGTTGAACTATCTGAACAAATCGGATTACAAACAGGAGATGAACCCTATTTCGCCATTGATGCTATACAATGGGAGAGCCAGCCGGTTTCCTTTTCCGATTTAATACGGGCAAACCAATACTTGAAAATAGTACACCGTGAGCAAGAACGGTTAGGAATGATGACTCGGGAACAGAGGAATACTGCAGACAAAACAGTCAATGCCAATCACATGACTGTTATTCGGTTGATTCAGGATGTTGCCGCTCATACCGGTAAACAATACAGTGAAATTAAAGACCGGCAAAAGATGTCGCGAGAAACCCTTTTAGCTCTATTAGATGAACGGCAGAGCACCATTTTAGCAGAAATTGAGAATCGCGGTTTGCAGGAAGACGAAACAAACAAATTGATTCAGGAAATCAATGTGCGGTTTGCCCGTTACAAATCTCTTGTAGTTCGCTTATATAGAAATTATTATTCTCAATCTGAAGATAGTTTTAAAGAAATCATACGTGCAGTCAATTTAATGAGAGTGGCGCCGTCTATTGCGGATGCCCCCTTCGGTTTACTGCCGGTTATACAGCGCTTGAATATTGAGGGAAAGGTTTCTCAGCGGGTATATAATGCAGTGTTATCCATAGCATTTGATAATACCATTCCTTTTGCTCAATCTGTTGCTTTGGTGCGTGGTAGAACTGAGGCAGATTATGTGGGTTATCTTATTGAAAATGAAATAGACCCTTATAGAGAAACATATGGTTATCTTCCTATTGAAGAGCCTGTTTCCGAAATAGCGGCGTTTACTGCGGCACCATCGGATAGGGAACTTGCGCGAGTACCGGTGAAAAATGATATTCAGCAAAAACAGGAAATGATAGATGGTTTATTCGCAGAATTCGACGGTACTGGTACCAGCCTTGCTTTACGTAATTATCTCGATAATTACGGGGTTAATGATATGCCGGTTCCCTCCGAATCGGTATTTTCGACTGATGTCTTTCAGGGCATTTCTCGGTATGGAACGTCATCTTCTCAGATTTTAAGGCAGGTGCTGGAATTGGGAAAATCAGCCGGTTTATCATTAGTGCAAAGCGTTGCTTTATTGCGTGCAATGGAAGATTCCGGATATATCGCATCAGCATACGGCGCTACGGATGTAATCGTTCTGGATAGTGATAGTTTTCAGATTTCTGCACGGGAAAATACCGGCAATCAGGCGCGGCGCGCATTGATAGAATCTCAGATTGATTCGCTCTATGAAATGTATCGGCAAGCAGGGCGCAGTGTTGAGATAGTGGTTTTTTCGAATCAGCTTGAGTCAAATCAAATTGTTCAGCGTATTGGAGAAGGATTGAGCAAAAAGATACGATATGTTGTCGGCAAAGAATTGGTTGATACCGGTACACCTTCCGATGCATCCGATAGATATATGAAATTATTTGCTGGACGGATAATAAATCATGATGTCAACCGCTTGAATGTACGTGTGTTTTCAAATAATGCGGAAGTGATGGACAGCGCACAAAAATTCGGCGCGATTCTCGCTGATAGAAATGGAGATATACTTGATGCGTTATCAGTCTTTGCACAATTACAGCCGGAGTTAGACACTAAAGGCCTTTATAGTGCTGACGGTAGATCATCGGTTAGCGTGAGCAGTACGTCATTTATTCATTTGGGCGGAAATGAGATTTCTAACGGTAATGGCAAACCGGTAATGAAAATCAGGAATTTTTACCTCAATCATCTTCTTGACCAATCGGCATAAAAAGATACTGGCAATCATAAATATACCGTATAATCACGATGGGGCGAAAGGTTGTGGTTCTATGGCGGCGGGGAAGGAGTGTATCAAAATATTCCTGTCTCGACGTATTATTCTTTTGTAAACCGTAAATTTCATTTATACTATTTCCCGTAATTGAACGGATGGAAGAAGAAATATATCTGTTAAATTGAAAAAACTGTAGGTAAACGAGGCCATTTCACTGAAGGAAAATAAAAAGTCATGTCAAATCAGAAACGAAGAAAAGATGTTCGCAACCTTGCTATAATTGCACACGTTGACCACGGAAAAACAACATTAGTGGATGCCTTGCTTAAATATACCGGCGCCTATGATTTTAAACATGGCGAAGTGGCAATCATGGATTCTAATCCGCTTGAACGAGAACGCGGAATCACCATTGTTTCAAAAAACGCTTCGTTCGAATTTAAAGGCGTTCAATGTAATATCGTTGATACTCCGGGCCATGCGGATTTCGGGAGCGAAGTGGAACGGATTTTAAAAATGGTGGATGGTGTGCTCCTCTTGGTAGATGCGGTCGAGGGTCCCATGCCGCAAACAAAATTTGTACTGAAAAAATCGCTTGAGCTTCACTTAAAACCGATTTTAGTTATTAACAAAATTGACCGCCCTAATGCTCGTCCGCATGAAGTGGCAGACATGACTTTCGATTTATTCTGTGAATTAAACGCTACCGATGAACAGCTTGATTTTCCCATCGTATATGCTTCAGGGCGAGACGGCAAGTCGACTCTCGACCTTGACGAACCTGCAGAGACAATGAAACCGCTTCTTGAAACAATCCTCCATAGGGTTCTGCCGCCGGTTGCCGATCCTGAGCTACCGTTTCAAATGTTGGTTACCATGTTGGCAAATGATTATTATGTCGGGCGCATTGCAATTGGGCGGATATTTCACGGAACCGTACAAACAGGAGAAGCTGTCGCTCTTGTGAAACGAAACGGAACAGTTACACGCTCAAAAGTAACAAAACTAATGAAGTACCGCGGATTGGTAAAAGTCGAAACCGATCAGGCAATTGCTGGAGATATTGTTTCCATCGCAGGAATTGAAGATGTGGAAGTAGGAGAGACTCTTGCCTGTATTAACGACCCGAAAGGGCTTCCCACAATAAAGATTGATGAGCCGACAATTTCTATGAATATATCGCATAGTACCAGTCCTCTTGCCGGCAAAGACGGAGGCAGGTTTTTAACGTCACGCCACATTCGCGAGCGTTTGGAACACGAAGCTATGATCAATGTTGGAATCAAAGTGGAAGAAGTTGACGGCGGCGAACGGTTTAAAGTTTCGGGGCGCGGAGAACTGCATCTTGCGATTTTAATCGAAACTATGCGCCGTGAAGGATACGAGATGGAAGTATCTCGCCCGCAAGTGATATTAAAGAAAATGGGAACGCAAGTGTTGGAACCGGTGGAAGAAGCGATTATTGAAGTTGAACCCGAATTTCAAGGAACAGTCATGGAAGCTCTCGGGCTTCGTAAAGGCGAAATGCGCGGGATGAAAATAACCTCAACCGGTTCGCTTCGTATGGAATATGTCATAGCCACTCGGGCATTGATTGGATTCCGAAGTAATTTCTTGATGATGACGCGCGGCAACGGTATTATGTATCAAAATTTTCTTGAGTATCAAACATTTAAAGGCGAATTGCCGTTACGCCAGCGCGGCGTTCTGGTGTCTCAAGCGGACGGCGATGCTGTGGCGTATGCGTTGTTTAATTTACAAGCCCGCGGAGAAATTTTCATCAAACCCGGCGACCGCGTTTACGAAGGCATGATTATCGGATTGCATAATAAAGGCGGAGATTTGGTTGTCAATCCTTTCAAAGGAAAAAAATTGACCAATATGCGTGCATCGGGGTCTGATGAAGCAATACAGCTTATTCCACCCCGCGAAATGACTTTACAGTTCGCACTCGAATTTATCGAAGACGACGAATTAGTTGAAATCACTCCAAAAAACATTCGGTTGAGGAAAATCCACTTGAAGGAAGATCAGCGGCGGCGCCTCAGCCGCGGGCAAAAACCTGAAGGGCGCATGGCAAGCTGATAGTTCAGGTTTTGAACCGTTTTTACTCGGTGAGGAAATTGTATGGAACGGCGAATTACATCTCTTATAAGTACTCAATTATCCATTCCGGTAGAATCGGTTGAGAATACAGTGAGATTGCTTGAAGAAGGCGCTACGGTTCCTTTTATTACGCGGTATAGAAAAGAAATGACGCGCAATTTGGATGAAGCCTGTATCCGTGCCGTGAAGGAGAAGCACCAGTATTTCATTGAGTTGGCTGAACGCAAGAATACCATTCTCAAAAGCATTGAATCGCAAGGCAAATTAACTGATTCACTCAAAAAAGAGATCGATTCTGTTTTGTCAAAAACCGAATTGGAAGATATATATCTTCCGTATAAGCCGTCCCGGAAAACCCGAGGCATGAAAGCGCGGGAAAACGGTTTGCTTCCCCTTGCAGAGAGGATTATCAGCCAGAAAGATAATACAGGCGAACGGAATACTATTGTAAAGCCGTTTATTACCGAATCTGTGCCTGATGCGGATGCGGCATTGCAGGGCGCACAAGATATTATTGCAGAATTCATTAACACTGATGCGGAATTAAGAAAAATAATCCGGCCTATTCTCTTTGCCGAATCTGAAATTAAAACAGCTGTTTCAAAAGAATGGGCTGGCAAAACAAGCAAATATGAGATGTATTACGAATACAGAGAACTGGCAAAAAAAGTACCGTCTCACAGAATGCTTGCGCTGTTCAGAGGAGAAACTGAAGGCATAATTAAAGTCGGTTTATCTTCTCCTACAGAAAAAATAATCAATCTTATTGAGAAGAAATACATTCGAAATACCGGATCGATATTTTATAAAAATATAAAAGATGCTGTAGCCGATGGATTTAACCGCTTACTACTGCCGTCGCTGACAACCGAGGTGTTCAATGAATTAAAAGAAAAAGCGGACAACTTTGCTATTGAAGTGTTTGCAAAGAATCTTGAACATATTTTGCTTGCTCCGCCTTTAGGCCCTCACCCTGTTTTGGCATTTGACCCGGGATTTAGGACAGGAATCAAAATTGCCGTTATAGATGCAACAGCCAAACTTATATTTCACGATACAGTTTATCCATTGCCGCCGCATAATAAAAAGCGGGAAGCATTCGAAAAAATTAACGAGCTACTTAGCGCCTATGACATATCGTATATTGCTGTCGGCAACGGAACAGCAAGCCGTGAAACAGAAGCGTTTTTGAACGAATTTAGGGAAGAATATAAAAAAGAAATTGTTTGCGTAGTTGTCAATGAAGCAGGCGCATCAGTTTTTTCAGTATCTGATTGTGCTCGCGAAGAATTTCCCGATCTTGACGCTACGGTACGGGGGACAGTATCCATCGGCAGAAGGTTTCAGGACCCGTTGGCTGAACTGGTTAAAATTGACCCGAAATCGCTGGGTATTGGACAGTACCAGCATGATGTCAACCAAACGTTGCTCAAGCAAAAACTGGATGAGTCGGTAGAACATTGCGTAAACCTTGTGGGCGTTGACCTGAATACCGCATCGCATTCATTGTTATCGTATACGTCGGGTATCGGCAGTCAGCTGGCAAAGAATATTGTAGCATACAGGGATGCCAACGGATTGTTTTCTCAGCGCAAAGAATTACTCAAAGTGCCGAAACTAGGGAAAAAAGCATATCAGCAAGCCGCAGGATTTTTACGGATTCGCAATGGAAAAAATCCGCTTGATGCATCGGCAATTCATCCTGAATCATATGATGTCGTCACGAGAATTCTGTCAGATTTGAAATGCGGTATTGGTGATCTGATGGGAAATGAAAAGCTGAGCAGTACAATAAATATCGAATCGTATGTCACCGATACTGTCGGCAGGGAAACGCTTCGCGATATTCTCAAGGAGTTGGGCAAACCCGGCCGTGACCCGCGAGATACGTTTGCGGCAACGGTATTCGATGAGCGCATCCGCGATGTTGCCGATCTTAAGGAAGGGATGGTTGTGATGGGTGTGGTGACTAATATCGCGCATTTCGGCGTGTTCGTCGATCTTGGCGTTCATCAGGATGGGCTGATCCATATCTCTAATCTAGCTCATTCATATGTAGCCGATCCGTGCGAACTGGTAAAAGTTGGGCAAAATGTGAAAGTTAAGGTGATATCCATTGATATTGAGCGTAAACGAATAGGATTATCACTCAAGGATGTGGATACTATACCGGTTTCTTGACCGTGTCTTCAGAGAAAATAAAAAGAGTAATACAATGGCAAAATTAAAACTCGACCTTCACGATATTTATAACAAAGGGCAATCTATTGACGAAGCGCTGAACCACATTATCAACGAAGCGGTTGAAAAAGGGATTGCGCTTGTTGAAATTATCCCCGGCAAAGGAAGCGGACAGCTTAAAAAACATGTTCTCCGGTTTCTCGAGCAGAAACATATCCGCAAACTGTACCATCGCATTGATAAAGACAACAAAAATTTCGGGCGGCTTTTTGTTCATTTTAAAAAACAAAACTAAAACAGCAAGGGCAAATATATGATAGATAATGATATCCAGCGCGATTTCGGCGAACAGCCTATTGCTCGTATTATGGCGGATCATAACCTAAAACCGCATGATATTGTAGCGGCATCGACTGAGCAAATCACCCATAAAATGGTTGCGAAGGCAATTAAAGGAAGACGGCTGACGCCTCATATTAAAATAAAAATCCTCAATGCTTTGAATGCCGTTTCCCAAAAAAACTATTCACTTGGCGATCTTTTTACGTACTGAATAATGTAATTCTTTCCGGGTTGGTATCCCATAATACCGCGCTTATAATTCATAATAGAAGAAATGGCATATTTCTTGTTTGTATCTCTTTATGAAGTTGTTTATTAAAATAAAGAGAAAAATGCGATGGAGAATGCTACATTTCTGCCGTTGATAAGCGAGTTTTATAATCTTAACCGTACAGCGGTGAATGCCGATACCGATAGGTTCGTTGAGCATATAAAAAATATGTTGCCGTGCACTGTTCTTGAAATACCCTCAGGAGCAGAATGCTTAACATGGATTGTGCCGAAACGCTGGGAAGTACGTGAAGGGTATCTTGCCCGTTTAGACGGAACGCGTATTGTCGATTTCAATACCAATCCGCTTCATCTTTGGACACATTCAGTATCATTTTCAGGCGAAATCAGCCGGCAGGAGCTGGAGAGGCACCTCTATTCCGATTCTGCTCATCCTGATTGGATACCTTATCATTACCGCAACGGATACAAGTATGATGCTGAAGAGTGGGGCTTTTCGCTCAGTTATAATCTGCATCAGAGCCTTGGCGACGACCGGTATTATGTTCATATAGATACGATTCTCGATACCGGCGGGACCATGAAAATTATCGATGATTATATCATAGGCGAATCACCGGATACCTATTTTTTTGCGGCGCATACGTGCCATCCCGCGATTGTTACCGACGGAATGGCGCCGTTAGCGGTGGGTGTCGAGCTTTTTAAGCAATTGCATCGCCGCAAACGGCTTAAAAATTCATACCGGCTGATACTTGGGCCAGAGTATTTTGCCGCGGCAGGTTTTCTTGCGATGATACCTGACAATCAAGTTCGTTTGCTAAAAGGCGGTATTTTTCTCGATATGCTGGGCAATAATCAGCCTTTGGGGTATCAAACATCGTTTCAGAACAATTCCCTGCTGGATAAAATCGTAGAAAATGTCTTTACACACCATGTGCCTTGCCATATCAAAAAAACATATAGGAAATTGTGGGGCAATGATGAAATGTTTTACAACGGCCCGGGATTTGAGATTCCAACGTTGGGAATAGCGGGAGCTCCGCATCCCGAATATCATTTCGATGCCGATAATCTTGATTTGTTGAATTGCGGACAGCTGGCTCAGTCGCTTGATATTCTGCTCAAAATAGTTGAAGTGCTGGAAACGGATTACATTCCGGTTAGAAAATTCAATGGACCGTTGTATTTGTCGCGTTATGGGGTCTATGTTGATCCGAAAGTCAATCCTCAAGGTTATGAACATATAGAATATATACAGATTCTCATGGATGGGAAACGGTCATGTTTTGATATCAGCAGTGAACTGAATATCGATTACTTCTTCACGAAAAGGTTTTGTGATGAACTCATCGCAAAAGGCTTGCTTGCGCCGTTGTGCGAAAAGGGGTACGACAAACGACAATGAAATATTATTCGGCAGAAGAATTTCTTGATTCAATCCGTTCTTCGGGGATTACGCAAGGCGATACTGTCCTTGTTCATGCTTCGCTATTTAGCTTAGGCATGCTTAAAGATGCGTCTCTTGAAACTTTATGTGCACAGATATACGGTTTGCTTCGGCAAGCGGTAGGGAAAGAAGGAACGCTTCTTGTCCCTGCATATTTTTATGAATATGCGCGAACACCGGAGCCGTTTGATGCCGTTCTTTCGCCAGTATCGAAAGAACTGGGCGTTTTTGCGCAGTATGTTGCGGCGTTGCCTGATGCAGTACGGTCGTACAATCCGCTTACGTGCCTTGCGGCGGTGGGACAGCATGCCGAATATATATGCCGCGGCGGTACTGCAACCGGATACGGTGTCGATTCGCCTTGGGATCGTTTAACTCGTTCAGGCGGAAAATGCTTGATGCTTGGCGTTGCCTTGCCGCAGTGTTTTACCTATTGCCATTACATCGAACAGATGTTCGGCGTGCCGCATATGTATGCAAAACGATATACTGTCCCGATATATGATAACGGCATGCCTGTTAGTTTGCCGGTAATAACCTATGTCCGCTATTTGGACTACGATATACATGTTGGCCTGCACCGTTTTGAAGCCGTTTTGAAAGAAAACGGTTTGTTAATGAGCAATCCGTTAGGGTTGAATGCACTACACGTTGTTGAACTCAAGAATGCTTTTGAAAAAGGTATCGAATGCCTAAAACAGGATATGTCGTTTTTCCTTTTGCATCCGCCTCGATTTAGGGCAGGTGAAATACCGGCTGATGAAAAGATATACCATTCTCACACAGCATAATGCCGTATAATTACATGACTAATGTCTTGTCTGAAACAAGCGATTGTATTGTGGAAAAATTCGTCAGCTGTGGAATTTCTTCATCGTCGAATTCAATGCCAAATTCCTGTTCGAGGGCTAAGACAAGGCGTATTTGTTGTAGGCTGTCCCACTGTTCTATGGTGTTAATTGAGCATGATTCCTCAGTGATTGTTTGATCGTCGAGCCCAAAGACGGCGGCGATGACGTGTTTAATTCTTTCCTGCATAGTGAACCTCTATATAGTTAGGTTTAAAAGATGTGTAATTTTTTAACTCCAGTAAGTAAATAACAGAATCGTCATTATGCTCCGCAAGCATCCATCCGCAGTGCCGGTAGAAATCTTTAACCTGCCGGTTTTTTGCTGTTTCTCTATATGATGCTTGAATTGTTGTTATACCGTGGTTCTTTTGCAAACTCACAATTGCATCAAGAAAAGCGTATTCGACTGTTCTGCCGATGACACGGCAACTCAGCATGAACGAATCGATAACTGCACGGTGCTTATCCGCATCGGTTTTGATGATACAAAGACCGGTAATGCCGCTGTTGCCGAACCGGTCTTGAACTGTACACGTGTATATAGTGTGCAGTGGATCGGCGATAAAGCGAAAAATATCGTTTTCAGTGTAACGGTTTGTTGTTAGGTTAAACTGATTGGTTTTTTGAGTGAGTTGCGCTATACGAGGGATGATGCTTGGATTATCTTCATGGATCATGATACTCAGCTGAAGAGACGCCAGATATCCTTCAAGCGAAGAAAAAGATGCCTTAACCTGATTACGAAGCCGTTGCTGGGCATACTGTTCTGTTTTTGAATAATCTTCCGCTGTAGAAAAATGCGAAAAAAAATGGCGCATGGTTTTTCGAAATATTTGTGGGTAAAGATGCCGTTTTTCTGGGACGAGTACTCCGGTAACGCTGGGTATGGTTTGAGCGATGTACTCCAGTTCAAACGGAGAGTCATCGATCATAACCAAACTTTCCGTGCCGATGTTTAAGTCGTTTGCTATTTGAAGCACGTTAGATGCTTTATCCAACCAGTTTATTTTTTTGATTGAAATATGCCGGTTTTTCAGAACCATATCAGGGTTTTCCTCAAGTATATTCTCAACGTCGTCAGGGTTATTTTTTGAACAGAGCCCGATGATCGTACCTTGTCGGTTCAGGTATTGGGCAAGCGACTGTACTTCTTCATAGACAACACCGTGTGGAGTATGTGCTGTATGTTCGATACCTTCTCCGCCGTCTTCGCCGATTGTTCCATGCCATAAGGTATTATCGCAGTCAAAGATAAGGGCTTTTTTTGTTTGCCCGTTTACCGCTTTAATAGCAGGGAGAATGAACTCCGCGTAGTTGCGGTAAAAATCAATAGTATACAACGCTTTTGATGAATAATAATACCGTAAATCGATGCTTTGGTTTATACCGGTTTGAGCGATTACTTTATTGATGTCGATAAGCAAGGTATTGTGCGGTTTTGCGGTTTTTATGTATTCATTCAACTCATCGCAGAGAGTATCGAATGGTGTGTTTCCAATAAAACAGCCGTTAAAAATAAGTGTGGAAAAAGTATTGAACAGAACAAGCGGGACATGGTTTAAATGTGCCATAAGCAGATCGATTTCCGCCTTTATTTTTTCACGCAGTTCAGTTAGTTCCGAATCGGATAATACGTTCGCTTTATACTGAAGCCCGTCGATGCAGTTTGCAAGTTCCCAGAAAACAATAGCAAGATTGGCGTTTTGACAGTTTTGGCTGTCTTGTATCATGGTGTCATAGCCTCCGCATTGCACATGTGCCGGAATGGATTCGGAACGAAGGCTGTATTCTAGAATATCCGTAATCTGAAATGTTACGATATTTGAAAGAACGGTAATTTTGTAAGGAGTTCCTATTAAACCGGATGCGAGTTCTTTGTTCTTCAGAAGCATTTCCGTGTAGGTTGGGTTTTGCGTTTTCATTCTTCGAGAAACTCCACTAATCCGATACCGTTAATGTAATAAAAAGAGACGGGTTTATTATTAAATAGGATTGCAGGTTTAGGGTGTTTTACACAGATGACGCGGTGAGTTTTTTTGATTGTTTCGATTGTTTTTTTTAGGTCGCTGACTCCAAAGCAAGTATGGTAAAGCGATTCGGAATTGTTTTTTAACAATGAATTTATCGGTGAATGAATATCCAGCGGTTTTACCAGTTCGATGTTCGGCATGGTATCGGAATAACACATTACAAGGTCGACGTTCTGGAGTGGATCGATAACCGGTTTTGAGCACGTGTACCCCATTTGAGAATAGAGCGCAATTGCCGGTTCGAAATCCGTTACGGCAATGCCGATATGGTCGAAGCGCAATGTGTCTTTAAGTGAATCCAGTATCATGTGTCACCTGTCTTTTTTACAACGGCGCACCAGTTTATGGTAAGTTTCATTTCGATGATCTGTTCAAGCGGCAGATTATCAACCGGCAGGATTCGTTCGTCCAAAATTTCTAATCCGCACGACTCAGCCATATCCCGGATTTGTTCGACTGACTTGAAATGATACACGTGGTCGATTGATGGCGCGTTTACACAGGTTGAAATGAAACTGCGTCCTGATGGGCGTAAAAGGGAGCAAAGTTTTGTAAGCAGTTTATCGGGATAATTGACGTGTTCAAGAACTTCTCCCATGGTTATAAAATCGTATCCGTCAGGAAAATCGAGTTTCAGCATATCTTGGGTAATGTAATCGATCGCGGTGCATTCCGGATTAAAAAACTGCAAAAGAGAACGTGTGATGCCGATCGATTCGGAACTGATATCGACAGCTGTAAACCGAGTATTCAGATTAAGCCGAGCGATTGCTTTTCGCAAATAAAGCCCATGCCCGGGGCCGATTTCCAAATACGTTTTGACTGTTGCCGCCCGGTCGGCAAGCGCTGTGTCGAACAGCAGATGCATTTCATAGTGGCTCGGCCAGAGGAATTGCGAAAGAGCAAGCCCTATCATATGCGAGCGCATTCGGACGGGATCATTGTATAATTCATCATAAACATCCGCCGCAAATTCCAGCGGGTATTTGCCTGTTTTCATAAAGTATTTTTGACATTTGAGCGCATCTGAACAGAGTTGCAAATATGCGTCGACGACATACGATAACGGTATTTTTACGAATTCGATATATGATAAATAATCACGTGAAAATTGTTCGGCGGCTGTAAAATATTTTTCGGTGCGAGAAGCCAGATATGTTTGAATCCTTTTTTTCTGCAACGGAGATTTTTCATATATTTCATTGAGAATACGATTGAAATAAGTGTCGGTATGTTCAAATGCTTTCATCGAGAATGGAGTCCTATGGTTTCGAGTGTATTTTGCGGTTGGATGCGTTTATACTTTTTGCAAATGTCTAACAGCGCATTATATGCGCGCAAGCCGCTTTTGCCGTCAAGTTCCGGCGCAATGTACGATGTATAGAATTCATCGTTTGAGCAAAACGGATCATCCGGAGACGAAAGAACATATTTTAAATCTTCGGCGAATTGTTCAAATGATTCTGAGTAATGAATTCTTTTCTTTAGTAATTTCAATGCATCCGGCTCAAGCGGGCATGTTTGTTGATCGTAGTACATGACAACCGGTTTTTTAGATGCAATCGTTTGCAGGAGAATGGTAGAAATAAAATCGAGCACATAGACATCAACAAGCGCATGCAATTCTTGTACAGATTGGTCGGCAATAATGATGTTGGGAGCATTTAAACTGAGTACATATTCTCTGGTAATTTGACTGTATCGTTTAGGAAATGTTTTGATAAGAAATTGTACATTGGCAGTTTTTCTGAATAACTCCAGCATTTCTTTTTGTAGCTCGAAATACAGATGGTCGGGATAAATATCACTGGGATTATGATGAACAGTGCCGTGAAAAGCAGTTGAAATATATCCGACAGTTTTTTTAGTATGATCGAAGCGAGGTATACGCTCAATAAGGTGTGTTCTCGAATGAGAATACGATGCATGGCTTTCAATCATCGGAGAACCGACAGGAATCACCGTGCTTCGCAGACAATACTTTTGCGCGTACTGTTTTACGCCGTCTCCGAAACCGAAAAAATAATCAGGCAAATGAAAATCCGTGCGGTTATGCGCTTGCCGAAAGATATAACCGAACGCACCGCCGTGTTGATAAACAACACTCGGTACACTGGATTGGCGCGCCCAGTTGAAAATAGTTTCAAAGCTATGAATAAACGGTACGGTGAAACTCGAAACGACACAGTCAATGGGATGTTCAGCATGTAACTTTGAAACAGCGTCGTGAATCACATATGATTTTGGGAGAGAATCGGTTATAAAATAGTCTATGTGCGGTTTGAACGCAATCCATGTATCTAAACCGCCAATTGAAAAAAGAGACTTAAAAAAGGTATTTTTCTCGAGGGATTCCCAGAGGATTTTCATCTCATTTTTTATAGCAATGTAATCGGGATTTTGGGTAATAATTTCATGGTTGTTAAAAAATATTTCCCATGTGGAATTGCCATAAAGGTCGAGCACGAAAAGATTGCATTCCGGATTATTCCGGCAAATGTCTATGAGGTAGGGCAGATTGTATTTGAGGTCAAGAATAAGGATATTATATTGCGCAGTCTTCTTAATATGCCATGGCACAATAGGGGTGAATACTTTTGGCGACACTCTGTTATAAACTATCTTAGGGGGAGGTGTGAGCATAACGGTATTTTCATAGAATAGCGGAGTGATTTTGCATTTTGATGAGAAGAGCGGAAGCAGAATTGCATAAAGTGATTTTTCCCAATAGATAAATTCTTCGTTCTGTTCATTGTTGCCGCCGATGTTTGGCATATACATTATTTCTTCCGGCTGTTCTTTGCTGATAATTGCAGAAAGTGTTCTGACGGCAACCGTTATGGTCGTATATAAACGCTGAAAGTAGTAGATGTTCAATAAAGGATGCTCTGCAAAGAAGGGATGAGTAATATGGCGTAATACGGATGCGTGAAAGGTGTCGAACTGTTCATTGCAGGCGGTGCCGATCCGGTTTATCTCGTCCAATCCGATATAGTTTTCAGGTGTCGAATACGGAATAGTGCGTTGGTCTAGCGCAAAAGCAATATGCGGTGTGACTGCAATAATCCTGCTTGATGCAAGCAAGTCATTTGATATGCAGTCAAGCTGTGACGGTTCGGTTAGGAAGAGTAGTTTTTTAGTAAGCGGCATAGCCTGATATGGTATCCTTTGTTATTAGTAAAAGCGTTTTGGCGTTGAATCTGATAAACGGTTAATGCGATTTGATACGAAATGAATCGGTTCTTGTTGTTTGGCAATGGTTTTGAGCTGTTTATTCTTAAGCAACAGGTGCGTGTATGGATGATGAATCCTGCTGAAGTTGTCGCAGGAAACAGTATCGAAATCGGAGAACACCGAAAAATAGTCATCGAGGGTAAGCGGGTTAACGGCTCCGCCTCCGTTTGGAGATGTTTTTTTGTATGTGCCGTAAGTAAGTTCAAACAAATAGGCGTAATCAATGTTATTTTTGATCAACTCATAATAATTTTTCACAATATCGGGTTCCATTTCTTGGAACGAAGCCGTATTGATGAGAAGATCGAAATGAAAGTCGCCGATTGATTCAAGCGTCCATGCGGGCAAACAGAAAATACGGTATTTGTCCTGATCCATGGGGACGTTTTGACAGTATTGTTCGTAGCCGTAAACCCTTCCGGGAAAAACCGCTTCCAAATATTGTTGCGCAACGTATATTTGCGGCGGAATGTCAAAGTTAAAATAACGGATGTGCGGGAATGCTTTCAGATATACTTCTGTTGAGCCGCCGTATCCCGATCCGATTTCTAGTATTGTATTGATTTGAAAAAGGTCAATTTGTGACGCCACATATGCCATACGGTCGAAATACAGCAGAAACGGCAGAGTGTACGCATTGCCATGTATGGTAAACAGATCGTGCGGTGAACCGATACCGGAATCTTCGAGCCGGTGCAGAAGATGCAAGCCGGCTGTTTTGTCGAGCAGTTCCGAATACCGGTATTGGGCGTTTTTGAGATCGGTATAATCGGATAGGTAAATTCTTTCATTTTCAATAAAAGATTTGGTGTTGAAAAGCCTGCATGCAGGATGGAGTGCGCCCAGCCATTGCAAAATAGTTGTGTAACAGCGGTATAAAACTGCTAAGAGTGTCGATTTGAAAAAACCGTTATACCGTAATGCTTGTGTGTAACTTTGCGAAAATGGAGCAGTTCGGTATGTGCCTGCGCCGAAAGATGCAAGCCGGTGAGTACCATAAGAGCGAAAATGTTCCAACCCGTTTTTTTCGAGGTATTCAACAATATCGCGTTCATAAAATTGCCAATAATTAGTCGGGCGAAATGTGTGCGGCGCTTTGTATAAATCGGACATAAGCCGTTGAAGGAGCGCCGGATTATTGCGAATGGGAGTTTTTTCTGCGGGCATTGTATTATTCCTTTTCATCTGCATGAAAATTAAACACTCTTCATAAAACGTGTATAATTTTATGGAGCGTGCTATTTCTTTGAAAGTCCTCAATTCAAAACAGCAATAATCATACCATTCGTTTCGGATGGAAATTCCTCGTAAAAAACCAGTAGTCATTTATCTCTATTTTGGTTTATACTCATTTAAACGTTTTTTAAGGCGAGGGAGATTATGCAGGCTGATATAAAATCGCATATTCAGCATCTTAAAACGAACTATTTCTTTCGTTATAATGAGAAGGCGACAAAACATCTGACGGAATTAGTCAATTTTTCTGCCGCACGCATGTTTCGATTTGGCGAATCGTTGTTCTTTTTAGAAGCATATTCGACGAAAACTATCCTTGAAACAGACCTCCGTTACGTTCCCAAAAACAGATTTGATATTAGCGGGCAATTAGCGGGTTTCTTTACATTGCTTGTACCTTACAAGGATATGTTTATTATCGGTGATTATTCCGGTAAACAGCAGATTGCCGTTTCACAGAAGTTCAACCGTATCGATACCCTCGGAGCGATAGTTCCTGAATTATCCGGTAAAAGTATTGTGTATGCGGTTCCTGACAATAAAGGCGGCATTTATTTTGCCGAACGAGCAACCGGAATGCTCTACTACCTCGACAGCGGAGGATGTGTAACTGCGTATCAAGGCAGTTTTAGGATGCCCCATGCCATGGCATATATGAATGATACGTTATTTATATGCGATATAGTACAGACAACAACTTTTCGCAGAGGCAACAATATTATTGCGTTTAAAGACGGCGTATTCTCACCAACCGGTTTGACTGGCGAAAGCATAGTGCCATGTCCGGCATTGAATGCATATTTTGTTTCTAATATGATATTAAGCTATTCATTAGCAAAATATGATGCTGGGTTGAACCTCATATTTCAGCGGCATTTTACGTGCCATGACGCAGACAGTTTGAAAAATTTTGCGCCAACGTGTTTATGTTTAAATTCCCCCCATTTGCTTGCCCTCGACGGAACAACACTTTATATCAAAGCATTTGATATAATTGCGCAATAGAAGCAAATTGTATCTGGATTTTGTGTTATTGCCGTCTGTTACCGTTTCATCAGAGCATCGTTTTTTATGGATTTTTCGTACCCTTGATTTCGAGTAATATGTTTGTTGTACGCGCATATTTCCGGATGCGATTCAACCACAGCAAGAATGTCTTCCATGGATGCTGTGAGCGGATCAATATAACGGGCAACTGCATTGACGGCTTGCAAATCGGCTTGTTCATCGACGGTTAACCTAATCTTTGATACATCGCGGCGGTATGCGAGATTCGTTTGTGAAAAAAGATGCGGGTTTTTCCAAAGGTATGGTGTAACATGTTCTCTTTCAGATAGAAGCATGGCTTCGTTCCACGCCTTTTCCAATGCGGCAAAACTGAAAATTTCAACATCAAACCCATTAGGGTAGGTGGGAGGGTGGAAGTTTGATGCATACGCAACATTCCCTGTCTTAAAAAGAGAAATAATCTGATCGATAATACGAGGGTCAATAAGAGGGCAGTCTCCGGTGACACGTATAATAATGGATGCCTGATGAAGAACTGCGCATTGATAATAGCGGTCAAGCACATCATTTTCACTGCCGGCGAATGAAATGCTTCCCCGTTTTTCTGCTTCTTTAAGGAGCGGAACGTCTTTTGCCGTGCCGGTAGATGCAAGAATAACTTTGTCAACGAGCGCGGCTTGTTTCACCCGCTCTATGACGAGCGAGAGAAGAGTGTATTTACCGATGGGCATCATCATTTTGCCCGGCAATCGCGTCGATCCCATCCGCGCTTGAATAATTACGCATATCATAGGTTGAAAACGCCTTCACGCATAAAGTGGTTGTTAACTCGTGTTACTAAGGTATTGTAAGGAATAAGTAATTTTTTATCAAGAGATTGTCCTGAATAAATTTAACTGCGCAAAATGCTACAGAGTGTCCGAGTTAGCTCGGTTTTTTTTCATTGGAAAAGAGTGCAAACTGACAAATGCCGGTTTTCTGGAGCACATATTGCATCATTACCCATACGGTTCCCAATCCGTAACGGATGCACTGTTTGAAATCGATGGATGACGCTTCAGGAAAATAGCGCGCAGGGATAGGAACGTCGCCGATGCGGAAATTGCAGTAGATGATTTGCGCAAGGCACTGTGAGTCGAAAACAAACGAGTCTGCATTATTCTCAAATGCGATTGTTTCCAGTACCGATCGATGGAACACCCTGAAACCGGAATGAAAATCGCCAAGGTTGTGGCCGAAAAGTAAGTTTTGGCAGAATGTCATCAGGCGGTTCGCAAAATACTTATACCGCGGCATTCCTGATTCCAGCGTTTCCTTGCGGGTTCGAATCCGTGAACCGATGATGGTATCGCAAATACCGGCGTTTATAAAACCGGCACATAACGGGATAATTCTGGCGTCGTATTGATAATCAGGGTGAAGCATAACAATAATAGACGCTTTTGTCTGCAAAGCCAATTGATAACACGTTTTCTGATTGGCTCCGTATCCGCGGTTTTCGGTATGCGGTACAACGGTGATGCCTAATGACCGCGCAATGTCTATGGTTTCATCAGTACTGCAGTCGTCTACAAGGATAATTTCATCGACACACCCTGCAGGAATATCTCTGAATGTTTTTTCGATGGTTTTTGCCGCATTGTATGCCGGCATAATGACGGTGATGCTGTTTTTTTCTTCCATAGAGTGTTTCTTTTAATCGGGCATAGAGGGAAACGTGTGTTTTGTTTACTCTTTAATTGTATGCAGATGTGTTAAGAAATCAACTGTCATTTTCTGTTAAGAGAAAAAATGGTTCGATTTGTGCCGAACGTTCGCTGTGGCATATTTTATGCTAAAATTGATTATTGGCGGAGACCGATTGAAATTACCTTTCCTGTCTACTCACTGTGAACTTAATAATCCAAGTATATATAATAAAAAATAAATATCAAACCATAAGGAGATAAAAATGAATGTACAGAAATTAGTCAGTCTGTTCTTGGCATATTCCATGATGCTCATATCGTTTTATATGCCGATATGCGCGGTGTATCCGGAAGAGGATATTTTATCTTCGCTGGATGAGTTTACTCTGGAAGAACTGCTCAATATGCCGGTAACTACTGCCGCAGGGCGCGAACAGAATTATATTGAGGTAACGAATGCAATGACTGTTATAACGCGCGAAGATATAGAACGGTCAGGAGCCCGGCAAATTCAGGAATTATTCTATCGTGTTCCCGGTATGCACATCCGGCGGTTGGATGGACATTTATTCGGCATGGATATACGGCGTAACCCGACAGGAGAAGCTGTGGCAATCGATATGCTGGTATTGGTTGATGGCGTTGTTGTGTTCAATCCTATTATCAACGGAACAATATGGACGAGCCTTCCTGTGTCGATCGATGAAATTGAACGCATAGAAGTTATTCGCGGTGCAGGCGGTGTATTGTATTCGGCAAACGGAGTATTAGGCGTTGTGAACATCATCACTAAGTCTGCTAAGGATTCAGGCAATTACGTTTCTTTCGAAGGCGGGAGCCAAACATATGGCGCCGCTTCAGGAGGTTTTGGCGTTCAGCCTTTTAAGGATGTCGATTTGTTTATTCGGTCATTCTATCAGTTTGACCGTGATAATGGATACCGCAAAAAAGGAACTTCAAGAAATTTTCATGATGACCTCAGGCGCCATGTATTCGGTTTCCGCGCCGATATGGATTTTTCACCCGACACAAAGCTAACCGCACTGTTCAAACGCAACGACCATGATATAACAAGCGGCGGAATAAGCGGGTTTAATACGCAACTGCGCCAGCATTACAGCGATACTCACGTTTCAACTTCGCTGTCGCACCGGCATAACGAGTATTATGATTTTACGGTTGATTCATGGTTTAAACATACCGAAGCCTCGTTTTTTGCAACAAACGATGTCATAATCGATTCATTAGATTTTAAAACACAACATAATCTCTCTTTTGATTTTCTAGGAAAAAATATTTTATCTGCCGGCACGGAACTTTTAATGAATTGGAGTGATAATGAACCCAATGTGACGGTTACTTCCAAAGATTCACAACGTATTGCAAGCGTATTTGTACAGGAAGAATATCGTCCTATTGAAAGCCTCATTTTTACTGCCGGGTTTAGAATGGACGACAATACCAATGTACAGCATCAGCGTGCGGCGTGGCAACCGCGTTTTTCCGCTATGTATTTACCCGACAAGAATCAAAGCATTCGGTTTGTAGTAAGCAGAATGATTCGTCAAACATCATTTGGTGAAAAAGATGTTTTTGCGGTTATTATTCCGCATCCGACTATTCCGAATGTTTCTTTGTTAACCTCTCGCGGCGATGAAGATATCAATCCTGAAACCTATTGGTCGTATGAAGTAGGGTATCGCGGTTTGCTTTTAGAAGACAAACTTAATGTGGATGCACTGGTATTTTTAACCGACATCAATGAGCTTGTGTCGTTATATTCGCCCAGTGAAACCTTGCCGACAACAGTTGACTTCACTAATAACGGCAGGCTGAAAATGTATGGATTTGAGACAGCTCTCGAATACGAATTGTACAACAATCTCTTCCTGCTTGCGGATTATTCATTTGTTAATTTTGACGTTGACGCCGATTTTGATTCTAATGGATTACAGCGAATCGACAAAAAAACATTTCAGCATATTATCGGGTTTGGCGGGCGTTATACATGGGGAAATTTTAATTTCGATGCCTATGTTAAATATTTCAGCGAAACTGACCATATTGCTAATATAATTGTGTCAGGATCGGGCGACCGTTCACTTGAAGATTTCTTTACCTCAATGTTCCGCGTATCATATGAATTTAAAATACCCGGCCGGCAGGGAATGGACGGTGAAGTTGAAATCGTTGCCCGCGATGTGCATGGGAGCAGGCATATAGAAGATGTCCGCGATTATTTTGTCAGCCCGCAATTATGGGGAGGCGTGAAGATAAAGTTTTAATTATTATATTTAACTATATAATTATCAATGTATTACAATAACTAGTGTATGAAGCGTTAGGCGGCATGAAATTTAAAATAGCTTTATTTATTTCTATCATGGTTTTAGTGCATGGAAGAATAGCGCGTGCGGAAAATGAAGTCCCTGCAGATTTAGCGACTGCTATTATGCTTAAAGCCCTGAATTACGACCGCTCACTTGAGGCTCGCTCAGGCGATACGGTAACCATAGGGATATTTTTTAGTGATGAAATCCACCAAAAAAAATATGCACACGAGATGTATCGAGGCATAAATAAACATAAAAGCGACGGCAAACTTTCTGTTAGGTCATTGCCTGTTGATGTGAAAATGATCGATAAAGATGATATACGTCCTTTTACTCAGCAAACACTTGTTGAAAAATTCAAAGAATGGCGTATTTCTGTGCTGTTTATTGTTTTATCCGACGGCAAAACAGTTGATGATCTAATTACTGTTACGACTCTGCTTAAGATCAATTCCTTTTGTTTAGAAAAACATTTTCTAAAACATGGCGCAACTATTGCTATCATTGAAAACGACAATAAACCGCAGTTATTTATCAATCTTGATGCTTCAAAAAATGAAGGAAGCGATTACAGCGGTAAATTTTTGAGTATTTGTGAAAAAATGCAGTAAAAATAGCCAAAGGCATGACAGTTGAAAAATCTTCGCAATAAATTAACATTTTCCGTGGGTTTTTTTATTTTGTTCATAATCGGCGGAATAGCAGTGTTAGTGGTTCTAACGTTTTCTCACTACGCACATTCGGGGCTTAAGGCTCACTCTCTCGAATACTTGAGGACAATTTCACACAGCATCAGCGCCGCCATTGAGTTTGACGATAAAACCATGGCGGATGAATTTTTATCTCTCCTTAAGAATGTCAAAGAATTTACTGCAGTCAAGATTATTGAAGAAGATGGAGGCGACTATCTAAACAGAATTTTTATGCCGCATGCCGTATCAGATAAAAATATTGAGATAGAATTTCCCATCAATAATGAAGTGGGCGAAACAATAGGTGTGTTACAGGCTAAGGTAACTACAAAATATTTAAAACAGGAATTATTCAAAACTATATTTAAAATCGGTTTGTTTATTTCGGCGGCATTAGTGGCGTCATTGATAAGCATAACATTAATTGTAGGGAAGTTTCTGAAACCGTTGATGATATTGAAGTCATCAATCAATAGAATGGCGGCAAACAACTTTGTCGGAAAAATAGAAATTGATTCTAATGATGAGATTGGCGAAGTTGCCCATGCATTAAATGAGATGAGCGCAAACCTTAAAAAAACAATGGTATCGCGCGACGACTTAGCTAAAGAAATTATTGAACGCAAAAAAGCTGATATTGCGCTTCAGAAAAGCGAAGAGAAATACCGTATCGTTGCAGAACAATCGGGCCAAATCGTCTATGATTACGATATCCCTTCCGGCAATATCAATTGGTCGGGATCTATAGAACATATTACCGGGTATACGGAACATCAGTTCAGTAGAATCGATATGGAAACGCTCAAAACGCTCATTCATCCCGATGATAGAAAAGATGCGATGGTTCTGCTCCGAAATTGTATGCGGGCAGGAAAGAATTATTCGGCCGAGTACCGTTTAAAAACAAAAAGCAATTCCTACATTTTTGTAGAAAATAACGGCATCTTCATTAAAGATGCCAATAATTTCAGCTATCGAATGCTCGGCACAATCAAAAATATCAGTGACCGAAAATACGCGGAAAATGAAATTAGAAAGTTTAAAATCATTTCCGATAATGCAAATTATGGTGTTTTCATTACCGATATTAGCGGCGCAATCCTCTATATTAACGCCTATTTCTCCCGCGTGCTTGGATGCGGCATCGATGAATTGCTGGGAAAAAACTTTGAAGTTCTTTATGATAAAAAACAGTGGGAGCACATACAAACAGTCTTTTCCGATTTGCTTTCAAAAGGCAGTGTGAGCGCGCAAGGTGTGTGGGATGTCTCAAGAGGCGGTTCCATAGTGCCCATGCTCTGGAATGCGGTGGTAATTAAAGACGAAAAAGATGTTCCGTTATATATTGCCAATACTTCCATAGATATTACGGAACGTCGTGAAATGGAAGAAAAACTTAAACAGGCAAAAGATGCCGCAGAAGCCGCAAACCATGCAAAAAGCAGGTTTCTTGCAAACGTTTCCCATGAGATTCGGACTCCAATGAATGCAATAATCGGTTTTGTGGAACTGCTCAAGACAACTCCGCTTACTCCATTACAAATCGATTATCTCGATACGGTAGGAATGAGCGGCAATACATTGCTCGATATTATAAACGAAGTTCTTGATATATCAAAAATTGAAGCTGGAGAAATAGTTCTTGAATGTATCGATTTTAATTTGCATTACCTCCTTGAAGATGTATTCAAACTGATTAGGCCGCGCGTTGAAAATAAGCCGATCGAACTCCATTATTCTATCGATACTAATGTGCCGCATAATGTCAACGGCGACCCGACCCGTCTGCGGCAGGTGCTGATCAATCTTTTCAATAATGCGGTGAAATTTACGCATGATGGAAGTGTTTCTCTTTCGGTTAAAGTCGATGATGTTTTAGAAGATAAAAAGTATCTCCTCCGCTTTGCAGTTTCCGACACCGGCATAGGAATTCCTGAAAATAAAATCGAAGAAATTTTTGAGCCGTTTGCACAAGCAGATATGTCTACCACGCGCAAATATGGCGGTACCGGTTTAGGGCTTCCTATTTCGCGTAATTTTGTCGAGTTGATGGGAGGAACATTAACTGTCGAGTCGGTTCTGGGAAAAGGAAGCATTTTTTCGTTCACTATTTGCTGTGAAGAACGCCCGCCTCTTATTGACCAGCATATCTATCCGATCAGCAATAAAGAGCTGGAAGGCAAAAAAGTATTGGCGGTCGACGATAACCCTAACAATCTCTACATCATACGCGGTATTTGCACCGAACTGAACATGCAGTTTGCTGAAAGTAATTCAGTGGACAATGCGATGGGCTATTTGCAGAAAACTATCAAACAAAAAGAAGCTCTCCCCGAGCTCATCCTAATTGATATTATGATGCCGGAACACGATGGTTATGAACTGGCAAAACTGATTCGTAAAAACAAATATCTTAAAGATACAAAACTGGTTGCTGTTACTTCCGATCTGCGTATCGGCTCTGCGGCGCAGATGAAAAAACTGCAGTTTGACGCCTATCTCCCGAAACCTATTTTAAAACGCGAACTTATCAAAGTGATGAATACTGTTCTGGGTGATGAGCGTTCTGAAGGGCAAATCATTACACGCCATATGGCAGAAGAACTTTCATGCAAAGGATTAACCGTTCTTGTGGCAGAAGATAATCCGACAAACCAGAAGCTTATCGAACTTGTACTTGCAAACTTCGGTTGTGTTGTTACTATGGTGAGCAATGGGCTGGAGGCATGCGAGATGCTTCAGGATAATACCTATGACGTTGTGCTGATGGACGTTCAAATGCCGCTTATGAGCGGGTATGAAGCAACCGAAAAAATACGCCGTGAATGTTCGGATTCTATTAAGATTATTGCCCTTACTGCCGATGCTATGAGGGAAGACGAAGAAAAATGCAAAGCGTGCGGTATGAACGATTATTTAAGTAAACCGATCGATGCAAATAAATTAAAAGAGAAATTAATCAAGTGGGGGCGGGATGATAGTGCATAGCCGTTGGTGCATAATCTCAAAAAAGAAAGAAATTCGCCATGAATAGAGAAGAGAAAATGAATATACTCAAAGAATTGCCGGGCGTTTCGGAAGAAATATATGACACGCTTGTACATGACCTCATTGAACAAACCCGAGAACGCATTCCGGAATTCAGGCAGGAAATTTCCGTAAAAAATTTCCTGAGGGTAAAAGAGTTAGCGCATTATATCAAAGGATGCGCAGGAAGTTTGCGGGTGACGGCGATTTTCGAGATAACAAAATCTATCCAAAGCATAGCGGAATCGTCGTGCGATGCACAGCACATTACCGATTTGCTTGCGCAGTTGGAACGTAATATTAAGGAATTGGAAAAATCAATTTAAAAATAACGGCAATCACAATAATAAAACGAAGGCATGAAACCTGAATTTTAAAATAAACGTTTATGCGCAGAATGCCGTTAATATAATAAGTTTTTTTCAATTATAAATACTAAAAAGAGTAGTGAAAATATGGCAGTATGAGTACAGTATCGCATGTTCTTATCATAGATGATAACCCGCTTAATATTCAGCTTGCTACAATGGTTTTGCGGTCTGAAGGGTATAAGAAGATTGACGGCATCAGTAATCCTGAACAAGCTGTGCCGTGGATTTGTGAAAACATGCCCGATGTTATCTTGCTCGATATTTCCATGCCCGGTATATCGGGTTTAGAAGTGCTCCAGCAGTTAAAGAACATTAAAGCAACATCGGAAATACCGGTATTGATGCTGACGTCGCAAGATGACAACGATACCAAGCGGCGCGCTTTCGAACTAGGCGCGCAAGACTACGTAACAAAACCGTTTAATTCTTACGAACTTATTGCGCGCGTAAATAATATTGTTCGGCTCAAACTCAATACTGATCAATTAAAACATCAGAATATTCTATTGGAAGAAAAGGTCCAAGAACGCACCCGCGAGATTATACGCAGTTTGGGAAGGGCGGCAGAATTTAAAGACAACGAAACAGGCGAACATGTTTTGCGCGTCAGCGTATACAGTGCGATTATTGCCGCCGGGCTCAACTTCAAGCCGGATAAAATCGATCTGATTTTACAAGCGACACCTATGCATGATATCGGAAAAATCGGTATCCCCGACAGCATATTGCTTAAACCCGATAAATTGTCTGATGAAGAAAGAAAAATCATGGAACAGCATTGCATTATCGGTGCAGAAATTTTTCTTTCGCTTGAAGACAAAAAACGCGCTATGCGCAACGGCAAAACCAGTCATTTAGTTTTGTTGGAGCAGGAAGAATCTCCATTGCTCAAAACTGCGGCAACTATTGCGTTGACTCATCACGAAAGGTGGGATGGAACAGGATATCCGCTGGGCTTGAAGGGCGATGAAATTCCCATTGAAGGAAGGATTGTTGCCGTCGCAGATGTTTTTGATGCGCTCAATTCCAAACGGCCGTATAAAGATGCATTTCCCATAAAAAAATCATGGAAAATAATACACGACCTCAGCGGCACTCATTTTGATCCTCGTGTTGTCGATGAATTTATGAATTTTATGGAATTGATCACCGAAATTCAATTGCTCTATGCTGAGAAAATCGGAGCAAAAAATAGCGCACACCATTCAGGCTCTGCTCGTTGATTTCCATATCGTAGTTATTCTCTTATTTGCCAATGCTTTGACTCTTTTTTAAAAAGAAAACCGTCAGATTCCCTGCGTTATATGCAGGTTTGGATTCAGCACAGGCGCCGGATTCAAGAAGCGCGTATATTTCATGGTCATCGGGCGACTTTACAATAAGAAATATTTTCTCGTGATGAGCAACAGTTGCAAGCAATTCGTCTGTTGATGAAAGTTTTTTAATGGTTTTTTCGGTGAAAAACAGAAGAGTCGGTTTATAGGTTTTGGTTGATCCATATACATAAATTTCTGCAGTTTGTGCTATATCGCCGGCTGATGCTTTCAATACGTGCTGAAGTGTGTGGTGGTAATCCGATTTCAAAAAATCTTTTGATATAATGCAGTGAAGCGCAATTATCAATAATGCGGTAAGCATAATCAGCGTGTATCGGTTGGATAAAACGGAAATTCTTTGCACTGCATATGAAAGCCCCAGTGCAAACACAGGATAGAGTATCACAATATACCGATGTATTTTTGTTGTGGAAAAAGAGAAAATAACAAGAAATACGCTGAGCCATACGAAAAGAAATGTGCCGAACGAGTCTCTTTTTGCGGTTCTGTATCCGAGGTATGCGGTGAGCGGCAACAAGAGTACCCCCCATGGGCGGGCTTTCTTTATCAGTACCGCAACATAATAATAGAAGGGGCCGGTATGATCGTTTACTCCTTCTGTTATCGATTCGACAATCATTCTGCCGAAATAGGTGTCCATGAATTGTGCGGGAAATGCCGAATAATGATATATAAACCATGGCGCCGCAATGCTGATTCCGATTGCATAACCAATCCACCACCATTTATTTTTTAGCAGTGTTCGCTGTATTCCGGCGGCAATCACTATGATTTGTACAATCGGCGCGCATAATCCGACAACCCATTTTGTTAGAAATGCCAGTCCGGCGGCGATTCCGCACCAGACAGCCGCCGTTTTTTTTGTGCGCGCATACCAAAAGCTTATGAGAGAAAAGGTTAAAAATAGAGAAACGATTTGTTCGAGATGCCCCATCTTTGCTTCTTTGACAAAATGCGGCATGCCCAAAAGGAATAAACCGGTCAAGGCGCCTGCATGAGGGGAAATGGTTTTTGCGGCAAATAGCATTGTCAATATAAGAAGGGCGATGCTTGCAATATAGGTTGTTAAACGCGCTTGCCAAACCCCTATTCCGAAGATGCGGTATGAGAGCATTGTGCACCACATCAAAAGCGGAGGTTTATCGATAAACGGTTTGCCGCTGTAATATGGTGTCAGCCAGTCGTTGCGCAGATGCATTTCTTTGGCAACTTGAGCATATACGCCTTCGTCCCAGTCGCGCATCCCTTCATCAAGGCCGCAAAAGAATAGTATGCCGGCAATGACGGCAACCGAAAAAATAGCATAACGCAGATGAATATTTTTGCCCAGCATACATAATTTATTTACAAAGTTGTATTTAGCATGCATTGAGGTATACTTAAGGTTTCGTTTTTTGCATTGGCAAGCATCATTTTTCTTAAAATAGCATCGTCGTAAGTTAGTTTTATTGTATGGCGTTTAATGCGTTGGGTATAGTGTCCATCGGTTTCACATTATATGAAGTTTGGATAATAGTGCCGGATTCATCTATTAGAAAAGAAGACCTGATAATGCCGAAATATTTCTTTCCGTACATTGATTTTTCTCCCCATACGCCATATGATTCTGCCACAGTATGTTCGGTATCGCACAGCAGGCGGAACCCGAGGCTGAATTTTGCATCGAATTTTTTCTGCTTTGCAGGGGTGTCAGGGCTGATTCCTAATGCTACGATTGATTTTTCTGTCAATTGCGATGCGGTGTCACGCACACTGCATGATTGCTGAGTACATCCCGGTGTATCGGCTTTCGGATAAAAATAAATCAGCACTTTTTTCCCTCTGAAACCGGAGAGGGCAATGCTGTTTTCGTTCTGGTCGAGTAATGTAAAGTCCGGCGCTTTATCGCCAACGTTAAGGTGAGCCATTGTATAATTTCCTTTCTTATGTGGTTTGGCTCTATGTATAGAGCATTACTCGATTATATGAGGTAACGCTGGATAGCGCAATTGATTTCATATTTTTTGCATGGTGGATAAAAATCATTCGATCGGTTTCTTAAAAATGATATAAGATTGATGTTAAGCAAGGCTAAAATTGTTTATAAGGAAAAATGTGGACAAAAAAAATTTTCGGGCATTTATCGTATCTGAAATAGCTCAGGGTGTATTTCAAAGCAGAGTAGGTATCAGGGGCATCGAATCGCTTCCGGCGGGCGATGTACTGATTCGGGTTCGCTATTCGTCGCTGAACTATAAAGACGCGCTTTCGGCAAGAGGGCATAAGGGGGTTACCAAACGGTATCCACACACGCCCGGCATCGATGCCGCAGGAGAAGTGGTGTGTAGTGGAGACAACCGGTTTGCAGAAGGAACCCGTGTTATCGTAACCGGTTTTGATTTAGGCATGAATACATCAGGCGGTTTCGGAGAATATATCAGGGTGCCGTCGCAGTGGGTGGTCAAATTGCCCGACGGCATGGCTGTCCGGGAAAGCATGGTTTATGGCACAGCAGGCATGACTGCGGGATTGTCTCTGATGAAACTTGAACGGAACGGATTGACACCGAATAGCGGCGACATACTTGTTACGGGCGCTTCCGGAGGAGTCGGCTGTATGGCGGTTGCTTTATTGGCAAAGCGAGGGTATCGTGTTATTGCCGCAACCGGCAAACCGGAACAAAGCGGTTTTCTCCATTCAATCGGCGCGATTGAGGTGATTGATCGTAAAGAACTAGAACAGATGCCTGTCCGTGCGATGCTCCGCGAACGATGGGCAGGAGTAATCGATTCGGTTGGCGGGAGGATTCTCGAAGCCGCTATTAGGGCGACAAAACGCGAGGGCAGTGTTACCTGTTGCGGATTGGTGGCGTCTCATGATTTGAAAATGGAAATATATCCCTTCATTTTACGTGGGATAAACGTATTAGGCATATCTGCCAATCAAACGCCGATTGCAGTCAAAGAATGGATATGGCATCAATTTGCCGGCCAGTGGAAATGTAATTTCCTCGATTCTATCGGCAAAGAATGTTCTTTGGAACAGCTGGAGCCTTGCATCGATGGTATGATGCGCGGGAAGAGCATAGGCAGGACGGTAGTGAAGGTTTCTTAAACATATACCTGTTTGCGGAATCTGTTATCCTATCGCCCTTTGCCGCTGTCATGCAGGGTAATGAGCGATTCAGGGTATGGCGCAAAATATGTTTGTGTTTTAAGATACGCTATGTTTAACCGGGCAATATGTGATTTTAACACTGCAACCGGTGCGCTCAGCGGAAGCGTGCCTGTTCGGAATTTTTCTATGCAGTCAAGGAAATACGCTTTTTCGTGGGAATTCAAATGTTCCGACACATATCCGAGCAGATGAAGCAGTACATTGATGTGAGAGGTAAATCGAGGCATTTTCCCCAATGCTTTTTTTAGATGTATTCCGTAGAGTTCATACACGTCATTCAGCGGCCGTTTACTTTGGTTTGCGAGAATTTTTCCCATGATTCGCATTTCTTTCTCATTATATGCGAGAAGAAGAAATTTATGGTCTGCGTGAAACTGCATGTAATCCGGTAAAACGCCGGATTCTTTCATCTGCCGAAACCGCGCAAGAGCAAATATCCGTGTATAAAAATATTCTCTGATTGAAAAATTAGTAAGCCGCCCTTCTGTTTCAGCAGGGATGTCGGGAAACATCTCAAGGACATGCTGAGCAAAAATACCCGAATGACTGCCGGCGATTATATTCCCGCCGGGATATTTGAGTTTAACATCTTTAATCCCGCATGATGGAGACCTGCCTTTTAAAATGAAACCGTCGACAGCATTTAATGACTTTAAAAACGAAACGGAAAAAGCATTCATTTCATCGGTAATATCGCGGTTTGTTTCGTGCTGGAGCAAACGAGGAGAAGCGTCTTGCAAAATGATGTGAATCGGTTTGCGCGGTATGCCAAGGCCAATCTCTACTTCAGGGCAAACGGTAATAAAATCAACGTGGTTTCTCAATTCAGATACAATACTGCATGGGACAGATACGCCATTATAACGGCATTCGTCAAACCCCAAGCATTTGCTAACGATAATTATAGGTTTACAGTATTTGTCCATATATAAATTCTCTGTATAGTTCATCGTTATGACTTAATTGTAAAAAAGAACAGTTGGAATGGCAATGAACATTTTTTTTCATAGAACATAATTTTATATAGAAAAGAAATTGTTTTGAAAACCACAAAACCCTATGGAATACTCTTTACTTCTCAGGCTAAGAAATGATAAAGTATATAATTCATTCTATTTTGAGATAAAAAATAATAACAAATACTTAATAAAAACAGGAGTACAAACCATGGCAAAACAAGGAAATCGGAATATAATCAAACTGAAAAGCACAGAAAGCCCGCATTGCTATTATTCTACGAAAAACAAAAGAAACTCTCCTGACCGGCTGGAATTAAAAAAATATGATCCGGTTGTGAGGCGCCATGTAGTCTATAAAGAAGGTAAAATGTAACCGTTTTTCGGTTTTTGCCTCACTTAAGGCAAAATGCAAATAATGTATTGAGAGGGTTTATTCCATAAATACGGGTTATAACCTTTGAAAAAACGAGTATAGTTACCAATGGAAATAATACATTCGATAAACGGCAACGGGAAATCGCATTTTCGTGATGTAACCATGCCGGACATAACAAGTTACGGGCATACGAAAATACATACTCCCCTTAATCGTGTCGGTATGAGTGGGGTAGAACTGCCAGTTCGTATGAGAAATCAATACGGCGAATTGATGACCCTAGCCGCACGCGCAAATTTCTATGTTAGCCTCGATGATCCCACCGCCAAGGGAATCCATATGTCGCGGTTGTATTTAACCGCTCAGCAGTTGTTGGGCAAACAGGAAATCGGTACAAAAACCGTCATTGAACTGTTGAGAGAATTTATAAAATCGCAACGCGGGTTGAGCAACCAAAGTTGGGTTCATATTTGGTTTGACCTTATGGTTCAAAGACAATCATTGTTGAGCGGACAGGCCGGTTGGCGGTATTATCCGGTTAGTTTTACCGGATATATGGATAAAAAATCTGTCATATTGGATAAAAGCGTGCGCATTACTTATTCGAGCACCTGTCCGTGTTCGGGCGCGCTTGCGCGGCAAGTTGTCCAGAAAGAATTTAAGAAAAAGTTTGCCCATCAGCCGGTTGTAGATTCCGAAACAGTATTTGACTGGCTGGGAAGCGATGCCGGCATGCCTGCAACCCCTCACGGCCAGCGAAGTTTTGCCGATGTAAAAATACGCCTCAAAGACTTTGCGCATTCAATGAGCTTTGTTGAACTCATAGACCTCTTGGAAAACGGTTTGCAAACACCCGTTCAGACTGCTGTCAAACGCGAAGATGAACAAGAATTTGCCAAAATCAACGGTGGAAATTTGATGTTTTGCGAAGATGCCGCACGCATCTTAAAAGCGGTCTTAGAAGCGGAATCCCGCGTCGCAGATTACCGAATTACTGTTCAGCATCTTGAAAGCCTTCATGCCCATGATGCGGTTGCCATTGTTACCAAAGGCGTTCCGTACGGGTTTCAACCTGAATAAAAGCCATTCCCCCAGAAAATTCTAATCGCGTGCATGGAGAATAAGTGGAAACATTTTTTCGTACGCTTTTTCAGCCGGAAGTGTTTTCTCTCGACAAATAATATCACGGTACCATCGTTTGTAGTTAAGGATTGCAGTAATAGTAAAAAATTTTTATTTTCTTTTATTCTCTAGGTTTGCTATAAAGAATATAAGGGATTAAAAGGAAAAAACATGGCGGAATATTTCAAATACCGAAAAATAATAGTGTTTCATACAGTGCTCAACGCGGTGTATCCGATGGTGCTGTTAATCGGTTCGATTGCGATTGGTGTGCTTGCCGGTGATTCTCAGTATCTTTCTTTAGCATGGTGGTATCCGTTATTCGTTACAGGGATTTTTATTTGGCTTGTATATAACCTGATAAATTTAGTGAGAGATATCTCTTTTTCTGTTGCGGTTTCTGAGCAGGGTATAACGGTGAAGAAAAAGTTTGTTCAGTGGAATGCAGTATCTGATTATTCTCAGAATGATAATGCAATAGGCAAAGATTGTGCAATCGAACTTAAGCTGAATGATGGAACGTTAATGAAAATCCCTGCAGGTTTGGATGGATTGCCTTATGTGCGCGGAGTTATAAACGTAAATATTGAAAAACAAAGAACAGCGCAAGCAATGACGGTTTAAACTTATTTTCAGCTAGGTAAATGTGGGCTAACAATGGAGGGCGTTGGTGAAAAATGTTTTAATATGGTTGGCTCTAGCGGTATTAGGGATCATTGCTCTAAGCGAAGGGTGGGCATTAGAGTTATTCGGTAGAATTGGCGTATACTTCGGAGCGGTTTTTGTTCTTGGCGGCATTGCGGTTTGTATCCGCTGGATAGTGCAGAAACAGCGTATGCGGAAAGATGCGCAAACCATTATTGCCGCTCAGGAAGATTATATTGCGGCAGTAGTTGAACTAGAGAAAAAAGGCGCCTCATATAAAGAGCGGATTAATTACTTACGCAGTAAGAAAATCAGTAAAAGTAAAGCAGAACAAATTATTGCCAATGCAATCTCTTCTCCGGTGAGTAGTGCTCTTACGCACCAAACATCAATCGAACAAATACTTAATAATACTTATTATGCGTGGAAATCCGATAAAGCGGCTCAGTTCAGCCCATCTTTTGCCGCCGAAGCGCGCACATCCACACTGCAATCATTCCATAATTTATATAAAAAAACACTTTCTAATGCTGTCGGAAACTATTTTGAACGGGAGCCGTTGAAAGACGGGGAGTTTTTATTATGTATTATTGAAGATGGTTTTTTGCTGACAAACCTTCGCTTATATATGTTTCATCACAAACTTTTACAGCCAAGAACACTATTCCTCTCCGATTTGCATCATTTCCATTCATGGGGTGTATGGACAAAATCTCTTAAAGCAACATTAAGGACGGGCGAAGAGATTTCTATAACAGGATTGGATTCGTGCGTCGATCCGGAATATGTTAATCACCTGATGTTAGAACCGATAATATAATAATTCAAACTTTTAGCGAATCTATTTTGTATGCAGATTGAAAAGAAACTCCTCAGTATTTTTTTGATTATTTCTCTGATTCCAATTCTTTTGATCGGAATGTTAAGCGTTCATACTACTCAAAAAAATCTTGAACGGCAAGTGAACGCACATGTCATTTCCATTGCTCAGTCAAGGGCGCACCATATCCGCACTATTCTCTACACATACCGGCAGAAAACAGAGTTGGTTACCAGTCGGTTATGGATGCGCAAATACCTTAAAAAATTTTATGAAACGAATGACATTACGTATAAAGAGGAAGTTTTTTCAATTCTTAAAGCCCTTACGGAGCAGTATGCAGAATTTATCAACATAGTGCTTCTCGATACGAAGGGGGCTATTATTGTTTCATCAGAACCTCTTGAAGAAACGCAGAAAAGTGAAATCACGCATTTTGCCTTTTCTGCCGGCAATCAATCATATTCATCTTCTGTTGGTGTATATGATAATGCTTTTGTGCTCTATATGTCTGCTCCGCTGTTCATTGAGAAAGAATTAATCGGCGTAGCGGTGGTGGTTTCATCAATAGATGTTATCAATCAGATTACCTCGAGCCGAGCCGGACTGCAAAATAACGGCGAAGTCTTTCTCGTAAATGAAGAGAATCTCATGATTACGCCGTCGCGGTTTGTGTCTGACAGTGTTTTGCGGCAGAAGGTTGAAACTCCCGATATGAATATAGTTTTGCAATCTATGCCCGAACTCGGGACACATTATATTCTAAAAGCCCGCATTTATAAAAATTACCGAGGCATTGATGTTCTCGGCAGTATTGCGTATTTGCCTGAAATGAAATGGTTCCTTTTTGCTGAACAGGACTTAGATGAAGCATTTTCTCTCATGAGAACGTTGAAATGCCGCATTGGAATGTGTGTCATCGCAACTTTTTTGTGTGTGGTTATTGTCGGTATGATAACAGCCCGTTCGATTTCCAATCCAATTAAAGCACTACAGCACGGAGTAGAAATTATCCGGAAAGGCAACCTTAATCATTCGGTTGCGACACAGGCATCTGATGAAATCGGGCAGTTATCCCGTGCTTTTGATGCAATGGTAAAAGAAACAAATAGTTCACAGGATGAATTGAGAAAAGAAATTTCTAATCGAGAAGAAGCGGAACAGGCTTTGCAAAACGCTGTTCAGCAATTGAGCCAAACGAATAAAGATTTGGAAGAATTTGCCTATATAGCATCTCACGACCTAAAATTGCCCTTATTTACTATTACCGGTTATCTTGAGATGCTGGAACGCATCAATGAAGGCAAACTTGACGATAAATCGCTGGCGTTTATCGAGTCGGCTCAAAACGGCGCCAGCAGAATGGAAAAACTGATCGATGATTTGCTGATGTATGCGCAAGTCTCCAAAGAGAAAAAACATTTTAGTCCAGTGGATTGCAGTCAGATTGTTCAGGGGCTAATGAAAGACCTTCATTCCATTATTCAGGTAAAAAAAGCTGTTTTCCATTGTTCCGATTTGCCGGTTATCAATGGCAATGAATCGCTTATTAAAGAGTTGTTTCAGAATCTGCTGACAAACGCATTAAAGTATTCTGGTGAAAACGGCGTAAATATTGACCTGAACGTTCAGCGAAAAGACGATAATTGGCTCTTTTCTGTGTGCGATACGGGTAAAGGTATTCATGAGAACGATATGGAACGAATCTTTGAGCCGTTTCAGCGCGGCAGGGACAACAGCGAATCATCAGGTACCGGCATTGGATTGGCAATCTGCAAAAAAATTGTTTCTCTGCATGGCGGAACAATTTGGGTTGAGTCAACATTAGGCAAAGGCGCAACGTTCTTTTTTACTATCCCTCTATTTCAAGCACAATAATGAAACAGCGTTTCTTTTTCAAACGTTACATGCTTTGTTCGATAACCGAGAGGTTGTGAAGCTCGATTTTTTTACGCAGTTCAAGTTTCGGCATATCTTTTTTATCGATATAATAAATAAGTGCGCTGATCAAGGGGCGTGCACCGCTCCATCGTGGGTAACGGGGATAAATGTACGGCGGTTCCGCGTTGCCGCTCCATGATGAATTAGTCAATACCGGATCCGAAAGATGCGGCAGGAAAAGCGAAACAGACGAACCGCCGTCGTATTCGGTGGCAAACTCGACGCCAAGTTCATGCATCAAATGCGCCATTTCTTTATGCCCGGCTCCCATACTCTCTTGGATTCTGCTGTCAACGGCGACCATGATAAGCGTATCATCTTTAACACCGGCGGCAATACGGGCTGAACGAATAATCTGGTCATGAACATCAGAAGCCTGAGTCTTTTTTGAATTCTCCGTCAGCCAGCCTCCCTCTTCCATATTGAGCTCATCGGTACCTTCTTTAAAATCGATTTTGCCGTCCTTGATAAGAAACGGCCCTGATTCGAGAGCGGTATTGATATTTTTCAGGTCATCGCCTAAATCCAGCCTGAAATCGACAATACTGCCTGCTTCGAAATATGCTTTTTGCCGTTCAAACACAGCAATAGGAATTGCCAAACATATACCGCATATCAGGTTTCGCATTTGTGACGGTTCTTTTTCAATGTGGGTTACTTTATTCCCCACGACATGCATCAATACCCTGCCTTTTAGAGCGGGTTGAGGAATGGCGGGAGAATCGTATAACGGTGTGTATAATAGTATCTTGTCCTTAAGAACCTCTGATTGTGATTCAAGCGTTTCAGGATTAAGATTGATGGTGCCGTCTTCCCAGAAGAGCCCCTGATCGGAAGAATACCGTGAATCCCAAATGCCGCCATGGCGGTTAATCGTTGCCCGCCGTATGATAATGCGGCCGTCGTCCGTCTGAAAAATAGCGCCTTTGTTGAATAATGGCGGAGAGAGAATTTTTCCTTCTCTTATACTTAATCCGAGATTGGTGCCTACAACTTCTTCAGGCAAACTTTCTCGTTTTGCTATGGCGCTGGTGATAAAAAAACCGCCGTTGGTAAGCAACAGCATTTGACGGTTAGGGTAAAGTTCTTCGTATTTTCTCTTAATATCTTCAAGGGTATCGCCTTGCGGATTTTCCGCGCGCCAAATATCCATCTTTAGCATTCCTGCGCCGGGCAGGGTAACCATATTAACAAAGTTTGTGTAACCATCAGGGAGCACTTTGACTTCACGGGTCGCACGTACAATGCCGTAATCATATGCTTCCGGGTCGAGCAATGAATCAATGATGCGATGTACGGGAAGATAGGTTTTATGAAATTTTTCTCTGATTTTTGCGAGGGCATATTCTTCATTGCCGTCATACAAGCGTGTTAAACGCGCATATGCCTCGGATTGAAGCGCGTCGGTGAATTGCCGTGCGCTTTGCTGTGTAAAACCGAATCCTATTACCGGTGCAAGCCCTGCGGGAACATATTGAATCAGTGAATCGCCGGTTTCTATAGACAGATATTCTTTGACCGGTTCGGTTTTTATTTGTGCAAGGCGAATCGAATGAATATTCAGTAAGTTGACGGAGAAATAATTTGTTTCGCCGCGGGTAATAAGAAAACCGTTGCTGTTTTGTATACTGCGAAGAATTTCCTGCGTTGCGTCAGGCATTTGTGTAACTGAGAACCCTAATGATGGCGCATGATATGCATGCATCTGAAATAATCCGTACTTATGAAACGCATTAAGCGCCGCGAAGAATGGGTCGTTGAGAAGCAATGTTATATCGGCTTGCGAAACATCGTCGAGCTGTGAAGCGTCTTTTGCAAAAAAAGTAACCGGCTGGATTTTTGCGCTGATTTCAGGGTGTTGTTCGAGAAGAGATAAAATAGTTTCGGCAGTACTATTTTCCGGTAACGTTATGTTATGCTGGGCGAACATTTCTTGAATACGTTTGAGAAGAATGGTTTCGCCCCATACTTTTAGATCGAAAGCAAGGCTGGATAATGAAGGCAAAAAGACATAGGGCACATTTGAACCAGCTATTTTTGATTCGAGGATCTGTGTGTCGTTGATTGCCAGACGTTCGCTTAAAAGGGCAAGCTGTGCTTGCGGTGAACGAGAAGCCAGTTCGGCGTTATCTTGTGCAAAGAGTGATTCAGCAAATGGGCTCAGTTCTATCAGGTGTTTAAAATCGAGCTGTTTATCCCATTTGGAGAAAAAATCCCGTGTTTTTGAAAGATTCGTTACAAGAGATTCGGTATTTCTTTGTTCCAACGGGTTGCCGGTATATCCGGTTGTTTCTTGAAACAACCGTAAAACTAATCCTTTTAAGTCGGCTTCGGTGAACCGTTCGTAGTAGCGGTAATGCAAATCACCGGTGTTTTTGCCGAATTCCCGATAATTAACCACAAAATCTGCAGGATATTTTACCGTAGTATCCGACCTGACGTCGTAGATGAACGGCAGGGTTTGTCTGAACCGTTCTGCATGATCTGCTGAAATAGAGGATGAGCCGATGAGTTCTTCAGCGAGAGCGTTGATGGTGTCGCGCAGGCGGTATTCATCAAGTTTCTCCATGCTTGGCCCTGACCGGTCGAGAATACCAAGAAATGTCGGGCCGTTTTTATATATCGCGGCAGTTGTTGGAGACAAGAGCTCGTTAAGCGTGTTATTGAGCCCGCCAATTGAATATTGCCGGAATTGAATAAATGGATCGAACTCCATAAAAAGCGATTCAACAAGAAGCCTCTGCTCGTCTTGCTGGGTTTGAAAAAAGGGATAAACATTTTGTGCAAGAATACGCTGTGATTCATAATCAAGATGAGAGAACGATATGGCGGCATCGGTATCTCTAAAGAGTTCGCGAACGGAGTCGGGACCGGAAACGGCAAAATGAAAATTCGAAACATCATCGGAATGGAGAGTACGCGGTACCTGTATTGACGGCGTTTGCCCGTGATGAGCTATCGTTACAAATAATGGAGGGATACTGTTATCCGCAAACGTTACAGGATACATTTGTGTGTCGCCGATAAGTATCGGCGGCATGAAAGAAAGTTGTTTTGATGGGTAACTATCCAACGTGACATCCGCATTATTGAAAAAGATGTGTAACCCTTGCATAAGGAACTGAGTTTCCAACATGAAGTTGGGTGATTCCGTATCGGATAAAATATGTTTTAAAAATGTTGTAACGGCAAGGTGCGCCATTCTAAACGATAAAATGTCTTGTGCTTTTTGAATAAAATGAACAGGAATTGTTTCCTGCTTGATGCCGAGCCGCGAATAGTATGTATGCAGGTAATGTGATAACGATTCTTTTCGAGATACGTCGGGCAGTATGATTTCATAGGAGATTTTATGAGCGTCAAGCATCCCGCAAATTCCGGCAATGTGGAAACCGCCTACTACTAGGATATTTGTTGTGTTAGGTGCGGAAAGAATATGTTCGATTGTTTTTTGAGCTATTACATGGTCTCGTTGTATGGCGGATTGATAGAAGTTATCCGCGGAAACAGCAAGGAAAAATTGTTCGAAGTGGTGTGATAAAGAAGCATAAGTTCCGTATTTGAAAGATGTTGCTTTAATTGTACCCAAACAGTAAAGCAGAAAATCATATTCATCGCGAGTAAGTGCAGAATGAAAATAATTTTCAATAAGAGGAATACAGAATAGTACAGCAGAAAGTATTTGAGATGGGGACGAAACAGGTAAGGAATCAAGATAACTTCTTTGAAAACCGATTAGTTCCTCCTGCAAACCATTATAGGGGATAATGGAAAGCGCGGCAACCCTTGACGTATACTCTTTTAGCAGGTTTATTTTGTTTAAATCGAAATGATATTTTTCATATTGCCTGATAAGAGAATGAATCGTTTCGTAGTCGTTTAACGAACTCAGCAGGTGTTTGACAGAATCTTTATTTTTCTGAGCAAGGGCTTTTATGAGCGTGAGTTTCTGTGTCTCAAGGCTTGCTGGGTCAACCCCGTCTAAATAGGCATAGTTTTTTATTAGAGACTGAGCATAAGAATTTTCAGGAATGGAAATACCGTTTTTTTCCAAGAAAGAGAAAAAAGCTTTAAAATATTCAATAACATTTTCTCCGTTTGCAGAATCGGTTATTTCCTTGAGAGACCGTAATGACGGATCGTCGATGTTGCCTACAATCTTTGATACCATCGCTTTTAGATTGGTTACAAAGGTTATGTTCGCCCCGTCATTTGCAAGGTTCTGCTTAAGAAATGTAAGGTTTTTCTTGTAGAGTGCGGCATCATCGACTCCATAAAGCGAAAATGTGTTGGGTGAAGTTATTGCTGTGTATTCTGCACCGTTAATTTTTCCATTTTTCATAGAATGAAAAGCGACCATATCCCGAATCATTTGATCGGGAAATGTCTTAAACCAATCGAAATCAATTTGTCCAACCGTGCCTTCGAGAAATACATGAGCGGTACCGGTTGCGGATAGTGCTTCTATCAATTCTGCTATGGATAACTGAGTTGCAAAGTCGGCGTGTATATCTTGTATAATATAGAGAGTGCCTCTCGAATCGGAAAATGTCTTTTTTGCTTTTACCGTATACGATGATGCCGCATTTAACGGGGCGCAAAGCAGAGTTATCATTATAAATAGTAACAATTTTATAGAGTGTTTCGGCATTTTTCTCCTATCTCCTTTACCATTTTCCTTCTTCAAAACAAGAGGATAAATTATAACATAAAACAAATAAAATTATAATGATTATTGCTTTTCCCAATACCGAGCAAGCTGAAAATAACGTGAGAAAGAGATTATTGCGGATATGTACTAAAAAGAACTATTAGTTGAAAAGGCCTCCCTTTTTTTATATAATTGAAGCTATGCATCAAATTGGAAATGTAAAATCTCTCAAAGAAAGAATACGTTATGGGAAAAGATCAAAAAACGGTATTCGAAAAAGTATTACAGGTTGGACAGGAATCTTATACCATTTACAGTTTATCAAAAGCTGAGCAGGTATACAGTGCAAAATTTTCATCATTGCCTTTTTCATTAAAAGTTTTATTGGAAAATCAATTACGTAATTTAAATGGACAGACAGTTGCGGCTGAGCATATTAAAGCGTTTGCCCAGTGGCTGAATGACAAAACCTCAAATCAGGGCATATCATTCTACGTTGCGCGGGTGCTTATGCAGGATTTTACCGGAGTGCCGGCGATTGTTGACCTTGCGGCAATGCGCGATGCGCTCAAAAAACTCGGCGGCGATTCCGCTTTGATTAACCCGCAGATTCCCGTCGATTTGGTTATAGACCATTCGGTACAGGTCGATGCATACGGTACCAAGGATGCGTTGTCAACGAATGTTTCCCTTGAAATGCAACGCAATCGCGAACGGTACGCTTTTCTTAAATGGGGTGCTTCTGCATTCGAAAATCTTAAAGTTGTGCCGCCTGAAACTGCAATTTGCCATCAGGCAAATTTGGAATATTTGGCTCAAGGCGTGTGGACAAAAACAATCGATGGCAAGCGATGCGCTTTCCCCGATACGCTGGTCGGCACGGATAGCCATACGACAATGATAAACGGGCTTGGGGTGCTCGGTTGGGGAGTAGGAGGCATTGAAGCAGAAGCCGCTATGCTTGAACAGCCGATCTCTATGGTTTTGCCTGAAGTAGTAGGATTTAAATTGTCCGGCAGGTTGCCTGCAGGTGCAACAGCCACCGATCTTGTATTAACCGTTACTGAAATGCTTCGCAAGTTTAAAGGCGGTGTCGTCGGGAAATTTGTTGAATTCTTTGGCGCAGGGCTTGATAACCTGTCACTTGCCGACAGAGCAACAATAGCTAATATGGCTCCGGAATATGGCGCAACGTGCGGTATTTTTCCCATCGACCAAGAAACGATAGCGTATCTCAAACTGTCAGGGCGCTCCGCCCAAACAATTGCACTAGTTGAAGCATATGCCAAAGAACAAGGTATGTGGCGCAATAATAAAAATGAGGCGGTATATACCGATATAATTGAGCTGAATCTTTCAGATGTAGTGCCCAGCATTGCGGGGCCGAAACGCCCGCAGGATAGAATCGCTCTTATCGATGTGGCAGAATCGTTTAATGTGTTTTGCCAGAAAGAGAAACCCTCCGGTGTCGGTATGTCGTTTCCGGTTCAGAATAAATCGTTTAGTTTGAAAAACGGATATGTTGCTATAGCGGCAATAACAAGCTGTACCAATACATCGAATCCAAACGTTATGATAGCCGCCGGGCTTGTTGCGAAAAATGCCAATGAGAAAGGATTGAAGGTTGCGCCGTGGGTTAAAACATCCCTTGCTCCTGGATCACAGGTTGTGAGCGAATACCTCAACGCCAGCGGATTACAGAATGAGCTGGATAAACTCGGATTTAACGTTGTCGGATACGGGTGCACTACATGTATCGGTAATTCCGGCCCGTTAGACCATGATATTGAGAAATGTATTATCGATAACGATTTAATTGTTGCTTCAGTACTGTCCGGCAATAGGAACTTTGAGAATCGTGTCCATTCGGCAACAAAAAACAGCTATCTGATGTCACCGCCATTAGTTGTAATGTATGCGCTTGCCGGAACAATGGCAATCGATATAACCAAAGACCCGATTGGAATCGGAAAAAATGGTGTGCCGGTTTATTTCAAAGACCTTTGGCCGAAAGACGAAGAGATCAAGTCAATCGTCGCTTCGGGAGTCACGGCGGAAATGTTTAATAAAAAATATGCCGATGTGTTTACCGGCAGTAAATCATGGCAGGAAATTCCAACGACACAATCTGTTACGTATTCATGGGATGAAGAGAGCACTTATATCAGAATGCCGCCGTTTTTTGAAACCATGACGGAAAAAATTCCTCCTCTTCAAACAATAGAAAACGCGCGTATTTTAGCGGTGCTCGGTAATTCAGTGACAACCGACCATATTTCGCCTGCCGGCTCAATTGCATCGTCGAGCCCTGCGGCGCGGTACCTCATGTCAAAAGGTGTACGGCAAGAGGATTTTAATTCGTATGGGTCTCGGCGTGGAAATCATCTGGTCATGATGCCCGGCACCTTTGCCAACGGAAAAATACGCAATAAAATGACCGATCAAACCGGCGGATATACCCGGCATGTACCATCAGGAGAAACTCTTTCCATTTTCGATGCGGCAATGAAATACAAAGAATCAAAAACACCGCTTGTCGTCTTTGCCGGAGTTGATTACGGCATGGGGTCATCGCGTGATTGGGCGGCAAAAGGGACATTCTTACTTGGCGTAAAAGCGGTTATCGCTCAAAGTTTTGAACGTATCCATCGGTCAAATTTAATCGGCATGGGCGTATTGCCGCTCACGTTCACCAGTTCGGATTCCATAGATGCTCTCGGGATTAAAGGTGATGAATCGGTGACAATCAATGGTATCGACAAAAAGATTACACCGCAAATGGATGTAGTATGTGATATTATGAACAGCGCGGGTTCTAAAAAGTCTATAACGTTAAAATGTGCTGTAAATACTGTTGAGGAAATCGACTATTATACCCATGGCGGTATTCTGCAATATGTTATTCGTAATTTAAATGCTTCGGTTCGATAAAGTGATGGCTAATTGAATTCCCTTTAAAATCGAAGAGGGAAAAATTAGGTTTTTTAATAGGGACACATTCTTTTATTGCTTTATCCAGCCGTAAAACGGTAGTATCATAGTATGCCAAGAACAGCTCGTTTAATAGCAGTGGGTTATCCACATTATGTGACACAGCGCGGCAACAATCGCCAGCAGATTTTTCTTAATGACCGTGACCGAGAAAATTATGTTGCTTTACTGCAGGAACATAGCAAAGAATGTTTATGCTCTGTCTATGCGTATTGCCTAATGGAAAACCATGTTCATCTCGTGTTGTTTCCTAAACGAAAATATTCTCTTGCTAAAATGATGCAGAAAATTAGTCTGAGGTATACGCAGTACTTTAATAATAAATATCGGAAAACAGGAAGGTTATGGGAATGCCGCTTCCATTCGGCAATCGTTGACCCTGCGGAATATTTATGGGCGGTATGCCGGTATGCAGAACGCAATCCATGCCGCCAGCGTATCGTTGTTAAGGCGCAAGATTATCCATGGTCAAGTGCGCGTTTCCGATATAGTGATGAGCATAATAAGTATGTAAAACAGTTCCTAAAAACATTCGAAGGCCAGCAAAAATATGCTGAATATCTTAATGAGTACGATAATCCGGATGATGTTCAAAAAATCCGTAAATCTGCAATCAGTTCCTTGCCCATCGGTTCGGATGAGTTTATCATTTCGATCGAGCGTATAACGGGAATAAGCTTAAAACGGCGTCCGAGAGGGCGTCCTCCTAAAAAAATCACCGAGTAAAATTTACTGATTATGCGGCTGAATCAATCAAGTTTTGCGGAATGATTGTTCGCAGGCGTCCCGGTGCCGGTTGCCGTAATTGGAGTTCTTTGCCGGCAAAACTTAAGTACCCTTCGGTATTATCCTGAATGAATGTTTCGGTTGAAATATCAGTTCCTTTAATCAGAAGGTTGGCAATATGATTCGGATGCAGGTTTGCGAAAATAGTCAACGCATCAAAAACGGTGCCTTCTCGGTTGGCAAGTATTGTGCCGGCAGATTGCGCTGAATTCATAATATCCTGCCGGTTTGAAAATACCTTTAGGTTAACCCGATTTACATCATAGTGTGTCGCGACGGTGGCAAAAAAGGCGTAGTACCGATTTTCTCGTGATTGCTCAAAAGAATCAAATAATTCAATACCGTAAAACTGCATTATATGTGCGGAAAGAATCGGCCCGAGTACCGAAGGAAGTTCCCATGATGGACGTGACTCGGAAAAAATAACGATGCGCGGTGTGCGCCCGAGTTCGGCAAAGCGTGCTTCTAACGATTCCAAATAATAGAGAAGCATTCTGCGATGTTCTTCATTTGCCGCATTTTCTATGGATGAAAGCCCGAGGGTATCAAAGTCTAATACGATGATGTCGCCGGAAAGAGACAATGAATTAACGAAATTCGTCTTTTCGAGAATAGTTTGTAATTGCAGAACCTCTGCAATGGATAATTGGCTTTGATCTCCAATTTGTGACAATGCTTCAAAAACATGTTGCGGAGATTGCTCAAATTGGCGAACGGCTTTAAATACAGGATTGCTAAAAAGCGATACCTGCGTAGGCAATGCGCGAGGATTTTTTGCAAAATACGCTAAAAACGTTTTTAACTCTTCCGGTGATTCAGGAGTGAAATCACGAAAAATACGGTCAATTTTATTTTTGGTGTAAAAATGAGTTGCGGGTCCGGTTGGAGACAACGATTGAACACGGTTTTGCCGTATGTTCTCTTTTCCCATCTGTTTTTCTTTATTGATCTTGCTTAGAGACCGTTTACGGATGATGCGTCGAATCGAATCTTTTCCGAAAAGTAAAAACAGCCATGCAAGAAACGCATAAAAAATGCGGGCAAGCGCTTGATTCAGGATTCGAGCACGTTCAAATTCTTCTCCGCGGTTAGGATCGGGAGTAGTAATTGTCGTCGATTCACTTTCAGGAATGATTTCAGGCGGTGTTTGATGAACCATTTCTCCTTGCATTTCATCGCGCGTGATTTCGTCGTTTGCGGCGCGTTCTATCTCTTCTACTGTTTGTCGTGCTGAAATCATGTTTTGTTGCCGTTGTTCAAGATTTTGTTGTGCAAGCTCAAGTTCACGCGTATTGCTGTGGAGAAAATCACGCGCTTGTTCCCAGTCGGTTACGACTGATTCGAGGCGCAATCCTGCTTGTTCAAGATTAGTTTGGCGCCATTCGAGCATACGAAGCGATTCATTGTAATTTTCCATCATTGCTTCAAAATGGGCAACGGCTTGTTCGACCTGTTCTCGGCGGTCTGCCTCTGCCATGTTAGTTAAAATAAATTGCGATTGCCGGTTAAGGAGGTTGAGTTCTGCTTGCCCGATACGGCTGTTGCCGGCAGAACTAAGGTTTAATCCAATATTGATAAAATTCGGGCTTGTATAGGTAAGCGATAAATTGATAAAACCGCCGTACAGCGAAAGAGATACGGGGGGCTGTAATACGGAACTGACCACTTGTGCAGTTGTTGCCGCTTCAATATCGCGGTTGCCGGTGAATGGTGCGCCCGGCCCCAAAACAGCATCCAATCCCCAGCCGGGTAAGATGCGGTCGGTTTCGTAACCCCTGAAATATGCTTCAAATTGAGCCTCGGTACTTGTACTTTCTATCAGATTGAAAATACGGTGAAATAGTGTATCGAAATTGAAATATGCTTGTTGTAAGCCGGTTTCTGCTTGGTCAAGGCGCAGACGAACGCCGATACCGCCGACTTGTGTATCGTATAGTTGGTCACGAGTAATGTTCGTTCCCGCCAAAGCAGTGAGCAAATCGAGGAATGCTTGTTCGACTTGTTCTCTGCTTTCTTCCACAGCGTTTTGTGCAAGGTTGATATTGTTTGCCGCTGTTTGAATAGAAGTTCGAGCATCCTGCAGTCCGTCGAGAGCGCGCCCGTATTCGGTTTGTGCAACGGTGTTTCCTCGTACTGCCTGTTCGTATTGTGCTTGTGCAAGGTCACGGTTTGTGACTGCATAGTCGAGCGAAACGATTGATTCCTGCGGTTGGATGTCGCGGGTTAAGAAGGTGGCTGATGTATCAGGTGCAGGTGCTTGGTCGCGCAGGTTCCGCAGTGCCGTAATTGTGTTTTCGAGCGATGTGATTTCTCGTTCCAGCGTTGATTCCCGAGTTGTAGCGGATTCTAATGCAGTTGATACATCGCGAAGCGCAACGATAATGTTGCCTTGGATAATAATTTCTTGCCCGCCGATGACAAAAGTGTGAGGTGTTGTTTGTGCTTCAGGGCGCGATGCTAAATCGATTCCGCGCCTGAGCATTGCAACGTCGGTATAATCTCGTTGAAGCTGTAATCCCATTGCATCGATTTGAGCAGAGAATTCGGCAAATTGATATGCCGCGTCGCGAAGATGTGTTACGCTGGTGAGGAGATTTTCATGTTCGCGAAGAAAATCACGCTGTTCTTGGCGTCCATCAGAAGTGCGGTACGAAATGGAAAATCCTACCGGACTGCCGGATGGCAGTAGTTGTCCGAAATCAAAAGAAATAGTACTGCTTCCACTAAATAGGCTTTGCGCTTGACCGAAAGAATTGATTCCGGTGATGCCGGGAATCTGAAATCCGCTGGGTGTGAAAAGTGCGCTGAGCGATATGCGAAGCCGCCTGATATTAGCGCTCATATCTTCGTAGAGCTGATCAATGTCAGCCGCAAGCGCATCTGCTTCTTCCATTGTCATGCGCAGGTTGATACGGGTTTCAAGATCGGATAACCGCTGTTGCAGTTGGGATAACTGCACATCATCGCCAAGCAGGAAATCCGGCATTTCAAGTACAAGCCCTTCATCGGGGATCCGGCCGATTTCGTCAATAAGGCCTTGTGACGAGTCACGAAATTCTTGTTCTGCATCAAGAACATTGCGCAGGTTCTCCAACTGTCCGTTCAGTCCTTGAACATAACTGAGAACTCGTTGGTTATAAGCTGTTTGCAAATCAGCTTCAGTTTGAAGCAAGTCAAGCGCATACAAGGGGACTGCACCCAATGCGTTGAGGTTGCGTTGTAACGCATAAACATTGTCGGATTCAATAAAAATTGACGATAAGCCGCCCGGCTGAGTTTGAGCATATGTATGTATCGATTCAATCAATTCAGGGAGCCGTTCCTGCTGTCCTTGTGCCGTAGAAGTGCTCCAATCTATGCCTATGCCGTGAGGAGTTGTTTGCAAGTGAGAGTCAATTCCTCTAATATGAGATACGCTAGACGATACCGATCTAATAATGCTTGTTCCGGGATATTCTTCAGAGCGATGCGCTGATGCGTCAGCGCCAAACCGTGTTTGCAGGTCGTGTTCGATTGAAGAGGCGAGCTGTTGCGTTTCAAATACCTCAAAAGTATATGTCAGTGTTCCTTGAGAACCAAGCATTTGAGAGAGTGTTTGTTCCATTGCGTCGGCAGTATCAAAGCGTCCTGCATCACGTTCTGCTGTAATAATGTTGCGGATTGCGTCAAGCAGATCGTCCGATTCTTCGGAAATAGTCTCAGCAATATCTTGCCGAGCATCGCGATACGCATCCATAGCGGATTCCGATGGAGGCGTTGTGCCAGTATATGGCGTAAGTTGAACGGCGAATCCGTTTATGCGGACATTATATTGAAATAACTGTTGTTGAAACAGCCTGAACAATTCTGCGGCGGCATCCACATCAAAGCCGCCTAATTCGCCTTCCTGCCAATCGAAATCAATGGTAAGGGTAATAGAAACGCGTATATCGTTTTGTTGTGCCGCTTGAATAATCCTGCCTGCATATGTTAATCTTCCGATATCAATATTGCCTTGTGCATCAGTAATTTCCGACGTAGGAATGTAGACGTGGGAAATACCGTTATATTTAAGGAATTGAAAATAACTGTCAGGGTTGTTGATTAAATTAAGTTCGGTCAATGATGTGCTCAATTCGATCTGTTCGCCGACAGCCCGCATGCGTTGCGGGTAGTTGTATCTATCGAGCAGTGTTTGATAATCTGATTCGAGTTCGGATTGATAGGAAGATAAACCGGCGATAGTTGCATCTAAACTCGTTGCTTCATTTTGCAATGGAGAAAGTTGTGTTGTAATAGAACTGATTTGGCCGTTGAAAATGTCTGTATCCGGTGTGCCGCCCAATACCAATTGTGCGCCTTGCAGTTCGGTGATGCGCTCTGATATGCCGGTTATCTGTGTTTCTAAGTATGGTATGTGCCATGCGAGAAATTCGAGTTCCGCAGATGCTTCAAGCGAACTGAGTTCCAAATCGCGGATGCGGGACGCGATAATAATCTGACGTTCTACTTGCGAAGCTGAAGCAGAATGCCGTTGGCGCAATTCGGTGATTTGTTCGGTGTTTGAATCTATTATGCCTTGGTAAAATTCTTGGTTTTGATGGGCACGCTGTAAATCTCTGATAGAGCTGGTGAGGTTATTTGATTCAAGCTGAATCACTTCTTCGATAAATGGCAATGCTTGGTCAGGAGGTATTTGCCGGATAGCGTTTTGCCAGCGTGTAGTTTGGTCGCCGACAGACCTGTCAAGGCGTTCGATGAAAAGTTCATGCCCTGCTCTGAGTTCGGAGAGATGGGTGAGTAAATCGTTTGCTTCTTGGACGTCGGTTTGGCGGTCTGCGAGTGATTGTTCGGCGCCGTCAATTGCTTGTTGCCGGCGTGAAAGGAATTGCTGAAATTCTTGAAGGTTTTCGGTTATTTGCTGTAAGGTTTCAACAGCATGCTGTTTGTCTTCAGGGTTAAGTGAGGAAGCTTGAATCCGTTCAATTAAATCGTTCAAGTCGGTAACTGCACGAAATTCTGTTTCTAACCCGATGATGATCTGGAAATGCCCCAATGCTCTTTGGAATGCCAGCCGTGCACTAGCCGCTTGCGCGGTAGGGTCAATTCCCAGCTGATGGTTGGTGCGTGCTTGTTCAAGCAGGTCTTCGGCGGCATTGCGTTCAATAACTAATCCCATGTAAGCGCGCAGTCCTCTGATGCGGGCAAGTTCTCTTTCGCGATCTGCCGGATTGGTGATTTGCTCCGCTTGGGTTTGGTCTTCATCCAACTGATCTGCCATACGAGAGAAAGAAAGATGGAGAAGATACTCCCGTACCGAAGGTTCAGTAACAATTTGCGAAATGATAAACGCCGCACGCTGTCTGCCTTCTAACCGGCCGTCCTGCATTGCGGCACGGACAATATTTTCAGCACGCTGAATGTCAGTGCTGTTTGCGCCGACAAGAAAATTATTCACGTGAAGCAATGCCTCGTCAGTAGTGATATCTTCATCGAGCAGTCCGAAGAGGCTGACTAAATCTTCGAGAAACCTGACGGCATCGGCGCGAGGAGCAAGAGAAATATCGGCGTCGAGATCGGCAAGGAGCGAAGCGAGTATCTCGGTCGATGCATCATAAATCAACGTTTCTCCTTCCTGAACAATTTCAGCATAATGCAGAATATGTGCTTCACCGCCTCGAATGTCCGCTGTTTTAAGCAGATTGATATTTTCAAAGAATACGCCGGTCAGATCGACAGTTTGTGAACGGTCTCGTTCTGAAGAGGCTAATTCAATATTGAGCTGTGCATTGTCAACAGCAAACTGGGATGACGGAATATTATACTCAAGGACGCGATAATAGTCATGAACGAGGCTGGCGAGTTGAAGTTGTGATTGACGCAGGTCAAGATAATTGGCAACGTATGCCTGATGGGTTTCCTGTATAACTGCCGGTGTTACGACGCCGAGAACAATCTGCGCATACGGCGCTTTGCCGATACGCCGGACAATCTGCTGTTCTGTGCGTCCGAGCACAGGGTCAATCACCACATCACGTATAACGGGAACAGGCGCTTGAACACCGGTATCTTGCCCAAGAGGTGTAAAATGTGCATATACCGGTTCGCCGAGCAGATTGGAAACGTCATGAATTGATACTCTGTATCCGTATAGTTGAGTTGAAAGATCGGAAAAAGCGGTGCGTACATTTTGAAATTCTATGACAATATCAGTCAATAAGAACGAAAATTCATCAGGCGAAACGGTATCAATGCGCGCAAGCAGTTCATCAAGAGCAGTAAGGCGGCCCTGCAAATTAACTATCGCCGCTTGATGGGTTTCTGAGATCATGTTCTGCGCCTGAACTTGGCGGATAAGCGATTGAACGGTTTGGATATAACCGGGCAATGTATCGCGCAGTGTTTCGAACCGTTGTTGAATCTGCGCTTCAATCCGATCTGCGGGAATACTCTCAAGTCCTTGCAGTCGTTGCTGTTCAGTAATAAAATCTGCGTAACTGCTTTGCATTGCCCGAATTTCATTGCGGATAACGCTGAGTTCCAGTTTCTCATTTGCGAGAAAATCAACGGGAATTGGCAAATCCATGGTAATTGTTCGTGTTTCTCCGGGCTGAATAACGTAATCCATATCAGCACTGATTGATAGTTCTCCGACAACAGGGTGGTAGAATGAAACTTCAGGGATGTATCGCGCTGGGCTTGTCGCATCGATGGAATTAGAAACCTCAAACGATATCGTAGATGACGCAAAAGGCGCTACGACAGCCACCAGTTCATTATCTGCATTTGTTCCGAGGATAAGCAGGCGGTTGCCCACTGTGAAAACCCGCTCGGAAGATGAGACAGGAAAACTCCGCCGTGTTATTTCTCCATCCGGTGCGGTGAGTTGAACTTCAATCATTCCGGCATCATCCAGTGTAAGCAGTACGCCATAATCGCCTGCCAGAAAAGAGGTATCGAATTGCACAGGAATAACAGTACTTTCCTGTTGAAAAATAAATGGGCTGGTGACATCAATATCGACATTTGTTACCGATATTTCCGGCAACCCTTGCTGTATGAACCCTGATGTACGCGCATGTTGCGGAATACCTATCATCAACGCTTCTTCGCCGGTTTGCATGGCGGTTATCGTCACTTCTTCTCCGCCTGTTTCGATAGCCCATTCGCCAAAGGGATTCTGGCTTACGTTGACTCTGATATTCGATGGGCCCAATTCAAAACGTACTCCTTCTGTGCGTATTTCAGGCAATGGGAAAAATTCATCGCCGATTCGTACCCCCGGTTGAGCATTAGGCGGAGAAAGAAGAAAAAATTCGTTTCCGCCGACTTCTACACGGCGTTCGGTTCCTTCTCTGTTGGACAAGAATACAGTTATGTCTTGTGAACCTGCTTGTACCGTAGAGCCTTCCGGCAATAGCGGTGTTGCCGGCCGAAAATCAATGCCGCGCTCGTAGGTTGATGGAATGACGGTAACGTCATACCGCCATTGTCCTGGAGCAAGTTCGGCAATGGGAATGTTGATGCGTTGTGTACGAAAACCGGGTTCTAACGACATATGAATGGGAAATGTGTCTTCTATGGTTTCTCCGGTTGTAATACTGGTTAACCGGACGATAGAGGTGAATGTGGCAACGCTTCTGTTGCCGTCGTAGGTAACATCAAACGTGATATACGGAGTTTCTCCTTGTTCAACAAAAATATTTTCAGGAGTAACCTGTTGGACAAAAGCCGCCGCTTCGCCTAACTGAATGGGAGGTAATGTGCGTACTTGAGAAAAATCCATCAGGGTTTGTTCACTGCGCGACAAGTTTGTATGTCCCACGAGTGCAAAATATTCAAGAGTTTCTTCGCTGACTTGGCGTGCCCGCACGATAAGCTCATCCGAGGAAGGAGAAGGAATAGCATCAAGCGATTGCTGTGCAAGGATAAAATCGGGAATAACGAGTGTAACGCCGGGTTGACGCGCCGTTATAGCATTATCTACGAAAGCTACAATGGTTTCAGGATTTTGAACAATGCTCAATTCGTTGGCTGATATAGTGGCAATATCCGTGTATCCGGAGTTTCCCCTGATAAAATCTTCGAAAGGAGTTAGGTTTACCTGATCCGGTTGGGCGCCGAGATTCAAAACAAACCCGTTGAATCCGAGTTGAAGCCTGAAAAGAGGGAATAACGCATCTTGCATCGCTTGCTCGTTATCGACCCATGATTCGTCTCCTACAAGTAAACTTACGCGGATATTGTTTTCGCGCAGTGCATCGAAGTATGCGGTAATTTGGCGTTTCGCAGTGAGCACATCCGGCGCAGAACGCATCATTTCCATAAATTGTGTTCCATCAAGAATAAGTTCTCGAACCCTGACTCAGCAAGGAGTTCGATTGTCTGTTGCGTTTGCGGTTGGGCGATATCAAAGTGTTCGAGTTCAAAGGTATTGACGACTACACGGGAATCAATCATGCCGCTCCATAACCCAAGCCGATTGATTTCAAGTTCGGATGATTGAGTTACTGCATCGGAATAATAGATGGGGTATTCATCTGCATGAGATTGAATCCAGTCGGCAATAATTCCATATCGATGCCCAATACCCACACGGTCTACAACTACCTCGCGGTCGGAGTATTTTTGTCCGTTCATAAGCATAAATCCGAAATTATTGATGCCTTCTGCCGAAACCGGAACGGTAAATTCAATAGTCGTTGAATCGCCGGCTGGAAGGTTGAACTGATCGGATGATGTTTCCGTTACAATGCCGCCGTTTTGCGGATGATGCGTTAGCAGTACCAAATAACCGGGGAACGTTTGGTTTTGTTGCGCGCCTGATTCAATATTGACAGAAAAACGTAAATTCGTGATAGCGCTGTTTTGCCCTATAATAATGGGAAACGGCGCATTGAGTATGTCATTCCATTCCTCAACAACGATGCCGTCTTCATTTAACCCTTCAATAGTAACGGCATTGATGGCGGCCATTTCGCTGTATTGTTGTCCCCAGATGAACGTTGATGCCGCAAGGCCGGTGCCGAATTCTGCGCCGAACGGGATTGCTTCAGGCAAAATCGTAAAACGGTCGCGGTTGACCGTTTCTATTAAACTGTTTACCATATGATCGACGTTAGCCGCACCGGTAATGCCTCGCAGGGTTCCTTGCAGGCGCGAACGGAGTTGAGCTTGTATTACTTCCCATGACGAAGGAGTTTCTTCACCGGTTTGCACTACTTCCGGGCTACTGCCGAACACGACCATGTTATATAAATTTTGTGTCAGCATAATAGGGATATCGCTGTCGGTGCGTAATCCGTCTCTCATCCGGTCTCCGGCATCTCGGCCAGTGCCATGTTCCATGACGTGAAGGATATCTTCGCCGGTGTCATGGTTGATAACGAAACCGGAAAAAAGAGTTCCGTATTGTGGATGTTGCCTCAATTGTTGAGCAACATCTTCCAAAACTGATGGCATTTGGTTTTCACGCAAAGCAAAGGTTGTTTGTGCTTGGTCGAGAAGGGATGTTTCAATCTGAACATGAAATGGCTGAGTAGGATTGTATTCGGCAATGCGTGCAACAATATCGTCAGCGGTTGTTTCGGTTATGATAAGTATATCGGATAGAGCTGTATTCGGTGTGTATCCTTCGGTGGAATGAATTGCAAGCGGAATTGTTGAAAATATAGTTCTGTTGTGGCCGGAAAAAGAACGGATAGTTTCTTCAAATTGAGCGATAACATCGGAATAATGCGCGGCAAACAACGGGCGTTCTGTTTCGGATAATTGGCTCCATTGCGGCAATCGGTCGGCTTGAATATTTAGAACGTACCCATCAAAATCGACTGCGGTATTGCCGAGGGTATATAAATATGTTTGCGCAGTAGAAATGCCTGCCGGAGTGATCCATGCAGGGTTGCCTTGAGTGGCATAAACTTGTATCCCTTCTCGGCGGGCAAGCTGAATTAAAGTAGCATAGTATTCGCGCGCGGATTGTTCTTGTATAGTATATCCATTGACTAGCGGTTGAGTATCGACAAATAGGCGGGTGTGTCCGGTGCGCTGTAACCCTGCCATAAATTGCGGGAGCCTCTCGATGGGAATGTTCGGTGTCCATGGGTTTTGATATATGGAAACGAGATCGATGTTTTCAGATGCCGTAATGGTTCCGGTTGCATCAACTTGAATTTGAAACAATGTGTTTTGCGGAGCAAAAAAAGAGTCCCCAAAGATAGCGGATG
>JACKPL010000004.1 GCA_024233545.1 bacterium
ATATCTTCTTCTTCAACAATTTGAAAATCCTGCAAACCCAAGAATTCACGAAGAAACAACAGGCCCTGAAATATGGAATGATACTAATGGAAAAATTGATGTTTTAGTTGCCGGTGTAGGTACTGGCGGGACGATCACTGGAATATCTCGATATATTAAAAAAACGCAAAAAAAGAATATTCTTTCCGTTGCGATTGAACCAAGTACGAGTGCCGTTATCACTCAACGGCTAAACAATCAGCCTCTTGAACCGGGCCCTCATAAAATACAAGGGATTGGTGCGGGTTTTATACCGCACAACTTAGACATTTCTCTTGTTGACAGAGTCGAACTTGTTACTAACGAAATGTCAATTGAATATTCACGGCGCCTTGCGATGGAAGAAGGAATATTGTCCGGTATCTCATGCGGTGCGGCAATGGCTGTAACAGCTCGGCTTGCCGAATCAGGAGAATTCGATGGAAAAACTATCGTAACAATTCTTCCTGATTCTGGAGAACGATACTTATCCGGAGAACTTTTCGAAGGGGTTTATGATCCCGTAAGCGGTGTTTAACGTTGGTTTTTTCTGCATCGTGGTATCTCTATGAAGGTTAATCAGGCTTTTATTTTTGGCGCGGGATTTGGAGAGCGGTTGATGCCGTTAACCGAAAACCGTCCTAAAGTTACTATTCCTGTATTAGGAAAGCCGAATATATTTTATATAATAGAGCGTTTAAAAAAAATCGGCATAACACAATTTGTGATAAATACTCATCACAAATCGGAATTGCTCCAGCACATTGTTGGCGATGGCAGTGCATGGGATGTTTCTATCGTTTATTCACATGAACCCAACATTCTCGATACTGGCGGTGGGTTGAAAAACGCCGAACACTTTATCACCTCAGATACATTTGTCGTATACAATGGCGATATTTTTTGTGATGTTGACCTTTCTTTTCCAATCAATTTTCACGTTCAAAATGATTCTCATGCAACGATGATTGTATCTCCAAAGTATGTGCCGAGGCAATTGCATATTAGCAGGGCAGGCAAGCTTTTGGATATTAGAGGGATACGCCATTATCACTCAATGCCGCCAACTCATACGTTTCTGGGCATACATATTCTTAATCGGGAAATTTTCATTACTTGTCAAACGAAAAAATCTATGTAGAGATGTATATAAAAATCTTAAACCGGAACAAAACAGTTATGACGTGGAGTTGGATTCTGATTATTGCGGCTGATATCGACGGTATTGGACATATTCATCCATTCATGCGGATTTTTTTCAATAAAACTGAATGCCTGTTTCTTCCTCAAACTATAAAAGCCGAAGGATATATTTCTTTGTCGGACAATGTTGTATTAGAAGATAATGTATTTTTTAAAGAACGTCATTGTATGGGAAAATGCAGTAATACAGTCCGGCAGTATATTGAAAATGTCATAGTGCGTAATGACAGAGTAGTACAGGAACTTATAAAACACAATTTTATGATCTCATTTGCAGAACAAAAAAAAGAAATTACTCCTCTTCTCGGATGGAATGATTGCATAGTCCAACAACTCCCTCAGCATGGCTCTGACCGCCGCTACTTCCGATTGCGAAATCCGGCAAACAATACAACGGTCATTCAAATGGTATATGGCACAGAAAAAGCAGAAAATGCTTATTTTACCGATATACAGCATTTCTTAAAAGAGTTGAATGTTCCTGTGCCTAAAATTATTGTGAATGTACCGAAAAAAAGATGGATTTTTCTTGAAGACCTTGGGGATATTTCAATTTATTCTCTTAAAAATCAGCTTACTTTCCTTCAAATTGAAGAAATTTATTGTGCCGTTCTTAAACAATGCGCCGCGATTTATGATGAAGGCAATCGTAAATATCAACAATGCCCACTTGTTACGAATCCGCCATTTGATTATACGGTATATAAGTGGGAACAGGAGTATTTTTGTGAAAATTATCTAAAATTGTACCGTAAAGAAGAAAATATCGTTTCGAAATTTAACATTGATTTTGAACATATTGCCAGAGAACTTTCAAACTATGAAAACCGGCTTTTGCATAGAGATTTGCAATCAAAAAACATTATGATATATCGTAATACTCCGTTCTTTATAGATTTTCAAGGATTGCGCCGTGGGTTGCCCGAATATGATTTAGCTTCATTAGTGCACGATCCCTATATGGATTTTGAGGATAAGGTTAAAGAGATGCTTTTTTCTTACATTATAGAAATTGTTTACCCTCATTTAGGAAGAAAAGATATTGACGTTTTTAAAAGGATTTTTAATTTGTGCAGTATTCAGCGGCTTTTTCAAGCGCTGGGTGCATTTTGTTTCCTTGGTTTGCGAAAAGAGAAACGAGAATTTCTTGAATATATAGCCGTTGCTGAACGAATTTTATTAAAACAACTAATTAGTACAAATCTTTTTTTACCGCTTCAACAAATTCTTATTAGATAGCCAAACTGAATTTATCCTACACAGTAACTGAACAAATATGATAGACTAACGCCGTTTATTTCTGCTTCTGATGGAAGGATTGTTCTATGTCGATACCAATATTGCATGATGCTATATTCACTGATGACACTTTTTTTCTCTTTTTATCGCTTCATGAAGAAAACCCAAATCAACCGGTAATAGCATTTAAGAAACCGATAGAAATTATTTCGGCCCATACTTTTGTTAATGTAGCCCCTGCTCTTGAAAAGGTTCGAACACGATGTAAGCAAGGGTATTATTCTGCAGGGTATTTATCATATGAAGCAGGGCTTGCTTTTGAGAAGAAATTTTCTTTGACAACAGTGTTTTCTCAGCCTTTAGTATGGTTTGGGATATTTGAAAAAACCGAATCGATACATTGTTCATGTAGGGAACTTCAGCAGTTTTTTGATGAAATCGTATCGAGGCGGCTATATACCCTTACTGATTTGCATGCGAATATTTCTTATGCCGAATATCATGAAGCTATTCAGAAAATAAAAAAATATATAGGCGCCGGAGATATATATCAGGCAAATTTTACGTATAAATACCATTTTTCATTTTCCGGCATTCCTTTCGGATTATTTGCGGCGCTGATAGTTCAGCAACCTGTCGGGTATGGTTCTTTTATCCAAACCCGCGAGAATGCAGTTATATCTTTATCACCTGAATTATTTTTTGATTTTCGTGATCGAAATATAGTCGTAAAACCAATGAAAGGAACGGCAAAACGGGGACGAACAATTGATGAAGATGAAATTGCCCGTTTCGATCTGCATGTATGTGAAAAAAACCGTGCTGAAAACGTGATGATTGTCGATTTGTTGCGAAATGACCTTGGGAAAATCTGCGAAACAGGTTCAATCAACGTTCATAAATTGTTTGAAGTAATACAGTACAACAGGTTGTTTCAAATGATTTCAATTATCAATGGAACTGTGAATCCGCAAAATGATTTTCCGGAGATTATTCGAAATATATTTCCTTCCGGTTCAGTGATTGGAGCGCCTAAGATACGTGCTATGGAGATTATCAGCGAATTAGAAAAAGAATCGCGCGGTATATACACGGGAAGTATTGGATATGTTTGCCCGAATGGCGATGCGGTTTTTAATGTCGCTATTCGGACTGTATACATTGATCGAATGCAAAGAAAAGGCGAATTGGGGATTGGAAGCGGTATTGTTGCGGATTCCAATCCGGAAAAAGAGTTCGAAGAATGTAATCTTAAAGCGCAGTTTCTTACAAGACAGCAAAGACAATTCCATTTGGTTGAAACAATCTTGTGGGAAGATGGCGGCTTTTTCCTTTGTGATTTGCATTGCAAACGGTTAGGAGAATCAGCGCAGTATTTCGGTTATCCATTTGATTTTTTTCATTTAAAAGAAAAATTGAGCAGAGTCGCGCAGTCGTTTCCTGTCGGACGCGGTGTAAAAGTGCGGGTATTACTCAATAAATATGGGGAGTTTTTTCTCGAATATTCACTTGTTCAAGAAACTGCCGTTTGCGGTTTTATGCCGATAACTTTTTCTGATACGGCTGTTGATAAAAATGATGTTTTTCTTTTTCATAAAACGACTAACAGAAAATTGTATGAGAGAAAATTCAAAGAATGCCGTCAAAACGGTTATTACGATGTCCTCTTTGTAAACGAGCAGGGTGAAATCACTGAAGGAACTATTTCAAATGTTTTTATTCAAGTGGGAAATTTATACTTTACACCTCCGGTTGATTGTGGTTTATTAAATGGAGTATTTCGCCAGCATTTCATAGCTCAAAACCAAGGCAAAGTATTTGAAAAGGTTTTATATAAAGAAGACCTTTTCAATGCTGATTGTGTGTTTTTAACAAATTCAGTAAGAAAAAAGGTGAATGTTCTTTTAAATAAGGAAATTGTACAAAAAACTTAAACAATTATTTTAAATAGGAAATCGCTCTATGGGTTCAGGAGATAAAAAAGTTTTTATCCAAACATGGGGATGCCAAATGAATTATTACGATGAAGATATGATGAAAGAAATCCTTGAGGCATCCGGATATCTTTCAATAGATGACGAAGATTCAGCCGATGTCGTTTTGCTCAATACATGCAGTGTACGCGAAAATGCTGAGGTAAAAGTAATCAATAAAATTCATCGACTTATTCAGCGTAAACAAGGAAACGAATCGTTTGTTATTGGAGTGGTAGGCTGTATGGCAGAAAACCGGTCAGAATACCTGCGCAAAAAGTTCCCTGAAGTTCAAGTGATCTGCGGGCCAAGCAGTTATGTTGATTTGCCTATATTGATTGATCGAATATATGAAGGCAACAGCCACAGCGAGTCGCTTGGTATAGATAAACGCGAAATGTTTCCCAACCTTGCAGTGCGCGGCAATAAATTACAGAGTTTTGTTACGATTATGCGCGGATGCGACAATCATTGTTCGTATTGTGTCGTTCCGAAAACGCGAGGCAAAGAAAAAAGCCGTACTATCGAAGAAATCTATGATGAAATTACGGTAATGGTTGAAGGAGGGTGTAGGGAAGTAACACTGCTTGGGCAAAATGTTGATTCGTACGGCAAAGGGCTTAATGTTCATTTTGTCGATCTTTTGGAACGGGTCAATACGATCAAAGGGCTTGAGCGAATTAGATTCATTACCTCACACCCGAAAGATGCAAGCGAGCGTTTGTTTTATGCGTTTCGCGATTTGGAGAAATTGATGCCTTATTTTCATTTGCCATTACAGTCCGGTTCAAACGGTATATTGCGGAAGATGTATCGTTCATATACACGTGAATTATATATTCAAAAGATTGATAAACTCAGGTCAATCGTGCCAGATATTTCGTTATCCTCAGATTTCATTGTCGGATTCCCAACCGAATCGGAAAAAGATTTTCAGGAAACGTGTGACGCCTATGAACAAATAGCGTATGACACATCTTTCATATTCAAATATTCTCCGCGAAGTGGAACAAAAGCCGCAGAAATGACTGATGATGTTCCGAAAAATATCAAAGAAGAACGCAATCAGCGGTTGTTAGAAATCCAAGAAAAAGTCAGTCATGAACGAAACTCACGCTTTGTTGGCAGAACAGTAAACGTACTGGTTGAAGGGGAAAGCAAGAGAAACCCCGATCGATACTGCGGACGTTCCGAACATTTTAATTTGGTCGTTTTTGACGGTAACCCCGATATGATAGGTAAAATTGTTCCGGTGAATATCGAGAGGGCGACCGCATTAACGTTATTTGGAAATCCTGCGTATGCCCGTACTTGATTCTGTAACTCCAATGATGAAGCAATACCAGGAACTGAAGAAAAAAGTTCCGGGAGCGATCCTGTTATTCCGATTAGGAGATTTTTATGAAGAATTTTATGAAGACGCAAAGATTGCTTCTTCTGTGCTTGGCATCACATTAACTGCACGTGACGGCGGCAAAACAGGAAAATATCCTATGTGCGGGTTTCCGTATCATGCCGCATCGAATTATATCCCGAAATTGGTGAAAGCCGGCTATAAAGTTGCCATCTGTGAACAAGTGGAAGACCCCAAAAAAGCTAAAGGTATTGTCAAACGGGATATTGTTAGCGTTATTACTCCGGGAACGGCCATTGATGAAAACCTGATATCTGAGAAAAACAGTAATTACCTCGCCTGTATCAATAAAATCGGGTCTGTATATGGACTTGCCCTTGTAGAATTGTCTACCGGAGACTTCAGAGTTACGGAAATTTTTAATGAGCACGATTTGTTCAGCGAAGTTTTCCGTGTCTATCCCAGTGAATTCATAATTCCTGAGATGTTGTTTCTTGACGAAAAGTTCAAAAAGAAGCTTTCCCAAACATCTCATGCGGTCATAAATCATTATGATGATTGGATTTTCGAATTATCATCGTGTGAGGATAAATTAACAGATTTTCTTGGTACCGTTACTCTTGAGGGATTCGGCATCAATGCACAAACTCCGGTCATAGGGGCGGCGGGAGCCGCATTGCATTTTCTTCAGGAAAACCTTTGTGCAACGCTTGATAATATCAAATCTATAACGTTTTATTCTTTGAGCGATTATATGATTATTGATCCGATCTCTCAGCGTAACCTTGAACTTATTGAACCATCGCGTACACATTCTCAGAGCAAAACATTGTATGACATTCTTGATTTTACCAGTACCTCTATGGGGGCGCGTTTGCTAAAATCATGGATCACTTCTCCTCTCATGGATTGTTCAGAAATTATACTGCGCCAAGATGCGATTGCCGAACTTCTGGATAATCAGCAGGCATTTTATTTGATAGAAGAACATCTGGGAAGAATACGGGATATTGAGCGCCTTATTTCACGATGCGGTTTGCGTACCGTATCGCCGCGCGACGTTCTGGCACTGAAGTATTCGCTCCAGCAAGTACCGCATCTAAAGAAGGTGGTTCAAGGTTTGTCCGGACAGTTCTTTTCAGATATTGATGCGGGTTTTTATGTCCTCGATACGCTTGTAGAGGAGATTGAACGGGCTATTGTGGACAATCCACCTGTTTCTTCTAAAGATGGAGGTGTGATCAAAGGCGGGTATCATGAACCGCTTGACGAAATACGCCATATCAGTGTGCATGGAAAAGAATGGATGGCGCAGTTACAGCGAAAAGAAATCGAACGGACAGGGATTAAATCGCTGAAAGTTAAATATAATAAAGTATTCGGGTATCACTTGGAAGTTACCCGATCCTACCTTGACCTTGTGCCCGACGACTATATTCGCAAACAAACGCTTGCGTCTGCTGAGAGGTTTGTTACATCTGAACTTAAAGAAATGGAATCGAAAATACTGAACGCAGAGGATCAGATTCAAGCTATTGAAGCCGAACTGTTCGCGTTAATCCAGCAGAAAATAGTGTCGTATACTCAAGAAATTCAGGAAACAGGAAGAAAATGCGCTTTGCTCGATTGTATTGTATCGTTGGCAAAAGCGGCAGTGCGGTATAATTATTCACGCCCTCAAATAACAGAAGACGACCGGATAGAAATTAAAGACGGCAGGCATCCTGTGATTGAGGCACTCTTAGAACAAGGCGAATTTGTGCCGAACGACCTCATCATCGATACGGAATCTAATCAACTTCTTATTATTACCGGTCCGAACATGGCTGGTAAATCAACCTATATTCGTCAAGCGGCTTTATTAGTGGTAATGGCTCAAATAGGTTCATTTATACCGGCAAAATATGCTGTGATCGGTATTGTCGACCGTATTTTTACCCGTGTGGGAGCTTCCGACGAATTAGGCAAGGGACAATCGACTTTTATGGTTGAGATGATAGAGACGGCGAACATTCTTAATAATGCTACGCCTCACAGCTTGATTGTTCTCGATGAAATCGGGCGCGGTACGAGTACGTTCGACGGCATCAGTATTGCGTGGGCAGTTGCCGAGTATCTCAGTACTGAGTCCGCGGTGCGCGCGAGAACATTATTTGCGACTCATTATCACGAACTTACCGAATTGGAAAATCAAATTGAAGGTATTGTCAATTATAATATTGCGGTTAAAGAATGGAATGACCAGATTATTTTTCTAAGAAAAATTGTATCCGGCGGAACGGATAAAAGTTATGGTATCCATGTTGCCCGATTAGCAGGATTGCCGAAACGAGTAGTGAACCGTGCTCTTGAAATTTTATCCGAATTGGAAAATGATTGTATTAGAGAACATTCGGTCATAGCGCCGTTTGAACGGGAGAAAAAAACTACGGTAGGGTCTGAACAGTTGACTTTATTTGGTGTTCAGCAGTATGATCCGATTAAAGAGAGACTGAAAAAATTATCGTGTGATACTCTAACTCCATTAGAAGCGCTCAATATTTTATATGAGCTTAAAGGAATGGCGGCAGAAGATGAGTAATAAAGTTCGGCTTTTAGATGATGCGGTTATAAATAAAATTGCCGCTGGGGAAGTGGTCGGCAATCCTTCTTCGGTTCTGAAAGAACTCGTTGAAAACAGCATTGATGCCGGCGCGACAGCCATATCGGTAAATATAGTGCAATCGGGCATGGGGCTTATCCGTGTTGCCGATAATGGATGCGGCATGGCGCGAGAAGACGCCGCATTGGCGATAGAACGCCATGCCACAAGTAAGCTGGTTTCCGATAAAGATTTGCTTTCTCTTTCTACCCTTGGTTTTAGAGGAGAGGCTCTGCCCAGTATTGCGGCTGTATCAAAATTTCTGCTCAGAACGTCGACAGATGCCGATTCAATTGGTACACGCATCAGGATAGATGGAGGGAAATTGCTGGGAATTACTGATGACAGTGTTGCCGCCGGTACTATTATTGAGGTTAAAAACTTATTCTTTAATGTGCCTGCCCGTAAAAAATTTATACGCAGTTTTAATGCCGAAAAAATGGCTTTGACTCAAGTTTTCATTCAATTGGCAATTGCTCATCCGTCGATTGATTTTTCGCTTATTGATGAAGGAAAAGAGATTTACCGGCTGGTAAAAGTTCAAACCGTTATCGATCGTGTCGGCAGTATTTTTGGAAAAGATTTTACTGCCGATCTCATTCACATTGAAAACAATGCGGAAACGTTTAGTGTGGACGGATATATTTCTCATCCTCAATTGTGCCGTTCAACGCGTTCAGGACAATATCTTTTTGTCAATGGAAGGATTGTCCAGTCGAACCAAATAGCAAATGCGGTGAGGCAGGCGTACGGAGCGCTTCTTCCTGCGGGACGGTATCCGATCTTTGTTATCAACATGAAGATAGACCCTTCGCGGATAGACGTTAATGTGCATCCGACTAAAAAAGAAATAAAATTTACCAATATTGATAAAATCGAAGACACTATCGGGCGTATTGCCGAGAAGTATCTTAAAGAATCCAAACTGATTTTTGATATACGCGAACAATCGGCGGAACTAAAAAAAATCAATTTATCCTATAATATTCCTCGTTTCACTCAAATTGAAACAGATAATTCAATTAAAAAAGCGGCGCAGGATATTACGCACACAGCTCCTTCTCAGATTAAACCATCATACGCGGTTAATCCGAAAGAGCCGCAAACTGAAAAAGATCAGAGTATTTCTCAAATACATAACTCAGGGGATATGTTCATTGATCAGCTTGATGCAATTCTTCAACAGGAACAATTTTCAATCGGGGAACCCGCCGAACTTCCAGCTGTTGTCGAGAACGGCGAAGACGCAGAAATTACAGCGATTACTGACGAGCTTGGTACATCCGGTATCCGCGTTGTTGGACAAATAGGAAAGTGTTTTATTCTTGGGGAAACTACTGAAGGATTGGTTATACTCGATCAGCATGCGGCGCATGAGCGAATCAACTTTGAAAAAGTGCTCAAAGGAATGAAAGAGAATACTGCCGATTCGCAAGAATTATTGTTTCCTGTTACTTATACTGCCGATGAACTGAAGAAGCAAATAATTCTTGCGAAAAGAGAATTATTGTTGAAAGCCGGTATTTCCGTTGAGGAATTCGGAATCGATATGTTGATTGTCAATGCGTTGCCGCGATGTATTTCTCCCACTGCTGTTAAAGCGGTTCTCGAAGACCTTGCAGAAGAATCTTGCCACGATAATTCACAATCGATCGAAAACTGGCAGTTGAAAGTTGCAAAAATAGTAGCATGCAGAAGTTCGGTAAAAGCCGCTGATAAACTTGAATTGCCCGAATTACAGAAACTGATTGACGATTTGTTTCAATGTGATGTGCCGTATACATGCCCTCATGGGCGCCCTACAATCATTAGAATGAATTATGGACAACTTAGAAAACATTTCCAAAGAGAATAAAACAGTTTTTATCGTCGGCCCTACATCTTCGGGTAAAACCTTTCTTGCGCATACTCTTGCACAAAAAATAGGACATGCCGAAATCATTTCAGCTGATTCCATGCAGGTGTTCAAACATGTCGACATATTGTCAGCAAAACCTCCTGAATCTTTACGCAAAGAGATAAAATACCACCTTGTCGATTATGTCGGGCTACACGAGGAATATTCTGTGGCGCGGTTTTATGAAGATGCGTGTGCCTGCAAAAAAGAAATCACACAACGCGGGAATACTGCAATTGTTGTTGGAGGGACTGGGCTTTATGTCCGAACGTTATTGCGCGGTATTTTCGATGCGCCTCCTGCCGATGAGGCGTTTCGAAAACACATGCATGATTTGGCTGAGCAACAAGGCGCAGGCTATCTTCACTCAATTTTATCTGACTGCGATCCTCTTGCCGCACAAGCGATAAAACCGCAGAACATTCGTCGGGTTATTCGTGCATTGGAAGTACATAATTCAACAGGGATGCCGATTTCTTCCATGCAAGTGCAGTGGGAAAAAGCGCTGTTAAATCCTCATCCTATTTTCGGCAAAATGTATATGTGGGGAATTTATTGGCCGCGTCAGATCCTTTATGAACGTATCAATCAACGTGTTCAGGAAATGTATAAAAATGGGCTAGTTGATGAAGTAATGTTCTTATTAAGTCAAGGGATAGAAAAGAATCTTGTCGTTTCTCAAGCGATAGGCATCAAAGAAATTGCCGCATATTTAAAAGGAGAAGTATCGCTATCAGATGCTCTTGAAACTATACAGCGCAATACTCGCCGTTTTGCAAAAAGACAGCTCACATGGTTTGCAAAAGAAGAAGCGTTCAATTGGTGCGTATTATATAATACTGATTCATTATTCCCACTCGTTGAATATATTTTAAAGGCTGTCGGCAAATATTAAACTTTGAAATTTCTTTTTAAAGCATGAAAAATAGAGTATATTCTATCATAAAGTAAAAATGATTATTACATTTTGGAGTACGTTACTATTACATTGTCTAACCAAGCTGTCACTGTTGCATTGGAATTACCGGCTGACCGAAGATGGAGAATAGAAGATTCTCTAGCAGAACTTCAATTACTTGCCTCAACTGCGGGCCTTTCAGTTAGTTCTCGATTTGTCAATAAGCGTCAAAGCCCTTCAGCGGCGTATTATATCGGAAGCGGAAAAGTTGAAGAAATAAAAAACTATTGTCAACTGAATGCCATTTCTCATGTATTGTTTGATGATAACCTTACTCCTGCTCAGGAAAAAAATTTAGCAAAGAAATTCGGCGATGATATCTGCGTGATGGATCGAACCGAATTGATACTGAACATATTCTCACGGCGAGCTAAGTCCAAGGAAGGGAAACTGCAAATTGAACTTGCACAATTAGAGTATATGTTGCCGCGCCTAACACGTCAATGGACGCATCTTATCCATCAAGAAGGCGCTTCGGGAGGAATGGCGTGGGTTAAAGGGAAAGGCGAAAAACAGCTCGAGATGGATCGGCGGCAGATTCGTCATCGGATTACTATAATAAAAAAGGAATTGCTCGAAGTAGAAAATTACCGCATGGTTCAACGGAAAAGAAGACAACGGAATTCATTGCCGGTGATTGCGATAATCGGTTATACGAATGCTGGAAAATCGACTTTGCTCAATTCACTTACTGATGCCGGCGCGTTAGCCGAAGATAAATTGTTTGCTACTCTCGACCCTACCGCGCGACGGTATATTCTGCCGAATAATCAGCCGGTTCTTTTTATTGATACGGTGGGATTTATAAAAAAACTGCCTCATAATCTTGTCGAGGCGTTTAATGCTACACTTGAAGAAGTGCGGCAGGCTGATATTCTTCTTCATGTACTTGATGCCAGCGATGAGAAACTTGAAGATAGAAAAAATGTAGTCGAAGAAGTATTAAAAGAACTCGGCGCACATGAAAAAACGATGATTACCGCTATCAATAAAATTGATTTAATGGAAACACAGCAGATTATTCCTTCCCTTCAGCGGAGTTTATCGCCATGTGTTTCAATTTGTGCTAAAACAGGGGAAGGTTTTCAGGAATTATTTAAAACTATCGCATCGCATACTTCATCACTTCGTATACGGGCAAAAGTGCTGATTCCGTTTGATAAACATCATCTCGTTGCATCGCTTTATAAACACGGAAAAGTATATGTACGCAAAGATTTGCCGGAAGGGATTCTGCTTGATGCTGAAGTTGACCGCGCAGTTGCACATCTTTTTATCGAATTCAGCATAAATGGACGAGAATAACTAAAAAATATAACAAAACTATTGAAAGAATAATAAAAAAAAAGTAATATTAGCCACAAATTTTTGCTTTATCCTCTGCTGTCAATTCTGTCAGTTTATAAATAGCGTTTCAAAAGTGATTTGGAAAAAAATCTGTTCATAGAACAATTATGCCGCAGGCGTAAAGGAGCACAAACATGTTCAACTTTTTGTCGAGTATTTTTGCGTATGATATGGGGATAGACCTCGGTACCGCAAATACTCTCGTGTATGTTAAAGGCAGAGGAATCGTTCTGACAGAACCATCGGTGGTTGCAGTCCAGCAGGGCACAAATAAAGTTATGGCTGTTGGAGAAGAAGCAAAAAAAATGCTGGGAAGAACCCCCGGAAATATCGTGGCAATACGGCCTTTAAAAGATGGGGTTATCGCTAATTTTGAGATCACGGAAGCAATGCTCCGTTATTTTATTCGGAAGGTACACAGTTCAAAGAACAGTTTTCTCCCATTTCATCCAAAACCTCGCGTTGTTATTGCTGTTCCGTCGGGTATAACCGAGGTGGAAAAACGTGCTGTCGAAGATTCAGCCGAACATGCTGGCGCTCGGGAAGTCCATCTCATTGAAGAACCGATGGCCGCCGCAATCGGCGTCGGGCTTCCTGTCCAAGAACCGACCGGGAATATGATTATTGATATAGGCGGCGGAACTACTGAAGTGGCAGTTATTTCTTTGGCAGGAATTGTCTTTAGTAGAAGTGTTCGTGTTGGCGGCGATGAGCTTGATGAGGCAATTATCCAGTATCTCAAAAGAACCTATAATCTTATGATTGGCGAGAGAACAGCTGAGATTATTAAAATGACTATTGGTTCTGCATATAAACTTGACGAAGAATTATCAATGGAAGTAAAGGGGCGCGACCTTGTTGCAGGGCTTCCTAAAACGATTACCATCAATTCCGAAGAAATCCGCGAAGCGTTAACCGAACCGATATCGACAATTCTTGAAGCAGTTCGCATTGCTCTTGAACGGTGCCCTCCGGAATTATCCGCAGACCTAGTCGATAAAGGGTTGATACTCGCAGGAGGCGGCGGTTTGTTGAAAAATCTCGATAAACTTATCAGTGCAGATACCGGATTGCCTGTGGCGATTGCCGATGATCCTCTCAGTGCAGTTGCATTGGGGACAGGCAGGGTATTGGAGGAAATAAAGTTTTTAAGTAGAATCCGCTTAGAATAAGTGTGGAATCACTAATCCGTGGTACAGGTATCAAAAAGAATTATTGGCACGATTGTTATCGTATTGTGCATAACGGTATTTTTATCAATAAAATTTCCTGTCTTTCGCAGTATCCGTATGCTTATGGTACAAGTAAGTATGCCGGCGCTTAGTTTATCGAATAAGACGCTAACTGTCCTCAGAGATTTAAAATCCGCTTTTGTGTTAAACGCCGAATTGAAGCGCGAAAATAACGCTTTAAAAAATCAGACATTATTCCTTCAATCAAAAATCAACGTATTGCGCGAATATGAAATCGAGAACCGGCGATTGCGCGCATTACTGGAATTTAAAGAAAACATTGAATATGATACTATACCCGCAAAAGTTATTGGGCGTGACTTGACCGGATGGTCGCAAATCATAATTATCGACAAGGGGACTCGGCATAATATAGCTATTGATATGTCTGTAGTGTCAGGCGATGGTGTTGTGGGTAAAGTAATTGAGACGGGCTATTTTGCATCAAAAGTGCTGTTGCTTATTGATAAACAAAGCCGGATAGGAGCGATAATGCAGAAATCTCGGTTTGTCGGAGTTATTGAAGGTACCGGCAAACCGTATTTAATTATGAATTACTTGCCTAGAGAAGGCGATTTTTTCATTGATGATATGGCGCTTTCATCGGGGTTAGGGAAAGTATACGAAAAGGGGTTGGTGATCGGGCAAATAAAAGCAATACATGAGGAGAAGTTTGGGTTATATAAATATGCTGAGGTTGTGCCTGCTGTAAACTTCAATAAACTCGAGGAAGTGCTTGTGATACTGAAATCAAACGCGGAGTTTAAAAAAAATGAGGCGAGGATATATAATTTGGAATGAATCTTCTGCTAATTTCCCAAACAAAATCGGCGTTTTTCTGCTGATGTATTTTTTTGGCGGAATTCAAGCCAATAGTATATTTGTGGTATTTGATTATTATCTCTATTGTAACATGCTTCTTTTATTAGCGGCTTTCCTTGCAATTGAATACGATTGGAAATACATTAAATGGTACTGTCTCTGTATCGGAGCAATACTTGATGCTTTTACGTTTCAGGCGTTTGGTACATCAATTGTTGCTGTTTGGGCAATGGGGTACATGATCGAACGTATTAAACGGGCATTTTATATTGAATATATAAGTACTACAATATTTCTGCTTTTTATTTTAATCCTTGGTTATTGTTTTTTATACACTGTTTGGCAATATGTTGTGTATAATGCTGACGAAATGGTTGCTCCATTTACCTTGTTAGTAATCCAAAATGCGCCATTAACTTTGTTTTGTGCGCCTGTCCTATATCCATTGTTAAGGGTAGTTTTTAATGTCAAGAAATCATCGTTTTGAAAGAGCCTTTCTTGATCAGTTTGAAGACCGGCTTCGTATTTCCATTGCGATAATTGCTTTATTATTTGCTGTATTGTTCTTTGTGTTTTGGCGTGTTCAAGTATTTAATGGCGGCTTATACAGTGATTTAGCGCGTAATAATCGTATCCGGAAAATTATTATCCCTGCGCCTCGCGGTTCACTATTGGACAGGAAAGGGGTTATTCTTGCCGATAATCGCCCTTCGTTTGATGTTGAAATTGTCATTGAGGATATTCCGCGAGGAAGAAAAAAAGAAATTGCAGGCCGCCTAGCTTCGGTGCTTAATATCACGGAAGACGTTATTTTGGAGAAAATTCAGTCGTCGCGTCGCGTTCCTTATGTCCCTGAAAAAATAGCCCGAGACATTTCTTTGGAAACCGTAACGGTGATACAAGAAATGCGAGAGCATTTTCCGGGTATTACCATTACTCCAGTGCCGGTAAGAGATTATCGTTTCGGTACTTTCGCCTCACACGTAATAGGATATTTAGGAAAATTATCCCCGGATGAATATAAGAATTTGAAAGATTCAGGATACTATATTCAGGATTATATCGGTAAAATGGGAATCGAAAAAGCCGCGGAACGCTATTTAAAAGGAGAACATGGCGGAATGCAGGTTCAAGTAGATTACCGCGGATACACTGATAAGGTTTTAGGGATTAAAAATCCCGTCCAAGGAAATAATGTTTATTTGACTATCGATCATCATATTCAGGAAAAAGCTGAAACGCTGATGGCTGAGAAAAGCGGGGCGATTATTGTTATGGATACACGAAATGGCGATGTTCTTGCTTTGGTAAGTGCTCCGGAATTTGACCCCAATCTTTTTATTAAGCCAACCGATCCTGCGATTATACAAGATATATTTCAAAGTGAAAAAAAATATTTGCTTAATAAAGCTACTCGTGAATTGTATCCGCCCGGTTCTACTTTTAAGCTTCTTATCGCAATGGCGGCTATGGAAAATGCAGGATTGAGCATGGTCAAAAAATATGATTGTCGCGGGGCATTTAAGTTAGGCGGTTTTACTTTTCATTGTTGGTATAGAAAAGGACACGGAACTCTTAATGTATCCGAAGCGATACGGTATTCATGTAATGTTTTTTTCTATAACCTTGCAGATGATCTGTTAGGTATTCATGATATAAATGAATGGGCGAATAATTTCGGGTTTGGTGAAAGAACAGGGATTGACTTGGATTCAGAATCAGCTGGAATTAACCCTTCGATAGAGTGGAAAAAAAATACTTTTAAAGAATCATGGTATCCGGGAGATACCATCAATATGTCCATAGGCCAAGGATACATGCTGGCAACGCCACTGCAGGTAGCATGTTATATTACTGCTTTGGCTAATGGAGGAAAATTATTTAAACCTCGGCTCCTCAACAGAGTTGTTTCTTCTGCCGGAAAAGATTTAGAAACGTTTCCGCCTGTCTTGCGCCGTCAAATAAACTTTACCGATGAACATCATGGAGTTATTGTTCAGGCGATGAAAGAAGTGGTACAACACCCTTACGGCACAGGGATAAATGCGCGTGTCGATGGGGTGGAAGTATCGGGCAAGACCGGTACTGTCCAAGTAGGCACACCGGCAAATCGGCGTCATCATGCATGGTTTGTCGGGTTTGCGCCGTCAGATTCTCCTGAAGTATCTATAGTGGTTCTTGTCGAAAATGCATCTGCAGGCAGTACCGATGCCGCACCGTTGGCGGCAGAAATATTAAAGACTTATTTTATGGAAAGAATGCCGCCTCTTATGACTAAGGATATCTCAGAAAATGATTAATTTTCGCGCTTTTAAATATATTCATTATTCGTTGCTTATCGTAACGGTATTACTTGTCCTGATTGGAGTTGTATCGATTTACAGTGCGGCTTATCAAATTACGCTTGAAACCAATGCGCAAGTCCATTATGCCATGAAACAACTTGCATGGGCATGTATAGGAATATTTATATTTTTCGTTATTATATTCTATGGGTATGACGGCATATATAAATTATCTTACCCGTTATTTCTCGGCAATATTTTATTATTGGTGTTAGTTTTGGTTCTTGGTAGTGTTCGGCATGGTTCTCAGCGTTGGCTTCAGTTTGGGGGCGTGTTAATTCAGCCGTCTGAGTTCGCGAAACTGACATTTGTCCTTGCTTTAGCGCGGTATGTTTCAAAAAACCTTATGCAAAATAGAAGTTTTATGTTTGTTTTAAAACCTCTGCTTTTAACTTTTATTCCTGTAATTCTTATACTTCAACAACCTGATCTCGGAACATCGTTAGTATTTTTTCCTGTATTTTTATCGGTAATATTTGTTGCGGGGGTAAATATACGGTATCTTATTAAAATGAGTTTAGTCGGTATTACAACCATGCCTTTTCTTTGGTTTTGTTTAAGGGATTACCAAAAAAACCGGATTCGGGTATTCTGTGATCCAAATCTTGACCCTACAGGATTAGGATATCAAGCGATTCAATCTAAAATTGCTGTCGGAGCAGGCGGTTTATTCGGTAAAGGCTGGCTTAACGGCACGCAAAATCAATTGAATTTTCTTCCTAAACGGCACACGGATTTTATTTTTTCAGTCATCAGTGAAGAATGGGGATTTTTAGGAGTTGTTCTTGTGTTGTCACTTTACTTTTTACTCGTTGTAATGGGGATTTATATTGCGTCAAAATCGAAAGATACTTATGGGAAATTATTAGCGGTCGGCATTTCATTTATGATATTATCACATGTGGTTATCAATGTTGGAATGACTGTTGGCATTATGCCTATTACAGGGCTTCCGCTCGTGTTTCTCAGTTATGGCGGGTCATCAATGTTAACTGCTTTAATATCGATTGCAATTCTTGAAAGTATATGGATTAAAAGAAGATATGATTACTAACTTTTTTAAAGATTTAACCAAGCATACAGATGAAACGGATTTGAAAAACCGAATCATCATCAATGTCGATCAACAAGAAACTCGTATTGCGTTTATGATCAATCATAAACTCGAAAACTTTTTTATTGAGCGCAATTCCAACAGGCCTGCGGCAGGTAATATCTATATAGGAATTGTCAAAGACATTTTACCAAGCATTCAAGCAGCGTTTATTGATATCGGAGAAGAAAAAAACGGCTTTATTCATGTTGCCGACGTGAAAGAGAATTTTTCTGCGCTTTTCGATCGTCTCGTCGATGAAAATCCGGCTCAAGTTAATAAAAAAAACCACCAAAATATATCAATAACCGATGTGCTCCGTAAAGGACAAGTAATTCCGGTACAAGTACGTAAAGAAGAATTAGGGAGTAAAGGCGCACGATTAACGAGTAATATAACATTGCCGGGAAGAAACCTTGTTCTGATTCCATATGCGAATAGAAGGGGGATATCACGCAAAATAATTGATCGAGAAGAGCGGGCACGTTTAAAAGAATTGCTCAAATCCATTAAAATTCCCGGAGATTATGGTGTAATTGTTCGTACAGCAGGTGGGAACGCAACAGTTAAAAACTTGCAGATGGATATTAACTTTCTCGTTAGGACATGGAGAGGATTGCAGAAAACGGTTGAGGGTTATCAAGGGAAACCTTTTTGCGTCCACAATGATTCGGATATCGCCATTACCATATTGCGCGATATGGACATAGACCACATTGATGAGATTGTTGTCGATTGTCGTGAAACATACTTGAAAATAAAAAAATATTTCCGGTTCTTCTTTCCGAATTCTAGGCGTAAGGTGGTTTATCACCGAAAAAAAATTGCTGTCTTTGATTATTACAGTGTTGAAGAAGAACTTGCAAAAATTTTTCAGAGAAAGGTGTGGCTTAAGTGCGGCGGGTATATTGTTATCGATGAAGCAGAAGCGCTTATAGCAATTGATGTGAATTCCGGGCGTAATGTACAAAACAAGAACCTTGAAAAAACCATAATGCAGACTAATTTAGAAGCCGCGGAAGAAATTGCCCGGCAGTTGCGGTTACGTAATATTGGCGGAATTATTGTCATTGATTTCATTGATATGGCAAAAAAAGAAAATCGCGATGCCGTATTGAAAAAATTACAGGAAACTTTGCAGTACGATAAAGCAAAAACTAATATATTGCCCTTATCAGCAATTGGGCTTGTAGAAATGACCCGTCAAAGAATTAAGGAAAGCGTAAATCAGGAATTATATGAAGTGTGTCCGCAATGTAATGGGCGCGGCATTATCAAATCGGTTCTGAGCATTAGCATCGAAGCTGTCCGCAAAATAAAAAGCGCGTTGGTTAAAACACGGGAAAGAAAGCTTAAAATTGCCCTGCATCCAAAAATAATCGAACAGATTGTCAAAGATAGCCAGTCGTTTCGCATAGAACTTGAGAAAACATATCGTAAAAGAATAGCGCTTTCAGCTGATACGTCGCTCGATTATGAGCATATCCGTATCGAATATCTTTCGTCGGGCAATACCGAAATTTTATAACTGCAAACAGGAGAACCATGTACTGGTTTGATAGGCAGGAAAGATGCAATCTTCACAAAGATTCTTATTGTTCTGTATCTTATTGTACATTATACTGGCTGTGGGATGCCGTTCGGATGATTCGGAATTTACCCTCCTCTCAATTAAAGGGGAAAAACTTTTTGTCGAAATTGCAGATGAACCGCATGAACGACAGCAAGGGCTGATGTTCCGAAAATCTTTGCCGGAGAACAGAGGGATGCTGTTCGTATTCGATGAGGAAGATTATCGGTCGTTCTGGATGCGCAATACACGAATTCCTTTATCTCTTGCATATATCCATGCTGATGGAAGAATATCAGAAATTGTTGTGCTTCATCCGTTCGATGAACGTCCTCTAAAGTCTAAATCAAAAGTAAAGTATGCACTTGAAGTGAATATAGGGTGGTTTGAAAAACATGGCATTCGACAAGGCGATCGAATTATTATAGTACCAAAAAGCAACACCCAAATCGAATGATAGGATATATCTATTATGCCAGATACCATTCTGGTTGTAGGCCGCAATGCAGTTAAATTAAAATATTTAAAGTCTCTTTTATCTTTTCATGAATATGAAATTATAGAATATTCCAATTTCTATAATACGCTCAAATTGCTTCAATTAGCCCATAGTAATATTTCGCTTATTGTTTTTCATTTCGATCGAAATGAAAATAAAAATGCAGAGCATCTTATTGAACGTATTCGGCAAGAAACACGGTATACGAAAATTCCTATTATGGTTTTAGGTGAGTTCTCTTATAAGGAAAACGTGCATTTGCGAAGAATCGGCATTGAGGGTATATTTAATCACGATTTACCTGATAAGGTTATTGTTCGGAAAATAGGAAATTTCATTAAACGGAAACGCCATGAAATTAAGTTTACTTCTCATGCACACCTCGCTCGGCAAACACCTCTCGAAGAAGACCCTGTGTTTCAGAAAAACTCTATTTCATCCGAACAGTTATTAACCCTCATCGAGATTCTTAACTTAATTCATATGGCGAGAAATCTTGATGTTTTGATGAGTTTTATTTTTAAAGAAGTAAACCGTCTAATCCCATTCCATAGTATAAGCATTACTTTAAAAAATACCTTTGATGATAAACTAATGCTCTATTTCCGAGATTCTCAAGATTCCAAAGTTTTGAATAAGAAACCGATAACATTAAGTACAACGAACGGGCCGGGCAGGGTCTTTTCAGTACCGCATACTCTATTGCAGTCCGATACTCATGCTAATGCGACAATACAATTTGAATTTGAAGAGGTATTAAACTTTAACGATGTATTATTGTCTTCTATTAGATCGGCGGTCATTGTGCCTCTTATAGCAGATCGGGAAGTAATCGGAACATTAAATTTAGGGCATAATGAAATCGGGTTTTATACAGAAGATAAATTACGTGTTTTACGTGCTGTTACTCCCCACATTACTATTGCTATCGAAAATGCACGGTTGGCGGAAGAGGTCAGGGAGTTGTCGAATCAGCTTGAACATGCAATGGAAGAAAAAGATGCTGAAATTCAAAAAAAATATTATCACCTCTCCCTTTTGAATAATGTTGGATACGCAATGCAAGGAGCTGTAGACCTTGAAAAAGTTCTTTACCTTATTCTAACATGCGTAACTGCGGGAGGCGCAATTGGTTTTAATCGGGCAATTCTATTTAAGGTTAATTACGATACGCGAATGATTAAAGGGGTTATGGGGTAGGTGCGGCTTCAGGTGATGAAGCACGGCAAATATGGGCAAATTTATCGCGAACCAGTTGGTCATTGGATGATTTTTTAAAAGAATGCAACTACATCAATCTACCCAAAAGCAATCTCGATCGAATTGCTAATACTATTGAAGTTTCCCTTGATGACAGTTCGGACTTTATTGTTATGAGCGTTCAGGAAAAACGCCCGTTCCTTATAACCGATGCTAAAAAAGACCCGCGTGTAAACCGTTTAATAAAAGAAAAACTTGATGTAGAAGAATTCGTAATAGTTCCACTGCTTGCTCATGATAAAGTAATCGGCGTTATTATTGCCGATAACCTCTTTAGTGGTAATATCATAGATGAAAACAACGTTCAATTGCTCTCCACATTTGCAAATCAGGCAGGGCTTGCTTTTGAACGGGCCGAAGCACATGATAACCTTGCAAAAAAAATGGAAGAATTGGGGCAGGCATATGTAAAATTGCAGGAAACCCAAGACAAACTTGTCCGCTCAGAACGGTTGGCGACAATAGGAAAGATGGCCGCTCATGTCGCGCATGAAATTCGCAATCCATTGGCGACTATCGGTGGGTTTGCTCATGCAATGTGTAAGTATCCACATGACAAAAAAAAAGTCGAAACAAATGCTGAAATCATTCGTGACGAGGTCTATCGCCTTGAACGGATTTTGCAAAATGTCCTTGATTTTACTAAACCGACGTTACCTACTTTACGGCGTGAAAGCCTTAATAAAGTAGTGAATGACACGATTATTTTATTGCATAAAGAAATTGAAGAGAATAGTATTGTATTACGATCATCATTTGATGAGAATATCCCTGAAATACTGTTTGATTCACAGCAAATCAAACAAGCGATGATTAACATTTTAAAGAATGCTGTTTATTCTATCCTCGAGCGCCAAGATAAAACCGCAGACGCTGTAATAGGTATATCTACATCGTTGTCGAAAAAGCACGTTAAATTGACCGTCTCAGACACTGGCAATGGCATGACAAAAGATGTTTTAGAGAATATTTTTAATCCGTTTTTTACTACACGCCCTGGGGGATCAGGATTGGGATTGGCGGTAACACACAAAATTGTCGAAGACCATGGCGGTTTTATTGAAGTCAACAGTCATGTCGGGTTCGGTTCTGAAATTATCGTTTACCTGCCACTCCAGCAATAGCTGAGAAAGGAGGAAACATGCATGAACATGTATTAGTTGTAGAAGATGACCGAAATCAAGGAAAACTCTATGCTGAAGAACTGAGAGAAGAAGGGTATAGCGTAACTATTGCTACAAGCGGTGCTGAAGCGTTGGATATTATACGCTCACAACGAATTGAGCTTGTTGTCCTTGATATATGTATGCCCGGAAAAGACGGCATTGAAACGTTATCGGATATTATGGCGATCGATAACCATATGCCAGTTGTTATCAATAGTGCCTACGGGACGTATCGTGACAATTTCATGACATGGGCGGCGGATGCATTTGTCGTAAAATCATCGAATTTATCAGAATTAAAGTCAACTGTCCGTTTGACTCTTGATAAAAAGATGTCAGAACATCACTAAAATGCGGTTATTTAGATGGTTATCGTATAATGAATTATGTTATAGGTAATAAAAGTTTATTGACGTTTGTACTCGCCGGCGGAAAGGGAGAACGGTTATATCCGTTGACTAAAGACCGTGCAAAACCGGCCGTTCCATTTGGCGGTATGTATCGTATTATAGATTTCACTTTGTCTAATTGTCTTAATTCCGGTATTCGGAAAATTATTGTTCTTACCCAATATAAATCAATGTCTTTGAACCGCCACTTGAATAGGGGGTGGGACATTTTTAACGACGAACTCGGCGAGTTTATTCAAATTATTCCACCGCAACAGCGTGTATCTTCCAGTTGGTATAAAGGAACAGCTGATGCAATCTATCAGAACATTTATACCATTGAACATTATAAACCCGACATCATTCTTATTTTATCAGGCGACCATATTTATAAAATGGACTATCGGCGTATGGTCGAATACCATCTTTCTAAAGATGCAGACCTCACTATCAGCGCGCTTGAAGTTGATACTAAAGAAGCTAGTCAGTTTGGTATTATCGGTGTTGACGAGAATAATAGAGTAATCGGTTTTCAGGAAAAACCTAAAAAACCGGTAAGTATTCCCGGCAAACCGGGGAAAGCCCTCGCGTCTATGGGGATTTATATTTTTAATACTGAATGTTTGATTCGCAGTCTTAGTGTTGATGCAAAAAAAGACAGTTCCCATGATTTTGGGAAAGATATAATTCCTCAGCTTTTTAGTTCCGGTAAAAAAGTGTATATATTTCCGTTTATCGATGAAAACAAAAAAGAGACTCTTTATTGGCGCGATGTCGGTACTATCGAATCATATTATGAAGCTAATATGGATCTTGTTCAGGTCGACCCGTTGTGCAATTTATACGATTCTGCGTGGCCTTTAAGAACATATATGGAACAAGCACCTCCAGCAAAAACTGTTTTTGCTCAGGAAAAAGAAAAAAACGGTCGTCTGGGCATAGCGCTCGATTCAATTATTTCAAACGGATGCATTATTAGCGGAGGTCGTGTGCAACGGTCTGTCTTGTCTCCCTATGTACGCATCAATAGTTATGCTGAAGTATATGATTCTATTTTAATGGAAGGGGTTGATGTCGGAAGGCGTGCGCGCATACGTAGGGCAATCATTGATAAAGGAGTTGCCATACCGCAAGATATGTCCATAGGGTACGATAGTGTGGAAGATAAGAAGCGGTTTCTTGTGACGGATAGCGGTATTGTTGTAATACCAAAGGAAAGAAAAATTACTTTGCAATGATATGCAACTCATCTTATAATCGGGCTATACAAAAAATATAATGATGTTGGCAATCATTATATGCAATGCATGAATACGTAGGAGGAGAATCATGCCAAATAATCTCAATATCTTATTTGCTGCAAGTGAAGTTGTTCCATTTGCTAAAACCGGTGGTCTGGCTGATGTGGCGGGTGCATTGCCCGTTGCCTTGGAAGAACTTGGACACAAAGTTAAAGTAGTGATGCCATATTATCAAATGGTAAAAAAATCCAGAAAATCCATTAAAGATACCGAAAAATCAGTCTTGATTGAAATCAATGACAGAATCGTAGAAGGCAAGATTTATCAGAGTAAAATAGGCAAAAATGTTACCGTATATCTAATTGAGAATGAAGCTTATTATAACCGTCAAGAATTGTATCGCACGACAGAAGGGGATTATCCCGATAACGCAGAGCGGTATATTTTCTTTTCTAAAGCAGTGTTAGAAGTGGCAAAAATATTCAAATTTCAGCCCGATATCGTTCATTGTAATGATTGGCAGACAGGTCTTGTACCGGTTCTCTTAAAAGTTAAAGAGCAAAAAAATCCGTTCTTTGAAAATACTGCGTCTGTCTTCACAATTCATAACCTTGCGTATCAAGGATTATTCTGGCATTTGGATATGCCGTTAACGAATTTGCCGTGGAGTATTTTTAATCAGGAAGGCATTGAATATTACGGAAATATCAATTTGATGAAGGCAGGAATTGTTTTTTCCGATGTTGTCAATACAGTGAGTAAAAAATACAGTAAAGAAATTCAAACCGAAGAGTTCGGATGCGGTCTTGAAGGAGTCCTTCAAAACCGGCAGAATGATTTATATGGTATTGTAAATGGTGTGGATTATAGCCAGTGGAATCCTGAATCTGACAAACTAATCAAAAGTAATTTTTCTTCATCTGACCTTAATGGCAAAAAAGTGTGTAGAGAAGACTTATTGCAAGAATTTGGGCTCAAGAATAAACCAAGCGCACCTATAATCGGTATTATTTCTCGATTAGCCGATCAAAAAGGCTTTGATTTGTTAGCCGAACAAATAAACGCTATTCTTCAATTCGATCTTTTCCTCGTATTATTGGGGACTGGCGAAGAAAAATATCACGTCTTATTTAAAGAAATAGCGAAAAAATATTCAAAAAAAGTAGGGATTAAATTAACGTTCGATAATACTGTCGCTCATAAAATTGAAGCCGGTTCGGATATTTTCCTTATGCCTTCGCAGTATGAGCCATGCGGTTTAAACCAAATGTATAGCCTGAAATACGGTACTATTCCTGTCGTTCGTGCTACAGGCGGTTTAGATGACACTATAACTAATTATAATCCCAAAACCGGAAAAGGGAATGGGTTTAAGTTTAAACCCTATACAGGAAAAGCATTGCTATCGAAAATCGAAGAAGCAGTCACTGTTTATAAATCTAAAAAAGATTGGAAAAAGCTCCTTGTCAATGCTTTTGAATGCGACTTTTCGTGGAATGCATCTGCCCGTGAATACAGTAAATTGTATTTGAAGGCGTTGGAAAAAAAAAGTAATCAACCGTTATTAGTGATGGTATAAAACAGTCTGTGCAATTGTTAATTATCACATAATAAATGCGGATGTACACAGAGTTGTTGTGCATCCGCATTTTGTTGTCTTTTTTCAAAAGGAAATTGATGAACGAGCTTCGTGCAGATACCATTTCGAACAGTTGGACAATTATTTCGAGCGACCGGCAAAAAAGGCCTAACAATTTTTCTTTGAAAAAGGATCACAAATCTTTTACGTCCTGTGCTTTTTGTGAAGGGAATGAGAGCCACACGCCTCCTGAAAATTATGCTGTTCGTCCAAATTTTTCATCTGCAAACGGACCGGGATGGAATATAAGAGTTGTTCCTAATAAGTATCCTGCTGTCAAAATAGGCTCTATAGTTAATAAAGAAAGCGGTAACGAATTCTTCAAGGCAATTCCTGCCGTCGGCAACCATGAGGTAATTATTGATTCTCCATTTCATTCTATACGGTGGGAGCATCAATCAATTTCGCATTTATCAACTATTCTTACCGTGATACAAAACCGCCTCTCCGATCAAGAAAAAAGAAATGTCGATACTTTTGCGTTAGTTTTTAAAAATGAAGGTGAATATGCCGGCGCATCATTAGAACATCCTCATATGCAATGCATTTCTCTTCCTGTTGTTCCTCCTGTTATCGAGAGAGAATTATTGCGAGCAAGGCGTTATTATCATTTAAAAAAACGATGTATAATCTGCGATATGATTGGTTTCGAAAAACAGAATGTATCCAGAATGGTATGTGAAAATCCATCATATTCCGTTTTTTGTCCTTATGCATCACGTTTTGCCTATGAACTATGTATCGTTCCTAAAACGCATAATTACTCTTTTCTTAATACACAGCCTAATGATATAATAAATCTAGCCGATATTTTAGTCACAGTGCTTAATGCTCTAAATTCAATCCTTACTCATTTTCATTATAATGTGATATTCAAGACGGTACCGTTGATGTTGTTTGAAAAGACATTGCTTATGCATGAAACAGGAGATGCATATCATTGGCATATTACCATTGCGCCTCGTATTTCACCTTTACAAGGAACGGATTGGGGAACTGGGGTATATGTAAACGCACAATCGCCGGAAAATTCTGCGAAAGTATTAAGAAAATATATAGAAAAGACTACTCAATAGTGAAAAGAATCTATGGGTATCGGGAAAAGGTGCATCAATGAAAAAAATTAATTTTCTTTTTGGAATACATTGTCATCAGCCTGTGGGTAATTTTGATCATGTTTTTAGAGAATCCTTTCAGTTATGCTATGAGCCTTTTCTTGATGTTTTGAGCAGGCATCCCGGGGTGCGTTGCGCTCTTCATTATACGGGGCCGTTATTGGAATGGATTGAGCAGAATCGACCGGAATATTTCGATAAAATCCGGATGCTCGTTGATCGAAACCAAGTAGAAATGCTCACCGGCGGTTTCTATGAACCGATCCTTAGCATCTTACCAGATCAAGATGCACACGATCAAATTGTGTATATGTCCAATTATACCCGGAAATATTTTCATTATGCCCCGAAGGGAATGTGGCTTGCCGAACGAGTATGGGAACCGGGACTGCCGTCATTGTTAAATAATGCCGGAGTAGAATATTCATTACTTGACGATTCGCATTTTCTTGCGACGGGGATGAAGCAAAATGAGATGTTCGGATATTATATTACGGAAAATAAAGGGACAACACTTAACTTATTTCCTATTAATAAAAATCTTCGATATCTAATACCCTTTAAACAGCCTGAAGACACTATCGAGTATTTTCGCAGTATAGCAAGCGACGACCATTCTAAAGCAGTCACTATGGGTGATGATGGAGAGAAATTCGGTGTGTGGCCGAATACATATGACTGGGTATATAAACAAGGGTATCTTGAACGATTGTTTACTTTGCTTGAAGAAAATAGTTCGTGGATATCGATGGTTACTTTTAGCGAATATATCAAAGAGAATCCGCCGAGAGAAAGGATATATCTGCCTACTTCATCTTACGAAGAAATGTTGGAGTGGTCATTACCGGCAAGAGCAATTCCACAATATGAACATACAATTCATGAAATGAAAAAATGTCCGTCCTTTGATGATATGAAACCATTTATTCGGGGCGGGTTTTGGCGTAATTTTCTTTCTAAATACCATGAATCTAATTTAATGCATAAAAAAATGTTAAGAGTAAGTAAGCTCGTTCATACATACGCCGAAAAAGAGCTTGCTGTTAAAAAAGAGTTATGGCGTGGACAATGCAATTGTGCATATTGGCATGGGCTATTTGGCGGAACATACCTCAATTATCTTCGAAATGCAATCTATACACATCTCATTAAGGCTGAAACAATGGTTGATGCCATTGTTAAAAAAGAAAACAGTTCTGAGTGTAGGGGAATAGAGACGTATGATTATATGTGTGATGGGCAAGAGAAAGTTCTCATTTCTTCTCCGGTATTAAATATTTATATTGATCCTGCTCATTCAGGAAGTTGCTTTGAATTGGATTACAAACCTGCTTTTTTTAACGTAGCAAATACTTTTAGCCGTAAATACGAAGCATATCATGATAAACTTTTATCAATGCATAAAAACGAGCAGAATTCGGCAGATAAAGAACAACCGGCTTCTATTCATGATATGGTTGTATCAAAAGAAGATGGGTTGGAAAACTATCTTCAATACGATACCTACTTCCGGCATTTATTTGTCGACCATTTTTTCACACCAAACATCACGTTGGAAGAATTTAAAGATGGGAAAAAATTATTTGATACTCTCAATGGCTATAAACTCATAGGAACAAGAAAAAGTAAAAAGTCAACAGAAGTTACATTACAAGCAAATCAAACAATAAAAGGGGCGAACAAGGATATTGTTATCCCGATTGAGATTACAAAGAAATATAAACTTAATGGCGAGAATCAATTGGATGTTTCTTATATAGTTACTAATCTTTCGGAAAATTCTCCGTTAAATGATACCAATTTTGCTTCCGAACTGAACTTAACTTTTTTGGCTGGCAACAATGATCTGAGGTATTATCTTCTCGAAAATGCGGTACGCGAGCCATTGAATAGTGTTTCAGCAGATACATTTAGCCAGTCTATTGCTTTGTGTAATGAGTGGGATCGTATAAAAATCGAAGTGTCAATGCCCAAAGCAGTAAATTTATGGCGTTTCCCATTAGAAACGGTCTCTCAATCTGAAGGTGGTTTTGAAAAAACATACCAGCATTCTGTGATTATTCCAATTTGGAAACTCAATGTATTACCAAAACAATCGCAACAATTCAATATTTCATTAAAATTTTCTAGTGTAATCTAATTTTAAATGCCAGTTATGGGAGATTTATGTTAAATTGATGAAATTCTACGTAAAATTAAGACACGCCACTTATAAGATAAATTTGATTCATATATTTAGATATATTGCGTAATATTTTTTTAGTAATGATGTTATATTGATTCATTATGATCAAGTTCTTTTTTATATCAATGTTTGTTATTCTAAACTATATATTTAAAATAAATATGTAACTATCTTTAGAAAAGAATTATATAAAAAATACTATACTTTGTTGTTTTTTTATTAAGTTTTCTTGAGTTACTAATACAGATAAACGCCATTAGCGTTTTTATTAAAATACTATTTTGTAATTTATTTATTTCGCATTATTTGCAATGACACGTTGTATAAATCAAGTAACAGAAAGAAATCGTTAAACATATTAAGGAAAATAAATATGTATCATCTATTAGTTTCAGGATGTGGGTGGAAGAAAGGCTCTGATTCTATACCATCAGATCGGGTTTTTGAATATACCGAAGACGCTATACGTAATGAGTTTAAGCTTTCTGGTCAACTAAATTCTCAAAAGATTGCTAGTATTCCTGCTATTCTGACATCTGAGTTAATATATTATGGTAACCCTGCAGCAGATATCGGTGTTATACATTCTGTAAAAATAAGCAGTAAGTCCGTTTCTTTTTCATACAGTGTTGATTCTGATTTTCCTAGACTAACTAATGAAGATTTAAGATCAATGTCAAATGATTTGGGGATAGAAGACTTTGAGTTTAATAGAACTCATTGGGCAATAAAAGATGTCGATTTGTTTAAAGTTTTAATAAAACATCGTTTTCCCAGTATTGTTAAGCCAACGATTTTTAATATCGATGACATCTGTACAGAATCTAATTTAGTTGCTGTTATGATGCCTATTAACTCAGAATTTGACAATGTTTACACAACTCTTCGTAAGGCTTCTAATGATATAAAAATGAAATGTCTTCGAGTAGATGATATATGGGAAGATTCAATAATAATGCAGGATATATTTTCTCTGATTTACAAAGCTCGAATTGTTCTTTGTGAGATTGTACTCATAAAAACCCAAATGTGTTTTATGAAGCGGGAATTTCGCATACTCTTGGACGTGAAGTTATATTGATTACACAAAGCGATGATGATATCCCTTTTGATTTACGTCAGTTTCGTTACATTAAGTACTTGAAGAATTCGGAAGGTTTGGATGACTTAGCAAAAAGAATAAAGGAACGTATAAACACAATAATAATAGATCGAATTTGATTCTAAAAACTGTGCTGTTTGAAACGAATAGTAACCTCGCACCAGTTTTGAAATAATATCAGCAAAGCAAGAACCCGCCGCTATTTTGACCTTAATAAAACTGCATACCACAAGGTTTTTCAATTCTATAATTCATTTATAATAACGATATGAAGAAAGAATAGTAATTTTTTGGTTTTTTGTAATATAAATACGCATTCTATCCACAGGATATAAAGATGCATTGTTTTTATATTTTGTTATTTTATTTTGCAATTAACTATCGCAGAGTCGGATATGAATTGTGGAGCTTTTGCTGTCAAAATCTTTTGCATTTACCACAATAATATAAAACTTAACATAAGATATATTATCGGACATTAAAGATTTTTGAATTTAATCCGAACAGTAAGTATGTAAAAAGATTTATTCGAATAATGATATGCAATCGTGGGATGTATATGAATATTTTTACAAAACAAAATATTTGGTGTTCTACGGAAGTAAATTTAAATATAAAAGAATTAAAAAATTCGTTTAATCAATATTTAAGTATACTTTTTAATACGAAAAACCTTATTGAAAAATTACCGCTAATCCTTCCGACGCTAGCATCGCCGTTTAATACCGTCGGTGTTCAAGCATATTTAACATTCATTTTATCTTTTTTCCAAACATTTAAAAATGAAGTTCTAACACATAACCTTGAACATTATAAATATGAGCTCAGCGATTTTCATTTAGATAACTCATATGATTTTTATACACTTCATCGAGATTATTTAACATCCCATAAACTATATAAAGACATTAGCGAGCAATTTCGAATCATTCTGAAAAAAAATGGTGTTCACGGTAATATTATTGTGAGCATAACGGAACGAATTAAAAAAAATTTTCGCAATAATTTTGAATTAATTATTTCACAAAATAAAGAACTGGCTCTTTTTCTCTATTATTATTTATTTCGTGAAGATTTAGAAGGTGTTAATCTTAATGAGAGCGATTTAACAAGTATCAATTTTGATCATGCACATTTGGTTGGTGCCAATTTTACAAAATCGCTTTTGAATAACGCGAATTTAAGTTCGGCGAATTTAAGTTCGGCAATTCTTGAAGAAACGAATCTGGAAAATGCAGAATTGCATTTAACTATTGCCAAAAAAGCGAATATGAGAAACGCAAATCTGAAATGTGCTGTTTTTGTTGGTGCCAATTTATCATTCTGCAATTTTGAAGGGGCGAATTTAAGTTCGGCGAATTTTCAAAATGTTACAATGCATGGAGCAAATTTAAAGAAATCAAAAATTGAATACGCCAATTTCGAAGGAGCAAATTTAGCACATTGTATCTTTGATGAATCTGATATCCGTGCATCAGACTTTGAAAATGCAAATTTATTTGGCGTGAAATTTAGCAAGGCATCTTTTGATACTATAAATTTGAAAAATGCAATTCTTCAACAAGCGGATTTTCGCGGAAAAAATTTATGCGGGATGAATTTTTCTGAAATGAATCTTCAAAGTACAATTCTTAGTGAATGTAATCTTGAAGGAATTGATTTTGATAATGCAGATTTGCGCGGGGCTTCTTTTGTAGATGCAAATTTAAAAAATGTAAGCCTCTATGGAGCAAACTTATATAATGCGGATTTATTCAATGCGGATCTTAAAAATGCATACCTTTATTTTGCTATCTTAACTAATCTTAAAAGAGTGTCGACAGATTCCATAAAAACTGCGAGGAATTGGGATAAAGCATTTTATGATGTTGCGTTTGAGGAAAGCCTTGGCTTAAAAGGCGTAAAGCGGTTTGATCGAGACGATTTAAAATTGATAGAAAAAGTTGCTTCAATCAAAGAAGTAAAAAAAGAATACGCCGAATATCTGAAACAGCGTATTGACTGGGACAAAAAATAATGGGCCTATCGAGAGATTGTCTTTTTTATGATGGGAATTTCATGATAAAGCACTTCATTTAACAGGCATCCGGATTTCATCTTGCCTACCCTTTTCAAGCAAACAACATTTACGATATTCTCATCCGTTTTCGATATATCTCCATTCTGATTTAAGTATACAATGTCAGGCGTATCATAGGAAAGAAATGTGCCAGCAGGTATCCACTCTCCCCAACTTTTAAAGTACACGGGAATAGAATAGCTGGAACCGAACTTTATTATATCACGTATCCAATTCGGATGAATTGGTTTTTCCCCTCCTTCAATTATGATCCACTGAATTGGGTTTGTTTTTTCTGTGTTATCAACAAAATAAGGATCATAATAATCCAGCCACTCAGTAATGTTAATGTAGGTTGATATGTTTTTTAAAAATAACACATTTATTAGGAGTGGATTATGAGAGATATAGGTGCGCCGAATATCAAATTCTTGTTGTGAACTTACTAATAATCCTTTGAGGAGATTAGGGCATAAAACCGTTACTTCATCTTCTAGGTTCATTTGTGTTGCGAAAAGAGTCAAATACATATCCATTGCATCTGGATTTGCCGTTGATAATAAGAAAATATGATGCGGAGACGATTGTATAACCTTATATAATTCATAGAAGTTTTTATAATCGATCGGATTTTCTTTTTTAAAAAAATCATAGTCGATCTCTACTATTCGTTTTTCTTTCCACATGAATGGTTGTGTGAGAGCATTTTCATTGAGTCGATATTTAACGTTCGCGCTGACAATAGGATTCCATTTTTCCCAAAGGTATTTTGATTCAGTATTCATTCTTTTATTTCCTCAGTTTTTAATAGCGAACTTTTACTTAAAAAACTATACTAGTGTGCGCTTCCTTTTAATGTAAAGGAATATTTTTAATTCATGATCGTTTCACAAAAACAATCAATTCTTTTGTGAGTTTAAGTATATGAAAATACTTGTATTTGGTTCAGGGGCGGTTGGTTTGGGATTATCAACGTTCCTCATTAAAAATTATAGTGATGTGACATTGATTGCTCGGGAAAATGTTTGTAATTATATTATGGAACATGGGTTGCGGCGTACCGGTATATTCGGAGAATGTTTTCTTGCCCCATCGGAATGCAAAATATATGCACATCTTAATCAATTGCCGGCGATTACGAAAAGATTCGATTATGTTCTCGTCTGTACAAAATCGTACGATACGTTTACTGCGGCGAAATTGCTTAAGTCTTTTCCTTCCCTTTTTGATAAAAAAACTGTTTTCATACTTTTCCAAAATGGTTGGGGCAATGGAGAGGTTTTTGCTCATTTTTTTTCTGAACAAATGATTTTCAATGCACGGATTATCACAGGGTTTTATCGTGTGTCAATCAACCATGTTTCAATCACCGTTCATGCGGCTGATATTCATATCGGTTCATTGTTTCAGGGGAATTTAGCAAGTGTCAAGCCATTAGTTGACATCATTAAGTCAAGTGGTTTTCCCTGTTCTGTAACAGATGTGATTGAAAAAGATTTATGGGCAAAGATGTTGTATAACTGTGCGTTGAATCCGCTTGGTGCCCTTTTTCATGTTCCGTATGGAGCACTGGCAGAAGAAAAATATTCGCGGGATATCATGAATGAAATTATATTTGAAGCATTTGCTGTGATGAATGCTTCGGGATTTAAAACCCATTGGAAATCAGCAGAAGAGTATTTATCCGTCTTTTACGATACCCTTGTCCCCTCAACTGCTTCTCATGAATCGTCTATGCTCCAAGATATAAAAAGCCATAAACAAACAGAAATTGAAGGGTTGAATGGGGCATTGCTTATACTCGGCAAAAAAACAAGTATTCCACTTCCCTGCAATCGCCTGGTTTACAATATGATAAAATTTATTGAACAGTCGTATGCATCCTAAAGCTTATATGTTGTGCCTGATAATACTCCAGCAATAATTTGTTTCTGAAAAAATAAAAAAACGATCATTGCCGGCAATGCCGCAAGTGTTGAAGCCGCCATCAGGTGTGCCCAATCTACATCAAATAATCCAATATATAACGCAAGCCCAACCGGCAGGGTTCTCATTTCTGCCGTATTCGTAAGAATAAAAGGATACAAAAAGCTGTTCCAACTGGTAACAAAAGTATTGATACCGATAATTGCCATGGCCGGTTTGCAGATCGGGAGAATAATTGAAAAGAAAACCTTAAAGTAGGATGCCCCGTCAACGAGAGCTACTTCGCTGAAGTCTTTTGGGATTTTTGTAATATACTGTCTCATTATGAATATGTTAATCGGTGATACAAGAAACGGCATAACAAGCGCTTTATATGTATTTAACCATCCAAACCACTGGATCAAAATGAACGTGGGAATCATTAAAACTTGCATCGGAATCATTATCATGACCAATGTTGCGAGATAAAGTGTCCGGCGTAATGGAAAATGGCGAGATGCAAATGCAAAACCTGCCATAGTGCTGAATAACATATTGCTGAGCATGATTAGTAAAGATATCAAAGTGCTGTTCAGAAAATATCGCCCAAACGATGCTGTTAATAGTACTTCTTTAAAATTAGTAAACGTTAAAAATTTATATGTAAATGCGATTTTTTTTACTTCTATATATCCCTGTTTCGGTGATTCAAACCGGAAAGAAACACTACTAATCTTTTCTATATCAATTGCTTGTACCGTTTTGTCTAATTTGGATAAATGTAATTGCGGATTGCACCATTGATGAGGTGTAATAGGGATTTTTATTGTGGTGCTGGCATTGTGAATATCGTGTAATTCGATTTTTAGAAACGATGCGTTGCTTTTAATGTGTATTTTAAGATAACGAAAATTATGAAGGTTTTGCATGAAGGGAAATATCCATTTAACATATCCGTCAGGCGAGTTAATATTCCATTCGTATTTAATGGGAATTTCATCTTTGGCATACACATTAGACAACGGGAGTATTTCTGCCCCGCCCTCTTCCCAGCGTCCATTTTGCCAGTGCTGGGTTGATATAGAGCATAATACTACTTCATTATTCTTAGACGATGCAGTGCCTTCAGGCAAAAACGCCATTTTTATGATAGTGGAAAACGGTGCAACTATCGCAAAAAAGGGAAATAAGATGATAAGAAACATTATGATTCGAGAGAATTTAGTTTGTTGCATTGTAGTAGAAGAGTATTTGTCGCTTTTCATGAGTTTCTTCCCTTTTTTAACAAGAAGAGTTCAAGAATAGAAAATATGCCGATGATGAATAAGAGGATGTAACCGATAGCAGATGCTTTTCCCATCTGAAATTTATGAAAACCTGTTTCATATAGATAATAGACAAGTGTCAGTGTTTCTCTATTCGGGCCTCCTTGAGTCATTGCAAAAACTTCAGGAAATACGTGAAATGATTTAATCGTATTCAGTATAATAACTAGAAACAAAAAAGGTTTCAGTTGCGGCAGTACTATATAGCGGAATCGTTTCCACGTATCGGCTCCATCAATGCGGCTTGCCTCAAGATGTTCGCGCGGAATCGCATATAAACCTGCGCTAAAAATTATCATATACAATCCGAACGTCGACCAAATATGCATGATCATAATCGCCATCAGTGCAAGATTCTTATTAACAAGCCAGTTATCAGGAGAAGGAATCGGAATATTCAACATATTCAAAACAGTATTGAATATTCCTTCCGATGAATAAAAATAACTAAACATTGCCGCGGCAACAATAATTGAAATACATACAGGGGTAAAAAGGCTCGCTTGAAAAAAACGGTATAATGGAATACGACGGTAAATAGCTGTTGCGCATATAAGCGCGAGGCCTAAAGAAGCGGGGCATGTTGCAAATGCAAAATATAATGTGTTGCGCAATGCTTTTCCGAAATCAGGGTCTTTTAACACGGTTATATAATTACTAATGCCGCAAAAACCATAGTTGCCTTGCAATGGATTATAATCGGTTAGGCTCAAAATAAAAGAATAAATAAATGGGAATAGGTAAAAAATAAAAAATATACAAAGCCACGGCAAAAGAAACAGGTAAAGATGCACCATTCTTAAAAAATTAATTTTCCCCTTCCCTTTCAGCAAGATTCCTCGGTATACAATAGCAAGAAAAAAAAGTATGCCTATCCCAAACAAAATAAACAAACCGCTTCGTGTAGAGAATTTTCTCATAATCGGAGGCGAGTATGTTGCGAGAATATTCCGAATATTATGTTCCAGTTTATTTAAAATTTTTTTATTTTTTTTTTTATTGAATATAACATCTTCGATGGAATGAGACAAAAGCTCCTGAATGCTAGACCATTTAGGATGTGGAGGGGGCGAGTATGCAGTTGCCAGTTGTTTAAGAAATATTTTTCTGTAAGGCAACTCTTCAAAATATGGATCCGATATTCCCTTTTTTAAACTTGGGATAAAACTGGGCACTGTTTTTACGATTTCCATCTGTATTTCATAAGATGTAAGGTATTCGATCAGCTTTTTTGCTTCTTCCGGATATTTGGAATTTTTCATGATGACAAGTGCTTCTGAACCTGCAAATGAAATGGAACGCCCATTATGTTCAGGAAGCAACGATACGGAAAAATTAAGCTGGGGATTAAGCCGTGATATGAGCCCGAGGTTCCACCCCCCTGAAATAATCATCCCCACCGTTCCTTTTGCAAAACTTCTGTCGATCTGCGGTTGCCGCGCCAGCAACGAATAATGTGACAACTGTTTATAAAATTGTAGCACTGTTCGGTTTGTTTCAGAGTTAATTACCAAATCGCTCGTCGCCGGATCGAAAATATGGCCGCCATAACTCCAGAGAAACGGCAAAAAAACTTGCCATGGAGAATATTTCTCGCTTACCGGCAAAGCAAAAGGATGGACATCCGGACATCGTGCGGCTATTTGCAGTATGTATTTTTTTAAATCATCATACGTTTGCGGCGGAGTATCGGGATCGAGTCCTGCACGATCAAAAATTTCTTTGTTGTAATATAATACTCGTGTACCAGCAACCCATGGAACACCGTAATATCTTTGTTTCCATCTCACGCTTGACAACAGGTTATCTACATAGAGATGTTCTTGAGGTGAAAGGTAGCTTGAAATATCGGTTAAAGCACCAACGTCTGCAAAGCGGCTAACCCATGTTGAACCTAATTCACATATATCACAAGTAATTCCGAGGGTTACAGAGGTAGTGATTTTATCTAACCCGTCGCGCCAATTAAGCTGTTGCATTTTTACTTTAATATGTGGGTTGCGTGATTCGAAATCGTCAAGTATTTTGCGCATAATTCGTTCAGGAACAAGAAATTGCCAAAACGAAAGTTCAACATTTTCAGAGGAATATGCTGTACTTCCTCCTAAAACGATATGTACGATGAAAATGCAGATGAATTTTTTAAAAGGCATTTGAAATTAAGGGCTGTAGATAAAAAATTACTGAACATGAAATAAAAGCATAATAAATTTATTCTTTTTTTGCAATCATTTATCTTTAGTAAGAATAATCTTTTGTGATAAGAATGGAATATAAACTTTTGAAAACGTATTTTGAAATAACGATGAATAAATGAAACGTTTTTACATTACAACTCTTATAGGTGCTGGTGTTTTATTCAGCATGCTTTTCGTTCACCTTAAAGATAATCGCAAGGAAATTCCGGAGGAACAGCCCATGTCAAATATCCCTTTGTATACCAATCGTTTAATTCATGAAAAGAGTCCTTACCTTTTACAACATGCACATAATCCTGTTGATTGGTATCCATGGGGTGATGAGGCATTTAGAAAGGCGCAATCCGAAGACAAACCCATTTTTCTCTCAATCGGTTATTCAACATGCCATTGGTGTCACGTGATGGAGCGGGAGTCATTTGAAGATAATGATGTTGCCCGTATAATGAACGAAACATTTGTGGCGGTAAAGATTGACCGTGAAGAACGACCTGATATAGACGGTATCTATATGACTGTGTGCCAGATGCTTACAGGAAGCGGCGGATGGCCGTTGACAATAATAATGACCCCTGATAAAAAGCCGTTTTTTGCCGGCACCTATATTCCCAAAAACACTCGTTCTGGCAGAATTGGGATGATGGAGTTAATACCTCGAATCGCTGAAGTCTGGAACACTAGCCGCACTGATGCGGTTACGTATGCTGAAGACATTGCAAAATCACTTTCCGGCACTAATCATGTTTATCCCGATCAGGAAATTGATCCGACAGTATTGGATGAAGCATTTCACTATTTTGAAAAAAACTTTGATTCCGAATATGGCGGTTTCCGGCGTTCTCCCAAGTTCCCTACTCCTCACAACCTTTTATTTCTTCTGCGGTATTGGAAGAGGACCGGCTCTGATAGTGCATTGAAAATGGTAGAAAAAACATTGGCCGCTATGCGCTCCGGCGGTATTTTTGACCATATCGGTTTTGGATTTCACCGGTATTCAACAGACCGGTATTGGATTCTGCCTCATTTCGAAAAAATGCTCTATGACCAAGCATTGCTTATGATGGCATATATAGAAGCGTTTCAAGCAACGGGTAATGCCGAATATGCTGAAGTTGTTAATGAAATCTTCACCTATATTCAACGTGATATGACTGATAATACCGGAGGTTTTTATTCTGCAGAAGATGCTGACAGCGAAGGTGAAGAGGGAAAATTTTATCTTTGGAAAGAAGAAGAACTCAATCGATTGTTTACCCCTGCTGAAAAAGAAGTTTTTATAAAAATATACAACATTTCACCGGAGGGAAATTTCAATGATGAGGCAACATTACGTAAAACAGGTGAAAATATTATATACCGTGTAAATTCTCTGTCATCCGTTTCAAACGAACTATCTCTTTCTCAGGAAGAAACTAAACAAATAATAGAAAAAATTCGAAGGAAACTTTTTTCCGAGCGAGAAAAAAGAACACGGCCGTATAAAGATGATAAAATATTAACCGATTGGAATGGTTTAATGATAGCCGCATTAGCAAAAGCGGCACGTGTTTTCGATAATGAATCATATAGAAATTCTGCTGAAAAAGCCGCCTTTTTTTTAACAAAACAATTAACTAAACCGAATGGGCGGCTTTATCATCGTTATCGAGAAGGCAATGTGAATATCGATGGGCATCTTGATGACTATGCTTTTGTTGTATGGGGATTGCTCGAGCTTTATGAAACCACGTTTGATACGCGTTATTTGCAACAGGCTGTACGGTTAACTGAAATTCAAATCAATGATTTTTGGGATACGGAAAATAGCGGTTTTTATTTTACTGCGCATTCATCGGAAGCGCTTTTGATTCGTCGAAAAGAAATTTATGATGGCGCTGTACCTTCGGGTAATTCTGTTTCTGCATTAAATCTACTTTGGTTGTCGAGGATATTAGGAAATAGGAATATGGAAGAGAAAGCACGTATGCTATTAAATACTTTTGCCGGAAAAGTCCGCGAGTTCCCTGCCGGCTACACTCACGTATTACTCGCGGTCGATTTTCACACTGGCAACTCATTTGAAATACTATTTATCGGAGATAAAAGTGATGCACAAAGCCGTACATTGCTTAATGAACTGAATTCGATTTATATACCCAATAAAGTAACGTTGTTTCATAACAAAGGTTCTCAGATTTATGATTTATCCTCTATTGCGGAGTATATAAACAATTATGCTGTTGAAAAAGGCAAAACGATTGTGTATGTATGTCGGAATTACACGTGCCAATTGCCTACTTCAGACCCTGGCAAACTGAGAGAACTACTCCAAAATAAATAACAGAATTATTTTATTGATTGCTCTAATTCAGTGAAAATCGATATGTCCTGCACTATCTTTTTTGCATAATCGATATAATACAATGCTTTTTCGATGTTCTGGTGTTGAAGATAGAAAATAACAATGTTATAAAGTGGTTCTTTCCACCCTCCTTTTAGAGATGAGGAGGTAAGCCACGCATTGACGGCATTGTCTTCCTGATTGAGAAATGCATAACACAATCCTAAACTATTAAATGCATTGGCATAATTTTCATCAAGAGAAACTGCCTCTTTAAGGTAGTTTAATGCAGATGTGTACTCGCGCTTCTCAAGAAGAAATAATCCAATATTGTGCAGTGCATATGGACGATAGCCTTCGGAAGTATTTAACGCGTTATCAAGCATCTTCAAAAAAGTTTCATCATCTCCCTGCATCTTGAAGGTTAGGGCAAGGTTCAAGGTTGTATAATAGTTCCGCGGATCGAGTTGGTGGGAAAGTTTGAAGTTTTCATGGGCTGTTTTATGGTCTCCCGCGTTCAATGCTTCCATCCCTAATCCATTATATGCTCGTGCGTTTTGAGGGTCACATCTAATTACGCTTTCCCATAAAGCAATGTTATTTTTCCAATCGGCATTTCTCACAACTGTTGCAATGCAAAACAAACAGATGATTGCAAGATAACCCATAATGCGCATTCGTTTATTGATCAAGTTAAAGACTGAAGCGAGAAACAGCATTCCACCTGCCGTTCCAATGTACAAAAACCTTTCTGCATATAATGCTTGTATAGGAATTATATTTAATACTGGCAATAACGATGCATATACCCACCATACGCTGAATACACTATTGTTTCTTCTCCTAGTGCTCATAAGAAAGATACATACAGCGGATACTGCAATCAAAGAAAAGATAAAATTCGGATTGAGCAATGAATAGATAAGAGGAATGTCCGGCAAAACATTGAGACGGAATGGGAAAAACATCAGGCGGGCATAGCGGATTAAAACGGTAACCATTGTCAGAAACGTGACTTTTAGAGTTCCGCCCCAGTAACCTCCTTGGCTTAATGCTCCGGTTACTTGCAGTCTTATGAGTATATATCCTAGCGATAGTACGGATAAAACAATCATAAGTTTGATAAAAGGCATAAGTAGAGCTCTGTCTTTGCAAAAAACATAGGTTAATATAAGTAGCGGAAGTAACGACAATGCCATTTCTTTGGAAAACAATCCCAAAATATATAACAGAGAAATGATGCACCCATGTTTCCAATGCGGCTTTTTGAGAAAAAAAAGAAACTGAATCAGCGATAATACGATAAACATTCCGTAAAGCATATTTCCTCTGCCGGATATCCATGATACAGCTTCTATTTGTGCGGGATGTACCGTAAATAAAAGAGCGGTAATGAACGCAATGGAATACCTAAGGGTGAATCGGCAAAAAAAGAAAAAAAGAAGCAGTGTTACGCTTAGATGTAACAGTAGGTTGGTAAGGTGATATATAAAAGGGTTCAAACCGTTGATCATATAATCAACCGCAAAGGAAAAAGTAACTAACGGACGATAAACGTTAAATTGGCCTTCATGCCCTGTCCCTTGATAAGTTCTAAGATCAGTAAAATATGAAAAAAAATATTTCAGAGAACGTATGTGATGATTCTCTTCAACATATGCATGGTCATCATATACAAAACCATTGTATAGTGAATTTGCATAAGCAAGAAAAATAAAAAAAAGAATTAAGGCAACAGCAAGTCGACAAGGCATTTTGCTGAAGTTTTTCACGTTGAGCCCTTCTTGAGAATTGGATTGACAAAATTGCGTTCGGAAGCATATTATACCATTGTTACTTCTCAGGTAATATCATTAATTAGATAAAGCCGTTAAATAAAAGCCTGAAGAATTTTGAACACAAAAAAATCATTGTCTATCCAAAAAAAATTATTGCTCTATTTTCTGGCCATTGCCGTTGCGCCGGTGATTATAACCGGGGCGTGTGCTATTTATTTTGCAACTACTCCACTCCTCTATTTTGCTCTTAACCCAGTCAAAAACCATGTTGTTTCGTATGCAAATCACATTCGGCAAGAACTATATAATGTAAGAGAAGACATACTTTATGCAAGCAGATTGCCGGGCATGTCAAGATTGTTAACGTTTTATCAAGAATCTTCCGATGCGGAACGTGTTAATTTACAAGAAGATATGGTTAATTCATTTGTAGAATTGCTTTCAAAAAGAAAAAAATATCATTACATCAGCTACATAGACGAAACAGGCAGAGAAACAGTGCGAGTTAATTTTTCTCTGCCGGACTCTTGGAGAGTGATTGTCGGTGATCAGCTTCAAAATAAATCTCACACTGATTTTTTTATCAATAGTATTGGCTTGCCGCTCGGGGAAGTATATGTATCCCCCACTATTCTGAATGAAGAAAACGGCATTCTCGAGACTCCTTATACTGAGGTGATATATCTTGCTACTCCCGTTCAAGATATTAACGGTCAAATAAAAGGAATTATTACGATAGCTCTACGGGCAGAAGTGTTATTCAAGCCTCTTGTGGAATGGCGTATTTCTCAGTATCCCTCGGCGGAAAGTTTCGTTGTAAATGAAAAAGGGTTTTACATTGCTCATTCAAATTCCGATAAAACACGCGGAAAACAGCATTTGTTAGAAATGAAATGGTCTATATTCTCTGATTATCCGGCTGAGATATCCGGTACGCTCTTACAATCCAAAGAAGATGGTTTTTTAGAAACAAGAGATTCCGTACTTGTCTATACTCGCTGTTCTCCTGTCTTCTTGCAAAAACAGCATTCGTGGGGTATTGTGGCAAGTGTGTCTCGTACCAAAGTATATCGAACTATCGATCATTTTAAATATATGTTTGCGGCAATACTTATAGTTACTTTGGCAATGGTTATATTTATTGCATATTTCCTTTCAAAACAATTCACGTTGCCAATCACACGGTTGCGCATGGGTGCAAAACTAATAAGCGGCGGAGACTTGGCGCATCGTATTGATGTAACGGCTTTTGATGAAATTGGTGAACTTGCATACGATTTTAACCTGATGACTGAACAACTTCAAGGATTGTATCAGAACCTTGAAGATAAAGTTTCGCAACGAACCGAAATGCTTCAAAAAGCAATGGAAGATTTGAAACACAAAGATGAACTCTTGGAAGAATCTAACCAAGCGACGCTCGATTTTTTAAAAAATCTTTCAATTCAATTAAGAACTCCTTTAACAAGCGTCATAGGGCAATTGTCATTGTTAGAAAAAAATATATATGGCGAGCTCACATCCAAACAGCAGATTGCTATCAAAAAAATTCACAAAAATCTCTTTGAGACGTTCAAATGGCTCGATGGCATTATTCGCATATCCACTCTTGCAAGTGCGCAAACAAGCGGTGATTTGAGGGTAAACAAACAAGATTTTTCGGTGTCACAGTCAATTACTCAAGCAATACATTCCATTCAATATGCATTATCAGAAAAAAATATGCTTTTAAAATTTGAATCGGCAGATGACCTATCGATTTATTCTGATAAAGAGAAAATCGATGAAATAATCTCAAGCGTGCTTCATGCGGTGGTTCATCATCCTCTTACTCATGATGGAATAATAACCATTACCGTATCATCCGAAAAGCAAGAAGCGATCATTGTATCAAAAATTATTTTTTCGACTGAGTATCCTGAATCTGAAAAAATTGACGATATATACAAGGCATTAACCGAACCGTTTATTCATTCGCCAACATTCTTCAATATAACCAACTTGAGCATATGTGTCAGCAGAGCATTGCTGATTATATTAAACGGTTCTTTAGAGGTTGGCTTCGGCAAAGAAAAAAATGTAATTTCAATTACAATCTCTTTTTAAATCGAGGTGAAAATATGACTGATAAACCGGAGATTCTGATTGTAGAAGACAATAATGATAATCTGGAAACATTTTCAACTTTTTTAGAGTTTTTTAAGTATCCGGTTCGTACCGCATCTGATGGTGAAGAGGCTTTAAAGAGTGTTGCCGCAAAAAAACCGGACGTAATTTTTCTCGATTTATCTCTTCCAAAGATTGATGGATGGGAAGTTGCCCGCCGCATACGCTCAGATTCTTCTAATGCGAATATCGTAATCATTGCTTTTTCAGCGATGGCATTGCCGGCAGAGATTGAGCGTGCGCTTCAAGCAGGCTGTAATCGGTTCGTATCTAAGCCGTTGCCCCCCGAAACACTGATCGAAGAAATGAATAAACTCATCCAGAAACGCAACGGATAATTATCACATGTCATATGTTCTTTTATGTGGCCTTGTTTTCTTGCTAACAGCTATTGTGGCAATAGTGTTTTTTTATAACATAAAACTTAAAAAAAATTTAAAAAAAATATTTCTGCAGAATAAAGAAACGAAAAAACACCATTCACACCAACTCTCTGAGTTGTCGCATGATTTGCGTACCCCCCTTAATGCAATAATGGGATACACATCATTACTGAAAAATAATATTCACGGTGAACTCAACGAAAAACAATTAGATTACATCAATAAAATCAATTCCAATTCCGATCGATTATTAAAAATAATCGATGATTATTTTACATCTTCGGAAATGTGATTCAATTCTTAAAGAGCTTCTTTTATTTTATTATTGTTAGGATTGTGTTTTAAAGCAATCGTGTAGTGTAGTTTTGCAGTATCTTTAAAACCTAATTTGGCGTTGCATATACCGGCATAAAAATTACCGTCAGCATGTGAAGGATTCAGTTTAAAAAGTTTTTCAAAAACGGCGATTGCCTTTTGATAATTTTGCGTATCGTAGTAACACATCCCTAAATTAAAATAGGCGTTGTCGTTTTTAGGATCGAGTTTAAGTGCAATGACGTGTTCGTTAATTGCCTGTTCGAGATTTCCGTTCATACTCAAGATAACTCCAAGATTATTATGAGCGCTGGAATCAGAATAATTTAATTTGATTGCTTGAATAAACGATTCTTGCGCGGCTTTTGTGTTACCTAGTTGAGCATATGCTAAACCTCTATTAACATACGGTTCCGTCGAATTTGAATCGCGCATAATTGCTTGTGAATAATACGAGATCGCATCCTTTAACCTGCCTTGGTTTTTGTAAGTGTTGCCGAGATTGAAATACGGCACTGCATCATAGGGACGTATTAAAATCGCTTTTTTATAATGATATTCTGCTTTTCCGTATTCGTTGTGAGTATCATACCAACCTGCAAGATTATTATGTGCATGAAAACTGTTCGGCATGCTACGCAATGTAGATGTCCATAATAGATAACTGTTTGTCCACTCAGCGTTGCGGCTAACCGTACGCACGCAACAGACCAGTAAAATAAGTAAAAAGGTTATAATAAAAATCCGGTGTGTCCGATTGAATATATTTAGAATGAAAAACACTGCGAAGAAACCGAACGGCATATACATGTAACGCTCAGCCATGATATTCTTTAATGGGATAAGATTTGATACAGGCGCTAGAGCCAAAAGAAACAGTCCCGCAAAGAACAGTGTTAATGAAGTTCTTCTAACAATAACACTATATGCCAGTCCCGATAAAATGGCGAATACAATACTTCCTGATAACAACATACTAATATAAGGATGGTTAGGCGGCATGGAAATGACATAGTCTAGAGTTAGTCTGATAGGAAAAAAACATAATGTAATGTATGAAAGAAAAATATTTGCCATTGTTGCACAGTTCCACAAAAAACTGGGAGATGGATATGGTGTTGCATCTTGAAATGGATTGCTCATTATAAAAAAGCGGACAATGATATAGACGATAAAAGCGCACAATAAAAGAATGTTTTGTGACGTAATGAGTCGTGTGTTTCGGTAGAAAAAAACGTCTATAATTAACGTTATGGGTATAAGAGACAACGCCATTTCCTTAGAAAAAAACGCACATATTGCTGAAATAAAAAGAAGTATGTTGAATACGGCGGATTTCTTAGAGTGAAATAGAAGAACAGCAAAGAAAAAAATCGCACATAAAATATCTTCTCTGAATGACGGACAGTTCACTGCTTCAGTCAATACCGGATGTATCCCATAAAGCAAAGCAGAAAGAACGCTCTGTTTTTGCGGAATAAAACGTTGCAGTACAATAAAAAAAAGAAGGGCGCTGATCAAATGATACAGTAAATTACTCAAATGATAACCAAATGAAAGCTTGCCCCAGAGTGCATAATCCAAAAAATAAGTAAATGTAACAACCGGGCGATATGATGCTTCGCCGGAATACAAGTAATCTCCAATTCCCGATGAAGAAAAATATTTATGTGAAAACAAATCTTTCAAATTCTTCCATTCCGTTATCATGGTGTTTTGAACAATTGTCGTTGTATCATCAAACACAAATTCGTTATCGAGGATATTGGCGTATGCAATCAATACTGCCAAACCGATAAGAATATATTTCAAGTAAAATTTATTCATATGAACCTTCAACGTATTTATTATGATAGAATAATCGTTTGTTTTCATCGTCTGCCAAAGCACAGAGCTTAATAAGTTTTAAAATTATACCGCTATCTTCAGGTGTGAGAGAATATGCTTTTTCCCAATAAAAAATTGCTTCACTCCATTGTTTTTGTAATTCATGCCATGTACCGAGGTTTTTGTAAAATATAACAAATTGAGGATATTTATCAACCCCTTCCAAGAGGAGCTTTATTCCTTTTTCAGTATTGCCTGTTTTTATATATATCAACGCAATCTTATTGATTGCCGTAGGGCGATTAGGATTCAATTCAAGGGATTTCTTATATAAACGTAATGCTTTGTCATAATTCTTCATCGAATCATAGAGCAACCCCATGTTTTCATATAATGTGTCATCTAAACGGCCGTATCCGATTGCTTTTTGAAAAGCGGCCTCGGAATCGGCATACATCCCAAGTTCAATATACGAAAGTGCCAAATTTTCATAATACTCAGGAAATGTAGGATCAATAGCAATTGCCGCTCGATATGACTGTACAGCACGTTCAAAATCTCCTATCTTTCTATAGCAGTTTCCGAGATTATAATTGTCCTGAGAAGAATTGCGTAAGGAAATGCATTTTAAATAACACTTTAACGCTTTTTTATAATGTTTCTGTTCGAAATAGTCTGTTCCTAAATTGCTATACGCTCGAGCACTTTTGGGTTCTACTCGAATAGTGGATTTCCATAAGGTAATTGAGTTTTTCCAGTCAGCGTTTCTCATGCATATAATGATGCAATAACACAAAATGATAGCCGTTAATGACACAATACTCCATCGAGAATTGAAGGAAAAGAATATTGTGAATAATATCCCCCCTATTAAAGCAGCGCCAATAAGTGGAAAATACAAGTAGCGTTCAGCGGCGATATTAGATAAAGGTATCAGGTTGCTTACGGGTAATAATGCCGCATAAAACCACAAGACACCTAACCCAACTGCAGTTTTTCTGCTTTTTACCGCAATCAACAGGGATAGTATGATTATTAAAATTGTGCCGATAATTGCAAATGATAGAAACGAATAGCACGGTTTAATAGTGTAATCGACGAGAAGCATCACAGGGAAAAAAAGTTTTTTTATGTATATCCATATAACAGTTATCATCGTGCAGATATTTGTTATAACTGTTCCGCCGGGATATAAATGAACAGTTTTTTCAGGATTAACGAGTATAGAAAATCTTATAATAAAATAACACAGAGTAATTCCGGCAAGGATGACGATTAAGCCTATGTTTTTTTTAAGAGGTATTTTTTTTGAATAACTGAGCAAAAAGAAAATGAGTGGATATGACAAAGCCATTTCTTTAGACAACAAACCTCCAAAATACAACAATCCGTGACAGGCATCAAAAGCGCCTTTTGCAAATCGTGAATGGAGAAAAGGTTTCTTGATAAAACAATAAAACCCTGCCAAGCAGAACAAAGTCGCCAATATATCTTCTCGGAACGCAATACCATTGACTGCCTCTGTCAGTAAAGGATGCATCGAAAATAGTAGAGTTCCCACAAAAGCACTGGATAACGTCTGTAATAAATAACGGAAAATAGTAAAGAGAAGAAAAGCAACACCAATGTGCAACATGATATTTGTAATATGACAGCCCCAGTGCTGTGCATTCCATAGCATCGCATCAATAAAATAACTCAATGTAACCACTGGGCGATAACTTGCTTCACCATATGCAGTTTCTTTACCTATATCAACAATGGCAAAGTACTGTTCAGTAAGAAGATGGCGAATGTTGGCAATAGTATGAATCCGGGGATTGTTAGAGACAACCGATGCATCATCATACACAAAACCATTCAGTATACTATTGCTGTATGCGAGTAAAATGATAAGCAGAAGAATAGTATAAGTAAATAATATGGCGCGTGTATGTTTCACAATTGAGCATGCACTCCTCACTCAATGAGTACGGGCGTTACTCTACGGACATCAAATTGATTTTTTCAATCAGCTCTTTTGCGTTTCTTACAGCAGGATTCTTCGGGTCTTTTTCTATCACTTGCATAAAAAGAGAACGGGCATTTTCATATTCTCCTTTATCATAGTAACATAACCCGAGATAATAATTGAATAACTGGTTTTCAGGCGATAATTTGATTGCTTTTTCCCACGTTTCAATTGCTTTATCGAGCATGCCTTTGTCCCTGTAACAAATCCCTAGATTATTGAGGGCATTCACTTTCATCGGGTTCAATTCAAGAGCTTGTAAATGGTGCGATATTGCTAAATCGAGTTCTCCCATGTTGCCGTAAACTACTCCGATATTATCATGATAACTTGGTTCATCCGGCTTTAGTTCGATAGCTTTCTTGAACATTTGGATTGCCAGCATATTATCCCCTTTACTGCCGTATTCTATGCCTAATCCATTATAAGCAGTGTCATTGTTCGGATTGATTTTAATAGCTCGCTTATAAACTTCAATAGCCGATTCTTGGTCGATTTGTTCTGAGTCTGTTGATTCTCTTCCGCAACCGGATAACAACAAAATGGATGAGAAAAAGAATACATATAATAAGTGATATAATTTCATAGTACATTCCTTTGCTGTTTATTCTGCGGTTTTATCCTGCATGAATGCGTCAATGTTCTGTAATCCTGATTTAGCAAGCTCATTTGTTGGATTTACTTCAAGCACTTTGCGTAAATAGAATTCAGTTTTCTCCTTATTCTGTAATTCTTTATATGACAAAGCCAAGTTGTAGAAAGTACTTTCATCTGCTTGTCCATTGTTTAACTCGACGAATTTTTCATATGGCGTAATAGCTTCTTTATATTGTTCGTTGCGGAAATACGCCACACCCAAATTCTGATGTGCTTTAGCATAAGCAGGATCGATCTCGATTGCACGCTGAAATGTTTCTATTGCTTTATCGAGAGCCCCTTTATCTCCATATGCCGATCCCATGTTCAAGAGGGCGGTTGTATAATTTGGTTCTTGTTCAAGAACTAAGTTGAATTCTTTAATTGCCTCATCATATAACTTTAATTGGGCGTATACAACACCGAGATTATTTCTTATACGAAAGTCTTGAGGATCAATTTCAAGTATCTGTTTGTATTGATCGATTTTCTCTTGCGGAGTGATTTCTGTTGCGACTTTGTTTTCAAAAAAAGTGTCGTCTTTGAAAAAATCTTCATCATCTGTCGGCCCGCATCCGCTAATACCAATCAATGAAATGGCGAGTAGAGTTAGAAAAAACCAACGCATAGTTATCCTCCACGAGTATTTATTTAGGGTGTTTCATTTTTTTTATAAACAATGTAAAGATAAAAAACAGATTATACAACAATATTTTATAATTTAATTTAGATTTACCTTGTTTCCGGTCTCTAAAAATAATAGGGATTTCAACTACCGTTGCTTTATGAATGATTAGTGCATGAAACAGCAATTCCGATACAATAGAAGGCCCTGTTGAGCGGAATTCTGAAAATGCGATTTTTGAAGCAATGGTGCCTGAAAACATCGAAATCCTGATGAACAGTCTTTAACGGAAACCCTAACATAACTTGAATATAAAAATTGGCTAATATGCTAATTAAGCGCCGGCATAGTGAACGTCCTTGTTCTCCGCCGCCGTGACAAAAACGTGATCCGATGACAACATCATATTTTTTTGCCGCTTCAATCATTTGAGGAATAACCGCCGGAGCATGAGAGAAGTCCGCATCCATCTCAAAAATGAGATCAGCACCAGAAGATAGAGCATGTTGAAACCCTGCGATTCCTGCTAAGCCTCGTCCCCGTGTTCCTGTGCGGTGCAGTATAGATACTCTATTGTTTGACCGAGCAAGTTCATCAACGCAATGTCCTGTGCCGTCCGGAGATAGGTCGTCGATTACTAAAACATGGATGCGTTTATCTTGTGCGAGTATTTGCTCGATAATTGCGGTGATATTTTCTATCTCGTTATAGGTTGGCAATGTAACTGCTATTTTCATGGATGTACCGTATAGATCGTTCTTTATTGCTTTGGTTTATCAATGAACTTTTCAAGATGATAACAGATCGCATGTAATAAGGTAATATCTTTTTTTTCAACGATTGGTTTTTTAATTAAATGCTGAAGCGTTCGTTCTAGTGATTTGAAGCCGTATTTTATGAAGTGCGATTTTTCGAGTAGCCGCATTGCATGTGTTACCAATTGATTTATTGAATATTCATCGGCAATTTGCATGCTGTTTTCCTTCTCGTTTTTCGGCAACATACGATTTGCTTGATACAAGGCATCTAAATAAATCGTCACTGCATGGGAAAGGTTGAGTGAAAGTGTTGCTGAAGCAGATGGTATACTGGATAGAATGCGGCATTTATCTAATTCATCGTTGCATAAGCCGTTGTCTTCCCGCCCGAACACTAATCCGATTCTTTCATTGGTAAGATTCTCTGTGATGAACTGTGCTATTTGTGTGGGTGTATAGAGAGGATATCGTAATCCGCCGGTACGTCGAGTCGTACCTATTAAAGTGTTATATTCAAGATAGATATCAGCAAATGTTTTTGCGATGTTCGCTTTAATGATGTGCTGTCCGCATCCGACAGCGGTAATCATCGAAGCGGTCAGGTAATTTTCGGGCGGGTTGATGATTACCAAGTTATTCGTAATTGAATAAACTTCAATGCTTCGTGCAACAAATCCGATATTTTCCGGAATAGCAGGTTCCACAAGTATGATGTCAATATTCATGATGGTATCCTGCAATTTGAGGTCAATTAAACTTATTCCGTGCTTTATTAAGAAGAGTGCGTTCTTTTTTTGTAAGGCTATGGATTCCCTCGCGAGAAATTTTATCGAGAATCGCATCGATTTCTTTTTCAAAACAGTGTGGGGTGTTTGATGCGTTTGTATGGGGATGTGAATGTAACAATGATAGAATTTTTTCGGTGATCGTTTCAAGAACGGTTTGAAGTTTAAAGACATTTTTGAAGTATAAAACGCCGAAGAGTAATCCTCCTAAATGTGCTATATGGGCAATCTGGTCACCCGGTAAAAGCATCGATTGGAAGAATGTCAAGATTCCAAATCCCATGACAATATATTTTGCTTTAGCACGCACAGGCAGTATCAGAAAAATCAGAAGAGTAATCTCGCGTTCCGGAAACAACAGCCCGAATGCCGCCAGAATGCCAAAGATTGCTCCTGATGCCCCTATTGTAGGAACGAGCGAATTATAATTGAATAACACTGCGCATAAACCGGCAAATATTCCCGCGGCAAAATAATAAATGCAAAATGAACGCGACCCCATAGTCTTTTCAACATCAGCGCCGAACATCCACAATCCAAGTAAATTCCAAAAAATATGAAAAATTCCGCTATGCAAAAACATATATGAAACAATTTGCCAGATAAATACATTATGAATGAATCTGTAAGGAACCAACCCGAAAACTCTGGAAAGAGAAATATTAAAAAACATTTCAAGCACGGCATCAATAAAAAATACTGCAAGGTTTGATATAATAATGGCTTTAATAATCGGCGTTATTCTTCCAGATATGCCCAAAGAACCGCTGTTCTGAGAATTATATTTATTTCGTTCCATTTCGAAATAATCCATAAATGGCTCCCCTATTGCTATGGATGAAATATACGCTAAGCGTGGAAATTAGTAAAACACATAACACTTCTGATAAGCAAACGAAACTTTTCATATTTTGAGTCGTTTTTTTCGAAGGAAGCATATTACTAAACCGATAAAAAGAACAGCGACAGGCATAAAGATGAGTACAGTAATTCGAATTTTTGAAAGTTCATTTGTGGAGAGTGCTAACGGTTTGTAAGACAGTGGTTTTGAAGCTATAGACAAAGGCGTTGTGTTTTTAGTTACTGCCATGACGGCTTTTATGAGAGCTTGTTCTCCTTTATATGCCGTTATGTTCTGCTCTATTCCGCGTATACTTTTTATGTACTCAATTTCTGCGATATCCTTTTTTGTAAGAATATGACTTTTGTTCTGAGATGACACGACAAGTGAATCCGCGCCTTTTATCGCAAAATGCTGTTTTAATTCTTGTGCACGAAGGATATGCTTATCGGTATCGATGAACTCTACCGATATGTTGGGAGAAAACCGCATCAGTTGATTGACGGTTGATTTGATGTATTTGTAAAGCGAGTCATTCTGAGAATAAATGACATATATATCACACTTTGTTTTAAGTTCGGTGATGTACTGTTGCGTTGTAGTTGAAAGTGTATATATCTTATTTTGTGTCAGGTCGGTATGTGAATATTTGAAAAACGATGCCCAATTTATCAAAAAAAATATTCCTAGAACAAGAAACCATTCAAACACCTGTTTTATAAAGAATATGAATCTGTGACATTTCTGTGAATGCATTGTTTGCATTATCTCCATTGTTCTGCCGCCAAGCTTTTCGATGATAAATAAAGGAACATACAAGTAAGGCTTATACAATATACAATTGTACGAGAATCAATGACACCTTGAGCATATTGATATGTTTGTTCTACGATATTAACGTAGTCAAAAACAGATTTTAACCGCTCGTCAAGTGTTACATATGACAAAAAACCGATGGAGAAAAAAAACAGTACTATTGCTATTGATACTATTGCCGCAATAAGCAGATTCTTGCTTATTGCAGAAGCAAAAATCCCCATAGATAAAAAAACACTGCCGAATAACAATGTTCCAAAATATCCGGAGATTATTATTGGCAATGAAAAAACTTCGGAATGCACGAGAAAAATAAAATGTAATGCGGTAAACGCCCACATAATTATATAAAACGCTAATGCGGCGCAATACTTTGCGAAAACAATCTTTCCGCATGATAACGGAGCAGTTAAGAGCAATTGAAGAGTCCCTTGTTTGCGTTCTTCTGCGATACTTTGCATAGTGAGAACCGGAGGAATCATAAGCGTTGCCACCCAATAAAAGAATGTACCGAAATAAAATGTTGCAAATGTTTCGCTAAAAGAATTTTGAGCATCGCTGAAAACAGTGGCGAGAAACCAAAAATTGTACCCATACATCACAAGAAATAGGGAAACTATCACATAACCTGTTATAGAAAAAAAATATTTTTTTAATTCGCGGGCAATCATAAGAAATATGGTTTTCATAATCCGGAATCCTCAGTTCGAACAATATCCATAAACACATCTTCGAGGCGCGATTCGAGAATGTTCATTTCAATCAAGGTAGATTGATTGAGCAGGATAAGATTAAAAACTGTTTCGCGAATATCATGTTGGGATGAAAAACGAATGCAGTACCGTTTGTGGTGATTGGAAAATTGCTGATCAATTTTCCAGCAAAATTGGGCAGAGGTTAGATGTGTTTCGAATGTAGTGGTATTATATTTTATTTCGATAGCAAGAATGCGTTCTTGAGATAAAGATGATTGTAAATTAGATAGACACAATTGAGCATGAATTTTACCATTTTTAATAATCACTACATTTTCACATATCGATTCGACTTCCGGTAAAATATGCGACGATAAAAGAATCGTCTTTGTTGCGCCGATTGATTTAATTATTTCGCGTACACGGCAAATTTGTTCAGGGTCGAGTCCGATTGTTGGTTCATCAAGAAGCAAGATTTCTGGATCGTGAATCAGAACATCAGCAAGGCCGACACGCTGTTTTGTCCCTCGGGATAATGTGCCGATGAGTTGATTTGCGGTATTTGTTAAATCACATCGTTGCACAGCATTTATGTAATACTGTTTTATTTTTTTAGGGGGGACACCTTTTAATTGCCCTCGATAATACAAATATTCTTTTACGGTTAAATCATCGTAAAGCGGGTTATTTTCGGGCATATATCCGATGCGTTTTTTTAAAGAAGATGTGTGTTTAGGAAATGTTTTATCGAAAAAAGAAACAACTCCTTCTGAGGGGGAAAGTGAGCCCGCAATAATCTTTAGAATGGTCGTTTTGCCCGCGCCATTAGGTCCTAATAATCCTGTAATACTGCCTTTATTTATAACGAAACTTACATCGTCAAGAATTCTTTTGCCGCTATAACATTTTGAAACGTGCGACAACGATATCATTGTTTTTGGGGTATAAGGAGTGAACGAATGCTATTCGTCGTTTGTATTCTGATCATTTTTTTTCTTAAAGACCGGATATATTTTTCCTTCGGCAATTTCACGCAATGCCACGGTAATATTATCTTCCGATTCATGTTTCTCTACAAGCGGGCGCGCATTTTTATTAAGTTGTCGTACTCTGCGGGCAATAAGATTGATTAGTGTAGGTTTATTATCGATCAGTTCCATTGCTTTTTCAATAAGAGCGGTTTTTTTCTCGAAAGCCACTAATGTGCCCTCCCATGTTATAAAAATACCTATTTGCAAAATTTAATGGCGATTATTATATCAAACTTTTCAAAAATTTCAACTAAAATATCCGCTCTGGCTTGTTATGTGTTACTTTATTCCATAGCGTTCTATTTTTCGATAAAGTGTTCTACGGCTGATACCAAGCATTTGCGCCGCCTTGACTCTATTTCCCGAACATTCCTGAAGTACTTTCTCTATTTGATTCCGTTCCGAACTTTGCAGTGTTGTTATTTGAGGAATTAGTGTTGTTATTTGAGGAATTGATGTATCGTTATTTAAGATTTTAAGAGGGATATCTTCTTTTAGAAGAATATCGTTTTTTGAAAGAACTACCATATTTTCTATACAATTGCGTAATTCCCGAACATTACCGGGCCATGAATACGCGGTCAATATTTTGACCACTTCTTGGCTAAATGATAGGACTGGGCGATTATTTTCATTTTTAAAAACTTTTAAATAATGCGTTAAAAGCAATGGGATGTCTTCCGTTCTCTCGCGCAGGGGCGGCAGGTTGACCGTCACAACATTGAGCCGGTAAAACAAATCTTCACGAAAGAGATTTTGGCGCATTTGTTGTTCGAGGTCTTTGTTGGTTGCGGCGATAAAGCGTAGGTCAACATGTATCGTTTTTGTACCACCAACCCGTTCGAAAGCTTGTTCCTGAATGACTCTGAGGAGTTTTACTTGAATATCCATGTTGATTTCGCTGACTTCATCGAGAAAAATAGACCCCTTATCTGCTTGTTCGAACCTGCCCGTTCTTTTTTCTAATGCACCGGTAAAAGCGCCTTTTTCATGACCGAACAATTCGCTTAAAAGAAGATTTTCTGTAAGAGCGGCGCAATGAACGGGTACGAAAGGGTGGTCTTTTCTAGTGCTTAATTGATGAATCGCTTTTGCAACGAGTTCTTTTCCGGTGCCGCTCTCCCCTTGAATCAAAACGGTTGCTCGTGACGGCGCAACTTGTTTGACAGTATCATATACTTTTTGCATGGCGGCAGAGTTTCCGATAATATTTTCCAAACCATATTTATTGCTAATCTGGCGGCGCAACTGAGCGTTTTCTTCTCTTAACTGATAATTTTCTAAAATATGGTTGACTGTTACCAGTAATTTATCAAGGTTGATTGGTTTAGTAAGAAAATCGGATGCGCCTTTTTTTAAGCATTCCACAGCGGTTTCAACAGTGCCGTATGCGGTAAGAACAATAATTGGAATACTTTTGGAAACTGTTTGAATGTGTGTTATTAAATCCATGCCGCTTAATACTGGCATACGAAGATCGGTAATGAGCAAATCTATGGGAAATGCATTGATACAGTCGAGGGCTTCTTTACCGTTTTCAGCTTGAATGCAATTGAAATCATGTGATTTTAAAAACCGCGTCAATCCTGCTAAAGTGTTTTTCTCGTCATCGACGATTAGAATTGTTTTCATTGTGTACCTTGATGAAGCGGCAAATATTTATGAGCCGGATTGATAATTGGCAATTTAATTTCCACTGTTGTGCCTTGGCAAGGATTGCTTGCAATAGATATTTCTCCATTATGTGCAGAAATGATACGGTTGACAATCATTAAACCCAAACCGGTACCTTCAGGCCGTGTAGTAAAATAGGGCTCGAATATTTTTTTAAGAAGCTCTTTAGGAATTCCCTGCCCTGTATCGGTGATGGAAATTTTACAATTGTTATCTTTCGTACAAACATGTATGTTGATTTCTCCCCCAGTGGGCATTGCTTGTATAGCATTTTGGATAATGTTGCGCAATGCTTGTGTAATCAGGCCTGCATCGAATAAAAAAAAAGGGACTTCATTTTGAAAAATAGTGTTTACAGAAATTTTGAATTGTTTGAGAGTTGTTTTTATGGCATTCAATAATGCTTCAAGCGTAGATTTTATATCATTTTCGTGTAATGATAGTTTATAGGGGCGAATCGTTTTTAGAAAACGTTTAATAATAACATCGATTCTATTGATATCTTCACGAGCAGAAACAACTAATTCGATAAGTTCAGCCTGCGGATTGTTATTGCTTTTTTCCAGTTCTTTTTGCAAGACCTGCAAATTGATCGCCAGTGAATTGAGAGGATTGCCGATTTCATGCGCAATTCCTGCCGAAAGCAGGTTGTACGTTGTTGTTTTTTCGTTTTGCACGAGTTTTTCGAATCTGACTTTTCGACCGGTTATATCTGCAAAAACAAAGACTTTGTACCGGCTGTCGGGATGAAGAACATAATTAACCACGGTAATGCTAAGATGTGTTTTTGTGGGAGTTTGCAGTGTAAGTTCCGTTTGGATTGAACGTTCTTCCCAATCCCAAATTTTATCTACAAACATATTCAATCGTTTACTGCGCACACATTTATCAAATTGTTTACCGATGGGGTTGGCATGGCTAATAGAAAAAAGTTTCTTTGCATGCTCATTAACAAGAATAATATTTTTATTGTTGTCTAAGACAATAATTCCTTCGCGAAGTATATTGACCAACTCTGTAAGAAAATTCTTTTCATCATGAAGATGCAACAGATAGCGTTCAATATCCTGTTTTTCTACTCTGTCATAGCGGTCGATTAGTTTGTGAATAAACGGCGAGTCGTGTTTCACGATACGTTGTCCTCTGGAAAGGTGTCATATTCGTCAACAATACTTCCTACCACTTTTTCCATGATATCTTCAAGAGTTAAAATACCTAACGCCCCCCCGTTATCCCCTAGAATAATAACTGTTTGGCGTGCATTTACCTGCAAATCCCATAAAACTGATATAAGCGGAGTGTTTAATGGAACAGCATAAGGTTTTTTTACATAGCGTTTAACAGGTTTGTCCATAAGGGCGTTCAGAAGTTCTCCGGGACGTATTATGCCTATTATATTTGATTGAGCAGATTCATATATTGGAATGCGTGAATAACCGCTGTCCTGCATTATTTTTACCACTTCCCTGCAAGAAATGTCTGCCGGCGCAGAAACTACTTTATCCATAGAAATCATGACGTCATCAACAAGTATTTTATGAAACTGGAGAACTTTTCGGATAAGTTCTGTTTCTTCTTTTAATAAAATCTGTCCTTGGGTTTCGGATTCGAGGATATGCTGTATTTCATCGCGAGAAGGAAACGGTTGGGCTTCATTAATTTTCAGGCCTAACAACCGAACTACTTTTTCCGATAAGAATGAAAAACCTTTTACGAAAGGATACAAAATATACAATGCATAATATAAAGGCCGAATAAGATTCAGGCTTAACCGTGTTGCGTTAAGCCGCCCGATACTCATCGGGATGAGTTCTGTTAAAAATAATGTTGCGGGAAGCATTATTGTGGAAGTAGCAAGGTTCACCCATTGTTCAGGCACTGTCTGAGAAATCAAGCGCGATACTACTGCTGAAGCAATAATCAGCGAAAGATTATTTCCGACAAGAGTTGTAGATAAATACAGCTGTGGTTTGGCTAACAATTTCAATGCTTTTTGAGCGAGAACATTACCTTCTGATGCAAGAAAATGAAGTTTAAACTTGTTGCTCGAAATGAGAGACATTTCGGCGCAGGTAAAAAAACTTTTTAACGATAAACTTATTAGAATGACAAAAATATATATAAGCATATCACCCTTTTTTTGTAACAATAATCTCTTCGATACGGTTCTTTTTTGATCGTGATATGACAAATTTCATGCCGTAAAATTCAAGTTGTTCGCCCTTTATCGGAATATATCCCAACAATGAAATCAAGTGCCCGCCTATTGTTACGCAGTTTTTATCATGTAATGATGTATGAAAAATTTCATTAAAATCAGTGAGAAGAAGCTTGCCCGATATTTTCATCGAATCGGTACTTATTTTTTGAAGGCTTAACAACACATCTTTCTTGTCGAGAATATCTCCGAAAATTTCTTCCAAAATATCTTCCATGGTAATAAGCCCTTCAACGCCTCCATATTCGTCGACAACAATTGCTTGGTGGTTACCTGAACGCCGCATAGCACGAAACAGCTCGCCGGCATATTGTGTTTCGGGCACAAAATATGGTTTGCGAAGAATAGGTGCCAGTTGCATGTCGCGTTCCTCTCTCCCTAAAATGTCCTTTATATATAATATCCCGACAATATTATCCAATTTTTTACTATAAAAAGGAATGCGCGAGAACTTTTTATTGCGGGTATTAGCTAAAATCTTTTCAAATGAATCTTCGATATCAAAACATACCATTGACGTTCGCGGTGTCATAATATCTTTAATTCTCAACCGTTGAATACGAAGGACACCTTCCAACATGTTTTTTTCATGGGCAAACAGAATCCCCGCTTTCTGGCTTTGTATCAGAATTGATTTAAGTTCTGCATATGTTGCTTTACGTTCTTTACCGAAACAATGAGATAACCAATCGATTGTCTTATGAAATGCGGTATCAAATATGATTCTAAATGGCGTAATTACCGTATGCGCAAAATGAACATACGATATAACCGATAATGAAATTTTTTGATAATAATTAACTGCAATGACTTTGGGAGAAATTTCGCCAAAAAGGATAATCAAAAGCGATGTCACGATTATCGATATGCCTAGTCCGTTTTCATGAAAAAAGTGAGTTGCAAGGCGTTCGGATAATGACGTCGAAAAAATATTTACAAACATATTGACCGAAAGAATAGTAAAGAGCAAATGAGCCGGTTTAGAAAGATGGCTTTTTATAAGGGTGCCTTTAGTGCCATGTTTTTTTTCCAATATATCAATTTCACTTTTGGGAATTGCAAAAAGTGCAGTTTCCGAACCGGAACATGCTGCGGAAATAACAACACAAATAAAAAGTAAAATACAATGAATTACTATATCCACGCTTTTGTTGGGGAGAGCATATTTTTATTGTCTATCTAACAATTCAATCATTGTTTGATAGTGCTCAGCTTCTTTCTGATTATTAAGATCATTTTTATACAAGTAGTAAAGCGCCATATATGCATCTATATATGTCGAATCAAGAGCGACAGCACGTTTTAAATGCAGTTTAGCTTTCTCAAAATCTAACAGTTTTTTTGATACCATACCGAAGTTATAATGAAGCAACGCTGAATCAGGATTTAAAATCAAAGCTTTTTCAAGATTTTCGCTCGCGAGTTTAAAGTTTCCTGTTGCCGCATAGAGATCGGCAATATTACTGTACGCTTGGAATAATTCCGGCTGTAGATGTATGATCGACTTATAAACGCCGATTGCCTCATCGTACATCCCTTTGATTTGGTATGCATTTGCCAAGTCTGCTAACGGATCTATTTCATTAGGACGAAGAACGATAACTTCTTTAAAACGCTCAATGCTTTCGCTAAATCGATCCATATTTAAATAAATAAGCGCTAAAGCGTGGTGCCCTTCCCAATATGTTTTATTGAGTTCAATGGTTTCCTTTGCAAGTTTTTCAGCCTCGGTAAATTGACCTAATTCCATTGTTATTCGTGCTAAAGTTACGTGTGCTACGTAATCATCAGGATTTATTTTAATCGCTTTACGGAGCAGAAATAATGCCTCGTCGAATTTTTGTTCCATCAACCGCATTTTTCCTAACCATACATATGCAGGAGAAAAATCATTGTCTTCTTCCAATATGCCGCCGAAAAGTATTTCAGCTTCTTTTATATCACCGAGCAATACATGAATCGCTCCAACGATGCGTTTATATTCTTTACAAGGGAAATTGTAGTGAGCCGCATGATACAGCCGCTCAAAAAAAAGTGCATATTCACCTCGGTTAGCATCAATCACACTCAAGTTAAATAATATCTCGGGACTATGTGGGTATTTCTCAAGGAGATTTAAGAAACCGTCATATGCTTCTTGTTCCATCTTTAAGTCGAGAAGATGAACACAATTGGAATAATTTTCTTTATCGTCACCAAGGAAATCACTATATTTCTGAGGATTTGTCTCAACTTTCTGCACGTGTTTTAGTGCATCTATAATTGAGACAAAGGCTTGCTGAACATTCCCCTTTTCTAGGTTTCGTAGCGCAAGATAATAATATAAATCGCTCGACTCAGGATTTTCGGCAAGGGCTAATTGAATGTTTTCAAACGAAGGGATAGAATCATATTTGCTGTATTCGCCGTTGTCTTCCTGTGCATGAATAAGAACCGTTCCAGTGAGACAAAAGTGTATTATTCCGCGTAATATGCGTTTCAATTTCATATTTTTTAACTATTTGATTTTATAAAATCAATGAGATCGGACTTGGAAATCAATCCGATACTTTTGTTTACCGGTGCGCCGTTTTTATAAAGTATGAGAGTGGGGACGCTCATAACACTATATTTCGTTGCAATATCCGGATATGAGTCAATATCAACGTGTGCAACTTTAACGGAATCAGAAAACTCTTTAGCAAGTTCTTCAATAATAGGTGCAAGCCGTTTGCATGGACCACACCACTCAGCGGCAAAATCTACAAGAACAGGTATGGTGGAGCCCAATACCTCTGTTTGAAAATTATCTTTGGTGATTTCCAAAACATTGCTCATTATGCTTTTCCTTCTGTAATAAATTGATAAAACACAAATAATGAAGTTTTATATACTATATGATAACTTTTTTTTTAGCAATGCAAAATTATAGTAATTGAGTATATTTAAAGATTAAGATACCTTACAGAGGTTACGGTTTAAAAAAATGAAAACCATGTAGAATTAACGCAAATATGATGCGAATTTAGGTTGCTTTTTTAGAGAATTGATTGAAACTGCCATATTAAAACCTTGCGTTGATGCAGGAAGAACAGCAGATATAGAACCGCGAAAATTTGTGTTCTGATTGATACCGATTAGCGCTCCATCTTTGTTTAATAACGGCCCCCCATTATTTTGAGCATACGTAATAGCATTATGCTGAATCATATAGACAGTGCCGTAATCTGATTCGAATTTCTTTTTTAAGATTGAAATTTCCGGTTGTCCGTATGTTCTTTCAATATTCCAGCGTAAACGTACATTAACATCGAATAAATCCGTTAAAACTCCGCTTGTGCTCAATACTCGCCCGACAGTGAACGAATCGCGATATCCCAACGGAGCGCCCACGTTGATTATTTGATCACCCTGTTGTATTTTATCTGCATCACCGATTGTGATCGGTTCAAGTCCTTGAACATTGATACGAATTATGGCAACATCAAGTATTGGGTCGTATTCGAGAATTTTGGTCTGATACTCTTCGTCTTTGTATTCGACGAACCATTCTTCTCTGAAAGGATTTTTCCCGATGTAATAATTAGTGATAATTGTTCCGCGGGAATCCAAAACTGCTCCGCTTGCAGAACTCTGATAGCTGTCAGAATACGCATATTTGCTTCTCACCATAACTTTTACGATAGAATTGCGAGTAATCTCGGCAACTTTTCCCGTAGGGACTTCCTGTCGTTCCCTTTCAAGGAATTCATCAAGCTTTTCATTTGTAACATTCTGCTGGTGTTCAAGTTCTGATTTGAGTTTTTCGTTTTCTTCTTCCAATAACCGAAGCTGTACTAGAAGTTCTTTTATTTCTTCGTCTTTTTGAGCAAGCTGTTCATTGAAAATTTGCTGAGAAATTTCTTCTTGGCTTTGTGATATATTTTCGTTGTTATATCGAAGCAGTTCTTCCTGTTCTTCTTCAGCTTTAAGATAAAATTGATTCCGTTCGTCTTTTGATATCCAATGCCCGTAGAATTTCACGTATCCTTTTTGCCGCAGTTCTTCTTCCTTCTGAAGTTTATCCTGACGCTCTTGTTCTGACATCCATTCAATGTTTTCAATTGAATCTTTAGGAATAGTAATAAAATATTCAGGAGATGAAAGTTCTTCGACACGGATACGGATTGTTTCATTTGTTTCCTGAACAATCGTACCGGCAAGAATCCGTTTGTTTTTTAAGTATACTTTATCATGAGAGAATTCTTCAGTTTCCAAAGATGACTGCGAAATTTGTTCATAGATTGGTTTATCGGTATCGCTGAATTGCCGTTCCGGCTCTTCGCTTTGTACTGTAGATTCTACCGCTGAAGTTTGTGGCGCGGCTGACTCTCGATCATAAATCAGAAAGGATTTAATGCATTGTTCGAATATGTCTGCATATTGGTTAAAGTCATTTACGAGACATGAAAGCTCGATTTTATACATTTTTGTCATCCCTATAACCACATATACCAATAATTTCTGGTGAAAGGGGTCGTCAATATTCTCAGGATTCGTATTTTGTTTAAAGAAATAACGGCTCAAAACAATTTTTAAAGCATTTAAGCCATCGACAGTAACAACATCAAAAACTGCGAAGTTTATTTAAATAGCCTTCCTTTTCTTCTTCAAGGCCTTTTATTGCAGTGTCAATAAACTCTTGGTCAATGACTTCATCTGTTTTCGAAACAACGGATACACGGACGAATTCGTTGAAATCGTCGCCTTGATTGTTTTCAAACAAACAGACAGCTGATGAATCTGCAACGGGAGTCTGTTTCCATTCTTGAGGCGGGTTAAAGCTAAACTTATAAGGTTGGCTTTCGTAGCGTCTTGATTCTTTTAATTGGCTCAGTTCTTTGAGAACTTTTTCTTTAGACTGCCTGAGTGCCTCAACTTCTTCAGCAAGTGAATCGCGAGTTTTACGCACCTCATATATTTCAGGAGTAAGCCATTCTCCTTTGTAGGAAATAAGCCCTTTCTGCTGTTGTTCTTTTTGAAATTCTTCAGCTTTTTGGATAGATTCAAGAGATGCAGATTTTATATATTGGATCGTATCTCTGGAAATTTTTATTTCCGCTCCGCCTTCAATAGTGATGGTGATGTATTCATCAGTCTGCTGGCTGATGATCCCCTCAAGCAAACGCCCGTTTTTTAACTGCACTTTGTCGCGAGCAACAAATCCCTCGCAGAATGCGGCAGAGTATACCACTATCATAAAGAGAACTGAAAGATATGATGAATGTCTGAACACGAGAAGATATCCTTTCAGCATGAATTATATGTTCTAATGATTTAGACTGTCAACCACTTTAACACAAAACGATCAAGAGTTTGCTAATTGTTTTAACTTTTTAAGATAAAATTCAGCAATCTTTGAGTTGTCTTCCGGTGATTCATAAGATTTAGCCGCAGTAATTAAAGATTCGGGTATTTCCGATAAGAACCGTGACGGTAAGGAATGTACCGTTTCGCCGTATTTCGTCCTTTCAAGGCTGTAACTCAAATGCAATTCATCTCTCGCTCGTGTTATCCCGACATAACATATGCGGCGTTCTTCAGATATATCTCCATTGTTTTCATCGATAGACCGGGAATGCGGCAAAATCCCCTCCTCCATTCCCACGAGATACACGATTGGAAATTCAAGCCCTTTACAGCTATGCAGGGTAATGAGAGTCAGGTTGCTGTCTTTCAATTTTTCTTCAGGGCTTTTTTCAGTATTGGAAAGAATCATAGTAGATAAATATTGACGGAGAGACCGATTGTCTTCATTTTCTTCAAAATAGCGGATATCCTCTATGAGATTTTCAATATTTTCCATACGCGATTCAATTTCTGTACGGTCTTCGCTTACTCTGGCAACTTCTTTTTCGTATTGAATTTCCGATACGAACTCTTTAATGAGGGGTGCAAGTTTTTCATTATGGGCAAACCGCGTTTCATATTCTGAAATGATTGCTAAAAAATGTTTAATAGACTGCACCGCTTTAGGAGAGATAGCGGGAATATGGTCAATTTGTCTAAGCGCTCCCATCAATGAGGTTTTATTGGCATTACAAAATCGGTTAAGTATTTCTAAAGTATGGATTCCAATCGACCGGTGAGGCGTATTGATGATACGTAATAGGCTAACTTCATCTTGCTGGTTTATAATAACGTTTAAATAAGCAACAATATCTTTAACTTCTTTTCTATCAAAAAATTTTGTGCCGCCAATCAGGACATAAGGAACACGAAACCTTCTTAATTGTTCTTCAAATAATCGTGATTGATGATTGGTTCGCATAATTATGGCAAAATCGTTAAAAGCAAGGTTCCGCCGCATTTTAGCGTCTAGAATTTCTTTGATAATTTCTTCAGCCTCGTCCCGCGGGGTAGGAAAAGTATGGAGCGTTATTGCGGAGTCATTTTTTTTTGCCGACCACAATTTTTTTGCTCTGCGTTGTACATTATTTTTAATAACACTATTTGCCGCTTCAAGTATTGTTTGCGTAGAACGGTAATTCTGTTCGAGTTTAATAACGCGAGTATTTTTAAAATGCCGGTCGAACTCCAAAATATTGGTGTAATCCGCACCTCTCCAGCCATATATGCTTTGATCATCGTCGCCGACGACGCAAATATTACCGTATTTTTTCGCGATAAGTTGTGTAAAAAGAAATTGTGAATGATTAGTGTCCTGATATTCGTCTATCATGATGTACTTATATCGGTCTTGGAATTTTTCAAGAATATCTAAACGTTCGTTAAACAACATTAAAGGAAGAAGAATAAGATCGTCATAATCCAGCGCATTAAATTGTTTTAGGCGATGCTGATATTCTTTATATACCGAAGAGTAGATGACGTTTTCAGGGTCTTTTGCTTGAGCTTGTGCCATATCAGGTGTTAAAAGTTGGCATTTATAATTGCTGATTGCCGTCTTTACATCTTGTATATTGATTCTATCGTAAAGATGAGCCCAAATGTCTTTAACGACTTTTTTCATTACGGATACTTGATCCGCTTCATCATATATAGAAAATGTTGTACGATATCCGAAATGTTGTATCTCTTCACGCAATATATGCAACCCTAGCGAATGAAATGTTGATATATGAGGGCGCGTTTTTTTTGTATTTAATAATACCGAAACACGCTCTTTCATTTCGTTTGCCGCTTTATTGGTAAACGTTACTGCGAGAATATTTTCAGCAGGAATTCCTTGTGACAGCATATAGGCAATGCGGTATGTAATAACCCGTGTTTTTCCTGTTCCTGCGCCTGCAAGCACCAACAGAGGGCCGTTCATTGTAGTAACTGCTTCGAATTGCTGGGGATTAAGAAGATTTTTTAAGTTTTGCATATCATATAAGTTTGCTAGTAAGGATATTGAAGAGGCATGGTCGAAGAAACAATTTTTTGGAGTTCTTCATGGATGATTCCATTAGATGCAGTCATTGTGCGTCCGAATAAAAATTCATCGCGATTCAAGAAATCAGTCACTTTCCCACCGGCTTCTTGTATGATTATTGTTCCAGCGGCGGCATCCCAAGGCTGAAGGCCGTGTTCCCAAAATCCGTCGAGGCGCCCGCATGCAAGATAACACAAGTCAAGAGAAGCTACGCCGGCTCTACGAATACCATGAGTTCTTTTGAGAATTTCTGCAAAACATTTTTGATATTGATCGATAATCGCAATGTTGCGAAATGGGAAGCCTGTTCCGATTAAACTATGTTGTAGCAAATGTGCCGTCGATACATTGATTCTTTGTCCGTTAAGAAAAGCTCCTTCGCCCTGTATTGCGGTAAAAAGTTCTTTTCTGTTAGGGTCGTATACCGCACCGAGCACAGGTTGTTTCCCGACACATAATCCTATAGATACGGCAAAAATGGGAAATCGGTGAATAAAATTTGTTGTTCCATCCAACGGGTCTATAACCCAATATGGGGTTTTGTCAAAATGAGGTTTCGCACCTTGTTCTTCAGCAAGTATGCCGAATTCGGGAAAATCTTCTTGTAAAAGCGAAATAATGAGAGATTCCGATTCTTTATCGACATTCGTTACAAAATCGTTGAGAGCTTTTGTCTCAATGGTAACTTCTGTAGAAACTTTTTCGATAAGAAAACTGCCTGCTTTTTGTGCCGCCTCAACAGCTGTCTTTAATGCTCTTAGGTACATGATTCCCTCCAATGGTGTATCCTTTATAAAAGCAGAGGTATTATAGCAGGTTTTATAAGAAAATTTAAGAAATAAAAAATAGTATTTTATGAAAAAACACTATTTAGGATGGAATATCAGGCTTGCTCTTTTTTTCAGTTGTTGGTATTTTTTTTCTTGATTTTGCAGTTGGCCTGCTTTTGGGTTTTTGAACCTGAATTTTTTCTTCTTTGCTCTGTTTATTTGGTTTAGCAACTGATTTTGAAGGTGTTGATTGGCTTTCGCCCGATTTTTTTTTGTCGGGCATAGGCTCAACAGGTAAAACTTTTTCTTTATTGACGGTGGATTGGGACTCTGAAACAATCGGGTTCGCTACGGACGGCTGTTCCGGTTGTTCTAAGGTTTGTCGACGTAACTTGTTTAAACGGATTTTTGATATCAGTGATTTCAAGCAAAATAAGTCTAGAAATTTTTTTCGGAGGCGCGATGCAGAATGAGCGATGATTCATGAATTTCTTCTTCAATAGCTTTAATAGAGTTCAATTTATCTTTAAGAGAAAAATATTGTCCGTCTTTCCATTGCCGGTATGCTTCTTTACCAAAACACTGGAATTCCTGCGGATTTTTATTCGTTTAATGATGATAGCCGCATATGTTTTGTATAAATTCCAGCATACATAACATACCGCCCAGCACCATGTACCTATGCGGCAAGCGTAATATTTAGTTTTATTCCAGCAAAGTACAACGATTTGCTTGAGTTTCTCTTTATCTAACAATTACGCCCACCCTTTATAGGTTAGTTTAGTTGACGCCAGAGGCCATCTAAAAAAAGATTTGCAAATGAATAATTCAAGTTTCTGGCTCTGCGTTCGCTATTATAACACCCTGACAAAAATAAAGTCAAGCAGACAGATATTGCAATCAAAGCAACTATTTTTTTCATCGTACAATTCCCCTTTGTTATATAGATAATAGTAACATTAGTATTCTATAATAACGGAATTTCTTTGAAAAAATTTATCTTTAGTATTCATACCGGCATATCCCTTCACATTTCAGAAGAAATCGTTTCCATTCTACGCCGCCGGTATAATTTCCTAAGTTGCCGCTTTTTTGTATCACGCGGTGGCACGGGATCACTATTGGTATTGGATTGCACGCACATGCACTTCCCACTGCCCTCACAGCGCGGGAATTCATTAAATGTGCTATTTCCGAATAACTATATGTTGCTCCGAAAGGAATCCTTTGGAGCATTTTCCATACGTTAATTTGAAATTCTGTTCCGATACTCATGTCAAGCGGATATGATGACCAATCCACTGTTTTAGCGTCAAACAAAATATTTAAGTCATCAGCAAGTCGGTTAATGAGTACCGGCGGCTGTTCTGAAATGAATGTGTCGTTAAACTGATTGGGAAAAACAATCCGCGATAGTGCATTGTTTTTTATACCAACACCAAAAACGCCACGCTGTGTTTTACAAGGGTAAAGTTCCATAAATTGTCACAACCTTGAGAGCACCGTAATCAGTAGAGCTGAAAAGATAAAAGACAAGTCGACAATGTCACTGAACCGCAAATAAAGAGAAATAGGAATTGAAGTAATTTTCGTCGTCATCCACACATTTCCCCATAAGGGCAACAGCAGTACAAATCCAAGCGGAGTAACGAACCCCAGACTTGTTGCGAGTATCAGCAGGCATGATGCAGTAATAGCACTCACTCTAATAAGGCGTATCACTTTATCTTCACCGATTGCCATGGGAAGTGTCTCAGAACCGACCATTAAGTCTTCGTGCATTTCTAAGGTATCATTAGCAACAGAACGAATGAAAACCATTGGAATAGCAAGAGCTGTACAAACGGCAATACTTAGAAAAAAAGGCGGCTCATGGACACCTAACAACGGTATAACAAACGCCGGAACAATCCATGCTAAAAGCACAACAGCATCTTTTGAACCGGGCAGTTTTTGTATTTTCCACAACTTGAAAACTTTTGTCCTTTTCCATGGAATACCGTACTTATATATTGCAAACGCAAAAACAACAAAAGATACCATAGCCAGCGCTGATGCGGTATTCAGCATAATGCACAATGCCAAAGCAGTGATACCACACAAACACACACATTTTTTAAATAAAGATTTATGCTTTTCATAAAAGACAAATTTAGGCGGCTCATTCAGTTTCAAAAAAGGAATTCGCAGTATACTGTTCAAAATATATAATCCCGTAATAAATACAACCGGAACAAGGAATGTTTTCCATGACACAGGTATATTAACTAAAGTACAAAAAGTAAGAGATAGGGCGCCTGCGGCAACGCCTGTAATGATGTGGGTATACCGAATAAAATCCCATACATGTGATAGAAGCCGAGTAAAAAACGATAGTTTTTCCCGTTGCTGGTGTTGAATTCTTAAGACAACGTGTTTTATCATCCAATTAGGAGTCGATGCTCCGGCAGTGACTCCAATTCGTGCATAGGGACTTAAATCTATCGCATTTAAATCGTCAAGATTTGCCACGTGAACAGCATCTGTGCCTTTTGAACGGGACAAGTTTACTAATTGATGTGTATTGGCGCTGTTCTTTCCGCCAATCACCACCATAATATCAACTTTTTCTGCAAGTGTTTCGACAGCATTTTGACGGTCTTTAGTCGACTGGCATATTGTATCAAAAATCAAGCAATTATCTTTGCCGAACCGGTCAATCAATGCATTACAGATTGACTGAAAATGGCTCATCTGATGAGTGGTTTGTGAAACAATGCATACTTTTTTGAGTTCGGGAAGTGTTTTTACTTCTTCAATAGTATCGATTGCATAACCTTTTCCGTCGCTGAAACCTAATACTCCCTTGATTTCAGCGTGATTTTTATCGCCAACGACTACTGTAGCATACCCTTGGGTAGCATGTTTTTTTACAATGCCATGAACAAACCCGACATCGGGACAGGTTGCATCGCTGATTTTAGCGTCGTTAGCGCGAAGGTCTTTACGGAGCTGAGGAGTGATACCATGTGCTCTAACAACGACGTTTTTCCCTTTGGCTTCAGACGGATCGGATATTGATGCAATGCCGATACTATCCAACTGTTCAAGTACCTGCGGGTTATGAACAACCGGCCCAAGGGTAACGGTGTTTCGTGCATCATCATTATTCGCAATAGTAAAAACTTTCTCAACTGCTCGCTTCACGCCATGGCAAAACCCTGCTGAATGAGCAACGATTATTTTACTCATAGTTCCTCCATATATTTTTTATGCAAGTAATCCATGCATTCTTTTTTCAGTTCTTCATTTATAGTATGAATATCTTTTAAGGATGCCGATGTATCCAAACTCTCTTTAACTAATTGTTGTTTGTCGAGTCCGTATCGGATGATCGCTTTTATGATATTCGTTTTTATAGCCGCAACTGATTGCTTGGTTTTATCGTCTGTTGCAAAATCGTTATTGTTAAGAGAAAAACCGCCTGCTTTTTCAGCTGACTCCCCTCGTTCGGTTAATGTCAGAACAGGATACAACCCTTTTTGTCGGGAAATCAAACCTTTTATTATGAGCGTCGATAAAATATTTTCTAAATCATCACGAGAATATTCTGCACCTTTTCCATAGAAAGGCGCATCAGTCAACCGCCATTTTTTTATAAGCTGGTTTCGCGATCCTTTAAGGATGTCGATAAAGACTTTTTGTCCGAAGCGAGCCGGATAAAACTTTACCAAATCCAAAAAATAATTTTCAATAATGGCGGTTGAATTATTATAATGCGACTGTTCTTTTTTTTCTGGTATTGGAGCGTTTAATTCAGGTTCTTCTCTCTTTTTTACTTCACGCTCAAACTGAGTAGTAGCAGGCTGATTATTTTTTTGAGCGCATATATCGCAATTTTTACAATCCTGAACAGATGAAGTATCGCCGAAATAATGCAATAAGTACCTATGCCGGCATATGTTTTTATAAGCATACCCCTCTATTTCACGGACTTTTTGGTATTCTTGGTCTGCACGTTGAGCAAGGGCATCAAAATCAATGGGAAGATTTTCCGAATCGAGTTCGCGGTTTAATAAACGGATTCCTCGCCCGCGAAACGGCGGAGTATAGTCAAGGATGCCTTTTTCCTGAAGTGTTTTAATAGTACGGAGCAAACTTTCTTTTTGAATACTGCATTGAGAAGCCAATACATCAAGGTTACACTGTATGCCATCCTGTATTGAAGCGGCATATATTTCTACTAAATTGGCGATAACAAGGCGCTGGATTTCTGCGCGAGCGGGAAGCATATCAAATGCGCCGTCAATATCCGTCAGCATTCGAAGGGATGCACGATGCTGTTTTTCGGATAATTTTTCTATAATATTGTGTTCCTCAAAAATGCGCAGTACTGAGGAGACAGCCATTTCGTTGATTTTGCCCGGCATACATTCTGCAATGCCATCAAATGTTTTTAATATAACCTCTTGGTTTTCATTCTTGAGTATATTATAAACTTCTTGAATAACATCTCGTTCGGGGTAATTCCCCTGGATAAAAAATTCCTGTAAATAACGGTCACCGGCTCCGAAGAGTAAAATACCGAATGCGCGTTTCCCATCCCTGCCTGCTCTCCCCGCTTCCTGATAATAAGCCTCTACTGAACCCGGTAAATTAAAATGAATAACCGCCCGCACATCTTTTTTATTTATGCCCATACCGAACGCATTTGTACAAACAATAATTCGTTTGTTTCCGGATAGAAATTGTTCCTGATTGTTTTTGCGGTCTTCGTCGGCTAACCCTGCATGATAGGTTGTAACACTGCATCCTGCCTCAACTAATTCTGTGGTTATTTTATCTACAACTTTTCGCGTTGAAGCATAGATAATAATACTGCCAGGAATTCTAGTAAGAATTTCTTTTAAGCGCACCAACCGTTTTTTTTCTTTATCGATGCGATCAACCATCAAAAACAAATTTGGGCGATGGAAACCGGTTATGACTTGATCTTCTTCAGTGAAACCAAATAAACCTGAAATATCTTCTCTCACTTTGTGTGTGGCGGTGGCGGTAAGAGCGGCAACAGCATTTGGCTTGAGGAATTCAACCACTTTTTGTAACCGCAAATAACTAGGGCGAAAATCATGTCCCCACTCGGAAATACAATGGGCTTCATCAATGGCAAACAAAGAGATTTTTATACTTTGCAAATGGTACATAAACGATTTGCTGTAAAAACGTTCAGGAGCGACGTAAACTAATTTATATTTTCCTTGCCGAACCTCAAAAAGCCGGCTAGCAATTTCATCAGGAGTGATGGAACTGTTAATATAAGTACATTCAATTCCATTTTGATAAAGCTGATCGACTTGATCTTTCATTAAGGCAATTAGTGGCGAGACAACCAGTACAGTACCTTCAAGCAAAAGTGCGGGCAACTGATAACAAAGTGATTTCCCAGCACCTGTCGGCATAACAACCAACGCATTTTTTCCTTCTAGAAGGCGGCATATTACCTTTTCTTGACCGGGCAGAAACTGTGTATACCCAAAATGCTGAAGCAACGCTTCTCTTATATGATCGATTGTTATTATCATAAAATAAAATACTTACTGAAGTTTGCGGTTTAAATCTGTGTCCCAATTGTTCCATCGTTGTCGGCGGGCGGCATGAACTGGTAATGTTTAAGGATATAATCGAGGACAAGAAACAATGAATCAAGATAACGGGCTTGGTATGACCCGCCCTGCAATGTGTTTTCGCCTTCACCAATTACGGTTAAATACGTCCAATATTTTCGTTTTGAATCACAGTACTTTTGTATAAAAAACACAGAATCAGGAATACCATTCAGATTGAAATCAAGAAATGCGTAGTTTCCTCTGATTACCATTAAACCCTTACGGTTGATAAGATTGTAAATATACGTCTCAAACCGCTGATCGAAATGGCGTATTCCTTCCATTACGGAAAAAGTATCATTTATCAGCGAACTACTGTTTGATTCATGCAAGTGCTCATCGAGGGTAGGTACATCGCTTACTGCGTAAGTGTTTAACGGATTAGGCAGTTTTATGTAGCTTACATAAGGATTGCCCCATTTCTTTTCTTTAAAGTCATTGCGGATAGCTAGTTCAATGAGCGGCATTACATTGAGTTCAAATAGGTTGTCGATCACTTGTGTAATCAGAGAATATTTTTGCTCAGTATTTTCTGCCATTTTCACTGTTACCGGATTATAACACAGATGTGTTTTTTGTTCAGGTGATAATGCAGAATACAATTTTGTCTCGAAAAGAATAAGTTATTTTAAACGATCTAATAAGTCAAGCTCTTGTTCGGGAGTATATAATGCTGCGTATAAAGAAAAACAAGCAACACCTACTAATACTGCACCGCAAAAAAATTTTTTCTTCATCTGGCACTCAATTTAAATTTCCATTAAACCATCAACTATATTATACCATTTTTGAATTTATTTAAAAGTATTCTTATAAAATAGTGGGGATATCGATAAATTCCGTATCCAAAGAAAACAAATTTTCAAGAGATTGCTGAAGCGCTTGCAAACCAAACACCTCCGTATAATAATGCCCGGCAAAAACAATATTTATTACTGATTCTTTCGATTCATGATATGCCTGTAGTTTCGATTCGCCGGTAATGAATGTATCAGCGCCATAATGTGCGGCAATGCATGATGCTTCCGCACCACTGCCGGTAATAATACCAACGCGATGAACAGTATTCGATCCAAAATGAAATGATCGTATTTCAGGGCTGATTTTTTTGCGGATCACTTCTAAAAAATCGTTCCACAACAATGGTTTTTCAAGTTCACCGATGGTTAAAAGGTTTTTATAATTTTTAACGTCGTGTTGTGCAATATTTAGCAACGATAATACTTTCGCGACTTGAGCATTATTTCCTAATGCCGGATGCACATCTAAAGGCAAATGTGCCGCATACAATGAAATGGAATGCTCTATCAATAATTGTATCCTGCGATACAGAAACCCATCAATTTTTTTTATACTGCCGAAAAATAACCCATGGTGGACAATGATCATATCCGCATTGCGTTTAATTGCTTCTATAATCCCTTCTTCGCTGGGATCAACCATAAACGCAATCTTTTTTATTTCATTTTTACCGGTAACCTCAAGGCCGTTACTGCATGCATCCTCTATGGAAGAGATACGGAGTTCTTCATCAAGATACGATTGAATCCTTTGTAAAGATTCCATTTTTATACTCCTAAGAAATTTGCAAGAATCGTTTTGCCGCTTCTTGTTAAGATAGATTCCGGATGAAATTGCACGCCCCATACCGGATAGAGTTTATGTTTAATTGCCATGATCTGATTGTCGTCTTGCGAAGTGGCAATAATATTGAAACATGTCGGCAACGAATCTCTTTCCACAACAAGTGAATGATACCGTGTTGCCTCAAAAGGGTTTTCAACACCTTTAAATAATATATCATCTGAATGATGAATAAGAGATGTTTTGCCATGCTTCAGTACTGGCGCAGAAACAACAGTTCCTCCAAACGCTTCTCCAATACTTTGATGTCCGAGACATACGCCAAGAATAGGTATTGTCGGAGAAAATTCTTTGACGAGGCCTACAGAAATGCCTGCTTCTTTTGGCGTGCATGGCCCTGGAGATATAATTATTTTACTCGGTTGCATGTGAGCGATCTGTGTAAGTGAAAGCGCATCGTTGCGGTATACCGTTGAGACAACGCCCAGTTCACCGATATACTGCACAAGATTATAAGTAAATGAATCGTAATTATCTATAACAAGCACCATTGTCACACCTGTCCTCTTTCTATGTGCTCCGCAAATGTAATTGCTTTAAACATGCCTTTTACTTTATTTTTTGTTTCAAGATATTCCATAGCAGGATCGGAATCCGCAACAATTCCGGCGCCGGCTTGTATGTATGCAATTGAATCTTTAAGCAAAATGGTACGAATTGTAATTGCAGTATCAAGATTGCCGTCAAAGCTGAAATATCCCACAGCGCCTGCATAATGCCCGCGCTTATTTTTTTCAAGTTCCTCAATAATCTGCATAGCGCGGATTTTCGGAGCGCCGCTGACGGTCCCTGCAGGAAAGCATGCACGAACAAGATCAAAAACATCACAATCTTCTTTGAGTTTTCCGACAACATCGCTTACGATATGCATAACATGTGAATAACGTTCGATTATCATAAACTCATTCTCAGGCACTTTAACCGAGTTGAAAACACATACCCTCCCAAGATCATTTCTGCCAAGGTCGACGAGCATAACATGTTCAGCGCGTTCTTTCGGGTCGGCAAGAAGTTCTTGCTCCATGGTTTGGTCTTCTTCGTGGGTATACCCTCGTTTCCGTGTTCCGGCAATAGGGCGCACTTCTGCACGTCCATGTTCACATCGCACCATAATTTCCGGAGACGACCCGATTAGATAAAAATCTTTGAAATGCAAAAAAAACATATATGGTGATGGGTTAATTGAGCGAAGCGCCCTATAAATATTCACCGCAGATGCGGAAGTAGGCGCGTGAAAACGCTGTGATAATACAACTTGGAAAATATCTCCTGCCTTAATGTATTTTTTCGCTGTAACGACCGCTTGTTCGTATTCATTCTGTGTCATGTTTGAAGCAAAAGCCTTCTCTTCAAGATTCTCAGGTATAACACAGGGAGAAAATGCGCTTTTTGACTCAAGTATTTTCCGCAAAGCGCTTATTTTTTTGCACGCAATTTCATACGATTCATTGAGCGGTGTATCTGATGAAACATGCGCATTTGAAATAATAAAAAACTTGTTCATTGCGTGATCAAACACAATTAAGGTATCTATGATCATAAAACATGCATCATCTAGGAATAGATCGTCAGGATTTTCTTGCAGTATAGCATCGAAATGATGAACCATGCCGTATCCCATATATCCAATTGCACCGCCGATAAGAGGAGGCAGTTTGCTGATTTTAACGGGTTTATAGCGTGCTAAATATTTTTTTAAAATATCGAGAGGATTGTCTTCGATATCTGTTTGTATTGTTTTGCCATTCTCCTCTATAAATGTTTTTGCCCTGAAAAGCGTATAAGGGCACGCGGATTTGTACCTAAAAAAGAATATCTGCCAAGGTGTTCGCTGTGTTCGACACTTTCCATAAGAAATGTGTTTTCTGCATAGGATGACAGTTTATTGAGGACGGATAAAGGAGTTTCCATATCGGCAAGTATCTCTTGATACACCGGTATTAAATTGCCTTTGCTCGCCAATTGAGAAAATTCGTTTAATGATGGTTTAATCATGGTGTAGCAACCTTTTTAGTCTCATAGATTACCTATTGCCCGCTCGCGCCTTCTTGAGTTTTTCAAAAAAATCCCGTTGCGGATAGCCAAGATTTTCAAGCCGGTTTAAATATGCTTCCGTATGGTCATATTTAGCAAGGTTAAAATGTGCTTGAGCAAGCAGTGATAATATACCATCATGCTGTGGTTGATATTCAAGAGCTTTCGTAAGCGATTCAATCGCTTCGTTATTTTTATCAAGTTTTATATACGCATAACCAATGTTGTAATAAAGAGTATAAACATCCCGATAGTTAGGGTCAAGTTCCAAAGCTCTTTTGAAGTTAAACAAAGTTTTTTCATAGTCTTCAATACTTTTATACAGGTTTGCAAGGTGCCAATGGAGTAAAAATTGGTTAGGATTCATCGCGCAAGCTTCTTCAAAATGGCGAATTGCATTTTGGGGCTGATTTATCTTACTATATAAAACACCAAGATTAAAATGGCTTCTCACTGCCATTTCATTTGTAGGATTAAGCGATAGAACCGTATTGAACTCTTTTATTCCTTCGGCAACGAATCCTCTTTCGGCATATACATATCCGCGATTAAAATAATCATCGATCACTTCTTGTGCATCTATAGTGGTGTGTATAGAACTAATCACAATGAACACAAATAAAAATAATTTCGCATACTTCATACTTATAATCTCCGATCGGTAAATAATTAACGATTGCTTAAGTCCGACAGCCGTTGAATAATATCCGGCTGTTGTGGATTTATCCGTATCGACTGCTGGAGCATCTCTTTTGCTTTAGCATATTGCTGAAGGTGTATAAAACTGACCGCGCAATTGTTGTATGCCCTGTAATACGTAGGGTTTATATGAATAACCTTTTCAAACGATACAATTGATTCATCAGGTTTTCCCATCCGAGCCAAAATGATTCCGATGAAATTATACGCCTCATAGTCATTTTTATCAAGTGTTACTGCATATTGAAAAAAACGTAATGATTCGGAGTAATTTTTAAGATCAAAATAGGCTTTTGCAAGATTATAGACAACATATTGGTTTTGTGAGTCTAATTGATACGCTTGCCGATACAATAATACTGCTTTATCATAGTCGTTATGTTCGGAAATATAGAGTCCGGCAAGCTCATTGTAATCATCCGCAAGATATGGTTGTTCTTTTTTGAAACCGGTAAAGCAATAAAAAAACACCACACACACCAACAAAATAAAAAAACGTTTCTTGTTAAGGCTCCATTGTTCTACTACAGAGAAAAAACTATATGCCGCAAATATTAGCATTACGGGAATTACAGGCAAACGATAGCGAGAGTTAATAAAAAAGAGCACAATCGATGCACAATATGACCATAAAAAACAGTGAAGCAAGAATATGTCTTTATGCTTGCGTGTAACCATTAGCCCCAGTAGTGCCCATGGCACAATCATCCAAAATGTAAACAATGGCGCGCGCAAAAGGGATGAATACCGTTTAAAGAATTCGATAGTGCGAAAATCAGTTATTTCTCCCCCCTGTAAAAAAAGATATGTTTTTCGGCAAAGCAATTTAAGAAAAGCGGCCGGATTTTTTCGGATAAAATTATATGCTCGTTGTTTCCAATAGTGTGAGCTTTCAGATGCTTTTAGTTTTTTCCCACAGTTTTTTTCTGCAATACGGTGAGCATTTTGCACCATAGTTTCAGGTTGGCGACCGATATCGCTGGGAGCATGAAATTTTCCCGTTGCTTCAGGATTGTTCCCAATATAAAAGTTCAAGCCTCCATGCGAAGTAAGTATAAAATCATCGGCAACGATGTAGTTTCGCATCATTGGTAAAAACACTATTGCAAACATTCCAAGAAGCACGCATAAAGAGGCTTTTAAAAATGAGGGTTGAGTAGTTCCTCCTCCTCTTTTTATTTTCATCATTATGAGGACGATAATTGGAAACAAAACAATTGCCGGCCTGCTTAAGAACGATATGCCTGTTTGAATGCCCCAAACCCATGCATTTTTTATCGTGGGCGATTTATAGAAGTTATGAGCGCATAAAAGGTTAAGTAAATAAAGGAAAATCGTTATGCATGCGCCGACCATCAAACCGTCATAGAAAATAAATGGTTTATAAAATACCGCAAGCAATCCTGCACAAAAAGCAATTTTCTGAGAGAAAAAACGATGAGCAATTACATACGTTAATCCGCAACTTATCGCACCAATGATTGCTTGGATAAAAAGCGCTATAAAGACTCGTATTCCAAAAACAGCATAGATGCAGGCAAGAAAATAGGGGTATAACGGTAAACCTTGAAAAACTGTTTTTTCTGGAAAACTTTTATGCACAATTGCCGTTGCCCAACTATGGTAAAAGTGCGGGTCCATTGATTTCGGTATCCAAAAAGGGTTATCGTAAATCTGGAGTAAATATATGATTCGAAGAAGCAATGCACCTACCACTAAAGACGCGATACACCACACATTTTTTATATGATATTTTTTATTTGCCGCTAATTCTAGGTTCGAATGCATCATTCTTGAAGAGTGCTTTTTTGATAACCGGCAATTTGCATAGAACGAATACGATATTGGATATCTTCAGAGATTTTCCTATTGGTTGCAACAATATCTGCAAGAAAACCGAACATAATAAACTGAAATCCCACAGATAAGAGAACCGATGTAAGAATCAAAGACTGTATGTGCCCTGCACCGTTGCCCGTACAATAAAAGTAGAGAAACCGAATCCCTATGCATACCCCCAATAAACAAGAACTGGCACCGATTGTAAAAAAATACCGTAACGGGCGATAAAAAACAGATATACGAATAATAGTCATTATAGAAAACAACAAGTAACGAGGTATACTTTTTAATAAACGTGATTCGCGCGTCTTTGGGTTGACGCGTATAGGAACATAGGAAAGCTTCATGTTTGCGTCACCCGCTTGAATAAGTGTTTCCAGAGTATAGGTATAATGCGAGTACACATTGATTCGCAAAGCCGCTTCGCGAGAAAATGCTCGAAACCCTGAGGTCGCATCAGGAACGTTTGTGTGGGAAAAGAGCCGAACCGTTTTGCTCCCTATTTTTTGAAGTTTCTTCTTAATCCATGAAAAGTCCTTGATTTGGTCAATTGGGCGGCATCCAATGACAATATCGCTCTCTCCTTTGACAATCGGCGCGACTAATTTGACAATATCTGCACCGCAATACTGATTATCCGCATCCGTATTCACAACTATATCAGCACCAAGCATTAAAGATTTGTCTAAACCGGTTTTGAAACCATATGCCAATCCCTTATTCTTTTTAAAACTGAAAATATGGCTGACTCCATGTTTTCTTGCTACTTCTACAGTTTTATCCGTACTGCCGTCATTTATTATAAGGGTTTCTATTTTCGAAATGCCTTCGATTTTACGAGGCAAATCTGCAAGGACATCAGCAAGAGTATTTTCTTCGTTATAACAGGGAATTTGAATAATTAATTTCATTTCGCATTATCCTTGTATGCTGTCATTAGAAGCTAGAAATAACACGGTTTGTTTGTCCACGCAAGCAAAGCATCAATTTGTATTGCTTTTACGATCCCGTAACTCACCATACACCAGAAAAGAACTAAAAATATTTTGCGTTTTTGAGATGAACATATCGAACATATACGATCATGGAATTTAAAGATCATATAAGAAGCGAGGAGCAGAAGCCAAGGTATAGCAGGCAAAATATAGCGAGACTGAAAATTTCGCCAGAAAATAAAAAACAATAAATAAACCGTAGCATACATGAGCGGTAAAAACACGTGTTCTCTATCTCTCCAACTAATCATAAACGGAGCAATATATCCAAATATGTACAATGGAAAATACTCCGCTAATTTTTTTAAATAAAAAAACCACGGTTCTCCGCCGAAAAAACCCATTTTCCAACTGGTCTCTGGTTCATGCAACAAAGAGAGGGCTGGTATGATAACACTCCATTCCTTACCAATAGTCAATACTATGGCAACTGTTAAGAGTAATACCCAAACTATTTTTTTGCGCATTACAGAAGGAAGAGTAAACCGCGCTAAAACAGTTGCGCAAAGAGATCGCTTTTTCCAGAAAAAAAAAATGCTTGCTACTAAAAGTAGCAAAAGAGGCGTCATTTTGATGAGTACATTTGATGCCCGTTTTATCTCGTCATACCCCATTCCACCGGAAAAAATAAAATCCATGCCATATACATCGATATTCCATAAAATCCAATCGAGTGTGACAATAAAAGCAGTAATGGGAAGAATATACCATAATGGTGTTTTAAAACGTTCAGGACGCGTGAACGCTGTGTATATAAAAAGGATTATAAGAGAAAGTCCGCCGGGATATTTTGTTAATACTGCAGTTCCTGCGCAACATCCGCTCAGAATAAGGAAAAGAATTTTTCTCTTTTCGTATTTATAGCTCATTATATAAAACAACCCTGATGCCATCATAACAGTCATCAATGTTGTTTCCATCCAAATTTTTTGAGAACATATCCAATGTACCGGATCAATAGCAAGAAATAATGCCGCTAATACTCCAACGCGCCAATCAAAAATATAAAATCCAAGTAAGAAAATGATGAGAATACCCAGTACTCCCATGCAATTCGATACCCGTACTGCTTGGTGGCGGGCTTGCGGTTGATCGGTAATAGGATATCCGAGTTCCTTATGCAGTTTATACGATAAAACAATCAAATAAGAATAAAAAGGAGGGTGTTTAAACAGTTTCTTCCATAAATAATCCGGCAAAAAACGGTTAGGGGAATGTTGACGTATCAGAGAAGAAAAATTTATTGCATTGTAATGACGAATATCAACCGTCATTTCATATGCCATGTATGCATATAAATCTTCGTCAAAGGTTGTTCTTTCGCCATTCTCAAACCCTTTCTCACGAAGTATATATGCCGTAATAAGCAAAACCGACAGTCCAATAATGAGAAAAGATGCACTATGTTGATTTATTTGTTTCATTGCAGATTTCTTTTACTCTTCGAAAAAATCATGTTTTAATTTTTCCCATGCATCTTGGGCTCCGTTATATGCTATTTCAAACGATATATTTTTTGAATCAATCTGGAAAGTAAATTCTCCAAGATTTTTTTTGTATTTATGGCAATGGTCACACATTACGGTATCCTTTGATGTGAATGATAATTGTGTGTCACACACTATGCATGAAGGATGCGGGCTTACCCGCCCATCGGCGTATCCGCTCCAATGAACGCCTGCATATTCAAACGATACATATTCTTCATCGTATGCATACCTGCGTATCCCTATTTTTCTTAGTATGGTTTCCCACAGCCGTTCAAACACATTTTTCTGATGGCTCGGTTTTTCATCATATCGGTCATCAGAATAGTCAGAAATTGAGAATAAATATTTCGGAAATTTCATTTTTTATGATAAAAAAACAATTGGTTAATTGTTTGATATAAGTCATGAGCGATTATATCCCAACTATACTCTTTTATCGACGATTGTGCATTCTTTTTAATCGTTTTCAATGGTTTTTCCTGCAAAATAATTTTCATTTTTTCTGCAAGGTCTCCATACTTCCCTTGTTCAAACAACCAACCGTTACAGCCGTCTTTTAAAGGATTTGTTATGTCAGCTATCCGGCTTGCGATAATTGGGACGCCCGCAGAGAGCCCTTGTAAAATCAATTCTGTGGAAACATCTGTATAGCCGTCTTCATCAACAATTGAAGGTATTACCAATGCATCGCTTAATGCAAAGTAATCAGGCAAAAAAGAACGGTCATATAGATGTGAAAAAAATACTATGTGTTCCATGTTTTGCTGTTTTATCCATTTATTGATAGTACGCTTTAAGGGACCGTTCGCGAAAACCAGAAGAATAAAATTATCGTATTGCTTTCGCAAAAGATTAGCGGCTTCCAATAAAATATGTATTCCATGCGAGCAGGTTAACTTTCCGATAAATAAGAATATTTTTTTGTCGCGCGGAAGGTCTAAAGCCTGTTGTATTTTTGAAGTATGAGCAATGCGGGTAAAGGGTAAACTATTTATCCCTTGAGGAATTATCTTATGATGAAATGGCTTCTTTGTGATTTTCTCAAGGCAATATCGAATATATGCATTATGTAAAATAACACATTTTGCTAGATTTAATATATTTGCTATCATATAGTTAAGAAAAAAACTCTTTTTCTTTAAAAGCATCGATTCGGATGTATCGATAATTAACACTTGCGGAATCTTGAGAAAAAAATTGAGTATCGCATACAGCATACTGTGAGGGAAAAAATTATGCGTGACGACTATATCGCACTTTTCCGATAGAATTATTCGTATAAGAGCATTGCATTCTGCAATTAAAAAAAAGGGGGCTTGTATTATACGGAATACATTCCATAAAAAAGTAGCGGATTCGTTTTCCTGATGATACAAAACCTGCCATTTTGAAGGCCAAAAATACTGAAATCGAGTCACATTTACTTGAGTAAAGCATTGTTGTTTTGATGCACAAAATTCATGTGGAGTTACCACTGATACCGCAAAAAAACGAGCAAGATGCTGGCAAAGTTCAAAAAAGTAACTGGGTTTTGTGCTGTCATTTTCCCACCGTGGAAATTCTGAAGTCACAACAAGTACTTTTTTCTTCATCTTAACCTTTACGGCTTTCTCGCAGTAATTTTCGGTTCAGTCCTATTGAGCAACCGATTGATATTGGATCGGTGTTTAATAATTGTAACGATTGCCATTACAACCGCCATAATCACGTAAATAGGCGAGTTATGAAATAAAACCATAAAAACGGGCAAACTAATTACCGATACAATCGAAGATATGGAAACAATCTTAAAAAACCATAGAAAAAGGCTCCATATCCCAAATGCGGCGAGCGTTTCGATTGGAGCAAGCGCAAGAAATACTCCACACCCAGTCGCAATCCCTTTCCCTCCTTTAAATTGTATATATACGGAGTAAATATGCCCGATAATTGCAGTCATTCCTGCTAACGCGGTGAAAATCTGAGGCATGAGAGAATGAATCGATTCTAATTCGATTCCCAGTCGACGGGCATAGAAAACAGGAAAAAAACCTTTTGCGATATCAGCAATAAGAGTAATTGTACCCGGTACTTTGCCAAGCACCCTAAGAGCATTGGTAAAACCAACATTGCCGCTTCCATGTTGCCGGATATCAATATTTTTCCAAAGCTTCCCCATAATAAATGCGGACGGAATTGCTCCGATAAAATAAACGGTTATTATATAGAGTATATAGTTCATGTAAATATATCCATCATTGTTCAGGCGATTCGGCTCTTCCCTTTACTTTAGTCGTAATAGGAGAACCGGTGAATTTAAAACGGTTTCTAATTTTATTCAAAATATATTTTTTATATTGATCTCCAAATAATTTTGGGTTATTAACAAAAAATGTTATCTCTGGCGGCCGAGTTCCTGTTTGAACAGAATAAAAAATCTTCAACCGTTTTCCGCGAATAGCAGATGGCGGTTTTGCCATCATTGCATCCGAAACTAGCCGATTCAGTTCCGAGGTTTTAATATTCAGTGCAGAGCTTTCGAGGAGTTGCGGTATCTGTTTATATATAAGGTGCAAATTTGTCCGGTGCAACGCTGAAAGACATACTATCGGAATATACGATAAAAATTTATATGTTTTTTCTACGTGGCTTATCAATTCGTTTTGAGAAACTTCAGAGACCAAATCCCATTTATTAAAAACCAGCAACATTGCTTTGCCATGTTCCATGACCATTTTAAGGATTCTGTCATCTTGGCGAGTTACGCCCTCTGTTGCATCAATGAGAACAAACACCAAATCGGATCGTTTTATCGCATCCTCTGTACGTAACAATGCATAAGATTCGACTGTATCATCGATTTTTTTTCGGTGACGTATTCCGGCGGTATCGACGAGAATATATTCTGTATTATGAATAGTAACTTTTGTATCAATAATATCACGTGTCGTGCCCGCAACCGAATCGACCATCGCGCGGTCTTCGTTTAGAATGGCGTTGAGCAGGGTTGATTTACCGACATTCGGTTTGCCGACAATAGTAATCTTGTCATACGATGCTTCTTTCGGACCAACGAGAGGCAGGTTTCGTGTAATTTCGTCTAAGAGGTCTTCTATTCCTAATCCATGATTTGCGGACACAGGAAAAATCCGTTCAAACCCCAATTTATAAAAATCACCGATTACATAACTTTGCTCGTACTGATCGATTTTATTGACGCCGAGGATCACCGGTTTGGTAAAATCGCGCAGGAATTTCCGCACATCTTGGTCATACGGGTTCAACCCTTCTTTTCCATCAACAAGAAAAACGATAACGTCTGCTTCTTTAAGCCCAAATTGAACTTGCTGAAGAATGAGTTGGCTGATATGGCACTGAGTATCGAAATTTATGCCGCCTGTATCAATTAAGGTAAAATGATAATTAAACCAGTTCATATCGGCATAGACTCTATCACGGGTAACGCCGCTTTGCGGGTCGACAATTGCCTTGCGCATACCTGCTAACCGGTTAAATAATGATGACTTTCCCACATTCGGGCGTCCAACAATAACTACTTTTGGAACAGAATCCATAGTGATGCTCACTGTATTTTTTGAGAATTTAAAACTTTTGTTTCCCTATACACGTAATTGATGCCTGAAATAATAGTAAATGCAAATGTTACAAAGAAGGAGACAACTGATATTCGCCATTGCAAAAGCACTAATAGGATTGTAGCCATTTGAAAAAGTAGTAGTTAGTTTTCCTAAAAAAATGCGGTAAAAATTTCAGTTTTCCGACCATTAAATACACCAATAATGCGCCAAGAAGAATAACAATGTCGCGGCTTATTATGCCGACGGCAAGCCAAGAAGGTATTTTGTAATCCAACCCCATGAGGCAAACTCAGTATAATTGTAGCAGACATGAGCAATAATTTATCAGCAACAGGGTCAAGAATTGTTTTAATAATGTTTTTTGTTGTTTTAGGCGAGCAATCATACAAATCAAGCCCATCGGAAATTACCGCAAGAACAAACACAGCGAAAGCCGACCATCGAAGTTCAATTAAATTTGCATAATTCTGAGAATTGTAACGTTCTTTATGCTCCAACAAGAGAACACAAACAGCGGAATAGAAAAATCCTAAATAACGTAATGCGATTAGGCCAATTCAGCACTGAATAGCCCCTTTTTATGGAGAAAATCAATGGTACGCCGTAATCGGGCAATTGTTTGTTCCTTGCCGAGCGTCACCATTATATCATATAAACCGGGCCCCGCCATGACACCAGTCAACGCTACCCTGCATGGATGAATTACTGAACCGATTGAAACTTTTGTTTTTCGCTGACATTATGTACAGCTTGTTCCGCAGTCTCGTTTGTAAAGAAGATAATTCTGCAATTTCATTGACCAAAGAACAAGTGTATCGGAAACACCGGATTTAGCAAGACGCTTATCGACTGCCTTTTCATCATATTCGTAATTATCATTGAAAAAATAGCTGGTTTGAGCAGGAAGGTCAGCAAGGACACGGACTCTTTCCTGCATCAAACGTATTACGTTGCTGAATGTTGTGTTTTTGAGTTGATGTTTTGAACCGCTTTTTCCATGAATGGCGTGACAAGCATTTTGAAGGTATCTGAAGGCAACTTTTTATGTATTCGCCATTCATCCATCGAAGTTTTCATCGTCAAACACTGCATTGCTTCTGTTTATTCGATCGAGCGAGAAACACTGTATGAGAGTTCTTTTCTCGAAAACAATTCTCTATCATCCCCGGAGACCAACCGAGCAAAGCGAGAAAATTAACCAGCGCATCACTGAGAAACCCTTCTTCCTGATAGGATTGTACCGAAGTAGCGCCGTGGCGTTTGCTCAAACGTGTTCGGTCTTTGCCGAGAATGAGAGGTACGTGAGCAAATTTAGGAACAGGAAATCCGGAGTGCGTTGTATAACGGTATTTGTTTCGAGTATTTGAAATATGGTCATCTCCACGAATAATATGTGTCATCCCCATTAGTGCATCATCAACAACGCATGCAAAATTGTAGGTCGGAGAACCATCGGATTTAAATATGACAAGGTCTTTTATTAGACTGTTATCAAACTCCATTGAACCATGAATAATATCATCGACAATCACTTTTCATGGGGAATCTTGAAAATAACCGCTTTGTGACTGCCGCGATCCTCTTCAGAATAATATGCGTATCCATCTTGAATTAAACGCTGAGCATATTCGCGATATATGTCCCATCGTTGAGATTGAAAAAACGGCCCTTCATCCCAATCTAACCCAAGCCACTGTAAACTTTCTATTATACGTTCTACGTCTTCGCTGTAGTAGACCGTTGCTGGTCAGTGTCTTCAATGCGCAACACCATACTGCCGCTGTTGCTTCTCGCAAATAACCAATTAAAAGCGCTGTACGAGCGCCGCCATATATGCAGATATCCTGTCGGGCTTGGTGCAAAACGCACTTTAACGTTTGCAGTGTTTCGGCTCATACTCATACCCTTTAAAAAGCTGCTTTATTTTGTTCGTGCATTTCCGGCGACAACTTAAAAAGTGTTTTTCGCAGTCTTTTAAAAGGTTTTGGTTTGAATCAATCCAAAAACTTAAAAAGAAACCGATCGTAACCATATTGGATGCACGGGGCAAATTCATATCATTAGCAATATCTGTAGCAGGAATGCGTTGTACATCATATGTACCGTTAAATTCAGGAGGATGCGGCACAAGGGTTGAATTATAAATTACCAATCCATTAGGCTTTACGCGCGGCAAAAACCTTTTAATGACGGTTCGTTGAGCATAATGAGCGCATCGGCTTTATTTACAAGAGGTGATGCAATAGGAGTATCGGCAATAACAACCCCTGCATGGCATGTTCCGCCACGCACTTCTGCACCATAAGATGGGTAAAACGTAACATTATAATCATCGTTCATCCCTGCGGAACAGAGTATCTTTCCGAGTGATAACACACCTTGTCCGCCAAACCCGCAATAAGAATTTGATATTCCATTTATTCGTCCTTAAAAACGCCGGTTTTAAATTGTTCCGCAACTACATTTTGCACATAATCCAACGATTCGCCGGGACTCATTCCCCAATATGTGGGACACGTGGACAAAATTTCCACTAGAGAAAAACCGCGGTTTTCCTGCTGTACCTCTAACGCCCGTTTCATATATTTCTTTGTCCGAAGAACTTGACCGGGATTGGAAACGGTACCGCGCGCTAAATATTTTACTCCGGGAAACGTTTTTATCATTTCCATTAAATCGATTGGAAACCCTACTTCGTTTGGATCACGCCCATCAGGAGTCGTCAAGGTTTTGTTGCCTTCAAGAGTTGTTGGAGCGAGCTGGCCCCTGTCATGCCGTAGATACCATTATTCACAAATATTATGGTAATTTTTTCGCCACGGTTAGCGGCATGTATGGTTTCGGCTAAACTGATTGCCAGCAAGTCGCCATCGCCTTGATAAGTCATAATTATTTTGTCAGGCGCCGCACGTTTCATCCCAGTCGCAACCGCAGGGGCGCGCCCATGGGGGCTTCGGTGAAATCGAAGTTAAAATAGTGGTATGCAATCACGGCGCATCCTACGGGCGCAACCGCAATTATATCGCCGTGTATCCCCATTTCATCAATAACCTCGCCTAAGGCACGGTGTATTATGCCGTGCCCGCATCCCGGACAGTAATGTGTGCGCGCCGAAGTGAGCGATTCGGCAATAGCAAAATCAGGCATATTTAAACTCCATTTTTATGAATATTTCATCTATTTTTGTTCGATTTCATCAGCATCAGTCAAAGGCGCCGCCGATTTTGCCGAAAAATGAATCTTGTTAGAATTGCCAAGGGAAAGTTTGACGTCTTCGATCATCTGTCCTGCTGACCATTCTATGACAAGAATATCCGATGCATGTTTTGCCACGCGCTGTAGTTCTTTTCGGGGTACGGCCAAAGAGTGATCGGACGGAATAAACCGACTTTAACACCTTGCCCGCGCAGTTTTGTTATCGCTGATTTTGCCATTCGTGCCGGAGTACCGTATGCGACAACAATCAAATCCGCATCATCGGTTAAAAACATTCAGCCCGTGTTTCATTACGCTGAATTGTTTCGTATCGATCTACTAACCGTTGGCTTAACTTTTGGCTGTCTGACCACTGCATATAAAAGAACGAACAATATTTTGTTGTCTTCCTTACAACCGGTTAAAGCCCATGACTTATCATAGTTTTCTTTTGTTTGTATTCCGCAATTCAAAGGGTTCCCGCATTTGCCCAATCATTCCATCGAGCAATAGCATAACGGGGAGTGCGGTATTTATCGGCAAGATCAAAGGCATCATAGGTCAAATCTCCTGCATCCTGAACACAGGAAGGAGCAAGAACAATCGTTCGGTAATCGCCATGCCCGCCTCCTCTTGTCGCTTGAAAATAGTCGCCTTGTGCGGGAAATATTGCCTAATCCTGGCCCCGTACGCATAACATTGACGATTACAACAGGCAGTTCGCATCCTGCCATATAGGAAATACATTCTTGTTTTGCTTAACCCGGGACCGGATGAAGACGTCATGGTGCGTTTGCCGCATGCCGAAGTACCTAATGCCATATTGATGGCGGCAATCTCGCTTTCCGCTTGAATAAACGTTCCGTTTACTTGTTTCATTCGTTTTGCAAGATATGCGCTTATTTCGTTTTGAGGCGTAATCGGGTATCCGTAGTAATGGCGGCAACCCGCCTGAACTGCGCATTCCGATATTGCTTCGTTCCCGCAACAGAGAAATTTTTACCCATTAGATTAAGCCGCCTTAATTCTTTGCTTGTTTCGGACGATCATCATGTATAGTAATAGCTCAATCAGGACACATAGTTGCACACATACAACATGCAATACATTTGCTTTGGTCGATGCATTCTACATAGGTATTTCCATAATCATTCAGCTCAGTACCCATACGCAATGTTTTTGTCGGACATACTCTAACACAAAGAGAACATCCTTTGCACTTATTTTTATCAACATTGAACCGCATTATCGTTCTCCCCCAATTAAGTTTTTGCCGCAATATCTCGTAATATGAGCGCGCACGAAGGGTAACAAGTTTTATCGGATGAGGGGCAACTTTGATTATAACACAATCATTTTGATTGACTGTATAGACTTGTTGGCCGTCAATAGTTATTAAACCGTCTTTTGTGGAAGATTTCAACGAAATTCTTATAACCGATGTGGGATCGACAATGAGCGGGCGGTTTGTCAATGTGTGAGGACATAACGGAGTGAGAAGAATACCCTTCGCGTTTGGCGATACTATCGGGCCGCCTGCGGATAATGAATGTGCCGTTGAACCAGTCGGTGTTGCAATAATTAAACCATCGGCAACATATGTTGTAAGATATTCATCATTGATATTCACTTCTATTTCGATCAAACGGGCAATTGCTTCTCGTGAAACGACAACATCATTCAATGCCACAGAAGATATGCCATTACTAAGAAAACATTCGATCGCCATCCGGTCTTCAATCTCAAAATTGCCGTTTTCTACCGTGGTAAGAATATCTTCCGGATTCTGAGGAGCAGTACCGGTCAGGGAAACCGAACCGTCCAAAATTAATTCCGAGAATGGAATTAAACTTTTTGTAAAAAAAACGAGCGGTATTAAGAAGAGTCCCATCACCGCCAAGTGATAAAGCAATTCCTATTTTTTTTATGAGTTCTTCGGGATGCATATAGTTATGAGAAAGCCTAATAGCGTCAGCTACTTCTTTATCGGGAATATAACACGGCCAACCGTATTTCTCCGCCGCTTTTACAAGAATAGCCGCATAATCAACAGCGCTTCTTTTTTTTTGAGGATTGACAATGAGGCCAATCCCATTAGCTAACTCTTTATACCTTTACTGCCCACAATATATACTCCTGATTTCCTGCCGGCCCAGTTATCGGCGACTTAACTTGACCGCAAACATCGAGACATAACACTTTCAGGAATTTTATCATATCATCAAGAATAAGAGAAATAAGTTTTTGGTCATGCACAACACCTTTTTGCCAACTTGGTTTTTTTCGCTTCAAACTGCGGTTTAACGAGCACTAGCATTATACCTTCTTTTTTAGCGATGAAATAAGTGCAGGAATAATTTTTTTTATCGAAATAAAAGAAACATCCATCGTTATTATATCAACATTTTCAGGAATGTCGGCCGGTTTAAAAAACGAGCATTCATACCGTCAATTTTGTACAACACGCGGATCATTCCGCAATGATTCGTCTAATAAAATTTCCTGACGTCAACAGCATATACCTTTTGTGCTCCCGCTTGTAAAGACAATCGGTAAATCCGCCAGTCGATGCGCCGATATCAAGCGCAATTTTCCCTGAATAATAAGGTTGAATGCTTCCAGAGCACCTTCAAGTTTATATCCGCCGCGGCTAACAAACCGTTCCGGTTCACGAATTTCAAACTCGATAGCATCATGAACTAATAATCCCGGTTTAAAGAGAACTATAGCCTTCAGCAGACACCTTCCCTGCCATGATAGCGCGCCGTGCTTGTTCGCACGTAGGGTAAAATCCTTTTTCGACAAGCAGTTGAACAATCTGCTGACGTTTTTCATTGGACGGAAGAAACCAGTACCCATCAAGGCATTCCAGCTTACCGGCATAATATGAGATATAATCTCCAACACCACTTGTGCATAGAGCTGAATCTCCTTTTGAGCATGAGGATCAAGGCGAAGTTTACATAACCGCGAATATGCGGCAAGGCTGGCCGTCTCTACAAATTCCGTATACATATTTTGAGGCAGTATCATTCGCGCTTGTTCAGGGGCATATTCCTTTTAAGGAGCATATTATACACAGTTACTGCTTGATTGCACACATCAACATCTTCAGGAAGAAGAGGGATCGTTTCATCGCTTGAACCTTGCTTTACGTTATCTGCTTTTAAGCGCCATTTTGAAGGAAAAACAGTTCGGGTTCATAGGAGACATATCGGCGGGATACTTCATTGCGCGTAAACCCAACTTGATGCTTATACCATTGGCGCGAAACGAAAATAGGCATTTTAATCCTGAATTGAAGTTGGCATTGTGAAAAAGGCGTCAGTGCTGATGCACAGCAAGATAATTTATCAATCGCACATCTTTTTCATTCAACCTTTTGTTTTCTGTTCGGATGCCATTTTTTCTTCGGTTACAATATCCCATTCGCTTTGCTTATGCAAAGATACTCGAGCGGCATTAACGACGGTTAAATCATCACCCATATAATCAATCAGTTCTACACTGCTTTTCCCATCTCCCAGCGGGTCATACTTAACTGTGTTTTTAATGTTATTAGCGATAGTATTCATACAACACACAACCTTCATTCTGCATCGTTTACTATTAGAACAAAGAAATCCTCTGTCGCCTCGTTTTTAGGGTAGTGCTTTTTGATTGTTCTGGGAGCGTGTTATCACTATGGTGTTCTAATTCAGTACTCGGTGTTTCAATATCTTTTTCAGTTTTAATGGGAATCTCCGTAGAAAGATCATTTGGTTCGTTCTTTTCCTGAGCGGTTTCTTCACTTTGGCTGTCCGGTTCATGTTTTGTATCAGAGGCAAGGTTGAGGTTAGGTGCAACTTCATTATTTTCTTTTACTTCAGTACTAACATCTGTTGTTTTAGAAGAAGGTTCTTGTACAATCGGCGATTCTTGTACAGTGGGTTGCGGATTAAAATCGACAAGTTCGGTTGAACCATCAGTTTTTTTTTTTTAGTAAAATTTCTATTTTTCTCTGCTCTATCAATTCTTTTTGCAGAATTGTGATAAATGAATTCCTTCTTCGTATTTTTTTTAGCGATTCGTCAAGGGCAAGGTCTCCTCCTTCCATTTCCGATACGATAAGTTCCAATTCTTTTAATGCCGTTTCAAATGATTTTTTTTCCATCTCATGTACTCCTGAGTATAATAAATTATTGAATTATGGTGTTGTCTTTACGATAATTCGATCTGCAGTGGCGGTAATATCGCCATCAGCCAAATAGATTTTAAACGGCTCCCCGGATTGATCGATTTAACTGATTTAACCACTTGTGCATCGCCAAGCTTTGTAACAATCGAATACCCTCTCGCAAGGATTGCGGAAGGGCTGAAAGCAGTCAGTTTCTCGTATATAATAATAATTTGCTCTGAATAAAGCTCGACTAAATGTTTCATATGGTTATGAATACGGAATTCTATATCGTCAATATGCTGTTGGAGTTGCTTAATACGGTTTTCAGGTTCGGCAAATACTTTGTGCTGTGATAAAGCCGTTAGATGATGTCGAGCATTAGATAGTTTCTGTTTTATTTTCAGATTGAGTATATAGATGTAGTTTTTAGTTTTTCTATGAGGTCTGCTTTGCTTGAAATAACCAATTCTGCCGCCGCGGAAGGGTTGGCACGCGCAAATCCGCAACATAATCCGATATTGTCCAGTCGATCTCATGGCCGACCGCAGAAATAACCGGAATTTTTGAAGCAAAAATACTTCGCGCAACGTGTTCGTCATTAAATCCCCAAAAGGTCTTCCAAACTGCCTCCTCCCCGAGTAACAAGAATGACGTCGACAAGCTTAAGCCGGTTAAATTCATCAATCGCCGCGGCTATTTCCATCGGGGACTGTTCTCCTTGTACCCGAACAGGATTGATAATCAGATGGATATTCGAGAAGCGCCGGTTTAGAATATTTTAAATATCCCGAAGCGCGGCTCCAGTCGGCGACGTTACCACACCTACTTTTTTAGGTAAGAGAGGTATCGGTTTTTTTGTGGATTGAATCGAATAACCCTTCTTCGCTTAATTTCTTTTTTAATTGTTCAAATGCAAGCTGAAGCGCGCCGACTCCTTTCGGTTCCATAGTTTGAACAATGATTTGATATTGCCCTGAACGTTCATAAACACTAATGGAACCAAACACCAGCAGTTTCATTCCGTCTTCTATTTTAAACGGAACCTTTGAGGCGCTTGAACGATACATTATGCCTTGTATCTGTGCTCGCTCATCTTTTAGTGTGAAATAAAAGTGACCGGACGACGGTTTGCGGAAATTTGATATTTCTGCCTCAAGCCATAATGGCGGAAATTGAGTTTCGAGAAGGTTTTTATCGATTGTGTGAGTTCGGTTACCGAAAAATGTGGTCTTTCCTACTTTCCACCGGTACCGGAGAATCGAGATAATCTACCAGAGTGTCAACTAATTTGCTTGACATAATTTTTCTCCATTCGGGTTATGCCTGTGGCGTGTCCGGTTTTATCATCAATGTTTATAAGTACGCTCTGCAAAACAATATTGTCGGATGCAATAGTAAATTGAGTTGAAGCCCTGTTACAAAATGTTCAACAACCGGTTTTATATCCCTGCCGAGAACAGATTGTTCGGAACCGACCATTCCGACGTCGGTGATGTAAGCGGTATGCTTCGGCAACAGTTTAGCATCGGCAGTAGGAATGTGCGTATGGGTACCAACAACTGCCGAAACTTTGCCGTCCAAAAACCATCCCATTGCAATTTTTTTTTCGGAGGTTTGCTTCGGCATGGAAATCAACCAAAATGATCGGTGTAATACGACGCAATGCAATGACATGGCTCTCCACTGCTCGAAAAGGGCAATCGGCTGGCTGCATAAAACTCGTCCCAGAATATTTATAACGCCTACGGAAATTCCTGATGCACTTGTAATAACGCAACTCCCTTTACCGGGAGAATTGGGAGGATAATTAGCCGGACGCAACACTTTATCCGTCGAAGCGAATAGCTCCAATACCTCTTTTTTTCTCCAAATATGGTCGCCGGAAGTAATAACACTGACCCCGCTTTCGAATAGTTCCGCGGCGATTTTCGGTGTGATGCCTGATCCGCCTGCAGAATTTTTCTCCGTTTGCGATGAATAAGTCAATATCCTCAGTTTCCTGAAGTTCCCTAATTGCTTCTCGAACTGCTGTTCTGCCGGGTTTGCCGACAATATCGCCGATAAAAAGAATGTTCATCAGAAGAGTATTTACTTCGCATATTCAATGTTACGGGTTTCTCGTATCACAACAACACGGATTTGACCGGGATACTGCATTTCTTCCTGAATTTTAGAAGCTAAATTTCTCGCTAACAGCAACGATGCGTCATCATCCAGCTCATCAGGTTTGGCAATGACTCGTATCTCTCTTCCTGCTTGAATTGCGTATGCTTTGTCAACACCGGTAAACGAGGTTGCCAGTTCTTCAAGTTTTCAAGGCGGTTAATATACGAGCTGATCGTTTCCGAGCAGGCACCGGGCGCGCCGCAGAAATGGCATCTGCCGACGTAGTAAAGTATGCCGTAGATAGAAATTGCTTCGATATCTCCGTGGTGGCATCCTACTGCATTGTATACTATTTCCGACTCTCCGTATTTCTTGCAGTATTCCATGCCTATTTGAGCATGAGGCCCTTCAATTTCATGCGTTAGCGCTTTTCCTATATCATGCAGTAAACCGCACCGTTTCGCTATTTGCGCATCAAGCCCAAGCTCGCTTGCCATAATACCCATAATTCTGGCGACTTCGCAAGAATGTTTTAAAATATTTTGCCCATAACTAGTGCGGTATTGCATCCTTCCGAGCAAATAGATCAATTCGGGGTGCAAACCATGGATGCCCAAGTCGAATGCGGCTTGTTCACCCGCTTCTCTCATGTTCTGATCCAATTCCTTTGTACCTTCTTGACGATTTCTTCTATTCGTGCCGGATGTATACGCCCATCTTCGATCAGTTTTACTAATGTGCGTTTTGCTACCTCTCTGCGAACGAGATCGAATCGGAGAGTATTACCACTTCCGGCGTATCATCGATGATAATATCGACACCTGTCGCGGCCTCAAGAGCACGAATATTGCGCCCTTCGCGCCCAATGATGCGCCCTTTCATCTCATCGCTTGGCAATGATACGGTTGTAACTGTCGTTTCAGAAACATGTTCAGCCGCACAACGCTGAATTGCTTGGCTGACAATATTTTTAGCGAGTTTTTCTGCTTTAGAACGCATATCCGCGTCAATTTGCCGGATTATAGTCGCCGCTTCATGGGTTACTTCTGCTTCGAGATTTTTTAATAAAAGATTTTTGGCTTCTTCAACGCTTAATCCAGAAATAGATTGGAGCTGGTTACGCTCATCCTCAATCATCTTTGCAAGCTCTTTGTCCTTGATGGAAATTTGCTCAAGGCGTCGTGTTAATTCACGGTCTTTATCTTTGAGCTCAATTTCTTTTTGGTCGAGCATATCTACTTTACGGTCAAGGTTTTCCTCTTTTTGCATAATGCGTTTTTCGAGAGTGTTCAATTCATTGCGCCGTTCTTTAGTTTCCCGTTCAAAATCGGCTTTTGATTTAAGGTATTTATCTTTAAATTCCAAATCCATTTCACGCCGTTTTGCCGCAATTTCATTTTCTGCGTCACGTAAAATTTTCTCCGCTTCATTACGAGCATTATTGACTCCTTTTTCAGAGATAATTTTCCGTGCATAAAAACCACCTGCGCAAGCAATAAGCGCAATAAGCAGTGTTAATACGTTAAACTCCATTTCTTCACCTTTGTTCCTGTTTTGCTGTTTTCAAGAGCTGTTTTTATTATTGTCTCATCAAAATAATTGTATCCGTGACAACACAATCAACAGATACATCATGTGCAGACTGTTCCATACGAGGAACAATCTGGAAATCAAACGCAACTCCCATCTTATATGAGAATGGCGCTGTTAAAAAAAAACGATCGTAATACCCTTCTCCTCTGCCAAGGCGGCAACAGGTATGATCAAACGCTCTGCCCGGTACAATAATAAGATCAATCTGAGACGGATTAAACACAATATCATGTATTGGTTCAAGGATACCGGCATAGCCTTTTTTGACATCTCTGTCAAAATTATATATTACGCATGGACGAATTGTCTTTTCATGCGGAATTGTTTTAGGGATGAGAATAGTTTTATTATTTTTTGCTGAATGCAATATAATCGGTGTAATATCGACTTCATCTGCAAGCGGCATATAAAAAAGAACTGTTGAAGCACTTGCATAAGATTTTTGTTTAAGAATATTTAAACAAATGCGAGCACTCTTTTTAGTCAGTTCTTCCGTTCCATATTCATTGTAAAATAAAGAACGCATAGTATGACGCAGTTGGCTCTTCGAGATCACTTCTTCCATTGAGCAAGCCTTCTATTGATAACTTTTTCAAATCCCTGATTTGAAGGAGAATAAAATGTGATACCGGCAACTCCGTAATCCTGCCGGACATAGTGTCCTTGAAAATCATGAGGATATTTATATCCACGCCCTATTCCCAACGAAGAAGCTCCGGCATAATGAGCATCCCGCAAATGAGAAGGTACTGGGCGAACTCTGTTTTGTTTTACTTCTTTGCATGCCTTGCCAATTGCAACAGTAACCGCATTGCTTTTAGGTGCAGTTGCAATATATATTGCCGCTTGGGCAAGCGCTAACTGTGCTTCAGGCATACCGATAAATTCCAATGCCTGAAATGCCGATACAGCAACAGATAATGCAAGAGGGTCTGCATTGCCGACATCTTCTGAAGCGCAAATAACGATTCGGCGGGCAATAAACCGCGGGTCTTCTCCAGCTTCTATCATTTTTGCCAACCAGTAGACCGCCGCATCAGGGTCTGAACCGCGCATACTTTTTATAAATGCTGAAACTGTATCGTAATGATTATCTCCATCTCTATCGTAGGTAATCCATTTTTTTTGGAACGCCTGATCTATATCCGAAAGTTCAACGGCTATGGAGCCGCCGTGTTTTTCGCCAGAGGTATTCAGCACAACTTCCAATGCATTCAATGCTTTTCTCGCATCTCCATCGCAAAGGCACGCAAACCGCTTTAAGCATTCTTCAGAAACGGCAACACCTCTTCCTCCCAGTCCCAGAACATGATCGTTGAGAGCTCGCCGCAAAATTGCGGCAATAGCATCTTCAGATAACGGCTTAAACTGAAATATATGGCTTCTAGATAACAAAGGGGACGTCAATGCTAAGCATGGATTCTGTGTAGTTGCACCAATAAAACCGATGGTATTGTTCTCGATATACGGCAATAAAACATCCTGTTGCGCTTTGTTAAATCGGTGGATTTCATCGACAAAAAGTATTGTGCGCTGTCCGTTAAGCCGCATCGTTTTTTGAGCGATTTCGATCAGAGAGCGAAGTTCGCTGACATTGGAAGCAACAGCATTAACTTGTTTAAAAATATGCCCTGTCGTCTGTGAAATAATATGTGCAATAGTTGTTTTTCCCGTACCCGGGGGGCCGTACAGAATAATTGAACCTACCGCATTATTGCTGATCAGCTTTTTAAGCAGTTTTTCATTTTGAATAATATGTTCCTGCCCATAAAAATCATTTAAAGATTTTGGACGCATTCGAACGGCTAATGGTGAATACAGCTGTTCGTTTGAGTGGTGAGTATTTTCAAATAAATCCATAATAAAACAAAAAACCCTGCCTTGTGCCGATAGATTATTACCTTTTCTCGTCATTTTTAATAGTGGGTACTCATACTGCAACTTCAGTTAACCCTTCGAGAGGGTACAACATCGGTTGCACGATCCGAATTCCCGCTTAACGAATCATTAGCGAAAGGTAATTATTTGATCTCACCGAACACTGCAGGGTTTTAAAACTCACCGTTCAGAGAACTGTATCAAGAGTTGAAACAACTTCAGTAATTGCCGCATCATAGTGATTGAGCTTGTTTGTAAACTGATAACGCTGTTCATACAGTTCATTTGCAAGATTGACACACAAAAGCATCGCCAATCTCCCCATTGGGATCATAGGAGCATTTTGGCGCAATTCGTCAAACTTGTTATTTAAATACTTCTCAATAAATTCTAACTGTTCCTTTGAAAGGCCTCCTTCCAAAGGATACTCTTTGCCCTGTAGGGTAACTTTACACTTTACTTCTTGAACCTGCGTACTTTCGAGAATCACTTTCGCTAACACTTTCTTTAAATAGTTTTAGTGGATGTAGTATCTAATAGCTGTGTAACATTGCCGGAAAAATTCGGCATATATCTCATATAATACATAAAAAATAATGCATTTTCAAAAGATAATTACCATTAAATGCATAATTATATCTAACGGAGGCTACATTGAAGCGTTTCAACAACGATACGAGCCATTTTGTCGTGAATTTCGTCAACTTGACGATCATTAAGTGTTTTTTCTAATGAACGATACCTCATTCTCAGACTCAAACTTTTTTTCCCGGGTGGAATAGGGTCGCCTTCATATATGGATATGACTCGGAAGTTTTCCAATAACCCCGTCATGCTGTTCATAATGGTATTATAAATGTGCTGAAAGGGTGTTGAAGAATCAATTACTATTGCCAAATCTCTCTCGATAGCAGGATATTTTGGCAATGGGGCATACTTACTGTCACCAGCCATTTCTTTGAGTATGGCATCGACATCTAATTCAGCGATAAAGGTGTCTTTTTTCAGCATACGTTGTTGTGATAATAATGGATGTATTTGCCCAAGATAACCAATCGGGATATTTTTTATGTAAATTGCCGCTGTTTTGCCGGAATGCAAATAAGGCAATTCGGTTCTTTGAAATGTAATGCAATTCAATCCCAATGAGGCAAAAAATGATTCTAGCACGCCTTTAAAAGCAAAGAAATCCCAATTTTTCCCACTGTGACCCCAATACTCCAGTTCCCTTTGTCCGGAAACGCCAAGAGCAAGAATAGATTTTTCATGCGAAAACGTTATTTTATCCGGTAAAAAGATAGTACCTAATTCAAAAAGTTTTATCGATTCGCTTTTTTGTCGAATATTATTCTCGATAACGGCAAGAATATTTGGAGCAAGAGTCGTCTGCAATCTTTGGTGCATTTCACTTAACGGATTTTTTATAGGAATTGCCGTACTGCCACCATCTTTGCTAAAAAAAGACGGTATCTGAATGGATGTTGATGCAGGATGTAAACTGCAAGTTACGGTTTCAAAAAAACCTGCGCCAACTAAAAGATTTCTGGAAAAACGCGCAAACTGATGCTTTTTATTGACGGCGTATTCAACGAAATCACTGCCCGGCAATACGACAGGTATATTGTTGTATCCATAAATTCGTGCAATCTCTTCAGCAATATCTTGTTCGATGGATAAATCGACACGATATGAAGCGGGCTGAACTGTCAATGTGTTTTTCGTTTGGCTAAGAATAGTAATATTAAGTGATTCAATAATTTCTTTAATTTTTTCATCAGAAATTGCAACGCCAATAAGCGACCGAATCCGTTCAATACTGCACTCGAACTTTACAGGGCTATATGGCTTCGCATTGTGCTCTATTAAACATGAGCGCGAAGACGCATTGCCAATTCCAGCAATCATATAAGCGGCACGTTGCAAAGCTTCCTGAAAACCGCCTCTGTCAGCACCGCGCTCAAACCGATAGGACGATTCGGAAGTTAAGCCCAATTTACGCGCTGTGGTTCTAACAGAAACCGGGTTAAAATATGCGCCTTCAAGCAATATATTTTTTGTATTTTCAGTTACCTCTGACGACGCCCCCCCCATAATTCCAGCAACAGCAACCGGCTGTATTTTATCGGCAATTACCAGCATTGAACTGTCTAGGGTTCTCGTTTTACCATCAAGAGTCTCGATTACTTCTCCCTCTTTTGCGCATCTGACAACTATTTCGGGGCCAGCCAGTTTGTCAAGGTCAAACGCATGCAATGGATGCCCCAACTCCATCATAACATAATTAGTAATATCGACAATATTGTTGATCGACCGAATCCCAAGCATTTCAAGACGATGAGCCAGCCAAAACGGCGACGGTTCAACCTTTATACCTCTAATAATATATGCAGAATAATTTTCACATAATTCGCTATTTTCGATCGTAATACCAATGGATTCTGCGTTAAGCAACTTATCTTCAATTATGCATCTTTGTTTATCCATAATTGACGTTTTTAATGCGACAGCGATTTCGCGCGCTACTCCGCGCATGTTCAGGCAGTCAGGGCGGTTAGGGGTAAGTTCTATTTCGAGAATCCAGTCGGAAAGGTCATCGATTGATGCAAGGGGTTCTCCAATTCCTGCCGTCGAATCGAGGACGACAATGCCGCTGTCATCATCGCCGATACCAAGTTCTTTTTTTGAACAAAGCATTCCCTCTGATTCGTATCCGGAAATTTTCGTTGTGCTGATTACTGTGCCATCAGGCAATTTTGTGCCAGTCACCGCAAATGCGGATTTAATGCCTTTTCTCACATTCGGCGCGCCGCATACAACAGAATATTTTCGAGTTCCCGTATCTACGGTGCAAAGCGTAAGATGCTTTGATTCATCAATCAATTTAACGTCAACAACCTTAGCTACAACAAAACCATCAAGATTTTGTCCAAAAGGCATAATGGAATCGACTTCAAGCCCAAGTTCTGTTAAGATATCTGCAAGCTTTTGAGGGGAAAAATCAAAAGCCACTATTTTTTTCAACCAAGAATAACTAACTTTCATCGCAATCCAATCAATTAGAATTGTGCTAAAAAGCGTAAATCATTATCGTATAACAGCCGTATATCGTCTATGCCGTATCGGAGCATTGTAATGCGTTCAATCCCCATTCCGAATGCATATCCTTGCACTTGCTGGGGATCATATCCTACGGATTTAAGTACTTGAGGGTGAATCATTCCTGCGCCTAGAATCTCCATCCATCCACTTTTTCCCTTTACCATTATATCGCATTCAAGGCTAGGTTCGGTAAACGGAAAATAACTAGGACGAATGCGGAACTGAGTTTCTTTACCGAAGAATTCACGAATCACAAAAGCAAGAACACCTTTCAACTCTGCGAACGATACTGCTGAATCGACATAAAATCCTTCAATTTGATGAAATAAACAGTAACTTTTATAGTTAATCGCTTCGTTGCGATACACTCTGCCGGGAGCAATAATCCGAACGGGCGGTTTCTTGTTTTCCATTACACGTATCTGTACAGGCGAAGTGTGAGTGCGCAACACCATGCCATTTTCGAGAAAAAAGGTATCCTGCATATCGCGCGCTGGATGATAAGAAGGTATATTTAATGCATCAAAATTATAGTATTCAGTTTCGATTTCCGGTCCGTGGGCAATTGAAAAACCGAGAGAATGAAAAATATCAACCAATTCATGAAGTGTACGGTTTAAAGGATGTATTTTGCCGAAACCACTATTCTGTCCAGGCAAGGTAACATCAATCGATTCGGATAGCAATTGTTTTTCGAGCTGTGCTGTTTCAAGCCGTTCTTTTTTTAATTGTAAGATATTATGGATATGGTCTTTAAGTGTATTTATCAATACCCCTGCTTGGGGTTTTTCTTCGACAGGAACATTTTTCAGGTGTTGAAACAACAATGTAACTTCACCTTTTTTTCCCAGAAATCGAACCCTTTGTTGTTCAATCTCTTCAAGAGCGGTGCAGGCATCTACAGCGTGTTCTGCGGTCTGCTGAATTTGGTTAATCTTATCCTGCATCAGCTTGGAATCTCTCCGATGTTCAATTACTTTGCAAGAGCGGCCAATTCAGCGAAAGCACTTTGATTATTCACTGCCATTTCAGCAAGCATTTTTCTGTTAATGACAATATCGTTTTTCTTGAGCGAATCCATGAGCCGGCTGTAAGAAACGCCGTTGGCTTTTGCGGCAACAGATATTCGGGTAATCCACAATGCCCTAAAATCACGTTTTTTCTCTTTTCTTCCGCGATATGCAAATGCCATTGCTCGGTTTGTTGATTCTGTTGCCAGCCTAATCAAATTTCTTCGAGCGCCGCGAAAGCCTTTTGAACGCTCTAATATTCTTTTTCTTCTCCTGCGAGATGCAGGGTTGTTAGTCGAACGAGTCATTTTTTATCCTCCGGTAATATAGTAAATAATAGTAGATATGAATTAACTAAACGGCAACAAATCTTTTAATTTCTTAAGATTAGAAGAATCAACCATTGCTGAATGACGGATTTTGCGTTTTCGCTTCGTCGTTTTTTTGGCTAGAATATGGTTTCCAAACGCTGAATTTTGTTTAAACTTCCCATTTGCCGTTCTTTTGAAACGTTTTGCTGCGCCTCTATTAGTCTTTATTTTTGGCATAATTTGAATACTCCTACATTATTTAAATTTTTAAGAGAAGTATAGTATCGTAAATTCTGAGAATTTGCAATACTAATTCTGCATTGATGAATGAAATGCTGAAAAAGCTTTAATTAGCAATTGAGATACTAATAAAAAACACAATTACGGAATGCAGGTGAATTATGATTTAGTAGGGCCGATTATAGCCACAATGGTTTTTCCCACAAGCTTTGGTTTCATTTCAATGGCACCGAAATCTTTTAGGTTCTCCACAAAACGGTCAAGTATTTCTTCACCATTTTGTGTGTGAGTGATTTCTCTGCCGTGAAATACAATGGTAATTTTTATTTTATTGCCTTTTTCGAGAAACAATTGCCCTTGCTTGAGTTTAGTTTCAAAATCGTGTTTGTCGATATTAGGGCGAACTTTTATCTCTTTTATTTTTACCAAATGCTGTTTCTTTTTTGCTTCTTTGACTTTTTTGGTCTGTTCATACCGGTATTTGCCGTAATCCATAATTCGGCACACGGGCGGCGATGCTTCAGGAGCCACCTCAACGAGATCAAAACCTTGTTTTTCTGCCAACGCCAAAGCATCTTGAATGGAAATTATACCTATTTGGTTTCCTTGCCCATCAATTGTTCTTACTTGCGGCGCACGAATGTCTTCGTTGATTCGAATACGTTTTTCGCTAATAGCCGTAACCCTCCCTTTTAATTACATTCCTTATTAGTTATTTCGAAAAGAATTTTCTCAATAAATTCTTCCAATGTGATAGTTAACAAATCCTTTTTCCTTCGATGGCGTACACATACTTTACGCTGTTCGTGTTCTTTTGCGCCGATTACAAGCATATAGGGTATTTGTTCCAACTGAGCTTTACGGATTTTCTGCCCGAGTTTTTCATCGCTGAAATCTACATCGGAACGAATACCGTTCTTTTTTAATGTATCGTAAATTTCCTGGGAAAAGTTTAATTCATTGTCACTCAGGTTGATAACCCGAACTTGAACTGGCGACAACCAAACAGGAAACGCGCCGGCATAGTGTTCAGTCAAAACACCCATGAAACGCTCCATACTGCCTAAAACAGTACGGTGTACCATTACCGCATGATGGTCTTTGCCGTCGCTCCCAACATAAGTAATATCAAAGCGTTCCGGCAGATTAAAATCGACTTGAATTGTCGGCCCCTGCCATTCTCTGCCTAAAGCATCAACCATTTTGATATCGATTTTAGGTCCGTAAAACACGCCTTCCCCGGGATCGACTTGATACGGTATTTGAAGCGATTCGAGCGCATTTTTCAGTGCGGCAGTCGCAGTTTCCCAATTATCATCACTACCGACAGATTTTTCCGGACGGGTACTTAGGTACACATTGTATTTGAAGTTAAAAGTGCTCATCATAAATGCCGCAAATTTAACAACTCCGGCTATTTCATCTTTAAGCTGGTCAGGAGTACAGAATATATGAGCGTCATCTTGCGTGAAACCGCGCACCCTAAGCGTACCGTGAAGCACACCGCTTCTTTCATATCGATACACTGTTCCTAATTCTGCCCACCGCAAAGGAAGTTCACGATAGCTTCGTATTCTGGATTTATAGATCAGTATATGCCCCGGGCAATTCATCGGTTTAAGGATATATTCCTGCTCATCTACATCAATGGGCGAATACATATTTTCGCTGTAAAAATCAAGATGCCCGCTTGTTCTCCAAAGGTCAGATTTCATAATATGAGGGATATAAAGCAATTCGTATCCCTTTTTGAGGTGTTCCTCGCGCCAAAACGATTCGATCAGATTACGGATACATGCGCCCTTGGGATGCCAAAAAATCAGCCCCGGCCCAGCGCCTTCCTGAACACTGAACAAGTCAAGCTCTTTGCCGATTTTCCGGTGGTCGCGTTTTTTTACCTCTTCAAGAAAATCAAGGTATTCTCGCAATTCTTTTTTCGAAGGAAATGCCGTGCCGTAAATACGCTGGAGCATTTTGTTCTTTTCGCTCCCCCGCCAATATGCACCGGCAATTTGCAGAAGCTTAAATGCTTTAATTTTTCCCGTACTGTGAACATGGGGGCCTTTGCAGAGGTCTTCAAAGGTATCCTGTTTATAAAGGCTGACTTGGTCTTCTCCAAGATCGTCAATAATCTCGACTTTATATTTTTCTCCAATCGATTCGAAATACCTCCGTGCCTCATCGCTTTTCATATACCGTATATTAAAGGAAAAATCTCCATCGATAATTTGCTGCATGCGCTCTTCTATTTTAGCGAAATCATCAGGCGTAAAAATATGTTCTGTATCGAAATCATAATAAAACCCATCTTTAATTGGAGGGCCGATTGCCAATTTAGTATTTGGGTAAAGTTCAGTTACTGCTTGTGCCATTACATGCGCCGTACTATGCCTCAGTTTTTCTAAATCATTCATTTTAAACTCCATATGTATCATAAACCAAAAAACCCATTTCTATTCAGATATATTTCACATAGGTGAAACTGAATATGAAACGGGCTCTTATTTCCGCACTGTTAAATTTTTCTTAAAGTTCATGCAAATCAATGTAATTATTTTGGTTTTAATGGTGGGCGATACTGGAATTGAACCAGTGACCCCCTGCGTGTCGAGCAGGTACTCTAACCAGCTGAGCTAATCGCCCACACCACGATATCGAATCGTGTAACACTATATAAACTGGCATTTTATTATGTCAAGATAAATTCTCGAATTGTGCTTTAAGAATGAAAGTTTTTTATTACGAAAGCAAAACTCCTTGAGCTTCTTGTTGTAGTATTGACAAAGATAACTCCTGTGTTTTAAAATAGAGTTTTCTCAATACTCAAGCGCATTTTAACTGCGTATCACATATAGGGAGGTTTAGAATACTCATGATAACTCAAGTTCACGATAAAGTATCCGATGCAGAATATATTGACCGCATACTGCATATAAAAAAACAGCAAGATACTCAATTAGTAATTTTGGCACATTATTACCAGAGGAAAGAAATCCAAAAATTAGCTGATATCCGCGGAGATTCATATGAATTATCCCGCAAAGCATCTCAGGTTATGGATGCACGGCACATTGTGTTTTGCGGCGTGCATTTCATGGCGCAAAGCGCGGCTACGCTTTGCCGCGACAACCAAATTGTTCATCTGCCGGCATTGAATGCTGGATGCCCTATGTCCGATATGGCACATATTGATGAAGTGTCTCGAGGGTGGGATGAAATAACCAAAATCATGCCCGATACAAAATTTATTCCTATTACTTATATGAACTCAACCGCAGAGATTAAAGCATTTTGCGGAGAGCGAGACGGCATCGTCTGCACATCTTCCAACGGAGACAAAATATTGAATTGGGCACTGAGACAGGGAGAAAAAATATTCTTTTTTCCCGATGAACATCTTGGACGAAACATGGCAAACCACTTGGGTATTCCACGCGATCAAATGACTGTATGGGATCCAAAAGCCGAACCGTCTTATGAATCGCTTGATGCATTGAAACGAGCAAAAATAATCCTTTGGAAAGGATTTTGCCATGTGCATACTTTTTTTAAGTCCAAACATATAGAAGCAATTCGTGAAATGCTCCCGGGTGTTGTTGTTATTGTCCATCCTGAATGTACTGAAGAAGTTCTTGCGCTATCCGATTTGAGCGGTTCCACTTCATTCATCGAAAATTATTGCAGAGAAGCTCCTGACGGCGCAAAAATCGCAATCGCAACAGAAGTAAATATGATTGATAAGTTAGCTGATCAATATCCTACTAAAACTATTGTTGAAGTGCGCCGTTCTTTGTGTCCCAATATGTATAAAAATAACTTGCGCAACCTTACTGAAACACTTGAAGGGCTCGGTTCACACAACATAGTAACAATACCCGATCAAATCCGAAAATATGCGCGAACAGCATTATTGCGAATGATTGAAGTGACTGAAAACAATTAGTGATGAAGCCATTTACTGGCAACTGAAGATAAGCGGATTTTTATCAGAAAGATACTCAGCCGATACAACATCACATTGGCATCTTTGAGCTGAAGCAGTTTTGCCGCGCTGATATCATTTTTCATTGACGACTCCTTAAAATGGTCTGGCAGAAACCACTACTATTATTACTTATGTCGGAAAATCTGGAGTTTTTTTTACATAATTTTTTAATAAACATTGTATTGTTATTTTATATTCAATATGGAGTTCTTATTGAAAGAGAAAATTTTTTTAATTGACGGAAGCGCTTTGGCATACCGCTCTTATTTTGCTTTTTTGCGGTCTCCTTTGATAAATTCTAAAGGCGAAAATGTAAGCGCGGTATACGGTTTTTTAAATGCGCTCCGCTCGCTTATTGAACAGGAATCGCCTCAATACCTTCTCATTGCTTTTGATACGGGAAGCCCAACATTCCGCCATGAACAATATCCCGCCTATAAAGCTACTCGCGAGAAAATGCCGACCGAATTAAGCGGGCAACTGCCAAGAATCGATCAGCTACTTGACGCATTCAATATTTGTGTCATAAAAAAAGACGGCGTTGAAGCGGATGATGTCATCGGCACTTTAGCAGTAAAAGCCGCCGCTGAAGGGCACGATGTTTTTATCGTAACTGGCGACAAAGATTTTATGCAGTTAGTCAATGATAAAATAAAAATATATGATATCCGTACTATTTCGGGCGAAACTGATATTATCGATCGTGAAAAAGTGAAAGAAAAATTTGGTGTTTATCCTGAAAATGTAACCGATGTGCTTGCTCTAACAGGCGACTCGTCGGATAATGTTCCGGGCGTCCCTCAGATAGGGCCGAAAACAGCGCTTAAGCTGTTAGAAAACAAAAAATCGCTTGAAGAATTGCTCGCCTCGATTGACACTGTACAGCCAGAAAGAATCCGTCAAAAACTTGCCGATAATATCAACTATGCCCTTATATCCAAACAACTGGTAACTATCAAAACTGATGTTGGACTGCCGGTTTCTATTGATGATATGGCGTTAAAAGAGCCTGACACTCAAAAGCTTGCCTCGTTTTACCGAGATATGGAATTCACAAAATTCCTTAACGAATTAACTGTATCTATCCCAAAAGAACATCCCGTTATGTACACGCTGGTTGATACTGCCGAACTATTTACCGTGTTTTTTTCACGTCTTTCAAAAAGTACTTTTTTTGTTTTCGACACTGAAACCGATTCCGTTAACCCTTTGACAGCAAAACTTGTCGGTATGTCGTTTGCATTTGAGGAATACGAAGCATTTTATATCCCTTCATCGGTTTCCTCCGCCCCAGAACAACGCGACCTTTTCTCTATAGAAGAGCCTTCTCTATTCGAAACAGTCTTGCATTCAATAAAACCGATACTTGAAAACCCTGAAATTAAAAAATGCGGTCATAATATAAAATATGACGCAATGGTGCTCAAAAAATACGGTATTTCTCTCAACGGTGTTTATTTTGACACAATGATTGCATCGTATTTGCTCCGCCCGACAATCCGGCACCATAATCTCGATGCGGTAAGCTTGTTTTACCTTAATTTCAAAAAGACGCCCACATCGGATTTAATCGGCTCGGGGAAAAATCAAATTACGATGGATAAGGTTGACATTCAAAAAGTATCTTCTTACGCTTGCGAAGATGCTGATATTACGTTGCGTTTGCACAATACGCTCCGCCCGATGCTCGAAAACGCAGGACTGCTTACCTTGTTTGAATCCGTGGAAATACCGCTTATTGAAGTTCTTACTGCAATGGAACTCGAAGGTATTTCAGTCGACGTTCCTTTTCTAAAAGCAATGTCCGACGAACTGCAAAAAAATATTATAAAAACTGAGCAGGAAATTTATACTCTTGCCGGTGAAGAGTTCAATATCAAATCCCCTCAGCAAATTTGTGCCGTGCTTTTTGACAAGCTTGCAATTCATAAACAGCTTAACATCAAACTGCGCAAAACAAAAACCGGCTATAAAACAGATGTTGAAGTGCTCGAATCGCTTGCAGAACATCCTCTCCCTCGCCTAATAATAGAATATCGGCAATTAACCAAACTTAAATCAACGTATGTTGATACATTGCCCGAACTGCTTAACCCTATCACACATCGGCTTCACACTTCCTTCAATCAAACAATCACTGCCACCGGACGCCTATCAAGCAGTGACCCGAACTTGCAAAACATACCGGTTAGAACAGAACTCGGTAAAAGGATACGTCAAGCTTTTGTTGCTTCTGCTCCGGATAAAAAACTGGTCGCGGCAGATTATTCGCAAATTGAATTGCGGCTTCTCGCTCATTTATCACAAGATAAAACTTTATTGGACTCGTTTAGGCACCATCACGACATTCACACAATGACTGCCTCATTGATTTTCGATGTGCCCATTGGATTAGTATCCCCAGAATTGCGGTATAAAGCGAAAGCCATAAATTTCGGTATTATATACGGTATGGGACAAGCAAAACTAGCGCGAGAAACGGGCATCAGCCAAAAAGAAGCAAAAGAATTTATTCAGGCGTACTTCGAAAAATACCCCGGTGTAAAACAGTATATTGACGATACACTTGAAAAAGCGCGCAAAGACGGTTATGTAAACACTATGCTCAACAGAAAACGCGAGATACCTGAAATCCACAGTGAATCGTCCATGATCCGGTCTAATGCTGAAAATATTGCCGTCAACACTCCTCTTCAAGGAACATGCGCCGATTTAATTAAACTTGCCATGATCGATATTTATAAAAAATTCCGTTTGGGGCGCTACAATTCAAAAATGCTTCTTCAGATACATGACGAACTTCTCTTTGAAGTACCTGACTGCGAAATCAATTCCGTAATTCCCATCATAAAATCATCTATGGAAAATGCCATCAAACTTGATGTTCCTATCGAAGTAAAAATTCATGCCGGCACCAACTGGATGGAAGTATAGCTGTTCATAACACAAAATTTTTAAAATTCCTATATACTATCTCATATCAAAATGTTACACTGTTTACCCTAGTTAAGTAATTTAGGAAACCGTTTCTCTAATTCATGAATGCAGGAGCCCTGACAATGAGCAGTAAAGACCAAAAATCCCCTAACGCCAAGGAAATCGACCAAATTCAAAAGAGGTACAAAAAATACAACCTTTCTGGAGTCGAAACCCTCGCTATTGCTGATACACCATATGAACTGCTCTACTCTCCCACCGAAAAAATCCCGACAATTATTGTAGATAATTTCCCGAAATTAGGAAAGCTTGCCGCTCTGCGGTTTATAGAATGGGTTCAGGAAAATCCGGATGGAGTAATTTCTTTGCCAACGGGAAAAACGCCGGAGCATTTTATCAAATGGGTTCAGCATTACCTCCGGAATTGGGATAATAAAGACACCGCTAAAGACCTTGAAAATAACGGCATTAAGATAACCCTCAAACCGGCAATGAAAAATTTGCATTTCGTCCAGATAGATGAGTTTTATCCAATGAACCCTAATCAACATAATAGTTTCAATTATTATGTTCAAAAGTTTTATCTGAAAGGATTTGGGCTTGACCATAAAAAAGCGCTCCTCCTCGATTGTTCAAAAATCGGCTCTACGCCGGAGAATCCAGCGCTGAAAGTGTTTGAAAGTAAAAAAGTCGACCTGTCGTTGCGGTACCGCAAACCAAAAAATTACCTTGAGGTTCTTCAAAAAAGAGCTGTCGAATTAGTTGATCAATTTTGTACCGACTATGAAGAAAAAATACGACAGCTTGGCGGTATCGGTTTTTTCCTTGGCGGCATAGGCCCTGATGGGCACATAGGATTCAACGTTGCCGGTTCCGACCATTATTCCACTACTCGTTTAACTCATACCAATTATGAAACTGAAGCGGCGGCGGCAGGCGACCTTGGCGGCATTGAGGTTTCGCGCGGCAGGCTCGTCATTACCATTGGGCTCAATACGATTACGTATAATAAAAACGCTACTGCAATTATTATTGCCGCCGGCGAAGCTAAAAGCGGCATTGTTGCAAATTCTATTGAAAGTGAAAAAAGCATTGCATATCCTGCATCCGTTTTACAGCGGTTGCCGAATGCCCGGTTTTATATCACCCGCGGCGCGGCAACAGGACTCAACGAGAGAGCGGCGGTCGATTTAGATTTATCGGAAACCCTCAGTCACGAACAAATAGACCGTATTGTGATCAACACTTCTTTTAACGCGAACAAACCGATTATGGAACTATCGGAAGCAGATTTTAAAAACGAGCCTTTCGGCAGGATTTTCCTCAAAAAAGCCAGCAGTAATTGGAAATCACTTAAAGAAGCGACCATCGGCAGGATTCAGCACAATTTAAATGAAGGGTTGCATTATCACGAAAACAAAACATTTCTCCATACAGCTCCGCACCATGACGACATTATGCTTGGCTATTTGGCACATATTCAAGATTTAATTGTCAATCCCACAAACAAACATCATTTTGCATACATGACATCGGGGTTTACTGCTGTAACAAATTCGTATGTTTGCGGCTTGCTCGAAACTATGCTGAAATATATTAACGATGGATATTTTGCTCCCCTGCTCAACACTGATTATTTCGACTCCAAAAATATGGATGCGAAAAACACCGAAGCAATGATGTACCTTGACGGCGTCGCACGTGGCTGGACAACCTTAAAAAAGGAGGGGCACTCACGGCGGATGCTGAGAAACATTATGCTGGTTTTAGAAGATGATAACATCGACAACATCAAAGAACGAACCGAAGAACTGATTAACTATTTCAATACCCAATACCCGGGCAAAAAAGATTTGCCGTATATTCAGCAACTTAAAGGAATGGTTCGCGAATGGGAAGCCGATTTGGTATGGGCGTATTTCGGCTTTACAACCGACTCTGTAAGCCATTTGCGGCTCGGTTTTTATAAAGGAGATATTTTTACCGAAGAACCGACTATGGAACGAGATGTCCCGCCTATTCTCAATTTATTGAATCAAGTAAAACCGGATTACGTTTCGCTCGCACTTGATCCTGAAGGAAGCGGACCGGATACTCATTACAAGGTATTGCAGGCAACAGCTCATGCCCTCAAGATATATGAAGAACAAACCGGACGCAAAGATATTCGAGTTTTGGGATACCGCAATGTATGGTTTAAATATCATCCGTGCGAAGCAAATATGTATATTCCTGTTTCGCTATCGAAATTGGCAGTTCTCGAAGACTCGTTCCTTGAAGCATTTGCATCGCAGAAAAACGCATCGTTCCCATCGTATGCGTTTGACGGCCCGTTTTCCGGCCTTGCGCGGAGAATTCAAGTGCATCAATATGTACAGATAAAAGATTTACTGGGTCCGCAATTCTTTGTAAAAAATCAAGACAACAGATTGCGAGCAACACACGGTATGGTATTTCTTAAGCGGCTTACCATAAAAGAACTATGCGACTTTTCCGCTCAAATGCGAAAGTCAACTGAAAATCGGTAAAATCTGCGCTTAAAATATCTTAATCGAGATTAAGTTCTGTAATAACTTTACGGATGCCTTCTGCAGACCGGCGGAGTGCGCTCACTTCAGTTTCATCAAGTGGGAGTTCAATTTGGCGTAATGCTCCCTCGCTCCCCACAATAGTCGGAACGCTTAGGCAGACGTCATTGATACCGTACATGCCGGTAAAATATGAACTGATTGGCAATACACTCATTTCATTGCGCAATATAGCTTCGATTATGCGTAATACCCCTAACGCCACTGCATAATAGGTTGCTCCCTTGCGATTGATAATTTCGTATGCGGCATTCTTAACGTTTTTGAATATGGATTCCCGTATTTCTTTTGTATACGGGCGAAACCGTTGTTTGCAGAACGATTCCAGAGGGGTTGACGCAATGCTGACCCTGCTCCAAACCGGTACTTCCGTATCACCGTGCTCTCCGATAATAAAAGCATGCACATTGCGCGTATCGACTTTGCAATGGTCACTGAGCAAATATCTAAAACGAGCGGTATCGAGTACCGTTCCTGAACCGATAACTTGATTCTGCCTTAGATGCGATACTTTCAGGGTAACATAGGTAAGAATATCTACAGGATTGGTAACTACTAATATTATTGCATCTTTTTCGACGTCTACAATTTGAGGAATAATTTGTTTAAAAATATCGGTGTTTTTATGAACAAGGTCTATTCGTGTCTCCCCTGGTTTTTGATTCGCTCCGGCGGCAATGATAATAATATCGGCATTCTTGCAGTCGTCATAGGTGCCGACTTTTATATTGACCGGATCCGTAAAAGCGATGCCATGGTTCAAATCCATCATTTCGCCTTCTGCTTTATCTTTGTTATAATCAATCAAAACGATTTCACTCGCTCGCCCCGACACCATTAAAGCAAATGCTATCGTAGAACCGACAAACCCTGTCCCTACAATGACCACCTTGTTTGTAACAACTTCTATTTTTTTCATGAACAACCTCTTCTTGTTGTGATGTTGTAAGTTATTATGAATAAATTTTCACCGGTTATCAACGGAATTTTATTGAAAATCAGCGCGATGCATTATTAAGTGTTTTTTAAGCATATGATTATTGACGGCTACAAAAATTTCTGATAGTATCTGTCGTCTCAATAAAGCAAAATTTTTTTAAGTGGTAAGTAAACAGAATGTCTCAAAATATAAACCACGATTACAAAAAAACTCTTAATTTACCTCAAACAGATTTTCCTATGAAAGCTGACCTTGCTCAGAAAGAGCCGGCTATTCTACGTCAATGGTTTGAATCGGACATTCATAAAAAAATTCAAGAAAAAAGAAAAAATGCATCCGCATTCATTCTGCATGACGGTCCACCTTATGCCAACGGCAATATCCACATCGGTCATGCGCTCAATAAGATATTGAAAGACATAATTATAAAATATAAAACTATGCAAGGTTTCAGTGCTCCCTACATTCCCGGCTGGGATTGCCATGGGTTGCCTGTCGAACACCAATTATTCAAAGAACTTGGCATAACCAAACATGAGATTAACCAAGTGGTATTCAGGAAAAAAGCGCGCAAATACGCCGCCAAATATGTAAAAATTCAATGTGAAGAATTTAAACGGCTCGGAATATTCGGAGAATGGGATAACCCGTACTTGACCATGTCAAACGAATACGAAGCGGAAATTGCTCGGCTGTTTGGTGAACTTTATCTTAAAGGATATATTTATCAAGGTTCAAAACCAATCTATTGGTCATGGGCATGCGAAACAGCACTCGCAGAAGCAGAAGTAGAATATGCGCCGCATACAAGCCCTTCAATTTACGTTAAGTTCCCTGTCATTAAGGATCCATCCGGATTTACCGCCGGTTATGCCAACACTTCCATAGTCATTTGGACAACGACTCCATGGACGTTACCTTCAAATTTGGCAATTGCGGTAAAAGAAGAGTTTATATATTCCCTTATCGAAACAGAAAAAGGATTCTTTATTGTTGCACAAGATTTAATCACGGATTTCTGTCAAAAAATCGGCGCAGTATCGTATAAAGAACAGCGTACCGCTAAAGGTGCGGAATTGGACGAATTGGTTACGAAGCACCCATTTGTCAACCGTCATTCCCCTGTTGTTCTCGGGCATCACGTGACTCTTGAACAAGGCACCGGATGTGTCCACATTGCTCCGGGCCATGGGCAGGAAGACTACGAAATCGGGCTTAAATATAACCTCGATATTCTTTCACCGGTTGATAACCAAGGGAAATTTTATGATTCCGTTGAACATTTCGGCGGAATGTTTGTGTTTGATGCAAACAAACACATCATATCGTTATTGTCAGATACCGGATTTCTTTTATTCCATGAAGATATAACCCATTCATACCCTCACTGCTGGCGCAGTCATACACCGATAATATTTCGTGCTACCGCTCAATGGTTTATAAACGTAGATGCTTTAAATATGCGTGCCAATGCGTTGGAAAGCGTTAAGACAACCCGCTGGATTCCGGAAGTCGGAGAAAAACGAATTACCAGCATGCTCGAAAACCGTCCGGACTGGTGCTTATCACGCCAGCGGTTATGGGGTGTTCCTATACCTGTAATAAAATGCGAATCATGCGGCAAGCATATTATGACTGCAGATACTTTGAAAAAAATTACCGGCATATTTTTGAAAGAATCTTCTGACGCATGGTTTTCTTATTCTGTTGAACAACTGCTCGGGTCGTCGTTTGCGTGCCCTCACTGCTCGGCTTCAGGTAATTTCACTAAAGAAGAAGATATTATTGATGTGTGGTTTGACTCAGGCGTCAGCCATCAAGCTGTATTAAAACTGCGAGACAACGTATCTTACCCAGCGGATTTGTATCTTGAAGGAAGCGACCAGCATCGAGGATGGTTTCAGTCTTCCCTTCTTACCGCAATAGGCATCACCGGAACGGCGCCGTTCAAAACCGTTTTAACCCATGGGTTTGTGGTTGATGTAAAAGGCTATAAAATGTCAAAGTCTGCCGGAAATATTGTCTCTCCTCAAGATATAATCAAACAATATGGCGCAGATATATTGCGTTTATGGGTAGCTTCAGTCGATTATTCAGGAGACGTGCGCATATCCGATACAATATTATCTCAATTATCCGATTCTTACCGGCGCATTCGCAATACGTTTAAATTCATCCTCGGCAACATTGCTGATTTTACTCCGGAGAAACATACAGTGCCGTATGAATCTCTCGATGAACTTGATAGATGGATAGTGAGCCGTTTACATTCATTGGGCGTACAGGTTAATGAATATTACGAAAGTTTCCAATTTTACAAAATTTTTCAAGCAATCCATAACTTTTGTGTCATTGAATTAAGTTCATTTTACCTTGATGTTTTAAAAGACAGGATGTATATATCACATACTGATGATCCGCTTCGCCGTTCCTCTCAAACCGCGATGAACCAGATTCTTGAAACGTTGATGCTCCTGCTTGCGCCCATACTTCCTTTCACTACTGAAGAAGTAATGCAGTATTATCGAAAAAGCAACAATCGGTTTCCATACGATAGTGTACATTTATCCGACTGGCCATGCTTTACCGCAACTGCTATCAATAAGCCTCTTGAAGACAAATGGGACAGGATTTTAACATCACGTATTGAAGTACAGAAAATTTTAGAACTTTATCGAAAAGATAAAACTATCGGTTCTTCCCTAGAAGCAAAAGTTGTGTTATATACATCATCCGCAGAATGGTATGATTTTTTACTAAAACTCGAACCGCAACTTCCGTTTTTATATATTGTTTCTAGCGTATCAGTGAGTAATGTAAAATTTTCTGATATTACTTATCATGAATCGGATAAAATACACGGGCTGTTTATTGGAGTTACCCCAGCAGAAGGACAGAAATGCTCTCGGTGCTGGAACTATAAAAAGGATACCGATACATACAGCGAGTATCCTAATATATGCGGCAGATGCGTTAATGCGATAAAAGGACTTTTTTAAGGAGGTAAAACATAGATGACCCCCCAACAATTAGAATATTTTCAACAAAAACTTGTCTCTCTCAAGGAACGAATAGTCGGCGATATATCTCACCTTGAAGAAAGTGCTTTGGGCAATTCGCAAAGAGAAGCCACTGGTGATTTATCCGGTTATTCATTGCACATGGCCGATCAAGGAACAGATAATTACGACCGCGAGTTCACTTTTGATCTCGTAAGCAATGAGCGGAACCTGCTTAAAGAAATCGATGCGGCGCTCGAGCGAATCGACAATGGTACTTATGGCGTATGTGAAGTATCCGGTGAAGAAATTTCGGTAAGCCGTCTTGAAGCGATCCCCTATACCCGTATATCAATCAAAGTCGCTCAAGAACAGGAACGCCGGAGACGCCGGTAAATGATTCTGGTTTTAGTTGCCTGTATCATTATTGGTTTAGACCAAATCACGAAATATACTGTATCCAATGTTTTATCGGTCGGCGAGTCTGTTCCGGTGATTTCGGGTTTTTTTAATATTACCCTCATACATAATCCCGGCGCGGCTTTCGGTTTATTTCCAAATAGGCATGTTTTTTTCTTAGTTTTTTCCTGTATTACATTCATTTTAATAACCAAACTTTATTTTCAATATGCCCGATCCAATACGTTTTTAAAGGTTATATTCGGTTTGATTGTCGGCGGCGCATGCGGTAATTTGATAGACAGGGTTCTTCTAAAATACGTTATCGACTTTCTGGATTTTTATATCCTGCAGTATCATTGGCCTGCGTTTAATGTTGCAGACAGCGCTATTTGTGTCGGCGTAAGTTTATTCTGCCTGTTTTTTTTCAGGTATAAGCCACAACACTCCGGCTAACTATGTATTACCGTTTGTTCCATTTTGGCGTTATATCCGTTTATTCATATGGTATGATGGTTGTTATAGGCTTGATTCTTGGCATAACGTTGGCATATCGGCGCGCACAACAATTTGGTGAGAACCCGAAGAATATTCTTGACCTATCGCTATGTTTGATGGTTTCCGCTCTTATTGGAGCCCGCATTGTGTATGTTCTATTACATTGGCAATATTTTAAAAATCACCTGATTCATATTTTTCTTATAAATCAAGGCGGATTAGTTTTTTATGGAGCTAGTATTGCCGGTATAATTACCGCTCTCTTTTTTTTAAAAATCAAACAGCTTAATATCGGAAATTATTTTGATATCTGTGCACCTTCCGTTGCACTTGGACAAGCATTTGGGCGTATTGGATGTTTTCTCAATGGGTGCTGTTTCGGTAAAATTATTTCTTGTCCGCAGATGCAATGGATTGGGGTTAGGTTTCCAGCCGTCATTGAAAAAATGCCGTCAGGTTTCCCCTCAGAGATTATCGGTTCTCCTGCCTATTTACACCATTTAAACAAAGGGTTAATTGAACATTCTGCTTTGCATTCGTTAGCAGTATATCCGACACAGCTTTTTTCTGTTTTTTTTAACCTATTCATTTTTTTTAGTATCGTTTTTTTATTAAAAAAACGTATTTTTCATGGCCAAATATGGTTATTTTATGTTTTTTTATATGGTATTTCGCGTTTTTTTATAGAATTCCTGCGTGATGATACTCCCCGATACTCAGCTATTTGTTTTACTTTTTCACAATATATATCGCTTGGGTTTATAGCATGTGCTATTATTATTTACATATACCTTTACAACCGATATCGCCGATTTGCCCAATGAAAAAAAAATATACTTTAGTCGTATCAGAAAAAAGCAATGAAAGAATTGATGTGTTTGTCACACGCTCTCTTAAAGATATAAGCCGCAGTATGGCGCAACATCTCATACGTGACGGAAATATCAAGGTAAATGACGCACCCATCAAACCCGGGTACCACATTAAGCATGACGATATTGTTACCATAACAGTGCCTGCGCCTGTCCCGATAGATATTGCTCCTGAAGATATTGCGATTGACGTGCTGTATGAAGACACCGACATTATTGCAGTTAATAAACCTGCCGGAATGGTTGTCCATCCTGCCGCCGGCCATATATCTGGAACACTTGTCAATGCACTCCTGCATCATTGTACCGACCTGTCAGCAATAAATGGCGTATTGCGGCCGGGTATAGTGCATCGGCTGGACAAAGACACCAGCGGCGTAATCATTGCCGCTAAAAACGATATTGCGCATCAGAAGCTGGCACACCAGTTTGCAAAACGAAAAACAGTTAAAGAATACCGTGCATTAGTATACGGGCACATTCGCGCCGGTTTAAACAAACACATCGATGCGCCTATCGGAAGGCATCCTACTAACCGCAAAAAAATGGCTGTTACTACTCTCGAGCATGGCAAATCGGCAGAAACTACTTTCTCAATACTCGCATTATGGGAAGACATGTCTTATCTTTCCGTACGCCTCTTAACCGGACGGACACATCAAATCCGCGTTCATCTCGCACACATCGGATATCCGATTATCGGCGATGATACCTACGGAGGCAAAAAGCGAAGCGCACTGCCGGCTGATTTTAACGTAACACGCCAATTGCTCCATGCATATCATCTGAGAATTGCTCATCCGATAACTATGGCATCGATGGATTTTTATGCTCCAATACCTGAAGATATGCATCGTATACTTCAAATCAAAGGATATAAAGGATGACAGATAAAATATATCCGTTAAAATTTGCACCGATTTTTAAAGAAAAAGTTTGGGGCGGCACACGCCTTAAAGACATTTTAAATAAAGATATCCCTTTTAATACGTTAATTGGAGAAAGTTGGGAACTTACCGACAGAGCCCACGACGTATCAATAATAAGTAATGGTTATTTTGCAGGGAAATCTCTCCGCGTACCGATGTACGAACTCGGAAACGCCCTTCTTGGTACTCGGAGAACATGCGATGCATGGGGGCGATTCCCGTTATTGGTCAAATTCCTTGATGCATCGGAAAAATTATCCGTTCAAGTTCATCCTAACGATAAACAAGCTCAGCAGTTTGAAGAAGACGACCCGGGCAAAACAGAAATGTGGTATGTGCTGTATGCAGAACCACATGCAAAAATTATTTATGGATGCGACAAAAAATTAGCTGATTTATATACCCACAACAATATAGATTTTTCCATTGAACCGCTTTTGCACTCGTATACCATTCAGGCTGGAGATTTTATATTCGTGCCCGCCGGACAAATACATACAATGTATGGAGGATGTGTTATCCTTGAAATACAACAAAACTCTGATGTAACATACCGCATATATGATTGGGGTAGAGTCGGTTTAGATGGGCTCCCTCGACCGTTGCATTTCGCTAAAAGCCTTCAGTGCATTGATTATGAAAAGCCGAAAAACCATATTCAACATCTTGCACACATAACAGAGGCTTCAGTAAAACTTATCAATTGTCCATATTTCAAGGCTCATTACGTTTCAACCTCAAAATATTTTACTGATGAATGCTCAGGAGAAATGTTTAAAATTATTGCTCCCGTATATGGAGCAGGATCAATTCTATTCGATAAAACAAAAAGCATATCATTTCGCCTCGGTGATATTATTTTGTTGCCTGCCGCATTAGGGAACTATACAATTATACCTGACAGTACAATTCGTTTCTTACTTATTTCATAATATATGCGAAAAACATTTGATTATATAAATAATCGAGAGTATTATTTCATTTTAATCGAATAAACAGTAATCTATCTTGACTTATTATTATGCTTTAAAGTATAATCGGTGACTTTATTTTTGGTGAATAACGCAATCACATCAACAAGGAAATCACAGAATGAGCTTTGATACAGTAGAAGAAGTATTAGAGGACATACGAAACGGGAAAATGGTTATCGTTACCGATGACGATAGCCGGGAAAACGAAGGCGATTTAATAGCCGCCGCATCTCTGATAACCCCCGAAGGCATTAATTTCATGATAACCCATGCCCGCGGCTTAGTTTGTGTACCTATGATTGCTGAACGATTAGAGGACCTGGGGCTTAAACCAATGGTACCCAAATATATCAGCACCACTAAAGACACTGCTTTTAGCGTTTCCGTAGATGCGCGCGAAGAAATATCTACCGGCATTTCTGCACATGATAGGGCACGGACAATTCAATTGCTGGTTGACCCTTCCGCGTCTTCAAAAGATTTTGTTATGCCGGGGCACATCTTTCCGCTCCGTGCTACAGAGGGCGGTGTTTTGCGCAGGGCTGGACACACCGAAGCGGCAGTAGACCTTGTCAAAATGGCCGGATTGTATCCCGCAGGTGTTATCTGTGAAATCACCAATCCTGACGGTTCTATGGCCCGTGTTCCAGAATTGCTTGAATTTAAAAAGAAACATAATTTGAAGCTTTGTTCTATTGCCCAGCTTATTGAATATCGTTGTACTCACGAAAAACTCATCAGCCGCGTTGCAGTTTCGAAATTACCGACCAAATATGGAATTTTTACTCTTTACGCGTATTATTCCGAATTAGAAAAAAAAGAACACCTTGCTCTCGTAATGGGAGATGTTGAAAGCGAAGACACCACCATCGTCCGCATTCATTCAGAATGTTTGACCGGCGATGTGCTTGGTTCCTTGCGTTGCGATTGCGGTTCGCAACTGCATGACTCACTGCATACTATTGCTTCTCATGGCAAAGGAGTACTCCTCTATATGCGCCAAGAAGGGCGCGGCATAGGATTGCTGAATAAACTCAAAGCATACGAATTGCAAGATAAAGGGCTTGATACTGTTGAAGCCAACAATGAACTCGGTTTCAAAGACGATATGCGCAATTACAGTATCAGCGCGCAAATTTTAAAAGACCTCAATATTAAGAACGTTATGCTCTTAACCAATAACCCGCGTAAAGTAAGCGGATTGCAAAAATATGGAATAAACGTCGTTGATAGGATGAAAATCACCTCTCAACCGACAGAATATAATAAAAAATACCTTGAAGCAAAACGCGACAAACTCGGACATATGTTTCAGGTTATATAAGAATGTTCTTTGTATAAGGAGTGGCCGCTGATGAGAGTCATCGAGGGAAGCCTTCTGTCAGAAAATAAAACATATGCTGTAATTGTTAGCCGTTTTAACAGTTTTATAACCACACAATTGCTTGAAGGCGCACTTGATACTTTTAAACGGCATATGGTTAAAGATGCCGACATTACGCTTTTTTATGTGCCGGGTTCGTTTGAAATACCAGTCACGGCAAAAAAAATCGCTCAAACAAAAAAGTTTGATGCTATTGTATGTTTGGGGGCGTTAATTCGCGGTAACACGCCGCATTTCGATTATATCAGTTCATGTGTATCCAGCGGGATTGGCCAGATAGCACTTGAGTATTCAATACCTATTATTTTCGGCGTTTTGACAGTTAATACTATCGAACAAGCTATTGAACGTGCTGGCACAAAAGCCGGAAATAAAGGCGCAGAAGCGGCACAATGCGCGATTGAAATGGCCTCACTCTTCTCCCATGAGTTTTAACTGATGGGATCACGACGGCAAAGCAGAGAAATCACCATTCAATATCTCTACGCATGCGATATCCAAAAAGAATTTGCTATCCCCACAAAAAGTTTACTGAATTGGATTGCATTCCCGTTTCATCCAGATTCACGGCACTTATCTGATGAAAGCTTGGCTTTTGCGGAGCATTTAATCACCGGCATTATCAAAACGTTAAACAATATAGATGAATGTATAAAAAAGTATGCCGATAACTGGGAGATTTTCCGTATCGCATATATTGATAGAAATATTTTGCGTATGGCGATATATGAAATTTTATTTCTTAAAGACATTCCCCCTGTCGTTTCAATAGACGAAGCAGTTGATATTGCAAAAAAATATAGTACGCCTGATTCCGGCAAATTTGTGAACGGCATACTTGATAAAATTCAAAAGAACCAAGTCGTTTAACTACTCTCTTCAATTTTTAACGCATTACTCATTCTTTGTGCAATTTTCCAATTCAATGTTGAAACTTAACGGAAATTAGTGTAAAAGTATTTCTTTTATTAAAAAAGGATTTGTGATGCCAGAACTTCCCACATATATTGATTTACATATACATACTACAAAATCTGATGGGTTATGTTCACCGTATCAGATTATGGAAATGGCTCATGAATTGAATCTTGCGGCAATTTCAATTACCGATCATGACACTGTTGAGGGGTATTTGGAAGCAGTAATCCCTGCACAACAATTCGGTATTGAATTGATTTCCGGTATTGAATTCAGTTGTACGGAAGATGGACAGGATATTCATGTGCTGGGATATTTTGTGGATACATCATGCGAGGCACTTTCCGAACACCTCAAGAATATGAGAACTGCACGAAAGCGGCGGTTTAGACAAATTGTCGAGGTGCTTAATACACAAGGTATTCCGTTGGATGCAGATGTTCTCCTTGAAAAACTTAACAACACGTCTCCCGGCAGGCTTCATATTGCCAGAAGTTTAATCGAAATCGGAAAGGTGCATACTGTGCAGGAAGCATTTCAGCGTTACCTTGGAGAGCAATGCCCAGCCTATGTTTCAACAGCAAAAATCTCTGTATCCGAATGCATAAAATTGATTCATTCAATTCGCGGATTAGCAATTCTCGCCCATCCGGGTTTATATAAGAACGACACACTCATTACACGGTTTGTCGGATACGGTATTGATGGGATTGAAGCATATCATTCTAATCATACAAAAACTCAAGTGCGAAAATATCTTGCAATGGCACAAGAAAAAAACTTAAAGATTTCAGGAGGCTCAGACTTTCACGCACTCAACTCGCATGAACCGCTTTCTCTCGGCTCTCTGAAACTGCCATACTCAATACTAGAAACTTTAAAGCAGTCGATCAATTAAACGCAAGGAATACTATGGTTTTAAAAAAAATAGCTGAAGGTTTAAAGAAGACGCGGGCGTCGCTGTCACACTCTTTCAAATCTATTTTCTCATCAACATCCGCTATTTCCGATTCGCTCTATGAAGATATTGAAGAGATTCTTATCCAAGCTGATGTCGGTATGGAAACCGTAACCGAACTTATGCAGTCCATTGAACAGCGGCTTTCTCGAAAAGAAAAGAAAGATGCCGCAAGTGTCTACGAAACGCTTCGTACAGAGTTACATACTGAATTATCGAAATTAAACCATTCACTACACACATCAAACGCCTCATTGCCTACGGCAATTTTAGTTGTAGGTGTCAATGGAACCGGAAAAACAACTTCTGTTGCAAAATTAGTCAACATTTTAAGGGCAAATCGTAAATCTGTTATCCTCGCGGCATGTGACACATTCAGAGGCGCCGCAATCGACCAGCTTGAAATATGGGCACAACGAACCGACACACCTCTAATAAAACACCTTCACGGTTCGGATGCGGCGGCTGTTGCCTACGACGCCGCTCAAGCGGCGGTAGCGAGAAAAATTGATTACTTAATCATCGATACAGCAGGCCGATTGCACACTAATAAAAATCTCATGGCAGAATTGCAGAAAGTTATTCGGGTAATTCGTACAGTCATTCCGGAAGCTCCTCATGAAATACTGATGACTATTGATGCAATAACCGGTCAAAATGCGTTACCGCAAATCAAGACATTTAATGATGCATTACACTTGAGCGGCATTATCTTAACCAAACTTGACGGCACTGCAAAAGGCGGCATTGTCATTCGAATTCAAAAAGAATTTCATATTCCGGTAAAATTTGTCGGAGTCGGAGAAAAGATGGATGATTTACTGCCGTTTAATCCGAAAGAATTTGTTAATGCACTTTTTGAGGGATAAATGAATTCTTCATTATTACTTGCTCATCATGAAAAACACATGAAACAAGCGCTGGATTATGCCCAAAAAGCTACCCGAGCTGTTACTCCCAACCCTCACGTCGGTGCAGTGGTGGTCCGCGATAACGAGATTGTCGGCATTGGATATCATCAAAAGGCCGGGGAATACCATGCTGAAATTTTGGCACTTGAAGACGCAGGGACGCTTGCGAACGGCGCATCATTATACGTAACACTCGAACCCTGTTCTACGCATGGCAAAACTCCTGCTTGTACAGACGCAATCATAAAAGCAGGGATAAAATCCGTATTTATAGGATGTATAGATCCAAATCCTGCTCACTCCGGCAAGGGAATCCTTATTTTGCAACAGCATGGGATTGCGGTAGAAACAGGGGTTCTAAAAGAGAAATGCGAAACGTTAATCGAAGATTTTACAAAATTTATTACAACCGGCTTGCCGTTTGTGATCTCAAAATCAGCCATATCCGCTGATGGTAAAATCGCAACTGTTCATGGTGAATCTCAATGGATTTCATCCCCTTCATCTCGTGCTAAGGTTCAAAAAATCCGGCAGAACGCTGATGCTATCCTCGTTGGAATCGGAACAGTTATCAATGATAATCCATCGTTAACCGTTCGAACCAAAACAAAAAACGCCCATCAACCATGGCGAATAGTTATCGATCCCGAATGTTCCATACCCGAAAACGCACGTTTACTGAACGACAATTATATTCATAAAACTATTCTTATTGTCAAAGAGCATCATCGTAACACAGAAAAAAATGCTCGCTTAATTGATAAAGGAATACAGTTTTTGTTCATCGAAGAAAAAAATCAGATATTTAATCCTTATACAATTTTAACACAGCTTGCACGCATTCCTATTGTCTCTTTACTAATTGAAGGCGGCGGCGCTACTTTAGGACATTTCTTTGATTTTCATGCTATTGACAAAATGATTTTCTTCATTGCTCCAAAAATTATCGGCGGAAAGAATGCACCCAGCCCATTTCATGGAACAGGGGTGGAAAAAATTGCTGATGCTGTTCAGTTAAAAAATGTTACATGGAAAAAGTATGCATGTGATATGATGCTTACAGGGTATCCTAACTGGAAAAAGGCAGAATAAATAATGTTTACCGGAATCATTGAACATCTTGCTCCAATCACTGTAATTGAGCACAAAAAGTCTCATGTACGGCTCGCAATACAATCTCCTTTTAGTAAAGAAAATATTCAGCTTGGAGAAAGCATTGCGCTCAACGGAGTTTGCCTTACTGTTGCCGGAAAACAGGCTGACTCGCTTTTTTTCGACTTGCAATGCGAAACGCTGGATAAAACATATTTAGGTACATTGCATATAGGCACAATCCTTAATGTTGAGCGTGCCTTAGGATTGGGAGACCGGATGGGCGGGCACGTTGTTCAAGGACACGTTGATGAAGTTGGAACGATTGTTCATAATCAACAAACAGAGAAAGATTGGATTTTAGAAATCGAGGCCTCTGAACAATTTGTTCCCTATCTCATTGCAAAAGGATCGATAGCAATAGACGGCATAAGCTTGACTATTGTAACGGTCTCACATAATCGTTTCACGACACATATCATTCCTTATACCTATGACCATACTACTATTAAGTTCAAGAAAACCGGAGACAAGGTTAATCTGGAAGCTGATATTTTAGGTAAATACGTTATTAACTACTTAAAAACAATCCATAAATAACCAATCTATCGAGAAACGTAAAATTTTACTTGCAAAACCGATCGGCACAACGTATGATGTGTAAGCTGTAATTGCATAACAAGAAAAACTCTTGAAAGGAGTTGGTATTACGTGTCCAAAGTTATCGTAAACAAAAATGAAAGTATTGATAAGGCGCTTCGGCGGTTAAAAAAGAAGATTGACAAAGAAGGCATCATGAAGCAAATCAAGCAACATCGCCATTTTGAGAAGCCAAGCCAGAAACGCCGCAGAAAACTTAAAGATGCGCGTAAAAAAGCTGAGCGTGCACAGCATTCCCGGTAAAATTGCTTAAAGCTAGTGATATCAACTACCCTTGTTCCTGTTGTTAATACGTTGAACAAGGGTATTTTTTTTCTAGTATATAAGGAAACAATAAGCAAGAAAGTTTCAGGTACATGAACAAATCAGCCAAAAAACATTTTTTTGTTTTTTTACGGATTCTCATCGCTGTAGTGTTACTTGGATATTTATTGTTAAAAGTTGATATTCAGCGGTTTTGGGAACAATTACAATCAGCTCGTTTTTCCCTGATGTGTATTGGGGTACTGCTCTATGCCGTGACCGCATATCTTGCAATAATACGATGGAAGGTTTTACTACAAGTACATTCTGTAATTCTTACTTTTTCAGAACTTACAAAATTGTTTTTTGTCGGGTTATTTTTCAACAACGCAATGCCCGGCCTTACCGGCGGAGATATCATTAAAGCATATTACGTAGCCAGACACACAGCACACAACAAAACCGAAGCAGTCGCGACCGTTTTTATCGATAGAATAATCGGCATATTTGCACTTTTTGTGATAGGCATCATAACCCTGATGTTTAATCTTAAAAACCCTGATTTTCGTAAAATTGCATTATTTTTAACGATTGTATTCATTTCGATTCTTGTCTTTCTGGCGATATTCTTCAACAAACACCTCCTCAAAAAAATACCATTTCTTCTAAAAATTATTGATTTATTTCCCTTTAAAGATATGTTGATTAGAATATATGAAGCATTCTATAAATACAAATCCCATCCATATGCAGTAGTGTACAGCTTAGTTCTTTCTATTCTTCTGCAAGGGGTATTTATTTTCATCGTTTCATTATTCGGCATCGCACTCTCTCTTGACGTGCATTTCCTGCATTATTTTTTATTTATTCCCATTATCTCCACTATTAGCGCACTGCCGGTATCGATTTCAGGTTTAGGAGTGAGCGAACAGCTTTATGTATATTGTTTTGGATTAGTCGGCGCACAGAGTGAAGGTTCTCTTGCTCTTGCGCTGATGGCACGGCTTATACTGGTAATTTGGAGCTTGCCGGGATGGTATTTCTACATGACCATGGGAGAACTTAAAGTCTCAGAAGAAACAATGGAAAAAGAAATCATAATTGCCGGCCGTTAAAATACGGGTTTCCATGCTCAATTAGTTTTCATATTTTATATCTAGACCGATGAATAATTATCTCGTATGATATATATTATTTTGATTTAAACCTTCTAAGGAGAATTTATATGAAAGGTGTCATTCTGGCTGGCGGCCTTGGTTCGCGTTTGTTTCCTCTGACAAAGATTACAAATAAACATCTTCTCCCTGTATACGACAAACCAATGATTTACTATCCTATTCGAACACTCGCTGATGCTGGAATTGACGATATCTTAATCGTTACCGGCGGCAACAGTGCCGGCGATTTTTTGCGTTTATTAGGAAACGGCAAAGAATTCGGGCTTAAAGCAATTAACTATACCTATCAGGAAGGCGAAGGAGGAATCGCCGCGGCTCTTGAACTTGCGCGGCATTATGCCGATAATGAAAAAATTATCGTAATGCTTGGTGACAACATCATTCAAGGAAGCATTCGAAAAGCAGTAGAAGACTTTGAAAAACAGCCTAAAGGGGCAAAAATATTTCTCAAAGAGGTTCCTGACCCAGAACGGTTTGGTGTTCCGATTATCGAAGGGAACCGCATTGTGGCGATCGAAGAAAAACCGAAAAAACCCCGCAGTTCATACGCTGTCATCGGTATATATATGTATGATTCAAAGGTTTTTGACATCATCGAAACCTTAACGCCTTCAGGACGAGGAGAAATGGAAATAACCGACGTTAATAATGCTTATATAAAAAACAACATGATGACTTACGAAATTATCGAAGGTTGGTGGACTGACGCAGGAACATTCGAATCGTTGTTTAACGCAACATGCCTCGTAGAAGAGATGAGGAAATCTCAAAGATGACGTGGCTCCTTATTGGCAGAAACGGTATGCTGGGCAGTGTTTTCGCTCTTAAAGAAATATGTGTCCCGGGTAATCTCGTAGCAGTTGATATTGACGAAATTGATGTTACTGATCCTAACAGTGTGGAAAAACTGCTGAACCGTGTTCGTCCCAATGTTGTTTTAAACTGCAGTGCTTATACAAATGTCGATGGCGCGGAAACAGAAAAAGAGTTGTCTTGGGCAGTTAATGTGACCGGCGTACAAAATCTTGTTCGGCAATGCAAAAATATTGGTGCATTTTTTATTCATTACAGTACTGATTTTATCTTCAATGGCGAAAAAAAAGGCGCATACGATGAAGATAATTCTCCTTTTCCGATAAACCAATATGGTTTAACAAAACTTGAAGGAGAAAGAAGTATTAAAAATTTAATGAATGATAATGAATATTTGATTATCCGCACTTCTTGGTTGTTTGGGCCTCGAGGGAAAAACTTCATCTCGACAATTCTCTCACTTGCCAACCAACAACCGGAATTAAAAGTTGTTAACGATCAGCGTGGCAATCCGACATATACTCGCGATCTTGCTCAAGCAACAATTGAACTTTACAAGAAGAAAGCTAGCGGCATATTTCACGTTACTAACACAGGAAGCTGTTCATGGTTTGAATTAGCCCGTTTTGCAGTTGACTGCATGGGCAAAAGGGACTATCGAATTCTTCCTGTCTCCTCAAATGAATTCGTCCGTCCTGCTAAACGCCCGGCTAATTCAGTGTTGAACACAGAAAAATTTTACACTGTTACATCATATATGATGCCGAAATGGCAAGACGCAGTAAAACGGTACATTGACTATCAATTCGCTGGAACTTCTCTGTGAGCACACAAATAAAAATCGCCCATATTATTACTCGACTAATTATTGGCGGTGCACAAGAAAATACGCTTTCAACTGTTATTGGTTTAATGGGCAACCCCGATTATTCCGTATCGCTTATTACAGGACCGGGTATTGGCCCCGAAGGGTCGATGGAAGCAAATGCCCGTAAAGCCGGAGTAAAGATTATTGTGTTGCCTCTCATGCGCCGCGCAATAAACATTATGTATGACAGCATCGTCTTTGTACAACTATTATTATTATTCAAACGTGAGAAGTTTCATATTGTACATACCCACAGTTCTAAAGCAGGAATACTCGGGCGTCTCGCCGCATACTGTGCACGAGTACCGGTCATTATCCATACTATCCATGGATTGCCTTTTCATCCTTATGAAAATAAGTACAAAAACTGGTTTTATATTAAACTTGAAAAAATATGTGCAAAGTTGTCACATAAAATAATAACCGTTTCTGATACGATGCGCGATAAAGCTTTGCAAGAAAAGATAGGCACTCCGTCTCTCTATCAGACCATATACAGCGGAATGAACATTAAACCTTTTATAAACGCACCGCAACTCCGTAAGGAAATGCGCGAACAATTAAATATTAAAGACTCTGATTTGATCATCGGTAAAATTGCGCGGTTATTCCATTTAAAAGGCCACGATTTTGTTCTCGAGTGTGCGCCAGAGATTATACGGCGGGTGCCCGATGCTCGGTTTCTTTTCATTGGAGACGGTATTTTAAAGACCGACTTAGATACTCAGATCAAACAACTCAAGCTCGAAGAGCACTTTATCTTTACCGGTCTTGTTCCCCCTGATACAATTCCTTCCTTAACAGCATGTATGGACCTATTGGTTCATACATCACTCCGCGAAGGACTAGCGCGTGCTTTGCCTCAAGCGATGGCGGCAGGAGTCCCTGTCGTTACATTCGATATTGACAGTGCTCATGAAGTAGTTCAGAACGGAATTAACGGTTACCTGATCCCTTCTGGAGACAAGGACGCATTCATCGAAAAAGTTGTATCGATTTTGACAAATCCTGTTCTTCGCCAAAAATTAAGCCGTGAATCTCAAAAGGCGGTTCTTCCTCGGTTCGATGCAGATTATATGGTACAAGAAATCGCAACTACATATCAGGAGTTGTTATAATGTGGATAGCCGCATACCTTTATATTTTAATATTTTCATTATGTTTGTCACTATACACTGTTAAAATAAGCCATCGTATAGCATATTACTACAATATAGTAGATCATCCAGCAAGCAGAAAAATGCATTCAGTGGCTAAACCGCTTCTTGGCGGGCTTGGCATTTTTACTGCTTTAATCGCAACAATTCTTATCCATTATTACGGTATTCTTATTTTAGCTGATACTCCTATTAAAAATTATTTGCCCATCTTCAATAGACTTTTTATACATATTCACGGGATGAAAAAAGTAGAACCTCAAATATGGGGCATTATTTCAGGAGCATTTTTCACCTTTGTACTCGGATTATTCGATGATAAATATGGACTATCAGCAAAATTGAAATTAGTTTTACAAATTTTAATCGCACTCTATATCATTCACTTTTTTAATATACGAATCACAATGTTTATAAAAAATCCTATTTTGACTTACGCCATAACGGTATTATGGATAATCGGCATCACCAACTCTTTTAATCTTCTTGACAATATGGACGGCCTTTCTGCTGGGGTGGCTTTAGTCGCATCGTTAGTGTTTCTTGCAACAGCGCTTAGTGCCGGACAATTATTTATTGGGCTCTTTCTGATAGCTTTTATCGGAGCTCTTGCCGGATTTCTCAGATATAATTTTCCGCCGTCAACAATATTCATGGGCGACGCCGGTTCACTCACCATTGGCTTTATCATGGCAACTCTAACGGTCATGGGAACATATTATATTAAAGGTTCGGCACCTACTCTTTATCCAATTTTTATGCCTGTTTTGATTTTGGGCGTACCTATCTTTGATACTCTTTCAGTGATTGTCATTCGGCTAAAAAATAAAGAATCCATCTTTACTGCTGACAAAAACCATTTTTCGCATCGTTTATTGCGTCTGGGGATGACTCATAGAGGCGTTGCTTTATTTGTATATCTGGTAACTTTCTGCGTAGCAATTAACGCAATTCTCTTACCATTACTCACTGAAATCGGCGTAGTGATTGTTGCGGCACATACTGTATGCATTCTTGCCATAATTGCACTGCTTGAATATTATGGAAAACTCAAAAAAACAAACAAGAATGAGTGATTTAAAAACAAACCTCTCTATAAAGCGTATTGTGACACTTATAAAAATTACCTGTATCGGTTTTGTGTTGTTTTTATTTCCAATCAAACTTGGCGCACCATACATAGATGAAATTGGTTTTTTTATACCATTTCCCATCGAAGTAGTTTTCGGAAGCTGGCCGGCTATTTATAGTGTTGCTTTAGCATTGATTCTGCTCTTTGTCCTCATGGTTTCCTTCATTTATGAATCACATCCAGCGATTAAAATTTCATACCTTACTTTTTTTATACTTTTATTCCTTATCTGGTGCGGATGTTCATTATTTTGGTCGGTTAATAAAAACTCTTCAATGATCCATACAATGATTATTTTTTCTGCCGCATCAGGATTTTTTGCGGCTAAAAGAATAGTTGCCGATAAACAATTTACCGATCGAGTATGTTATTTCGTATTTATAATCATCGGAATATCTGCTGTTTTTACCGCAATAAACGGTATATATCAATTCATGTACGGGCTAGAAGAGATGAGGGTAATGTTAGATTTTAATTCATTTAAACAGATTGCCCTGCTATATAAAAACGAAAACCCTCAGAATTACGCTCTCTATTTGAGGTTAATGAGCAATCGAATATTTGCGACTTTTGTCTATCCAAATTCATATGCAGGATATTTATGCATAATCATTCCATTTATTTGTGCGCCGTTCTGTATGAAGAAAGAAATACTGCGAAAAATGTACCTTCATATTGTAGTATTTTCGTGGCTCATTCTGGCTTTCTGGTTCTATATGCAATCGCTCACTTCATTTATTCCCCTTGCGACCGCCGCAATTATCGTGTTCCCTTTGACAATTTTCATCTGCTTAATCTTGACAGGTTCCATGGGAGGCATTATCACAACAGGCATTCTGTGCATCTTTTTTATTATGGGTGCGATGAAGCGTTTTTTTTCAAAAACACACTTCGTGATAGTACTTTTTTTGATCTGCTGTATCGTTGGCAGTATATTGTTTTTTTTCCCACTAAAAAACAAAATTCGTTCTTTTGATGCCCGGCTCGGCTATTGGAAAGCAACAGCAGAAATGATTAAAGACAAACCACTGCTCGGTTCCGGCATAGGAACATACGGCTCCGTTTATCCAAAATATCGGTTAGCAGACGCTGAAGAAACACAGTTTGCTCATAACACATATTTGCAACATTTTGCAGAAATAGGCGGTATCGGATTATTCTTATTTGCTTCAGTACTGGCAATCGGATTGTTGTGCTTTTTCAGAATTATGCCGAATGAAGGAGAACATCTCGCCAAAGCCGCTGGAATATCGCTTGTAGCGTTTTGCATTCATTCCATAGCAGACTTCGATTTTTCGATCCCGTGTATAGCTTTCTACGTGTTCATCGCCCTTGGAATAATTGATAAAACTCCTGCTTTAATCACACTCAAAGAACCTTTAAAAAGTACTGCCTCAAAAATTATTATTTTATTAGCCGTTATTGTTGTTTTCTTAGCATCAAATTCCATGTTAATGCGTCTTATTAAAGCACAAACGCACTTAAACTATGCACAGCAACTGATCGAAAATAATATAAATCGAGGAGAAACGTATGAATTACTCAAGAATGCACAATCATTAAACCCTTTCGACTCAAAAATCTATTATACCCTTGCACAACTCTATTCAACTGACCACATGTGGGAAGAAAGCTTTAAGCATTATGAAAAAGCAATTAGCGTTAATCCGTTTCGGTCATCATACCATTACGCGTATGCAAAAACTTTAAAGCGATCCGGTTTAGACGGTTCGGAAGCAAAAGCAATACTTGAATTTCACAATGCAAGGGAATATAATCCGTTCCGTAAAGATTATCAATCCGGCATCTCTATCGAGGGGTTACAATGAAAAAAATTCTCGTGCTTAACGGGCCAAACCTTAATTTACTTGGTGAACGCGAAACACAGGTATATGGAAAAACAACGCTCAACGACATCAAAACTGAACTCAATTGCCTAGCAAACGAACTTCACGCCGAAATACAGTTTTTTCAAACTAATAGCGAATCTGGGCTTATCGACGCCATTCATAATGCTAAGGACACATGCGATGGCATTATACTCAATCCTGCCGCATTTACTCATACAAGCATAGCCTTGATGGATGCCATAGCCGCGGTAAAAATACCCGTGATTGAAGTCCATCTTTCAAATATACATGCAAGAGAAGACTTCCGCCACGTTTCGTATCCTGCTCGAGCATGTATCGGACAAATCAGCGGTTTCGGGAAGAATAGTTATACGTTAGCGTTACGGGCTTTGATTGACTTTTTACACTAAATTCTTTTGCCGCAATTAGCAATATTTAACGAGTAATTATTTGACAAAATAACGATTGCCACATACAATAAGTCAATTTTATATTCTGTAAATAAAAGCACCACCATGGAGGATTAGATGGATCTAAAACAGATTAAAGAAGTTATCCGTTTAATGAAAGAAAACGACTTAACGGATTTCGAACTCGAAAAAGAAGGATTCAAAATAGTTCTGCGCAAAGAGAACAAATTGCCCTCTCCGCAAATAATCCCCCAAATACCTCAACCGTATTATGCGCCGCAACACCAAATGCCGCAAACAGTACATCACACCGAGGTTCATACGGCTCAAGGTTCTTCAGCTCCTTCGCCCAAAGAAGATGAAAAAAATATTGCGTATATTCTCTCTCCCATGGTGGGGACATTCTACGCCGCCCCATCCCCTGAATCACCGCCTTACGTTCAAAAAGGACAACAAATTGGAGAAGATGATATAGTGTGCATAGTTGAAGCAATGAAAGTATTCAACGAAATCAATGCTGAAGTTTCCGGTACGATTGTCGAAATTCTTGTTGAAAACGGTTCACCCGTTGAATTCGGTCAAAAACTCTTTAAAGTAAAGAAGGCGTAAAGAGATGTTCAAACGCATTTTGATTGCTAATCGCGGCGAAATTGCTTTACGCATTATTAGAGCATGCCGCGAACTTAATATAGAAACCGTCGCTGTATATTCTGAAGCTGATGCTGATAGTTTGCACGCAAAACTTGCCGACCACGCAATTTGTATCGGCCCTGCTCCAAGCGCTCAAAGCTATCTTAATATACCGCGAATAATCAGCGCGGCCGAAATTGCTGATGTTGAAGCAATACATCCCGGATACGGTTTCCTTGCTGAAAATGCTCATTTCGCTGAAATATGCGAAAGTTGCAGTATAAAATTTATTGGACCAAGCCCAGATGCAATAAACAGAATGGGCAATAAATCATTTGCGAAAGATACGGTAAAACTTGCAGGTGTTCCGACAATACCCGGAAGTGATGGCGTCGTTAATAGCCGCGAAGAAGCATTAAAAATTGCTCATGATATGGGATATCCCGTCATAATCAAAGCATCTGCCGGAGGTGGTGGGCGCGGCATGCGCGTTGCGCACAATGATATCAGTCTGGCAAATGCATTCATGGCGGCGCGTTCTGAAGCTGAAACCGCTTTCGGCAACCCTGATGTTTATATTGAAAAATTCATTGAAAAACCACGTCATATTGAAATTCAAATCCTTGCTGACCAGCATGGAAATGTTGTGCATCTTTTTGAACGCGATTGTTCCCTTCAGCGACGGCACCAGAAACTTGTAGAAGAAAGTCCTTCTCCTATTTTAACGCCAGAAATAAGAAAACAAATGGGTACTGCCGCCGTAAATGCCGCAAAGTCTGTAAACTATGCCAATGCAGGCACTATTGAATTCTTATATGACAATGAAAAATTTTATTTTATGGAAATGAATACTCGAATTCAAGTGGAACATCCCGTTACCGAAATGGTTACTGGTATTGACCTTATAAAACAGCAAATCAAGGTTGCCGCCGGCGAAAAACTACCTTTCACGCAGAAAGATATAAAACTCAGTGGACACGCAATAGAATGTCGTATTAACGCCGAAGACCCTTCCAGAAACTTTATGCCTTCACCCGGAAAAGTAACTGGTTATTATTCGCCCGGAGGACCCGGTATACGGGTTGACAGCCATGTGTATGCTGATTATAAAATTCCTCAATATTATGATTCAATGATAGCAAAAGTCATTGCCCATGGTTCAAATCGTGATGAAGCAATCGGTACGATGGTTCGTGCTCTTGATGAATTCATGATTGAAGGAATAAAAACTAACGTACACTTTCAAAAAACTCTCATTACTGATGAGACTTTTCGATCGGGGCATTTTTCAACACATTTTGTCGAAGAATTCTTAAAATCGATGGAATAAAATTTTCTTACAAAGAAAATGGATATATCCGAATACGAATCGGAGTTTTTATGAAAAAATTTTTACTTTTTTTGTTTCATTCTTTTTTTGTCTTTGTATTTTTCACAATCGGTTTTTTTCTGCTCGAGATATACTTTAATTTTTCTGGTCAGCCGATTTTATTCCGTCTCATATAGAATCTCTGTATGCAAATAATTTGTTGCTTCTCGTGACTGGAGGTTTTTTTCTTTTATTTCCTCTTTTTTATTTTCTTGTTCGATTGTCCGGCCAGAGAAAAGAATCTATGTTAAAATACAATACTTCCGAAGGCGAAATAATAATATCTATACTTGCTGTCGAAGATTTTATTAAAAAAGTAGCTCGATCATTTCGCGAAGTAAAAGATGTGTCCCCCACCATTTCTTTGCGCGGCAATGACGGTCTTTCTATCAGCCTCAAAATAAAAATATGGTCGGGAGTACAAAACCTTCCTGTTGCTTTAGAAGAAATTCAAAAAGAGATACGTTGTCAAATACAAGATATGCTTGGTATTGAACACATCTATGGTATTACAGTGATAATCGCCAAAGACTCCTTTGTCCAACGAAACACACCCGCACGGCAACGAAGCATTTCTTCAAAACAAATACAGCAAGAAGAAGTTGAATCGACAGCCGCAACATATAACGACTTAGACAACGACTACAATGCCTGACGAACAAATATCTCCCATGAAAAAACATATTGAATCGTATCTTTCTAACGGAGTCGATTTGCGAGCAGAAATTCGTAATTCATATATAGATAAAATCTACGATATCGCATATGCAGTTTATAAAACACTTAAAAGCGGATACAAAGTCTATGTGTGCGGTAATGGAGGAAGCGCCGCCGATGCACAGCATTTCGCCGCGGAGTTTGTAAACCGCTATCTTCTTGAACGCGATCCATTGCCGGTCATTGCCCTTACTACAGATACTTCTGTAATTACATCCATTGGAAATGATTATTCATTTGACGAAATATTTTCAAAACAGATAAAAGCTTTCGCCAAAAAAAACGATTGTGTTATTGCTATTTCTACGAGCGGAAAATCACCGAATATTATCAATGCGCTTAAACAGGCGAAAAACTCTTCGTGTGTAACAATTTCTATAACCGGAAAAGACGGTGGCAATATGCCTCAGTTTTCAGACTATACATTTATCGTTCCTTCCCAATGTACACCGCTTATTCAAGAAATACATTTAACGATTGAACATCTTATATGTGATATTGTTGAACAACTTTTATGTAATACTGCATCGTGAACATCATGAAAAATAAAATTCACACACTAACTTCTTTACTTCCGCTTGTCACTGCTCATAAAGCAAAGAATAAAAAAGTTGTCTTTACTAATGGTTGTTTTGACCTATTGCATATCGGACATGTAATATATTTGCAAGAATGCAAAAAGCATGGAGATATCCTCATTATCGGACTGAATACGGATGACTCCATGCGAGCAATTAAAGGACAATCCCGTCCACTCGTACCATTAGAAGACAGAGCAGGAATTCTTGCCGCACTTGAATGTGTTGACTATGTGATACCTTTTTCTCAATCGACACCCAAAGAACTAATTGATACACTCAAGCCGGATGTTCTCATTAAAGGTGGCGATTACAAATTAGGTGATATTGTCGGAAAAGATGAAGTTATTATGCGGGGTGGAAAAGTTTTAACCATTCCGCTTGTTGAAGGCAAATCAACATCAAATCTTATTAAAACCATTATTGGAAAATGTACATAATCTCGAGCAATGGATAAAATAAACAGAATTATAGACGCAAATTGTAATCGTACGCGCGAAGGGCTCCGTGTAATTGAAGAAATTATCCGCTTTTGGCTTGAAAATGCTCCTAGTTTTCATACAATCAAGCAACTGCGACACCATTTTACAGCGTTAGAAACACAAATCCGATCACAACTAACACATGTAATGACAGCACGGCAAAGCGATCAGGATGTTGGAAAACACTATATACCCAACCTTGAGGCAAATCGCACCGATATAGTATCGCTTGCCGAAGCAAACTGCCGCCGCGTCGAAGAATCTTTGCGGGTGTTGGAAGAATTTCTAAAACTAACTGATGTTACAGTAATCAAAGAAGTAAAAGAACTTCGTTTTACCATTTATGAATTAGAAAAGCATCTCAAACATGAACTTACTCAACAATAAAACATTATATTTAATTCTCGATACATCATATATCAGCGTCGAGTGTCTACCCGCTGTTGCAGTCGAATGTTGTGAAGGCGGAGTAGATATAATTCAGTTTCGAGATAAAATATTATCCGATAAGGAAAAACTAGAAACCGCTCTCGTGTTAAAAAAAACTATTTTCCCCTTTTCAATCCCATTCATAATAAATGATAGGATCGATATTGCTCTTGCTTGTGAAGCGGATGGTGTACATCTCGGACAAGACGACCTGCCTATTCAAAAAGCACGGGACATCTGTAAAAAACAAGGGGTATCAATGCTTATTGGGACATCAACACATTCACTTCAACAAGCCGAAGAAGCAGTTGCGCAATCACCAGACTACATTGCGGTAGGTCCCCTGTATGCAACACAAACCAAACCGGATTACACTCCGGTAGGGCTCAATCTCGCACGGCAATTAGTGAAGAAATATACGTTACCTATTTTTGGCATCGGTGGTGTAAATGAAAAAACTATCGATGACGTATATGCAACCGGCTTACGGCATATTGCCGTTGTATCCGCTCTATTGCAATCGACTAATCGATCCAAAACAATTCATAATTTAAAAAATATTCGGAGGAATCATGAGTAATAATCTTGTTGTTGTCGGTTCAGTTGCATTTGATCATGTTGAAACTCCTGTTGGCATCAGAGAAGAATCTCTAGGCGGTTCAGCAGTGTATTTTTCATATTCTGCAGGCTATTTCACAAAGGTTAAACTTGTCGGCGTCATTGGTGACGATTTTCCTCAACATCATATCGAACAACTTAAAAAGCATGGTATTGATACTAAAGGGCTTGTTCGTAAAACTAATGGGAAAACATTCAGATGGCGCGGTTCATATCTTGGTAATCTCAATGAAGCAAAAACACTTGAAACGCACCTCAATGTATTTGAAACATTCGACCCTGATTTGCCGGAAGATTTCCGTACCGCTGAGTTTGTTTTTCTGGCAAATATCGATCCTGAACTTCAGCTAAAAGTTTTAGAACAAGTACGTTCTCCCAAGTATATTGTATGCGACACCATGAATTTATGGATCGATATCAAACGTAACGTCCTTTTAAAACTTCTAAAAAAAATCGATCTTATAATCCTCAACGATGCTGAAGCAAAACAACTTACCGGCGAACTCAACCTTATCAAAGCCGCACGGTCTATTCAGAAACTTGGGCCTAAAACAGTCGTGGTGAAAAAAGGTGAGCATGGCGCACTGTTAGTTAACGAGAACAATCTATTTGTTACCCCCGCATTCCCTATTGAAAAAGTTGTCGATCCAACTGGTGCTGGAGATACCTTTGCAGGAGGAATGGTCGGCTATTTATCAAAAACGAATGATACTTCGTTTAAAAATTTAAAGAAAGCCGTACTCTACGGCACTGTAATGGCTTCTTTTAATGTAGAAAATTTTTCGATGGATAATCTTTTTAATTTATCTCAAGAAAAAATAGAAAACAGGGTAAAGGAACTGCTTGAAAATATTTCATTGTGATTTTTTTCTATTGCCCATCGGAACTGAACTGTGTATAGTTTACGATTGAGTATCCTTAGCGAGCGTAACTCAGCTGGTAGAGTTCCAGCTTCCCAAGCTGGCTGTCGCGGGTTCGACTCCCGTCGCTCGCTTTTTCTATTCTTCAATACACTTTTTCAAAGCTTGAACAATAAAATGTATATCGTCTTCTGTCATATCTGGAAATAATGGCAGGGTAATAGTCCTTCGGTAAAAATCTTCCGCATGAGGGAAACTGTCGATGGTAAACCCAAAGCGATGTTGAAAATATGGCTGAAGGTGTATGGGAATATAATGGACATTAACTCCTATCCCCTGTTGACGCAGTTTGTCAAAAATTTCCTTGCGCCGTTTCGGATCGTCCAAGAGAATAGGAAATATATGCCATGCTGAATTTACTGATGAAGCAGGGGTTAAAACCGAAACACCCCCGATTTCATTAAGCAGTAAAAAATAAAGATTAGCTAATTTTCTTCGTCGGGTTATGAAGTAAGGCAATTTTTTTAACTGTTCTATTCCAAGCGCACACTGAAAATCGGTAATGCGATAGTTGAATCCGAGGTTCTGTTGTTCATAATACCATTCTCCTATAGGTTCAGACATAAAATATTCTCGTAAAAAATAGTCTTTATCTTTAGTTATGCCATGGGAACGAAAACGTTGTAGTTTTTCATATAATTTACTATCATTGGTCGTTATCATTCCTCCTTCACCTGTGGTTAAAGATTTAACAGGATGAAAACTAAACACACACATATCCGAATGATATGCAGAACCAACCATAATATTTCTATTAAAAGAATCACAATAACTGGCGCCGGGAGCATGGCAGGCATCCTCTATGACATGAAATGCATATTTTTTTGCCAAATAAGCTATTTTCTCCATATCACAGGGTATACCTGCATAGTGCACGGGAATGACAATTTTCGGGGTTTTCTGAGTTAAAATGAACGATTCCAAAGCGTCCGGTGACAACGATATTGTCGAGGGTGTAATATCGCAAAAAGCTGGAGTAGCGCCGCAATATAATGCGCAATTTATGCTTGCGACAAACGATATCGGAGAAGTGACAACACTATCGCCATGCGAAAGTTGAAGCGCACAGCACGCAAGATGCAAGGCGGCAGTGCCATTTGAACACGCAACAGCATATTGTGCTCCAACATATTTTGCAAATTCTTGTTCGAATTCCTTAACTTTTGGCCCTTGTGTCAACCAATCAGAACGCAATGTTCCCGAAACAGACGCGATGTCGTCTTCGTCAATATGTTGTTTGCCATAAGGAATAAACCGAGTATGATTTTTCATTTTCTAAACACTACATATACTATTTACTGGACTCTTTATATGTAAGCAATATTTATTCCACATACTTGCGGACAGCATCGGTTTTATGGTCATTTGGTTGTAACAAGGCTCGCGATAATCTCTTGGATTTTTGGATGATCCGGATAAAACTGCATTATTTCTTCTAATAATTTTTGCTTTTTTGCAGTATCATTCTGTGTGCATTCTGAAAACAGTTTATCCGGTAATATTGAATATGCTGTATTCTGAATAGCAAAATGTAATGATGAAATAAATCTATCCGGCTGCATTCCCTCCCTGTAAAATTTATGAATACACTGTTGGCAGAAATCAAATGTACCCCCTTGAAGATAGTTATCTAACCAAATACTGTGCAAATCGGATTCCTTACTGGGCTGAAAACCATCAGGTTTCTGTTTACACAAAACAGGTTTTCCATTAGCAAGTATCAACAGAGTTTGGGTTGTTTTAAAACAATTTATATGCTGTCCGGTTGGTGAAAGATCAATCAATTCATCCGAAGAAGGAACTGGTAAATAATCGTTATGCGGTTGTATTACGACCGCATCGACAATTCGCGCCCAACGGTTATAATAATATTGGACGTTTATTTGATTCGACATGCTGTTCATACACTGAAGAAGAATGTATGGAGTTTCTTTATTAAATTTCGCACGTATCTCTAGAATGCTTAAAATAAGTTTTTCCGAAGGATAGCTAGAATCCGTTGTTTCTAAAGGGCGTGATAACGCATCGTATTCGTCTACATCAATGATCAGAATATCAAGTGGGCTTTGAATAAGTTTCGACATCATATCTGTATTTAAGAAATACCCGTTGGTTTTCAAACATACACGAAAACACAATTGTTCCTTTGCATATTTAATACATTCCAGTAAGTTAGGATGTAACGTTGGTTCTCCGAAGCCGTCTAATACCAGATAAAGCAGATCGTTAGAAAAAGTATTTATGATGGTGCGATACTGTTCTATAGATAAATCGCATTCATAGTGTTTCATTAAAGTAAAAGGCGGCACGGATACCTTGGTATTGGTTCTACTGGTTAACTCAACTTCAATCGTTACAGGAGCTAGAGGCCTAGTTTTCTCATCAATCAGTTTTTGAATAGCAATCCGATTATCAAATGTAACATCTTTTCTAAAAGACAATATATGCTTGATGAATTCTGCATCAGTTTGCCTATGAACTGGGTAAAATTGATATGCTTCAGCGGCTCGGACATGATGTACATATCCTGTTTCGTGCATATGCGACAGAATATCATCACAACTAAGCGGATTGCCGGAACGTTTCTTCAGATTTATTATCTGTTGCTGGCTAATTTCTTCTATTGATTTTTCGTTCTTTAAATTTGCCAAAGACACTGCCGTTTCTCTTACCTTTTCAATTTCTTCTTTGGTTTTTCGCTCTTTTGAATATTTACATGATGTGATTTTGGCGTGCAGGTCATGTGTTGGAATAACCAAAATCCTTTCACCGGGGAACCGAGTTCCATAACTTGCTCCTTTGCGCCCATATTCTTGAACGGCAGTATCAAGCAACGAAGGTTCAATAAGTGGCACGTCATCTGCTACTGCCAATAGAGCGGCATCAATTGAATACGAGACCGCATATTCATTTAAATACTGGGCATTAAAAAACCGAAAAGAGACATTTTGTATAAAAAATTATCACTAATAATCCGATTCGATTCCCGAAATGCATAGTCACTCGAATGAGGAATTCGAATGACTTCAAAAGACAACTGTCTTTCATTCTTAAAACTATGGGCGCATGCAACAATGGGAGCATCAATATCTAAATCCGAGGTAACAATATTAACCTGTTGGATAAACCGTAAACCAGTTAATCTCTCAAGCTGATAATGTAATAGAGGGCGTCCATTGATATTTTCAAGAATTAACGAAGGTAAATCTTGTCGATTTAAAATCGCGCGGCTTGCATGTATAAAAAAATGTGATATCATACTATAAACTCCCAGAAAATAGATTGTTTTATTATATGATTATTTTGAAATACTTTAAACAAAACAAATACTTTGTATTTTTGTCCAGCATACTGTTATTGGGTATGGTATGCCGATTTTTTGTTATTTGGAACTGGAATATTGTTAGAATGTTATCAACATATATTTCTGATGATATGTTTTATTACTTAAAAATTGCAAGCAATATTGCACAGAATCACGGAGTACGATTTGATGGACGTAATATAACCAATGGGTTTCATCCTCTTTACATGGTTATTTTGGTATCCTTTTTTAAATTCATACCACATTTTTCAACTCATGCGATTAGAATCACCTTGTCGTTTCTCGCTTGTATTCAAATTATTACTGCCTATTTCTTATATAAAATTTCGTCATTATTTATAAAAAATAAGTTCGCAATTTTAATTGGAACATTTTTTTTTGTATTCCATCCATTTAACTTTTTTGCCGGGCTTTCCGGCATTGAAGCGCCATTAGCAACTTTTTTTCTCTGTTTAAGTATGTATTGGTATCTGGGCATGTATTCAAAAAAAAACGTTTCACGGCAAAAACTTATATCATTAGGTGCGTTGTTCGGATTGTCATTCATGGCAAGGACATCAGCTATATTCATGATTTTTGGGATTCTTATCGATTATTGTTTTCATAAAATGTTGATTCAAAAAAGCAAACTATATACTGTCTTTTGCGATTTTATGTATCTTGGTATTACTATGTTTAGTGTAATTGCCCCGTGGTTTTTATGGAGTATTGCCGCATGCAGAACAATCTTTCAAGATAGTATGAATGCGATAAAATTTTGGAGTACACATATAACTGCTCTGATCCCCACACTATCACAAAAACAAGGCCTTCCATTGAAAAAAAAAATTATTTGGATGATCGAAACTGCATATCAGATTTTTTTTGATTTTAACATCGTTTTTCTACTAGTTTTGTTTCTAGTACCTCTTCTTTTTTGGATCCTTCATTGGTTTAAAAAACGAAATGCGGGTATCGCTCAAATATCATTATTTTATACCACATCATTGATGACCGTTATGCTTTGGGGATTCTATTTTTGCCATCTCGGCCATATTCAGCATTGGTACTTTTTATCCTCTTTTCTGTGTGCATCTTTGTTTATATCAATATCATTTTTTATTATTTTTGAATTTTTTAAAAATACTTTTATGAGATATAGCATAAAAACTTTTGCAGTACTTATCTTAATTTATGCTTTTCTTTTACAAGGGAACAGCATTATTCGATATGGTTTTTACCCATGGCATAAAGGACATCTAAAAATGGCAAAAATCATAAATCAAAAAGTACCGCAAAATGAATTCGTTGGAAGTTTTAATGCAGGAATCTATAGCGCATTTTCAGGGCGGACAGTAACCAACCTTGACGGAGTTGCCAACCACTCAATACTCCCTTTCTTGAAAAACGGAGGGCTTCTTCAATACCTTGAGCAAGAAAACATTAGATATATTGTAGATTATCAGGATTTTACCGACTTTATACCAAATGATAGAAAAATTATACTCTGGCAAGAAAACACACCCATTATGGGCACCATAATACTATTCAAACTTGTTTCAGAATAACTACTACAACGGCAATTTATCGTAAAGTTCCTGAGCTTCTTTTGCTTCAGGGAAATCTTGAGATATGCTCAGAGATTTTTCTAATATAATACGGGCGTTTTCCATATCGCTTAATTGATAATATGCTTTTCCAAGATGGAATGCCACAGTCGGATTGCTTGGTAAAAATTTTGATGCGCGTTCAAGCTCAATTTTCGCCTCTTCATATTTCCCTTGATTGAACAAAATCCACCCATAGGTATCGGCAATTGCTCCGTTTTGGGGTTCAATTACTGCGGCTCTTTTTGCATACTCTTCAGCTTTATCGGGATTGATATTATTTTCAGAATACAGCCATGCAAGGTTATTTAAAGCTCTGGACGAATCAGGCGTAACTTCAACAGCCTTTTCATATGCTTTCATTGCCTGTTCAGACTGGCCTGCCGTTTCATGCAATACTCCAAGATCAAGATATAAATACCCATCTTGCGGATAATATTCGATCGCTTGATTGAGGGTTTCTATCGACAATTCATACTTTTGTTGAGCCGCATAAAGCCGAGAAAGACGTGTAATACCAAAAAAAGAATTGGGTTTTACTGCAATTATTTGCTTGAAAACTTTATGAGCATTTTCGTAATCAGGAATTGATGAATATAAATCCGCCATAAACATCAGCGGCAATATATTATCAGGATATAATTCAGAAGCATCTTGCGCCAATTTCAATGCTTGGTCTCTCCATCCTCTAACTCGGAAAATCTTCATCTGATTTAACAATAATGTAAATTTTTTCCCTTTAAAACTATTGTTTTTGCAATAGGAAAGAACTTCAAGATATGCATTTCGCAATTCGTCATTTATTGTTGCTAATTCATCTAAAGCTTGTTGCGCTTTTTCAAAATCGCCCTTAGCGGCATAAATATTGACTTTCATAAAATATAACGAATTATTTTGCGGTTGAAGCGCAATCAATTTATTCAGAGAATCAATAGCATCATCAAATTCTTCGTTTTGCTGTTGCGCTATTGAAAGATATAACAACATATCACTCAAATTAGGGTTAAGTTTTAATGCTTGTTTATAGATTTCTATCGACTCTTCCACTTTGCCCTGTTCTGTATATACTAACCCCAAATCATAGGCAGGCCTGAAACGCGGATTAACATCTAGCACTTTTTTATAGTGCTTTTCAGCCTCGGGAATATTGTTTTCCTTCATATACAACGATGCAAGAAATGAATGCAACTGAGTATTGTCATCATATTTGGGGTTATATACAAACGGGCCCAAAATTGATAATGCTTTAGCATAATCTTCTTTAGCAAAATACGCGCTTGCAAGAGCGATGTACGAAGCAATATCCTCAGATACCGCTGTTTCTAAGACTTTAGAATAGGCGTCGATCGCATGATCATACTTTTTTTGAACAAAATATAAATTGCCTAATTCTTTATAAGCTTCTTCCGAATTAGGTTTTAGATCAATTACCTTCAGTAACGCTTGCTCTGCTTCATGAAATCTTTGTACCGAAGAATACATTTTTGCTAAATTCAAGTGTCCGTTGATATTTAAAGGATCAATTTCGACTACTGTTTTAAATTTATCAATAGCCTGATCGATGTTTCCTTGCTGAATATTACAAAAACCAATTATACTGTGAGCATTAATATTCTTTGGATTTATTTCTAACACCCGCTCACAGAGTTCTTGGCATCTGACTAGTTCTCCGCGATTGATCAATAACGATGCCAAGCTAAGGATATCTGCAACATTTTTCGGGCGTAATGCCACAAGTTTCTCGAAAGCGGCTTCAGCTTGCATAAAATTTTTGTTAGCAATATTAGCTTTAGCCATAATTTCAAGCCCTTTTATGTTATTAGGGCTTAGTTCTAGTCCTTGTTCGCAAAGTTTAATCGCTTCTTCTGCCCAACCTTCGCGCATATATGTGAAGGCAAGAGTAAAATATGCCGGTGAATATTGTGGATACCGCTCTATCATTTTCTTTAATTCATTGATGCCTTGCTGAGGCTTATTCATTTCGAGATAGCATATTCCTAATTTATAAAACACATCACCATAATTTGGCGGCGGGTTATAAAAATTTTCAAATTCTATTGCCGCTTTTTCATATTCCTGTCGAATAAAATGAACGTTTCCTTTAACATATCGCGCAGTGGTTGCTTTAGAATTTAAGTCTAGCGCTTTCTGCGCATAAACCATTGCATTGTCAAGATCGCCTTTTCTAAAATAGAGTTCACTAATTCGATTGAGAAGAAGTATATCGTTTTGATTCTTTTCTAATGCAGTTACAACTATTTGAAGCGATTCTTCTGCATTGCCTTGCAACTCTTTTAACAAACTTAAAGTTAAAGTCGCTTCCACATTATTTTTATCAATTTCATTTAAAATTTTCTTACATAATTCTTCAGTTTTTTCTTCATTTTTTAAACCTAAATAGAGCCGAGCAAGAGACAAATACCCTTGTGGTTTTGAAGGAAGAACAGAAATATATTGTTCATAGTCTTTGATGGCCGCTTCATAATTCTTGAGCTGAATATTCATCCAGCCGCGAAAATCAATCGCTTTATGAAAATTTTTATTAGCAGAAATTGCTTTATCTACTGCCACAAAAGCTTCGTCATAGCTTTCTTTTGCAAATAAAACTTTGGCGATCTCAAGGTAACATTCATAAAAGTCCGGCTTTATTTCCAATGCTTTGGTTATTGATGTATATGCAGAATCAAATTTTTTCTGGCGCAAATAAATTATACCGAGATTATAATGCAATATATCTGAATTAGGATATTGTGCTAAACCGCTTTCAATTTCAGCTTCTGCCTTAGAAAATTTTCCTAAATTTGCAAAAATCAAAGCTTCTTTAACATATTTTTGTTGGCGTTTCTCATCACTGCCGCAACGTACGTTTCCAAAAACAACCCCTATACAGAGTATCACAACAATGAACGATGATAGATTTAATTGGAACTTGGCACATAACCATTTCCTCATTACAACCTCCTTACGCAGGTAATTTGTTTATATCTTCAAAAGTATTTAAATGCCGTATTAAAAGAGAATAACATAGTATATAAAAGTATAAAATAATATCGGTATAATTCAATACTTAATAGAGATAAATGTCAACAAAAATACTGCTGGCCATTAAGGATAACAATAAAATTTACGGATAAAATTCTTTTTGATATTCTATTCAATCACCACTATAGTATGCTTTACTATATAAGGAGCAATTTAAACTATTTTTTATTCTATGATAATGCTATACTAAAAAGTTTCTTAAAACCCCATTAAGGAGTGATAAATGTTACAAGTAGAAGCATATAAAAAACTATCAATTCCACAGTGTCCTTTAATCAAACAAGGGAAAGTGCGCGATATTTATCAACTGGACAACGCACTGCTTATGGTCGCAACAGACCGTATATCAGCATTTGATTTTATTTTGCCTACGCCAATACATACAAAAGGGATTATATTAACACAAATATCCCTCTTCTGGTTTGATTTCTTCAATAGCGCCATTCCAAATCATATCATTGAACATGATTTTAATGCATTTCCTGAATTTCTCCAACCCTACAAATCAACACTCGAAGGTAGAAGCATTATTATAAAAAAAGCAGAAGTATTTCCCATTGAATGTGTTGTACGCGGATACCTCGCAGGTTCGGGATATAATGACTATATCAAAACAGGAAGTGTATGCACTATAAAACTTCCTACCGGTTTAGCAAAAGGTTCGCAACTACCTGAACCCATCTTTACACCAGCAACAAAAGCCGACGAAGGACATGATGAAAATATTTCTTTTGAAGAAGCGGCACATATTATCGGGACAGAAAATGCCAATAAATTAAAAAATATGAGTATAGAAATCTACTCTCGTGCTCGAGAATATGCTCTTACGAAAGGGATAATTATTGCCGATACTAAGTTCGAATTCGGGGTATATAACGGCGAAATTATTCTCATCGATGAAGTGTTAACGCCCGACTCTTCACGGTTTTGGCCGGCTAACCACTACCATATCGGCAAAGAACAACCGAGCTACGATAAACAATTCGTTCGCGATTATCTAGAATCAATTAACTGGAATAAAAAACCACCGGTTCCTGAATTGCCGGTAGATATCGTTTCAAAAACTATTGATAAATACAAAGAAGCGTATCATCAACTCACAAATAAGAACCTTATATAAATCAATAGCTTTTCCAATTGACTTTTTGAACTGAAGGAAAATTAAGCAGTTTTTGTGTAAGATTTTCGCCATTCACTTCTCTGCTAAATTTAAGATGTATCTTATATATAGTATTTGCCGTCTTTTTATTCCGTGAAAAGTGAACATCTACAATCTTTGCCCCTTTTACCAAACATACCGCCTTGAGTTCTTCTAAAAGATCATCAGCAGGAGAAACCGATATTGTCAAAACAACGAACTTTTCTGTCCAAATTAGATTATCGATTTTATTTAATCCAATCAATACAAGGAAAGAAAGCATTGCGGTTTTCAATGCCAAGTCATATACACCCAGCCCTATAATGATTCCTAATGCCGCAGTCAACCAGACTGAAGCGGATGTAGTTAATCCTCTAATATACGTTCTTGACCGAATAATAGTTCCTGCGCCAATAAATCCCATTCCTGTCATTATTCCGGCGGCAAGACGTGTTGGGTCAATTCTAACATTCTCGGATACAGGCCATTGTAAACTAATAACAGTTGATATAGACACAAGCGCTGTTGAAGCCAAACAAACTAAAATATGAGTACGCAACCCAGCCGCTCGGCCATGACGCTGGCGTTCAACCCCAAGTATCCCGCCAAGTAGAAATGCTAGAAATAATTTAATATGAATTTCGGTAAAAAGCATATCGGAAATAACTTGTTTCATTTTTCACCTTTGGTGTTTTTCATAACTATTAACAAATTACTCATGCGTTTTCCACAATAAAAAACGGGAGCAACCATTTGTAGTATGATCACTCCCGTTTATATAGTTTTTTTGATCAAGAATTATGGATTTTTAATAGCAAACTCGTTGCCGAATCCCGAACCATGCAACTCTTCAAGGTCTCCTTCATCAAAATCATTTGTACCTACGACTCTATCGGAAGCGTAAAATTCCAGATAGACGCTTCTCGTGTTGCTTCCAATAGTCACAATCAGCTCAAGAGTTCTACTTAAAACGCGATATGGATATAAGAAATCACGAGTATAGGTCATCACAAATTCACCCGGTTTCGTTATACTTGTGAGATATGACCCATGAATGATCTCAGAACCATTGTTAAAGAACATGAACTCATATTCGTATTTTACACCGTTATCCGTAACGATATATTTGTCGAGCTGTCCATCGTTTTCATAGAAGTATTCTGTCAATCTTCCAGTGGTTTCTGTTGTTTGAGATAACCGCAGATTGCCATTAAATAATTCATACAATCGGTTTGTACCGGTTCCTCCCTCGGTAATAGAAACGCTAAAAATATTACCGCTTACATACGTATACGATGCAATTGTACCATCGCTGTCGGTACTTGAGGTTACATTACCGTTCATATCGATCACCTGCGACCTGCCATCACTACCACTTACAACCGTATCTGTTGCGACGGATGTAAAGGTCAATGTCAATCCGTCCGCCGTAGTGAGAGACGTCAGGTTTCCACTTGCGTTGAAATTCGATGTATGCCCATGATCAACAACTTGACTAATTTGCCCTGTTGTATCCATAGTAATCGATGAAGCGTTACCAGCAACACTGATTGTATAATCATCAATCACTCCGCCAGTTCTATTAACCGTAAAACTTGATCCATCTGCATCAGTGATGGAGGCAATTTCGTATACAGCGCTTCCTGTATCAGCACCATATACAATGGTTCTTTCAAGAGTGCCTGCCCCATCAATCCAGCGAGTTTCTGTAAGAACTCCTGTTGCGGTTACAAAATAACGGTTAATTCCTTTCCAACGATACACCGTGGTAGCACCGCTATCTTCTGTCCATTTGTATATATTCGTGATATCAAATGCGTTGGTGGGGGTTGTTCCCTGATTAGAAATTGATAATGAACCAACACCGTTTTGCAACACAATATCAGTTTCTGTTACAGGTATAAATGTTGCATACAAGAATGAATCAGCACCATATAAATATCCTAACGCATTTCCTGTAACTTCAGTAAATTGGTTTAATTGTCCACCATATTGATCCAGTTCAAGAATACCGCCGCCTTCGCTAGTTTGACTCACAAAGAATCCACTATTATCCCACTCTGTTACTAATGCTTCAGGAAATCCGCCGAATATTCCCTGCTTTACCACTTCAATAGAGGGAAGCCCGTTGGCATGGAACACACGATAATCACCGTTAGATTGGATTTGAGCGTCAGCAAACCCATTGCCGTCATCATCAAACCTCGTCACAGAGTATCCATTGTCGGTAATATTGAACGATGCATTGTTCGTACCTGTTGCAAAGTAAATTACATTGCCTTCGTTATCGGTCTGTGAAAGTAAGTTACCGCTGGTGTCACGATGGTTGATTACTCCGACATAATTTCCATTAACATCATATTGAATTAGTTCTGTATGAGAGAATAGTGCTCCCGGATTGTATAGGGAAGTATTCCCGTCAAATGATGTTACATGAGTACGCAAACCATCATTATCAAAGAATGTTACGGTTCCGTTATGTTCACTTTGGCGGGTACCTGTTAGAGTTCCATCATTTGCTAAGATGAAATCAACCAAATCGCCACTGCCAAATGTGTTGGACAACACGTTGCCTTCGTTATCAAGCAATTGAGTTAGCGCGCCGTCATGCGTGCGATAATCAGGGCTATCTACCACACCGGTTGTAGTATCAGTACCTGCATCGTATACACCATTCTTGTTTACATCGGTAAAGATTTCCCATGATCCGTCACGATCATAAACATAGACGATACTGGATGCAACATTTGCCGGATTGTTGAAATCCAAACCTGATCCTGCAACAAGCGTCATCTCCGCTCTGACTTTACCGTCAGCTTTAGCGTCAGTAATGATAATTGTATCGCCAGACGCATTGATAATACGTTCGGCTTCTTTCGTAGCATCAACACTCCATGTTTGGAATATGCTATACAATGTCGTTTCAGCTCCATCATGCAACCCATCTTTATTTGTATCAACATATCCATACCGTATACCTGAGTTATCAAACTCAAATACCACACTGCTGACAACATTCGCAGGGTTGGTGAAACTTGCATTGGCAACTTCCATCAGGCCGCGGGTATTATTCAGTTCATCAACAATGAGTACAGTATCATTGCCGCCGAACACTTGTGTATATACTGCCCTCCAGCCAAACGCCGGCCAATCTAGCAATACTGAAGAGAGGCTCTTTTGATGATGTTGGTAAACAATAGTTTCATTAAGAAGATTACCACTGCCATCATGTTCAAGTCGACGGATTAAACGAATATCCTGCGAATCATTGTCACGTTCAACAACGATGCCATCCGTCCACCATTCCGTTTCAAGCAATTCGAAGTCATCTCCTCTGCCCAGCGGGAATCTAAATTCATAGGTAGTGATAGAATTAAATAATCCGGTAAACTGGGTATTGACTGTCCCATCCGTATTAAATGTTGTTCTGTTTCCTTGGGTATCTTCAATAGTTTTAACAACACCATCGTTGTAGTATTCAAATACTGTCAATACTTTTTGAGTACTTGTCTCTTCCACTAATCGACTATTAGTATCAAAAACTTGAACAGTACCGTCTTCTTCTACAACACGTGTACGTCCATCAGGCAACGTTTGGGAATTGAACGTAATAACATCGATTATTACACCCGTTGCAAGATTTTTAATCGTTCTTTGAATAAGAATACCATTAGCATTATAGAGGTCTTCAAAAATTCGGTTCTGTTCATAATCCCATGTATCTTGTCTGAATAAATCACCATCAATATCAAAATATAAGATTAAGAAATTGCCGAATATCGCTTTATCTTCAGGGAAACGATTGATTCGTTGTGTTGTAGTTCCATCAGGATTGAATATTACAATACGGGATGCTTCACCTTCATAAAGCCCATCTCTAAATAGTGTTGAATTTTCTATTAAATTTCCATCATCATCGAATACAGCTACTGACTCTAGTTGGTCTCCAGCACTATACCCGCCATCATTATCATGATCGATATAACCATTCCGCAATACCGATGACGGATAATCATGATAATATATGTTACATTGCTGAATTCATCGATTTTCACGCCGTTTGATCAATGTACCGCTTGGATCCGTTAATTGAATCAATGTTTCTCCCCTAGCTGGGAAATCAAATAATGTTGTAGTAACATATCCCGGATTTGCGTACCGAATTCATCGTTATATTTATCTATGCGAGAAATAATGAACCGTCTTCGGCATAAAATGTTGCAATTTAATGTATTGCCATTATTATCAAAACTCAACTTAATATCCAGATTATTTTAAACCATCATGTATACCATTAAGGTTGGTATCAACATAGCCCCCACCGAACGCTACTGTCATATTCAAAAAACAAAAGCTCTCAATGATAACATTACATCAGGAGTACCATTCAGCAATGTATCTTTTGCCGTCTGAATCCCACTCAATATTTCCTTCATTATCAACAATTTGTATAGTGTCTTCCAAATGGGCCATTTATCTGGCGGGTTGTACTATATCCAGGCAACGGCCATCATTTGTCAAGATTTAATTGCAATGTTACGCCATCAGAAAGATAATTAGTAAGAGAAATCAGCTCACCGTCATTATCAAATAAATAAATGCCTGTATCCAAGTTTAGTTTCCAGATTCATGAAGCGTTCTGTTATCATCAACATAATCCAACGCGCCGATCCGGATTTTCACCAAATAGACATACAGTGCTTTCTTCCACATTCGCAGGAACCTTTATAGTCAAGTAATGGTAGAAACTAATGTCATAAGTACCGATAACTGGCCTTCGTTATATTTGTATTGTATCCTTACCGAAAGGACTGGCTTAGTATTCGTGTCGTTGTGTATAATCAGGTAAACGGCCAGTTGAACTCAAGCATTGATTCCACCTCGTCACGCCGCGTCGTCGCCGTAACTCGTTACTGCAACGATGTTGCCATAATGTCGTAAGCTCGGCTACCGACGATAGCCTTCGTCTCGCCGGACTCTTTCTGCGCATTCTTGTTACCGTCTGCATATCATCCCCACCGATACGAACCGTCATACACAAATACCGTACTTCCCAACTACATTCGCAGGAACTTTATAGTCAACTAACGTGCCAGTCAACGTCATCAACGCAGACAAACGCCTGCTGTCGCCTCACCTGCACCGTATCGCCGTCGTTATCTATAATTCGCGTCGCCGTATAATCAGGTAAACGGCCAGTTGAACTCCTGGTTATCGATTCCACTGTCACGCCGTCGTCGCCGTAACTCGTTACCGTAACGATGTTGCCGGGCATTGTCAAGCTCATAGCTACCGACGATACCTTCGTCTCGCCGGACTCTTTCTATATTCTTGTTATCGTCTACATATCCCCAAATTAGATGGCCGCGAACCGCTGTCATGGCTGGCCAAATACCGCATCAACTATCTTCGCAGGACAACTTTATAGTCAAACTAACGCCAGTCAACGCCAACAACGGTGACAAACGGCTCGTTGTCGCCTTCACCTGCACCGTATCGCCGTCGTTATCTATACCTGCGTCGCCGCATAATCTGGTAACGGCTGCTGAATTCAGTTATCGATTCCACTGTCACGCCGTCGTCGCCGTAACTCGTTACCGTGACGATGTTGCCGCATTGCCGCTCGGCTACTGACGATACCTTCTGTCTCGCCGGACTTCTTATGGATTCTTGTTATCGCCCGCATATCCCACCGATACGAACCGTCATGTTGGCACAACAATACCGTACTCTCAACTACATTCGCAGGAACTTTATAGTCAACCAACGTGCCAAATAACGTCATCAACGCAGACAAACGGCCTCGCTTGTCGCTCACCTGCAACTTCGTATCGCCGCAGCGTCGTTATCTATGGGCACTGCGTCGCCGTATAATCTGGTAACGGCCACAGTTGAACTCAGTTATCGATTCCACCGTCACGCTGCCGCGCCGTAACTCGTTAATGTGATTGATGTTTCGGCATTGTCAAGTTCAGCTACTGACGATACCTTCTCGTCTTCGCCGGACTCTTTTCTATAATTCTTGTTATCAGTTCATATCCCCACCGATACGAACCGTCATACACAACAATACCTCAACTACATTCGCAGGAACTTTTATATCAACCAACGTGCCAGTCAACGTCATCAACGCAGCAGACAAACGGCCTGTCGCTCACTCTGCACCTGTATCGCCGTCATTATCTATAATGCCGCTGCATAATCTGGCAACGCCAGTTGAACTTCAGTTATCGACCACCGTCACGCCGTCGTTTCGTAACTCGTTACCGTGACGATGTTGCCGGCATTGTCAAGCTCAGCTACCGACGATACCTTCGTCTCGCCGGACTCTTTCTGCGCATTCTTGTTATCGTCTACATATCCCCACCGATACGAACCGTCATACACAAATACCGTACTCTCAACTACATTCGCAGGAACTTTATAGTCGACTAACGTGCCAGTCAACGTCATCAACGCAGACAAACGGCCTTCGTTGTCGCTCACCTGCACCGTATCGCCGTCGTTATCTATAATTCGTGTCGCCGTATAATCAGGCAACGGCCAGTTGAACTCAGTTATCGATTCCACCGTCACGCCGTCGTCAGCAAATGTCGTGATAGTAATAAAATTGCCATCATTATCTAATTCAGCAATCGATGATAATTTTGTTTCCCCCGTTTCATGGAATTGATTTTTATTGTCATCGACATAACCTGCACGTAAATTCGTATCATATTCAAAAACTGTACTTTCTTCAACTTGCCCAGGATCAGTATAATCGCCAAAAGGTGACGTTAGTGTCTGCAATGCGACAAGCTGGCTATTAAAATCGATGACTTGAATAGTTGATTTACCCTCGGGCTGATTTACCTGACGGGAAGTAAGGTATCCGAACAACGGTTTGTTAAATTCAGTGATCGATTCAATTGTTGTGCCATCGGGAGCAAATGAAGTTAAATTGATTAAATCACCAAAATTATCAAGTTCAGCGATTTCATCCTTTAATGTTTCACCTCCATCGAGTATGCCATTGGTATTTGTATCGACATACCCCGTACGGAAATTTTGTTTGGTATCATTATCGAAACTATATTGATATACAGTACTCTCGAGAACAGTGTCGTCAGGGGCTATTTCCTGTAATAAAACGAGGCGAGATTGAGCATCAAAAACCTGAAGGAGTTCGCTTCCGTCCGGCCGTAAACTATGGTTAGTGACAAACCCCTCTTGAGGCTTATCGAATTCTGCAATATTTACCGGATTAAGGCTGTCATCAAATGTTGTAATATTAATTAAACTGTTATCGATTGAATCAAGTATGGCACGTGAACGCAATAATCCCGTTACCGGATGATTAAGCCGTTCTCTTCGAATTAACCGCCCAACATTTGTAGGATCGGTTCCGTAGGAAAAGTAACTGACCGTTTGGGTGCCGGTATCATTATCAAAAGAAGTTTGTTCGGTTAAACGTCCATTTAAAGAGAATAAAGACCTTACTTCATCGCCTGTCAACCCATTATGTGTCGTTTGAGTATTGAGATTACCGTTGGGATAAAATCGCTGGATAGTAAAACCATCGCCCCGAGCGGCAGATTCATCAATAGTGATAGAAGAAAGTACACCGCTTCCATCAAACTTTTGAATGGTGAGATCGCCATCACGAGGTGTATCAAACGCAGTGATTGAAATCAAATTCTGATTACTAGACAAAACTGCGCGTGCTATTGGAGAATCTTCAGGGTCTTTGACACCATCACCATCCACATCATTGTATTCGGTACGAATTTCGCCACCCACGTTTCCAGAATCATTGTCAGGAAGGTATTCAAACAACGTGCGCGTCCCCGGTTCTTGAAGAGCGCCATTGATAAATAATTTTATTGTTTGAGTTATAAGGTTGTCATCATTATCAAATACTTGAATTGTTTGGTTGCCGTCAGGATCGGTTGAAGTAACTCTTCTACTTCCATCGGGAAAATTTTGTACTTGAGACGCGCTTCCACCGGATGCAATTGTTTCTAACACGTTTCCTTCGTTATCATAAATAGTGAGAGTACCGCTTTCATCGATTACAGTACGGTCTTTTTTGGGAATAGTTACATTAAAATTATTTGTTTCAAGATCAATTTCAAAACTGGTTGGATCGGCATCCGCAAGACCATCACCATCAGTATCATTTCTGAATTGATCGGGGATTCCATCGTTATCCGTGTCTATGCCCTGCCCATCAGGCACGCCATCACCATCAACGTCAATACCCCATATGCCGGTTTCATTGTCATAGAAAGCATCAGTGATGCCGTCATTATTCAAATCGACTTCTTGATAACCGGTTTGGATTTGTTTAAATATCTCCAGACTGATATTCCCTTGCGCATTATTATTTGTTACCGCATAAAACTCAGGGGTTACTAAACCTTGGATTGTCAAATCAGGGTCGTCTTGCCGCCCTTGACTGGTTTCATAAACATATGTTCTGATACTAGTTAACGTAATTTGAAATTCGGCGGTATATTCGACTCCAAACTGATAACCAGTAACAACGTCAATGGATTGAGTGCCTTCATCAATGACACCATCTTCTTCTCGATAAAAACTATATACAAGCTTTAAATCGCCATTCTGGGTACTGAGAGACAACAAGTTTTCCGTATAAATATATCCGCCGCCCGGTTTTGTTACACTGCTTATGTCTTCAAAACCAGTGTTAAAAAATGTAGAATCGTTTTCGAGGGTAAACCGCACTTTATAACGCGGCAATTCGCTTCGATCCGCTAAATCTATGCGCAAGGATTCATCAATCGTTATGACTTCCTCGAGTCCATAAGACGTTTGATTCTGATCATTATTTCCGTTACCTGCACCTTCTTGTCCAGCTCCTGGAATGTCGTTGTCACCTTCGGTTTGAAAGAAAGGATTCTCGGGGCCAATATTGATGGGAGGGGGAACGGAGGGCATAAAAGGGGTTTCTTCGACATTCTCTCCATTACCAGAGAAATCTGTTTCTCCACTGGGGAGATCAAGCTCTTTGGGCAACGGGTCGTTTGTAGGATCAGGCGATTGCGCCCAAATGAGAGTATTCTGCCCAAATAGTATTGATTCTATCATCAGAAAAACTACAATTCGTTTCCAAACTGAGCGTTTTCTGCTGAAAAACCAACTACCAATGTCCAATGTAACATTTGTTTGAGGGTTCATCATTTTTCCTTCCGGTTATAAGTGGATTTTTCTTATATAAACTATGGTAAAATCAATCATTAAAAACAACACGAAAGGGGCCTTCAGTGTTTTACATACACCTCTGACCCTCATATTTTTTTATGAATTCCTTTCACAAAAAATATTTCTTTAAAACTTTATAAGGTTGAGTAACTTATGTATTTAAAGTATACTCTATTTTTTTTAAAATTTCAATCTTCTGAAATCTTAAAACGGCATATAATTACATTATTATATTATATACAACATATTTTAATGGTTAAAATTACACAAAAAGTTATTTAAAAGATAAATTAGTATAAAAATTTCTTTTTAGAACAATGCATGAGTTATCTAATATAATCGGACGGGTAAGAATAAAAAATGAGAATAAAATACTTCTCTAGACAAAGTATAATATTCTCTAAAGTAGTTTATTCAGAAGCCACACGAAGATTTCTCATAGCAATAATGGGGTCAGGTGAGCCAAACACCGCAAATCCAGCAACAGCAATGTCAACGCCGGCTTGAGCGGCTAACCGGATAGTATCAATGTTTATCCCTCCATCCACTTCAATTTGTATATGCGGATAGAATTTATCTATTAACGTTCGCGCCTGTTGTATTTTTGTTATCATTTGAGGAATAAATGTTTGCCCTCCAAACCCAGGATTTACTGTCATTATAAGCAATAAGTCTATGTCCGGCAGGACATATTCAACTGCAGACAAAGGCGTAGAAGGGTTTATGGCAACTCCACATTGAATTCCTAATTTTTTTATGTGCTGTATCGATCGATGAAGATGAATTGATGCTTCGGCATGAATGGAAAGTATATCAGCTCCAGCTTTCACAAAATCATCGATATATTTATCCGGCGTTTCAATCATAAGATGAACATCAAATGGTAAAGTACACATTTTTTTTAAATCAGCAATTAGTTTCGGGCCGAACGTAATCGCAGGAACGAAATGCCCGTCCATTACATCCAAATGCAAGTATTCCGCCTTCCCCTTTTCTGCAATGGCAACAGCTTCTCCGAGACGCGCAAAATCCGCAGATAAGATTGACGGCGCTATTTTCATTATGTCTCTCCCGTATTTAAAAATGGAAAATTGATCTCAGCCGAGATTCGTTTTTTAAAGGGCTTATAATCGACATATTCAACCTTTCGTTAGTAAATAATGCATTACTGACCCTTAACAAATCTTCCGCAGAAACTTTAGTAATTTGCTCAAGAATTTCATCAATTGACTGCACTTGCTTTTGGGTAAGAAGCGTTTCTCCTAACCACATCATTATATTCATTGTTTTTTCCAAGCCCAATGAGAGTTGGCCAATAGTATACTGCTTTGCCCTATCCAATTCTTCTTTAGGAACTAATTCGGTTTTAAGATTTTTAAGTACCGAAAGAATTATCTTGATGGTTTTTTCTGTTGATTTAGGGTCGGTCCCTGCAGAAATCACCACTGCTCCGGTATCAATGAATCGTTCGACAGAAGAATGAATCGAATAAGCCAAACCATGTTTTTCCCTGACTTCTTGGAAAAGGCGAGAACTCATATTTTCGCCTAAAACCGTATTTAAAACCTTAAGAATGTATCTATCGGGATGTGTGCGAGAGTAAGCCCTTATTCCCATTGCGATATGTGACTGTTCCGTATCTTTAGAAAGCAACTTAATCTCAGGGGCACTTTGTTTTTCTATCACTGCATCGGAAACTGGCACTGGATAATGCGAGCATGTTGTGCTTAAACATTGGCAAATAGTCTCCACAACAGAATCATGTTTGATGTTGCCTGCTACAGAAACAACAATATTACTTAACGTATACAGCCGTTCTTTATATTCAACGAGCTGTCGATTGGTAACTGCATCTACGGTATCTACGGTACCAATCAACATTTTTCCGAGAGGTTGACCGGGCCATAGTACCTCGCTCAATATGTCGTGGACATATTGAGCGGGCAAATCGACATACATCATTATCTCTTCTTTAATCACGGGCTTTTCTTTTTCAATGTGCTCATCGGAAAAAGTCACATTTGATGCCATGTCCCACAAGACATCAAACGTATGGGCAAAATGTTCGGCAAGTACTCGCGCATAATAGCACGTATACTCTTCACCAGTGAATGCGTTGAGAGCTCCGCCGATTCCTTCTATTGCTTCCGTAATTTCTTTTCCGGAACGTTTTTCGGTGCCTTTAAAAACGAGGTGTTCTATAAAATGAGAGATGCCGCTTAATGCGGGTGTTTCATACCTGCCCCCTGCACCAATCCAAATTCCAACAGACACAGAATTCATGTGAGGCATTTCGTAACTAACTATTTTTAATCCATTTTCGAGGGTTTTAATGTGCCTCATAGTACATAATCCTTTTTTAGCGTAAACTATCTAAATATGACTGCAACAGCAACTGTGCCGCCATCGAATCAATAACTTTTTTGCGTTTTTTACGAGAGACATCCGCCTGCAATAATACTTTATTTGCCTGAATTGTAGTTAACCGTTCATCCCATAACTCAATCTGTATAGGAATCGCCTGTCTGCACGCATCGGCAAAACCCATTGTTTTTTGGCTTCGTTCTCCTAGTGTTCCGTTCATGTTCTTTGGAAGACCGATTACTATGCAAGTAATTTGGTATTCATCGACTAATGAACGTAGCTTTAAAAGAATAGAATCTATTTTATCATTCTGAATAAACGCCAATGGGCTTGCAATGAGAGCTGTTGGATCGCTTAAAGCTACTCCAATTCGTGCATCGCCATAATCTATGCCTAAAAAACGCGCCATTTATAGATATCTCTTAAAATCAGGATTGCCGTCAAGGATTTGTACAATCTTTTTTACGTCTTGCGCATTATTCTTATTGCATACCAAAACGGCATCATCGGTAACAACCACAATTAAATCTTTAATTCCTACTCCGGCAAGAATTTTCTTATCAGAAACCATCAAACAATTATCAATTTCATGCGCAATACAGTTCCCCTTCAGAACATTGCCTCTTTCATCGTTGGGAAAATGTTTTGCTACGGAATCCCATGCTCCAACATCATCCCAATCGAACGTACTTTTGGCACATACGACATTACCCGCCTTCTCCATAATACCATAGTCAATTGAAATATTTTGCATCGAAGGATAGCATTCACCAATACATTTTTGAATTTCTTCGGCATTTCGCGAACTAAAAGCATTTACAAACCGATGATAAGCATTATAGATGTCAGGCAGATAGCGCTGAAGGTCGCGCACAAACACTTCCGACCTCCACACAAACATTCCGCTATTCCATAAATATTCGCCGGATTTTAAATATCTTTCTGCAATTTCATGCATCGGTTTTTCTTTAAAACTTTTTACCGTAAAGAATTCTGTTTCACTTTGACTTTTTTGCCGCTCACCACAATGAATATACCCATACCCTGTCGAAGGAAAATGAGGTTCAATCCCGATAGTAAACAATGCGTCTTCACTGACAGCATAAGATATGACGTCTTCCAAGGTTCGAGTAAATGATGCCGTCTGGTGAATAACATGATCTGCCGGCAAAACCACCATTACTGCATGGGGGTTTTGAACACTGCAATATGCGGCGGCAAGAGCAATACACGGCGCGGTATTTCGCCCGCATGGTTCTCCAATGATATTTTCGCCTATAAACTCAGGTAGTACCGCTTTAATAGCAGGAACTTGAGATTGGTTTGCAACAATAATCATATTTTCAATCGGCACAATCGAGTTGATTCGATTAACCGTTTCTTCAAGCATGGTTTTATCTGAAACTATCGGCAATAATTGTTTCGGAGTATCAATGCGGCTTTTCGGCCAAAACCGTTCGCCTCTGCCGCCAGCCATAATTACAACAAAAACATTTTTATCCATAATAACTGCCATTGATTTTATCTTAATGGTTTTAGTAAATCATTTACAAAATTCGCAACTTTCTTTGGGCCAAGCGGATCATTTCGATATTCTTTGATTCTGCGAACAATAGCGCTTCCAACAACAACGGCATCTCCATACCCGGAAACCTGTTTTACTTGCTCCGGATTCGACACGCCAAAACCGATAGCTACTGGTTTTTCTGTTTTTGATTTTATAAAATTGACATTTTTTTTAATTTCTGAATCAATATTAGATTGTTCCCCCGTCACACCTGTATGCGATACATAATAGATGAATCCTGTGGATAAACGAACAATCTCATCCAGCCGGCTATTTTCAGTTGTCGGCGATACAATAAAAATCATATCAAGATTGTTTCTCATTATAACGGGATAAATCTCCAAAGATTCTTCAGGAGGCAGATCAAGAATCAATACTCCATCAATACCTGCATCGCTGGCATCTTTTGCGAAATTCTCAATACCGTATTGAAAAACAGGATTCAGATAGGTAAAAAGAACAAGAGGAATTTTATTTGTTTTTCGCACCCGTTTAATTATTTCAAAAATGTGACTAATTGAAGTGTTGTGTTCAAGAGCACGCTCAACAGCTTCTTGAATAACAGGCCCATCGGCTAGAGGGTCGGAAAAAGGCACGCCGATTTCGAGAATATCAACACCGATACAACTTAACTCCTGAATTAAATTTTCAGTAAACTCTAATGTTGGGTCTCCGGCAGTAATATACGCAATAAAACCTTTACGGTTTTTTACTTTTAGGGAATTAAATATTTCGACAATTCTAGACATTTTTGCCTTTCTTTTCATTTAACAGCCTTTGCACTTCCAGCACATCTTTATCACCTCGCCCCGATAGATTAACAACAGTAACCGTTCCTTTCGGAGGAGGATTTTTAAGTAAATATGCAACAGCATGCGCTGATTCCAATGCCGGTATAATTCCTTCAAGTTCGCTCAATAAAAGAAAGGCTTGAAGCGCTTCATCATCTGTAACAGACACATATTTGCATCTGTCCGTTTCATGTAGAAAACTATGCTCAGGCCCAATAGCCGAATAGTCCAATCCTGCAGAAACAGAATGCGTTTCTTGAATTTGCCCTTGTGGATTTTGGAGAACAAATGTTTTTGCACCTTGAAAAACGCCAATTTTCCCTCCGGCAAAACGTGCCGCATGTTTTCCAGTATGTATACCGAAACCACCCGCCTCAACACCGATCATTTTGACTTCCGTATCATTTAAAAATGGATAAAAAAGACCGATCGAATTGCTTCCTCCGCCGACACATGCCACTAATAAATCCGGTAACCGCCCTTCGCAATCAAGTACTTGCTGTCGAGTTTCTCTTCCTATAACTGATTGAAAATCACGCACAATCATTGGAAATGGGTGCGGGCCGCATACCGAACCCAATATATAATGAGTCGTTTTTACATTTGTTACCCAATCGCGTAACGCTTCATTGATGGCATCCTTTAATGTTTTGGAACCTGATTCAACACCAATTACTTTTGTACCCAGTAACTGCATCCGAAATACATTCAGCGACTGCCTGCGTATGTCTTCAGTACCCATGTATATATGGCACTCGACACCAAATTTTGCCGCAACAGTAGCAGTTGCAACACCATGCTGGCCAGCGCCGGTTTCGGCAACAATACGTTTCTTTTTCATCCTTAACGCAAGAAGAATTTGCCCAATTGCGTTATTTATTTTATGCGCTCCGGTATGACACAAATCTTCCCTCTTTAAATATATTTTTCCTCCGCCAATATATTCTGATAACCGAGATGCACAATAGAGAGGTGTAGGACGTCCAATATATGTTGCATTTAATCTGCTAATCTCTGCACAGAATGAAGAATCGTCTTTTAACGATAAATAGGTTTGTTCCAATTCTCTAAGCGCACTCATCAGCAACTCTGGAACAAACCTGCCCCCATACTGGCCGAAATATCCTTTTGAATCAGGGAAAATGGTGTGTTTCATACTGTATTCCTCACGTTATATGACGAAACAATTTTAAATAGGCTGTTCATTAAGTTACAATCCTTCTTGCCATGAGCAGATTCCACACCACTGCATACATCAATAACTTCCGGCGTGTAAGTCTTTAATAAATCCGATACATTCTTGGGAGTAATACCTCCCGCAATAATGATTTTTGTCTTCATAGATGTATCAATTTTATTTAAAAATTTCCAGTTAAATTGTTTACCGGTACCTCCATAAGAACACACGTGATAGGTATCAAGCAAAAAATAATCTACCGGAAAAGAAGGCAGTTTTCCAATGTCTTCTTCAGTTTTAACCCGTATCGCTTTAATGAGTTTTTTCCATCTCATTTGTTCGCAATATTCAATAGATTCATCACCATGCAATTGAATGCAATCAAGCCTGCACTGACTTACAACAGCCTTCACAACATCGGGGTTTTCATTGACAAATACACCGACCATATGAATAAACGGAGGCATCATTTTGATGATATGCGCGGCATGTTCCGGTTCAATATACCGCGGGCTTCCGGAGAAAAAATTAAACCCGAGCGCCACTGCGCCGCACCGAACAGAAAGTAACGCATCTTCAATTGAAGTAATTCCACATATTTTAACACGTACCATACCCAAGAACCCCAAAAATTTCATCGAACTGCTTGCCAATATCATCAGCCTGCATGAGACTTTCACCAATCAGGAGAGCATCAACATTTAATGAATTTAGATATACGACATCACGAGCTGTTTGTATCCCGCTTTCGCTAACCGAAATTATTCCTCGGGGAATTTTTTCTAACAGCCGTTCCGTAGTCTGTAAATCAACAGAAAACGTACGTAGGTCTCTATTGTTTATTCCAATGACGTCAACATGATCAAGAGCCAGTACTTTTTTTAAATCAGTATCATCGTGAATTTCAACAATATAACCCATTTGAAAAGAATCACATAGTTGAATAAAATCATTCAGCTGTTTCGCAGAGAGAACAGAGGCTATAAGCAGAACTGCTCGGGCTCCCGCGATAAGTGCTTCTTTAATATGATACGCATCGATGGTAAAATCTTTACGCAATATCGGAATAGTGAGAGTCTTTGATAACTCTCTGATATAGTCTAATGAGCCGTGAAAAAACTGCTCGTCTGTTAGGATAGAAATAGCATTAACTTTCTTTTCAACATATACTTGGGCAATCTCTTCATAATTGAAATTTTTTCGGATAATACCTTTTGAAGGCGATGCTTTTTTAATTTCAGCAATGATTTTAATCGGTTTATTGTTTTCTCGTTGAATAGCTGTTTTAAATATATTTTTTTTATACCTAAGGGACTGTTGATCAATACATTGATCAAGCGTTCTTTCAGGATTGGTTTGTTTTCGGGTGGACAACTCCTGTTTTTTCACCTCTATAATTTTATCGAGAATCATTTTATGTGATGCTCCGGTATCTTCTATAATACATCTTTTGTCTCAAGCAAGTATAAACGGAAAGAAAACAAATACGCAAAGCTGAAACCGAACAATAACCCCTTTAAAGATCACTGTATAAATTCCTATGGCTGAGCAAAAATCATCGTTCAAGAATTTAAGTGCTTTCTAAAATAGAAATATATCCAAACCGTTACACTTTTCAAAAAGCACTATTATAACAAAGTTTACTAAAAAATCAATCGGAATGAACATTCTTCGCTGAAAGGAATGAAAACAGGAAAAAATCTTGAAAAGTATATTGTAAGACTATCAAAGCTTCAGGCACTTTTTTTATTAAAAAATTATTTATTGGGCGAAGAATGGTGTTTTAGTCCCACTTACTAAAAATGAAGAAAACCGATCCGATCATCAAGGCAAATCCCATAATATAATTCCATTTCAAACCTTCTTTTAAATAAAAAATGGAAAAAAGGCAAAATATAGTAAGCGTAATAACCTCCTGAATTGTTTTTAACTGCGCGGCTGAAAAGTATCCATGCCCAATACGGTTAGCGGGCACTTGAAAACAATATTCAAAAAAGGCGATACCCCAACTTGTTATAATAACAATCCAAAGAGGAGACTCTTTGTACTTTAAGTGTCCATACCAAGCAAAAGTCATAAAAATATTAGAAATTATTAAAAGAATTACTGTATACACTACTCATCACCTGATTGCATAACTATGTTCGATGAATGTAACAACGCTTTGTCAATATTTTGCAGAATATTATCTTTCCCGACAAGTTCAACAATACCGGATTTCTCTAATTTATCAACAAGGTACTGCTTGATACCTGATAAAATAATGACAATATTCGATTTCTTGGACTGGAGAACAACTTGCCGCAACACATGCAAAGCAGTCGCATCAATACTCGAAACATGACGCATTCGCAATATTCGAACTTTCGGATTATTCTCCACATTACTCATGGTCTCCATAAATGTAGAGGCCACACCGAAAAAAAACGGACCGTTAATTTCGTACACTTCTACCCCAATTGGTATAACTTTTTTATTTAAAGCATCAGGATCATCCGGTTCATCACGGTCTTCTTCATCGAGGTATACTCCCTTTATCTCGTTAATACTTGTACATAATGACAAGCGATGAATAAATAACAATGCCGCAAGAACAATCCCTATCTCAATAGCAACAGTTAAATCAAAAACGATAGTAAGCACAAAAGTCATTATTAAAACAATTGCATCATTGCGCGGCGCTTTGAGAATCATACCAAACGAATGCCATTCACCCATACGATATGCCACAATGACGAGTATTCCCGCTAAACAAGAAAGAGGAATTAAAGATGCCCACTTCCCAAACAGAATCATTATCAACAGCAAAGTTACAACATGAACTATTCCTGCGACAGGAGTCCTTCCTCCGCTATGGACATTTGTTGCCGTCCTCGCGATCGCTCCTGTTGCAGGAATACCGCCAAATAGCGGCGATACAATATTTGCAACGCCTTGCGCCACAAGTTCCATATTCGATCGATGTTTTCCTCCAATCATACCATCGGCAACAACAGCCGATAGAAGCGATTCTATGCCGGCAAGCAATGCAATCGTAAATGCCGCTCTTAAAAGACTATGCAGTGAATATATATCTAAGGATGGCAATTTTGGCAGGGGAATTTTATCAGGAATTGCTCCAAAACGAGTTCCGATTGTTTCAACAGGAATATCAAACCAATATACCACTAATGTTGTAAACACAATTGCAATAAAAGAACCGGGGAGCTTTCGGGAAATTCTCTTTGTAAAGAGAATAATAAAAATGGTACTGAGTGCAATTCCCAATGCAAAAGGATTCATCGTTGGAAAATTAAGAAAAAATAACCGCCATTTTTCAAAAAATTCTGCTGGGACTTCTCCCATATTAAGTCCTAAAAAATCTTTAATTTGCGAAGAAAAAATAATAACCGCAATGCCTGAAGTAAATCCAATTACAACAGGGTAAGGAATAAACTTAATTGCCGATCCCAATCGGGCAAATCCCAATATACATAGAATTATGCCTCCTAAAAACGTTGCTATAAGAAGGCCCTCGGTACCATATTCTTGAACAATATTATAGACTATTACAACAAATGCCCCTGTCGGCCCGCCAATTTGTACCCTGCTTCCCCCTAACACAGAAATAATAAAACCTGCTATTATAGCAGTGACTAACCCTTTATCAGGAGAAACACCGGAAGCAATTGCAAAAGCAATACACAAAGGCAATGCTACAATCCCAACAATGACTCCAGCAATGAAATCTCCTTTAAACAGTGTCCATGAATAATCTTTAAGTGTATCAAACAATTTTGGTTTTAACATATTTTACTAACTTTTTGGTTGTATAAGTTCACTACGATAAAAGGCGAACCAAATAGGTTCGCCTTGATTTCAAAGGGTGAGTGAGCGGGTTCGAACCGCCGACCTTCTGGGCCACAACCAGACGCTCTAACCAACTGAGCTACACCCACCGCAAATTTTCCAAACATATTACATAAAGAATCATAATAACTCAATAAAATTCTTATATGCATCTCCGTAATATAAATAAAACAGGGGCATATTTATTATGCCCCTGTTTTATTACAGCACTTAATGCCGGTTTTTATTACTTGACTTTTATATACAATGGTTTCGATACTGCACTATTTCCGCTACGATCATACGCTTTGACCTCAACTTTTATCAATTCGCTGTTCGTATCTTTTGGAATCATATATGAGTATGCAAAAGTACCGACCTCACTATCGATTTGATAAACGCTTTCGTCATTCGCAAAAACTTCCACTTTTATAACACCTGCTGAATCATAAAAATCAACGAGCAGGTAGAGTGTCGTACCGGGTAAGTATCCATCAGCAAAACGAGCTGAACTTCCCGTAGAAATAACGCTTACATAAGGAGCATGTTTCTCAGCAACTACATCTCTGTCCCAATTAACATTATCGACCATAATGGCTCCTTCAGCCTCATTATTAAATACTGTAAGGCTAATAGTACTATTGGAACCGGCATATTCTGCAACTGGAACGGAGAATCGCTTTGCTAGAGCTACGATTTCTACCGCATCGTTGCTGGAAGCAGATGTCAACTCTACATCACCGCTATTGATTTTGACCATCATTTTTAGTGGGCCGTCAATGTCAATAGCAGAAGTATTAGTAATTGATACATAATAATCCATCGTTGAATTTGCCCGGTTGAAATGCCCTATTCGCTGTACAACGTTAAGCATCGGATCAATGATAGCTCTTTCACCCTCAACTTCACCTTCAATATTCATACTAAAATCAAACCGAACGCCAGCATTCAGCTTAAACGAAAGAAGGAATGTTACAGCCTCGCCACTATCCAATGCCGAATTAATAATAATATACGGATCAAGCAAAACGCCTGTTGTCTCAAGCTTACTATCGACCACAACAAACTCTTCTTGCCCGCCATTCGAACCCGCAAGATGAACAATGACTTTCGGTTCTTTAGATAAGCGCACTTCGCTATCCATCAGATATGACACATCAAATAATAGGTATCTTGATTCAGCCGGAACAATAGCGTCATTGAGCCGCAAATACCCGTTTCCGTTAATCAAAGCGGAATAATTTCCTTCGATTGCTGATAAAGTATTGTACTCCCTAACAACGGATACTTGTCCTTCATATGCGAATCCTTCCAATGTCCCCGATTCAAATCCACCATTAATAATCGGCGGCACTTCTTGAACCTCATTTGAAGTACTGTCATCGTCACCCGGGGATAAATCCCCTTCACCGCCACCGCCACTTGTAATGGCAAATGGCATATGAGCATATAAGTTATCGTAATAATAATACTGAGGCCATTGATACAGTGCCCACAAATCAGTATCAATTTCTAAGTCAAACGCATGAATCTCATAATCTGATAATTCATATATGTTATTATAGAATAAAAATGTCGATTGAATACTTTCAATTGAACTGCCCGGAAATTCCATATTTTCCGCATAGTATTTTATTACATACTTGTAATACCGCGACAGCTCGTATTCTCGGGTCAGCAACGTTTCAAACGTATCAACGACGGTGTCAGTACTATCATAGAATGTACCGTATACCTTTAAATAAATACCATAATTATAATAGGTAAGTTCCAAACGTACGGCATCAGCAATATTACCACCGTATCCGCCATAACCACCGTATCCGCCATAACCGCCTAATCCCAACTCATCATTGCCATCGCCAGGACCAAAAGTCAATGGACCACCGCCATAACCACCATAACCACCCATATTCAGATCGATATAAATAACACCGGAATCCTCAAAATAAGTGATCTCCCTATATCCTAATGCATCATGCTGGATATATCCATATCCGCCATATAAAGCCATACTGAAGTAATACCCTCCACGATATGACCATCCGACATTCTCTATTCCCGGATTGATTCCATTGGTATCGATCATTTCCATATATTCTGAATAGAGTACATGTACTTCGTCGCCAATAACTTTCAGTGCACCATTGACAGTAAACTGACCATTCTGTCCGCTTAATATTTCATCAGATGCAACAATATCATTCGTGCTTACCGGGAAACCGGACGGAATAATAGACAATGGTGTTAACCTCATGAGGAACAGTTTAAAGCTATAGACTTGTGTATCATATCGCGTGTAGAGAACAACCAATTCATTTTCATTATCGAATTCGCATTCAAGAGCGGTAAAATATGAACTCGTCCTACTTTGATTGTTAAATGATTGAATCATACTCGTATCAATCATTGTTTCGCCGGTTGTTCCATTGATCATTTTGTAATACACTTCATAAATACTCGACGTGTTCGGATAACGAGTCCACACAGCATGCACATTGCCATCGTTGTCAACCGCAATATCCAAAGCTTTCATGTATGCATAAGAAGAAGAAATCGATGTATCGGAATACAACGTCATTTCAGGGATAAGAACATTGCCGTCGTTATCTAATTTCGTATATTTAATACTCGCAAGATATGCGTTTCGATTATCTTCAATCCATGCAATATGCGCATTATCCGAATCATCAACATCAATTCGTGCACAATAATTGTAGGATATCGGATTACCGAGCCCGCCAGCATCCATGGCATTGAGAACCGTTGTGTTCGTAATGATCTCATTATCAACGTCAACAACAACATGTTGCACATCGGGATCATAGAATAATGTATACACAAAATGCTGTCGGTCTCCGCTATCTTTGTCCGAATCAATTTGCTTCAATTTATAGCTCTGATAATAACTGAAATAGGACTCTAATTTCGTCTCAATTGGCATCGTACCATCATTATCTAAGAAGAAATAGGACAGATGCGGGCCTCCAGTTTGATCTTCATGTATCATTAACGTTCCAACGCCATTGCCTGAACGTTCAATAACCATTTGATAATACCGTTCACTTCCTGTAGTAGGTATTACAACCTGATGGTAATCATCAGACTCAATTGTCTCATCTGTTCCGTCGATAAGAACTTCTATAACATCGGGAACGAATCCTGTCGAATCGGTATTGATATTTGCCGGATTTAACCCGAAAGCTAATTCGTCGGCATCGGGTATACCATTCAAATTATTGTCAGACTGGAATGTTCCTTGAGCAACAAGCGCACCACCTTGCAAACTTACCGTAAAAACAATAGATCCGAAATAGTTCAGATTACGTATGATGTACGGCTGTCCATCATTGAAATAAGTACCTTGTGCTTCATTATCCATTGTAACAATCATCTGGCCTGATACATCATTGGTAATATCAATTCTCTTCCCATCCTGATACACACCGATAACTGAGAAACGCGCCCGATCATAAATCAGTGCATTAGCCGGTTCAATTTCGATAGATGAAATAGGAATAACCGTAACAGTAACCATCGAAGAAACTGTTGAATTTTGTGAAAGATCATAGGCAGTCGCCTCAAATTGATTATTAGGATCGCCAAGTAGCGGTGTCGTAAAATAGCCAATATATGGTGCGTTAGAATCAAGAACACCATAATGGCCGATCCAATAAATAAGCATATGATCGATTGCAAAATTATCTTCGGCTGTTGCCTCCATAATAATATCATCACCTGCATAAACCGGTCCTTCATTTATGGAGAAAACCTGTACATTATGCGGCGGCACAGGATCCGGCTCAATAACTACGGTAACAGCTGTACTATTATATACATTCCCTGATAAATCAAAGGCATGTACTTCAATTATTGAATTGGTAATGCTTGACACTGGAGGGAATATAGCATTAACAAAATATTGACCGCTATCATTACGAACCGCTACCGCATCATTATCGATGATCAGTTCGATAGTCATGTTATCGCCCGTTACGCGTCAAATGGGATCAATACGGAGCTTTCGCCGCCAATATAATGGCGGTCATTGATATCAGCCGGTAAATCCAGTTCGACTGTTGGAGCGCCTCCAAGATCATGATATATATTCACAATCGCCGCTTCTCCCGATTGAACAATCAGTTGATTGCCATAAATATAGCAATCGGTAATCTGATATTCAATTGGTACATTAGTAAATTGAGAAACAGAACCAAGTACTATTTCCGAACCCAGAGAGGATGTATCAAGGAAAAACACATCGTTCATACCATGTATAACCGTAAAATCGCCAATTGAATCAATACCCATAGGCATTTCTCCATCCAAATCGTCTATGAGAATGAAAGCTGGCGTACCAAAACTTAATGGCGTTTGGGTAATTCCTACTGAGAACAACCCACCGATTTCGTCTGTCGCATATAAGACGGAATCTTTAACTTCCAAATCGCCAAAATCCGGTAATGGAGCTTCTGGAGCAGGTGTATAAAGCGTAATTGTCTGCAACAGTTCAAGGTTATCCAGTTCATACACATGAATTTGTCCCCTGCGGGTCAAGCGGTATAGATTGTCTTCAGTTGCTTCCAACGCAAGTGTCCCGCTGTCATTGTCCTCTATTCCCGGCAATACTACAGGCGAATTCGGGAACCGTACATTGAGTACCCACACACCATCGTCATGGCCGACATATGCCCGATCGCCATTAAGCAATATAACGCCTTCACGGTTCTCTATCGTTTCATCATCCAACTGAATCTGCGCCTTAAGATTGAAATCATACGGATCGAAGCTAGCGCCCATTACAATAAATTGCGTAGATGACCAGCCGCTATAAGTGCCGACACCGTAGATAAAGCCATTTTCGACAACAAAATGATACAATGAATAAGGATTTGCAGTCGAAGTATATACCAACCTATTCGCTGTTGATATTCTCGGCACGTTTCCAAGGAACGAAAGCTCGCTACCTGCAAACTCAAGTTCCCCGCCAATACCTGTTTCACCTACACCAGACTCACCTTCTCCCCCTCCACCGGGTATAAGCGAACTAATATCATATACTTCTAGAATCTGATACGAGGTAATATATAGTTTATCGTCAAGAACATACGTATCATAGACGTCGCGATCATCATATCCGGCAGTCGGCTCTGCTTCAAAGAGCAGATTAACTTGTACCGATATCTTACTTGAACGATTGCCGGCATAATCCTGAGCAATTACTCCAACAGTCATTGGATCAGAATAGACGTTTACCGGTATAACAATCGGACGGTCAAATGTTCCGTCTTCTTCCGGTGAAAGAACATCAATGATATCGTTATCGAAGTAGATTTCAATAATCTCAACCATGGATTGTGTCCCGGAATTATCCGTTGACACCCCTATAACATCTACCCACGATCCGCCGATTACCGTTTGTCCGGCAATAGGTTCGGTCATGGTTACAGCAGGAGCTTCAGTATCATCAAGTATGGTTATTGCAATCTTATCGCTTCGTCCGATATTACCGAACATATCTTTCGCCCGAACCTCGATAGTTAACACATCGGAAGCACCATCAATGATCGGCAACCTCTTAAGAATGGTAAGCGACGACTGGCCATTGGCATTTATCGTTTCAGCCTTGATATTATTGTAGAACATTTCAATAGCATCAATGTTTTCATCAACTGCAGATATTTGTATAGATAATAAATGCCCTTCAAAATACGATTCATTATCAAGCGGCGAGACGATCGTAACAACCGGCACAGCAACATCCGGCAACAATTTATTGATTCTGCCGAATACCGCAACAGGGCCTGCAACACTATTCTGCGCGACAACCGTTCCGGTTTCCACATCAATTTTTGCAATGAGATTATCCGCTTTTGAAAACACAAACAATGCATTCTCGATTGTATCAAACTGTAATCTATCCGGTGATGGCACAGACCATGAATCCACTTCATTCAGTGTTGTCGGGTCGAATACCAGAATAGTGTCATTATCCGGCAGAGCGGCAAGTATCCGTTCTGAGCCGGAGATAACAACCGATTCAATACTCGATATCTCAGAATCAACTGTTCTAAATAATCCAGCCGCTGATGTAAACGGGCCAGTATCAATTCTTGCTATCTCATATTGGTTTGCAGACTGATAAAAGCGTCCGACATACAAGATATTACCTGCCTGATTCAGATTAATCGCTGTTCCTCTGTATGCACTTGCAGATGTAAAACCTGTTAATGATCCGTTTCCTGTAGTCAGGTCATAGTTGGTAATACGAGAACACCAATAACTTGGATGTGACCCATCCTCATACCCATATTCCGCAATATATATTCTTCCATCAGGTGCGGTTACCGTACCTCGAGCACCCCTGATATACTGGTAGCCATACGGAGATGTAGACGGTGAATCGATATTCATTACCGTAACATAATCAAATGGATATTCAGGGAATAACAACGCAAACAACTGTGAGTTTTGTTCAGCCAACTCTACAGTTTGCGTGCGGAAATACTGGTTGCCGGTTCGATAGCTGAATACCTGTGCATTAAAATCAACCATTCCAAGTTGTTCACGCTCGCTTTGCGTATCATACATCGCGATAAACAACTGATCGCGTTGTTGATGATATTTTGCATCGGTTGCGACAAAATTAACTCCGGTTGATATTCCTAAATCTCCCGCTATCAAGGTATTGGTATCTAAATCAAATAGAGCGCCAGCATTATTGACCATCAAAAGTTGATTATAGTCGCTTCGAACGACTGTCAAAGCCACAGAATCAGACGTCATTAACCCTGCATAGTCAACTGCAATAACCTCAATTGTCGCCGATGCTTCAAGCGCATCTTCCTCAATCGGAATTGATGTTTGGTAAGGAGCTCCTCCAAGGTTGAGATAGGCTTCGGTTCCTAAGAATTTTACAGGAACTCCATTATACAACACTTGGACAAATTTAATGTTATCGGTGGCATCACTTATTTCGACATTAAGTACGACGAATGAATCAGCATAGGCTGTTTCGTTATCCTCTGGAATAACGATTGACACAACCGGCGCATCGGTATCATTAAGAACAGTTACTGTCTGCGGCGCCGATTGAGCCCTGATTCCCGAAACATCTGTTACTTGAGCATATACTTCAAACGACGCAACATCAACAGGAACTCTATAAGTAAATGAATATGGTCCAACGATTTTCTCTTCAAAACGTTCGCCATTGATATACAATGATACATTTCGTATGCCGATGCTCGAAGTCGGAAGCGCAGTAAATGTCAATGCCGTCCCTTCTGTCGCGCTGGAAGGCACACCATTCAACACAATCGAAGGAGGCACAGTATCAAAAATTGTCAACAGGTGATAATCGACATCTCTTGTTCCGATAGGCATAGCGATATCTTCAATATTCTTTGTTGCTATTTCAATCTTCCGAATATAATTATTACTGGTTGCCATATAGAGATACCTGCCGTCATCGCTTATATCCATAGCATAGATTGACGGCAATGAAGCCATATCAAGCCAGAGTTCCGCTTCACCTGTTTCAGGGTTATACATATAAATGTCATCAGGCGAATCATAGAACATGAATACGCGGAGCCCCATAGGTGTCAACCCGCCAACAGGATACTGGCCGCCGACATTAGTTTTTATTTGTGTAAATGAGGTCGATGCCGTATCAATCTCATACAATGTACCATTATTATTCGTATTGGTAATATATGCCTTATTGCCGTATGGCAACATAACCATCTCATAATCCAAACCGACTCCTGACGAATCGCTATACCTTTTCACTTCTGAATAATCGTCCAGATTAAATACCAGTATTCTGGAATAGGTCGGGTCAGAATAAGTGAACGATTGATTGCTTACATACAAATACTGTCCATCCGGAGTTACCACAACACTCCACGGATAATAGAGGCGGGTTCCCGTATTTGACGTAGTAATTTGATGAACAACAGTAAGGCTTTCCAGAGAAACAACCATAACCTTATTATTATACGCACTTGTAATATATGCGAGTTTCCTTACCGCATCAAATGCAATGTCACGCGGCCCATCAAATCCATCGGAATAGGTGAAAACCTTAACAATTTCACGGGTAAATTTATTGAACACAATTACTTCGTCATTTCCTTGACGGAATAAGAACCCATACTGCAAGGGTGATATCTTTATGTAATCTGCATTATTGATTAACAATTCAGTTGTCGCATGCGTTATGTCATCAGTGACAAATAATCTGTAAGCTGACGTATAAGCTATTGAGAATAATTTGCCTTGTTTTACAAATGTCTCTGGGCTTGTTATACCGTTAAGTATATTCGACAGATCGCTCACATTACCAGCGCCGTCAACCGCAACCGCAGTAATTGTAAACACCTGACTATTCGATACATTATCGTCAAGATACAATATTGTCTGATAAGGCGGTACAGTAGCTACCGCTGTCGAGCTGTTTACCCCATCAAAAAGGGTGTATTCCACACGGCTGATCGATGCGTTGTCTTGCGCATTGGCGGTTACGACAACCGGCATTCCCGCGTTTACACCCACTAAATCGGTTACCGCGGCGATCGTTACGGTCGGTGCTATGCTATCGTCAACAACAGTTATTGTAATAATTGAGCTCAATGCTGAGTTCCCTGCAAAATCATACGCTTTCGCTTGAATCTCGAAAGGCGTTGCTCCTGATGGAACATTTCCTACAAACGGGAAGGCAAACGGTGTTTGAGCATCAGTTCCAAGCAAGCCGCCATTGAGGTAGTATTCAACAAATTCTACTCCTTGATTATCGTCAACAGTTGCGACCAAGGACACCTCTTCTCCGACAAGATATGATTCTTTTACCGGATCAGCGGCAAGTTCGATAGTCGGATTTACTGCATCAGTTGCCGTACTCATCAATATCCTGCGATAAATACCCGAAGTCGGATAGTACGTATGCGACCAGTCACTGGTTTTAATAACGCTGTACCCTGTATTAGACTGATAGTAAACAAATAAATACTTACCATCAGGAGTAAAGTCCGAATCCATAGGCACATATGGTAATGAAACGTTGGCAATAGATGTATAACTATCAGAACTGAGCCCACCTTCTATCTTCCTGATATATATGATGTTTGAAGACCTATAGGCAATAGCCATTACCGAAAGGGTGTCGCTTACTTTTCCAATGGAGATATTACCGTTATTAACATTAATATCTACGTTGTAATAGTTGGATCCAGTATCTGCATGGAACTTTCTATAGTCGTCAGTTGAGTAAGGCATGTAGATTAAATCATTGGTACCATCAAAATAATTCTCCACATCCCATCCATAATTCATAGCGATTGCTGAAGGCAATGAACCAGTCGATTCAAGATTCGTTACCGTCCATCTTCTGGAATAATACGTACTTGAATTATACGTAGACGGCGAAGCCGCCCATAACGTATTTCCGCTGTGGCTCAACGCCAAATTCACCCTTACATATTCACCTGAGTTATTATACAAAGACGGCCCGTCGTAGCTGGTTGTGAAAATCGGGTCTCCGGTGCTTTCAGGATCAATACATACAGGAATATCAAGCACCACAATCTTGCTATTTCCAGTAGGTGATGAGGAAGAAGAATTCCACTCGGTGGATACGTATGCAAAACGGTCATTCTTATCGATAACGATTGATGAGAACCGTCCTTTAAATGTTCCTGTATCATCAATTTCACGAACCAATGTGCCTTGAGGCATTTTGTATACGCGAATCTTATTAAATGACTGTGATGTGGAAGCTGATAGAGCAAACAAGTATTCTCCATCGTGAGTCGATGCCATGTCGGTAAATTGTCCGCTGTTTGTTCCACCCGGCGCATTAAGAACCGATGTCATCCCGTTAAAATCGAGACGGTGTATTTCGCGCTGATTATACGAAGCGGCAACAATTATGTCAAATACCGGTTCTAGCACATTTAAAGTAATAGAAGTTGATGCTGAATTGCCAACCGAGTCAATTACGGTAACTGCAATAACAGAATCTTCTCCGATAACACCATTATCAAGACGGAATGTTGCCGCCGTGAATGGCGGTTGAGTAACCGGCTCTTCAGCACGGTCATTAACACTGATTTGCACTTGAGCAATACCACCGTCATCGGTAATATCAAGAGCAAGTGTAACAAGCGAATTCAAGCGTGCATCCGAACCGTGAGCCGGCGAAAGGATAGCCACATTCGGGGCTTGCGTGTCTGCCACTACTCCATAAGTAACAGGTACCATTGCAGTAGTATTCCCTGCCGCATCACGCGCAACAGCCCTCACAACAATACTTTGTCCTTCACCGGTGAACGCCGGTACCTGCATTTGAATCGGATACGATGGCGCTACGGTAGAAATACCCATGGATTCATTATCCAAGAGCAATTCGACCTGTTGCAGTACAAAATTATCCGTCGCATTAAACGCTACATTCACTCGTTTCCCTTCGACCAATTCAGTGCCTTGAACCGGCGAAGTAACGAAAATTGTCGGCGGAACATTGTCAAACATTTTTCCAGAATACATTGGTCCATAATTATAATTTGTCGACTCTATTCGGATGATCGGCAGTAACGTGACCGAATCAACAACGTCTGTTGCGCCGGAACTGCTGGCATCGCCATTAAAGAACAACGCTTTGCCGTCCGGTGTCAATTCGCCAAAATCCGCATCATAAAGGTCAAGGCTGACTGTTGCCTCAACTTGCAGAGTATCAGCATTGATCTTGTAGATGGTTTCAGGCCCGGTAACAGTAACAACAAATGCTTTCGGCCCTTCGGGCGTATATCCTGCCGCAACAGCATATGAACTGCTGTTTAATGCTATAACTTTTTCCACACTTAAGGTATCGAGATTGATAATAAACAATCTGCTGTTTCGAGTCGACACAAACGCATACGGCGAACCTGCTATGGTTGCAACTTCATACGGTGTATACTGCGATGTTGTGCCCGGTTCAATGGTCGGTATATTTTTGATAATCATACCGTTCACCGCATTCATTACCGTAATGCCGCGTTCCGTACCGGAATGGTTACAAACCAAGATATATTTTTCGTCAGCAGAACGGAATAAACGTTCCGGTTGGTCAATAGTCTGAAAATCGGATATGGAGAACAGATAGTTAAAACCGGTGTGGCCAAGTGTATCAAATACATCTATCTTATCATGGTTAGGACGAGCACAGAACAACAAGTCTTCGTTTTTGGATAACATAAGCGCTCTGGAATAGATGTCATATGTCCCTGTATATTCGTAATCCTGTTCTCGGTTTCCATTCAAAAGGTTAAAACGATACAATCTCCCGTAATAATCCGTTCGAGCCGTATACGCTTTTTTACCATCTTTTGTAGCAACAATATTGTATGGGTAATACGAATTGCCGCTTCCATAATCTGCAATTCGCTTATAGGATTTTGCATCAAAGACAGTAAATGTATAGGCACCGTAATTAGGTTTAAGAATAACATCCATAAGAAATGGTTTCGAAGCAACCGTGAGAGATACAACACTGCTTACTGCCTGATTGCCGTTTTCATCAAAGGCGCGAGCATAAAGATCAAGTACGGCTCCCTCGTTTTCCGATAACCTTAACCCAAAGTCATACGGCGCTTGGGTATCGTTGTCAAATAATGCGCCGTTAATATAAAGTTCGACAAGGGCGACCCCTGCATTATCTGTTGCCGCCACATTGACAAACAATACATCGGTAGCGCCGATTTTATTTCCTGTAGCATTTGTACTGGCAATTGAAACTATCGGAGCAGTATTATCGGGAACCACATCAACAAGAATCTGGTCTGACGCGGATGCTCCGCCAAAAGTAAATGCTTCAACTTCTATTACAACATCATTAAGCGGTGTAGATACATCGGGTAATGTAATGGTTGTTTCAAACGGCGGCGTATGCATGATATTGACTACAGTGCCGTCAATTTTAAAATGCATATCCGATACCACTTTCGGGTTACTGACATCAACTTTGACAAGCAGTTTTGCACGCGAGGTGTACGTACCCGGCAATGGCGATACCATAGAAACCGTAAACGGTATAACCGCTGATTGATCGGGTGTTAATAAATATCCAACACCGTTTTCTCCATAAACCGAATACAGCTTTTTAATAATAGTAAAAGAATCAATATCGACAATTGATAACTCGCCCACTCCATTTGTCGTTGTTGCAACAAGTAATTTGGTCGGATCAGACTGGGGCACTGTTAGACTCGCAATGTCTCCAAACCCACTCAATGTTGCCATTACTGTATCTGTCTTGGGATCGATCTTAAAAATAGTATTTTGAGTATCGCTTGCAATAGGTACATAACCTTGCGATGACACACCAGATACTAGGTTTTCAAGGTCATATGTCAGAGGAATTATCGTTACAAACTGTTTAGTAGCCATATTCATGACTTGGATATCTTCACTGTAATAAGTCGCAAAATAGGCTTTGGTTCCATCTGCAGGAATTGTAACTTTCCGCAGTGTTTCATTGTTCTGGCTTGGAAATGTCTGAGTGGCCTGCGAAATCAGATTGACTACTGCAATGGTATTCGAGTTATTGATTGTATAAATCTCTGTCCCATCAGGCGAAATATCCATATCGTAACCGTTAGTTGGTACATAAATAAAACTTTGCATGGTATCAGTCTGAGTATTAATCAGGTTGATTGTAGTGTTATAATCGAGAACGTATGCCAGATTGAGTTCTGGTTTGAATATGGCTTCCCACTGATTTGTTCCGTTATAAGAAGTAGCCATATTTATTGTCTTTACATTATATGTCAACGGATCAATAGCATACATACCTCGTACATTTCCTGAAGCAACATAGATACGGCTTCCGTCAGGCGAAATATCAACTTTATTGGCAGAAGTAACCGGAATTGTTGCCTCTATAACTCCAGTCTCAACATTGATAACCGAAACGCTATTCGCACTGGAATTCGGTGAAAGAATTCGGGCAACGAGCGGTACATCAATAGTAATTGTTACAGAATCTGTACCAATATTGCCTGTCATGTCATATGCAGTAACTTCAATTGTTGCTGATTGGTTTGTCATTGAAGCAGGAATACGAAGGAGCACTTCCCGCTGATCGCTATCGATTACAATCGGCACACCGCCGCTTAGCGTTACCTGAATTGCATCAATACTGCCGCCTATCGATGATGAATCATCCGCAGTAAACGTAACCAAAACATTGCTGTTTGCATAGACTGTATCATTATCTTCCGGTGAGATAATTGATACAACAGGCGGTGCAGTATCTTCAAGTACTGACAAATTAACCGGTAAGGATTCGCCGACATTTCCTAACCAATCTGTTGCCCGCAGCTTGATTGAGATATTCGACGCATCGGTAACTCTCGGAATCAATACCGATCCTGCAAACGGCAATTCAGGGTCTGTATCAGCCAACAAGACTTGGAAACCTGTTCCGTAATCCATCAGCAGTTCTACCGACCGAATAGGCAGAGCATCAAGGATTGAAGCTTCGACAATAAGTTCTATATTTTCGGATACAGATGTTCCATCTAAAGGCGATGTTATAGCAATTACCGGAGCATCTCTATCATCAGGTATATTGATAACCTGAGTTGCAGTAGAAATACTGTTGTTGAAGAGGTCTCGTGCACGTAACGAGATTGAAAAATCAGTTCCGAATTCTTCAGGGCTGACTGGAATACTCATAGTAAATGCCGGGCCTTTTGCCGAATCGAGAGACCTGCCGTTTACAATAAGTTCGACCGTTGCCTGATCGTCATCACTCGCTGTTCCCGTAACCACTATCGCATCATTGTCAAACATTATATTTGTAGCCCCAAATACCGGCATACCTTTTCCGACACCAAAATCAAATTCTGTTAATGTAGTGCTTGAAGACAATCGCGAAACATATACATAATATCCGTGCACTTTAACCGTTTCACACGATGAATTGAGTGTCCATTGAGTCACTAAATCCAACGACGGGAGCGAATAGACATCAAGACGATCGTATTTTACTTGATAGAGATAATTACCGAATACATCAATACCATCAGAATCTTTTCCAGTATCCGACAAATAAAGTATTCTTGTTGGAGTTGCCTTGCTTGTATTGAGATCAAATACAACTATCCCGTAATAATCTATACTTGCATAAAGCTTGTTGTCTTTAATAGCCAAGCCGTTATGATTATTACTGCTTTGAGTGTCAAGCTGTGCTAATTCCTGCATGTTTGCAGGGTTGCTGACGTTATATGAGAATAATGCATCCTGATCGCCAACGTACAAATAATTCTTAGTATTATCCAGTATGGCTGAATACGGAAAATCATTTGTCGGGCGAACAAGAGATTGGATAAAAACGGGGTTTTCTCTATCAGAAATATCGTAAGAAACAATACTATTGTTATATATCGTAAACAACGTATCATTTCCATTATATACAGCGAAATAAGCATTAAGAGAGATTACTTTAACTCGTCTAATCTTTGTGGGCTCGCTAATATCAAATATGTACATCCCGCCTCCATCACTCGGCGCATAGAGATAATCGCCGGCGATAGCAAAATGATATACATATCTGCTGTCCATTGTATCTTGGCTGACTAAATTAAACGTACCGATATCAACAACGCGTATACCGCTACTGCCGCCAAGAAACGCATACTGTCCTCGTATCTCAAACCACTCGCAATTTGTAATGTTTATTGAGCGAGTCTGCCCATTGAAAATGAACGCAGGATTAAGCTCGACTACTGCTTCTGAACTTAACAATTCATCATCAGTCACAATGACATTCAATGAAAGCGGTTCATCCAAATCAGAGTTTGCTACAGTAAAATTCACACTTACCGATGTCGGCGTACCGGGATCGCCGGTATAGGAATTGTTGTAATAGATTTGCGATCCATTCTGCAATACTTCTATGGTATTGATCGAAGGTGTAAGCCCAAGGTCTTTCACCCTGAATTGCAATGTATGAACTGCACCCGCCCTAATGATGTCTCCATCTTCATGCGAAGTAATCTTAACTACGGGGGCGCCATTTTGAGAAGTGGTAATCGTTACGTCAACAGCATCGCCTTGGTTTCCGGCGACATCGTATGGCGTTACGGTAAACACATTATCGGTCAATAACCCGTTTATTCCAAAGTTAGTTTCAAACGTTACTAAATTGAGATCAGACCACCCATCCGGTACAGGAAGAGTCACTATATCGAGAGGTTCAGCGCTTCCGCCGGAACCGATTTCAATCTTATCAACCCAAACAGTATCTCTTCCACTGCATACACTGCCGTCTTTGTAATACATAAACTGTAAATTATGCGTTCCAACAGTTAACGGAGTGCTAAAGAATGTCCATCCCGAATAACCGCCAACATTGAGCACTAAATTACCATCAACATATAATCGCAATTTATCACAGCATGATTCTGTTTCGAGCTTGTAATAGAACGATATTGTCGTTGCTTCAGGAATATCAACGGTCAAGAACATCGAACTGTTTTGACTATCCGTTAAAGATGTTGGGCCTTGAGCTGAATACGACCCTTCATATTTTTCGTCAGTAGTAATATTCCAGAATCTGTTAGAACTGCCGGTGAATGTCCAAGCTTGTGCGCTGAAATCGCCGGTTTCAAAATCATCAGAATACCCTTGAGAAGGCATAACAAATGCGGTTTCATCAAAATCAATGACGATATGGTCGACCGCAATATTATCGGTAACCGTAATCGCAACATCAAGCAGTTCGCCGACTGTTCCTTGAGTATCCCCTGTAACATTCTGGACAACAGGATTGATGGTATCTTCACCGATATTCAATGTGATTAACGATGTATACCCAACATTTCCGCTTAAATCCATTACGCGGGCCTGCATAGTTACCGAACCGGCATTTTGTGCATAATAGTACAGTTCATAAGGCGGCACAAAATCTTTCTTGTATGGTTTTCCGTCAACAAGAAATTCTACCGTCACCGCATCTTTGTTTGTGACATCAACTTCAACGATCGCCGTATCATCGAGTAAAATGGTGTCATTGTCAGAATGCGATACGATGTTTGCTATCGGTGCACCAGTTTCAAACGCATTCAATTCATATACACGCACACCATTATTATAATTACAGACAAAAAGCAGATTACCGTATATATCCATGTTGCGGAAAGTGTTGCTTCCAGAAATTGTACCGAGCAGTTTAATATTATTGCGAATAGCTTAGCATCCCATACAGCAATACCGGTTAGCGTTGAGTTGCTCGAAACAAATGCAATATCGCCGATTGATAACAGACCGCCCCATTGATAATTGTGTCCTGATGGGGATTCGGTATCAACCCATGATCCCGTAGCAGTAGCGCTTGCGCCTCGCGCATCAGCAACAGCTATCCGGCTACTTCCTACAACCAACACATAGTCGCTATCTAACGCCTGCAGATACCGAGTATAGTAATAATAACTATTGTTCAACCAGTTATTTGTCGTTCCTGACAGCGTTTCGACATCAGAAATATCTGCATTTAACAATGAGAAATACGGATTGGAATACTCACCTGTCCAATATGCCATATTGCCTTCCAACCATACACCAAATGCATAATATGAGCTGGTTTTACTGCTGTAGTATTTCGCTCGCCGACATAACGGTAAGACAACGTAGGCACGGTCGGATTCGTATAATTCACATTTGAAATATCGAGCACCTGTAGTTGATGCCTGTATGCCGCCGTAAAAGCATACTGTCCGCGCACTTTAACATCATACACATTTCCATTTGTACCGAAATTATGAGTTCCGACATGAACAGGCTGAACCGGGTTCGCAATATAATACGTACCCAATCCGGAAGATGCGCGGGCAACATAGACAAAATCACCTTGATAATCAATATTATGAGCGGCTGTCGTAGAGAAAGTACTTTGCGACCTGTTGATGAGATCAATCACCGCTAAACTTGAATTGTTTGCCACATACATCCACTTCGGCGACACAGTTGTCGGTAAACTGGATTGATTCGTAACAGGATCACCGACCACATACACATCTTCTGCGGCAAATGATCCGCCGGTAACACTTCCATTGTTGTACAGACGGTATAATTCGCCCGAATTAGTGATTTCCCTGATAGCAAAAGTGGTAATGAGTTCAACAGGCGCAGTAATGGTGAAATTATCACTGATATCTTCAGCACGCACTTTAAGCTCTGTAGTGTGGCCTGCATTCCCGGGGACAGTCAAGGAATACGAATAAGGAGTGGTTGTATCGGTAAACACTAATGCACCGTCAACAAAGAATTCTACTGCGCTAATTAAACCGCTATCTTGTACATTCGCTTCAATTGACACCACTGATAGCCCTGCAATAACTTCTAACCCGTTAACCGGTGATGTTATTGTAACCGACGGCGCCGATAAGTCATCAGTCACCGCAAAAGACTTTTCAGCTAAGAGAGTTACATTGCCGTTAATATCCTGCACTGCGCCCGATATCACGAGCGGAAGAGGAGGATTGCCCAAAGGCAATGGCACGTTTTGAATAGTGAACGGCGGTTTATTAAATAATGTTTGTACGCCGTTGACATTAACTGTAACAACCTGAATACCTAGATTGTCCTGAGCCGATATATCGACCGTAGTTGTTGTTCCTTCAAGGAGGAACTTATCATCGGTAGGCTGAATAATACTTATAACAGGAGATTCATTATCTTCCAAAACAGTAACAGCAACTTCCAGTGCTGATGTGAACGTAATATTTCCACCCAAATCAATAGCATTTGCATTGATAAGAAGCGTTGAAGGCCCGCTGTTCGGGGCAGTAAGATAATCGAATTGGAATGGAACAGTATTATCTACTGCGACCACTTCACCATTAACAAGAAATTCGATAGTAACGCCAGTATCATCTGTTGCAGAAGCGGTCAACAGGATTGAATTGCCTTCAATGACTTGAGTCGGCACAACGCTAACGGATTGAATTTGCGGAGCTTCCAACTGGCCGCTGATAAGCCTCAGCAATCGTATTCCGCTGGTATCGTTAGCAATATATGCAATGTCGCCAACCACATCGATATCAATAGCATCAGCTCCGGTACTTGCATTTCCTACTAATGTCATCTCAAATGGATTCTCAACGTTAACCATTGCTATTCCATTTGTTCGGTCTGAAACAAAGGCGATAGAACCGACAACATCCACGTATTGTGTTTGACTTAATCGATTAGGACCGGATAACTTGCGCGCCAATCCCATACCGATTAATTCTGCAGTTTGCTCTTTAAGCTGATATGACAACAAACCAATACCATAATCGGCAATATATACAATATTGTTATTGATACTGATTCCTCGCGCATCGCCGGAAGTGTCGTAGGTATTTTTTAATACCGGTGAACGAGGGTTACTTATATCGATTGTAGCCATACCATTTGTACCTTGAGTCAATATAAGCACATTACCTTGAATTGCTATTTTCTTCGGCCCTGTTACCGATATTTGCGAACCTGAAATTTCAAATGGCGTTGCAGGGTTATTTAAATCAAGCACGGTTAATTTATTTGCCGTTTCATCTGAAACAAAAGCAAACTGGCCGCGAACCTGTACATCATTAGCGCTTGAGAATATATTTCCCGTCTCGCCAATAAATTCCAATTCTTCATTTTCAAACCTGAAAATCACAAAATTCGTAGATGTTATTGCATATATTGTATTTTGAATGACTACCAGATCACTAATAGTATACGTTGCATCACTCGTAACAAGGCTGATATTGAGCGGATCGGATATATTCAATACAACCAAGCCGCCTGCACCGTCAGCAACGAACGCATAATCGCCGACTACTCTCATATGAGTTGCATCAGTCGTCGGGAAATCAGCTAAAAATTCTGTACTAATGATAATATCAAGAGTAATCGGTGCAGATATTCCAACTTGCCCTACCGAATCGATCGCTTTAGCACGGATATCTACCACAGCGCTTCCCGTACCGTTTGGTATCTTGACTGTACCGGCATAAGGTGCAGTTGTATCGACTACTGATGCGCTGTCGTTATCCTGAACACCATCAACAAAAACGAAGAACCGAACGCTTTGTATTTGCCCGACATCGTCTGATGCATCTGCCGTTGCAGTAATTTCCGAACCGGACGCAACAACGGTATAAACAGGTGGAGAGGTCACAACCACATTCGGCGGCAAATCGCCCGTAATGGTTCCTGTAATAGTCACCACCGTACTAGAATCTCCTGCATCGTCTGTTGCGAAAACAGATATTGTCATGGTCTCGCCTTCAGCTGTCGCAGGGATAGGATAATTACTCACTGTATACGGCGAAGAATTTCTCACAAATTGCTGAGTAATCGGCGCACCGGCTCCTTGAGATATCTCAATATCAATTGTAACTGATCCGATTAGCGGAATCTGGTTATTATTGACATCTTGGTCATACGCAAAAGCCTGAATGGTAAGAACATCACCTTCAGTAACCTCAAAACCATTAACCGGCGCAAGGAATCCCGCAATCGGCGGTATATTAGTTAGCGCGTTTACCGTTGCAGTGGCAGTACTGGACACCATCGTTTCATCAAATGCTGTTGCTGATACCGTTACAGAATAATTGCTTGATGCAACCGGCAATACAAACGATGCCGCATAGGGATACGTTGTATCATTCTGATTAAACAGAATTGTACCGTTGTCATATTCTGCAGTAAAGGTTACGCCGTACACAGCAATATCATCTGTTGCCTGAGCACTGATCGTCACTGAATTACCCATGAGCTGACGCGGCATAACCGATAAATTGGACAAGGTTGGCGCTTGATCGGAACGTTTGGATATTGTAACCGTCTCGGATGGCGAAACGTTTCCATTGATGTCGATTGCGGTTACCGAAGCGCTTGCTTCCGTTAATCCTGACGCCAAATGAGTCATTCCCAGTTTATTTTCCGCAACATCGAGAATGCTCTTATTCACTTTAATCATTGTGTACTGCCAGTTTTCACCCGGCACGAAGAACACCGTTTTGCCCGACAATGTTTGATTGAGTTTCCGAGCTGTCCCATCAAAATAATCGAACATTGCACCACCGGGCGCTCCCTTAATATAATAGTTCTTAGACACATCAATCAAACTCACTGTAGGTGCACTTGTTCCGGGCGTAATACCGACAATACCTGTTACTGAATCGAAATCTTCATCGGTATTTGTTGTGCCATACGTAATCTGAATAAGCCCTGTTTTAAAGAGTGTTATCTCATAGTGGTTAATTGAACTTGTCGAACCATAGACACCTAAATAGAGGTGATAATAAAGGATTAACCTATCAGGATACTGCGCATATGCAACATACCGGTTATACGGAGATGAATATGCATAATCCCACCATTGCTGGTCAAACACCGCTGATATGCGTGGACGGGTATTCAGGAAAGCATCTATTGATACTGTCTGGTCATTATCACCCTGAGCTTGGCTGGAATTGCCGCTAAAGGTCAAGAACCCGCTGTTATGAATGTAAACCGTCGAATACGTAGTACCGTAAAATGGGAATGTAAACCCTTGGCTAAAATTAAGAGTCATTGGGTTTGTATCATAATAATAACCTGTTAAATTTCGGGCAATACCTAAATATCCAACCTCACTGACCACATCGTTGAAGGTTCCGGTCAAGTCAACGCCTTGCGCTGAGAGGGTGTAATCAACAACCTTAATATTATCGGTTGCAGTTGCCATTACCAGCATTGACGATCCGTCAACAAACTGTTGGCTCGTCGGTAAAATTACAGAAACAGAAGGCGGATCGAAGTCTTGTAACCGATTGATAGTCCGAGTTGCAATCGCCACATTGCCATTGATATCAACCGCTCGTACCGTAAATACCACTTGCTGAGGATCAACCGGGCCTTGTTCGATTTCATGTGCCAACTGTAATGAAATCGGTTGTGCAGTAGGCACAGCGTTGTATATCTCAACATTATTCGCTGAAATAATTATGTGCTCAACAGTAAGGTTATCACTGGCATCAATGTTGAGATTAACAATCGTTCCTTCAAAGAAATTTTCATTTTCGGACGGTGTATTGATTGCAATAGAAGGAATCTGGTTATCCATCAATGTTGCAAACGATATCGGATCAGCAAGATCACTTTCCATACCGGAAAGATTTATCGCGCGCGCAGTATACTCATATGGTATTCCTGCCGATCCCGGAGCGGTAAGATGATAAAATTCATAGGGTGCTTTATTCGCTATGCCCGCAGGCTCACCGTTAACAAAGAATTCTACTGTGATATTGCCCGGCACATCAGGCACTGCTGTAATTATCGCAGTCTCGCCTTCAATAACATCGGTATCATCAATCTGCATTGTTAAGGACGGCACTGCGGTTTCACCGAAATCAAGCCTTGCAATCATGAGGTAAGAATTAGTCAGTGGCGATATCAAATAGTTTCCTACTATTTTCATTTCACGCAAATCATTGCCGACACCAAGTTCGCTATGTGACAAGGCATTGATCTGTTCAATATCACTCGGATTCGAAACATCATACACAATCAGCCGATTTCCACTGTCATCATTTTGGAATAAATACTGCCCGATAACTTCAATGGTGCGCACTTGGAAAGCGCCTGTTGCACAACCGGCTTGAGTCAACGTATTTTTATTTAAATATATACGCCTTCCTCATTTGCGGCCGCATAGAGGTAATTGCCGTTAATTTCTATGTCGCGAATATTTTTACCACTTAATGCAGTAGTTACAAACACTGGAACCGGACCGTTGGCAATACTATAAATCTTAACGCCATCGCCACTGGTTGCAATATAAAGTTTGTCTTCCGAATACAATACTCGTGTATAAGTGTAGCTACCATTCCTCGATAGATGCGAAATAATCTGAGGCATCGTGGGTCTAATCAAATCTATTGTATACAAGCCGTCATCATAATCCGCTATATATGCATAACGTCCGACAACTGCCATGGATAAGGTATCATCACCAAGAGCATCGATATTGCCTAATGTACTCAATTTTGCATAATCATCGGTGATAAACTTAAATGTCTCTAAGCCTCCATCATATGACGCAACATAGATTTTTCCATTCGCAATGCTCGAATCATAATAGGTATTGCTCGTGCTCAGCGTTTTCACTATTGATACAGGAAGGTAGACAAAACCATTCTGATCATAATACTCAACTTCCATATTCGGAGCAGGAACAAAATTGTTGTGATTCGCGCCGGTAATAATTGTCTCTATGTAATCGATAACAATATTCCCCGGATTAGTGAAGTTAATGTTAATAACACCGTCTTCAAACGAAGGCATGAGCGATGCAGGAACGTTTAGCGTAGACAACGTTATACTGCCATCCGGTAAACTGATCGACTGGAATGACTTCAATTTATCCGAAAGGTTAGTATTCTCAACCTTGATTGTGTTTTGGTCTCGTTCGCTATTTTCCACATCGCCGGCGAGGACTTTTATCTGAGCGTATAATGGCGTAATGCCAGCAAGTGAAAATCCCTGAACCGCAGTGAAGGCACCTGAAAATAACCAACCATCGGTATATGTTGGGTCGGTCGCCTCGGCATTCGTAAAGAAATCGTTGGGATAACTTACCGCGCCGTCAATATCAAAGTCAGGCAAAACTCCGCCTTCTGCAAGCGGCGGAATAAAGCCGAAACCGTCTTTATCTCCTGACAAAACTACTACTTGCGTTAGCGAATCTGTACTTACTAGCAGTTCAAAATTTTTCAATTGATGCCCCGATCCATACGGTTGATGGATACGAATCCTGCTTAAATCGATCGGCTGGCTAAAATACCACCATGCCGTTTGATCAACAAAATTCGGACTCCTTGCCCACCCATTCCCTGAAGAAGCGATAACGCCATCATATGTCTCAGAAAGCGGATAGCCGCTTTGCTCAAAAGTTGCTCGCGAATATGCTATGCCAACTGGTGTTTCGCTAAATTCACTCAAGAATTCTATTTCGCCTAATACGAAATTATTATTTGAAGCAAACGTATTGATAACACGCAGTTTAACCATACCCGCATTAGGAATGGTGTCAAACGCAATTTCGATATATCCGGCGCCCGGATCAACGGGAACGGTAATCAACCCGCCGTTTATTTCCACATCTTTTTGAGCGTAATTTGCCACTCTAACTGCACTGCCCGACCCAAAGGTTATATAGTCACGGTTTGCATCAAGCAATTCGAGGGTACTGGTACTCACTTGATTGACCACTTGTATGCCAACCACAATTTCAATAATATAGGTTATAGTTTCACGGACATGCGGCACTGGCGGATGCGTATCAATCACGCGCGCTTTTACCCCAATCAACTCGCCTATTCTATCTGAAGGTATGCGGAACGAACCGCTCGTATCGAACAATTTATACTGGCTTGAACTCGGCGTTTTTACAGAAACAATGTGTTCTTCTAAATTTCCATCACTATTGCTGTCAAACGGATCATTCACCACCAGAAATTCGACACGAGCCATGCGCACATCATCGGAGGCGCTCACCGAGAAAGTACCGAATGCTCCTGCTGAGAACTTGTTATCATCAGGAAGATTGGTGAAGTTAATCGATGGAGGCGCATCGGCAAGAAGATTTACCGTAATCGGGTCTGACGGCATAGATTGCGAAGAATTGTCAACCGCAACCGCATGCAACAACGCTTTACGCGACAACGTCGGATGAGAACCGCCCGACAATCCGAATCCATTGATTGAATAGTTCACGCCATTATCGGTAACCGTTCCACTTATTTGATCAAGAGACGAATTCAATTGTAAACTCATTGCACTAATTTGATGGAGCGCATTATTAAGGATAAAGGTGATCGGCTCTACCAATGATAGCGAATTATTTGTATTGTATTTTACTCGAGCATTTATGACAGTATTATTACCGCCAGATGACAACGTCATTCTTAAATCTGCTAAGCTGTTATACTGTATAACTTGAATTGATGGTACAGCCAATAACGGCCATGATGTTGTGCCGGTGTACGTACCTGAGAAGTTGGGTGCGTAAATCGGCATAGCAATAGTTGCAATATAGAGATTCCCGCTGGAGGCGCTTGTATCTACTCCTTTATATTCATTATCAGCATAAAAATCAACTCGCGACATACCACGGTCATCTGTAGCGACAGCACGTACTTCAATACTTGAACCTTCAAATGCATTCGAATTCGATGCCGGTTGAGTCATGCTCACTACTGGCGGATCATCATCATCAATATCAATCCGCATTGCACTAGATTGTACTGTATGAGCCGCCACATCAACCGAACCGCCATAGTTATCTCGCAATTTCACATACACCGTAAAATATTTAACGGCCGGACTCTGAATTTCAGGAGCAGTAGCAGTATACCTAAAGTAACTCGCGCTATATCCTGAACTCGTCGATGAATCACGTCCTAGATAGATATCATTATCCCATTCAGAACCATTCCATACATTCATATAGAAATCGCAATAATTGAACCAGCGGTCGTCATTCTTCGGTGAACTTACCACAAAATCAATGTTGAAGCTATTAAACTCTTTGACACTCGCCGGTAAACGGAATTCATCGCCGACGATGACAGGCGGTTCATCTCTTTTTACAAGCAACTGCCGAGTGATAGGTTGAATATGCCACACATTATATCCATCTCTCACACGTGCCTCAATGATATCAACACGCGTTGCAACAGTCGGCAACCATCCCGGAGAATAACTCCAACTGCTTGATGCACTGAACGTTGAAGAAGCAGTATAGCCCCATGCCGCTTTTTGTGAACCGTTGATCCAGATTTCTGTTCGGTTTATACCGCCGGTAGAATCAGGGTCGGTAGCGCTTATCGCAATTGTAAAGGAGTTTCCTTCAATAACCGATTGCGCATCGTTTGCCGGTGCAGTAATTGTCACAACAGGAGGCAAATCATCGGTTACTGTTACGGCTACAGACGGAGCCCATGGATTTCCTGTTTGACCGATGCTGTCAATAGCATAGGCGCTGACATGAATCGTAGCAGGAGCAATTCCAAATGGTACCGTGTAATTATAATCATAGGGCGACGATGTATCAGTTTTGACGACAGTACCGTCAACAGTAAATACTACAGATTGTATTCCGACATCATCGGTAGCGGTAGCCTGCATTAGTATTTTACCGCCCTCGATCACTAGAGTACCACTACTGAATGCAGTGATAACTGGTTTTGCGTCAAGCACAACTTCGCCTGACACTGACGCCAATGCAATATTTCCAGCCGCATCAACAATTTTAACATTAACTACAGCAGGGCCATTAGGCGTCGCATTGGGCACAGTATAGTTTTTATTAAAGGTAAACCTGAATTCATTCGTTGGATCCTGTACTAACGTCACTCCGGTAATCTGAACCGTATTGAAACTGACTGTAATCGAATCGAGCAACCGATCACCGGTTACTGATCCGCTAATATTCAACACTGCTCCTTGTTTAATGGAAAAACTGCTCGCAGGCGTTGCTAATACGATTGTTGGAGGAGTTGTGTCTTCTTGCCGGGTAATCGTTATCAGTTGTGACGGCGAAACATTTCCGTTAATGTCAGTTGCAATAACGTCAAACTCAATGATTGACGATGGCGTTCCACCGATAACCGGTACTTCATATACAAGAGAAATATCGTTAAACGGCGGAGCACCGAATAATGCAAAAGTATCATTATCTATAAGAATTTCAATCTGTTGCACAGCTACATTATCAAGAATATTTGTCACATTGATATTGTACTTTAACCCTTCGGTATATGTTAAACCATGAACAGGGTTTACAATAGTAAATGTCGGCGGTTCCATATCCGGAACAGAAAGAATTGTTATAGGATCAGAGTCAACAGAATTTCCTGCAACATTGCGCGCACGGGCAAAGATTTCAAAGACCGTTCCCGCAGTATCAACCGGAATAGGCAGATGCATAATTGCCGGCTCAGACCAATCATCTATATGCGCTAATTGCCCATTTACATAGAATTCAACCATCGCATCGGGATCATTCAAGCCTTGTGCAATAACCTCAATATCAGTTCCCTCACTTGCATTTGAGCCGCTCGCCGGAACAGTAATTTGTAGTCCCGAAAGGATTGTGGAATCACCAAAATCTGCATTATATAAATAGAATCGGTTTCCTGCTTTGATAAAAATCATATTGCCCAGTAAATAGCTGTCAACAACAGGATTATTTAACTTCATGAGGCCTAGGCTCTCGAGCGATTCTGTGGCAAGTACCTCAATTTCTCCCGAACTTAGCGTGACAAGCGAATGATATCCTCCAACAACCATATCAATGCCCGAACCTGCAAGGTTTAAGAAATTGTTTAACGAAAGATCGACATCTCTAAGAAGCAAATAATTATCATCAAACAATACTTGCATTTCATCGCCAATAAGTTTTAAGTGGCTTAAGGACGAAACACCGATTTCATTCATATTTTTTGTGTACAATGAAATAGGATTTATCGGGTTTGTGATGTCATACACATTTATTGCATGTGGTTCTCCAACATATAGACTGCCGAATTCTACTGCAACAGGCGAAATAGAATCGTTTTCAAATTCCACAAACGGCTGAGTTAACGATTTAATATTAACCACTTTCAAACCTTCGCTTGTCGCAACATATACAAAGTTCCCTGCAGGCAGGATTGAGTGAATCGTAGGCAATGCAAGGGATGATATGATATGGCTATTGCCGCTCCAACCTGTTTGAGGGTTGCGCGCATCGATGATTACTAATTGCTGTGCAAGCACAACCAAGAGATATCCATGCTCATAAACCATATCTTTTATCGTACCGGCAACAGTACAACTCCCCACCAAACCAGGAATAAATTTAGGTGTTGTACTCTCAACTTCAAGCACTTGCCCGACAAGATTCGTTACAGGTATAAAAGTTGCACCATCGGTACTTACTTCTATGCTTATATCTTTGATTCGCGAATTTTGTACTGAAGCATATTGGAATAAATCAATGCGGTTAACAGATGTAAGGTTTGTAACCGTATATGTTCCAACTGATTGAGGGAAGCCGCCCCATCCATTGTCCGTTGAATTTATTCCTTTATTTCCATCGATTGATTCGCTTATCACAAACCCCTGTTTATTTGAATTTGCGACAGAGAAAAGGAAATTAATTTTCGTACCGGATGTATTAAATGCTTCTATTTCGCTTAAGATAAAATCACTAAATGTATTATTTATTCTTAAACGAATCATCAATACATTGTCAACAGCATCGAAATTCAAGCGATATAAACTCTGGCCCGGATCATAATCAACAGTCATACGGTTATTTTCAAAATGAACCGCATCATTTGTTATATCAACTGCTTTAATTTTGCTGCCGTCCGCGACAAAAACAATATTACCTGCTGGAGCAATTCCTTTGCCGGAAGCAGAATCCAACGCCACAGTATTGAGTTCTTTTAAACTCAAACCGATAGCAATCGTAACTTCAGCCGATGTTGTTGATGTATACCGGTCATATGCCACACCCTTTAAATTGACCGTTGAACCAAATGGCTTTGCAGGAAGCATACCCTGAGCAACCCACTCGCCGCCTATCAACGAGGCTGTTCCGATAACTGCGTTATCAGCAAGCAACTCTACCTTTTCAATACCCACATCATCAGTGACAGACATCTTAACACTTATGATTGATCCGCCTATAAATTCATCTCCGGAAACCGGTTCTAGAATTGATACAACAGGAGGCTGGTCTTCTACAACTTGAAGTGTTATTTCTTCAATTGTTTGTTGCCCCTTTGTATCGGTAGCAACTGCAGTCAATACCATATCTTGGGAAGTGACAAGATTTTGGAGCGGAGGAACAGTAATCGAGAATGTGTGGTTTAAAGGATTAAATACCGCACCCGGAACAGGTGGTTCAAAACCACGAATATTGCCGTCGACATAGAGTTCCAAAAGCGTAACGCCAAGGTCATCCGCCGCGTTTATTGTAACATTTATTTCGTTGTCCTCTACGATAGTACCGCCGTTTTCCGGTTCAACTATATGGACAGAAGGAACTTGATCTTGAGTGACAACTATCGCTACAGGGTTGGAAACTTTAGAATTTCCGTCAAAATCATATCCTCGAGCATATAGCAGATGCTCATCAGGATTAACCCCTCTCCACGCTACGACAGGAACATTTGCCTGATATGTATAACTATTTCCGGTCGGTGATGTTACCCATACACCATTTGAATCATTATCCATATAGAACAAGACTTTTTCAACAGAGATATCATCAGTAACAATTGCTTTTACGAGCAACTGTTTCCCTTCAGTAATCTGAGTGCCGACTACCGGTGAGAAAATATTTACGTTCGGCGGCCTGTTTTCAAAGAGAAGCACCCGCCGGTTTGCGGCACTGGCGGCTGGATTGGATGTTTGCCCTTTAATGTCAACTGCCACAGCATTAATATGCAATTCATTAAGCACAGTGGACGCAACAGTTTGATATGATGTCTTAAATTTTCCATCACTGCTCGGCGATACCGTTGCGATGAGTATTCCCTCAACAAAGAACCTCACTGATGCCACACTCACATCGTCAGTAGCTGTTGCAACGATATTAAATGAACGCCCTTTAACAAATTCCTGATCTTCAACCGGCTCAACTATCTGCGTAATCGCAGGAATTGCGTCATCTACGACAATCACAGTTATTTGGTGAGAAGAAGTTTGATCTCGGCTGTCAGTGACCTGTGCTTTAATAGTGACATTTTGAGAACCAGTCACTTCGACAGGAGCAATATAGGTAAACTGATAGGGTGATGAAGCATCTTCAGCAACAAGTAGGTTATTAACGAAGAATTTAACGAGTAAAGTGCTGTCTTCATCGGCAACAGTAGCTTGGATAAGTTTGGAGGTATTCTCAACAACCGATACATTATTTGCTGGCGACGTTATTGTTATTAGCGGTGGTTCATCATCCACTACTTTGAAATGACGCACTGCATCAGTGCTGACATTGCCGGCAAAGTCATATGCCCGAACAGTAAATGTAATAGTCTGCTCTCCTGTAACAAATGGAGTACGATAGAGGTACTGGTATGGAGAACTGAATACTTCAGCAACGACTGTTCCGTCGAGTATAAAGTCTACTTTTTGAACCCCAAGGTTATCTGTCGGCGATGCAATAATCGGTATAGGTTTACCTTCTGTTACTTCTGCGTTTTCAAGCGGTGAAACAACACTGACAACCGGCACTTGAGTATCATTGAGGATGGTGAGAGTCTTGACGATTTCAGTTACGTTTCCAGCATAGTCAAATGCCTTAACTGTTAAGACATATGGAGTATCTTCGGTTACGAGCGGTATATAAAGATTGGTTGCATATGGTGAATTAAATATTGTTTCAACCAGATGATTTCCAACAAAGAACTGCACATAAGGCGTATCTTCGGTATCGGATGCTTCAATTACAATCGGCAATAATGCTCCTTCAGATATTGAATTTGCTGTCGGTTGAACCAACGTCAACTGCGGCATATCCCCGTTATCCGGACGTACTTTAAAGCGTATTGCTCCGCTGGAACTTTCATTCCCTTCAAGACCAATTACTTTTGCAGTAACCGCAAATTCTTTTCCTATGCCGAAATTGATTGGCGATACAGCACGCAATTCAAACGGCTCGTATTTATCTGAAAAGACCGATTCGTTATCGATAAAGAATTCTACCCGCGCCACACCAAACGGATCATCCACAGATGCCCGTACAGCATATTCTCCTCGGTATCCTATATTAAGAGACGTTTTGGCCGCAACATTGATAACCGGCCCAGCCTCAGACAACGGTAAAGTTGCCACATTTAACCCTGAATAACCATCAGCAATATACATAACATTCCGCAACGTATCTACACCTGAAGAATAATCGGGAGTATTTACCGTTGTTATAAACTGCGGATTCAGCGGAGTAGTTATTTTATATACCGTTACGCCATGGATACCGCTTGAAATAATCAAATTGTTGCCATCACGGGCAAAACTTATTGCATCGCTTGTAGGAAGGGTCGTAACAACAACCGGATTTTGGAGGTCGGAAATATCAATAACCTGTACTCCCACTCCGTTAATTGCGGCATACGCAACATTATGCTCTTCAACAACAAGGACATCCCATGTAGATTTTCCAGCAGGCGGCGGAACAGAAGCCAAAATACTGGTATTTTCCGGATCAGTAAAATCAATAATCTGCATTCCGAGGAATCCATCCGCAACGAATGCGGTAGTACCAACAATATCCACATTGAGAGAGTCGCCCGGAGTATTGAAAGACGCTTGGAATGCCGGATTACTTCCTGTCGACCACTTTGTTATTCCTCCGCCTGTCGTATACAGGAACCCTTCGTCATACTGAACACTATTAACAGCTCCGAAACTACTGATTGTTTTGATTACGTTTGCAGAAGTAGGATTGGTGATATCAACAACCTTAAGACCGGTAAAACTATTTGCAATATAGGCATAATTCCCTACGATTTCTACTTCAACTAACTGACCGGTAATATCAACGTTTTTGATAAGTTGCGGTTCGTTTGCTACCGAAATGTCGTAAACATTCAAGCCCATTGCTGTACCGACAACATACGCTTTATTTTTACTGATAGCAACATCTCTCGCTTCGCCGACAGTATTGACTTCTGCAATAATTGTTGCTGAAGTTTCACCTTCCATTGGATATTTGACCAAAGTATCGGCGCCAATAGCAGTTATAATGCCCAATCGGGTTCCATCAATTCCAAAGCCTATGCCGGAATTCGGTAAACTTCCAATAAAAGCCGGCTTTGCTTCATCAACTATATCTACGACAGCCAACGCATTTTCTGTACAGCTCATAAAGATATAATTATCGATCTTACGCAGGCGCATCGTTTCACAGCCGAAACTCGTTGACCCAATGCTTGTTCCCTCAAGATTGGTAACCTTAAACCCTGATGTACCGTTTGCAATATAGAGCCTGTCTCCAACTGCAAGCACATCTCGCGCAGGGCCAACACTTAAATCGCTCATTGCGGCAAGAGTCGATCTGTTATACCGCTTGATTTTTCCAACAGCAACATAATAGATGTTATTTTCAGCCGCTACGCCCGTTGCACCGCTTGAGCTCGCCAGTGAACCGCGAATTTTGAGTTCTTGCGCATTGTTTATATCAACAACCAATGCATTGCCGCCTGTTCGCGCAATAATCAGGTCGTTGGCATATATCTTCATCTGAGTAATTTTACCCGATACAGGCAACTCATCTAATTTTGTAAATGCAAAATTTGCATTAAGTTGATATGAGATTACAGCGCCTTCACTTCCTATATAGAGGACATCGTTCGTCCACGCAATGCTGTAGGCAGGAATGTTTAATGATGAAAGGAGAACATCATTATCAAGATCATACACTTTAACGCCCGCTGTACCTAATGCAAAGTATGCAATATCATTGTTAATAAACATATCTCGTAAGCCGTCAGTAATGCTTAAAATAGCAAGAGGCGCATTTAAACTGAAAGCGACTTCAACGTTATAACGATAATATTTGCTGGTTATATTTCCAGAATGGTCTATTGTCCGGCTGTAAAGCTCTAATACTGATCCGCGAACATCAAAAGGAAGAGTATATTTTATTTCTTTAGACGCATCTGCAAACATCCATCTCTTGACTGTCGCTCCATCAATATCAATATGAATTTCTGTACTTCTGATATTGCGGTTATCAGAAATATTCAACCCATAACTCAAAGTCGTTCCGGCAAGTATAACCTTACCACTCGGATTTCTTGTGACTGAAACGGTGGGCGCAATAGTATCGCGCACAATATTGATAAGTGTTTTTACTTCAGCGTTCTCGTTGCCGCCGTTATCAACCGCTATTGCCCAAATCTCAGCAGGAGTAAACTCATCTACTAAAGGCATAGTTGTGACTACTTCGTATGGAGGAACCGTATCAAACACAATTTCTTTCTCAAACAATTCGGTTCTAATGCCAATATGAACGCCGACAATCTGCCCATCATCGTCAGTCGCTTCAACTTGTATAAGCACATTCTCCCCTTCCATTACACCTTTCCCGTTAGTCGGCGTAATAATGTGCACTACGGGAAGAACTGGGCTTGAATCAGTTAGAATCGTAATCGTCGCATTAACAGGGTTACTGGTGTTTCCGTTGACATCGGTTGCAATAGCACTCACAACAAAAGAACCGTTGCCTGCCGGAGGTACAACAACTGTCGTAGAATATGGATAATTACTAACAACTTCATGGCTGACACTATCAACAATAAATTCAACGCTTTGAACAGCCACATCGTCGGTTACATCAGCAATAAGCATAAGTTTACTGCCTTCGATTGCATCTGACGGTGCAAACAACTGCACAACCGGTACGGAACTGTCATTGTCAACCGGTACTACAGTAGGAGTGGTATCTAAAGTATTGCCACCAATGTCCGTTATCGTACCGACAATTGAAACTTGATTTCCACTGACAAGAGATGACGGGACAGGAATCATTGCGGTTAAACCAAATGAATCGAGCGATGTAAAGAACCGTCCGTCAACTTTAATACCAAGCGTTGCCGCTATGGCGCTATCGGTGGTTACACTGACTTCCGTAATACCACTCTCACTGATTGATGAGGCAGGAACGTTTAATGTCAAAATCGGAACTGTTAAGCCAAGATACCGGAGGGTTAATACATTTAAAGAATCAGTGCCGGCATCGGTGTAATATATCCTGTTGCCTTCAACAGTCACGCCTGATACTGTACCAACACCATGTAATAATCCCAAAACCGTATCGGTTAATAGGTCGATCACGAGTAATCCAGCTTGGCTGTCAGCGGCAAAAGCGAGGTTTCCGCTTACTGCCATATCTGAAATCTGCAGGTCGGGATCAGTAATTTTTGCAGTCAATATAAAATCATTGCCGCTTACATCAAATTTACAAATATCGCCCGATTGAGTACCAACATATAATGTTGTGCCGAACAATGCGGTAAAAGAAGGATTCTCGCCCAATGTGTATGTGCTGATAGATGGTTCGCCTTCGGATAAATTCGTGATATCATGCATCGTTAATGTTGCATCATCGCGAGCGGCTATCAGTTTATTGCCAAGTAATTCCAACCCAATAACACCGGCATCGCCGGGGGTATAATAATGATGAATGAGCGATGAATCAGCACCATCAATATTGAATAGTTTGATTCCTAACGCACCATCGGCAACAGCGACACGGAATGTGTTAGCTGGATTTCCTTGTCCGAGGAATATTATATCCTTTGCGGCAAGCAATTCATTCATCGAAATGAGAAGCGCAGGGTTTGACTGATCAGAAACATCGACAACTTGCAATCCGGCAAATTCATCGGCAAGCACTAATACATCGCCGTAGACAACGCTCATGCGCGTATTGCCGCCGAAATTCATCGACCATAAGACGCTTGAGTTATCGGGGTCTGCCACATCAAGTGCAAAAGTATTTTGAGAACCACCGCTCACAAATGCGGTATTTCCTAAAACGGAAACATGGGGCAATTCTCCATTTAAACTATGCAATTGAGAGATATCTACAGTTGCGGGAATCACGGTAAATACTTTCTCGATAACCCGGGAATTACCGGAGATATCCTGCAGATTAGCCCGAATTGTTAAGCTGATATTCGGTACAGCAATTGAAGGAACAGTAATCAGATGTTCTCCTAGTATCGATACTGTACTCTGTACAACGCCATCCAAAAGAATGGTTATATTAGATACAACCGCATCGAGGTCATCGGCAGTATCGCCGTTAATAACTTCAACCATCAAATCTGTTTCTGATAAAATCGAATTCCCTTTGGGGAACGTTACAAGCTCTAGCTCACCCAACGCATCGGTATCTGCGCTGATATTGATAACAATATCCTCAATTTGGCTTTGATTGCCACCGGAATCACGTGCTCTCACTTTCAATGCAAGCGGAACAATACCAGCGACAACACTTGGTGTAGTAAAATCAAATATGTATGGCTTTTGAGTTAACGTTTGTAAGATATCTCCATCGTTATCAAGCAATTCTACAGCCGCAACATACCCATCGTCCTGTGCGTCTGCTTCAATTTGAATAAGACGGTTTTCGAAGAATGTTTCACCAGGCAACGGCGATACAAAGAAAACCTTCGGCGCAATCAGATCGTTCTTAATCTGGAATGTTACGTAAGATGCAACACTGACATTGCCGGCAAAGTCATCTGCCCATGCACGTAATCTAATCAATGCTCCGTCGTCTTCCACAGTCTCTACATTATAATTAAACAGGTACGGCGGGCTTAATAATGCCGGCTGAGCAATATCATTGATCTCAAGTGATACCTGATGTATATCCTTATTATCAAATGCCTTAACAGAAATAGGCAAAACTATTCCCTCCAACACTTCCGATCCGTTAAGCGGTGAAATAATTGCTACGTCCGGAGGCACTTGGTCGGGTGTAACATTAAACGCTTTTACATCGGAAACCCGGCGGTTAATAGTGTCAACAATATCTGCACGAATTTCCATCGGTATTGCCGCATCAACAAACGGCGCAAGAAAATTATACACGATTGTGGTTTCATAGACCGGCTCCTGCACCGGCGTAGAAGATGTGTTTGGCGTTAAATCGGTTGTTTGAACTTTTACGCCGTTAAGATAATATTCCACAACTTTAATCGGATAGAATGATACAATATCCGCTTCCACACCTAACCGTACACCTTCGCTTATTTCGGATGGAATATTGGTAAGAGCAATTACCGGAACAGGCGCCGGCAGAACCCTTAACTGAACGGTATAAGGCGCCGACACATTATTAGCGCTGTCCGTCGCTGAAGCATACAGCGTTAAAATACTTTCACTGTTAACATTAGGGATCTGGAACGATGCGCCGCTACTTGAAGTGCTCAAACCTGTTGTAGCACCATTCAAAGAATAATTCATCACTCGCGAAGATATACTGCTGAATTGATCGGTTGCTACATGCACCGGCTGTAAAAGAGCTCCGCTGTAGAAAGATTCATTTGAGATATATTGCTGTCCAGTATTTTTATTTCGAATATAGACAACAGGTGCCGTCAAGTCTCTGGTTTGGAATCGGTAATTTATCGGAACAAGTGCATTGCCATTTAAATCTTTGATGGTATCGTTCAAATAAATTCTATACCAACTGCTATCATCCAGCGGTTCCGATAATGCGAATTGGAATTGATTGCCGGAATAATCCGTTTCGCTCCACGGATGCGGAGTAGAACCGGCAACATCTTTACGGATAACAATACTGCCTTCCTGAAGCAATGTCAGGTGCTGTACATCTTCAGAAAACTTGATTGTAAACGCGAGATTGACAGATTGGTTTGTTTGTTCCGAACGCGGAGTACTAACATCGGTAAGTACGGTCGGCCGTTTAATATCGTTGCGCTCAAGAGCATTATTTAAAAGTATTGTTGTAGCAAAGGGACGCTCAATTCTCAAATCAAGAAGGCCGATCGGGCCAGCCGGTGATGAAAACGTAATTTGCTCTGTACTGATAAAATCTTTTACATCCGTTTTCACATTATCAATATATAATAGAATATCTACAGTAAAACCTGCGCCCTGAATTGTAACCGTTTGACCGCCTTCATTTGGTATTACCGTTGGTGAAATTGAAGTTACTGCCAATGGTTTTACATAGAAAAATGCATCATATTCGATCGCCTCGGCACCATCACTGGCGACAAGCCGTAACGGAACTGAACCGACAATAAAAGGTACCGGAGTAATAATTTCAATAGTATTATGTGTTATTGAAGAAATCGTAGCAGATTGAGTTCCAAGATACACATCGGTAACTTGAGAAATAACAGTATCGTTTTCATCCTCAACAACAAATCCGGTTCCTGTAATAGTAACGGTATTTCCGCCAATATTGCTTCCACTGCGCGGTTGAACATCAGCGATAGTCAAAGGCGGTATGCGATTTACAATAGCGCCTGTTTTGAATGTTGATTTAACCAAACTGCCCAGTTCATCACCAACAATAGACGTATCTGCTAAATCAATCCTGATTTCATATTCAGTGTTAACCGGCAACACTGGATTGTTAAAATCCAATATAATGGTGGATTCAACGATGCTTTTTGTAGTCGGCACCAAAACATTGTTCTTATACACACTGACACTTGTCGTAGTGACAAGCAATGGATCGATATGCGGCGGCAATTCTACCTGAATTGACGGTGTTGTCGACACAATTTCGCCACCAAACGGTTTTATGCTGTATATACTGTTAAATGGCAGAAATACTGTTTGGAATCCATTTCCTGTTGCGACATTGATTACGCCGTTTTCCACATCATATGCCTGTATTGTACTAGCCGCGTCAAAGAAAGTAATTCGCCTAATACTCAACGGATTAGAAATATCAAAAAGACTTAGGCGTGACCCGCTGTGGAAATACATCAAGCCGGGTTTGATATCCATCAACAAGATATCCGTTGTAGACCAAACAGTATTGATTTTTACAATAAATGCCGGATTGCTAATATCAAAAATTTGTACGCCCGCAGTTGTCGCAATATAAACAAGGTTACCCTCGCGAATCATATAACGTGCGGTACCCGTAATAGCCGTACTTCCAAGAAGTGCATAATCATATGTTTTGCGGTTACGCACCTCAAGATAATAAGTACTTCCAATTTTATTGATTACATACAATCGGTTTTGAGAGAAATCAAACTTTTGGAATGCACCGCTCGTTGGAGTAAACTGCCCTGTTGTAACCAAAGTAACTGTTCGGGAAATTTCACCCGGACCAGTTTGTTGGGAAGTAACCGTCATTTCGATAGTCAATAATCCAAGGTTATTTGTCAATACTTGCAATACATTCTCTTCTTGCGAAAATTGTAATACTGATGTTGATGCAGGTAATGGAAGTGTTGCTTTGAGTTTCAGAATATTGATATCGGAAACATCGACTATTTTAAGCGTATTCCCCGCTACTACTCCGACGAAATTATCATTTAAAATTTCAATTTGCGAGATTGTCCCGCCAAGGCTAATCGAAGCATTCGGGACAAAATCCGGGTCATTATGAGCAAGTACATTGATAATTTTCAGCGTTGATCCAGTACCAACGTATGCATTGAACCCTTTAACTTTAACCGTATTATAACTCCCCGACAATTTACCGGCTTGAGGAAGCACGAAAGAATAACTTGACGATAACGTGCTTGTTATACCTGTTCCCAATATACCGCCCGGCGTTGTTACAGATACATCTATAGTTCCTAATCTATCAGGAGGAGTAGTTGCTGTTAAGGATGTAAAACTATGTACTTTAACATCCAATGCTGGAACACCGCCGAATTTTACAATAGAACCGGGATAAAATCCTTGGCTTCCCGTTAAGCTAACATCCAAATTGCCTGTATAAGTGCCGGTTACAGGGCTGACGCTAGTCAATATCGGCGCTGGCAAATACTGGAATGCCGCAAGCACCGTATGTTTCAAACCACCCGGATTTATCACGGTAGCCGCAACAGGGCCAGGTATATGAGGAGGTGTTATTGCAGAAATTCGCGTACCACCTTCTAATATCTGCGTATTTACCGCTTCGACACCGCCAAGGTACAATTTCGCTCCATTGACAAAGTTTGTACCGGTTACAATTATCGGATCTCCGCCTTCCTCTAATCCATACACCGGTTCAACTTTAGATATTGTTGGCTGTAACGTTGACGCAACAGATGCGGTTTTAAATACACTGCGGAATTCCGAAGCAAGCCCTTCATTTTGTAAATTCTTAATATCACGCGTTACAACAATTCGATATGTCGTATCGGGTTGCAACGGCTGATTGGGTGTTAATATTAAAACCGTCCCGGTACGTACAGTCGTATTCACCAAACTTGCAGGAACTTTAACGTTTGTTGCAACATCGAAAATGTAATAATATTCCGTACTGATTGTTTCAGGATTCATCAAAGTAGTAAAATATGCTTTGATTTGTGTAGTTACAGGAGCAAGTTCTCGATATCCGGGTTCAACTCTCAATACGCCGGCCGTTCGTATAGGCAGAATAACTACAGTACCGTCACCATTTACTTCAGTACCAATATATCCGGTATCAACATCAAGCGATACTGAGATTGCCTTACCGTCGACTGTTGCGAAATTGATGATCTCAGGATGTTCGAGGTCACTGATATCAAATACTTGAAATTCCCCTTCGCCAGCGGCGAGGAAAGCAGTCGTTCCGACAATGTCAACATCGGTTACTTCGCTCACGTTATTACCGATATTTTGAGGTACAATAAAACTGAGCGTAATCGGTAAATCTCGAGCAGAAAAATCTATTACTTGTACTGAATTACCGCATGCGACATACGCAAGGTTGCCATATACACGAATATTATGCGCTTCTCCAGCTAATGTTATCCTACTCAACACTTCGAATGATGCAGTTGTGAGGTCATAAATAAATATCTCATGTACACCATTTTTATTAACTGCGACTAACGCAACGTCACCACCCATACGAACTCGATATGGTGTTCCATCAACGGCAATAGTCTTAATGCGCAACGGATTTTCAAACGTTACATAATCCCATACTTCCAATTTATTAGTATTTTTTGCAACAATAACCCAATTTTTATCGGGAGCCGCCGATAAAGATTGGTCAGTTGTTGAAATACGATTTTTGATTACCGGATTTGCCGGTAAGCTGATATCGACAATATAGACACCCGGATTATGCGTAGCAATGAATGCTAAATTGTTGAATATTTGAAAATCTTCCATCAATCCCGTTCCGCCGAAATTCAAGTCTATTCTGCCGATTTCGCGAGGTTCGAGAGGCTGGCTTACATCCATAAGCGAGAATTTGCCTGGTTCACGGTCAATACCGGCAATTGCCAAGTTGCCTTCGCCTTCTACTATTTTTACCGGTCCAAGGTTTACTTGCGGCGGATAGGTTAATATGCTGTAAGTAAATCCATCTTCCAACACATCGGAGAAACCAAGAAACTTAACTGTTACATCAGTCGGCCCGAATTCACCCGATGGAACGATTATGCGAATAGTTGTGATATCGACCACTTTTATATCTTCAGCAGGAACATTTTCTCCAAAGATCACTTCGGTACCCGGAATAAAACCATCGCCCTTGATCGTGGCAAAAATACCGCCTTCTGCTTTACTCGTATTCGGTGAAATAGATTTTATTGTTACACGAGGAATAAAGACGAACCCCGCATACAAACTCTTTACCAATCCATCAGGGGTAATAATCTTTAATGCCGCAGGACCGTAATTACGGTTACCTAAAGGCGGTGATAAGCAGGTAATTTTCCTCCCATCTGATGATACATTCACATTAGTAGCAACACGCCCGCCAATAATAATTTCTGAATTCGGCACAAAATTCTCGCCGGTAATTTCCAACGCAATACCGCCATCCGCAAGCAAATAGCGCGGCAGTGAGTCTTTAATCGTTGGAATTCTGTCATCCGCTGAAGCACCGGTAAAGAAATTGAATTCATAGTTACTAGTAAGATAATAATCTCCACCTCGAATATCCCGTAATCCGTTTGTAACAAGCACCTTATATTCAGAAGCCGGGTCAAGGTCTCCGGACTGCGGCAGAATCTCAATATACGATGCCCTGTCGGTGAAAAGAACAATCTGTCCTGCGGAATCGGCTTTGAACGATATGTTTTGCAGTTCCCAGACATCATTGACTTTCTTGAACAATTTTACCGTATCATTATCCGGATTCGGCGTATCGTCTAATGTAGTAGATATTACCGTAGCAGGATTGATCGGACGTGAAAAATGAACGCGAATCGGTTGAACGACATCAACCGTTTCTCCAACATGCGGTTCAGTACCCACAACGTTTACAATCGGAATATTAACGATATGTATATGGCTTGCGGCCGCATAGGCATTGGAACCTTTAATTTCCAAACCGCTTCTTGCTCCAGCAACTTCAGCATAAAACTTGATTTTCGGCGGTAAAATATTACCCGGATTATCTTTGTCTTTCGGGAATATATCAACAACCGTTATACTTTCACGCATAAGAGTAAAAGCTAATCCGCCAAGAACTTTCAATCGTTTCCATGTCAAACGGTTCGTTCTTTCCGTCTCACTGCTTCCTGTTTCTGCGCCAAGCGAAAGAGGCTGTGCAAGAAGATTTCCATTAAAATCAAACATTTTAAACAATACTTGATTGTTTACGCCACTTCCTGAAACCTCAAGAATATAGATGGTATCGCCGACAACTTTTAAGTCGCGCAAGTTACCCGGAATGGTAATTTTACCAAGAGTGTTAAGTTCAGGCGTATTGATATCAATAATCTGAACTGCGCTTCCTTGCGGGAAAAGGTCGTTATATACAGACACATATGCACGGTCACCTTGTATATCAACACCCGTTGCCCGTCCGAAAGTAGGCACCTGATCAACTACAAATGCTTTGGATAATTTATACGCATCAATAACCACAAGGCCTGCATCATCGCAAGCAACAAAAATCAAGTTATCGATCACATCCAATCCTAATGGCGTTCCCGGAACCTCAATAATCGATTCTTGGATAGGCCGAATCGGAATAGAAATATCGAATACTTCAACATGCGGCGGTAAATCTCTACCGGTTAAGCGACGGTTAGACGTATCGGTAAACGGTACGGTAACATACAGTTTTTCGTCAAAGAACGATTTCGTTAAAGAACCCGTAATCTTCATTTCATTCGCATAACGCGGCGGGAAATTCGGAAGGTCTATGATATCTTCCGGCGGAAGGTCATAGGAGAAAATTCCAGCCAAAGCCCTATCGCCATTCGGGTTTTCTACCCAAATTTCAACTAACCCCGGAAAATCCGGATGAGGGTTATGGAACGTTATCTGCTGTAAACTGTTTACATCAAGATCAAGAGCTTCCAGAACACCCTCGAAGAAGACTTCTTCAGATACAAATTCTACTTTTGCGCCCGGAGCAATGGAGAAGTTTGAAGCACGAATAGTCATCAAAATACCGCCTTCAAGCCGGCCGCCTGTCGGTTCGAGGCTTAGTACCTCATCTGAAATAGGATCAAGATAAATCAACACACCCATTAGCGTATTTTCAAGGCTAACTTGATCTGAGCCGACTGTTTCAGTATTGACTACCTTAATAGCCGCCGATCCGGCATTCGGATATGCAGGGACAGTAACACGCAACTCGTCTTCCGCAATATATGTCACGGATGACTGATTCAACTTGACTCCCGCTATGTATACTTCAGAATCGGGCAGGAACCCCTCACCATAAATAGCCATGACATCGCCGCCGGTTGTAAACACTATATTCGACGGGGCTTTAGTAGGTTCATCAACTCGTGTATTGATATCAATTATACGCGGCTGAGTTAACCCAACCGTCGCAGTATGGAAGGATGAGGTAAACGGCCGGTACATTTTACCGCCTTCTTGATCGGTAATATCAGAACTTACCCACATATAATAAAGCGTATTGGGCAATAGATCATTATCGAGCGTCAAAATTGCGTATTCGGGACCTGTCGGGAACAATACATCCTGCTCAACAGTGACTTCACCGGTAACATAATGTTTTGTCCCGTCATTATCTTCATGCCAAACTTTAACCTTGTCAGCGGTAATAAATGCAGGATTCACATTTCTATTGAATCGAATAGAAATGCGGTCAATGTTGTTTGGCACTGTCTGGAATGACGCGGGGTATGTTTCACGTATATTCGTGAACGGCGTTAACAATATATTAACGCCTTTATTTGCCGATGCAAGAACAACTGCATCTTCGACAATGGTAACGTCCTGAGCAAACTCTACGTTACCGGCACTGATTACTTTATGATCCAATGGATCGGTAATATCGAACACCTGAACACCGCCACCCTGCATAGCGGCAAAAAGGAAATTTCCGCGCACTTCAAAGTTACGGCAACTGCCCGGCGTTGTTATATCCCACGTTGTCAATACAATTTGATTGACTATTTGCGGATTATACGGATCGCTGATATCGATAATATATATGCCGTCATTGAATTCTCCGACAAACGCATAATCGCCGTACAGTTCCAATCCGGTACCGTGATCGTCAAACTCGATCGTTGCGATTTCAACCGGTATAGGCGCACTCACATCAAGCACTTTAAACGATCCTTTATAATCCCATGGCGGACAATCCTTGCTACCCGGAAAATCTTTTTGGAATTCTGCCGCGGCAGTCCCCATGAATGCGTCTAAATGTGCTTCGTCGGCTAAAACCTCTTGTGTCTCAGGATCGACAACAATCAGGCGAGTCCGGCCGCTCGCTTGAGCGATAGTTCCAGTGGTTAAGAACAATTTATCTCCACGCAACCGCAGGGTAACTGGGCTTTCGTAATCTAGCCCAAGCCCACCAAGTTCACCGTACGCGCCGCTTCTATCAATACTATACTCGCGTAACATGACCGGATCGGTTTTTGTACTGAAATCGACCAATGCGAGAGGGCCTCCGTATCCGAGAGGATGGCATTCAGGGAATCCGCCGCCGACACCATCGGAATACCACGACATAAATACCGGTACTAAAACAGGAGTATGAGGAGCTATACCGCCACCCGGCGTACCGAGCCCAAGGAACGCTAGGTTATTTTCAGCTTCGATAGACATTGCCGACACACCGCCGTCTCCATCGATACGCGGATCATACATATGTTCGCCGAAACGGTATTCACGGCCTATCACATTGTTGCTGTTTACATCTTGCGCATCCATTAAGACAAGTCCGCTTAAGCCGTTGGCAATAAGCACTAACCGCTGAGCTTCCCGATAAATATCGTATTGGATGCCGGTAATATCACCCGAAGATACATTGATGCTGTTTACTTCCACCCAACTCGCTTGTGTACGATAATAGACTCGCGGGCCGTCATGAAGCGTTATGATTTCTTGATAATTGATGATGGTTACTCCATCATTATCATATTTTTTACCACTGACAACAACATCGCCGCCGTCGGTTATCAGATTTACAAAAATTGACATATACGTATTGGGCAATGTGAACGTAGTATTGTAATCGGTCGTCACGCCTTTGGCAATCGGCGTCTCTTCGAGTAATTTCACATCGCGCGCATCACGGTTTCCTTCCAACAGATTATAGGCAAGAAGCGGTTCCGTTGTAAATTTTTTGCTAAATGAACCGAAAGGAGTTGAAAAGTTTATATCTTCATGGAAAATGCGCATGGTAGTTACACCGGATCCATCAGCCGCCGCGCCACCGTAGTATGTCTGCAACAATCCCATCATCCGTTTATATTCCTGAATTGTAGGACCAGTCAACGCACCACCGCCGACTAACGGTTCTTTCGGATCGCTGACGTCGTACAAAATAACACGGAACGAACCAGCGACTTCTTTCGTCAATTTCGGGAAGAATTTATTACCATCCATTGTGCTTCCGCCGGTACCGATCAATAGTTTGCCTGCATTAAGCGGGTCTTGAATGAGCCGGTTTGTACCTGTTGCCGCGGCCTTGACTAATCCTTGGAACGGCAAACCAAACCCAAACATATCGTCAGCAATAAACCGGTCGAATCCCGGTCCGCCAAATCCCGGATTGGTTATCATTACATCCTGAGGGCCGAATGGTCCCGGAGGAGCATTCGCCGTTATTTTCTTAACTGATATGAGATGTTGGTTAAATACATCCACACCAGCTATGGCAATAATACTTCCCGGACTGACAGTTGTTCCCGGGACAAAACCAGTACCATATACCCGAATTGCAGTTCCGCCTTGCGGATTACCCCAATATGGTATAACAATGTCAAGCGTAGGAGGTATCGCATACAAGAAACCGCCCCGCAATGACGCTTCCATACCGCCCGGTACTACAACGCGAACCGTTGCCGGTCCCGGATCAAGAGCGGCTGGAGTTATGGCACGCGCTAATCGTTTATCTTCAATATCAAGGTTAAGAGCAGGAAAATCACCAACATATAATACCATCCCATTTACAAAATTATCTCCGGTAACAACAATAGGAGTCCCGCCTTCAAGAGGGCCGATATGCGGTAAGACTTCTACTACGGCAGGAAATTTTGCATTTGGTATTGATGCTGTTTTAAATAAAAGTGTCCAATCATTGATTAAAGATTGACCGAATTCATCTTTAAGACCGGTTGTAACTCGAACTTCATATGTAGCGCTCGGCGCCAAATCCACACCATGAGGAATTCGAAACGCAATAGTATTTCCTACGGCAAGCAGATCGCCGGGAGTGGGCATAAGCTGTTCACCGGTACCGAGATTTGTTAATTTAAATGTATCAGTGGAAACAGTATTTACATTCAATTCCTGACTGAAGTTTACACGAACTTCTTCCCATTCTATCGGAACCAATTCATTATATTCAGGCCAATACGATGAAACGCTAAAGACAGGGTTATTTGCCAAATAGAGATACCCTGTTTTCGTTGTCCGGGCAGTAGCATAAATTTGTCCAAGTACCTGTTCAACACGATTAGTTGTTCCTTTACCGGGGTCCTGAGTATATCCGAAAAGGTTAACAGTGCCGTCGACATCAAGATTTGCCATATCAATCAAACCGATGCTATAAGAACCATATGCAGTCGGAGCAAAATCGCCGCGCACAGCAACATCATATGCGGGTTGAGGAGCATGCCATGTCCCTATTACCTGCGGATTTGTTATATCCGAAAAATCCACAACAGTAACACCTTGGCTTTCACGAGCAAGATATAATTTTCCTTCGTAAATATTTGCTTTTGATGCGGTCATATCTAATGTGGCTGTAATTGGGAAATCGGGACGGCCGACATTAAAGAAATAAACCTTACCACTCCCCGGTGTGACATGCTGAGTGCTCCAGTCTTGTTCACCAGTCAGAATAACGCCGACATCACCTTCAATAGCTATACCGAATGCAGTTTCGTCGGTTTCCACCCAATCCACGATAAACGGGTTCTGAAGCGACGCAATATCAATGACAATCATACCGTCATCACCGGCGGCCGCAAAAATAAGGTTACCCCTAAGCGCAATTTCGCCGACCGCATTACCAACTTCTGTTTGGGTAGAAATAGTAAACGGCATTGATGGAATTTCATAATTCAATATTTCGACTTTACCCATCCGAGAAGGATCAGTATGGAAATAGGTCTCAGCACGTTCTTGAGGACTACTTTGATATGACACTATAACCAAATCCCTTTCAGGAATCAGTTGAAGGCCACGCAATGAACCTTGGAATTTTTTGTTGCTGATGACACGCTTCAAGTTAAAACGTTTATCAGGATCAATCTCAGTAATATCGAGGTTGACAACATCCAATCCACCTGTTGTTGCGACAAATGCCCAGATTTGCTCAATTTTGAAATCGATTGGGAAACCGCTTAAAGCAAAACTTGCATTGAGATTTTTAATATACCTAAACCCGTCTTCAAGAATATCAAATGTATTATCCGGATTTACTACTTTAACATCAACAAACCCTATCAATCCATCGGGTGTTGTAGCAATAATCTTTTCATATGATATAACACGAACACTCGTTGCAGGCGAACTGCCAAAGAATACCTGAACACGAGGCGACGGGATAAATCCTTTGCCGAATATCGTTACTTTTGTGCCACCCATTGTCGGGCCGCTGTCAGGGTCGCAAGAAAAGACTTTGAGTGAATCGACGTATGCATATAAACCGAATCGAACATCAAACGCACCGCCCGGATTCACCACTCTGATCGCGGCAGGTCCTTGGAAATTCTGCGGAGTAATTGCAGTCAGGACGGTCCCTTCATTTGAAATAACTTCATTCGTTGCAGGAATACCGCCAACAAATAAACTTGCCCCAGTTTGGAAATTCGTACCGTAAATTGTTATTGGCGCTCCGCCTTCGACCGGCCCGCCATCAGGAGTAACATCGAAAATTGTCGGTTTGATCGCTGTAACGCCAGTAGCAGTAGTAAAATGCATTTCATATGGGCCGACTAATGGAAAATCAGTGAAACCACTGCGTATATCTTCCGTCAATTTAACGATATACGTTGTTCCCGGTTCCAACGGCGCTGTTGGAGTATAACTAAATTCATACGCTATGACTAAACTGTCATTATTTAATATTTCAGGATGCGTATGGAGCAATTCGGGATAATCAAATTCGTTTACATACGTAATTTCTATTCCGTTTCCATCATTATCTTCAATCGAAATGGAACCGGGGACAATTTCGTTGCTGATTGCTGACCCTGTTAATTTTGAAATGAAAAACTTCCCATTCAAACTTGTTCCTGTATCGAGATTCCAAATAATCGGTTCGGATAACCTTGCAGTAACCTTTGTCGATACCGGCACTGCAGTAGCACCCGGTTTTGGGGATATTTCGACAAGGTTAGTGATCGGCAATCCGACAATCATGACGCCTTCAGGGACATCCACAACGATGTTCTTATCGGGATGCTTTTTCTCTTCAACAGAGAATATTGCATAATTATCACCCATTTCTATATCTCTGGGGAACAATCCCGGCAATAAATCCATAGCATCGATGAGTTTCGGTTCTTCAGGATTGGATATATCGATTACTTCAAGATAACTGTCAAGCAAGGCCGGCCATCCTGGAGGAGTTCCCGGAGGATTATCAGGATCAAATTTCGCCGCAGTAACGACCGCAAGGTTACCTACTACTGCAACACCATTGGCAAAATAATCCGTGGAATAACCCAATAATTGAGAGAGGAATTGGTCAACTGCATTTTCATCATCAACCGTTCCGACACCGCTAATATTGGTGCTGTAATTTAAACTCGCCTTTCGCCCGAACAAGTTCGGGTCAAGTTCGCTTATAACTCTCGGCTGGAATGGATTGCGAATATCAATTGCTTCAATGTCTATTTCAAAACCACCTGCATTCCACGCTATATCTCTATCAATAAACACTGGACAGTTGCCATTGCCCATCAAAGTAGTATTACCGATAACGGGGAAAGCCGGAGATTCAAGGTCAATCACAAATACTCGCGTCTCTTTGTTTACGGTACCAGTTAAATAAGCTTTAGTACCATGAATCAAGACAGACCGGCAATTTAAATTGGTCGAAGAACCATTCACAACAAGCTGTTTTAACGTTCCAACGACAGACGGGTTCAATTTATCGCTGGTATCGACAAAATGCATGCCCGAAGCCCCTGCCGCAATCAATGCAAGTGAGTTAACCGCATCGACACCTATTGCCGCACCATCAAAAGGAATCCTTCCTGTCGAGGTGCCGGATGGAGCCGCAGGATTGAGCGGAATAAACGGCGCGGAAGGTATAGTAACATCAACCACAACCATTTCAGGAGTACCAGTATCGAGATTATTAACCGGAGTCGAATCAGCAATAAGATACGCGTATTTTTTCATTTCTTGGGAATCACGATCGTATGCTTCGGTAACAGCCACATCGGTAGGCTTCAACCAAACCGGCGTATCAATACCACCCGCAGGAAATGCATTTTTAGGATCAACAACATTTATTATGCTCAAACTGCCGGCAACACTGCGTAATTGAGTATCAAGATATGTCTGCCCCGGACGAATGATGCGGCTTGTAACTGCCACATACGCATGGTCTCCATAGATGTCAATGCCTTTTGATATACCGGGAGATATTTCAGTCGGATCAAAATCTATTGACGACGGGATAATATATCCGGGAGGATCATCCATGAATTCAATAAGGTCGGAATCATAATTTTCAAGAAATTGCGAGACAACCAAACGAGTATACAAGAACCCTTCCGGCAAGAGAGACTGTGTGCCGTCCTGATTGATAACCAACACATCTGCCGGCCCGAATTCTCCTTGTGGATAACGACATCGAATGCGGCGTGTGCTCTCTACAACTATTTCTGTACACTCACGCCCATCAATTTTTACTATTGCACCGGGAGCAAACCCAAACCCGATCACCTCAATTATACCTCCGCCATTCAGTGACCCAACAGCAGGAACAACAAATGATACCTCAACAGGAACGAGATACAGGTATCCGCCCATCAATACATCATATAAGCCACCCGGATTGGTTACGATAATCGCCGCAGGACCGAAGTTATTTGTCGGCGTCACACAGGTTATTGATTCACCATCGTTAGCGACTTCAACCTGCGTAGCAGGAAAACCGCCGACTGTTATCGATAATCCATTAACAAAATTTTCGCCCTCTACGGTAATTTGCTGTCCGCCTTCAATCGGGCCAAATGCCGGCAACACACGGATTATGTGCGGCTGAACGGCTCCGTTTGCCCTAACAGTCTGAAACCGGCTCTTGAATTGAGCAATAAGGTAATCCAAACCGCTTAAATCTACTAAATCGGTAGAAACTGTAATCTCATATCGTGTATTGATGCTTAAATCTTGAAGAGGCTTTACATCAATATGTGGGCCTTCGAAAGCGAACTCCACCGGAATTTTAATTCCTTCAGGATTAAGTTCATTTGCATTGGTAATGTTACGCAAAACAATATGCCCTAACGATTCGCCGGTATTCGGATTAACCACAGAATCAGGATTGATTTGATCGTTAAATGTTATGCGTATCGTCGAATCAACCGGAACGTTTACTGCATCCTGTGCTGGAGAAATGTTAATGACATTTGTAAAGGGAATCTGAAGCACATAGCAGGTACTGCTCGACGCAACAACTAAATATTCGCCAAGCGATTTAATATCACGTGCTTTACCGGGTATTTTCGCATTGGCAATCACTTCAGGAGCATTTATATCGGTTATGTTGATCACGTTCATTAACGTCTCGACCAGTTTGCCTTCCTGATCAACCGTTTCAGTAGTTGTAAACGCAAGGTTTCCTAATACTTCAACACCGAATGTACCGCCTGAACGATGATCGCGCCGCTCAGGGCTCAAATCCAGCCTGCTGATAACAATAGGATCAGCGGGATTTGAAATGTCGATAATAGTCAATCCTGCATCAGGCGTTGCAAGAGCAAATGCCGCCTCGCCTGCTACATATGCCAAATTACCAACTACTTTTACCCGGTTTGCCAATCCGAAAGTATCTATGGAACCGATTTCAAATAAGTTCGGGTTGCTTAAATCAATAACGCTTAAACCTTCGAAACCGGATGCCATAATTGCATAGAGGTCATTGTATAAATCGACACCATAACTTGTTCCCGGCGTTACACGGAATCCTACGTGCATAGGCTCGAAAGGATTGCTCACATTGACTACTTGCAATCCAGCTTGCCCGGCAGCAATAAGAGCCAAGTCGTCTGTTACGGTTACATCGTTTGCCTGATTAAGAGGCAATTCTATCCTGCTGTTATAAATCTGGAAGAATGGATTACGAACGTCAAATATATACAAATATGCATTGAGTTGGAATCCTGAATGCGCTGTGGCGGCGAGATATGCATACCCTTCATGAGTAACATGAATTGCGTACGGTGTCGCATTGAATTCTATTTTGCTGAAAAGCACAGGGTTTTCCGGAGCGCTGATAATGTCGTAAATGCGCAATTCCCATGTATTAGGTTTCGCATAATGCGTCACAAAAACGGTATTGTCGGTAATTTCTACCGCTTGGCGTCCAGTCAAAGCGCTTCTTGCTGATATACCAACTTCAAAACTAATCGGAATCGTATGCCCAACATTACCAGAGGGATCAACTGCCGATGCAGTTAATACAAAATCTTCACCCGGATGACCGAACGGCACCAAATATTCATATAACCATGGCGCATGTTTTTCACCGGGTGTCGGGTTATAATCGGTGAATTTTTCATCTCCATTGACAAAAAATGTAACAGAATCAGTACCGCCTAAATCGACAGAATTTGCACGAATAACCGCTAATGTTCCCTCTGTAATAACCGAGCGATCCGCCGGATACCATAATGCAACGTTAGGTGCGACTGTATCGCGCAATGTCCCTATGATACGAACATTCGATTTTGTTGATTGCCCTCTATTGTCAAATGCTATCGCATGAATACTGAATAAACTGTTTGAACCGCCTAACGGCGCATCAAATTCCGTGCGGTAAATATCCCCCCCGTCAAAAACCCCGTCAGTTTCTGCAAGGCTGCTGAAATTTGTTGCTATCAACTTATTATTTACATAGAAATCAACTTTGAAGACTTCAACATCATCTCGGGCGGAAGCTTCTATGAGAATTTCCTGCCCATCAAACACGACAGCACCATCGAGAGGCCGGCGCACTTCGCATGTCGGAGGAAAGTCTTCCGTAACTTTAATGGTTACAGTCGATGATTTAGTCGTTTGTCCAGCAGTATCTTCTACTTCAACTTTCATGGTTCGTTTTTGTCCACGGTCACCGTATGGTACAAAATAAAGCCATTCAAACGGCAATACAAAATCACTTCCTTCGATTAAAAACTCACCACCCGGCTCTTCTTGAACCATCAATGTCGCCTTGACAATATCAATATCATCATCACCGACAGCGGTAACCAAAATTGTTTGCCCTTCTACAAGCGAATCGCCGTTTTTCGGAGTGACCATAAACACAACAGGCGGTAAATCGTTCACAACACCGATTTGAACCGTATCAAACGATTTATTAGCCGCAGTGTCAACAGCTTCCGCTTTAATTTGTAATATGAGAGGCATCGGATTGAGCGGATCTGTATCATTATCTAATGCGGATTCCGGCGGAATACCGTAGTCGCATTGATATGGAGGCTCAAGATCGGTAAAGATCGGAACATTATTTACAAAAAACCGAACTGCTGATATCTCGACGTTATCAAGCGCAAATGCCCTGATACGAATAGTTGTCCCCTCGATTGCCTGCGAGAAATTAGCAGGTTCTTCGATCGTTATGACTGGCGGCTGATCATCGGTTATAACACGAACAACAGTATGACGAGCATTTGTTTTTTGTCCAAGTGTATCGGTTGCGACCGCATCTATATGCAAATCTTTACCAGCACTTCCAAAAGGTATGCGCCAGAAAATCTCATAAGGATGGCTCACATCCGTTTCTATCAACTTGTCGTTAATAAAAAAACGAACTGATACAATGCCGACATCGTCGATCGCCGCCGCTTGCACAAGCAGGAACCGCCCTTCGTATACGGTATCATTATTGAACGGATACGCTATTCCTATACTTGGCGGGTCATCTGCAACAACGTGTAAAAGAATGGGCACGTCAACACTGATATTGCCTTCGTTTTCTGTGAATGTATCGACTGCGCGGACGTTCACAAAGAAACTTGTGCCCGCCGTATTTTCGGGAACAAGGTAACTGAACGTAAATGGCGCACCTCGTTTAACTTGAACAATCTCGTTATCAACAATCAAGTCTACTTCGCGAACACCAACATCATCAAACGCTTCCGTTACAATCGTGATTCTCGACCCTTCTACTACTTCCGAACCATATCGCGGAGAGATAATATCGATGATCGGGTTATTGTCAGGGATAATGTCTATCGGCAACCATGCTTCAGCAAAATTGCTCGAATGATCCCATATACGCGCGGCATAGATATATTCTTCTCGAGTGCCTCCTACAATTTCATTAAAGGGACGCCGGTTGATTCCCGTTATCCCCAATTCACTTAAGAAAGGCACCTGATGGAGAAATTCTTGCGGAGGAATATCAACAGAATACCATGATCCGACAATGAAATCAGCCAATGGAAAACCATCTTTAAAATAAATTCGTCTTCCACGCCCGCCATTTTGATAATCTATTTCCCCTGTTGTTTTATTGACGTCTACACCACCCCACACTTCCACTTTAGAAATACGGGCATTATCACGACCGTTAACACGAACTGTTACAGTTGTGCCTTCTATTGCATCCCAATCAAGAATTGGCAACTCGAAACTAACTTCCGGATCAGATAAATCTGGGACAACGTTAAGAACTTGTTGTTTATACGTTGTATTTCCCTCTTTGTCGCTCACTTCAACTCCAAGAGAAACTGAAACTGCATCATCGGTTAAACCGACGGGCAAATAGACTTCTTGCCTGAATATTTTGGGACGCCGAGGATTATTTGGATGAGCATTATTATATGGAGCAGGAAAAGTACGAACACCTTCTGCAACTTGCGGATCGAACGGCACAACATTGCCTAATTCATCGAGAATATAAACCTCGCCTTTACGAATGTCGCCATATTTAGCAAGCCGTATTTCTGTTGCCGCATTTAAAAATCCCAATGCCTGTCCGTTAATGAAAAACCGCGCCCATGCTAAACTCAAGTTGTCAGCGGCAACAACTTCGAAATCGATAGAGAACTTGCCCTGTACAATATCTTGAGTAGGAATCGGCGATGCAATATGTACATAAGGTGCAGTATCAGAAACTGATATTACGGTCAATTCATCTATTGCAACATTACCGCCAACATCAGTTGCTTCAAGCCTGATATTAAATGGAAACTTGTTAGTTCCGAAAGGTATAGTATATGAAAAAATTAAACTTTGACTTGTTTTCTTTTGAAAATAGCAGGGCGCTGAAGTATCAAATAATTTCGGCACCGTTCCACTATTTAATTCTGTTCCATTGACATAAACTCGTATCGCCGCCAATCCAACATCATCGGTTATTGTTGAGCTCAAATTTACCGCTGTTCCTTCAAGGACGCGAATACCGCCAATCGCTTGCTGGTTGTGCGGATCGTTTAATGCACCGCTCAGAATATTTGACAAACTATTGATACGTGCTACAGGCGGAGCATCCGGACGCACACCAATTTTTATTTCTTTCGAGTTGCCAATATTGCCAACCAAATCATATGCACGCATAGTAAATGACAATGTTTGCCCCGCAGTATCGTTAGGAACTCGGTATACAACCGATCCCGATCGGGTTGCCGGGCCATCAGGCTTTTTATTCGGTTCGTTAATTGTAGCTATTTGTGAGCCGTTCACAAAGAATATATACTTATCAAGCCCAACATTGTCTTTAGCGCCAAAGTTAACTGTTATGCAATAACCTTCAACCAAAATATCGCCATCTTTATAATTGGTTATTCCTATTGTTGGAGGTGTTGTATCCGGCACATAGTTGAGGCTTACAGGAAACGCCATTGCCCTAAAACCATTACTATCAACCGTACAAGCGGTAATCTTTTCTATATAGGGCGAACTGCCAAGCGGAACAGTTGTTACCCCAAGATTATATTGAAATGTCAAACCAGATAAATCAGTAAGGGTGCTTCGTTGTTCATTTCTGTTAAAAATGCGGATATCTTCCGTATCTTCATCACCAAGTTTTAATTTCATGTAATAATCGGTTAAGATACGTTCATTATCCGACATCGGAAGCACGTCACCTTGCACTTCGATAGAAACTTCTTTTAAAAGTGACGATAGCGCATGCGAGTCATTGTCTAGAAATGAGAAAGCCATTTTTGATACAACTATATCGCCTAGAGGTACAGTGATATCAATACTTACAGTTCCATCTCCAGTGCTCACCGCTGAAGAATTAACAACTATAGGAATAATCGGGTCTTCAGAAGTAGGATCTTCCGGCGGGAAATACGTGACAGCGGCATTAACTGCATTTAGCGTTTGAGGCCCATAGAATATTACACGATACGTATATCCGTCAAAAAAGCCGAATCCGGTATCGGAATATTTAATAGTAACGAGACCGTCATTATCACTTACCGCTTCATTATCTGAGTCAACAGTATTTCCTAAGCCCAAATCAAATTCTCCGATGAAATGCCCTTCATTATCATACGTTTCCATGCGAGCTGCATAAATTCTGGTGGGTGGCATTATACTTTTAAATTTATCAAAACGCATAATCGCTGTATTTGCTGTCACGCTCATTGCATCAAGACTATGGGAAGTAACATCTTGTAACAACAGTTTTGAACCCGTGCGCAAGATATTCGTATGTAGTGTTCCAATATCGTCTTCTGTTTTTGCCAGAACATCATAGGTGAGCTGTTCGGTTACTTTTGCTCCATCATCAGGCCTATCGATATAAACAATAGGCGGGGTATCTTTAAGAATCCATATCTCACGACGAGCCGATTGAGCTTTGTTGCCCGCTTCATCTTCAGCGAAGGCAACTATCCGCAACCGCCGCCGTACTTCAACATCAGCAGGAACAAGAGGAGCCTTGGTCTGGACAACCCATTTTCCTTTATAGTTCTTAAGCGCATCATTCTCCGAAATCATACTTTGAGTAACAAAAAAAGGCTGATGTGTGGTAATGACATCATTATAATCAACTTTGACCAAAGTACTTATATTTATTGCTTCGCTTACGTTATCAGACACATTCAGAACAATATAATACTCCTGCCGTTCAACAATTTCTTTGTTGGTTTCAGGTTTGGCTATGGAGATATTTGGCGGTGTTTCGTCTGGAATAACTTTTACATATATTTTGTTTGATTCTTCAGAATGATTTCCTGCGCGATCATATGATTTAACATGATACATTAAGGAAGAATTTACTGTTCCAGCGGGAACCTTATGAGAGATTTTAAAAGTTGATACTGTGGTGCGGCTGACTTCAAGGAAACCAAATGATAACGGATTAGGAATTTGAAGAATATCCACCCGTGTTTCTACAACAGTTTCATTAAAGGCAACTTGTGTTCCATTCATGTATAATTTTATACCTTTAATGGCTATGTCGTCGGTTGTTTCTACCGAAAAGTTCACTGTTGTATTTTCAAGAACCGTTACCTCACCCTTTGGTTTCGTGATATGCGCAGTGGGAGGGTTAATATCATTTTTCACGTTGATAGTAACAACTGTTGAACCAACGTTACCATAAGCATCGACAGCCTCAACATATAACGGCGATGATACATCTATAGGTTGGCCTTGCGCATTATAGTGAAGGTCGACCAATGGAGCCCTTGTTTGTAAAGTAATTTTCTCAGGTTTATCAATTTTAAGTTCTTTGTAAATCTTTTTCCAATCTGTAGATAAAGGTAAGTTTTTAGACTGGAATACTTCCCCGCCTGAAATTGATCGAACAAGCGCAACACCATAATCATCTGTAACAGTAAACTTCATTTCAAGATCATCGCCTTCCCAATACGTTGCTCCTGCAGAAGGTGCGTTGATTCCGATAACCGGCGGCCTATCTTTAATGAGTTTCACATATATCTTAGTGGTAGAAGAATTATTGGAGGTATCCCAAGCAGTCGCAGTAATAGATGCTTGTGTATCTTCATATCCCATGCGGAATGTATACGGATTCTGAAAACGAGTAAAAACACCCGCAGAATCCAAGGTTCCGGAAGTATCGGTAAAAGTATCTGTGTCATTATCATGGTAAGTTACAACAAATCTTACTCTATCGACAGCAACGTTATCAGCAGTTCCAGCGATAACATCGACACTTCTTCCAACAGGAACAAACCCTTCGGCATATGGTTCGAGAACACTTACAAAAGGAGGTTCTTTATCAAATACTGCAAGGATGTCAACTTGCGCTTCGCCTTCTTGGAGAGCAGTATCATATGCCCGGACTTTCAATCCTATTGCTGTTTCTTGGGAGAACGTTCCTACATAAAAATCAAATTGGAACGGAGCAAGATGATCCGTTTGGAGCACATTGTTATCGTTATCTAACAGCTCAACTCTGTTTAAACCGATATCATCAACTACCGCCGCATCAACTTTTATGAACTTATCCATAGTTACAGGCTGATTTGGGAAGGGGCGTATTATAGTAACTTGCGGAGGAGTGTCTTCTACTACATCAATCCGCAATGGAGGAGCAAAGTTTGTGTTGTTAGAATTATCCGTGGCAGTTGCTTCTATTTTGATTCGATCACCAACTTCCAAATACGACTTATCAAGAACATAATTTACAAAGAAAGTATTTAATAACTTATTAACAATAACAACATTATCTGTTTCGTAAACTATCGGTTCAACTGCATCATTATTATCTTTTGAAATTGTTATTGAAACGTGCTTTACGCCGATATCATCAAAACCCGCCACGGAAATAAGCGCATTTTGAGTATCGCGAAATACTTCATCATCGTTAGGTGACGCTATGTGAATGGTCGGCAAGGTATGGTCAGCTACAATTGCCACGATTGTTTCTGTAGAAAAAGTCTTCTTTCCTGTTCCATCGGTAGCGCGCGCAGTAATGCTAATCACATCTTCCACTCTCTCAAGCGGCACATACCATGCAACACTGTACTCTGGTAAGCCGTAAACACTTGGAGTTGAACTCTCATCAGCACCGATCAACTCACCATCAATAAAAAATTCGACCGTTGAAATAACGCCTGAATCATCAATAGCAACCGCTTTAATATTTACCGTATCGCCTGTTGTTAGCTCTGAACCCGGAATAGGATTAGACACCACCACATCCGGAGGCAGGTTTGCAAGAATAATAATTGTATTCGAATTTGTATTCTTTATTTGCCCAACGGTATCTTCACCTTCCATACGGATTTTCAGTTTTGTAAAAACATTTCCTGTCGGCACAAAATGCGAATAATTAAATATCCTTGTATCAGCAAATGCCGACGGATCAAAGAGAATGTCTACAAATTCTTCTTCCTTAGCGCTCTTTTCATAAACCATCTCATCATTTATAAAGAAACGAACCGTATGCCCTCTTTTAAAAGTATCATCGGTATATCTACCGCTGATATGCAAATTGGTATTTTCAATAACTTCTCCACCATCAATAGGAGTTAATAGACGAAGAGTCGGCGGAAGGTCCGCAGTCGCTCTCACCAAAATCGCTTCACTGTTTGATGCGAACCCGCGATTATCATATGCCCTCATAGTAACAACGACTGTCCGGCCCGGGTCCAATTGTGATGCGTCATACTGCATTTGCCACACGGGAATAATAACCGGCTCCTCCGGTTCCTGCCTACCTCGAGCACCGCGACCAGCACCAGCAGTTGTATCGATTGGGCGAACCGGCATTTTGCCGGGAAGATGAGCGGTACCGACTTGAATACCATTTACAAAGAACTCGACGCGACTGATTATTGAATCATCACCGGTAACGCGGAATATCCACGGTGTACTGACAATGATCCTTTCTCCCGGTTGAGGAGCAATCACACCGATATCCGGTGTTGTCGTTGTAATTTGTTTAACTTCAGCGGGAGTATAGTACCCAAAAAGTTTCGGAAGTCTGCTTTTAATAGGCGGTATTACCAATAATTCGACCACTTCGGAAAACGTCTGTTGTCCAATGGTATCGGTAGCACGCGCAGTAAGCAGTAACTTGGAACCAGCGCGGCGTTCTGGCGCCTGCAAAACCATCTCAAACGGTTCGGTGGTCACATTTCCAATGGGAAACCCATCAACAAAAAACAAGACATCGACAACGCCTAAATCATCGAAGGTATCTGCAACTATTTTTACGATTTCTCCTTCAGGAACTCTGAGGGACTCGGGAATAACATCAATTTGAGGAGGTCCGTCGACTGCTTCTACAAGTAAAGTATCTTGTTTCCCTTGTAAATCAACGGTTATTTCCGCCTGTCCGACCACCAAAGATGTTACATATCCGTCTTCATCCACAATAATTGTTGAAGTATCACTAGAAAAATATGATGCATGAAGTACCGCATTTGTAAGGTCAAGTTCCATGATATCATTATCTAAATCACGAACAAAACCTTTTAATCTTAGCTTTTCCCGTGCACCAAGATACGGGATAACAAACCCTTCCGGCCCCAGCTCAACTCCTTCCAACCCTCTTTGTAAATCAACCGTAACAGACACTGTGTCGCTTTGGTCACGGTTTAAAGCAGTTAATTGCACCGTTCCATTCGCAATAGCAGTTAAAACGCCGTCGGGTGATACGGAAACCGACGGATTGTTTTCATCCTGAACAATAATATATCCTGTTCCTTTAAAGGAAGAAGTAATATCAAGGTCGCCTGACTCTGAAAAAGTACCGATTACCGAAACTTGAAACGATTCAGCAAATCCAGTTAAAAGAATAGAAGACGGCTCAATGCGCATACTTAACAAATCTTCTTCTATTGAATTGCCGAGAAATTCAAGGAAACTTGCATACATTGTATTTCCTGCCATGTCGGTAATATATACCTGTGAATTGAGAATTGCATCGGCAGGAATATCAAAATTTTCATCTAACTCAAATAAAAGTTTATATTCAAGAATATTGTCACGGACGAGAAATGTTCTAGATTGAAAAACGAATGCATCGTTGTGCAAATTATTCCAAATACCGCCTTTCGCTTCCAGTATTGCGCGTGAAACACCGAAAAGGTCCATCGTAAACCCTTGAATTCGCTCTACATCAGAAAATAAAATACCACCAACAATATAATCCTCGTCTTCCTGCGGATTATAATATTTCGACAAAGAAATGCCTTGAATGAAATCGATAAGGTCTTGTTCGATTCTTTTTTCCACAACAACCGACTCTGCATCATCAGTGTCAATTGCTTTTGCACGAACGATTAAATATGCATCCGCAGGGATACCTTCATTATCTTCTAAACCCTCGGGAAGAATAAAGGGTTCGAAGAAATTGAAGTTAATCTGCTTTGGAAAGGTTGCATCTAATGTACGCGTGACATTGATGAAATCTCCGGTTGCCCTGATTTCGGCATCCGCGATATCAGGATTATTCATCCACTTATCGGAATGCGCCAGTATCTCAAGTTGAACCTTAGAAACTTGGTCGTCATCGGATACATAGACATTTATCAGCAACGTCTCCGTAAACGAGTTAAAGAACGACCCCAGCTTAATCCTTTCAACCACCGGCGGAGTATTTTCCACCGTTGGCTCTTCCTGGGCTGAAACTCTTTCTCCCGCGAGAAAGAGCACACCGGTCAGCCCGAAAAGGAAAAGACAGGTTTGTACAATGAGGAACCGTAGTAATCTGTTCATTTCTGACTCCTTTGGTTGATTTGTCTATTGTATATATTATGATATTTCATAGTTATAATCTTTCATCTATCTGGCTTCGATAATTATTGTTTCCAAAACATTCACTATGGCATCTCCTGCCGTATCTTGAGTAATTTCGTCTGTATCATTTTTTACCATTGTGCGGCGGTCAAGTATTTCAACTTGCCATTTTCTGCGCACAAGAACTGCTCGAAGGTTAGTATCGATAAAGTTTCTGTACTGGCTGATCTCAATTGCATCAGCGGCAACATTGGTCGCTGAAGGAACGGTCTTTATGGTAATGGTTGAACCGCCGCCAGTATTTTTCATGTCGATAAGTACAGCAGACGGACTGGAATAATTAGGATACCCAATTATACTCTGCCCCGCACTGCTTTCAACATTTATTGACGTAGCATCTTGTATGTATACTTGATGATTAGGTGAAGGAGTTTGGGTTGCATTCTGCTTCAATAAATTTGCAAAATTATCCTTTAACGGACGCCCTATTAAGAAAGGAGCACCGGTTTGTAAAACTCTAAATACCGGGCCTGCGGTCGCATCGTCAATGGAATAACTTTGGATTTTAAATTCAACTTTAACAGTAACCTGTGCGGATGGATTCATGTATATCAATGGTTTATTGCCCGTAGTCGCATCCATGAGGTCACGTACTTGATCGTCTGGTTTCAAACTCAAATCTGCTTGAGTACCAACGCCGGTTTGGGCGGCAAATGCTGTCCAATCATTATAAGTTACTTTAATATTCGATGTATCAGTAGGAATATTATACAATAACGTCGGCAATACATACCATACATACTCTTTTCTATCTGTGTTACTTGGAGGAGCAGGAGTTACACGTGCCGCACTGCGCGTTTCAGATCTCGGCTGAACATATCTTCCTGCTGTTGAAGTATCTCTTCCCGCCGTCGGACGAGTAATTGGCGGCGGTGTTGAAGTCGGCTGGCTCGATGATGAGCCTGCAGAACTTTGCGTATCGTTGGCACTCAAGTTAATAGACAATAAATCTTCACCTGAAAAATCATCACTTGAAGAAACTTTCGCAGTATATTTTCCAGTAGTAAGCGGAGAATTCCGCAACCACGATTCAGCAGTATTAGGCCCTATGCCGACAATGTCATTTCCCGCAGGTGACGTAACTTGCATTTTTAATACCCACGGCCCTTCTGGGGCTTTATTTCCATTATGTATTCCGGCTGAGGTCACAATCTGAATCCGGTCAGATGTATGGCTCACCAAACCTTTATCGGGAACCGTACCTTGAGTGATTGACGGAGTTTGTCCCGGAGTATCGAATCGTTTTGTATAACTTAAGAACACATCGACATTTAATTTTCCAATGGAAAGGTCGCCGAAAATATCCATGCCAGCGACATCACCGCCCGCAACAACAGGATATGGAGCTTTACGCCATATTTCTCCGACATGGACTTCACCGCCTGAACCTTTAAGAAAACTCATAATGCGCACATTGCCGCCGGGAATAATATGAGACCTAAAAAGCTGGTATGTCTGTGAACCGCCTCCAGTCGGGTCTTCATATTCAACCGTATTACGACGGAAACCGTACATACCGAATTGAAGCGCGGCTAATAATATGAAGTCGTAGGATTTATAAAACTTTTGGTTCGGATCAGGGTTAAATGGAGCTTCTGAAGCATATGATGATTCAACAGGGTATTTTTCGGCAGGGACTGATCCCAATCCGATTGCCCACAGCGTACCGGCATCCGGTGAGAAAATATATATTCTTGGATTTTGAGCTATCCCAGGGTTTGTTGTCGGGTTGCCATTGCCGTCAATAAACCGGATATTTCCATGGAATGACCATGAATCGAAGCGAATCTTCGGCGCATTTCTCGCATTAATATAATTTCCGCTAAATACCGTATGTGCTTGCCCAAATCCCATTATGGGAAATTTTCGTACGCCGCCGCCGAATTTAGTTGTTGTATAAGACCATTGAGCTTCAGGTGATACCCACCATTCAATGCTCAAAAATACCATCAGCACAACCAAATTAGGCCATATAGGGAAAAAGTGGCGGTCGCTTACTAACCCATTCCATCCTGAAATGTCGTGCTCTCCTATAAAATCGACATCCACCCCTGCAAGTGGATCGTCATTAGGCCCAGATGTTACCCTCCAAAACAAAAGTGACCATGGACTCATCATACAATAAATTGAAAGGGCTACCATCAGCTCGATCAAGAAAAATTCTGTCTCATTTTGACCCGGCGCTGTAGTACCCGGACGGATATAAGGGAGTAGTCCGGAAAGTTCTTCTTCGACCGCAGGGGTTATTGCATACGGCACGATACCCGCTATGGTTAATTCCGTTAACCCTTTGGTTTCATTTTCGGGATCTATAACAAACATTGATGCATCGTCATTAACTCTGGCAACACCGACTTGTTCCCATTCAGCAGTTTGAGAATTATAGCTCACAACAAAAAATCTATCGCCGGGAGCAACTCCTGTTTCGCCTCGATCAACAGGAATCGGCAATGATACTTCGAGCGGAACAGAAGATTTCACCCCAAACGGATGGAACCATACTGCGCTAATGATTGGGATGTGCGCTCCGGAATTTTCAATTGTTGAAACCGGAAGCCATTGTTCCGATGCATAACAAGCCGATAGTTCTCCGCTTGTCGATCCATTAGGAAATTCCAATACGCCGGCTGGTACCGTCAAACTAAATCGGCTTGGCTGTGGGGTTTCCGGTGTTGTGTCAGTATACCCGTCAATTGTATCGTTAAATGTTATAATTTGATCGTCTACCCCAGTAATATATTCTGTTGATTCTTCAACAACCCGTGGAAGGAAAGTATATGATTCAAGATTATTTACTTTGTTGGTTTCAATAAATATAGGAACTGACGTACTCTTAAATGAAACCGATTCTCCGGATAAAATAGCATTATCTGCTCCATAATAAAGGACTATTCTTCCGCCCGGAATCCGTGGGCTTGCTAATTCGTAATTACCATACTGATCGGTGATTGTTTTAATATCTTCTCCAACAATTTCCACTTTAACATTTGCAAGCCCTTTGCCTGTGGGGAGGTCGATAACCATACCAAAAATTGTAGTTACTTGTTCGCTTATTGTAAATGTGCTTTCTTGCGGTGATTGAAGTTCAAAGCCAACCAAATCTTCTATACCGCCCAACACTTTTATTCTATACGAAACGCCGGGAGTCAACAAATCAATGCCCGGATAAAAACTTGCCATTTTGCCGCCTTGAAGGACAACATTGCCAGTTAATTCTTTGACTTCATCACCAATATCGTCGAGTTCAATAACTTTAATGGTGTTTAGGCTTACCGTCGCCTCATTGACTCGCTCATTAAAATTGACGTATATTGCGGTATCGCTCGGTACACCGGTTGAACCGTCTGCAGGATAAATTAAGGATACTTCAGGCCCTTCAACATCATAATAAAGAACCCATTTTTTTGTTACTACGTTGTTTGCAAGGTCAATAGCACGAAAAACTATGGCATTTTCTCCCTCAGCAAGATTCAAAAGCTTTGAGAACGCGCCGTCATTTTCCAAATCAACCGTTTCTTCATTGATAGTAAAACTTGCGATGCCATTACTGTCTGTCACTACACCCGATACCGTTACATTCGACGAAAGGAATACTGCTTCATTGTCTGGAGAAAGAATAACAAGCGAAGGCGGGGCAACGTCGACATTAATGCTTATTGAAGCTTGGGCAAAATTATTTTTTGTATCCCATGCATTTACGGTGATAATATTGATTCCGTCCACCAGATTATTCAGGGTTCCCTCAAATAATGAGCCGGCAGTAGGAAATGTAGAAGGTGTTTCAACTGCTTGGTCATTTATAGTAATCATACTGATATCGTTTGCATCAAGCACAGTACCAAGAACATCTATTGACGAACCATCATAATCCAACCCGTCTTCAGGAGAAATAATCGCAATAATGGGAGGAGATGTTTCCGTTTCAGGGTCTTCCGGAGACACAGACAATGTTGTTGTAACAGTTGAAGTGTTTCCCGCAACGTCTATTGTGATAATCTCTACTTCAAAACCATTTGGAATTTCAGTAAGAACTGTATTTAATAAACTGTTTCCGTCAAGATTTAATATTTTCTCTACTCCATTGACTAAAGCCGATGAAATAGGGCTTGCATCTTTTATAGAAGCTACAAGCGTTACTGTATCGCTGGGAAGCGTAATTGAGTCGGGCGGTGAAAGAATGGTTGTTACTGGAGCAATACTGTCTTGCACTATGCTGAATGGTGCCGCCAAACTCTTGTTGCCCGAAGGCCGTACCGCAATAATGTCAAATTTATTAAGTTTGTTAAGTTCAAGAGGAATAGTCATCAAAGTAACCGTACTTTCATCCGGTGTAACTTCGACTACAACAGTATTCCCTTTTCTGGCCTGCAGTTTTGTTACATTCGTATCATAATTTCCATTGACGGTTGCAATAACTTCGGTTGCTTGCGTTATTGCCGGTTGAGAAAGCTGAAGGATTACAGGTTTCTCAGGAATAACCGTATCGTTTACAAAATAGGTTATCTGTTTTTCGAGCGCCAAAGCATTTCCCGCTTCGTCAGTAAGAGTTGTAAGAACAAATAAGGTATAAGAAAGCTGTTCCTGAAGATTGCTTTGCGCTGTAATCGTAACAATATTTCCTGCTTCATTTACATTGATATTTATTGGTATAACAGTGGTATTTTGTTTCAGCACAATAGAATTCGTTAAAGACGTTTGTTTTACTGCCTCATTAAAAATAAGTGTGATTAACCCGCCAATACTCAACTGTTGTCCAACCCCTGGAATAAAACTTGTCAAAGTAGGCGCCTGCTGATCAGAAAAGATACTTAACGTAACTGATGGGCTTACGTTACCGGATGCATCTTCAGCAGTAAGCTGGATGGTATTGTTTTTATTCGACTGCAACGGCACCGTAAACGAGAAAGCACCGGTATCATTATCACTATCAAACTGATGGTTAACGCCGAATCCCCCTCCTACCACATTGATGATAGCGGCGGGCTCGGCTGTACCGGTAATAACAACCGAATTTGCCGTTGTGGGCGACTCTTCGCTTACAGAAACGATTACCGGAGCATTCGGAGCAACAGTATCAATCACAAAATAAGTAAAAAGATTGCCTGATGACGAATAATCAGGGCTGTTTGCCGCACTGTCAGTCAAATTATTGTTTAATGTTATTTTAATAACATCGCCGTCAACTAATTGATTGGTAGGCGTAAAGCGTATTCCTGCATTTAATGTGTCATTATCATTCGCAATCAATACAAGCGTTCCTTGAATAGCTGTTCCGCTTTTGCCGACTATAGAAAATCCGTTAGTAATGGATGCGGGTGCTAATGCTTCATCGAATTTAAATTCAAAAACGGTATTTTTGAGTATATCATGTGTGCCGTTATCCGGTTCTAAAACAAGAAGATTCGGTTTAATATTATCGTGAATAACTGTTTGAGGTGCAGTTAACGCGCTTTCGTTAAGCGAACTATCGACCCCTTTTACAGTAAGTATATTATCGGCATTGAGATTCAAAGGAACTGAAATTGAGAAATTCCCGGTTCCGTTAGCAGAACCAGTTGCGGCAAGAACATCATCAATATATACCTGAATTTCAATGTTTGCTTCGCTTGTTCCAACAACCGTGACTGCAGATTGATTCGTAATAAGCCCGGGAAGTATGCTTGTAATAACGGGAACAGCAGGAGCAGTTTCGTCAATAGTAAAAAACTGTGAAGTAAAAGCGTTCGCCAAAGTATTGCCTGCAATATCTTTTATGCCGACAGCAACGGTAACCGTTAAAGTCCCACTGTCAGGGAGCAGTCTTACAATCTGATTTCCTTCGTTATCAACAGTCATAAATGTTAATTGAATGGCTTGTGTGTCATTGTTTGCTTCAACGGGAGCAAGTGTTCCATCATAACGAGTTCCAACAGAATCAGTAACATAAATACGATTACCTTGGTTATCGCTCAATGAACCGAGTTGTATTGGTTCGGTAAATTCCACTATGACTACGGTATCGACCGGAACAGCAGTTTCGCCATTAACAGGAATTATACTCTGTACAGCAGGCTTGATCGCATCATAGGTTACGGTAACCATAGACTGGCTACTTTGATTGCCTGCTAGGTCGCTACCAGTCAAGAGGAGTATATTTTCAACATTTTGAACCGTGCTTTTGGAAATTTTTATCGGTATATCGAATATTCCGCTAGCATTTACCGTTCCTTGTTTTATCTCAATAGGGCTTTGAATGCTTACGGTAAACCCCGGTTCATATGAACCGATTACGCGGATAGAATCGACACTTGTTAAGAACCCTTCATTTTCAATCTC